>NZ_CP041409.1:1287500-2608152 GCF_007065885.1 Altererythrobacter sp. TH136 | reverse complement strand
GCTATCAGCTGACCGACAACACCGCGAGCGAGCCCGACAGCGACATCTTCGCGGTCACCGTCACAGACAGCGACGGGAGCCAGGCAAGCACCACATTAGTGATCGCGATCGCGGACGACGCGCCCACGGCGGTCGCCGACGCAGCCAGTCAGGCGGCGGAGAACGCGCCGGTGACGGTAAACGTCCTGGTCAATGATATCCCAGGTGCAGACAGCGTCCAGCCGGGAACCGTCACGCTGGTGGCAGGATCGCTGACAGGAACGGGTCAACTCGCCAACAACGGCGACGGCACGTTTACCTACACGCCGGGGCCAGGAGAGGAAGGCACGGTCACCTTCCAGTATTCGATCACCGACGGCGATGGCGACACATCGGCCGCTCAGGTGACCATCACGCTCCGCCCCGACTCGACGCCAACCATTGCCCTTGCAGGCGATACGGACGTGACCGAGGCGGGCCTACCGGCGCGCAACGGAGAGCCGGCGGGTAGCCAAGCCGCAGGCAACGGCGAATTTGCCGCCGGCACGATCGCCATCAGCACGGGCAATGACACGGTCGGCTCGCTGGTTGTAAGCGGGATCGATGTCACTGCAGGCGGCACTGTGACCACTGCGAAAGGCATCCTGACCGTCACTGCCGACAGCAACGGGGGCTATAGCTACAGCTATCAGCTGACCGACAACACCGCGAGCGAGCCCGACAGCGACATCTTCGCGGTCACCGTCACAGACAGCGACGGGAGCCAGGCAAGCACCACATTGGTGATCGCGATCGCGGACGACGCGCCCACAGCGCTCGACGATGCCGCCGCTCTTGCAGCCGGCGAATATGGCCCAATCGGCGGAAATGTGCGCGCCAACGACACCCAGGGTGCCGACGGCGCGGTCGTCACGGGTTACTCGGGAACCGGCGGCGCGGTTTCCGTCGGTGGGGTGGCCGCCGGTTCATACGGCACGCTGACGGTCGCGGCGGACGGTACCTTCAGCTATACCCGCAATCCCGGCACTCCGGGGGGCGTGACCGACACCTTTACCTACGACATCACCGATGCGGACGGCGACGTCGATACCGCAACTTTGACGATCACCATCCCCAACAGTGGCGGCACCACGCTGACCCTGCCCACCGCGGGTGACGCTGGAACCACCGTCCTCGAAGAAGCGCTCGCAAGCGGTTCGAACCCGACGAGCGGGGCCGAAGCCACCGTGGGAACGATCCAGTTCACCGCGCCTGACGGGCCGGCCGTGTTGACGATCAACGGTGTCCCGGTGACCGCCGGGGCGGTGTTCGCCGGAACGTATGGCACCTTGGTGGTCGATGCGGTCGGCGGTGACAGCATCGCGTACACGTATACGCTCACCACGAACACACTTGGCGATGCGACCAACGACAGCTTCACCATCCGCGTCGCGGATCAGGACGGCGATTTCACCGAGAGCGACCTGGTAGTCGCGATCGTCGATGATGTTCCATCCGCGCGTCCGGATGCCGACTCTGTAACCGAGGATGTCACGCTGGTCGCGGCAGGCAACGTCGTGACCGACGCAGAGGCCAACGGCGATGCGGGTGCCGACACCCCCGGCGCCGATGGCGTGACCGTGACGGCGTTCTCCGGCCCCAATGGAGCGGGCGTGGTGGGCGGTTCGATCACCGGCACCTACGGTACGCTGCAGCTCAATGCGGACGGCAGTTACACCTACACCCTCGATAACGGCAATCCGCTGGTCCAGGGCCTCGACGGGACGGAAAGCCGCACCGAGACGTTCAGCTACGCAATCACCGATGGCGACGGCGACGTGCGCACCTCCACCTTGGTCGTGACCGTCAACGGCAGCGACGATCCGGTGGTCATCACCGGTCTCGATCCAGCCGGCGCCGAGTTGATCGTCGACGAGGACGACCTGTCTGATGGCAGCTCGCCCGCTCCCGGGGCCCTCACCCAGACCGGTTCCTTCACTGTGACGAGCAGCGACGGGATCGCCGCGCTAACCGTCGAGGGCACGGACGCGTTCGTCGGGCAGACGTTCACGAACGCGTACGGCACTTTCACGATCACTTCGCTGTCCGGGCCGGCCGATGGCAGCCAGACCAGCATCACCGTCGACTACGCGTTCACGTTGACAGACAACACCGCGCACCCGAATGCTGCGGGCGAGAATGCCATCTTGGCAACCTTCGCCATCGCGGTCACCGACACGGACGGCTCCACCGCGACCGATACGATCGAAGTACAGGTCATCGACGATGTTCCGACGGCGGTCGCCGACTTCGATACTGTGGCCGCGGGCACTTACGGGCCGGTGGGCGGCAATGTCATCACCGATGCAGAGGCTGACGGAGGCCGGGACACGCCGGGCGCCGATGGCATAACCGTTACCGCGATCAGCGGGTTCGGTGGCAGCGGAGCGGTCGGCGGCACGACCATCGGACAATACGGCGTGCTGACGATCGCCAGCGACGGAACCTACAGCTACGTCCGCAATCCCGGTACGGATGGCGGGGTCACCGACACCTTCACGTACTCAGTCACGGACTCGGACGGCGATGCAGCCAGCAGCACGCTGACCATCGCAATCGACGATGCGCTCCCGCTGACCGCCTCCAACGCGCAAGTGCAACTGGACGACGATGCACTCGCGGGGGGCAATGCGGGGGGGATCGACGATGCCGACCCGGACACCGCGAATTTGACGGGCACGCTGGCCGGTTCGGGGGGCGACGGCCCCCTCGCCTGGTCGGTGGCTTCGGTGACCGTCCCGGCCGGCTTCACGGTCGACGATACGGTAGCCGGCGTGCTGCTCATCCAGCAAGGCGGGATGACGGTTCTCACGGTCACGCTGGATAGCGCCACGGGTGACTATACCGTCACCCAGAACGCGCCCATCGCGCACCCGACTGGGGCGCAGGAAAACGATGCCGAGTTCACGCTCAATTACACCGTAACCGATCAGGACGGCGATACGGCAAGCGGCAGCCTGCTGGTGGTCGTGGACGACGACACGCCGACTGCATTCGACAACGTTAATGACGTTAGCGAAGGTGGATCGACGGGCGGCAACGTCCTGAGCGACGGCACCGCCGACATCTTCGGCGCCGACGGCGGCACAATCCTTTCGTTCGCCAGCGCGGACGGCGGCGCAAACACTGCACCCGGCAGTTCGATCACGACTGCGCTCGGCACGCTGACCCTTAACGCCGATGGCAGCTACACCTACGTCTCGAACCCCAACAGCACGAACGCCGACACCACCGACACGTTCGACTACACGATCGTCGACAGCGACGGCGACACCTCGACCGCGCAGCTGGTGATCTCGATCGACAACGTCACCGGCGCTGCGACCGACAGCGACGTGAACGTCAACGAAGCGGGGCTTCCGGCGGGCAGCGATAGCGGCGACACCAGCGAGATCGGTAGCGGTCAGATCTCGGTCAACGGGGCGGTGGGACCGTTCACCTACGTTCTGGTTGGCCCGAACAGCAACGGGGACGGGACCTACGGGACGCTGGTCCTCGACGGCACCACCGGGGCGTATACGTACACCCTGGATACTCCGTACACCGACGCGGTGACCGAAAACTCGGCCAACGTGGTCAATGGCGCGGAAAGCTTCGCCTACGAGGTCTACGACGCGGCGAACAACCTGATCGGCAGCGGCGCGATCTCGGTCAACATCACCGACGACGTGCCCAACGCGGTCAGCGATGCCGGGCGCACGGTGGCGGAAGACGCGGTCGGCACGATTGCTGGAAATGTGCTGGCAAACGACGTCCGCGGCGCGGACGGGGCGACCCTCACTCATGTCGACCTGGGCGGCGGTCCTGTTGCGATCACGACCGGCACCAATCTCGGCGCGGGGGTCTATGCATTTACCACCGCGAACGGCACGTACACCTTTGCCGCCAGCGGAGCATGGACCTTCGATCCGGCCACGGGCCTCGATCAGACAGCCGGCCCCATCAACGCAGGCTTCACCTATCGCCTGACCGATGGAGACGGCGATTTGGACACCGCGACCCAGCCGATCAGCATCGTCGACGGGACCGGTCCGGGCGATCCTGCGCCCGTCGCGCTGGTCCTCGACGATCAGTTGCTGTCCGATGGCCGCACCCCGGCCGCGACGCAGCCGCCGGCGGATTCGGAAACGATTGCATTCGTCCCCGGCTCCGATCCGTTCGCTTCGATCGAGTTTGGCAGCATAGCCGGCCTTTCGGGTGGGCTGACTTGGGTCAAATCGGCCGACAACCTGACCGTGACGGGCAGCCAGGGCGGCCGTCCGGTAGTCACGCTGACGCTTTCGGTAGTTGGCAACGACGCCGAAGTGGTCGCGACCCTGATCGACAATTACCTGCACGCCAATGGCCTGGGCGACCAGACGTTCGTCATCGGCAGTGTCGAGGTGGTGGCCACCGATATCGACGGCGATCAGGCGACGGCGCTCGCATCGCTCGCGATCTCGGACGATCTGCCCACGCTGAGCGCAAGCAGCCCCGCAGCAAACGCGCTGCAGGTCGATGAAACGCAGCTCGGCATCGATGCTTCGGCCGATTTCGCCGGCCTGTTCACGCCCGACTACAACGCCGACGGGGCGGGCAGCGTGGGCAACTATACACTTGGCATCAGCGGCGCGAACACCGGCCTGATCGACACCGCGAGCGGCGAACGCGTGCTGCTCCGCTTCGACGGCGCGAAAGTCATTGGCGCGACCGAATTCGGCAATCTGACGGTGTTTGAAGTGACCCTCAGCGGAAGCACTGTCGAACTCGACCAGCTACGCGCAGTCCGCCACGGCGATACGACGAGCGCAAACGAGCAATCTCCAGCGTTGGCGGCCAATCTTATCACCCTCACCGCGACGGTGACGGACGCTGACGGAGACACCGCGACCGCGACTGCCAACATCGGCGGCACTGTCCGCTTCCTCGACGATGGCCCGACCGCGCTCCCCGATACCAACACCATCGGCGAGGATGGCTCGACAGTGTCGGGCAGTGTGTTGCGCGGCACCGACAACATCGCCAACACCCCTGACGACGATCGCTTCGGTGCGGATGGGCAGAACGCTCCGCCGGTCACCGCGATTTCGGGGTTCACCGGCGCAGGCACGGTCGGTGGAGCCACGGTCGGCGAATTCGGATCGCTGACCCTCAACGCCGACGGCACTTACACCTACACGCTTGATCCAGCGAAGGTGCAGAACCTCGATCTCGGCGATGTTGAAACCGATACGTTCACCTACCAGATCAAGGACGGTGACGGCGATCCGGCGACAGCGACGCTGACAATCTCGATCGTCGGCGCCAACGATGGCCCCATCGCCCGCGCGGACACCAACTGGACCGTGGAGGATGCGGCCTCAGCAATCACCGGCAACGTGCTTGCCAACGTGCCGCACACCCGCATCACCCCGGGCGATTTTGCGGACGTCGCGGACACCGATGTCGACGACGCGGTCACCGTCGCCAACGCCGGGGTCATCAACGGCACCTATGGCGTGCTGACGCTGAATATCGACGGCAGCTACAGCTATCGGTTGTACACGGCGAGCGAGAACACCGCCCAGTATCATGCCGTCCAGTCGCTGGGCGTTGGCGATGCGCCGCTGATCGACAGCTTCAGCTATACCGCCACCGATGGCACCGCCTCTGCGGCCTCCAGCCTCAACATCTCGATCTTTGGCGCGAACGACGCACCGGTTATCGTGGCGAGCACCGCGGTGGTTTCCGATGAAGGTTTTGCGGCCGGGAACAAGGACACGGTCGGCGTCCCGAGCGACAGCTCGAACTCGACGACCTTCCTCACCGGCAGCCTGACCCTTACGGACACCGACGCGACCGATACCTTCACGGTGACGCTCGGCGCGCCGGCCGCACCGGGAATCCGGGTTGCAGACGGCTCGGCGGCCGGGGCCGCCCTTACCTGGGCGGTGATCGACGGCGGCAAGACCCTGGTCGGATACGTGACCAGTCAGGCGGATCCGTCGGTGGTGGTCAAGGTTACCGACGCCGGGACCTACACCGTCGAAATCCTGGACCCAATCTTCCATCCCGATACCACTGTCGAGGATATCGTCAGCAACCTCGTGATACCGGTGACGGTCACCGACGATAGCGGCGCTGCCAATGCCTCGACGACGCTCGCCAACGCCATCACCGTGGTGTTCGAGGATGATTCACCAATCCTTGGCGCGTTCACTCCGGCCGCCAACACCGTCAGCAACACGTCGAATGCGACGGCGATCGGCAGCTTCGCCTACTCGCCGGGCGGTGACGGGCATGGTTCCTTCGTCATCACCGGTCCGACGATCGACGGCGTGGTCTATCAACCGCTTGTGCATGGCCTCATCGACATCAGCGATGACGGCGTCAGCAATCCGGTGCAGGGGACGACGCTGACCGCAACGTCCGCCGATGGTCTGACCACCCTGTTCACGATGCAGGTGGATGTCGGCGGCAACTACAAGTTCACGCTTGTGACGGCGGACGCCGCCACCAGCGAGACGCTGTCGTTCAAGTCGCTCAGCGCCGGGGGTCCCGGCTTCCGCGAGCTCGACGACGACACGAGTACGCCGATCAACGAGAACGGCCGCGTGGAGTTCACCAGCAATGGCTCCGGCGTCAACGCGAACAACAACGATTTCGGCGTGTCGAACTCGTTCCTCGACCCGACCGAGTACTTCGAGATGGAGTTCCACAACCCCGGCGCCGATCGCGACCAGGCGGCGAACACCGACGCCGAACTTCTCAGCGAGATCGACGTCATCGTGAACACGCTGCAGAGCTCGGGCGGACGCAATGGACCGGGGCAGAGCGGCGGTCCCAACGTGACCCTGCAGTGGACGGCGACCAACACCATCACCGGCGCTACCGAGAGCGGCTTCGTAACGGTGACTGCATCCGGACTGGTTAACATCGACCCCAGCATCGAATTCAACACGATGCGCATCGAGAACGTCGACCAGGCCGGCGTCGGGACCGATGGGGGCCGCATCCAGATCGGCGGCGTGCAGATCTACAAGGTCATCCTCCCGCAGGATGAAACGATCCCGTTCACCATCAGCGCGAAAGACGCGGACGGTGACACCACGACGGTTTCCCAGGTGTCCGTGTTCATCGATGCCACCGCGCCCGTTGCGCTCGATCTCGATGGTGACGGTGTGGAGTTCCTGAGCCTGGCTGCCGGCGTGACCCACGATTACGGGGCCGGCACTGTCTCCACCGCATGGGTCGCACCCGACGATGGACTGCTCGCTCGCAATACCGGAACCGGCCTTGATCTCGTCTTCACGGACGACGCTCCGGGCGCCTTCACCGATCTCGCCGGCGTTCGGCTGGCTTACGACAGCAATGGCGATGGCAAGCTTTCCGCGCACGACGCGCAGTGGTCTTCGTTCGGTGTGTGGCAGGATGCCGACAGTGACGGCGTGGTCGATGACGGCGAGTTCACCTCGCTCGAGGCGGCGGGGATTACCGCGATCGATCTGGTCAGCGACGGACAGGCCTACACTGCCGCGGGCGGCGATGTGCGGGTGTCCGGCAGCGCAACTTACACGCGCGCCGATGGCACCGTGGGTTCGCTCGCCGATGCGGTGTTCGGGACCGAAGCGCGCACTGCTCAACGCACGGCCGAAACGGTCGCGATCGCGGCAGTGGCAGGCGCGGTCGTGCACGCATCGACTGCGGTCGCTGCCGCGACCATCATGCCTCAGGTCGACGTTGAGGATACACCTGCGTCATTACCCGCCACTCAACACGACCAGCAGGCGGCCAGGCCGACTGAGATCGACCGGGGCACCGAACCGATGTCAGCGGACGAAGGACGGACCGCTAGCAATCTGGAAGCGTATCGGACGCATGTGTCCGCGGATAATGTGGAGCCGGTAACTCCGCTGGCGGAGCAGGCCGACCGCGGTAGCGCAGTGCTGCAGCACGAGGGTACTGGCCCCGAGATCACGCATGTTGCCTCCCCTGCCCTCTTCGGCGGAACGGGTACTGCCGGGGTAATGGAGGCGCTTCTCGCAATCGCCCCGGTCGCTGATGTCACTAATCAGCAAGGACCCTCGGGGGGGATCGGTGCCGCGTTGTCGGATGTCGCGGCCAGCAGGTTGATCGATTCAATCGTCGATCACTTCGCGGAAGCAGCCGCCCCGGCGTTGCCGATGGCCGCCAACGATCACGCCTCGCATGTGCTTGCGCAAGTTATCGATGGCGGGACGATGACGGTGTTCCATGACTCGATGACTGCAATGTTGGACGCCGATGCCCAGGCATTGACTGCTGCCCAGGCCTGACGCGGCCGCTTTTCGGGGGATGAGATGATGAGACTGATAATCACTGCTGCAGGGGTGGCGGCGCTTTCGGCTGCTGCCTCGCCAGCTTTCGCGCAGCCTGCGACGCAGGAGTTGCTCGCGCTCGACACGGCAAGTCTGCGCAGCGAGATTCAGCAGCGCTACGATCGGGCACTCGCGCGCTCCACCGACCCCGCCGTCGTTGGGGCCGATGACAGCCGATACAATTGGGCCAATGAGGCGAAAGTGCAGTGCGGCATCGCGCTGGGCTTCCTCAAATCTTCGACCAAAGATGAAACCAGCATCGCCAACTGCGCGCTGGCGGCGAGCCTGATGGATCGCGAGCCGACGCCGATGGCCCCCTCCCAGCCGGTCGCGCCGGTCATGCCTGCGGTGCCGAACGAGGTCTGTAGCCAGAAACTTGCCGGCATCCTGTTCTTCGATTTCGACTCCGCGCAACTGCCGGCTGATGCGCAACAGACCGTCTCATTCGTGACGACGAACGCCGGCCCCTGCGGGTGGACTGGATTCGATGTCGTCGGTCATGCCGACCGGGCAGGCAGCGACGCCTACAACGAAGGCCTGTCGGAACGGCGGGCACAAGCCGTTGCCGCCATGATGACGTCCCTCGGAGTGGGAGGCTCGATCACGACTTCCGCGCGCGGGGAAACCAATCCGCGGGTGCCTACCGAGGACGGGGTGCGCAATCCGCAAAATCGTCGTGTCGAAATCACTGTTCGCTAGGATTGGGGGATCTCATGATGCGCAAATTCACTCTCGCTGCGGCCGCCGCCGTGCTGCTAGCCACGACCGCGCCTTCCGCTCTCGCGCAGGATGCCGGGGGTGCAATCTCGCTGCAGGAAGCCGTCGCTATCGCGATGCGGTCCAACCCCGAGATCATCCAGGCGCAGATGAACAAGGAGGCAATCGAGTTCGAGCGCCGACAGGCGCAAGGGCTCTACGCGCCCCGGGTCGACCTTGAAGCCTCGGCCGGCATGCGACGGCTCGAGAACCAGACGCGCCGTACGCTCGGTATCGCGGATGACGAACTTTACCCTCTCGAAGCGGGGATCGTTGGGGATTGGACGGTCCTCGATTTCGGACGCCGCCGGGGTGAGCTCACACGACAGGCGGCGCGGGTCGACGGTGCCTCGCTGCGGGTGGTCGAGCGTTCCGAGTTCGTTGCCCTGCAGATCGCACGGCAATATTTCGACGTCCTGCTGCAGCAACGCGTCGTCGCCGCTTCGCAGGACAACGTCACCTTCCACCAGATGCTGGTAGGTGACCTCGGCCAAGGGGTCGAGCAGGGCTCGATCAGCATCGCCGACCGCCAACAGGCCGAGGAGCGGTTCCAGGCCGCAATGGTCCGCGAGACCGAAGCGCGGCAGGACCTCACCAATGCGATGATCACGCTGCGCCGGCTGACTGGGCTGGACATCGACAGGGTTGTCATGCCGCCCAACCTCGCCGCAGCTCTGCCAGCATCTCTGGACGTAGCGGTGGGACAAGCGCGCACTCGCAATCCGCGCGTGCGCGAGGCGCAGGCCGACGTCGACGCATCGCACGGCTTGGTCAAGGCGGCCGAAGGCGATCTTTTCCCCACGGTCGGTCTCGAGGTGCGCGGCCGCATCGGCGAGGACATCGACGGTTTCCGCGGTGAGACCAACGATGTCCAGGGACGCGTCGTGCTCAAGTGGAACGTGTTCGACGGCGGCATCAACCGCGCCAAGTTGCAGGAGATGGTGCGCCGCGCGAGCGAGAGCCGCTATCGCCTGCATCAGCTGGAGCGCGAAGCCGAGGAGGACGTGCGCACGGCATGGACCACGATGGAAAGTCAGGCCGATGTCGCCAGCAAGGTCGAACGCCAGAGCCAGGTGAGCGATGACCTACTGCTATCGTATCGCAGTCAGTTCAACGTCGGACGCCGGTCGCTGCTTGATGTGCTCGACGCGCAGAACACGCGCTACAACACGCAAGTGCGGCTCGAGACGACGCGCTTTTCGCAGCTGTTCGCGCAATATCAGACGCTCGCTGCGGTGAACGGCCTGCTTGACGCAATGCAGATCGCGCCGGGCGCCGGGGCCGGGGAAACCGAGCGAGAGCAATTTGATTACGGCCCGCCGGCTCCCGCCGAGCTCGACCGCCGCGTACGCGGATAGATCGAGCGAGGTCGCGCAGAAAAGCTACGAAATGACGTATGAAGGAAAGACCATCGCCGGGCAGCTGGCCGACCCCTTGGTCGAGTGCGTCGCCGAGTTGGCCCGGCGTCTTGGGCCGTCGTTTGATCCGTCGCGGCTCGCGATGCTCCCGCGCGGGTCTTCGGGATGGCTTCCCGGTCATCAAGCCGAGGCCGCGCTGGAGATGGCGGATTTACCGTTCGAACCGCGCTCCATTCGCCAGTTGCCGGTGCGTGCATCCGAATATCCCGCGCTGGTAGAGTTCGGTGCGGGCCAATTCGCGCTGATCCTGGATGCTCGTGACGGCGACTTGCTGCTGTGGCAGCCGTTGGACGGCGAAGTCTGGGTTGCACGCAGCGAGTTGAAAGGACGGGCGATCACCCGCTTCCTAGCGGTCTTTGGTAACCCCGACGCCATGCGTGCCGACGAAGCACCATGGCACGCCAAGGGACGGACCCATTGGTTCTGGAACGAGCTGCGCAAGGAGCGTGCCGCGCTTTGGCCCATTCTTGTCGCCTCCACAGTGCTCAACCTGCTGGCGGTGGCGCTGCCTCTTTTCACCATGAACGTTTATGACCGGGTGATCCCCAACCGGGCCGGTGCGACGCTGTGGGTCCTCGCGATTGGCGTGATCCTAGCATTCACGCTGGAATTCATGCTGCGCCGCGCGCGTACCGCGGTAGTTGACGAAGCCTCGCATCGGCTTGACCTGAAACTTTCGCAGAAGATTTTCTCGCGTATCCTGGCCACGCCGCTGGTCAGTCCGCGCGGACATACCGGCGCGCTTGCGGCGAGGGTCGCGGAATACGCCATCGTTCGCGACTTCTTCGCTTCGACGACCGTCGTCCTGATCGTCGACGTGATCTTTCTGTTCGTCTTCGTGGGAGTGATGGCGATCATCTCCGGCTGGCTCGCGCTGGTTCCCGTGGTGATTATGGCGGGCATGGCGATCGCAGGCTGGATTCTGCAGAAGAAGGTCGTCGATGCCGCACGTGACGCGCAAGCCGACGCGGGCTTGCAGCAGACGCTGCTCGTTGAATCGTTGGCCGGAATGGAGACGCTGAAGAGCTTGTCGGGTGAAAGCGGCATGGTTGGACGCTGGCGGCGCTTGGCCGAGGTCGGCAGCCATTCGCAAATGCGGCTGCGCTCGATCAATTCGCTGGCGATCGGACTCGCGCAAACATTCCAGCAGGTGTCTTCCGTCGCCTTGGTGATCGGCGGATATTACCTGTTCGCCGCCGGAACGATCTCGATGGGCGCGATCATCGCGGTGGTTATGTTGGCCTCGCGGTCGCTCGCGCCGGCGGGTCAGATCGCCTTCCTCCTCACGCGCGGACGTCAGGCCAACGAAACACTGGCGAGCATCGAGATGCTCTTCGACGGTGAGGACGAGAGGCGAGCCAGCGGCAACCTTACCCTGTCAGGCATTTCGCGGCCTACGATCACTCTAGACAAATTGTCGTTCCGCTATCCCGGTGCTTCGCAGTCGGCGCTGAACGCCATCGATCTGACCATCCGCGCAGGCGAGAAGGTCGCGATTGTCGGCCGTGTGGCCTCGGGTAAGTCGACCCTCGGACGCGTGCTCTGCGGCCTCTATGCCCCGACCGAGGGGGCAATGCTCGTAGGCGGTATCGACAGCCGCCAGTACCGTCCCCAGCAGATCCGAGATGCTTTCCGCTATGTGGGCCAAGACGCGGCGATTTTCACCGGTTCGATCAAGGACAACCTCGCACTCGGCAAGCGTGATGCGAGCGACGACCGCTTGATTGCCGCGCTGCGCGCTACAGGTGCAGAAGAGTTCCTGAGCCAAGATGGCGGCGGCTTCGACCGTCCGGTGGGCGAGAACGGCCGCAGCCTATCCGGCGGTCAACGCGCGTTTCTAGCGCTTAGCCGAGCCCTCGTTAGCCCATGCGAACTGTTGTTCCTCGACGAACCGACCGGCGCGATGGATGCGCAGACCGAGTCACTTTTCGTCGAGCGGTTGTCCCATGCTCTGACAGAAGATCAGACCTTGGTCGTTTCCACCCATCGCCCGGCACTCTTTTCGCTCTGCGACCGGCTCGTGGTGCTCGACAATGGACGAGTTGTGGCTGACGGTCCGGTGCAAGAAGTCATCGCTCGCTCAGTCGCGGAACCAAGGTGAAATGATCGTGTCTGCAGCCCTCGTCGTTCCGGACCGGCCGCCTCAATCCGCGACGCAGTTGCGCAAGCTCCCGGCGCTTTTGACCCTTTCCCTGGCCGTGCTGTGCCTCCTCGGCGCGTCTTCTTTCGTACAGCCTGAACATGCCGCCGAAGCCGCGGTGATCAAGCCGGAGTTGCGGGCCCAGTTGGAAGAAATGTCCACCGGCTCCGACCAGCCGCTTCTCGTGACTGGCGAGACGGCCGTAGCACGCAACGCGCTCATTCCGATTTCGTCGATGCCGGTCGGAAGAATGACCGGCTTCACCCAGGTCACGCGCATATCTGCCGGATACGACACCGCTCTCAAATGCCTGACCCAGGCCATCTACTATGAAGCGGCCAATGAACCCGAATTGGGTAAGCGGGGGGTCGCGCAGGTCGTACTCAACCGGCTGCGCCACCCCGCCTATCCAAATTCCGTCTGCGGGGTGGTTTACGAAGGGGCCAACCAACGGGTGTGCCAGTTCAGCTTCACCTGCGATGGCTCCTTGCTCAGGACCCCGATGGCCAGGCAGTGGAATGAAGCGAAGCGTGTCGCGCAGGAAGCCCTGATGGGCGCCACCGCTCCTGAAGTTGGCACTGCAACCAATTATCACGCTGATTACGTTGTTCCGCGCTGGGCATTCACACTTGGCAAGCTGACGAAGATCGGCCGCCATATTTTCTACCGTCTGCCCGGATCTTACGGCACGGAACGCGCCTTTACCGATCGCTGGACCGGCGCAGAGCATATCCCTGCGCTCGACTACGCGCGCTTGCACGATGCACTGAACGCGCGAACCGACGAGCCTACGGCGGAGCCTGCTCTCGATCTGGTCCCTGGCCTCAATGTGACGCGCGAAGTCAGTGATCGCCACGCCGCCGCCGACGTCGGGGGCCGGCTCGATACCACTACGACCTGGCGCTTGACGATCCCGGATCCCAGCCAGATCAGCAGCGGCTATCGCAATGCGGTTGTGGATCAGGGCGCGGTGGCGGCGCCGGAACCGGCCTCGTCCGACGAACCGGGGCAACGGACCCCGGTCACATGACCTTTCGAGAGCGATACGCAAGCTGGGATTCCAGCAGACGCCTGATCGCGATCGCAGCAGCCGGGATGCTGCTGTTGCTCGCGTGGTCCGCCTTCGCCCAGGTCGACCAGGTCACCCGGGGGACCGGCAAGGTCATCCCGTCGAGCAAAGCCCAGTTGGTGCAGCCGGCCGAACCCGCGGTGATCAAGAACATCCTCGTGCGCGGTGGTCAAAGCGTCCGCAAGGGCCAGCTACTTGTCCAGCTCGACGACGCGCAGTCGTCTAGCGAGCTTGGACAGCTGCAAGCCGAGAACCAACGCCTTGGCCTTCGCGCTCAGCGCCTCCAGAACGAAGCAAGCGGCAGCGCACTCGGATGTCAGGGCGGCGACTGCGCCGACGAGCAGCGTCTGCAACAGGTGCGGGTAGCAACAGCCAGCGCCCGCGAAAGTGCGTTGTCCGCGGCGATCGAGCAGCGTCGCCGCGACCAGCAGGAAGCGCAAGCGACAGCCGCTTCACTCGAGGACAGCGTCAGGCTGGCGCAGGAGCAGGTGAGCATGCTTCAGCCACTCGCGGTCAAAGGCATCGTCCCGCAGACCGAGTTGCTGACGGCGCAACGTGATCTGGTTGACGTCCGCGGCCGGCTGTCTGCGGCACGACAGGCCGCGGGACGCGCAGCGGCGGCAATCCGTGAAGCTCAGGCAGACCTCAGCTCGGCTCGGCTTGATTTCCGGCAGCAAGCTCTCAATGAGCGCAGTGAGATCCGCACTAAGATGGCGGTCAACGAACAGACTATCCGCGGCGCGTCGGCACGTCAGCAGCGCAACGAGCTTCGCGCGCCGTCTGATGGCATAGTAAACGACGTGCAGATCACGACCGTCGGCGGCTTCGTCAATGCGGGCGAGAAGATCATGCAGATCGTGCCCGTCGGCGAGAAGCTGCTAGTGGAAGCGAGGGTCGCCCCCAGCGACATCGCCTTCATCAAGGTGGGCGACAGCGCTAACGTCAAGGTGACGGCCTACGATTTCTCGATCTTTGGCGGCTTGCAAGGGAAAGTTCAGCAGGTCTCGGCCGACAGCATTTTCGACGAAGTGGAACGCCAGGCGTTCTATACCGTGCTGATTGAGACCGATCGCTCGTACATCACCCAAGGAGGTCGCCGGCTGCCGATCGTCCCTGGCATGATCTGCGACGTGGAGATTGTGACAGGTCGTCGAAGCATTCTCACTTATTTGCTGAAGCCAATCGAGAAAGCGTTCGACGTCGCTCTGACCGAACGTTAGCTCAGGTGCCGTGCAGCCAAGCTTGTCGGTTGCTCAGGCTTATGATTGCGCGATAATCCTGGCGCCCAGTCGCATCGATAACCTCATCGCTTGCATTGTCGAGCATGCGGTACCCGTCCGGGGTACGCACGATGAGCACGGCGTGATCCGCCTGGCGGACCAGGTCGCGCGCGATGGTGAGGATCATGTCCTCGCGCCGAACTCCAGCGGCAGCGAGGAGCTGCATCTTGAGCAGGGCTATGTCCTCGCAATCGCCCTGACCCAGCTTCAAAGTTTGTCGCGCCCCCGCCCAATAGTCGGCGCGGCCGAAAAGCTTGGCGTCCTCAGTGTAGGTGATCGTCCGGTTGACCCAGCGGTTGACCTGCTCGAGCGGCACAACGCCTGCACTGGGCGTCGCGCCGAGGAGCCGCTTGTACGTGGAGCGCGAAACGCCTTCAGCCCCAACCCGCTTCCATTCCTTGTCGAAGGAGGTCTTCGTGATGCGCACGCGCTTGCTGGCCAGAAAGTTCTCTGGGTCGCCGGTTACAGCGCCTCTCAGTCCCATTGATGGAATCGCCGTGACTCGGCTGGGAACAAGTGATTGGCAGTCGGTGCTTACCGCCGAAGAAGCATCGATAGCGGGGATTAGGCGCGGGCCGAATGCCGCAGTAGCAGCGAGGATCGTTCCAAGCCTTGCATGCGACTGTACCGGCGCTTGCTCCATCCTGATCAGGTCTAGCGAGCTGATCGCACCCCCGAGTATCGCCGAAGCTTTTCCAGATCCCTGAACAAGTCGAGAGCCATTGATTTTCGCCACATCGGGGACGATGCAATTGATCGGGGGAGCCACAGCGGGGTCTACAATTGCCGCTTTGGACGGCATCGCTGCCGCAGTCGACAATCCGAAGCACAGCATCATCCAGGTTGAACCGTGGAGCATCTTTGGCGGGAGTCGGCGCATCTGCATGCCACCCGCTGTAAGGGGTGGCAGTAACCGCGCGCTTCTAATGCATGGTTAACAAACTAGCGGGAAAAGGTAAGATTTAAGCATGCCTCAAGACTGGTACACTCGCCAGTATTCACTTCACGAAGATACCTGTTGGCCTCGACAACCCTTCAGGCAATTAGCAGGCCACTTCCGATCGGACTGCCGTGGCTGCTTAGCATTGCTGTCACTGTCCACTAGGCGGGCTAAGTGGCATGGGGAACGGCACGGTCGCTGCCCCGCTTGACCGAATGCGCAGCGCGAACCCAGCTGTTCCGCCGCTTCGCGGGGAGGACCCGACAACAAAGAATAGCGTTGGGGTGCGTGGCGGAGCGGGAGGGATTCGAACCCCCATCGTAATCCTTCTACTGTTAGCATTTTATATCCGACGATCTTGGCACCCCTAAGCTTGACCCTAATTAAGCAAACTGCGGCTAGCTAAACTCGCACGGCCAAAATGGCAGTTGCATGACTGCTACGCGCCTTATCCAAATCCCAGGTTATCGTCGCGACATCGGAGAGCAGACGATCCGCTGATAAACACCGGCCACAGCAGTTCATCTTCGATCGCGCGAACCTGCCCGGCGATACGGGACCGTTAGAGCGCCATAAGCGCTAACCGCGATCGTCAGTTCGGAACGCATGTCGCGCGATTGGGGGTGACTGGGGTGGCACCGGCTCCATCGCCGCCCGCTCGCGCTATCAGATCAATCCTGTCTCGGACGGCGTTCCGCTGGCGCACTTCATCCGCTATGCCGAAAACCGCAATGAGGGATAGCGGGACACGATCGAGAGACGCCGATGCGCTTTCGTACCTCATCGGCACGGTGGGCTGGCCGGGCATTGCCTCGATCGGTGCTCTGATGATCTTGGCGAGCTTTACCGAGGGGATCGGTCTGCTGATGCTTGTCCCGATCACGCAGATCGTCGCCGAAGAAGGTTCCTAAGGTCTCGTCAATGAGTGGGCCGGGGACTGGGGCGCATCGCTCGCAAGCATGCCGCTCGCGCTCCTACTAGGC
Source organism: Altererythrobacter sp. TH136 (assembly GCF_007065885.1). Classification (NCBI taxonomy): domain Bacteria; kingdom Pseudomonadati; phylum Pseudomonadota; class Alphaproteobacteria; order Sphingomonadales; family Erythrobacteraceae; genus Altererythrobacter; species Altererythrobacter sp. TH136. The sequence continues at coordinate 2,591,233 of NZ_CP041409.1, read as the reverse complement.
GGTTTTGTCGCGCTCGTCGCTTTACGGGCAGTACTGACGCACGCACTACTGATGCGCCGGGCCACGCTGTCGCTGGGCCTGGTACGCCAGTTGCGTATGACGGCCCAAGCGGCTCTGATTGCCGCGGACTGGCGGTGGCTTAGCGGCCAGCGCAGTGCTGATCATGCCGCGGTCATCGTGACCCAGGCCGAGCAGGTGGGGCGCGAAGCCAATCGCGCCGTCGATCTGGCATCATCGCTGGTCACCCTCCTAGGATTGCTCGTCGCAGCGATGTGGCTCGCGTGGCCGCTCACCTTAGCCACTCTGGGGTTTGGGGCGGTCGCTGCAGGGGTGTGGTTCACCCTCCGCCGAAGGACAGACGCGCTTGGTGTCCCGTTCGCGACGGCTTATCAGGCGCTGCAGGGCCATGTCGTTGACGGCCTGACGCATCTGCGCGCCGCCCGGATTGCGGGCGCGGAAGACACGCTCGCGCGCGATTTCGTAGCCACGGCGCGCTCGATCGAGGAGATCGAGCTGCGTTATATTGCTACGGGCCACCGGGCGCACCTTGGCCTGCAGGTTATTTCCGCGGCCCTGCTGGCCATACTCGTGTGGTTTGGACTGCGAGCCCTATCGCTACCGCTGGCTGTCTTCGTCCCGGTGCTGGCGATTTTCGCGCGGATCGTGCCGCTGATCGGCAACATGCAGCAGGGTTGGCGCGCTTGGCGCTTTTGCCGGCCCGCGCTGGACAATCTGCGAGGGACCGTGGCTGAGGCTCGTGCAGCGGCCGAGCCAGCAATTGGTAATTCGTCGCCCATCACCTTTGACCGCGATCTCACATTTGAAAACGTCGGCGTTACCTTTGCAGGCCGCAAGCAACCGGTGCTCGAGGATTTCCGATGCCAGATCGCAGCTGGAACGGTGGTCGGAGTGTCTGGCCCCTCTGGATCGGGCAAAAGCACGTTTGCCGATCTCCTGTCTGGTTTAGTCGCGCCTGATTGTGGCACCATTCGGGTGGACGGACTTTCGTTGCAGGGTGAGTGCCGAATACGCTGGCGGCGGCAGGTCGCGTATGTCGAGCAGGTCCCCTATCTGTTCAACGGCACCATCAGTGCGAACCTGTCTTGGGGCGCGGCCGACCCAGACCTGGACGCCATGGAGCGTGCCTTGCGCGATGCGTCTGCGGCGTTCGTCTTCGATCTGCCGCAAGGACTCGAGACCATCGTCGGAGAAGTGGGGCGGCAGTTTTCGGGTGGCGAGCGCCAGCGCATCTCGCTCGCGCGAGCACTGCTGCGCAAGCCGTCGCTCATCATTCTCGACGAAGTGACTGCCGCGCTCGATGCATCTAACGAAACGGCGATCGCCCGCACCATCGAGCGATTGCGGGGCACATGCACCTTCGTCATCCTCGGCCACCGCCCCGCCCTTCACGGGCTGGCCGACCAGATCATCGAGCTGCGTCATCGAGTGTGACGACGACCCGGCGACGCGTTGCTGCTCTGGTTTTTTACCGCACGCCTGACCCGAACCGGGCTGTTATTGTTCGCGCGCTTCAGGCGACTGCGTCGATCAGGTTCGACAATCGTGCCGCAACCGGCGCCGGTGGCTTTGAACCTGCAGCTCCAAAGGCGGTGCGCAACCGCGCCCATGACATATGGCGGTAATAGGAAGCACTCCGCCGGGAGTTTTGCGTATTGGTCAACGCGAGTGGACCCATCACCCAGAAGAGAACGCGGCTAGCGTGGTGCAACTATCTTGGGCGATCCATGCAACGTCTCGCAGCCGATGCGCGACCTCGAGTTGATGCTCGCAGCGTATGATGTGCAACGAGTGCAGATGCCGCTGCGGCAAAGGCTTGAACATACACTCTACAGCGCCACCGAGCGCTACGTTATCGATACGGCCGCTCAAATTGCCGAGGGCCTCGAACCCTGGCTAGCGTCGCTAACCAGCTTCCTTATCCGCTCTTGTCCACTGACTATCAAATGATCCAAGAGCCTTCTCAGCTCAGTCAGGCAGCGCCCCCGCCAAAAACAGGCAGGTTGTCGAGCGGTCGTGCCCGCTCGAGCAAGTCAGCGCCGAAATCTTGGCAAACGAAATGTTTACCTTGCCTAGGTACTTACCCTCATCTGCAACCGACCTAATATTCTGGATGAGAACAATGAGCGTGAGCAAAAGCAAGCTAATGGCACTCGCGCTGGCGAGTGTGGTCGTATCAGGCCTGATGCACAGCGCGCCTGCAATGGCGGCCTCGCAAGGTACTGTGGGGCCCACTTCGAGCGGCAGTGTTTCAATTTCCGCTTCGGTGCCCAATCGGGCCCGCATCTCAGGCTTGAGCGACATAACGTTCCTCAACCAGGATCCCACGGTACCCGCGTCTGGCGCCCAGAACGTTTGCATCTGGAGCAACACGGCAACCAAGGCTTATACGATAACAGCCAGCGGCAACGGCACCGCGAATGCGTTCACCCTAAACAACGGATCGTCGACTGTGCCGTACTCAGTCGCCTGGGCATCTTCGATCAATCAGACAACGGGAACGACGCTGACTTCCGGCACCGCATCAGCCTCGCTGATTTCAACTGCCACCAACCAAACCTGCGCGAGCGGCCCCGCCGCCTCCGCCAGCCTCATTGTTGGCATCTCCGCTTCCGACTTGGGAACGATGAGTGCCGGCAGCAACTACCTGGGCACGTTAACCTTGCTCATCACGCCGCAGTAAAGGCGCTTCTTAGCAAAGTGAGGGGCCCCCGAGCGATGGCTCGGCGGGCCCCTTTCTTTGGTAACCTGATGTTTACCAAATTCCTTCAGTCTCCTTAACCATGACTTGCGGGAAAATCCTTATTTTTGCGACAGCCCTGTTCAGCGCGGCCCCTGCAGCGGCCGCGTCTTCCCGCATAACTGGTCTGGCGGACGTCAACTTTGGTTCGATCCTAAGTGCAGGTCATCGGACCAGTAGCCAAAGTGTGATTGTCTGCAGCTACAAGAATAATCCGCAGGACCTGCCCTACTCCGTGACGGCGACGGGCAGCGGTTCAGGCGGGGCATTTCAGCTCGAGTCCGGAGCAGCCTTCTTGCCCTTCGATGTGCAATGGGCAGACAGTGCCGGGCAAACGGGTGGTACGCTCTTGCAAGCAGGAAGGCCGGCGGCGGGTTTTAGCAACGGCGCGACTGGCTTTGCCTGCTCCACTCAAGGAGGCAACGCGTCACTGACGGTGACAATTCGAAGTGCTGACATCGCAGAAGCTCCGGCCGGAACGTACGCGGGAACGTTACAGCTGATGATTGCGCCACAGTGACCCGCCAGTGATCGTGCGCCGCCGCCCTCCACTAAACCTTTCGAGGCTGGCCGTCATCGGTTGCGGGGCTCTTGCGGCCTTCTTCGGCGCTTCGGCCGAAGCTTCGAATTCGCCGGTCATCGAAGTGGGCGAACCAGCTGGCTTCGCCAACCTTATGGGCGAACGCACGCTGGTGGTTGACCTCTATTATGGTGGCAGCCGCCGCGGCGAGGCTTTCGTCCGCGTTACTCCGGGGTCGATCAGGTTTGTCGAGCCGCAGAAGGTCCTCAGCCTGCTCCCTCAACTCAAGAACTACAATCTAGTTCTTGAAGCGATCAGCGAGCACGAGTTGCCGTCGCATCAGGAATTGCGGTGCTCGCTCGGCAGCGATCCGCACAAGTGCGGGCGTACGACTCCAGCATTGCTCAGCGTCATCTATGACCCCGACAAATTTCGGGTTGATCTCTTCCTTAATCCTGAGTTCGTTAGCGTGCAATCACGGGTCGAGGAGCAGTATCTTCGAGCCATGGAAGGCGGTCCATCGCTGATCAATTCATTCGGGGCTGTCATTTCCGGACAACTAGGCGAGCGGAAGCATCATGCCACTGTTTTCGACCAGCTTGTTCTTGCCCAGGGTGAGAAGCGTCTTCGCGCGGATGTAAGCTACAGCAGCGCACAGGGTTTCGAGGCGGACAGGCTCTTGGTAGAATGGGATCGACCTGGACTGCGTTATTCAGCGGGAGCTTTGTGGTCACCCGGCCTGGACCTAAGCGGACCACGCAAGTTTCTCGGCGGCGGCTTGGAGAGCCAAATCGATACACGGTTGGACAAGGATTATCTCACCGGAAGCCCCGTCGTGGTCTACCTCGAGCAGCGCGCCCGCGTGGATGTGCTGCGCGACGGCCGGCTGTTAAGCTCCGCAATCTACGAAGCCGGCAATCAACGCATCGACACCTCCAACCTTCCGGATGGATCTTATTCCATCATCCTCCATATCGAGGAGCCCGGTCGTACGCCGCGCGATGAGCGGCGGTTCTTTACCAAGAGCCGTCAAATCCCGTCACTCGGGCGGACAGATATTTTTCTTTTTGGCGGTCTGCTGATAGACGATGACAGCGGCCTCGCCGGCCAAGAGAGCACGGACGCCGCTTATCTGCAGGGCGGACTCGCCATCCGTTTGAACCAGAACTGGGCGTTCGGCGGAAGCGTCGCGCTTGCTGGCCGAACGGCATCGAGCGAGTTCTCGGCTACCTATCTCACATCGATCGCCCGGGTGCGCGCCGCCGCTATCGCTGACACTGATGGTGCGGTTGGAGCTATCGTGCAGATTGCCTCGGCGGGCACCTCGCGTTTCAACTTCAACTTCGATCTGCGCCGGGTGGTGCAGGACGCGAGCCGCTTGTTGGTGAACGCCGACGGGTCCAAGACCGCCATGAGCGAAACCACCGGTACTCTGCCGCTGAGGCCACGCCGTAGTTACTCTCAGCTTGGCGGGTTGGTCTCCTATGATCTTGCCAATCTGCGCTTTCTTGGAACCAGCTATTATCGGGAGGAAGCAGGTCAGGATCCTCAGTACAGCATTGGCCCAGCGCTAGAATGGGATGTGTTGCGCCGTGGCCGGCTCACGCTCACCGTACGCGGAGACATGACCGCCACCGAGCGGGGTAATGCAGGATTCGCGGGACTTAGTCTGCGCCTCCTTGGCCCTCGATCAACCTATTCTGCGCTTGCGGGGGCACGTATTAGGAGCATCGACGACGGCGATAGCGGCGAAGGCGCAATGGCCGCGCTGTCCGGTGCTTGGGCGCGCTCTGTTGCGGGAGGGGAACTGTCTGTGGGGGCCGGCCTTGAACACCAGCCGATGAGGGAAAACGTCACTGTTTCAGGCGATTTTCGCCGTCCAGGTGGATCGCTTTCGCTAGACGTCGCCCATACTGACGGGAAGATCGACACCACCCAATACAGTTTGGGATTCAAAACAACTGTCGCGGCCGGGGCTGGAGAGCTGCAGATCGGCGGCAGAAACGCTAATGAGAGCCTTCTAGTCACGCGCGTAGAAGGTGCTGATGAGGATGACATCTTCGAGGTTCTTATCAATGAGCAGCCATCAGGATCAATAACTGGCACTAAGTCCTTGGCGCTCGCGATGCCGGCATACCGCAGCTACAACGTTCGAATTCGCCCAACGGGCGAACGTCTGCTCGACTATGACAGTGCACCACGCGCAGTAGCGCTGTATCCGGGCACGGTCGCTAAGGTCGAGTGGAAGACATCGCCGATCACTATCAAGATGGGTCGTCTGGTCACCGCTGACGGCTCGTCGGTTTCAGGTGCTACCCTCACCGCTCCTGGGACGTGGGCGGAGACCGACGAAGGAGGCAACTTCCAGATCGAAGTCGCCGATGATGTTGAGCTAATGGTCACGTTGCGAGACGGCACTTCCTTCGCCACCGTCCTCCCGCGCGTTCGCTCAGCTTCAAGTGTAACTAGGGTCGGCACGATTGTGGCTGCCACGCGCGACCCGCAATTGAGTCACGCCATTTCGGCCAGATCGGTCAACGGAGAATGAGGACGTGAAGAGAGCATTGATTTGGACAGCCTTGGCGCTGACCATGAGCGCCTATCCCTCGCTCGCGCATGCCGAGATGATCCTAAGCCAGGTTATCGTTGACCTACAACCGGGCAAACCGCAGCGGGAAGACATCGAGGTCGGCAACGACGGCGAAGAGCGCATGTACGTAAGCGCCGACCCATTCGAGATCGTCGATGCAGGGAGCGAGCATGAGCGGCGTATTGCGTTAAGATCAGACGAGGATGGCGGACTACTAGTCGCTCCCCGACGGGTGGTCCTCGAGCCAGGGGAACGGCGGACGATACGGATCGCCGTGTTCGGTGAACGGCCGGTGTCTGAGCGAGTGTACCGCGTGGCAATCAAGCCAGTCGCTGGGCCACTTGCGGCAGATCAAGATGCGATCAAGATAATGGTCGGTTATGACGCGCTCGTGCTCGTCAGGCCCACCAAGGCCGTTGACGACCTCCAAGCACAGCGAATCGGCCACACGTTGACTATCCGTAATGCCGGAAACACCTCCCAAGAGATTTTTGCTGGTCGCCAATGTGCCCGCAAGGACCGCAACTGCCGAGACTTACCGCCGAAGCGCCTTTACCCCGGCAATGTATGGACACAGACAGTCCCGTTCGGAACGCCGGTCCATTATAAAACCTCAACGGGTCAAGCAGTGCGCGACCGAACCTTCTAGATTGTTTGAGCCGTAACGACCCGCCCCGGGGGCTAGCGGTGGTTCCTACATTGTGGTGTCGTGCGGTCGGTTAGGGCGTCCTCAACGTTGCTCGGAAAGCCGCATGCAACTGTGGCCGAACTGAAATGCTGCGGAAAAAATCGAAACGGCGCTTTGCTGAAAGAGATGGGCCATGACGACCAAACGATTGGTCAAGGCTGAACCAGGTGGGCGTTCTAAGTCGACAATCAAATTCCCTGGTCCCGCCGCTCGATCAGGGCGCCCTCGAGGTGGCGCACTTCATCAACGGGGGATATACCAGTTCGAAAGACAGCCCTCGGGGGCACCTTTGCTGCCAGGGAGCGTAGGATATGGCGCAGATCGACGACGAGGCACCCAAAGTAATGGCTTCCCCTGCATTTTCCCGGGAGCGCCTTGAGGAGCTTCGGAAAGCATTGGGCCCGTTCGCCTCTGCAGTTCAGTCGATGAAGATGCCTATGGTTCTGACTGATCGGGGTCCGGGCCACCCAATCCTGTTCGCCAACGAAAGTTTGTTAGCTTTGACAGGACATCGCTTCAGCGAACTAGCAGGCCGCCCAGTCTCCATTCTGCTCCGAAACAACGGAAGGGAGAGCGACGTATCGGCAATCTCGGCTGGTCTGGACAGCAAGGCGCACGGCGCCCTCGAAGCGATATGCTGCCGTGCGGATGGCGAGGAGTATCTCGCCACTGTTTTCTTTAGCCCAATCGGCGACGAATTGAACGATGCCCTCTATCACACGCTCGCGTTTATAGAAGTGAGCGGACGGGTCGACCGTCTGATCAAGCAGCGCAGTCAGCTTGCAGAGCTGTATACCCGGGCCCCTGGCTTCATCGCCGCGACTGAGGGGCCGGAACACCGTTTCACCTTCGCAAATCCCGCATATGAGCGGCTAGTCGGGCGCTATGACTTTATCGGACAGACGGTGGCGGACGTACTGCCGGAAATTCGGGATCAGGGCTTCATAGCTATCCTAGACACCGTTTACCGGACGGGGGAACCGTTTGTTGGCGAAGCGATGCCAATTCGCCTTTCTGCTGATGGTAGGGGAGCCTACGAAACCCGGTATATCGACTTCGTTTATCAGCCCGTGAGGGATGATAGAGGCAAGGTCACGGGTCTTTTCGCCGAGGGCTCAGACGTGACTGCTGAGAAAACTGCCGAACAGCAACTCGCACTGTTGCGATCAGAAATTGCACATGTCTCTCGTGTAAACATCATGGGAATGATGGCGGCCACGCTGGCTCATGAACTCAACCAACCGCTCGCTGCTATCTCCATGTTTGCAAGCGCGGGTCTTAGATCATTGCGAGCCGGCACTGCACCGCTCGAACATCTCGAAGATGTGCTAGGTGAGGTGGAAGGCGCCGCGCGGCGCGCGGGCGACGTCATCCGGAGCATCAGGGATTTGACCCGGCGCGGTGAGACCTCCCGTACGTGTTTCAGTCTAACCGAAGCCTTGGCCGAGTCGGCGCGGCTCGTGAGAGTTGGTGATTGTAATTCCTCAAGTATCGTGGTGGCGATTTCCGACGATATACCCGTGGTCGCTGATCGTGTTCAGATCCAGCAGGTTGTCATCAACCTGTTGAGAAACGCATGTGCTGCCAAAACTGCGCAGCCAAATACCGTTACGCTCGGAGCTCATGTAGCCGCAGACGCGATAGTTGTTTCAGTACGAGACCAGGGGCAAGGCCTCTCAGTCGAGGCTGCTCAGAACATTTTCATCTGGACGGACTCCAGGAAGGAAGGTGGCACGGGACTGGGACTTGCGATCTGCCGAACCATCGTTGAAAGCCACGGTGGGCGCATTTGGCTGGAGCAAAGCGACCTATCAGGGTCTGAGTTCCGGTTTTCGTTACCGCAAAACACAGAGGGTTGCTCAAATAATGAACGTTAGCAGCACGGTGAGAGCTACACAATTTACTGAAGACATTGAGTCGTCAGAGTCCTCCGCAAGCCAGCAAGTTTACATCGTTGATGATGACAGCATGGTGCGACGAGCACTGTATTTTCTTCTGGCTTCGGCAGGCTTTGCGGCTCGCTCCTTTGCATCGGGCGAAGATTTCCTGGCCGAATTGGACTATCTCGAGCCCGGCTGCGTTTTGCTTGACCTCAGAATGCCAAAGATTGATGGACTGAACGTACTGGAATCGATGGGTAGCCGGAGCCGGCGCTTTCCGGTCGTGATGATTACCGGACACGGTGAGATTGACGTTGCAGTACGCGCCATGAAAATGGGCGCTACCGACTTCCTTGAGAAACCATTCACCGATGAGGCGCTGATTAGCGTTTTGACGTCGCTGTTCCAGAGCCTGCCAGCGGCGGCCGCAGCGGACACAGCAGCAGCTGAAGCGGCGCGGTTGGTTGCTTCTCTGACCCGTCGCGAACGCGAACTGCTGGAAGGCATTGTGGCGGGCCTCTCGAACAAGGGCGCTGCTCAATCGATGGGCATCAGCATCCGAACCGTGGAAATCCACCGCAGCAACCTCATGCGCAGTCTAGGCGCCAAGTCGGTCGCTGATGCAGTTCGTCTCGCCTTGCTTGCCGGGATCAAGCCCCACTGACGGTTATATGGAAAAATTCGGCCCGGTTTGGCTTGTCCGGATTAGCCGTGCTGCGCGATGACTTACCCGTTTGTGGAAACCGCTGAAATCGAGATCACCCCTTAAAATTCGCCGGCAAGAATCGTTGAGTTTTTGAGGGCTCAGGCCCGATGTACGAGCGACTGTTGCCCCATAACGGAGTCGCATTGCACGATCGGTGCGCAAAGCCAGGGGTACTTACTAAGCTCGAAATGTTTGATCAATTATCCACCCATCTTATACTAACAGCAGTTCGAAGTTTGTGGCCAAAGTGCTATCGAACAAGGCGCTGACTTTGCTCCCCACCCAGTCTAGGGCCGTTCGAGATCTGCATCGGCTCCCTCGGACTGTGCCGGTAGCCCGTTGGATTGAAGCTGTCGGACATGTTCCAGCGCAAGCTTCCGTTCGGATGGGAAGATCAACGAAGGCCGCTCGATATTGGCTGAGTTGGCGCTGCAACACTCCAGCAGAATACCTGCATGTGTCCAGCAATATCACCTGCCATCTCCCTGTTATTCACCTGCTCCAGACCTGCATCGTTTTTGCGCATGCGGCATCAGATATTTTGGAGAACCCCGCATTTGTGCCCGTTCAGACCCTTGTTAGCTTCGACGGAAAGGCCAGCGACGGCCGGAAATCACCGGAGTAGGTGAAGTTGGTGATCCGTGGAACGGTGTGTGGCCAGGAGGCCCTAGAGACGAGGCGTCAAATGCAGAGAAGAAGGCACCGATCGAGCTCAAAACCGTCCCCCGCTTCTCCATTCAGATGGCAGGATGCCGCAGTTCCGCGCCAATTAAAGCCGCGCCCTCCATGGAACGGAGCAGCGCTTGCGGACTAGAGGGGGCAGAGAGAGCACCTATGAAAGAGCTTTTTCTTCGCAACCGTGCGAGTAAGTGCGCGAACGGGAGCAGAACAGTGTCTGGCTTCCCTCCCCTATTTGATCGGCAGCTCAATTTGTTCGCATGGCCGAACCAATCCGCAACGGATGAGGCGAAACCTACCTTTCAGCTGACCGGCAGCTCTTGGGCCGAAGTTGGACATTCGGCTTTAGGGTGCGGAAGTGTACTAAGCAGACATTGACGCGAAGCTGTCAGCCCCAGCAGTCGTATTTCAGGAACTCGTATATCGATTGAGCGCGTTTCCGCACGGCTGCTGGCTGAAGCCAATGTTCAGGGGCTTCTTTGACCGCTGCATCAACGAAATCAACGGGGCTCGAAGCGAACTATCTGCTTCGTCAACGAACGCGGCGCCGTGCGGACTGCTAAGCTGCCTCGGCGTCGGGGGGGGCCATTGGAAGCAAAATAACAATTACTGTCTTTCCGGGTCCCGACTCTCCGACATATATTTTTCCGCTGTGGTATTCGATGATCGTCCGACTGATCGACAGGCCAAGCCCCGTGCCCGACGATTTCTCACTATAGAACGCTGAGAATACGTCAGATGCAGTTGCTGGAAATCCAGGTCCGTTGTCCCAAACCTCGATCCTGAGCATCTTCTGGTCAGTGCAACTGGCCCGCACTGACACTGCGGGCACGTCGTTGTGAACCGCCTCAAGAGCATTCTTGAGGAGATTGACTAACACTTGTTGCAGCTGAATCGGCGCGATCAATGCCTCAGGGGTATCAGGATCTACCTTAATCTGAATCTCCTTAGCCTCGGAATACCCTGACGCCTGCAACAGGGCGACAGCATCGGAAACGCAAGCACGCAGCGACGCAATTTTCGTTTCACGATCCTCGACTTGTACCATTCTGCGGACCCGACGAATGATTTCTGCCGCATCGTGGATTTGGTCTAACGCGAGCTTCATTCCGGGGAGAACTGTTTTGCCTTGGTACTCGTTCGCTTTCTCTGCGTTTCGCAAAGATCCCGTAAGGTAATTCGACGCTGCCGTGAGCGGCTGGTTTAGCTCGTGCGCAAGAGTTCCGGCCATCATGCTCATCGCCCCTTGCCTGTCTAAGTGCGCGACGTGGTTCTCGAGCTCGCGGAGCAGCTGCAGGTGTGTCACGTCTTGGTCGGTGCCATAGAGGCTGATAATCTGTCCTGCCTCGTCGGTCGTCGCTATGGCATTTATATGCCGACACAAGATTTTGCCGCTCGGAAGGATAACTCGAAATTCGTAAGAGTGATGGTCAGCTTTCCCCAAGAGAATCTGAAAATCTTTCTCAAACTGCGATATATCATCCGGATGCACATATGCAGCGAAATCCTCTAGGGTTAGGTGGTCGTCTTCTAAAGATCTTTCGTACATCTCACAGAGTTGGTCGGACCAAGTTACCAAATTCCTTGACAGATCGTACTCCCAGTCGCCAATTTTCGCCACGCGCTGAGCTTCTTGCAGGCGCTTTCTTGACCCTGCGAGTTCTGCACTGTTCTTCTCACGATAAGAGGCCTCCCGCTGGATAATCCAAGCTGTCAGAAGACAAGCTCCACTTAGTACCGTCATGATGATGAAATAGATCATTGCCCTGCGTTGGGCGTTCACCAAAGCAGCAGAGTAAGACACCCCGGCGGTTACAAAAATGGGAAAATCTTCTAATCGTCGGTGGCTGAAATAGCGTACATGACCGTCAAGGGAGCTTGGGCCTTTGTAGGTTCCGTTTGGGTTCCTTTGCTGCTCGCGCATCACTAATCTTCCCCGCACGTTTTCGCCGCTGGAGAAACGATCTCCTTCTCGGCGGGCTAAGGTCACCCCGTCGAGATTGATCACTGAGACTAGATCAGTTACTTCAAACCTCGTTCTAATGGGAAAATTCAAAAACTGCTCGGGGCGCAAAGAAAGCGCGACAAAGCCTGCGACGCTTCCGTTCGTCTTGATCCGACGGACCACCAGGACATACTGCTGGTCTGTCTCGCCCAAAGGCTGAGGGCGGCCGATTGTCACGTCGGGGCCCTCGACTAAATCAAGCTTCAACTCTGCGAGATCTTCACGCCTAGGCGCTGGCCCGCCCGCAGTGGCGACGATCTGCCCAGTTGCATTTGCGACTGTGGCACCCGAAAAGCCAGCGATACCTATTGCTTCGTCTTCGATCCACCGTGTGTTAGTTTGAGCTTTCCGATGTTCCGCGCTCGCTCCAAAATGCATGTCGCCCAGATGAAGACTTGCGAGCGAAGCCACCTGGAGAGTTTTGACGACGTGTTGCTCGAGTAAGGTTGCTCGATCTTTCGCACGAGTGATCGCAGCGCTCTCTGCGCTTTCCCGCTCGGAATCAACACGCGTAAGAAGCGCTATCCAGCCGAGCAGCAGGATCAAGACGACCAAGGGCAACACCAAGCGCTGGATTGGCGAGTGCTTTAACGCGTCATTATGCTTAGCCCTGGCCACTCCTGATGCTCCTGCTACATCACCTGTTCTTTTTGCCGGACCATGGCCTGCCGGTCTACGTGACCAAGCTATCAGCTAAGGTTCCGGCCTCAGGCTCAGTTGACCTGTCGGCTCCGCGGTTTACTGGGTCTCGGTGCGCGCGAGCCTGTCAGTGGAGCGGATATGCGTCAACGAAGGCTTCTGAAATGAAAGACGTAGGCACCACCGCCGATGTTGCTCCGGAGTGCGCGGGAGAAGATCATGGCCGACACCAGCGGGTCATCTACGTGGTCGATGATAACGCCGCCATCAGGAAGTCACTTCATTTTGCGCTCGAGTCGGGTGGCTTCACGGTGCAGTCCTTTGAGCGGCCTTCTGAATTTCTCGAAGACATCGCAGAGCGAAAACCAGCGCCGATTTTACTGGATGTTCGAATGCCTGAAATCGATGGATTTCAGCTGCTGCAGAACCTTAGAGATCGCGCGATAGATTGGCCAGTTATCATGATGACAGCGCATGCGGAAATACCGCTTGCTGCAACAGCGCATAAACTGGGTGCGATCGACTTCATTGAGAAGCCTTTTGCAATTGACGATTTAGAAGAACGGCTAGTCGCGGCCTTCTCTGCACTCAGTTGATAAGAGTTTCCGACAAGGTTTGTCTTGTTGAACCGTCCAGCCTTAGCGAAAAACAGATTGCCGATGGTTCGGCTGAGCATTTTACATGAATCGAATTCAGGCCGCATCGCGCAGGACGCTGGACCCGACACTCGGCAAACCCGCTCAAACCAGGCTAAGCTGCATTGCCGAGGTGGCTAGCCACTGACGTCAGCTTCAGATGAGTCTGCCTGCGCTCTCGATGTCTCAGTTTTGAGCGCGTTGCTGCCATTCCCTCGGACCTCAACGAGCAGCAGCTTTCAGCCACGACGCGGACCTTTCCATAACTGAGACTGGGCGCAAGGCCGCCAATAACTAGTCAAACACAGCTGCGTCCTGTCGCTCCCAAGGCACCTCAGCGACGGTAATCAGTTCCTTCACCGACACCGTGATCGGCCGGTGCTCCAGCAGCTTTGCAGCACGCCAGGCGAGAGATATGCGAGCCTCACCATCCTGCTCACAAACCAATCAGTGACATTCTCGGCTACTGCGTTGTCGAGAAGCGTGGATGCCTTCCCGCTCTCAAGCTTACGACGCCAGCTCCAGGCGCGCGCGATCGCGCAAATAACATGCGGGTCAGCGCTCGCATTGCTCGTAGGCAGCCTCTCTGTCGGCGGCATGATCTTCGGACGCCCGTTCCTCTTCCGGAGCGTCAGCGGCACAAATACGGTCATGGATTGGGGTGCGCTCATGCAGCCTTTCTCCTGCTGCGGCTCAAGCATCTCGTGAACGAGCGAGCCAAGTCCTTCAGTGCTTTACAGTTCCGCGCTCGCGGATATCCGGCGGGGCGCGAAGCGCGGGCACTGGATGTAGTTCATATTCCCCCAACTGCGCGGTCTGGGCCGCATCACGATGGCCGAGCGGTACGGTATCGCTTCGATGGAAAAAGCGAGAGCTTATCTAGTGCATCCGGTCCTCGGATACAGGCTGCGTGAGTGCGTCGAAGCGCTTCAGGATCTCACTGATGGATTTGCGACTACGTTTAAGGGGACGTCGATGCAATGAAGCTGAGGTCATCACTGACCCTCTTCGCGCTTGCCGATGGAGGGCCGATTTTCGAGGCGGCCATTGCGAGGTGGTTTGCATCGATGGACGAGCAGACCCCGGACCTGGTCCATCTTTAGCGTGAATTTCTGGCCTCGTTGAAGCAACAGCTTATGCGGAATGCGGGCCATATTTCGTCAGTATGCTCCCGGCTCACGAGCGGCCGCTCGGCTGCGCGCCCAATATCGGACATTCCGGCTTTCCGGCGAATGCCCGAAAGCTGCCGCTCGTTCACCGATGCGTCGAAGGAAGGTTTGCACCTAATCTCGGTCCTACACGCAATCCTATCGTAAGCCTACGAGCCGACCCAGTGGCTAATTAGAGCGCACACAGATCCGGGGTCAGAAACTGGAACCGCGTGTTTTTTACCGGATTTCGCTCACGCTTCTGGGAAGCGATCAACAACGGAGGCACAGCAGCGCAACGCCCTCCTTTGCAAGCAGGCCGATGTCTTCGACCGTTTAATGACCGCCATGAGGGCAAGTTAAAAAAGTCACCGACGTTCCGCCCATAGCCGAAAACTTCTGAAAAATAAATCAATTGCTCGAACAGAGGAAAAGCATAAGCAGCGCGGATCCGAATTGCTAAAGCGATCCTGCGTGATGTCGCTTGTCTGAGGAAATTGCACTTGAAATCTCGTCCATTCGCTTGGCGCTGCTCGGCAGCGCGTCAACCGCTGTCGCCGCTGCGATGCTTTCGACTCCTGCTCAAGCGCAGGCGACTACTTGCTCTCAGACAGGCACGACCACTACTTACGCTGATGGCGGAACGACGGTCCTGACGACTACCACGACATTAGCCACTGCAGAACCGCGCCTACGTCGGCAAGATTGTGCATAAGGACAAGAGCTATCACGGGCTACACCGGCGATTATTGATCGCGATACGTTCGATGCCGTTCAGGCCGAAAATGGAGAAGCGGAAAAGGAGAAGCCAGGAGCGAAGGCATTCGCACTCTCCGCTCACCGGCATTCTGTTTGATGCGCTCGGCAACAGGATGGCCGCAACGCATGCGTGCGGCCGCGCAGAAAGGCGCTACCTCTATCACGTTTCCCGCGTACCAGCCTCTGATCCCGATGCCGTGCGCGTGTTACGGCGAGTGCCGGCTCCACAAATCGAGAGCATTCCGATCGAGCGGCTTCGCTCATGGACAGGTCGGCCCACCGCGGGTTGGTCTGAACTGACGACATACGTCACCCGCGTCGGACTATACCCCGAGACCATCGTCGTCGATCTAGTTTCGTCTGCGCATGAGAGGTGGACCGCCGGAATGAACGAACAATCTTCGCACCCGAAAGATGGCCTGTTGCGGATCACCTCGCTCGTAAGGATTCTCACCCCTGGCGGGCGCACCTCGAGGATCGAGGGTTGCGCGAAGCCTCGCCGCAGCCGATCCGACAGGGCTCTGATTGCCGGCTTGCGCCGGGCGCATGCTGAACTTGCATCGCGCGGGATAGATCTCTCCCACAGAAGTGCCTCGATCGACCACGCCCACGGAGTTGACGATCCCTACCTTCGAAAGTTAACGCAACTCGCGTTCCTAGCGCCAGATCTCCAGCGGGCCATTCTCGAGGGGCGGCAGCCCGCCGGATTGAAGCTGGCGGATCTGCTCTTGCGCAAGCTGCCGCTCGGATGGGAAGATCAACGAAGGATGCTCGGTATTGTCTGAGCAGGCCCTGCAACGCTCGTGCATGATGCCTGCAAGCCTCCTGCAGTGCTCCTGCTGTTGACCTGCTAGTCACCTGCTCCCGACCTGCGTTATCTGACGCGTATAGCGGCGGAATTCTCACGAAGATCCCCGGATTCCTGCCGTTTTCGAACGCTCATCAGCCGCGTCCACAAGGCGCAACAGACGGTCGAAAAATCACAACATCCGGTGAAATTCGTCGATCGGTGAAAGGGTGTGCGGCCAGGAGGCCGTAGAGACGCCGCCTCGAATGCGCGGATGAAGGCAGCGGTCGGCCCCAAAACCGTGAGCCTGCAGCACCCTTTCAACGGGCAGAATGCCGCGGTTCTGCGCCGTTCTGCGGCGCCTTCCATCGCGGAGAGCAAGTCTAGCGGACTAGGTGGCGGAGCGGGAGGGATTCGAACCCTCGATACGCTTTTGGCGTATACTCACTTTCCAGGCGAGCGCCTTCGACCACTCGGCCACCGCTCCGCATGCTCTGGACAGAACGGCGCCCCTAGCCGCGCGCATCGGCGCTGACAAGCGTGGCGCGGCGGGCTAGGCCGGGACGATGACGCGAACCTTTGCTTCCCCGCCCTCTCCGGACGAATTCGAGCGCATCGCCCGCGCAGCGCTCGCGCGGCTGCCGGCGCCGTTTGCGGAGCACGTCGGCGATGTCGTGCTCAGCGTAGAGGAGTTCGCCGACGCGGAGACGCTCGCCCAATTGGGGATCGAAGACCCCTTCATGCTCACCGGACTGTTCGAAGGCATCGCCATGACCGAACAGTCGATCGAGATGAGCGGCCAGATGCCCAACCGGGTGCGCCTGTTCCGCGGCGCCATTCTCGACGAATGGATCGCGGAAGGCGAGGACCTCGAACACCTGATTTCGCACGTGGTGATTCATGAGATCGGCCACCACTTCGGCCTGAGCGACGAGGATATGCACGCACTGGAAGATGGAGCCGACTGAACCCTTTGCGTCCTGCAGGTCACGTGTCACAACCGCGGACATGAGAACGCTCTTCGCCACCTTCGCCCTGATAGCCGCCCCCGCCGGCGCGGCTGATGCCCCCGCGCTGTCACCGGGCGAGATCGTGGCGGCGGCGCCCGCCGCTGACTGGGTGCCGATCGCGCCCGCCGACCTGCTGGTGATGACGCTGGCGGCAGATGCGCGTGGCAAGCCGCGCCAAATCGTGATCCAGCTCATCGCCCCGCCCTTCAGCCAGCCGTGGACCGCGAACATTCGCACCCTGGCGAAGGCGCACTGGTGGGACGGTCTCGCGATCGTGCGGGCGCAGGACAATTACGTCGTCCAATGGGGCGACCCTGACGCGGAAGACGCGGCGAAGGCGCGGGAGCTGCCGGTTGAGTTAGTCCAGACCCTGGAAGAGGGCTATACCCTGCGCATGGAGAGCACGACGGTCGTCGACGGTCAGGCTTCAGGGATCGTGCAGCGGCCACAGCCCGACCTTCCTCTTGATACCGATGCCTACGCTCCCAAGGCCGGATTTCTCGCAGGATGGCCAATGGCACAATCGCCCACTCAGCCGGGCCGGTACTGGCCGGTTCATTGCTATGGCACCGTCGGCGTCGGCCGGAACCTGTCGCCTGACGCGGGCACGGGCGCGGAGCTTTACGCCGTCATTGGCCATGCGCCCCGCCATCTCGATCGCAATATCGCCGTCGTCGGCCGGGTGATCGAGGGTATCGAGTACCTCTCGACCCTGCCGCGCGGGACCGAGGCGCTCGGGTTTTACTCCACTCCTGAAGAGCGCACGCCGATCGCTTCGATCCGGCTGGCCAGCGACCTGCCGCAGGCAGAGCAGCCGCGCTTCGAATATCTTTCCACCCAGAGCGCCGCTTTCGCCCGGTACGCCCATGCCCGCGCGAACCGGAGCGACGAATTCTTCATCGCCCCGGCTGGCGGCGCGGATGTATGCAATATCCCGGTGCCAGTCCGGCAGACCCCCGCGAGCGGTTAAGCACGCAGCCCGAACACCTCTACGCCTTCGTCCGATGCGACGCTGAACCACGGGTCATGCGCGAACACCCACGCCGCGTTCGGGTTGGTATACACCAGCCTGACGGTGCGTGGGCCCGAGCGCACGGTGGCTTCGAGCCGGCGCGCAACCCGTTCCACCAGCGGGGCATCGAACGGGTTGTTCATGTAGATCACGAGATCGGTCGCCGGGTAGGCGAAGGCTTCGGCATCCTGGAGCAGGCAGGTGATCCGCGAGTCGCCGGTTTGGGCGAGGTTCCGCTCGCAGATCGCGTGCAGTTCGTGCGCAAATTCGACGCCAACGATCGCGGCAAAGGGATAATCCGCCGCCATCAGCAGCGCCCGGCCCTTCCCGGCGCCGAGATCGACGAACGTGCAACCCTTAGGGTCGATGTCGAGCAAGCCGAGCGCGCGATGAAAATGACCGGGCACGGTTGCGATGTGGGCCACGCCAAGCGACGCATTGGGCGAAGGAATGGTCAGGCCGCCCAGGTTCTGCGTTCCGCCGGTATCGACCCCGCGCTCCATGTCGAAGCGCAGATCCGCCTGCGCCTTGGCCTGACGCTAGCGGCGTACCTCGCTTGACGGGATACCGAGCGCGATGCGCGCGTGCTTGACGATCCGGCGGATCGTGCCGGCCGCGCCCTCGCGGCGGAGAACCGCAGCGGTCCGCCGTGCGATCCACAATGCCTGGCTCATCGCTCCGCCAGACCAAGCACCTCGGCATAGAACGGCCGCCCCGCGTCTGCCCTGCCTGCCGGCATCGCCAGCTGGACACGATCGAGGCTGACGATCACCTCAAATCCGCTCAGCCTGCGCCACGGCGTCGCTGGCGCGCAGCGCGCTGACGATGCGCGTCAGGTGCGCCAGGTCCTGCACATCGAGTTCAACCTCGTAGGTGGTGAACGGGGGGTCAGTCTGGGTCTGCTCCAGCGCGACGACATTGGCGTGGTTCTGCGCGTACAGGCCCGCCATCTCGGCCAGCGTGCCGGGGCGGTCATACAGCGTTGCCCGCACCCGCCCGACCGCGCCGTGGCTGCGCTTGCCCCACGACAGGTCGATCCAGTCGGCGTCGATCCCGCTGGCGAGTTCCAGGCAATCGATCGTGTGGACCTCCACCGGCTCGCCCGACTTGCGCAAGCCGACGATCCGATCGCCCGGCACCGGGTGGCAGCATTCGGCCAGGCTGAACCCGACTCCGGGCGTGAGCCCGCGGATCGAGATGGCGCGTTCCTGCCGCGGCCATGGTTCCTGCAGTTCGACGCCGGCGGTGCTGCCGGGCACCAGCGCTTCCATCACCTCGCGGTCAGGCAGCTTATTGGCGCCGATGATATACATCAGCTCGTCCTCATCCTCGAGATCCAGCCGTTTGACCGCTTCGCGCAGCGCCTTCTTGCCGATCTTGACCGGCAGCCGCGCGGCGATCTCGTCGAACAGCTTTCGGCCCAGCGCGGCGACCTCGTCGCGCTCCTTCAGCCGCACCGCCCGGCGGATCGATGCGCGCGCCTTGCCGGTGGTGACGAAGCTGAGCCACGACAACTGCGGCTCGGCCGCCTTGCCCTTGATGATCTCCACCACGTCGCCGTTATTGAGCACCGTGCGCAGCGGCATGTGCCGCCCGTTGATCTTGGCGCCCACGGTCTGCGCGCCAAGATCGGTGTGCACCGCGAACGCGAAATCGACCGGCGTCGCGCCCTTTGGCAGCTGGAACAACGCGCCCTTGGGGGTGAAAGCGAAGATGCGGTCCTGGTAGATCGCCATCCGCGTATGCTCGAGCAGTTCCTCGGCATCGTGGCTGGCATCGACGATCTCGATCAGATCGCGCAACCAGCCGACCTGGCCATCGGGCTTGTCGCCCTGCTTGTACGCCCAGTGCGCGGCCAGGCCGAATTCGTTGGTCCGGTGCATCGCGCGGGTGCGCACCTGGACTTCCACCCGCATCGAGTTTTCATAGATGAGGCTGGTGTGCAGCGAGCGATAGCCGTTGGTCTTCGGCGTGGAGATATAGTCCTTGAAGCGCCCCGGAATGAACTGCCACGTCGTGTGCAGCACCCCCAGCGCGCGGTAACAATCGGCATCGCTTTCGGTGATGACCCGGAAGGCCATGATGTCCGTCACTTGTTCGAAATTGACGTGCCGTTCGGCCATCTTGCGCCAGATCGAATACGGGTGCTTTTCGCGGCCCGATACCTCGACCTTCAGCCCCGCTTCGGCCAGCGCCTGCTTGATCGCCAGCGCGATGGCATCCACCTGGCCGCCGTCGGCACTGCGGATCTGCGCCAGGCGGCCGGTGATGGTGGCGTAGGCTTCCGGCTCGATTTGTTCGAACGCGAGAAGCTGCATCTCACGCACGTATTCGTACATCCCAACCCGCTCGGCCAGGGGGGCGTAGATGTCCATCGTCTCGCGCGCGATGCGCTGGCGCTTTTCCGGTGACTTGATGAAATGGAGCGTCCGCATGTTGTGCAGCCGGTCGCCCAGCTTCACGAGCAGCACGCGAATGTCCTCGCTCATCGCGAGCAGGAACTTGCGCAGGTTCTCCGCCGCCCGCTCGTTCTCGGGCATCGCCTCAATCTTCGACAGCTTGGTAACGCCGTCGACCAGTTGCGCGACTTCGCTGCCGAAATTGATCTCGATGTCGCCAATCGTCGCCAGCGTATCCTCGACCGTGTCGTGGAGCAGCGCGGTGATGATCGTTTCCTGATCGAGCTTCAGGTCGGTCATCAGGCCAGCCACCTCGACCGGATGACTGAAGTACGGGTCCCCGCTTGCGCGCTTCTGCGTGCCGTGTTTCTGCACGGTATAGACATAGGCGCGGTTCAGCAGCGCCTCGTCGGCGTCCGGGTCGTATTCCTTGACCCGCTCTACCAGTTCGTATTGCCGCAACATCTCGCACCCTGATGTGAGGAATGCGCGAACAGGAGCAAGCCTTTTCGTCGACGGGGGGCCGCATGCCGGACGCGGCGCCCCCTGGAAAGAAGCTGGCTCAGTCCTTCTTGAGCACCAGCTTGTCGACCGTGACCGTAGTTACAGCGTGGTAACCCGGACGCGTTGTGGCGTAGATGCGACGCGCCAGTGGCTGGCCCCACTCGCCCTCACCCATCAGGGTCTCGAACAACGGCGCGACGAACTTGCGGCGGCCGACCCGGGCCAGGAATTGCTCCGCCAGCGGGACGGCGGGTTCGTAGCGATTGGCGAGAGCCAGCTGGAGCCATGCGAACAGGACTTCGTCGTTGCCCTCGTTCGACAGGCCCAGCGCCTGGTCCAGCGCGCCAAGCTGGGCCGCAGTGCGCTCGCGCGGCAGCTTGGCCATGAACCGCAGACGTTCGGCCGTGGTCCACTTTGCCCAGGCAGCTTGCGGCACCCCGCCGCCGGTGCCGTAGGCCGCGGCGGCAGCATCGACCTCGGCAAACGCGGCGGGGTTCGGCCGCACCGCATTGGCCGGCAGGCCCGGCTGGTAGATCCATTCGTCGAGCATCAGGCGCTGCGCCAGCGCAGGGTCGTTGCCGACAAGGTTGGCCTTCATGTCAGCCAGGATCATCGCGCTGGTGGCGGGCTGGAACGCGTGGTTGTCGAACCACTGGCGCAGCCAGGCATCGAACCGGGGGCGGCCGACGATGGTTTCGACGGTCCGCATGAACACCGCGCCCTTGTCGTAGATTACTCCGCCCAGCCCGGCGTCGGGCCCGGCCACGCTGTCGGGCAAGTGCAGCGCGGTCTCCGGGTTGTCGGGACCGGCCTTGGCCAGCTCGCCCTCCATCTCGGCAAAGCTCAACGCCGCTTCCTGGCTGGCGCGGCGGGGACCGTACAGCGCCTCGATGATGCGGTTCTCGAAATAGCTGGTGACGCCTTCGTTCAGCCAGCTGTCGGACCAGTTGGCGTTGGTCACCAGATTGCCGGACCACGAGTGCGCCAGTTCGTGTGCGATCAGGCCGTTGAGGCTGCGGTCGCCGGCGATGAAGGTCGGCGTCAGGAAGGTGAGTGTCGGGTTTTCCATCCCGCCGTAGGGGAAGCTCGGCGGCAGCACGATCATGTCGTAGCGGCCCCAGCGGTACGGACCGTATAGCTTCTCCGCAGCCACAACCATCTTCTCGGTATCGGCGGTTTCGTGATGCGCCGCGGCCAGGGTGGCCGGTTCGGCCCACACCCCGGTGCGCGGGCCGATCTCACGGAACGCGATGTCGCCTGCCGCGATCGCGATCAGATACGGCGCGACCGGCTTGTTCATTGCATAGGTGAACGCGCGGCGATCGCCGAGGTCTTCCGTCTCGCCCTGCTTCAGGCCCGACATCACCACCGTCAGCGGCTTGGGTGCGGTGATCCGCGCGCGCCAGGTCTGGCGAATGCCGGGGCTGTCTTGCGTCGGGATCCATGTGCGGTTGAGGATCGCCTGGCCCTGGCTGAACAGGAACGGCTGCGCCTTGCCCGCGGTCTGCTCAGGAGCAAGCCACTGCAGCGCCTCGGCGCCGGGGGCGGCGGTGTACTGGATGGCGATGCGCCGGCGCTCGGCTCCCGGTCCGATGGCGATGGTCAGCGGCGCGCCCCGGCCCTCGACCGACTGGCCGACGGTGAACGGCAGTTCCGCGCCGCCGCCATCGGTGACGCGGCTGATCTGCAAGCCGCGATCGTCCAGGACGACCTCGGTCGCGCCGGGCGCGGTGAGGAGATCGAGTGTCGCGGTGCCGCCCACCGTCTTGGCAGCGAAGTCGAGCGCGAGATCGAGGTCGACGTGCGTGACCCGTGCGACTTCTGGCCGGGCATAGGTCGCCGTGTCGCGGGCGTCCGTACTGGTCAGGATCGGCGCCACCATGGTCTGGGGAGGCGCGTCAGGCGTCATCGTCGTGCACGCCGCGGTCGATGCGAGCAGCAGAAGGGCGGCAAGACTACGCATGAAATTCTCCGAATTATGTTGGTGCAGCCGCGGGTCATCGCGCGGCGGCGCAGTAAGTGGTCATCGCGCGCGAGTGCGGTTCAGCTCCACACCGCCTCGGGCGGAAGGCTCATCAGGATGGCATCGATGTTGCCGCCCGTCTTGAGGCCGAACAACGTGCCGCGATCGTAGACGAGGTTGAACTCGGCGTAGCGCCCACGCCACTCCAGTTGCTGAAGCTTCTCCTGAGGGGTGAACTCAGCGCCCATACGGCGCCGGACGATGCGCGGGAACACGTCGAGAAATGCCCTTCCGACATCCTGGGTGAAAGCGAAGTGCCGCTCCCATGCGGCGTCGTCCGCGCAATCGAGGTGATCGTAGAAAATCCCGCCCACGCCGCGATGGACCCCGCGATGCGGGATATAGAAGTAATCGTCCGCCCATTTCTTGAACTGGTCGTAGTACGTGGGATTATGCCCGGCGCACGCGGCGCGGAACGCGGCGTGAAATTCCGCCGTGTCGTCATCATAGGGAAGCGGCGGGTTCAGGTCCGCCCCGCCCCCGAACCACGCCTTGCTGGTGGTCAGGAAACGGGTGTTCATGTGGACCGCCGGCACGTGGGGATTGGCCATGTGCGCGACCAGGCTGATCCCGGTGGCGGTGAAGCCCGGATCCTCTTCGCTCGCGCCGTTGATCGTGGCCGCGAAACCCGGCGCGAAGTTGCCGTGTACGGTGGACACGTTGACCCCGACCTTCTCGAACACCTGCCCTTTCATCACTCCGCGCGTGCCGCCACCGGGGGAATCGTTGCCCTCCTCCTCACGTGCCCAGGGCGTGTACTCGAACGAAGCGTCCGACCCGGCTTCGCGCTCGATCGCCTCGAACGCAGCGCAGATCTGGTCGCGCAAGTCTTCGAACCAGACTTTCGCGCGGGCGGTGTGGGGGGTCCAGTCAGTCATGCGCGACACCCTTGCCAAGCCGAATCGACTGGGGCAAGAGCGCGGCATGGTTCCCCTTTCGTTCGCCACCCTTGCCTTCGCTAACGAAGAATTCGCGATCACGCAGGGCCGCGCGCTGTACTGGCCGCGGGAACGGGCTTTGCTGGTGGCCGACCTCCACCTGGAAAAAGCCAGCTTCTTCGCGCGTCACGGCCAGCTGCTGCCCCCTTACGACAGCCGCGAAACGCTGGAGCGGCTGGCGCTGGCGATCCGCGAAACCGGCGCGCGACGGGTCTATACGCTGGGCGATAACTTCCACGATGCGCGCGGGGCATCCCGGCTGGAACCGCACGCCGCCGGCATGCTCGCCGCCCTGACCCGCGTCACCGACTGGGTCTGGATCACCGGCAATCACGATATCGACAAGGTCAGCGGCGCGGCGGAGGCAGCGGCGGGCGGCACGATGGCGAACGAACTCGTCATCGCCGGCCTGGTCCTGCGTCACCGCGCGAAAGCAGGCGAGACGCGGCCCGAACTGTCGGGCCACTACCACCCCCGGCTGCAGCTCACGGTTCGTTCGCGGCGCATCCGCCGGCCGTGCGCGGTCGTCAGCGCGGACGGACGCGGCTCTGGACGGATGATCCTGCCGGCCTTTGGCGCGCTGACCGGGGGCATGAATGCGGCCGATCCGGAAATTCTTAAGGCGCTTCAGCCAGCGCGGACGATTGACGCGGTGGTGCCAGCCGGTGGCAAACTCGCCACATTCCCCCTGTGGCGTGCGGCGGCCTAGGCGCAGCCTCTTCCGTATCTGACGATTCGCGCCTAAGTAGAACGTCACTCTAATGGCATTTCAGGAGAACGCCCCATAGCTCGTCCCCCCCGGCGCATGCTGGCCCCGCCCGTCAAGAGCGGCCCGCGCTTTGATAATCTGATCCAGTCCGACAAGGTTCGCGTCATCGACGAAAACGGTGAGAACCTCGGCGTGATGTACACGCGCGAAGCGATGGAACAGGCCAACGAGATTGGCCTTAATCTGGTCGAGATCTCGCCAAACGCCGATCCGCCAGTCGCGAAGTTCCTCGACGTCGGCAAGCACCGTTACGAGGCGCAGAAAAAAGCCAACCAGGCGCGCAAGACTCAGAAAACGCAGGACATCAAAGAGATCAAGATGCGTCCGAACATCGACGATCACGATTACGATGTGAAAATGCGCAACGTGAAGAAGTTCATCGAGGAAGGCGACAAGGTCAAGATGACCCTGCGTTTCCGCGGACGTGAAATGGCGCACCAGGAACTCGGCATGGACCTGTTGAAACGGGTGCAGGAAGACACCGCCGAGATCGCCAAGGTCGAAGCATACCCGCGCCTTGAAGGGCGCCAGATGCTCATGGTGATCTCTCCGAAGTAAGCTGACGAATGCCGGATCCGGCTTGCGCCTGGTCCGGCTTCGCTGCCCCCGAGGGAGCCGTGGCGTGAAAAGAGCCGTGAGCTGCGCGGTGGCCCTAGCAGCGTTGCTGCTAACCGCATGCGAGCAGAAACATCCCGCGCCATCTGACGAGTTGAAGGCGATCACCGGGGAAGAGCCTTCCCCGCCAAGGGGCACCCAGCCCGCATCACCGACTCCCGCACCGCCCTCTCCGGTGCCGCCCAATCCGGCCGTCTCGCCGGATGCCGTTCCCGGCGAGAACGATGGCCGGCCTGTTATCGCTCCTGCAACGCTTACCCTTGCTGCCGCGAGGTCGGAAACGGGCGCACGGGCCAACCTGCTGGCGTGGGCACGCGGGATCGAACTGCGCGAATTCGATCAGGCGTGGGCGCTGATGGGCGATGCGGCCAAGGCAGAGCTTTCGAAACAGCAGCTCAACGCACTGTTCCATCCGCTCCGCGACCTTGCCGTCACGGTGCCTGCCGGCCGGATGGAGGGAGCTGCAGGATCGACCTACTACACGGTGCCGGCAACGGTCACCGGCGCGCGTTCGGACGGCAGTCGAGCGACGCTGACAGGTGAGTGATCCTGCGCCGGGTCAACGACATCGACGGCGCGACGCGCGAACAGCTCGCCTGGAAGATCGTGTCGATGCGACTGTCCCCCGTCTGAGCGCGCCACGCTCCTGTGGTGGGGCAGGTTGCCCTGCCGGGCGGTTGCGATAGAACAGCCTCCGGGCATGGAGGGGCAAGACCGATGACAGCACGACGGATCGGCCTCGTCACCGGGGTGCTGGCATTCGTGCTCACCCTGTTGCTGCCGCCGCCCGCAGGTATGCCGGCCGAGGCATGGCTGGTCGCAGGCCTTGTCGTGTGGATGGCCGCATGGTGGATGACCGAGGCGCTGCCGCTCACCGCCACCGCGCTCCTGCCATTCCTGGTGCTGCCGATGGCCGGGGTGATGAGCGCGAACGAGACCGCCAGCCAGTATTATTCCCCGATCCTGTTTCTCATCCTGGGCGGCGCGTTCATCGCGCTCGCCATCGAACGCACCGGGCTGCACGCACGGCTTGCGCAAGGTCTTTTGCGGGTCGTCGGGAACGGCGGCAGCCAGCATCGTCTGCTGTTCGCGTTCATGGCGGCTGCGGCCATCCTCAGTATGGTCATATCGAACACCTCGACCGCCCTGATCATGATGCCGATGGCACTCGCGGTGCTCGCCAGCGGAGGGTCGGAGGAAGTCACTCAGACCGGCCTGTCAGGGGCGCTGCCGATGGGGATCGCCTTCGCCGCCTCGATCGGCGGACTCGGCACGATCGTGGGATCGCCGACCAACGCCATCGCCGTCGGACTGATCGCGGAGCTGACCGGCGTGCGCATCGGGTTCGCGCAGTGGGCTTCGTTCGGGGTTCCGGTGGTGCTGATCGCGACACCGCTCGCGGCCTGGATCGTCGGCCAGGTGCACCGGGTCGCCGAACACCCGTTCGATGTCACCGGCGCCCGCGCAGCCATCCACACCGACCATAGCTGGACGGTGCCGGAGCGGCGGCTGCTTCCCTTGATCATGCTCGCGTTCGGACTGTGGATGGCGCAACCGCTGCTTGAACCGCTCGTCCCTGCGGGCGCGCTGACCGATGGGACCATCGCGGTGTTCTGCGGGACGCTCCTGTTCGTGCTGCCCGACGGTACCGGGCGGCCGATGCTGACCTGGAGCGAGGCCGATCGCGCGCCATGGGGCGTCATCATGATGTTTGGCGGCGGACTGGCATTGGCCGCCGGAATGAGCGAATCGGGATTTGCGGCATGGCTCGGCCAGTCGCTGCTGGCGCTGAGCAGCGTGCCGCTCATCATCGTCGCGTTGGCGGTCGTCGCCCTGATGATCGCCATCACCGAATTCGCCAGCAACGTCGCGACCGCGAGCGCGATCATGCCGGTGGTGGCGAGCCTTGCGGTGGCGCTCGGCGCTGATCCCGTGCTTCTCGCGCTGCCGGCGGCTCTCGCAGCCAGTTGGGGCTTCATGCTGCCCGCCGGCACGGGGCCCAATGCGATCGCCTGGGCGACGGGACGGATCGCCCTGCCGCGTATGCTGGCCGCGGGCGCGGCGCTGGATGTCGCGGGCGTGTTCCTGCTGATCGGCGCCGTCTGGGGCGTAGCGGCGCTGGGGGCGTGAGCGCAAGCGGCCGATGGTTGCGGTTGAAATCATCGCCGCCGCACCGTAATCGCTCCGGCGACCGTCGAGCCGGCGGAGATGCGTCCTGCGGAGGTTAGGACACGAGCGCCCCGGCCCCTCATTCTCGTGCTCCCCGCCTCCCTGGGAGCGTTGGTCCTGAGGAAGCATCGCATGTCCGACCCTACCCCCACTCGCAAGCCCAAGGCGGCCGTCACCCGCATCGGCGACCACGAACTGAAGCCTTCCACCTTGATGATGGGTGCGGGATACGATCCCGCGCTGTCCGAAGGCAGCCTGAAGCCGCCGATCTTCCTCACTAGCACCTTTGCGTTCGAGAACGCCGCCGCTGGCAAGCGCCACTTCGAAGGCATCACCGGCAAGCGGCCCGGCGGCGCGGAAGGGCTGGTCTATTCCCGCTTCAACGGACCCAACCAGGAGATCCTCGAGGCGCGCCTGTCGATCTGGGATGGCGCGGAGGAGACGCTGTGCTTCTCAAGCGGCATGACCGCCATCTGTGTGCTGCTGCTGACGTTCTGCTCCGCGGGCGATGTCATCGTGCATTCGGGGCCTCTCTATGCCGCCAGTGAAGGGTTCGTGGCAAAGCACATGAGCCGGTTCGGCGTGACCTATGTCGATTTCCCCGCGGGTGCCGACCGCGCCGAACTGGACGCCGTCATGGCCAAGGCCAAGGCGCTGGCGGACAGCCAGGGCGGCAAGGTGGCGATGGTTTACCTCGAAAGCCCCGCCAACCCGACCAATGCGCTGGTCGATGTCGAGGCCGTGCGCGATGCGCGCGACGCCGCGCTGGGCACCGACTGCCCCATCGCGATCGACAACACGTTTCTGGGGCCGCTGTGGTCCCGTCCGCTCGATCACGGGGCCGACATCGTGGTCTACTCGCTGACGAAGTACGTCGGCGGTCATTCGGACCTCGTGGCCGGCAGCGTATCGGGGGCCAAGAAATGGCTCACCCCGGTGCGCATGTTGCGCAATACCATGGGCGGCATCGCCGATCCCAACACCGCCTGGATGCTCCTGCGCAGCCTGGAGACCGTAGAGCTCAGGATGGACCGGGCCGGACAGAACGCAGCCAAGGTCTGCGATTTCCTTGCCGGGCATCCCAAGGTTGAGAAGCTCGGTTACCTCGGCATGATCGACGATCCCCGCCAGCATTACATCTTCGATCGCCATTGCATGGGCGCGGGAAGCACCTTCTCGGTGTTCATCCGGGGCGGCGAGGCGGAGTGTTTCCGTTTCCTGGATGCGCTGACGATCGCGAAACTCGCTGTCAGCCTGGGCGGGACCGAGACGCTTGCCAGCCACCCCGCCTCGATGACGCACCTGTCGGTTCCGGACGAGCGCAAGACCGCGCTCGGCATCGCGGACAACCTGGTGCGGATCAGCATCGGCATCGAGGATCCCGAAGACCTGATTGCCGACTTCGCTCAGGCCCTCGACGCGGTCTGAGCGGGCGGCTCCCCGCCTTTCCGGAAACGTGCGGCGTCCGCACCGTGTCCGGGAAGGCGGCGGGAGCCAATCGCCGTCAGCCCTTCCATACGCGCCTTTCCTCAGCCTGACGAAGGATGTCGTAGGCCAGTTGCAGCTTCTGGAATTCGGCCGCAGCCGCGGCATCGCCGGGTTTAAGATCCGGGTGCACCTGTTTGGCTTTTTCGCGCCAGGCTTTCTTGATCGCTGCGAAGTCCGCGTCAGCTTCGACCCCGATGATTTCGAGGGCCCGCATCTCGTCAGCGCTGCGGCTGCCGTCGCCGCTGCCCGACCATCCATAGTGCGCGGATTCTGCGTATCCGTCGTTATCGCGCTTCTCGGTGCGCGCCCGCTCGGCCGCCTCTTCCTTGCTGAGGCCTTCGAAATAGTCCCACTTGCTGTTGTATTCGGCCGCATGCCGCTGGCAGAAATACCATCTTTCGGGGGTGTTGGGGCTTTTGGGCGCGGGACAGTTGCCCGGATCCTCGCACCCGTGACGATCGCACAGCCGCACCGTCGTTGTTTCACGGCTACCGCCATAACCCCGCCAGCGGGGGAAGCCCCAGTCGCTTGAGCGCCGCGCGCCGGTCATGTGGGATTTCCGATTGTCATCGTGGCCGACCTAGGCGGTGCCACCGGCAATTGAAAGCGAACGAAGGGATTTTGTTGCAATGCAACATCAAAGTCCCTAATTGAAACCTGTCATGCGCAAGATGAGCTCTCAACTGATGATCGCCGCGGTCGCCTCGACGCTCGCGATGGCTTCGCTCGCCTTGGGATCACCCGCGCTGCACGGCGGGGGCGGGAACGGCGCGGGCGCACTGCCCTCGTTGGGTGGGCTGCCCGCGCCGTCCATCTTCCTGCGTTAGTTCACCACCACCGATACGGCGCGGCGGTTCTGAGCCCACGAGGCATCGTCCGAACCGAGCGCGACGGGGCGTTCCTTGCCATAGCTGACGGTGTTGATGCGGCTGGCCGCGACGCCGAGGCTGACCAGGTAGTTCTTCGCCGCGTTCGCTCTCCGCTCACCGAGCGCAAGATTGTACTCGCGCGTGCCGCGCTCATCGGCATGCCCTTCCACCGTGATGGCCAGTTGCGGATACTGGTTCAGATACGCCGCCTGGGTCTGCAGCGCGGCAGCGTCGGCGCTGTCCACGTTGTATTGGTCGGTGTCGAAATAGATCACGTTCTGGCCGTTTACCGCGTTCACGAAGTGCCCTTGAGTGCCGAGCACCGCCGCACCGCCGCTATCGCCGCCCAATGATCCTGAACTGGTGGAGGTCGGCACGGGGTCCGGCGGAAGAGAAGCGGGGGGCTCCTTCTTGCACGCGCCCAGCACGGCGGTGCCGGCCAATAGCGCGGTGATGACGATGCGACGGTTCATGGTGTTCTCCTGATTGAAATCGTCGGTCGGTGCGACCCGTGCTCCCCTGATGGGAATGCTCTTACGGCAGGATTGGTCCCCATGCCGGGTCCGACGCGTCCACCGGAGTGGGCAGCCGGCGTTCGTTGCGGCCGGTCAGATCGACCTGGTACAGCGCGGCCTTGCCGCTCCCCCGCTCGGTGCGGAAGAACTGGATCACGCGGCCATTGGGGGACCACGTCGGCGCCTCGTCCTGCCACCCACTAGTCAGCGTGCGCACGCCGCCGCCGGACGGGTTCATAACGGAAATGCGGAAGTTGCTGGCATTGGTGAATGCGATCTGGTCACCGCGCGGGCTCCATTCCGGGGTCGCGCACCGTCCGCCGCCAAAGCTGATCCGCCGCTGGTTGGACCCGTCCGCGTTCATGACATAACATTGCTGAGTGCCCGACCGGTCGCTTTCGAACACGATCTGGCGGCCGTCGGGTGAATAGGAGCCGCCGATGTCGATCCCCGGCGTGGTGGTCAGCCGGATGCTTTGTCCGCCTGATGCCGGCACGCGGTAGATGTCGGTGTTCCCCGCCACGGCCATCGAATACAGCACCCACTGCCCGTCCGGCGACCAGCGCGGGGCGAAAGTGGGGTTGGTGGACTGCGTCACCAGCGTCTGCCGCCCGGTGCCGATGTCATAGACATAAATGCGCGGGTTCTTGTCGACGTAGCTGAGGTACATCAGCTTGCGGTAATCGGGCGAGTAGCGCGGGGTCAGCGCGGTCGCCCGGCCGTTGGTGATGAAGCGGTGGTTCGCCCCGTCCGAATCCATGATCGCCAGGCGCTTCACCCGGTTATCCTTGGGACCGGTCTCGGCGATATAGGCGATGCGGCTGTCGAAGAACGGGCTCTCACCCGACAGGCGCGAATAGACGAGGTCCGCGCACTTGTGCGCCGCGCGCCGCCAGTCGACCGGCTGGACCACCCAGCCCGCGCGCGCCAGTTCCTTCTGCAACTGCACATCGTAGAGATAGCAGCCCACGGTCAGGCGTCCGTCGGCGCCCGCGCGGACGTATCCCTCCACCAGCATTTCGGCACTGCGGCCGGACCACGTGGCCCAGGCGGGCGCGGTGATCTCGCCATAAGTCGGCTGCGGCAGGGAGCCCGGACCGACCGGCTTGAACAGTCCGTTGTTCCTCAAATCGTTGAACACGACCTGCGCCAGTTCGCGGCCCAGCGCCACGGTGCCCCCCGCGTTCGCGGGGGTCGGAGCCTGGCGGTCGGTGGCGAAAGCGGGGATCGCGATGCCGAGGTCTTCCAGATTACCCTCGAAACTCACCGAGCCTGACAGCCCCTCCTCCTCGGTCGTCTCGACGGGGGTGTCGGCAGGCGGTTTCTGCCCCAGATCCTGCGCAGCCAGCGGCAGCGCGGTGGTCAGCAGCAGAAGGGTGGCGAGGGTTTTGATCATTGGGCCAGTTTCCAGTCAAATCCAAAGGGTCCGACGAGCTTCCACGCGTCGTAGTATTCGTCCGGCAGGTCGAACGGCGCCGCCAGTTGCACGGCACGGATCGCTTGTTCGGCATGGCGTCCGGCCTGTGCGCGATTGGTATCGTTGATTCCGGTCTGCCGGACCAGTTCCGGGCGTCCCTGCAGGCTGCCATCGGTGTTGAGCCGGAAGCGCAGGTACGTGGTGATCTGGTCCACGTCAGGCCCGTCTGGCGGCTGCCACCTGGGCTTGATCTCCCGCGCGATCGACTGGACCAATGACGCCTTGGCGCTGGCGCCGATCTGGCTTGCCGGAACGCGCGTTTCGCGGGTGGCGGTGCTGGTGCCGGCGCCCGGCAGAAAGTCCGCGCCAATCCGGCTGCCGCCCGCCGGCTTGGGAGTGGAACGGGACTGGCTGGCAGGCGCATCGGGCCGCCGACGCGGCTCGCTGGACGGTGCGGCGGGCCGTGCTTGCGGCGCGGAGGTGGAACGCGCGACCGGCTTCGCTCGGGGCGCGGTGGTCGCACGCGGAACCGGCTTTGGCTGCGGCACCGCAGCGGCCCGCGGAACGGGCCTCGGCGCAGGAGCCGGGGCGGCGACCGGTTGAGGCCGCTCGATCGGGGTTGCGGTCGCCGGTTGCGGCACCGCCTCTGCCGGCGGCGCAGGCTCAGGAGCAAGCATCGGCGCGACAGCGGCGGCGCTTTCCGGCACGGGCTCGGGCGCGGTGGCCTCCAGGCCCACGTCGGTCGCGAGGTTGACCGTCATCTTCTCGGTCGGCGGAATCAACGTGCGCTTCGCCGGCTGCACCAGCAGCGCCGCTCCAAGGGCAAGATGCAGCGCCAGGGCGATTCCCAGTCCCAGGCGCTCCTCGCGGCGAAGATTGGCGAAAATCATCGGTATCGCCGCGCTATGGGGCCGACACTGAACTGTTGGTGACCAGCGAGATTGAATTGAACCCGCCCCGGTTCAACTCCCCCATCACCGCCATGACACGGCCGTAATCCAGTTCCTTATCCGCACGCAGCGTCACCACCGGCGGTTCGCCGCCGCTTGCATTCAACTGCGCCAGCGCATCGGGAAAGCCGCCGACCGCCACGCGCTCCTTGTCGATGAAGATGTACCCGTCGCGGTCGATCGACACGGTCACCTGCTCAGGATTCTGGTCGATCGGGTTGGCCCGGCTGTCAGGCAGTTCGATCGGCACGCCCGCGGTCAGCAGCGGCGCGGTCACCATGAAGATGATCAGCAGCACCAGCATCACATCGACCAGCGGAGTGACGTTGATCTCCGCCATCGGCGCACGGCCACGCCGCCCGCGTTTCTTCGCGTGCAAACCCATCGCCATCAGAGCGTCTCGATCTCTCGGCTGAGGCTCGCGTGGAAGCGGTCGGCGAAGCGCTGCAGCCGTCCTTCCAGACCGTTCACCGAGTGGCTGAAACGGTTGTAGGCGATCACCGCCGGGATGGCGGCGAACAGGCCGATCGCGGTGGCGAACAGCGCCTCGGAGATACCCGGAGCGACCACCGCCAGCGACGAGTTCTGCTGCTGCCCGATGGAAAAGAAGCTGTTCATGATGCCCCAGACCGTGCCGAACAGGCCGACGAACGGCGCGACGGAGCCCACCGTGGCGAGGAAGTTCAAACGGTTCGACAGTTCGTCCGCTTCAGACGCGACCTGGCTTTCCATGGTCGCCGCCAGGCGCTGGCGCAGGCCGTCGCGATCAGCGACGCGGCCGCCTTTCACTGAGTGGCGCCATTCTCGCATGCCGGCGGCCGCGACCCGGGCGCTGGCGATGTCCTTCTTGCCGCGCTCCTTCATCAAGGTGTCGAAGCTGTCGGCGTGCCAGAAATCGTCCTCGTATTCGCGGCAGCGCTTGCGCACCGCCGACATGCGGAACGAGAAGCTGACGATGATCATCCAGGTCCAGATGCTCGCCAGCAGCAGGCCCAGCATCACGGCCTGGACGACGATGTCGGCGTCCAGGAACAACTGTACGGGATCGAGCCGCGTGGGCACGGCGGCGGCCGCGGCAAGAAGCGATAGGTCGGTCATTCAGGTCTTTCTGCAAATTGTGCAAAGGCGGCGCGCCATTCGGCCCGCTGGCGCCGGGGCCGCCCGGCGGGATCGATGAAGCCGACGCGGACGGATTGCTCGGCGATCAGCTCACCATCCCGGGTGGCGCGTTGTTGAATGCGGACGCTGGCCGCGCCGAGATCGAGGCAACGAGTCTCGATGATGACGGTGTCATCCAGCCTGGCCGGCCGCAC
Source organism: Altererythrobacter sp. TH136 (assembly GCF_007065885.1). Taxonomy (NCBI): domain Bacteria; kingdom Pseudomonadati; phylum Pseudomonadota; class Alphaproteobacteria; order Sphingomonadales; family Erythrobacteraceae; genus Altererythrobacter; species Altererythrobacter sp. TH136. The sequence continues at coordinate 2,557,449 of NZ_CP041409.1, read as the reverse complement.
ATACCGGATGGCAAGGTCTGCCACGGCATAGGCGCCCTCACCCGCTTCGACCGCGCTGCGCTGGTCGATCTTGAGCAGCCGCAGCAGGTCGCTCCGCGCGCGTTCGAACCAGCGAAGGTAGTTGGCGTGGTACACGATCCCCGAAAGATCGGTGTCCTCGTAATACGCGCGCACTGCATACAGGTGACGCGGGCCGTCGATCAGACCACCGGGTAGCGATAGGTTAACCGTCATTGGCAGCGGCCTTAGCCGCAGCGCGACTCCGCTGGCAACTAACGAAGGTCAGCGCGTGGCGTTCAGCCGATCATCCGCCCCAGCGGGCGTCCGCCGAAGATATGCGCATGCAGGTGAGCGACTTCCTGCCCCCCGTCACGGCCGATATTGTACAGCACGCGGTAACCGTTCTCGACCAGTCCCGCGTCGCGCGCCACTTGCCCGATGGCCCGGGCAAAGCCCGCAATCTCGCCATCGGACGCGCGGGCGGAGAAATCGTCCCAGCTGACGTAAGCGCCGCGGGGGATCACCAGGATATGCACCGGCGATTGCGGCGCGATGTCGTGGAATGCGACCGCCCATTCATCTTCGTACACGCGGGTGGACGGGATCTCGCCGCGCAGCAGCCTGGCGAAGATATTCTGGTCGTCGTACGGCGCGGTGGGATCAATCGGCATCAGGCACTCCTGGCGGCTTTTTCATCGAGGCCGGAAGTCCCCTCCCGCCGGTCCAGCTCGGCCAGCACGTCGGCCAGCGGCACGCCCTTCTCGCCGAGCAGGATCAGCAGGTGGAACAAGACGTCCGCCGCTTCGCCGACGAGCTCGGCCCGATCGCCCGCCAGCGCGGCGATCACCGCTTCGACCGCTTCCTCTCCCAGCTTGCGCGCAATCACGGGCAAGCCGCGCGCGTGAAGCTGCGCAACATAACTGGAACCGGGCTCGCCCGAGCCGAGGCGCTGGGCGATGGTGCTTTCGAGGCGGGTCAGGGTATCCACCCGCCGTGCATGGCGGGAGGCGACCGGTCAGGTCAAGCCGTCAGTCGCGCCGCCGGCGCGCGCCGCGGCGACCAACGATCACGCCGAGCACCCCCAGTCCGAACAGTGCCAGGCCCGAAGGTTCGGGCACCGCCGTTCCCGCCGCCATGGCCGGCGACGCGATGAAGAGAACTACGAGAGAAATGGCGATCCGCATGGCTGAGGACCAAGGCTCGCATCGCGGTGGCTTGCCAATGGTGTTGTGGACGGCGTCCCGCCACGGGACGGGTCAGGCGCGCGCAGGCAATCCGGCAGCGCGCAAGGCGGCGTGTGCCTCGCCGATCGTGTGCTTGCCGAAGTGGAAGATCGAGGCCGCGAGCACGGCGCTGGCGTGCCCCTCCACCACCCCGTCGACCAGATGCTGCAACGAGCCCACCCCGCCGCTGGCGACGACCGGGACCGGCACCGCATCGGCGATCGCCCGGGTCAGGGCCAGGTCGTAGCCCGCTTGCGTCCCGTCTCCATCCATCGAGGTCACCAGCAACTCGCCCGCCCCCAGACGCGCCAGATTGATCGCGTGGTCCACCGCATCGATGCCGGTCGCGCGGCGCCCGCCGTGGGTGAAGATCTCCCACCGCTCGCCGCTTCGCCGCGCGTCGATCGAGGCGACGACACACTGGCTGCCGAAGCGCGCGGCGACATCGCCCACCACCTCAGGGCGCGCGACGGCGGCCGAATTCACCGCCACCTTGTCGGCCCCGGCCAATAGCAGCGCCCGGGCGTCGTCCACCGACCGCACGCCGCCGCCCACCGTAAGCGGCATGAAGCACACCTCGGCAGTCCGGCGAACGACATCGAGCAGCGTGCCCCGCCCTTCGTTGCTGGCGGAAATGTCGAGGAAGCACAGCTCGTCGGCCCCCGCTGCGTCATAGGCCCTGGCCTGCTCCACCGGATCGCCGGCGTCCTGCAGATCGACGAAGTTGACGCCTTTCACCACCCGCCCGTCAGCCACATCCAGGCACGGGATGACGCGGATGCGAACGGTCACGCGCGGTTCGCCATCGCGATCGCGGTCGCAAGGTCGAGCCGCCCGTCGTACAACGCCCGCCCGGTGATCACGCCTTCGATCCCGTCGCTGGCGTAGAGGGACAGCAAGTGGATGTCGTCGATCCCCTTGACCCCGCCACTGGCGATCACCGGAATATCCACCCGCCGGGCAAGTTCAACCGTCGCGTCGATGTTGACGCCTTTCAGCAAGCCATCGCGGCCGATATCGGTAAACAACAGCGCGGCCACTCCCGCGTCCTCGAACCGGCGCGCGAGATCGGCTGCGGGAACGTCCGACACCTCCGCCCAGCCCTCGGTCGCGACCATCCCGTCACGCGCGTCGACCGCGACCACGACGCCGCCGGGGAACGCGCCGGCCATATCGCGCACGAACTGCGGGTCTTTCAGCGCCGCGGTACCCATGACGACGCGCGCCACGCCCAGGTCAAACCAGCCTTCGACCGCCGCGCGGGTGCGGATGCCGCCGCCAAGCTGCACATATCCGGGAAATTTGGCCACGATGGCCTCAACCGCGGCGCGGTTCTCGGCCTGGCCCGCGAACGACCCGTCAAGATCGACCACATGGAGGTGTTCAGCCCCCGCATCGGCAAACAGCGCCGCCTGCGCCGCGGGATCGTCGCCATAGACGGTGGCGCGATCCATGTCGCCTTCGGCCAGGCGCACCACCTGGCCGGATTTGAGGTCGATGGCGGGGAATACGATCATGGCGGCGCCGCTATCACCGCCGCCCGCGGTCGTCACGCGGGCAAATTCTACGATGGCACGAATGCGCTCTTGGGAACGTGCGTTATCCGGCAGGCCAGATCAGCCTCGCCGCTTGCGACGACGAAGTGGTCGCCGGCGTCAACGATGCCGGTGGTGAAGACCACATCGCGCACGTACATCTGGTGCTCGATCGGCCGGGTCAGGTCCGGGTTTGCCTCGATCAACGGGGGGTGACTGGTGGCGAGCACCTTCCACGGCTCATCCGGGTCCAGCAGCGACCAGTACGTGCGATAAATGCCGACGATCTCCTTGGGCTCCACCCCATGCCACAGGCTCAGCCAGCCGCGTCGCCCCGCGATCTCGGTCAGGACCGGCGGGGTGCCGCCGCCGATCCGCGCGGTCGCGGCCGTGCCGGCATGGGGCCGGATCGCGGGCTCGATATGCGGCTTCCAGTGGAGCGCGTCCGGGCTGGTGGCGTGGTTGATCGATGGCCCCGCGTGCCACTCGCTGCCGGGTGGATAGGCGAAGAACAGCTGTCCCAGCGGCCGGGTCTGCGCCCAATACTGATCATCGATCAGGCCTTCGAAGATCAGCATGTCCTTGTTCTGGTGATCGAGCGCGATCCCTTCGAACCGCCAATCGAGCGCATCGCCCGAGCTGTAGAGGGTCGTCGAGTGCCGCTCCGGGCTGACCGAGCAGGTGGTCATCAGGTAGCGTTCGCCAACCTTGCTGATCCGCGCGTCCTCCACGCCATAGCACTGATAGCTGCCCGCCGGCGCAATCGCCTTGTCATAGTGGATCGCCACCCGCTCCAGCCCGTCAGGCGTCAATTCGACCGGCAGCAGCCACGACAGCGAGGTCAGCGCCATGACCTTCCAGCCATAGCCCCGCAGCTCGAACTTGCGCGGGTCCGCGGTGTCGGCGAACTGGAGCGGCCACGCGTCGAGCACGAAGCGACCGCCTCTGCCATCGCTATCCCAGCGGATGGCATGGACGTTGCCGTCCCGCACCGGCTGACGCAGCGCTTCCGCCACCCGGACCATCATCAGCAGGTTGCCGTTCGGCAATCGGGTCAACGCCGGGTTGAACGCGCCGAGCACATAGGTCTCGGCGTCCAACTGACCCGCGAGCGGCGATTGCGCGAGGTCGATATCGTCCGGCGTCAGGATCAACCGGTCGACTGCAAAGCTCATTCGTCGGACACGCGCTGGGTCATGGCAAGCTGCATCACCACCGCGCGGCGCGGCTGCGTCAGCATGAAGTGCACCGCCACGGCGATGTCCTCGGCCCGCAGCATCTTATCCTCGTTGATCATCTCGCGCTGCTTGTCGGCCGGGATGTCGGGGTACTGGAAGTCGGCGCCGGTCAGCCCGGGTTCGATCAGGCCCACCTTGATCCCCTTGCTCCCCAGCTCCTTGTGCAGCGCTTCGGCAAAACCCTGGATGCCCTTCTTCATGCCCGCGTAGACCGAGCCGGAGCCGCCCAGGCTGTGCGCGCTCATCGATCCGATCAGGACCAGGTTGCCCTTATCCTTCAGGTGCGACACCGATTTGTGCGCGCTCATCACGTAAGCGGCATAGTCCGTGGCAACCGCGTACCACGCGTCTTCCTCGCTGGTGGTGGTCAGCCCATCGACCGGGACGGCGGCATTGATGATCGCGATGTCATAGCTGCCCAGCCGCTTTTCCGCCTCGGTGAAGAAGCGATCGAGGTCCTCGCGCTTCGCAAGGTCGAGCGCGATGCCGTCACCCTTGCCGACCTCGTTGATCCGCTCCAGCCCGTCCTTGAGGTGCTGCTCGTCGCGCCCGCAGGTGAAAATCTCGACACCTTCGCTCGCCAGCAGGACCGCGATCGCGCGGCCGATGCCGGTGGTGCCCCCGGTGATGATCGCCTTGCGTCCTTTCAGGGACGGCATCTCGGTATGCGCGTCGGACAGGTTCTTGGGATCGGCATCAGCCATCGGCAGGTCTCCTTTTGCAGTTAGCAGGGAGACGCATCGCACCGGCCGGCCGTTCCCGCCGGTCAGGGGCTCCAGCCGAGGAACCGCTCGAGCAGCCGCAATCCGTATGCCTGGCTTTTCTCCGGGTGGAATTGCACGCCCAGGATGTTGTCCCGCGCCACGGCGGCGACCAGTCCCCCGCCGTGGTCGGTCATCGCGGCGACATCGCGGCCTTCGTCGCACGCGAAGTGGTACGAATGGAGAAAGTACGCCTCCCCCGGCTCCACCAGCATGGCCCCGTCGCGGTGAGGCATCGGGCGGACTTCGTTCCACCCCATATGCGGGACCTTGAGCGCCGGATCGGTGCGTTCGATCGGCAGGACTTCGCCTGCGATCCAGCCCAGGCCGTCGGTGTCCCCGTGTTCCCGGCCGCGCGTTGCGAGCAGTTGCATTCCCACGCACACGCCCAGGAACGGGACGCCGTCGGTGAGAACCCGCTCTTCCAGCGCCTCGACCAGGCCGGGGATCGCGGCGAGGCCTTCCGCGCAGGCGCGAAACGAGCCTACCCCGGGCAGCACGATGCGCCGCGCACCGCGCACCAGGTCGGGATCGGCGGTGACGTGGACATGTTCGGCCCCGGCGGCCTTCAGCGCGTTGTGGACCGAATGGAGATTGCCGGCGCCGTAATCGATCAGCGCGATGGCTTCAGACATGCGAAGGGCCTGTAAGGGAAGCCTCAGCCACCAAGCTGACCCTTCGTGCTGGGAATGGCCCCGCCCTTGCGCTCGTCGCGCTCGACCGCCTGCCGCATGGCGCGCGCGAAGCCCTTGTAAATCGCCTCGCACACGTGGTGGTTGTTGCTGCCGTACATCAGTTCGACATGCAGCGTGATCCCGCAGGCTTGCGTGACCGAATGAAACCAGTGCTCGATCAGCTCGGTATCCCATTCGCCCAGCCGCGGCTGGCTGAAGCCCGCGCGCCACACGAGGTATGGCCGCCCGGAAATGTCCAGCGCCACCCGCGCGAGCGTTTCGTCCATCGGCGAATAGGCCTGCCCGTAACGGCCGATCCCCGCCTTGTCGCCAAGCGCCTGCCCCAGCGCCTGGCCCAGCGCGATCGCGCTGTCCTCGGTCGTGTGGTGCTGGTCGACGTGAAGATCGCCCTGCACGCGCATCGTGACGTCGATCAGGGAATGGCGGCTGAACTGTTCGACCATGTGATCGAGAAAGCCGATGCCGGTCGATACCGAGTATGTGCCGTTGCCGTCGAGATTGACCTCGACCAGAATGGCGGTTTCGCTGGTGGTGCGTTCTATCCGGCCGGTGCGCATGGCGGCGGATATACGCGGCAAGCGCCGCCGTGCAAGCGTTCGCCGGTTTAGGTTTCCGGCTTGACCGAGCCGCGCGGCCAAGCCACCACGCGGGCGATGACCGACGATATGCCAGACAGCCTGATCCCTTACGACGAGATCGTGCAGGAAGCGCTGCGCGCGGTCGTCGGACGGGTGCTCGGTGAAGTGCAAACGACGGGCGGCAGCCTGCCGGGCAACCACCACTTCTACATCACCTTCAAGACCGGTGCCCCGGGCGTCTCCATCCCGCCGCATTTGCGCGAGCGCTTCCCGGACGAGATGACGGTGGTGCTGCAGAACAAGTTCTGGGACCTGAAGGTGGACGACGATGGGTTCAGCGTCGGCCTGACGTTCAACCAGGTACCCGCCAAGCTGGAAATCCCGTTCGGCGCGATCACCGCGTTCGTCGATCCGGCGGTCGATTTCGGGCTGCAATTCCAGGCAACCGTCGCCGACATGATGCCCGAAACGCACGACGAGGCGGAGAATGACGGGTCGGAACGCAGCGGCGGACCCACCGTTACCGAAAGCGACGATGGATCAAACGTCGTGACGGTCGATTTCGGCCGCAAGAAATAAGCACGGCGGCGTCGTTGCCGCCCCATGGGGATACGGCAATGGCGCGAACGCGCGAAACGGCACCACCCAGCAAGAAGACTGAAGCGGCCGGCGGGATTACCGACGCGGGCGCCCAACTGGTCGCCAAGGCCACGGGCAGCAGCACCTCTGTTCCGGGCCCCAGCCCCAATCCGGCGACCAACCTGATCATCCAGGATATCGCCCTGCGCGCCGGTGGCCGCCTGGTGCGTCACACCATGGAGAAAGGCCTGCTTCATGGCCGCTTCGGCCAGGGCACGGCAAAGGCCATCGTTGAGAACCGGTCGCTGTCGAATACGCTGGTCAGCGCGCTGCTGGCGCGGCTGGCCACGCGCTCGCTGCCGGGCGCGGTGGTGATCGGCGGGGGCCTGGCGGTGAAAACGCTCTACGACCGCAGCCGCACCAAACGCCAGGCGCGCCGTTCCGGCGACCGGACGCTGCGGAAGATGGCGGAGGATTGAGCGCGGCTTCCGGGTTGATTTATTAGGCCGGCCTGGCGCACTTGCGGGCGATGACCGGCGACCGAACTCCTGCCAACACTCTCAAGCGCCGCGGACTGATGTTCGTGCTGTCCTCGCCATCGGGCGCGGGCAAGACGACCATCTCGCACATGCTGCTGGCAGCAGACCCCGAGATCAAGCTGTCGGTCTCGGTCACCACAAGGCCAATGCGGCCCGGCGAGCGCGACGGGGTCGATTACCACTTCGCGACCGACTCGGAATTTGATCGGATGGTGGCGGACGACGATTTCTACGAATGGGCGCACGTGTTTGGTCATCGCTACGGCACGCCCAAGGGGCACATCCGCAGCGGGCTGAAGGACGGGCAGGACTGGCTGTTCGACATAGACTGGCAGGGCACCCAGCAGCTGATCCAGAAGGACAAGCAGGACGTGGTTGCCGTTTTCATCCTGCCACCCAGCATCGATGAACTGCGCCGCCGGCTCGAAACCCGCGCGCAGGACAGCGCGGCGGTGATCGACGCGCGGATGGATCGCGCCCGGGCCGAGATCAGTCACTGGGACGCGTACGATTATGTCGTCATCAATGACGACGTCGACGCCTGTTTCGCCAAGGTGCGCGAGATCCTGCATGCCGAGCGCCGGAAGCGGCGGCGCCAGACGGGGCTGATCGATTTCGTTCGCGCGATGATGGGCTGAAACGCGGAGGGCCTGGTCCCACCGGGAAGATCTACCGCGGCGACCGGTTTATCGCCCTCGGGGAACACCAGGCAGCGCCGGGCATTTTCACCATCACGTCGCGGGGACGTATTGTCGCACCGCGCGAAGCAGGAAATCACGACATGAAAAAGAAGGTCCTCATCGCGCTCGCCTTGTCCAGCGGGCTGATCCTGTCGGCATGCAACGCTGTTCGCGGCGCCGCCAATGATGTCGAGTCGGTTGGCGACTGCGTCGACGGTCAGCCGGGTAACTGCTAACTGGTTCGCAGCGGCCGGTGCTCAGGGAATTACCCTAACTCACCGGCCGCTGCAGCAAACGAGCGTTAAAGTCCGCCCGCCGGATCGGCGAAGTGCGTTGGCAAGTGCGCGTTGACGATGCCGCCGTCGACGGTCAGCGTTTCCCCGATCGTGTAATCGCCTGCGCGGCTGGCGAGATAGACCGCGCTGCCCCCCATGTCATACTTGTCACCCACCCGCTTGTTCGGAATGCCCTTTGACGACTGCTCCTCGTGATCGCGCGCGACCTTGTTCATGCTTGAAGGGAACGCGCCTGGTGCGATCGCGGTGACATAGACGTGATCCTGCACCAGCCGCGCGGCCATGCGGCGGGTCAAGTGAATCAGCGCCGCTTTTGACGCCTGGTAGCTATAGGTCTCCCACGGATTGATCCGCAGGCCATCGACGCTGGCGATGTTGATCACCTTGCTCGGGCTGGCCTGGCTCGAATTCGCGGTCAGCAGCTTGTGTAGCTTCTGGGTCAGGAAAAACGGCGACTTGACGTTGAGGTCCATCACCTTGTCCCAGCCCGCTTCCGGGAAATCGAGGTAATCCGCGCCCCAGGCCGAACCGGCATTGTTGACCAGGATGTCGAGCCGGGTCTCACGACCAGACAGCTCCTCCACCAGCGCGTCGATGCCGCTCATGGTGGATATGTCGCCCTGGATGCCGATGACCTTGTCGCCCAGCTCGGCGCAGGTCTCCTCGATCTCATGGATCTTGCGCGCCGAAATATAGACCTTGTCGATCCCGGCGGCGAGGAAGCCCTCGACGATCATCTTGCCGATCCCGCGGCTGCCGCCGGTGACCAGCGCGACGCGCCCCTTGAGGCTGAACATGTCTTCGAGGGTCATTTCTCTCTCCTGTCGCCCAACCCGCCCGCGGGAAGGATCAATCTAGTATCCGCTCATCCGCGCCACGCGGTCGGCGTGATAGTGGACGTCGCCCATGAACTCCGCGAGCGCGCGGTCGCGCTTCATGTAGAGGCCGATGTCGTATTCGTCGGTCATGCCGATGCCGCCGTGCATCTGCACGCCTTCCTTGACCGCGAGGCCGGCGGCCTTGCCCACCTTGGCTTTGGCGACCGACGCCATCAGCGAGGCGTTCTCGCTGCCCGCATCGAGCAGCTGCTGCGCCTTGATCACCACCGCGCGGGCGATTTCGACTTCGGAATACAAATGAGCGGCCCGGTGCTGGAGCACCTGGAATTCGCCTATCAGCTTGCCGAACTGCTTGCGCTGCTTGAGGTAGTCGATGGTCATGTCCATCGCCCCGCGGGCCACGCCCACGCCTTCGGCCGCCGCGCCGACGCGCCCAGCGTCGAGCATCCGACCCAGCACTTCGCGCCCGCCATCGACTTCACCGATGACGGCATCACCGTCGAGCTCGACCTGATCGAGCCTCAGGTGGCTGGCCATCGAGCTGTCGACCAGCCGCACCGAGTTGTGCCCCACGCCGGCGGCGTCCTTGGGCACCGCAAACAGGGTGATCCCCTGCTCGTCGGTGTCGGAGCCGGATGTGCGCGCGGCGACGACGATCATGTCGGCGCTCGCGCCATACAGCACGAAGTCCTTCTTGCCCGACAGCTTGAAGCCGTTGCCCGATCTTTCCGCTTTCGTGGCGATCCGCTCTGGCCGGTGCTTGGGGCCTTCATCGATCGCCACGGCGAACACGCTGTCGCCTGAAACTAGTCCGGGCAGCCAGCGCCCGCGCGCGTCGTCGCCCGCGGCGGACAGCGCCGTGGCGGCCATGACCGAGCTGGTGAGGAACGGCGACGGCGTCAGGTTGCGGCCGATCTCCTCCAGCACGATGCCTGCCTCGACATGCCCCATGCCCAGCCCGCCGTCCGCTTCGGGCACGAGCACGCCGGTGAAGCCCATCTCGGCCATCTGCTTCCACAGATCGTGCCCGAAGCCATCCTTGCATTCGCGATCGCGCCAATGGCGCAGCTGCTTTCCGATCGCGCCTTCCTCGCCCATGAACTGCTGAGCGGTCTCGGCGAGCATCGCTTGGTCTTCATTGTGGTAGAGCGGCATGTGTTCTCTTCCCGTCGTCCCAGCGACGGCTGGGATCTCGTTGTTCTAGGTCGGCATCGGGCGGCACGCGATCCCGGCGAGCGCCGGGATGGCGAATTCACGCGCCGGGCAGCTCGAGGATGCGCTTGGCGACGACGCCCAGCATGACTTCGCTGGTGCCGCCTTCGATCGAATTCGCCTTGGTGCGGAGCCAAGCGCGCGGGGCGGCGCCGCCGCGGGTTTCCTCGCTATCCCATTCGAGCGCGGTCGAGCCGCCGGCGGCCATCAGCAACTCGTGGCGTCGCTTGTTCAGCTCGGTGCCGGCGTACTTCATCATGTTGGGGTATGCCGGGTGCGTCTTGCCGACCTTGATCTCGTCGAGGAACTTCTCGCCCATCGCGCTGAACGCCAGCGCGTCGACGTCGAACATGGCCAGTTCGGCGCGGAGCACCGGGTCAAGCTCGCCGCCCGCATTGCGCGACAGCGCCGCGCCGATGCCGGCTCCGCGTTCCGAACTGTCGGCGCCCGAGATCATCTCGCGCTCGTGCCCCAGCAGGTACTTGGCCACGTCCCACCCGCGATTGATCTCTCCGACGTAGGCCGGGATGCCCTCGCCATAGGACTTGGGCACCTTCACGTCGTCGAAGAAAGTCTCGCAGAACGGGCTGTTGCCGCTGATCAGCAGGATCGGCTTGGTCGACACGCCGGGGGTGGCCATGTCGTAGAGCATGAAGGTGATGCCCTGGTACTTGTTCGCCTTGTCGGTGCGGACGAGGCAGAAAATCCAGTCGGCCTTGTCGGCGTAGCTCGTCCAGATCTTCTGGCCGTTGACGACCCAGTGATCGCCCTTGTCCTCGCCGAAGGTCTGCAAGCTTACGAGATCCGAGCCTGATCCCGGCTCCGAATACCCCTGGCACCAGCGGATCTCGCCGCGCGCGATCTGGTTGAGGAAGTACTTCTTCTGCTCTTCGGTACCGAAGTGCAGCAGCGCGGGGCCGAGCATCCAGATGCCGAAGCTGGAGAGCGGGGGACGCGCGCCGATGGCGGCCATTTCCTCGCGCAGGACCTTGGCCTCGGCCGGCGACAAACCGGCGCCGCCGTATTCCTTCGGCCACGACGGCACGGTGTAGCCCTTGTCGCGGCACGCCTCGAACCAGGCGCGCTGCGCGTCGCTTTTGAAGGTCGCGTTGCGGCCGCCCCAGTACACGTCCTCGTCATCGCGGACGGGCTGGCGCATTTCGGGCGGACAATTCGCCTCGAGCCAGGCGCGGGTTTCGCTGCGGAAAGCGTCCAGGTCGGACATTGGTCGTCTCCTCTCGTTGACGCATACGTAAGGCCGATTGTCGTGCCGGGGCAAGGGTCGATTTGCTCCATACCGATGGTTTGAGGATGCCGTAACGGCAGCCACAGCACCGTTGACGAGACAGCCCATCCGCTTACCCTACCGCCACAACAAAAGGCTCGGGAGAGGCCATGCGATTCTCAGGCAAGACCGTCGTCATCACCGGCGCGGCATCGGGTATCGGCGCCGAGACGGCGCGACTGTTCGCCCGTGAAGGCGCGGTCGTCTATGCCGCCGACATCGACGAGGCCGGCGTCCAGGCACTGCGCGACGAAGGCGTGGGCGACATTCGCTTCCAGCATTGCGACGTCTGCTCGACCGAGGCGATCAAAGCGCTCATGGACCGCGCGGGGCAGGAAACCGGCGGGATCGACGTGGTGTTCAACAACGCCGGCGCCGGCGGCGCGAGGGCCAAGATTCACGAGATCGAGCCCGACGAGTGGGACCGCACGATGGACCTGCTGCTGCGCTCGGTCGCGTTCGGCATCCGCTATGCCGTGCCGCACATGCAGGGCCGGCCCGGCGCCGCGATCGTCAACACCGCCAGCGTGGCGGCCACCGGCTCGGGGTTCTCGCCCACCGCGTATGCGGTCGCCAAGGCGGGCGTGCTCCACCTGAGCAAGGTCGCCGCCGCCGACCTCGCCCAGTTCGGCATCCGGGTGAACGCGATCCTGCCGGGCTTCATCAACACCAACATCTTCACCACCGCGCTCGAAGTGCCGGACGAGACCAAGCACATCGCCAAGTCGATGATCGCCCAGATGAGCGCCAACGCGCAGCCGGTCAGCCGCGGCGGGCAGCCGCGCGACATCGCGGAAGCATGCGCGTTCCTCGCAAGCGAAGCGGCCAGCTTCGTCACGGGCACCTCGCTGCTGGTCGATGGCGGCCTCACGATCGGGCAGCGGGGCAGCTGGGATCCCGAAACGCCGGGGATGCTCGAAGCGCTGTCCGCCATGGAAGCGCAGGCGACCGGAACCGCTGCGTGAGCGCCAGCGCGGCGGCGCCCCAGACGCCGGCACCTGAATCGCCGGCACCGGGCACATCGACTCCCATGACGCCGGTCCAGGGCCGCGTGCCGACCCGCCTTGCCATGGCGAACGGCCTGGGCAGCATTGCCTACGGGATAAAGGACAACGGCTTTTCCACCTTCCTGCTGCTGTTCTATAACCAGGTGCTAGGAATGGACGCGCGGCTGGTCAGCCTGGCGTTGCTGATCGCGCTGGTGTTCGATGGGTTGATCGATCCCATCGTCGGCCACGTCAGCGACCGGACGAACACCCGCTGGGGCCGCCGGCTGCCCTACCTCTATGTTGCGCCGCTGTTCCTCGGCGGCTTCTGGGTGCTGTTGTGGTCGCCCGTCGGCCCGGCGAGCTTCCCGGTCCTGCTGCTCTCGGCGATCGCGGTGCGCGCCGCGGTGGCGTTCTGCGAAGTGCCGTCCGCCGCGCTGGTGGCGGAAATCACCCGCGATTACGACGAGCGCACCCGCCTCACCCGCCTGCGCTATCTCAACGCCTGGGGCGGCGGCCTCCTGATGCTGCTGCTGGCGTACGGCGTGTTCCTGCCCAACGCGATGCTGGCGCGCGAGGGTTACCACAACTACGGCATCGTCGGCGCGATCCTGATGGTCGGCACGGTGCTGCTGTCGGCATGGGGCCAGCACAAGTGGGTCGGCCACCGGCCAGAGGTCAAAGCCCCCGGCAAGGCGGGCATCGGCGGCGCGTTCAGCGAAATCCGCGAGAGCCTGTCCCACCCCGCATTCGTGGTGCTGATGTTCGCGATCGCGGCGTCGATCACCAGCCAGGGGATCACCTTCTCGATCTCCAACTACCTGTACCTGTTCGTATGGAAGTTCCCGCCGCTGGCGCTGCAGCTTTACCCGCTGCTGCTGTTCGGCAGCGTGATCGGCAGTTTTCTGCTGGTCGGCCCGCTGCAACAGCGGTTCGGCAAGCGCGAAACCGCAGCCGTTGCCGCCGTGATCGGGATGATCTGCTGGGTTACTCCCCTCACCTTCCGCCACTTCGGGCTGTGGTGGCCTGACGGGTCCATTCCGTCGCTTGGCGGAATGTTCGTCGCGACGTTTTTCTCGAACATGTTCAGCGTCATCGCCGGCATCGCGCTGTCATCGATGGTGGCGGACGTGGTCGAGGCTTCCGAAGAACAGACGGGCCGCCGGTCGGAAGGCACGTTCGCGGCCGGCGCGTTCTTCGCGGCCAAATGCTCCACCGGCGTCGGGATTTTCATAACCGGGTTCCTGCTCAGCTATGCCGGAATGCCCAGCGGCGCCACGCCGGGCGCGGTCGCGCCCGATATCATCGACCGGCTGGCGATGACCTATGCCGCGTGCGTGTTCGTGCTGGCGATCCTGGTGGTGCTGATCATCCGCCGCTTCCCCATCACGCGCGAGGGGCACGAGGCGCGGCTGGCGCTGCTCGCCCAGGCGGCCAAGGCTGATCCCGACGCGGTCGGACACCACCCGTGATGCCAACTAGAGCCTTGGCGCGGCCGCGTGGCTCTGCCACGGTCCTGAATTGCAACGGACAGATGTCGGGCGCACGAGAAACCGTCTGAAACCGGCCGAGTGCCAGCGAATTTTCAACTGGAGTCAACGCCTTGAAAGCTGCAGTTCTTATCCAACCGAAACAGCCGCTCGAAATCGAGGAGCTGTCGATCTCCAAGCCGGGCCCGCACGAAGTGCTGATCCGCACCGCCGCCTGTGGCCTGTGCCATTCCGACCTGCACTTCATCGAAGGCACTTACCCCCACGCCCTCCCCGCGGTGCCGGGGCATGAGGCGGCGGGCATCGTCGAGGCAGTCGGCAGCGAGGTGCGCACGGTCAAGCCGGGCGATCACGTTGTGTCGTGCCTGTCAGCGTTCTGCGGCCACTGCGAATTCTGCGTTACCGGGCGCATGGCGCTGTGCCTTGGCGGTGAGACGCGCCGCGCGCAGAGCGATGCGCCGCGCATCACCCGCACCGATGGCGGCATGGTCAACCAGATGCTCAACCTCTCGGCCTTTGCCGAACAGATGCTGATCCACGAACACGCCTGCGTGCGTATCGACCCCGATATGCCGCTCGACCGTGCGGCGGTGATCGGCTGCGCGGTCACCACCGGCGCGGGCGCAGTGTTCAACGCGTGCAAGCTGGTGCCGGGCGAAACGGTGGCCGTGATCGGCTGCGGCGGCGTGGGACTTGCCGCGATCAATGCCGCGAAGATCGCCGGCGCGGGCCGCATCATCGCCTGCGATCCGGTGCCCGCGAAGCGCGAGCTGGCATTGGCGCTCGGCGCGACCGACGTGGTCGACGCGATGGCGGAAAACGCCGCGCAGCAGGTCATCGAACTGTCGAAGGGCGGCGTTGATCACGCGATCGAGGCGGTCGGACGGCCCGCCTCGGCCGAACTCGCCTGCAAGGTGCTGCGCCGCGGCGGCACCGCGACGATCCTCGGCATGATGCCGCTCGACTGCAAGGTCGGGCTCGGCGCGATGGACCTGCTCAGCGGCAAGAAGCTGCAGGGTTCGATCATGGGCAACAACCGCTTCCCGGTGGACCTGCCGCGGCTGGTGGACTTCTACATGCGCGGGCTGCTCGATCTCGACACAATCATCTCGGAACGCATCTCGCTGTCAGAGGTCAACGCAGGCTTTGACAAGATGAAGCAGGGCGATAGCGCGCGCAGCGTGATCGTGTTCGACCAGTGAGCGTGCCCTCCCCCGAAATCGGCGACGCGCAGGCGGCCTTCACCGGCACGGTCGAGCCGAGCGAGGCCGATCACCTTGACGAAGCGCGCCTGACCGCGTGGATGAAAGCCAACGTCGAGGGGTTCCAGGGGCCGCTAACCCAGGGCAAGTTCAAGGGCGGCCAGTCGAACCCGACCTACAAGCTGTCGACCCCGACCAGGAACTACGTCCTGCGCCGCAAGCCGTTCGGCAAACTGTTGCCGAGCGCGCACGCGGTGGATCGCGAGTTCAAGGTGCAGTCGGGTCTGCACCGTACCGGCTTTCCCGTCGCGCGGCAGTTCGGGCTGTGCACCGACGATGCGGTGGTGGGATCGTGGTTCTACGTCATGGACATGGTTGATGGCCGCACGATCTGGGACGGCGCCATGCCCGGCGCCTCGCCCGAGGAACGGCGCGCGGTGTATCTGGAGATGGTCGACACGCTGGCCAAGCTGCACAACACCGACGTCGCCGAAGCGGGGCTGGAGGACTTCGGCAAGCCCGGCAACTACTTCGGCCGCCAGGTCGACCGCTGGACGAAGCAATACCGCCTGTCCGAAACCGATCACTTGCCCTCAATGGAAAAGCTGATCGAGTATCTGCCGGCGACCCTGCCCGAGCAGACCCGCACCAGCGTGGTCCACGGCGATTACCGGATCGACAACATGATCTTCGCCCATGATCGGGCGCAAGTGCTGGCGGTGCTCGACTGGGAGCTGTCGACCCTCGGCGATCCGATGGCGGATTTCACCTACCTTTGCATGATGTACGTGACCGAGAACGGCGGCCGGTCAGGGGTGATGGACCTCGACCGCGCGGCGCTCGGCATTCCGGAACTCGATGAACTGGTGGCGCGATATTGCGCGGCTACCGGGCGCAGCGAAGTGCCCGACATGAACTGGTTCTTCGCATACAACTTCTTCCGCCTCGCAGGCATCCTGCAGGGCATCAAGAAGCGGGTGATCGACGGCACCGCCAGCTCCGCCCACGCCAAGGCGCAGTCGGAACGTGTGGCTCCCCTGGCCGACAAGGCATGGGAGTTCGCGAAGCTGGCGGGCGCTTCGTAGCTAGAAGCGCTTCGCCCACTTGACCGCGACACCCTTGTCGTCGGGCAGGCTGGCGAAGTTGCCGGGGTCGGTGCGGTAGAACACGCTGGTGGAGGCGTCCCCGCCCCACAGCCGCCCGTGCCAAGCCAGCTCAGCGTCGATCTCGCGCCCCTGCGGGGTCAGCGACAGCAGGCTGGTGGCGTACGTCGGCAACAGCGTGGTATAGTCGTATCCCACTGGCAGCGTCAGGTTGAGCCCCCCGCCCTCCACCCGCAGCGGCTGCGACACCCGCAGGCCCAGCGTGTCGGAGCCCAGCACGCCCTGCTTGGTCAGGTCCGCCGACCAGCCGCGGCTGACCAGGTTCGATCCCCCGCCGATCAGGCCGACCCGGTCCGCGCGGGTGAAGCCCTGGCGGAACGCGCCGCCCAGCCGCCATCCATCGCCCATCCGCCACCCGGCGCTGGCGTCGATGAACAGGGTGTTCGCCCCGCCCCCGCCAAACGCATCGGCGAAATACGCGCCCAGGATCGTGCGGTCCTCGCTCAACCACGACAGGCCAAGCGCGGTCTCCACCGGGCCGAACGTACGATCGGCGGCCAGCGACCAGTTGGAAAGGCCGCGGCTTTCGCGGGCGCCTTCCAGCCTGCCGTCCTCGATCCGCAGATTGCCGAGCCAGGCGCGGCCCTGCTCGCTGCTGGCGGTCACGCCCCATGGGCCGATCTGCCGGCGATAGGCGACCGCAAGGTCGCCGCCTTGCGTGAAGCCCGCATCGGCCCCGGCATCGCCCGCGATCAGGAACGCCGGACGGTCCTGCCCCTGCAGCTGCGCCACCAGGCCATCGGCCCGTTCTTTGAACGCGAACCCGATCTGCTGGTCTGGCGCGATCTTCATCGCCACTCGGCCGGCAAGCACGCGCGCGGCGCGGGCATCTTCGGCCGAGAGGCGCAGCGGGGCGATCCAATTCGGCTCACCGCGCGATCCGTCGGCAAGGGTAAACGCCATCGCCACCGCCGGTCCGCCGCCACTCACCTGCCGGGTGCCGGCATCGACCGCGCCCAGCAGCTTGGGCTGCAATCCGGCGCTGCGCATCCCGCGGCCAAGGTCGTAGCTGTACGCCCGCTGGTATCCGTCGAGCACCACGGTGCCGAGCGGCTTGCCCCCGAACGCATCGCCCATCGGGCCGGACCCCACGCCGGTATCGTCGCCCAGCGCCATCGAGGTGGAACTGCCGGCGAGCGTAGTCGTCCCGCGGGGCGCGAACGCGGCGGCGATATCGAGGATACCGCGGCCATAGGTCGTGTCGGTCCCCGCAGCCCCCTCATCGCGCGCGCTAGACAACAACAGATCGACCATCTGCGCGCCGGTGAGGTTGGGAAACGCCTGCTTCAGCAGCGCCACCGCGCCCGAAATCTGCGGCGCGGAGAAGCTGGTGCCGGATACCAGGGTGACGAACTGCCCTTCGGGCGTCGATTCGACCTTCAGGACACCGTTTTCGTACACGCAGCAGACCCGCTCCCCCAGCGCGGAGAGGAACCACTGCGCCTGGGCGCCCGCCTTGTTGCTGAAGGGGGAAAACTGGCTGGTCTCGTTGACCGAGCCGGCGATGATCACGTTGCCGCCGCCCGCGTTGCGGACCCCGGCAGCGAACGGATTGGGCTGGTTGGGATCGACCTCGGGATCGCTGCCGTCCCCTTCGTTGCCCGATGACACGACGATCACCACCCCCGCCGCCGACGCCCGCCGCACGGCATCGAGCATCACCGAAGTCGGCGCATCGCCGCCCAGGCTGAGGTTGACCACAGTGGCCCCGGCCGCGACCGCGCGGTCGATGCCGGCGGCGATGGAGCGATCGCTGAACGTGCACCCGTCCTCGCCGTCGCAGCTTCCCAGCGAGTCCGCCCGCAACGCCACGACGGTCGACTGATAGGCGATGCCGACCACCCCGCTGTCGTTGCGCGCCGCCGCGGCGACCAGCGCCACCTGGGTGCCGTGATCGTCCGGTCCTTCCACACCCCGCGATGCGACCACATCGCCGCTCGCCGGATCGATCCGGCCCGCAAACTCAGGATTGTCCGGGTCTATCCCGCTGTCCACCACGCCGATCTTCACGCCCGCGCCGGTGACGCCCTTGGTCCACGCCGCAGTGGCGCCGTGAAACGACGGACCGTCCGAGCGGCGGAACTCCGCCGTGTCGAAGCTCGACGCCGCCACAGGCGGGGGCGGCGGCGGAGGTGGAGCCGGACTGGGCGAAGGGGTCGGCACGGGCGCCGGGGTGCTGATGATCGGAGGAGCACCCCCGCCCCCACCACCGCCGCCGCCACAGGCGGACAGCGCTGCCAGCGTGCCAAGCGCGCAGCCAATAGTGAGCCGCCGTTGACGAAGCGGAGGTCTGGTCATGCGATGCGTCCCCGAATTTACCTCAGCATGTACGGACGATCCTAACATCTTGCTGAACGTGCGGTTCGGGGTTTCTGCAGCCGCGCGCACTTGCCGCTGTCCCGGCGCCCAGCTAGCGCATGGGCATAGCCACTGAACGGGAGCCGATGTCCATGTCCGCCGATCTTGCCGCCGCCATCGACCGGGCATGGGACGCACGCGCCGATGTGACGCCGGCCAGCCACGATGTCCGCGAGCCGGTCGAGGCCGCGCTCGATCTGCTGGATGCCGGTAGCGCGCGCGTGGCGGAGCCGGACGGCAACGGCGGATGGCGGGTCAACCAGTGGCTCAAGAAAGCGGTTCTGCTGAGCTTCCGGCTCAACGACAACGCGGTGATCGACGGCGGCAGCGCGGGCGCGCCCGCGTTCGACAAGGTACCGTCCAAGTTCGCCGGGTGGGGCGACAATCGCTTCCGCGAGGCCGGATTCCGGGTGGTGCCGGGCGCGGTGGTCCGGCGCGGCGCGCACATCGGCCGCGGCGCGGTGCTGATGCCCAGCTTCGTCAACATCGGCGCCCATGTCGGCGAAAACTCGATGGTCGATACCTGGGCGACGGTGGGCAGCTGCGCGCAGATCGGTGCGGGCGTCCACATCTCCGGCGGAGCGGGCATCGGCGGTGTGCTGGAACCGCTGCAGGCGGACCCGGTGATCATCGGCGACGGCGCGTTCATCGGCGCTCGCAGCGAGGTCGCCGAAGGCGTGCGCGTGGGTGAAGGCGCGGTGCTGTCGATGGGCGTCTACCTTGGCGCTTCGACCAAGATCGTCGATCGCGCGACCGGCGAAGTGCACATGGGCACCGTGCCGCCCTATGCCGTGGTGGTGCCGGGCGCTCTCCCCGGCAAGCCGCTGCCCGATGGCAGCCCGGGCCCCAGCCTGTACTGCGCAGTGATCGTCAAGACCGTCGACGCGCAGACCCGTTTCAAGACCGGCATCAACGAGCTGTTGCGCGACTAGGAACCGAAACCGGCGGGAAACCGTAGAAGCGGCAATCAGGCAAGGGAGGCAGACAATGGACCATCGGGGCGACGAAATTCACGCCAGCACAACCGAAGCCAGCGGCGGCTCGCGCGAAGGCGTGGTCCGCTGGGTGCTGGTGATCGGCCTGGTGCTGGTCATCGCGGCATTCGCCATCATCCTGGCGACGGGAATGCTCTCGCAGGACAACGGCGCTGACAGCCAGGTCAATCAGAGCCGCGAGATGGCGGCGCAGGAAGACATGAACGCAGACCGGGGGGAGCCGATGGCGCCCGCCTTTGACGCGGACACCGGTGCCACTGGCACGCAGCAGTCGAATGCCGCCCCCGATGCCGCTCCGTCGAGCGCGGCCACCCCGGGCGATGCGCCCGCGGGTGATCCGACGAACACGGCACAGTAAGTCGGGGCGGCCGGGAAAGGCAACGCGGTCCGCATGGGCGATCGCGCACTCAAGTTGGGATCGGAATTGGACGCAGCGTAGGAGAACCCTGATGCCCGCTCAATCCAAGGCACAACAGAAAGCGGCCGGCGCAGCCCTGTCCGCCAAGCGCGGTGATACGAAAGTCGGCGACCTGCAAGGCGCTTCCAAAGGCATGTACAAGTCGATGACCGAAAACGAACTGGAGGAGCTTGCGGAAACCAAGCGCAAGGGACTGCCAGAGAAAAAGTCCGGCGACTGACTGTTCGGCGCGAGCGGTCGCCCGCTACTGGCATGGCATCGCTCGACCGGTTCTTAACCGCGCAGGCAGGCGGCGTATTCGAGCGGGCGCTTGCCGAACTCCGCGCCGGGTCCAAGCATAGCCACTGGATGTGGTTCGTCTTCCCGCAAATCGCCGGGCTGGGACGGAGCGAAACGGCACGTTACTATGCCCTGGCCGATTTGCGGGAAGCGGCGGCTTACCTTGCGCACCCGCTGCTCGGAGAACGCCTCGACGCCGCGACGGATGCCATGCTCGGCTGGGCCGGGAAGCGCCCGGCAGAGGCCATCCTGGGGACGATCGACGCGGTGAAATTTCGCAGCTCGATGACCTTGTTCGGGGCCGCCGCGCCAGAAAACACGCGCTTTGCAGCGGCGCTCGGGCATTCTCTGACGGCGAGCCGGATCGGGCGACGCTCGCACGGCTCTGACAATACCGATGCAGGCTTGCGTCCAAAGGGCATCGAGAAACGCGCCCGAAGACCTCCGCTGAAGACTCCTATTCCGACAGCTTCGCAACCCGTTTCGCCAGCGCGCGTGCCGCTGCCGGAGCGCGCTCCTTGGCCCCGTTGATCATCATCGCGAACACCTCGCCCGGCCGGCCGGCGCTGTCGGACGGGTCCCCGGAGTATGCCAGCTCCGCTGGCGCTTCACCCCGCGCCCACGCATGGCATTGGCGGGCAAGCCGATCGAGCTGGGCCGGCGGGTAGCCGGTCCGGCGCCCGCTCGTCAGATTTTGCAGCCGCAGGTATGCGAAATTCGCGGTCCGGTCCGCTACGGGCGTCCGTCCGGTCGCCTCCGAATAGACCACCGCAACCCCCGCTTTTCGCGCCAGCGCGACGAACTCGGCGCAGGCGAAGCTCTCGTGCCCCACTTCGATCGCATGGCGTAGCGGCACGCCCTGGTGCGCCGCTGGCAGCAGCGCCAGGAACGCGGCCACATCGTCGGGATCGAACCGTTTGGTCACGGCGAGCTGCCACACGATTGGGCCGAGCATATCGCCGAGCTCGGTGAAGCCCTGCCCCACGAATCGCTCCAGCGCCTCGCCCGCGGAGGCGAGAACCTTGCGGTTGGTGACGAAGCGCGATCCCTTGAGGCTGTAGATGAACCCCGGCGGCGCCAGGTCGCGCCAGGCCGCGAAGGTCTGCGGCGTCTGCAGGCGGTAGAACGTCGCGTTGATCTCGATCGCCGAGACCGCGCGGGTCGCGAACGCCTGCTCGTCGCGCTGCCGCAAGCCGGCGGGATAGAACACGCCCCCGCGCCACGCGGGATACGTCCAGCCGCCGATCCCGGTGCGTATCATGCGACCGATCCTAGCCTGTTTGCCGCGCAGTGGAACAAGCCTGCGGCCCAACATTTGATAAGCGAACCTGGAGACCATGCATGACCAAGACCCTGTCCCACATCGCCGAAGACATGAAGCAGATCGATTTCTGCACCCTTGCCACCCATGCGCCCAACGGCACCATTGGCGCGCGGCCCATGAGCAACAACAGCGAAGTCGATTTCGACGGAGACTCGTGGTTCTTCACTTACCAGGACCGGCAGATGGTGTCCGATATCGAACGCAATCCGAACGTCGCGATGACTTATCTCGGCAGCGCCGGGCTGAAAGGCATTCTTGGCGCGCCGGGGCAGTTCATTCATGTCGAGGGCAAGGCCCGGATCGTGCGCGACAAGGCGCGGTTCAAGG
Source organism: Altererythrobacter sp. TH136 (assembly GCF_007065885.1). Taxonomy (NCBI): domain Bacteria; kingdom Pseudomonadati; phylum Pseudomonadota; class Alphaproteobacteria; order Sphingomonadales; family Erythrobacteraceae; genus Altererythrobacter; species Altererythrobacter sp. TH136. The sequence continues at coordinate 2,535,447 of NZ_CP041409.1, read as the reverse complement.
AGCACTGGCAGACCTCGCTCGACCGGTGGTTCCCGCAGGGCACCGACACCCCCGGCCTCGTGATGCTGGAAGTGCGCGCCAGCCGCGTCCACTATTGGGATGGCGAGGATGAAGGTGAGATCGTGCTGGAGGACAAGGGCGTCTGGACCGAGGGCCCCTGACCCGCGCCGCCCGACACGGGGGCATCGCGCGCAGGGCAATTCGCTGGCTGCTCGCGGTGCTCTATGGCGTCGCGGGATATCTGCACCTCGCGGCGCCAGGTCCGTTTCTGCAAATCATGCCCGGCTGGGTGCCTGTTCCCGCGTGGGTGGTAGCGGTTACGGGCGTGGCAGAACTGCTGGGGGCCGCCGCTTTGTTGCAACCATGGTCACGCCCGCTGCGGCGGGTCGGAGGCTGGGGGCTGGCGCTCTATGCGTTGTGCGTGTGGCCGGCGAACTTCCAGCACATGGCGCTCGATCTGGCGCGGCCCGATCAGGGCCTGGGGCTGGCGTATCACGTGCCGCGCCTGTTGGCGCAGCCGCTGATCATCTGGCTTGCGCTGTGGGCGAGCGAAGCGACCGATTGGCCGTTCGCCCGCCGTAAACGCTAAGCGTTCAGCTCATGTGCTTGGAAACGGCACCGGTCATCTTGAACATCGAGATCTGGTCCTTGCCGGTCACCTTGCCGAGCGACTCGTCGGGATTGATCATCCGCTTGTCCTTGCTGTCCTGCAGGCCGTTCTTCTTGATGTAGTCCCACACCTTCGAAGTGACCTGGGCGCGCGTCATCGGGCCCTTGCCGCAAACCGCTTCGAGATCGGGCGTAAGGGTGACGGGCTTCTGGAGCGCGTTGTTCTTGCCAGCCATGTTGTGATCCTTTCCTGCTTGGCTATCCGTAATAAGCTAGTCGAACAGGGTTTCGCCGGTCCACTCCCGCCCGCAAGGCGCGGGCAAGGCGTGTGAGACGCCCTCTTCCACCGATGATGCTAGGCGTAACAATGCGGCACGGCGAGGGCCAGTTGCCTGCCGAACGCAGTTTTCGACAGGCGCGAGGCGCTTTTTCCCGCATTTTGGCTTGGGAAAGTGCATCTGCGGGTTCAGACTGCCCGCGAAGGCCGCCCCCACCGCCCGTCGGCGCGCGGGTGCGGCCCCACGGGATGGCCGCGCGCCCGATGGCTGATCGGCGCGCCTGGGATGGGGAATATCGGGATGAGCATGGGTCGCACTTCGCTCTCGTTGACGCTCGCGCTGGCGCTGGTCGCCTGTGGCGGTGGCGGCGGAGGGGGCGGCAACCCCGGCCCGATCGGCGGCGGCGGCACGCCGACACCCACGCCGACAACCGCGGCGTGTTCGGTCTCCACGCAGCAGGATTTCGCCAAGTCGGTGATCGACGAATGGTATCTGTTCCCCAGTCTGATCGACAGCTCGGTCAACAAGGCCAACTATTCGACCGTACAGGGATACATCGACGCGCTCGTCGCACCCGCGCGGGCGCAATCGCGCGACCGGGGGTTCACCTACATCACCTCGATCGCCGAAGAGACGGCGTTCTACAATTCGGGTTCGAGCGCGGGCTTCGGCATCCGGCTGGCATACGACACCGCGCAGAGCCGGGTGTTCGTGGTGGAAAGCTATGAAGGGGCCCCCGCCCTCAATGCCGGGATCGATCGCGGGGCGGAGATCGTCGCCATCGGCGCAACGGCGAGCTCGCTGCAATCGGTCGCCTCGCTGATGGCGAGCGGCGGTCCGCAGGCGGTGGTGAACGCGCTCGGACCGTCGGACCCGGGCGTCGTGCGGGTCCTGCGCGTCAGCCGCAACGGGACGTTGAGCGACCTTACCCTGACCAAGGCCGATTTCACGATCGATCCGGTGTCCAATCGCTACGGCGCCAAGATCCTGAACGATGGCGGCAAGCAGGTGGGTTACATCAACCTGCGCAACTTCATCGGCGGACCGGCCGAGACAGACTTGCGCGCCGCCTTTTCCACTTTCCGCGCGCAGGGCGTGACCGAGGTGATCGTCGACCTGCGCTACAACGGCGGCGGCCTGGTATCGACGGCGGAGCTGTTCGGCGACCTCCTCGCCGCCAATCGCGTCGGACAGGTGTTCAGCCGCACCACCTTCCGCGACAGCAAGGCGAACAACAATTCCGCGCGCAACTTCGCCGCGCAGGCGCAAGCGATCGCCGCCACCAAGATCGCCTTCATCGGCTATTCGGGCACCGCGTCGGCCAGTGAGCTGCTGGCCAACGCCTTCATCCCGTACCTGGGCACCAACGTGGCGCTGATCGGCGCCAACACGTTCGGGAAGCCCGTGGGACAGATCGCGCTCGACAAGGCCGAATGCGACGCCCGGATGCGCGTGCTCGCCTTCCGCACCGAGAACGCCTCCGGCCAGGGGGATTACTACACCGGGCTTGCCAGCGTGTTTCCCAAGACCTGCGCCGCGCCCGACGATATCAACAATCCGCTGGGCGACCCGAACGAAGCCGCGATTAAGACCGCGCTCGATTTCCTTGCCGGACGGGCCTGCACCCCGATCGGCGGCGCGTCGGGTCAGGGCCCGCTGTCGGTGGCGCCCAAGCGCGAACCGCTTCGCCCGCAAGAGCCGAACGCGGTGCAGCGCGAGGCGCCGGGCTCGTTCTAGCGGCTAGGTCGGCTCGTTCGCGCGCTGCAGCGAGCTGACCAGCAGCTGTTCCGCCCGATCGCGCGCCGCGGTTTCCGGTAGCCCGAGCGACCGCGCCAGCGGCCGCCCCATCAGCGCATCGCCAAGCGCCAGCAGCACCAGCGTCAGGGTGTCCTCATGCAGGCGGCGCGGGCTGTCACCGTGCGCTGCTTCCTGCGGAGCGATGTCGTCGACCAACTGGTGGATGGTCTCGATAATGGGATCGAGTGCATCCTCGTTGCCGCTCGCCAGCATCCAGCTAGCGAGCGCGCCCGCCCCTTCGCGGTCGAACGCATCGAATGTCAGGTCGACCACTTCGCGCGGGCTGCCCAGCCCCGCCCGGCTGGCGCGCACCGCTTCCTTGATCGTTTCGCACACGGTTTCGGCCAGATGCTGCGCCAGCGCTTTCTGCAAACCGGACGCCGAGCCAAAGTGATGCAGCAGGTTGGCATGGGTACGCCCGATGCGCGCCGCCACCGCTTTCAAGGTGACGGACTGCGGGCCGGTCTCGATCAGCAGCACCCGCGCGGCGACCAGGGCTGCGGTGCGGGATTCCTCAGGACTCAGACGTTTGCGAGTGGCCATAGGCCGGGGGGCGTAGTGCGCGGCGCCAGCCGGTTCAACCGTTCCTTATTGACACTGGTGTCAGTAAGGATTATTCCGGCGTCATCATTCAATGGAGCTGCGCCCCGTGAACGCCCCCACGACATTCGATCACCCCGCCGCTACCGCCACCCCGGCGGACCTCGACATCGTCATCCGCGACCGCCGCTTCCTGCGGGGGGCTGAGCCGAAGCGCTGGTGGCTGAACGGCGATCCGGTCGCCACCGCATGGTTCAATGCGCTGTCCGCGACTTTCCCGCGCGGGGAGGCGTTCTTCATCGAATCGGTCAAGGCCTTCCGCGAGGGCGCCTCAGCGAAGCTGACCGCCGAGATCCGCGCGTTCGTGCGGCAGGAGATCAACCACACGCGCGAACACATCGTGCTGAACAAGCTGGCCGAGGCGAGCGGTTACGATGTCAGCTTCATCGACCAGCGCGTCGAGCACCTGCTGCAACTGCTCAACAACCGGCCGATGTACCTCAATCTAGCCGCCACCATGGCGCTGGAGCATTTCACCGCGATGCTGGGCCACGAACTGCTCTCGAACCCTGAACACCTCGCCGGCGCAGAGGGCGATCTCGGTGACATCTGGCGCTGGCACTCGGTGGAGGAGATCGAGCACAAGGGCGTCGCTTACGACACCTGGCTGCACGCCACCAAGGACTGGAGCCGATGGAAGCGGTGGAAGGTGAAGAGCCTGATGATGGTGATCGTGTCCAAGCGCTTCATCTTCAACCGGGTGCAGGACACCGCCGATCTGCTGGCGCAGGATGGCCTGACCGGCTGGAAATGGCGCGCGAAGATCTGGGCCTACCTGCTGGTACGCCCCGGTTTCCTGCGCCGGATCGCGCCGCAGTGGCTGGCGTTCTTCATGCCCGGTTTCCACCCGTGGAACCACGACGACCGGGCGCTGATCGCCAAGCACGAGGGTGATTTCACCGACGCGCTGCTGCCAGCCTAATTCAATAATCGAGACACACGAACGCCGCCCCGGTGAGACCGGGGCGGCGCTTTTCGTTCAAGCTGCCCGCATGTGCGGGACGGCCTCAGCCTCCAGGTTGAGGATATATTCATGCGCCGGCACTTCGCACCCGCGCGCACAACTCATCCGGGGACGGGTAAGGCCCGTGGGGACGAAGCCTAGCTTGCGCAACACGCGCCCCGATGCTGGATTGTCCACGAAGTGACCCGCGTGGACGCGCTGGTGCCCGAGCAGACGCGCAATCTCGATCACGCCCGCCGCAGCTTCGGTGGCAAAGCCACGCCCCCAGAACGGCCGCGCGAGCCAATAGCCGAGTTCCGCCTCGCCATGATGGTCCCCCAGGCCGGCTGAGCCGACGACCTGTCCGCTGTCAGCATGCACTACCAGAAAGTGCGGGCGGCACGGATTTTGCGGCATGGCTGCGAACGCGCGCGCTTCTTCCGGGCCATACGGCCACGGCGCGCGCGCCAGATTGCGCACGACCCCTTCGTCGGCGATTCCGCCGAGCACCGCTTCCCAGTCCTCGGGCCACGCCGGCCGCAGGAACAGCCTTGCCGTACGATGGAACACGTCGCTTCTCCTCCTCGCCCCGCGCCTGCCCGCTAGGAGCGGCGCGTGACATTCTCATGGCGGCGCTTCTGCGATGGCGCCGGTTGCACGAGGGAGATACGACAAGAGGGAGACGGGCTCCCTGAATCAGGAAAGCCCTATCTCCCTCTGGATGCCGGATTTTAACGCCCGGCGGGGGCTGTCCTGATGGACGGCCCCGTTATCGAACCGTCCGTTATTCCGCGGCCTGGGCCATCATGTCGACCGACACGTACTTGCGGCCAAGTTTGCCCGAGTGGAATCGCACGCGGCCCTCGGTCAGGGCGAACAGCGTGTGATCCTTGCCCATGCCCACGCCGGTGCCCGGGTAGAACTTGGTGCCGCGCTGGCGCACGATAATGTTGCCCGGAATCACTTCCTGGCTGCCGAACTTCTTGACGCCGAGGCGCCGGCCCGCGGAGTCGCGGCCGTTGCGGGACGAACCGCCTGCTTTTTTATGTGCCATGGTCTCGTCCTACTCTTATTCGCTGTCGGCAGCGCCGTCGGTGGCGCTGTCGTCCTGGGGAGCGGCGGCCTTCTTGGCCGGCTTCTTCTTGGCGGGCGCATCGACCATGCCCTCGCCGGCGGTCCCGGTATCCTTGGCCGGAGCGGCAGCCTTCGCCTTCTTCGGCTTGGCGGCAGCGGTCTCGGCTGCGGGAGCCGTATCGACCGAACCGGTATCGCCCGAAGTGGCGGCCGGGGTGGTGTCGAGCGGAGCCGCATCGGCAACCGGAGCGGTCGCGATCGGAGCAGCCTCTGCCTTCGGCGCGGACTTCTCGTACTTGTCGTCGCCGACCTGGACGATCCGCAGCAGGGTCATCTGCTGGCGGTGCCCGGCCTTGCGGCGGTAGTTGTGCCGGCGGCGCTTCTTGAAGACGATGACCTTTTCGCTCTTCGCCTGGGCGATGATCTCGGCCGACACGACGACCTTGGCGGCATCGGCCAGGCTGTCGCCTTCGCCGGCCATCAGGACGTCACCCAGCGTGATGGTCTCACCGGCGTCACCCGCCAGCTTCTCGACCGCGATCTTGTCTCCGGCGGCAACCCGGTATTGCTTGCCGCCCGTGCGCACTACTGCGAACATGGTAAGGTTCACTTCCGACTATGTGTGTGGCCGCCCTTGGCAAGGCGACGAGACCGGGGAACCCGATGAAGGGCCCCGGAAAGATGAGCGCCGCTAAAGGAAAGGCTCCAACAAGTCAACGCTCGGATGGGCCAAATTGCGCTGGACCGGCTTCCCAGCATCGCCGGCCGTGCTAAGGACACCCGGTGACCGGCGCCAGACCTTTTGCAGCCCTGCTGCTCTCCGCATTGCTCGCCGCCTGTGCCAGCTCGGGAGATTACCCCTCGCTCGCCCAGCGGCCGGCGGAACGGGCGCAGGGCAGTTCCGCAACCGACCCGGCGCAGGTCGTGCCCCTGCCGCCGCCTGCCCCCAGCGCCGACCTCGTCGCCCGCCTCGCCGCGCTGCGCCGCGATGCCGCCGGACATCACGCCCAGTTCATGGCCGCCCTTCCCGCAGCCCAGCGCGCCGCCGCCGCGGCCGGGGCGACCGGCAGCGACAGTTGGGCCAACGCGCAGGTCGCGTTGGCCGATCTCGATTCGCAGCGCAGCCTGACCGCGGTTCCGTTGGCCGATCTCGATGCGTTGTGGGTCGATTCGACCATCGAAGCCGGGCCGCGCGAGGCGATCGGGGCCGTGCGGGACGAGGTTGAAGCTCTTGTGCGGTCAGAAGATGAGGCGTTGGGGCGCCTCCGGGCGCGGGTCGGCTAGCTCCACCGCGCCAGGTCGGCATGATCCTCGGGCCGCGGCTCGATCCAGTGCCACTGCCCATCGCGCTGCTCGCGCTTCCAGAACCAGGCCGCCGCCTTCAGGTGGTCCATCGTGAAATCGACCGCCTCGATCGCGGCTCGCCGATGCCGCGCCGCTGCCGCCACCAGCACGATCGGCTCTCCCGGCAAAAGCAGCCCCACCCGGTGCCACACCACCAGTGCGTCGAGCGGCCAGCGGGCCAGCGCCTCGCCGGCAAGCCGTTCCATCCCCGGGAAGGTGAGCGGAGCATAGTGGCTCAGTTCCAGCGCGGTGACCCCGCCGCCGGTCCGGACCTGCCCGACGAAGCTCGCGATCCCGCCGCTCGACTGATGGACCTCGCCAAGCGCGGCCAGCACCGGCCCGGGCGACAGTCTGTCCTCCAGCAACCGCACATCGGCCGGACCCCGCAGGCCCATCACCCTCAGCCTCCGCTGACCGGCGGCAGCAGCGCGACCTCGTCACCCTCGTGGGCAAGGATCGTCGCCTTGTCCGCCACCACCGTGCCCGAAAGCGCAACGTGCACCCGCTCATCCCGGACCGCCGCCGCCAGCGCCGCGGGTACCTTGGCGAGCAGCGTTTCCCATGACAGCGGGGCGTCCAGGATCAATTGGTCGGTCCCGGCCAAATCTCGCAGCCGTCCCAGCAGCAGCACCCGCACCCCCACCAGCCGTCAGCCGCCCGTGACCGACATGTGCCGCGCAGGGCCGCTCGCGAACCCCTGGGAAATCGCGAAGCGATGGCGTTCAGGCTTGATCCGCATGGCAGTCTCCAGCGCCGACGCCAGCGCCTGGTCTCCCCCTCCAGAGCGCAGCGCCGCGCGCAGATCGACCGCTTCCGTGCCGCCGAGACACGGGTGCAACTGGCCCGTGGCGGTCACCCGCAGCCGATTGCAGCCAGCGCAGAAGTTGTCGCTGAGCGGTGTGATGAACCCGATCCGCCCCCCCGTCTCCGCGATATGCCAGTAGCGCGCGGGCCCGCCGGTACGATGAGTCGACGGTGTGAGCGTCCACCGCGCCTCAAGTTCTCGGCGCACGTCGGTCAGCGGCACGAACTGGTCTGCCCGCCCGGCTGCCACCTCGCCCATCGGCATCACCTCGATCAGAGTCACCGAATGACCGTGGCCATGCGCCCATTCAATGAGTTCGCGCCGGCCCTCGCTGCTCTCGTCGCGCAGGGCGACGACGTTCAGCTTCACCTCCAGGCCCGCGTCGCGCGCCGCTGCAATCCCGCCCAATACCGCACCGAGCCGATCGGCGCCGGTCAATTGGGTGAAGCGAGCGCGGTCGAGCGTGTCGAGCGATACGTTGACCCGGCGCACCCCCGCCGCCGCCAGCGCATCAGCCTTATCGGCAAGGTGCGTTCCGTTGGTGGTCAGCGTCAGTTCGTCCAGCTGCTGTCCTACGTGGCGGCCAAGCGCCGTCACGAAATCCATGACATCGCGCCGGACCAGCGGCTCGCCGCCGGTCAGCCGGATCGCGCGCACGCCGCGGTCGATGAACGCCAGCGCCAGCCGGTGGAGCTCGTTCAACGTCAGCAAATCCTTGCGGGGCAGGAACACCATCTCGCGCGGCATGCAGTATACGCAGCGCAGGTCGCAGCGATCGGTGACGGACAACCGCAGGTAGGTGATCCGCCGCTGAAAGCGGTCGATCAGCGTAGGCTCAGCCGGTGGCAACGCCCGCGCCTTTGCCGGTCGTGGGTAGATACTGCCCGGTCAGTCCCGGAGCGCGGGCCAAGTATTCCACGGTGGCCGCGATCGCCCCCTCATCGTCACCTGCTACGATATTCACCCGCTGCGGGGCTACTGCCCGTGCAATGTCCCGCGCCGCTGCCCGGCGCCAATCCGTGTGATCGTAAGCTGCACCCGATAACACGATCGTCAGCACCTCGCTGTCTGGCGAAAGCTGCTTCAGCGCCCGCGGCAACCACTGCTCGTAGAAAGCAGCAGCTGCATCGAGTGCTTCGTCCGGCAACCCGCCGACCCGCAGCACGGCCCCGTTCACCCGCGCCGCTCGCGGGTCAGGGTGATGCCGATCCGCTCACCCGCCTCGGCGATCGCCAGCTTGACGATCTTCACCGTGACCGCTTCCACCCGCCGATCCGACACGAATAGCGTATCGCAAATGTGGTCCGCCACCGATTCGATCAGCTTGAAGTGCAACTGCGATCCCAGCGCCTCGGTCGCGGCGAACTTGAGATCCATGTAGTTCTTGCTCGCCGCAAGCGGGGTATCCGGCTCGTAGCGCGCTTCCGGTTTCAACCGGGCGGACACCGAAATGCGCAACGGCTGCGGCTTGCCGGTCTCTTCTGAGTAGATGCCGGTGAGCACATCCACTTCCAGATCAGCGACTTCCAGGATCAGCGAATCGGCCATGGACGCCGCCTTAGCCCGGATTGGACCAGCGCGCGAAGATGGCGGTGGGCAGCAGCCGGGCGCCCTCACCCTCCTCGCTGACGGCCAGGTCACCATGCTCGATCGTCCCCGGCAGGTCGGCGAACAGCTCGGCCAGCAGACCGGCGAGCGCGAGACTGCTCATGCGGACGGCGTAGACCGTCAGGAACAGGAACCGGCTGTCGCGATCCAGCAACCTGCGGCAGTCTGACACGAGCGGGGCGAGGTGCTCCTCGATCCGCCAGGTCTCGCCATTGGGGCCCCGGCCAAACTTCGGGGGGTCAAGGATGATGCCGTCGTAGCGCTTGCCCCGGCGCACCTCGCGAGCGGCGAACTTGGCCGCATCGTCGATCAGCCAGCGGATCGGCCGTTCTGCCATGCCCGACAGGTCGGCGTTTGCGCGCGCCTGGGCGACGGATTTCTTGCTGGCGTCGACATGCGCCACGGGCCCGCAGGCGGACAGGGCCAGACTGCCGACGCCGGTGTACCCGAACAGGTTCAAGGTCTGGGCCTGCTCCATGCCCAGGAGCTGCTGCCGCATCCACGTCCAGACCGGCGCCATGTCGGGGAAGAAGCCAAGATGGCGGAACGGAGTGCACTGGGCAGTGAAGCGAACATCGTCCCATGCAAGCTGCCATCCATCTGAAGAGACAGCATTCGCGAATTGCCAGCGTCCTCCGCCATCCTCATCGGAACCCGGAACGAATTCGCCGTCGGCCGGCCAATGATCCAGGCGCGGCGTCCACATCGCCTGCGGTTCGGGCCGGATGAAACGATAGCGGCCATAGCGTTCGAGCTTGCGGCCATGCCCGCTGTCGAGCAGCGCGTAGTCGGCCCAACCTTCTCCGGCCAGGACCACCGGTTGCTGCACCAGATTGGCCATCAGGCGGCAGGCTTCGCCCGCTCGGCGATATAGGCGCTGACGGCGCGGTAATCGCCCGGCAGCTCGTCAAAGCGTTCCGCCCGCGCGAACAGATCACCGATCCGCGCGGGCAGATGCGGCCGCTGCCCGGTGGCCCGCTCCACCGCATCCGGGAATTTCGCCGGATGAGCGGTGGCGAGCGTCACCACCGGCACCTGCGGCTCCAGATCGGCAGCGCGCGCGGCATGCAGGCCGATGGCGGTGTGCGGGTCGATCAGCTGACCTGCCGCTTCCCGCGCCCAGCGCATTGCGCCGTTCATGTCGCCCAGCTCGGCGCGAGCGCTGGTCAACAGCCCCGCGACCCCCTGCCGCTGGGAGTTGGTCAGCTGCATGGCCTTGCTCGCTTCGAAACCGCGCATCTGCTCCGCCAGGGCAGCCCCGTCGCGGCCGCCCGCATCGAACAACAGGCGTTCGAAGTTAGAACTGACCTGGATGTCCATGCTGGGCGCGGCGGTGGCGGTGACGCTGCCGACAGAATAGTCGCCGTCGGCCAGTGCGCGGTGGAGGATATCGTTGACGTTGGTCGCGACGATCAGCCGCTCGATCGGCAGCCCCATCTGCGCGGCGACATACCCGGCGAACACGTCGCCGAAATTACCCGTCGGCACGCTGAAGGCGACCCGGCGGTCGGGCGCGCCAAGCTGCAGGGCGGCGGCAAAGTAATACACCACCTGCGCCATCAGCCGCGCCCAGTTGATCGAATTGACCGCGCCCAGGTGCAGACGTGCAGTCAGTTCGGGATCGGCGAACATGCGCTTCACCATGGCCTGTGCATCGTCGAACGAACCGTCGATCGCGACGTTGTGCACGTTGGGCGCAAGGACGCTGGTCATCTGGCGCCGCTGGACGTCGCTCACCTTGCCGTTCGGGTGAAGCATGAAGATCTCCACCCGCTCGCGGCCGGCGACCGCATCAATCGCGGCGCTGCCGGTGTCCCCGCTGGTCGCACCGACGATCGTCAGGTTGCGACCCGTCCGGCCGAGGAACTCCTCGAACAGCAATCCCAGCAGTTGAAGTGCTACGTCCTTGAATGCCAGGGTCGGCCCATGGAACAGCTCGAGCAGCCAGTGCGTCTCGTCCAGTTGCACCAGCGGCGTGACCGCGGCGTGCGAGAACCGGCCGTACGCGGCGCCGGTCAGCTCCCTCAGCCGTTCGGGCGAGAGGCTGTCGCCGACGAACGGCTGCATCACCCGCGCGGCGAGTTCGGCGTAAGGCAGGCCCCGCAACCCCGCGATCTCGCCAGCGGTAAATCGCGGCCATTCGCGCGGCAGATACAACCCCCCGTCGCTGGCGAGACCGGCCAGGGTCGCGCCTTCGAAGTCGAGCGCTGGCGCGCTTCCGCGAGTGGAGATGTATTCCATCGGATTCAGCGACTAGCGAGGTGCCCGGGCGCCGGCAAGCAAGGCACACTTGGCACCGGCGGGCGGTTTTCTTGTTCGCCCAGCCCCCGCGGCGTTATGCCGCTTCACGCCACTTCTTTCGGAGCGCTAGCACATAGATCACCAGTGCGGTCGCGGCGAACAGGAACCATTGCACCGCATAGGACAGGTGATTGTTCGGCACATCGCGCGGGTCGGGCGCGGCGAGCTGCGCGAGACCGGCCTGTGGAGGCGAGGCCACGAGCCGCACGCCGTTCTTGCCGGAAGGTCCGACGAAACCGGCCACGGCGCCCCCCTGCCATTGCACCGCTGCCGGATCGCTCGACCAGCCGAGCGCCACCACCGCGGGGCTGCCGTCGGCCAGGGTGCACTGCGCGATGTGCGCCCATCCTGTCTGGCCGGTCTGGGAGTGTCCGGCGCGGGCGTCGATGCTGCGAACTTGGGCACAGGTCAGTTCCGACCGGCGATAAAGCGCCGCCTCCCGCTCCTGCGCGGTGCGCGGCCACTGCGTCTCTGACGCCATCGTCAGCGACTGTTGATAACGTGCCAGCTGCGCCTGCTTCTCATCCGCCCGGCCGATCTGCCACAGGCCGAGCACGATCATCGTCGCGATCGCAAGCGCCACGATCACTGTCGCCACGACAGGTATCCGCCGGCTCACTTCCTCAGCCGGCCTTCGCCGGAACGGTTGCGGTATTCACTCGCCATCAGCGCTGCTTTCGAAAATCTGAGGCCAAGCACCACCAGCGCCAGCGTGACCGGGATCCAGATCAACGCCTGCAGCCAGAACGGCGGTTCCGCTGCGAGCTGCAGCCAGATCGCTAGACCCGTGACGAGTGCCCCGATGATCAGGATAAGGAACGCCGCCGGTCCGTCACCCACGTCGAAGCGGGAGAAGTCCAGCCCGCAGGAGCGGCACGCCGGAGCGAAGCGGGCGACCCCGGCAAACAGCGTCCTGGCTCCGCACCGGGGACACAGACCCGAAAGGGCAGCCGCGGCGATGCCAGGCTGCCCTTGTCGATCGGCTGGCCCCTGCTGGTGGTCGGGGCGGTCCGAATTCATCAGTGAATCGGCGCGCCCCAGCCGCCCCACACGTAGACCGCGATGAACAGGAACAGCCACACCACGTCGACGAAGTGCCAGTACCACGCGGCGGCTTCGAAACCGAAGTGCTGCTGCGGAGTGAAGTGACCCTTGTAGGTCCGGACCAGGCAGACGATCAGGAAGATCGTGCCGACCAGCACGTGGAACCCGTGGAAGCCGGTCGCCATGTAGAACGCCGAGCTGTAGGTGTTGTTGCCGAATTCGAACGGCGCATGGGCGTACTCGTACGCCTGGATGCAGCTGAACAGGATGCCGAGCAGGACCGTCAGCCACAGCCCTTTCTTGAGGCCGTCGCGATCACCGTGGATCAGCGAATGGTGCGCCCAGGTGACCGTCGTTCCGGAGCACAGAAGGATCAGCGTGTTGAGCAGCGGCAGGTCGAACGGGTCCATGACCGCCTCGATCGCCTTGGGCGGGAATTGGCCGCCCACCACTTCCGACAACTCGCTGGGGAACAGCGAGAAATCGAAGAACGCCCAGAACCATCCGACGAAGAACATCACTTCCGAAGCGATGAACAGGATCATGCCGTACCGCAGGTGCAGTTGCACCACCGGGGTGTGATCGCCCGCTTGCGCTTCGTTGACGATGTTGGCGAACCAGCTGAAGAAGGTCGCGATCAGGCCGGCAACGCCGAGGCCCAGGACGATCGGCCACCCGCTCATCGTATCGCGGTGCATGAACAGCACCATGCCGCTGGTGAAGGTCACCGCGGAGATCGAGCCGATCAGCGGCCAGATGTCCGGCGGCAGGATGTGGTACTGGTGGTTCTTGGCGCCTGCCATGTGAAATCTCGTCCCTGATCGAGCGGTTTGGCTTGCCCTTAATGCGCGCAAACGGCGCTAACAAGAGCGCTATTGCGGCTGATCCGCCTGGCGGTGGAAAGTGTAGCTCAAGGTGATCTGTTCAACCGGCGCCGCGTCTTCGTCCTGCCGGATTGCCGGATCGACGAAGAACAGCACCGGCATCACCACTTCCTGGCCCGGCTGCAGCGTCTGCTCGGTGAAGCAGAAGCACTGGACCTTGTTGAAGTAGCCACCTGTCTGGTCGGGCGAGACGTTGAAGCTCGCCTGGCCGGAGATGGGCCGGTCGGAATTGTTCTTGGCGTAATAGAACGCCATCTGCCGCTGACCCAGCTTGACCGTCTGGGTCACCTGCTCAGGACGGAACGTCCACGGCAAGTCGGCATCGATATTGGCGTCGAAGCGGACCGAGATGGACGCTCCAGCTTTCGCTCCGGCACGCTCGGCGGCGATCGCCTGGCCCTCGGTAGCGCGCATCGTGGTGCCGCCAAAGCCCGTGACCTGGCAGAACAGGCGGTACAGCGGCACCGCGGCGAAGCCCAGGCCCAGCATAGCCAGTGCCAGCAGCGCGGCGGTGATGCCCGTGCGGGCGTTGCTGCGCCTAACCTGCGGAATGCTCGCCATCGGTCAGCCGATCCGCACCAGCGTGATGGAGTAGAACAGGATCACGAAGAACACGAGCACCAGCCCGAGCGCGATGTTGCGCCCCTTGCGGCGGCGCTTGAATTCGATTTCTTCTTCCGGGGTCATGCGAGCCAGCCCTGCCCGTAAACCACCCGGTCGGCAACCAGTGCGGCGAACAGGGCGAACAGATAGAGCACCGAATAGCCGAACAGCCGCTTTTCAGGCTTCATCGTATCGCCCGGCTCCGCACGGCGCAGCGCCACGGGTGCAGCGAGAATCAGGAAAACCAGCGACAGCGCGATGGCGACGACGCCATAGATCGCCCCGGTCCCGCCGATGAACCACGGCGCCGCGGCCAGCGGCAGCAGCAGCACGGAATAGACCATGATCTGGCGGCGGGTGCTGGCCTCCCCCTTCACTACAGGCATCATGGGAATGCCGACCTTGGCGTAATCGCTTTGCACGAACAGCGCGAGCGCCCAGAAGTGCGGCGGCGTCCACATGAAGATGATCGCGAACAGCAGCACCGGCATCAACGTGATGTCGCCGGTCACCGCGACCCAGCCGATCATCGGCGGAAACGCCCCCGCCCCGCCGCCGATGACGATGTTCTGCGGTGTGCGAGGCTTCAGCCAGATCGTGTAGATAACCGCATAATACACGATCGATACCGCGAGGATGATCGCCGCCAGCCAATTGACCGCGATGCCCATCACCGCGACGGAGGCCACCGACAGCGCGATGCCGAAATCGCGTGCGTCGGTCGGGCGCAGGCGACCGGCGGGGATCGGCCGCTTGGCGGTGCGCTTCATGCCCGCGTCGAGATCCGCCTCCCACCACTGATTGAGCGTCGCCGCACCGCCCGCGCCCATCGCGATGCACAGGACCGCGGTGAAGCCGATCACCGGGTGGATGTCGCCCGGCGCCGCCAGCAGGCCGCACAAGCCGGTGAAGATCACCAGGCTCATCACGCGCGGCTTGGTGAGCGACAGGAAGTCGCGCCAGTCGGTCGGCAGGTACAGGGCGGTGGATTCGGTCATCGGCAGACGAGCGGGCCTATAGGGGTCCTGCCGCGCTGAGGGAAGGCGCAATGGGTGCGAGGCGCAGGCATCCGGGATGTGTCACACGTGTCACACTGTTCTGGGGAGAAAAAATCCGCCGCCCCCATTTCCGGAAGCTCGCGGCCTGCAGCGAAGTGGATGGACGCTATCATGCCCAGACTATGGCGCAGATGACCGCCTGTAGGAAAACGCTGGCAAGCGCCGGCACGCAAGATACCCGGTCACTCGACTTTCGACCCCTATTGCAGACGAGCTTTGCGTCCCTAAGGTTCTCCCATGGCTTTCTGGCAAAAACACTGGACTACGGCCGCACCGATTGTCGCATGGCTGACTTATCTCGCCAGCTTCAGCGGGGTGGTACCCACGCTCGTGCTGGCAGCGACGTTGATCGCCAGCGTGCTCGCCGCCGTGCACCATGCGGAACTCGTCGCGCACCGGGTTGGCGAGCCGTTCGGCACCTTCCTGCTGGCGGTGGCCGTCACGGTGATCGAACTGGGCCTGATCGTCACGTTGATGTCCGCTGGCGGGGAGAGCGCCACCACCCTTGCCCGGGACACGGTGTTTGCCGCCGTGATGATTATCCTCAACGGCCTTGTCGGCGTCTGCATCCTGATCGGCGCGCTCCGGCACAAGGAGCAGGTTTTCCAGCAGGTCGGCGTCAGCGCTTCGCTCGCGACGATTTGCGCGCTCACTGTGCTCACGCTGGTCCTGCCGAACTTCACGCTGAGCGAAGCGGGTCCGGTCTACTCGACGTCGCAGCTCGCGTTCGTCGCCGTCGTCTCCTTCCTGCTCTACGCGACGTTTGTCGGCGTTCAGACTGTGCGGCACCGGGACTATTTCCTGCCGGACAAGGCGGTGGTGGCAGATCAGGAGATTCACGCCGCGCCGCCGTCCAACGCGCGCACGGCCGCGTCGGGGATGCTGCTGGTCCTGTGTCTCGGCGCGGTGGTCCTGCTGGCAAAGACGCTTGCCCCGGCGATCGAGGGCGCGGTGTCCGCGGCAGGCGCGCCGCGGGCGATCGTGGGCGTCATCATCGCCGCGCTGGTCTTGTTGCCGGAGGGCGTGGCGGCCTTGCGTGCGGCCCTGGCGAACCGTTTGCAGACGAGCCTCAATCTGGGCCTCGGTTCCGCGCTGGCGACGATCGGGCTCACCATTCCCGCGGTCGCGGCATTGTCGCTGCTGATGGGCCTTCCGATCGCGCTCGGCCTCGACACCAAGAGTGTCGTGTTGCTGTTGTTGACGTTGATCGTGTCCACGCTCACGCTCGGGACCGGGCGCACGACGGTGCTGCAAGGCGCGGTGCACCTGGTGATCTTCGCTGTCTATCTGTTCACGACAATCGTTCCCTGAGCAGCGGGCAGGCGCCCCGGCCGAAACCGGGGCGCCCCCAAGTCAGCCGCTGTCAGGCGGTCGCGTAGAAGGCGAAATACACGATGACGGCTGCTGCGATGGCGATGGCTATAGCAGCGACCGCGTAATCCTTCGTCCGGAAGCCATCGATGTGTTCAGCCCGGAACGCCGCGTAGCGTGCATGGATGCTCTCCTTGCTCGCCAGGCTGGCGACGTCGAACGCGCTTGCTTCCCTAGTGAACCACCGCTTCAAATCCTCGACCTCCGCTTCGGTGGTGTCGGGATAGCGCGCGATAAGGCTTTCGACATAGTCGAAGCGATCGGTGCCTGGCAGGGCACCGGTTGATGGTTTTTGCATGTCAATTCCTGGATCTTGGACGTGTGATGCTCCCGAAAGAGCGGACGATCAGGATTGAACAGGAGGCGCGCGGGGTGATGCTACGTGAAGGCGTGGCGGGGGTGCCGGAGGGCCGGTTTGCCGCGGCGGCAGCGGCGCTTTGGCCGCCACCGGGCTGTCGTACCCCACTGCGGCAAAGCGAGCGGGCGCCACCGCCAACAAAGGAACGGGCGCGGGGCTCGTTACCTCGGCGCTGTCGCGGCGGACTGGCAGAGCGACGTCGTAAGTGGCGGCGCTGAACGCCGAACCATGACCCCTCTGGATCGGCAGATCGCCTGCGGGCGCGGTCTGGAACAGGACCACACCAAGCATAAGCGCCAGAAACACGCGGAACTGGCGCTGGAGGAGGGAACTTGCCGTCACGAGCTTTGCTGTACCATACGTTCGGCTTAACGACACCTTAGGCCTCAAATGGCGGATCAGGCGCGCTGCGATGGGCGCCGGTCCCTAAGGGCCGTTCGGTTACAACCGCCCCAGCCAGTCCAGCAGCAGTCGGTTGACCTCTGCCGGTCGCTCCTGCTGGGTCCAGTGGCCGACGCCGGGTAGCACGTGACCCTCGACCCGGGGGGCGAACACCCGCATCAGTGCCACCGGATCGGCGACCGCGCCGAACAGCGTGGTGGCGGGATCGCGGTCGCCGCCGATGAACAGGCACGGCTGCTCGATCCGCTTCCCGGCCCAGCCTTGCAGCCATTCGTAATCCCGCTCGTGATTGCGATAGCGGTTGAGCGGCCCGCGAAAGCCGCTCTGGCTGAATTCGCGGCCGTAGAACTGGATGTCCTCGGTGGTCAGCCAGGCAACCGGCTGCGGATCGGGCAAGCCGTCGAGAAATTTCGCGCCGAGCGGCTTGTCGTAGTAGTCACCGTGGGGAACGTCGCCGCTGATCGAATACATCATCCGCTGGACGAAATGCTCGGGATCGGCCTCCGCCTCGGCCTCGGCGATGCCGGGCTCCTGGAAGTATTCCTGGTAGAAGAACTTGCCCTTGGACGTGAAGTGTTCGCGGAACACCTCCGTGAACGGGCGGTTGGGCACCCCGGCGAACGGCACCGACAGGCCAGCCACCGCGGACACCCGATCGGGGTTGGTGAGCGCGGTGTTCCAGACGATCGGCGCGCCCCAGTCGTGACCCACCAAGATCACCTGCTCGCCCGGCCGCAGCGCTTCGGCGAGTCCCATCAGGTCGGCCGCGATAGCTTGCAGGGTGTAATCCTCGACCAGCGGCGGCTTGTCAGAACCGCCATAGCCGCGGACGTCGATCGCGCAGGCGGTGAAGCCGGCTTGAGCGACAGGACCAAGCTGGTGGCGCCAGGAATACCAGCTTTCCGGAAAGCCGTGGACGAAGATCACCAGCGGACCGGAGGCTGATCCCCCCTCCTCGATGGCACACCGCAGGGACGCGTGGCCGGTATCGATCTGGCGCATCTCGGGCATTCGGTTCCTCCTTCAACGCAAACGGCCGGCCCTCGAGGTGAGGACCGGCCGCATGTTTCTTCCGCCGAAAGGCTCAGGCCGTGGCCGGGGCGCCGTCGGTGCGCCCGTCGCGGGGCATGTGGTTGTGATAATCGTGGTCGTCCTCGATCACCGGCAGCGTTTCGAACTGGTGGTACGGCGGCGGGCTGGACAGCGTCCACTCCAGCGTCGTGGCGCCTTCGCCCCAGTAGTTCGCCGCCGCCTTCTTGCCCGCGATGAACGCATACGCGATGTTCACGAAGAAGAAGATCATCGACCCCGCCATGATCATGTAGCCGATCGTGCTGACGTTGTTCCAGTACGTGAACGCTTCCACATAATCCGGGTAGCGGCGCGGCATGCCGTTCAGCCCCAGGAAGTGCTGCGGGAAGAAGATCACGTTCACGCCGATGAAGAAGCCCCAGAAGTGCAGGTGCGCGAGCAGTTCGGAATGCATCCGTCCGCTCATCTTCGGGAACCAGTAGTAGAAGCCGGCGAAGAGCGAGAACACCGCGCCCATCGACAGCACGTAGTGGAAGTGCGCGACCACGAAATACGTATCGTGCACCACGTCGTCGACGCCGCCGTTGGCGAGGTACACGCCGGTCACGCCGCCGACGGTAAACAGGAAGATGAAGCCGATCGACCACACCAGCGGGCTCTTGAACTCGATCGAACCGCCCCACATCGTGGCGATCCAGCTGAAGATCTTCACGCCGGTGGGCACCGCGATGACCATGGTGGCCGCGGTGAAGTACATCTTCTCGTTCACGCTGAGGCCGGTGGTGTACATGTGGTGCGCCCACACGACGAACCCGACCACGCCGATCGCGACCATCGCGTAAGCCATGCCGAGGTAGCCGAACACCGGCTTGCGGCTGAACGTCGCGACGATCTGGCTGATCATGCCGAAGCCCGGCAGGATCATGATGTACACTTCCGGGTGGCCGAAGAACCAGAACAGGTGCTGGTAGAGCACGGGATCGCCGCCGCCGCTCGCGTCGAAGAACGTCGTGCCGAAGTTGCGGTCGGTGATCAGCATCGTGATCGCCGCGGCCAGCACCGGCAGCGCCAGCAACAGGAGGAACGCGGTCACCAGCACCGACCACACGAACAGCGGCATCTTGTGCAGGGTCATGCCCGGCGCGCGCATGTTGAAGATCGTGGTGATGAAGTTGATCGCGCCCATGATCGACGCGGCACCGGCAAGGTGCAGCGAGAAGATCGCGAAATCGACTGCCGGGCCGACCGACCCGCTCGTCGACAGCGGCGCATAGACCGTCCAGCCGGTGCCCGCGCCAAGGCCGGTCGCGTCACCGGGTACGAACAGCGAGAAGCACAGCGAGACAAACCCTGCGACCGTCAGCCAGAAGCTGATGTTGTTCATGCGCGGGAATGCCATGTCCGGCGCGCCGATCATCAGCGGCACGAACCAGTTGCCGAAGCCGCCGATCATCGCCGGCATGACCATGAAGAACACCATGATCAGCCCGTGCGCGGTGATCAGCACGTTCCACGCGTGGAGGTTCGCCTCGAAGCTGGCCTCGCCGCCCCACATGCTCACCCAGCTGCCGAGCACCTGGATGCCCGGCTCGGCCAATTCGGCCCGCATCACGCCTGAAATCGCGCCACCGATGATCCCCGCCATGATGGCGAAGATCAGGTACATCGTGCCGATGTCCTTGTGGTTGGTCGACATGAACCAGCGCGCGAAGAAACCCGGCTTGTGGTCCGCATCGTGATGCGCGTGCTCATCGTGGTGAGCCTGGAAGTGGTCGGCGGTAGTGGCCATGATCAGGTCTTTCGAACGTACGTAGCTAAATCAGGCGGCGGGCGCAGCGGGGGTGGCGGCGGCGGCCGGAGCCGCGCTCGAGCCGGCAGCCGGCTGCTGGGCCGAGCTTTCGGGTTGCTGCGTCGGCGCGACCGCGGGAGCCGCCGGCGTTTCCGCCGGGCCGACAGTGCCGCCCTGCGACCGCAGCCACGCTTCGAACTGCGGCCGCGGGACTGCTTCGATCGCGATCGGCATGTAGGCATGCTTCGCGCCGCACAGTTCCGAACACTGGCCGTAATAGATGCCGGGCTCTTCGATCATCAGGCGCCGTTCGTTGAGTCGCCCGGGCACCGCGTCGATCTTGAACCACAGGCTCGGCACGGCGAACGAGTGGATGACGTCGGCCGCGGTCGTCTGAAGGCGGATCCATTCGCCGACCGGCACGACCATGCGGTTGTCGACCGCCAGCTGGCCCGGTTCGCCGCGACGCTTCGCCTCGTCTTCCGGCAGCATGTTCGAGATCACTTCGAACCCGCCGTTATCGGGATAGCTGTAGCCCCAGTACCACTGGTACCCGGTGGCCTTGATCGTCAGCGCGTTCTTGGGTGCGGTTTCGTACTGGGCCGAGATCAGGCTGATCGACGGGATCGCGATGCCCACCAGGATCAGCACCGGCAGCAGGGTCCACAGCACTTCGATGAAGGTGTTATGGGTGGTGCGCGAGGGGACCGGATTGCGGCCCCGGCGGAACCGCCACATCACGTAAAGCAGCAGGCCCAGCACGAACAGGCTGATGATCGCCATCAACCAGACGAGCACGTTGTGCAGCTTGGTCGCCTGGCGGCCGGTGGGCGAATACTGCTGCTGGAGGTCCAGCGCGCCGGCCGACGGCTGGCCCTTGATCCATTCCGGTCCCAGCGGCTTGTAGGCGCCGGCACCCGGAGCGACAGTCTCACTCGACGCATCGACCTTGTCATCGACCGCGCCTGCCGCGGCGGCTCCAAGCTGGTCGGCGGCGGGTGCCGCCTCAGTGGCCGAAGCCGGAGGGCTGGCGATCGCCGCCGGCGTGGCGGCCGTCGTTACGGTGGCGGGGGCCGCTTGCGCCGAAGCGACCTGCGGCGACAACGCCAGCAACAGCGCAGCCCCCATCGCGCTCAACATACGGGCGGTCGAATTGCCGAGATTCATCGGTGCGAAGCTTTCCGTCTAGCCTGTTGCATGCCTGGTTTCCCACCCCTCAAAAAACAGGCCGGAAACACCCCACTGACGGGGGTTTGGGCGGGCCTATACGCGCGCTTGCCCCATCCCTCAAGCGCTTCTAGGGAGATTTTCGACCGCCTTTCCCCACCCCTTGAGCCAGCAGCGAACCGCCGATGACCGACGAAGACGTGCTGCACGAATTCCGCAGCTCCGAAGCTCTGCTCGAAGGGCACTTCCTGCTGTCGAGCGGACGCCACAGCGCGCATTACCTTCAGTGCGCGCGGGTGCTGATGGACCCGGCGCGCGCCGACCGGCTGGCCCGCGCGCTGGCGCAGAAGCTGCCGCGGGAGCTGCGGGGGGCGATCGACGCGGTCGTCAGCCCGGCGATGGGCGGCCTGATCATCGGCCACGAGATGGGCCGCGCGCTCGGCAAGGACGCCATGTTCCTGGAACGGCCCGAAGGCACGTTCGAACTGCGCCGCGGGTTTCGCCTGCAGCCCGGCGCCAAGGTCCTGATGGTGGAAGACGTGGTCACGACCGGCCTGTCCAGCCGCGAGGCCATCGCCGCGGTCGCGCGCGAAGGGGGCGAGGTGCTGGCCGAAGCGGCGCTGGTCGACCGCTCGAACGGCTCGGTCGATCTGGGCGTGCCGTTCTTTCCGCTGATCGCACTCAACTTCCCGACGTATGCCGATGATGAAGTGCCCGCCGAACTCGCGGCGGTACCGGTGACCAAGCCGGGGAGCCGCAAGGCGTGAGCGCGCGGCTCCGCCTCGGGGTCAATATCGACCACGTGGCGACCATCCGTAACGCGCGCGGAGGGGATCATCCCGATCCGGTGCGCGCGGCTCAGATCGTCGCGGCATGCGGCGGAGACGGCATCACCGCGCACCTGCGCGAAGACCGGCGCCATATTCGCGACGACGATCTGCAGCGAATCCAGGACGCGACCGACCTGCCGCTCAACCTGGAGATGGCGGCGACCGACGAGATGCTGGAGATCGCGCTCCGCCACCGGCCGCACGCCGCGTGCATCGTGCCCGAGCGGCGGGAGGAACGCACCACCGAGGGCGGACTGGACGCCGCAGGCCAGCACAATCGACTCGCGCCGATCGTGGCCCGACTGAGCGATGCGGGCATCCGTGTCAGCCTGTTCATCGCCCCGGAAGAGCGGCAGATCGATGCCGCGCTGCGCCTGCGGGTCCCCGTGGTCGAACTGCACACGGGCGAATACGCGCACGCCGTGGGGGAACAGGTGCCGGTCGAGCTGCGGCGGATCGCCGACATGGCCGCGCTGGCCGCGAAGAACGGGATTGAGCCGCACGCCGGCCACGGCCTTACCTACGATAACGTCCAACCCATCGCCGCCATTCCCCAGCTCGCCGAGCTCAACATCGGGCACTACCTGGTAGGCGAGGCGGTGTTCGTCGGGCTGGAAGCGGCCGTCCGCCGAATGCGCGAGCTGATGGACGACGCCCGATGAGGCGGGGACGATGATCATCGGCCTTGGCAGCGACCTCACCAACATGGACCGGATCGCGAACTCGCTCGAGCGGTGGGGCGAGAAGTTCGAGGCGCGCTGCTTCACTGACGTGGAGCGCGCGAAGGCGGCCAAGCGTCCCTTCACCCGGGTGGGCACGTTCGCCAAGCGCTGGGCGGCCAAGGAAGCTTTCGCCAAGGCCATCGGCACCGGGTTCCGGCGCGGCGTGTTCCACAAGGACATCGGCGTGGTGAACGCCCCCAGCGGCGCGCCCACTCTGGCGCTGACCGGCGGCGCGGCGAAGCGACTTGCCGAATTGACCCCGGAACGCCATGAGGTGCGTATTCACCTCACCCTAACCGACGACCATCCATGGGCCCAGGCCTTCGTCGTCATCGAGGCTCTGCCCCTTTGAACTCCCCTCACCTTACGTCCCCAGGCGAACCGCACCCCGTGAGCGAACCCGACCACAAGCCGCGCGAGAAGATCAACTGGCTCGCAGAACTGCGCGGGCTGGCGCTGATGCTGCTCGCGGTGCTGGCGTTCCACAGCCTCGTTGCCAAGCCATTCTACATTCCGTCGACCTCGATGGTGCCGAACCTGATGGTCGGCGACCGGCTGGTGGTGTCGAAATATCCTTTCGGGTGGAGCTGGGTGTCCGCCTCGTTTCATGTCCTCCCGCGCAGCGACACGCGCGTGTGGCCTTCGACCCCGCAGTATGGCGACATCGTCATCGCCGTGCCGCCTGACCGCGACGAGGATTACATCAAGCGCGTCATCGGCCTGCCGGGTGACCGGATCGCGGTGGTGGGCGGACAGGTAATCCTGAACGGCAAGCCGGTGCCGCAGAAGGTGGAGCCGGATATCCGCATCCCCGCCGACGCGCAGCTGTGCGAAGGGCGCCCCTGCCTCGGCTATTGGGACAACTACCGGGTCCGCGGCAACGACGGTAAGGACTACTACGAAGTGCCCGCCCTGCGCGAGACTTTGCCCAACGGCGCGACGTACCTGGTGGTCGACCACGAACAGCAGATGCTCGACAACTATCCTGAAACGCTGGTCCCGGAAGGGCACGTGTTCCTGATGGGCGACAACCGCGACCATTCGGCCGACAGCCGCGCCGAAACCTGGGAGCGCGGCCTCGGCGGACCCGTTCCGCTGGCGAACGTCGGCGGCCGGGCGGAGTTCATCACCTTCTCGCTTGACGGCACCACCACCTGGAACCCGGCGTCGTGGTGGAGCTCGCTACGCGGAAACCGCGCGTGGAGCACCTTGCGTCCCGCCATTGCCGAGGAGCAGGCATCCCGATGAGCGATAGCGACCACCCGGAACTGCCGGAGCAGGCGGTCGGCGCCAGCCCGACGCAGATCAGCAACCCGCGCTTGCAGGAAGAGGCCCGCCGGGCGCTCGTGTGGGTGTCGGTGATCGGCTTCGTGGTCCTCGCCGTTTATCTGGCCCAGACCCTGCTGGTGATCTTCGGGGCACTGGTGTTCGCCGCGATCATCGACGGAGGCACGCGACTGCTTGGCCGGGTGCTGCCCATCGGGCGCACCTGGCGAGCCGCCATCGTCCTGCTGTTCGGCGCGCTGTTCGCAGCATGGCTGGTCCGGTTCGCCGGCACCCAGATCGCGGAACAGGCCGCCCAGTTTCCCCAGCTGGTGACGACGGAGCTTGGCCGGTTGGTCGGCGTGCTGCGCGACAACGGCGTGCAAATCGGTCAGGACGAGATCGAAGGGCTTGCGACACAGCTGTTCACCGGAGTCGGATCGGTTACCCGGGCGATCGGGGGCGTGTTCGGCGGCCTCACCACCCTGCTGTTGATCGTGATCATCGGCATCTACCTGGCAGTCGATCCCCGGCCGTACGAGCGGGGCCTGTCATGGATGGTGCCCGAACAACACCGCGGCAAGCTGGCCGACACGCTGGACCACATGGCCTACAGCATGCGGCGGCTGCTGGCGGGCCGGCTGCTGGGCATGGCCGCCGAAGGGGCGTTTACCTACATCGCGCTGACCCTGGTCGGCGTGCCGATGGCGGCGCTGCTGGCGCTGATCACCGGCATCCTGGCATTCATCCCCAACATCGGAGCGATCGTGTCGGGCGTGCTGATGGTCCTGGTGGGCTTTTCCGGGGGCACCGAGATGGGCCTGTGGACGATCGGCATCTACCTCGCGATCCAGAACTTCGACGGTTACGTGCTGGTCCCGATGATCGCCAAGAAGACGGTGGATCTGGCGCCGGCGCTGGTGCTCGGCTTCCAGCTGGTCATGGGCGTGCTGTTCGGCGTGCTGGGTCTCACCTTCGCCGATCCGATGCTGGCGATGATCAAGGTCGCGCTGGAGCGGCGGGCGCATCGGCTCGATAACGGCGATGCAGAGCCGGCGGCTGACTGATGGCGCGCAAGTTCCTGTACTTCGTCGCGATCGTCATCTTTCTGGTGATCGCAGGCGCCATCGCGCTCAACCTCTGGTCCAAGGAGGCGACCGAGCTCGCGTTCGTTCCTCGCAGCGAGTTCACGGCGCAGCCGGCGCTCGACAGTAACGCCTATGCCGATCCGGCCATGTGGTATGCGCGGCCGGGCATGGGCGCGGCCGATCCTGTGCGGTTCGTGCCGCAAGGCGCGCCGACGCCCGCTGCTGCGGATGCCGCCAAGTTCGCGGTCTTCTTCGTCCATCCCACCAGCTACATCCGCCCCGCCATCGGGGCCGACGCTCCGTGGAACGCCCCCATCGGCGACTCCGATGCGGAGACCCGCGCCCGGCTGTTCCTGCGCGGAATGGCCAGCCCGTTCGCCGCGGCGGACGAAGTCTGGGCGCCCAAATACCGCCAGGCGGTGATCGGCGCATTCCTGACCGACAAGGCGGAGGCGAACCAGGCGCTGGATCTCGCTTACCGGGACGTCGCTCAGGCGTTTGATTTCTTCGTCGCCACCGCTCCCAAGGACGAACCGATCGTGCTGGCCGGTCACAGCCAGGGCGCGCTGATGGTGTTGCGCCTGCTGCGCGAAAAGGTGATCGGCACGCCGCTCGCCCAGCGGATCGCGATGGTCTATCCGGTCGGCTGGCCGGTCTCGGTGGAGCATGACCTCCCGGCGCTCGGGCTGCCGGCCTGCGCGACCCCCGACCAGGCAGGCTGCATCGCCACCTGGTCGAGCTTCGCGGAGCCGGCCGATCCCGCGCTGCTGTTCGAGCGGTTCACCGCCACCCCGGGGTTCGACGGTCAGCCACGCGGCGACGGCGCGATCGTGTGCACCAACCCGCTCACCGGCACACAAGGCGGCACGGCACCGGCAGAAGCGAACCTCGGCACGCTGAAGCCGGCGAGCGACTTCTCTACCGGCGAACTGATCGTGGGTGCCGTGGCCGCGCGGTGCGATCCGGACACCGGCCTGCTGTTGATCGGCGATCCGCCGGACCTTGGCCCCGGAGTGCTGCCGGGCAACAACTACCACGTGTACGATATTCCGCTGTTCTGGGCGAACCTGAAGGCCGACGTCGCGCGGCGGCTGGCGGCATGGAAACCGGCCACCTGATCACCACCCGCGCCGCCGAGTTCGCCGCCGCCCTGCCGGATGGCGGGGTGCTGCTGGCACTCGATCTCGGCACTCAGACGATCGGCACGGCGTTGTGCGACGCCGGCTGGCGCTTCGCGAGCGCCGACAAGACCCTGCCGCGCGGAAAGTTCGGGCGGGACCGCGAGGTGCTCGCCGCCCTCGCCGCTGCCCGCGCGGTGCGCGGCTTGGTGATCGGCTTGCCACGCAACATGGATGGGTCCGAAGGCCCGCGCGCGCAGGCCAGCCGGGCATACGCGCGCAATCTGTCGGCCGCCCTCGCGCTGCCGATCCTGCTGTGGGACGAACGCTGGTCGACCAGCAGCGCAGAGCGCGCGCTGATCGAACAGGACATGAGCCGCGCCAAGCGCAAGGAACGGATCGACGCGCACGCCGCCGCCGTGATCCTGCAAGGCGCGATCGATGCGCTCGCCGGAGCCGCCTTCTAGCCTAGCGGTTGCTGACCAACGATGCTGAGGCCGTAACCCTCCAGCGCGACCAGCGAATGTTCGGTATTGGTCAGCAGGATCATGTCGTGCACCCCCAGCGCGCCAAGGATCTGCGCCCCGCCGCCGTAGTCGCGCTGCTCGGTCACCTGCGCCTCGTCCGCCGGCGGCTCGCTGCCCCGCGCGATCGCGCGGCTGACGTAATCGCGCGCGACGCGATTGATCAGCACGATCACCCCCGCGCCTGCGCGGCTGATCTGCTCCATCGCCTTTTCGATCATGCCACCGCGCGGGCCGTCTTCGGCAAAGATGTCATCGAACAGCGACAGCGAATGCATCCGCACCAACGTGGGCTTGGCCGGATCGATCGCGCCCTTGACCAGTGCCAGGGTCTCTTCGCCGGTGGCGCGGTTGTAGAACGAGGCTGCTTGCCATTCCCCGCCCCAGCGGCTGGTGAAGCGCCGCTCGCCGCGCCGTTCGATCAGGTGATCGTGCTTGCGGCGATAGGCGATCAGGTCGCGGATGGTGCCAATCTTCAAGTTGTGCACCCGCGCGAAACGGACGAGGTCATCCATCCGCGCCATGCTGCCGTCCTCGTTCATGATCTCGCAGATCACGCCGGCGGGG
This sequence comes from Altererythrobacter sp. TH136, assembly GCF_007065885.1. Classification (NCBI taxonomy): domain Bacteria; kingdom Pseudomonadati; phylum Pseudomonadota; class Alphaproteobacteria; order Sphingomonadales; family Erythrobacteraceae; genus Altererythrobacter; species Altererythrobacter sp. TH136. Next base: position 2,508,268 of record NZ_CP041409.1, on the reverse strand, counting down.
TTCAGGCCGGCAAGGCGGGAGATATCCACCGCCGCCTCGGTGTGGCCGGCGCGGACCAGGACCCCGCCATCACGCGCGACCAGCGGGAACACGTGACCAGGAGTGACAATGTCGTCGCGTCCCTTGGAGCCATCGATCGCGACCGATACGGTGCGCGCCCGATCCCCGGCCGAAATGCCGGTGGATACGCCTTCGCGCGCCTCGATCGAGGTGGTGAAAGCGGTCTCATGCCGCGTGCGGTTGTTGCGGCTCATCAGGTCGAGCCCCAGCAGTTCGACCCGCTGCTTGGTCAGCGCGAGGCAGATCAGGCCCCGCCCGTGCGTCGCCATGAAATTGATCGCATTGGGCGTCGCCATCTGCGCCGGGATGATCAGGTCGCCCTCGTTCTCGCGGTCCTCGTCATCGACCAGCACGAACATCCGACCGTTGCGCGCTTCGTCGATGATCTCTTCGGCCGAGACGATCACCGGTCGCTCGTCATTGGCGGAGAGAAATGCCTCCAGCTTGCCAAGGGTATCGGCGGTGGGATTCCACCGAGGCTCCAGGCAATCGCGCAAGGAGTTGGCGTGAAGTCCCGCGGCGCGCGCGAGCGCGGTGCGGCTCATGCGGTCTTGCGAAACGAGAGTGCGGACGCGTTCGATTGTGCTCATGCGAATCGCATATCACACTGAAATGTGTTCGACACACTATAATGTAAAAGAGGAAAGTTCCGGCAGGGTCGCCGCGGCACGCAGGAGTGCGTCGTTATCGTGCACGAAGCGTCCGCCCGCCTTGCGCATTGCCAAGGCGATAGCCGCCCGGGCGACCACTTCCGCCCGGATGGAACGGTACTGGCGGTAACGGCCCTGCATCGCGAGATCGGCCAACGGGCTGAGCCAACTGCCCAGCCGCTCGATCGGTCGCAGGTCGGCAACCCGCTGCCCTTTGAGCAATCCCGGCCGCAGGATGTCGAGACGCCTGAACCGCAATTTCCCGAGCTCGCGCTCGACTTCGCCCTTGGTGCGCAGGTAGCGGTTGGTGCTCATCGCATCAGCGCCGGTGGAGCTGACCGCCACCAGCCGCTCGACCCCCGCGGCCTTCGCCGCGCGCGCGGTGTCGAGGACGAGGTCGTGGTCCACCGCGCGGAACGCCTCTTCGTCCCGTCCTGCCTTGCGCCAGGTGGTACCCAGCGCGCAGATCAATGCCACGGGCCTCACCGCCTCGAACACTTCGCCCCATTTGCCTGGCTCGGAGACGAACATCTCCATCCGCGCACCCTGCGGCAACGGCGATTCGCGCCGCGCGACCGCCACCAGCCGCACGTCGGCCCGCCCGACCGCCAGTTTCATCACCTCGCTGCCGATCAGGCCGGTGGCGCCGACCAGCGCGATGCGCAGCGGATCAGACATTGCGCAGTCCATCGGGCGCACGGCCGAAGATGCGCACGCATTGATCGATGGCAAAGCGATCGGTCATTCCAGCAATGAAGTCGCTCAAGTGGCGGCTGCGTTCAGGCTCCTGCGCCGGCAACGCCGCTCGCCACGCCGCTGGCAAGGCCGTGGGATCCTGATCGTAGGCGGCGAACAGGCGCGAGACGACGTCGCGGGCGTACTCCGCAGCTGCGGTCTGTTCCGGATGGTAGTAGAGTTTGTCGTACATGAACCGCTTCAGCGTGCGCTCGGCAGCCGCCATGTCATCGGAGAATGCGGCGAGCGGCCCGGCATGGTCGCGCACCTCGGCAACGCTGCCCAGACCGGCGATGCGTGAACGGGTGGTGTCGAGCAGATCATTGACCATCGCGCCGATCTGGCTGCGGACCAATTCGCGCAGTCGCTGTTCGGGCGTAGCGCGCACAAAGCGCCGCTCCACCTCGCGGTAGCGATCGGCCAGCAGCGGCAGCTTCATCAGATCGTCGAGTGTCAGGAAGCCTGCGCGCAGACCGTCGTCGATGTCGTGGTTGTCGTATGCGATATCGTCCGCCAGCGCCGCCACTTGCGCCTCCAGGCTGGGCCACGCGCCCAGCGCGAGGGGGAATGCTTCGTCAAGCTCGGCCAGCGCCCAGCCGGGCGCCGCCACCGGGCCATTGTGCTTGGCCAGCCCCTCGAGCACGTCCCATGACAGGTTGAGCCCCTGATGATCGCAGTACGGACTTTCCAGCCGCATGAGCACCCGCAGCGTGTGCGCGTTGTGGTCGAACCCGCCCCGGCCGGCCATCGCCGCCTCCAGCGCTGCCTCCCCCGCATGGCCGAACGGCGGATGCCCGATGTCATGCGCCAGGCTGATCGCCTCCGTCAGGTCTTCGTCCAGCCCCAGCGCGCGGGCGATCACCCGGCCGATCTGCGACACCTCCAGACTGTGCGTCAGGCGAGTTCGGTAATGATCCCCGTCGGGTGCGATGAATACCTGGGTCTTGGACCGCAGCCGGCGAAAGGCGATCGAGTGGACCACCCGGTCGCGGTCGCGCTGGAATTCGCTGCGGGGGCCGCGCGCGCCGTCGCGGTCTTCGGGAAATTCGCGACCGCGTCCGGCGGCGGGATCGGCGGCGTATGGGGCAAGCGTCATGCCGGGCGGCGATAGGGGGGCGGCAGACTCCCGACAACGGGAACGCCTGCGGAACATCGTCGCGTGCCGGTCAGTTATCCGTGGCCAGCATCCAGTCCACCGCCGCGTTGCAGTGGATTCGGGTGGAATCGAACACCGGCAGAACGTTGGCATCGACATCGACGATCATCGCCAGCTCGGTGCAGGCGAGCACGACCGCCTCCGCCCCGTCCTGTTCCTTGCGGGTGATCCAGGTCTTCAGCGTCCGTTCGGCGTCGCGCGTGATCTTGCCGCGCATCAGTTCCTGGTAGATGATCCGGTCGATCTCCTCGATCATGTCCATGTCGGGCGGGAGCAGGTCGACCCCGTGCGCGACCAGCCGTTCGCGATAGAACCGCTCGGTCATCACGTTGCGCGTGCCGATCAGCACCGCGCCTGTGACGTTCGCCGCGTGCATCGCATCGCCCACGCATTCGGCGATGTGCAGCACCGGCACCCCCGCTGCCGCGGCAACCTGGTCATAGACCTTGTGCATGGAATTGGCGCAGATGATCAGCCCCTCGGCCCCCGCCTGCACCAGCCGCTCGGCCGATTGGGCGAGTACGTCGCCGGCGCGGCGCCAGTCTTCATCGCTGTTAAGGCCCCACAGGGGCTCGAAGTCGAGGCTTTCGATCAGCAGCGGCGCGCTCGCCATGGGCGAAGTCCGGGCCCGCACGCCGCGGTTGATCCGCTCATAGTAATCGCGCGTCGAGACCCAGCTCATTCCGCCGATCATGCCCAGCTTGCGCAACGTCCCGCCCTTCCCGTTCAGCCTGCGCCGGCCATAGGCGAGGGGCTTACCGCGAGTAAAGCTAGGCCGGGGGCGCCGATGAGGCGGGCGCGGCGGGCGTTGCGCCCTGCTCCAGCCATCGCTCCACGAGCTCCGCGCTCACGCCGGGCGCCTCTTCCATCGGGATGTGGCCGATGCCCCTCAAGACCTCGAACTTCGCGCCGGGAATCTGCTGTGCCAGCCAGCGGCCGGACGCGAGCGGGATCAACCCGTCGCGCTCTCCCCAGATGATCAGCGTCGGCGTGCCCTTGAGCCGGGCGAGTGCTTCCGGCGAGAAAGGCTGTTGCGCAGCGGCGAAACGCTGGGCAGTGGCCTGCCGATTGCCGGGATAGCGCAGCAGTTCCCAGTACCGGTCGACCATCGCATCGGTGACGATGGCCTGATTGGCGACCGACTGCCGCAGGCTGCGCTCGACCAGCCCGCGCGGAGTGATCTGCCCCATGAGCCACGAGAACCCGGGGGTGCGGGCCAGCGTGAAGCCGATGTTGCCCTTCGCCTCCCCGATGCGCGGTGCGCCCGCGGCATCCACCAGCACCAGCCCCGCAACCCGATCCGGGTAGGTCAGCGCGTATTCCAGCGCGATGCCGCCGCCCATCGAATTGCCGGCCAGGATAAATCGCTCGAGCCCCAACTTGTCCGCCAACTGGTCGACGTCCCGAGCGAACGCGGCGCGCGTGTCACCCTCGTCCTCCGCTGGACCGGTCAGTCCGTGACCACGCTGATCGAAGCGGATCACCCGGTGCGTCTTGCTGAGGCGGTCGGTCCACGGTTGCCAGGTGTGCAGATCGGCGTTCGACCCGTGGAGCAGGACGATGGGCGTGCCGCCGCGCGGCCCCTCATCCCGTAAGTGAATGCGCCGGCCATCCGCAAGCGCAACGAACTGCGATGGCGCCGCGGCGTATTTGGCCCGCATCGCGGCGGGATCGGTGTCGGGGGTTCGGAAGATCAGGAACAGCGCCAGCAGCAGCGCAGCCAGCGCCGCCAGCGCCGCCAGGCCAGCCAATACGCGCTTCACAGGCTGGCGATCCAGCGTTCGACCGCCTGCAGTCCTTCCTTGTCCACCGTGGATTTGCCCAATTCGGGCATCGCCACCCCGCCTTCCGTGCTGGCCATGCGATGAGCCAGGATCGATTCCTGCGGCTTGCCGGGCACGATGTCGAACAGAAGGTTGCCCGCGCCGCGTCCTGCCGCAACCGGCCGTTTCATGATTCCCAGCGCCTCGGGCGCCGACTGTTCCCACCGCAGATCGAGGCCGGAATTGGACGCGCCCGCACCGGGACGGTGGCAATGCGCGCAGTTGACATCGAGGTAGCCGCGCGCCGCATCCGCGGCGGTTGCCGCAGCGTGGTTCTCCCACACAGGCAGCGGACGGCTGACCTGCGGGGCGTCATCGAGCATTCCGCTGGCGGCAAAATCCTTCAGCCATGCGGCGGACAGGTTGCGCGCCTTGGGACCGATGGGGATCACCGCGCCGTTCAGCCCGTGACAGTCCTTGCACTGGTTTTTGTTGGGGACGCGGTACTCGATCGCGTCACCGGCGGGCGTGGTAACCGGCACCCGAGCGCCGGCGAGCGCCAGCTTCGCCTCGGTCTGCTCGGCATTCCACAAGTACGGCAGCGCGACCCACCCGCTGTCGCGGTGGAGCAGCACGCGCGTTTCGATCAGCCGGCGCCTGCCGTTCTCCTCGAACGCGAAGGTTTTAATGAGCGCCGCGCCGACCGGGAGCTGGAGCAGATTCTCGCCGTCCGCCCTCGCTTGTGCGCCGGCAGGAAGGTAGACGAAGCGCAGCTTCTCCGCGCCATCCGACCATAGCGGGGTATTCAGCCGATACCCGGTAACGCGCGCCGCCGGGGTTTGCGCTGCGGCATCTGCGAAAAATCCGAATTCGGACAGAGTCTTCGGGGATCCGTCGCCGGTGATCGCCGCATCGTTCGGCACCGCAACGGGCGCGGCGGCGTGCGTCACGGCGGCGGCTGCAGACAGCAGCGCCAGTCCCAGAACGGCGTTGCGGATCACGTGGCCAGCCGGGCCTCCAGGCTCGCCGGCGCACCATAACCCGTCAACACTTGCGCTCCATCGGGCGCGGACACCTGAAGTGGACCAGGCTTGATGTTCGTGACATCCAGCCCCTGACCTTGCCCGGACAGTCCCAACGTCCATCCCTTGATCGAGGGATCGACCCGCAACGCGGTGGTGCCGGGCTGGGCCAGCCCATCCCACAGCACCGGCGGCAGCGCGCCGCCAAAGGCCGCCAGTAGCTGCTCCTTGCCTTCGAACTGCGGATCGGTGCCGCCCGCATCGACGCGGTTGACGCCGACCGTCACGTTGCGCGGGTACGGGTTATAGGTCGTGTCGGTGAACGGCATCGGATACGCGACCACCATGACCGGCGCGGTCGGATTGTCGAGGATGGTGTTGCCTTCGATCAGGACGCCGTCGTTGGCCATCACCATCACCCCGGTGCCGCGGCGGACGCCGGCAACGATGTTGCCCTTCGGTGCAAAGTTGGCGGTGGTGTTACCCGCCACCAGGTTGTCGCGCACCACGGTGTTCCCGCCGCCCATCACCGGCAGGCTGGGCAGGTCGAACACCAGTATCCCGCCGGTGTTGCCGGTGACGTAGTTCGCCTCCACCAGTGCGTCGCGGCTGTTCTCGATCTCGATCCCGGCGACATTGAACCGCGCCACGTTGCCGCGCACGGTGATCGCCTTCGATTGGCCGACATAGATCCCTGCGTCGGAGGCACCCGAAACTTCGCACTCGGCGATGAGCACCCCGGTGCTCTCGACCGGGTAGAGGCCATAGGCCCCGTTGGTCTCCTTCGGACCGCCGGTCCAGGTCACGCGCACCCGCTGGTAGACGATGTCGTCCGCGCCCTTCGACTTGATGCCGTCGCCCTTCGGGTTCTCGACCGCGAAATCGCGCAAGGTGACCTTGTCGGACGTGACCAGCAGCCCCTCACCCGACCCCTTTTGGCTGGTGAAATCGAGCACTGTCGCGTTCATCCCCGCGCCGCGCACGGTGACATTGTCGACATCCAGACTGAGCCCGTCTTCGAGCGCGAAACGCCCCGCGCCCAGCACCACCTCGTCGCCCGGCTGCGCGGTGATCAGCGCCTCCTGCAGCCGCTCCTGCGCGCCATCGCCGGGGGCGATCGTGTGCGTTGCGGCAAGTGCGGGAGCAGCCGCGGTGGCGAGCGCCAAGATGGCGATTGGGGTCATCCTCATGGCACGCAAGCTGCTACTGACAGGCATGTTAGTCAACGGCGAACGCGTTCTTGCCAGACTCGCTCCAAAAGCGCACGATCGGAGCCGTTCCAGGGGAGGAGCAACATCATGACTGCCAAGTTACTGATCGGCGCCGCGCTGCTGGCCGCCGCCGCGCCTGCGCAAGCCGAGGCGTGGGATTTCGTGCTGGTCAACAAGACCGGCAAGACGGTCAAGGCCGTCGAACTCAGCAGCGCCGGCCAGGGTGCCTGGGTAGGCGAAGAGGTGATGGAAGAGCGGGAGAACAAGCCTGTCAGGCCGGGTGAAAGTCACACTGTCCACTTCGACAAGAAGGAGTGCACGCTCGACGTCCGGCTGACGTTCTCCGACGACGTCCAGGCCGTCTTCAGCAAATTCAACGCCTGCGACAACGCGTTTGGCGAATTCTCGTTCAAGGGCGAACTGCCGGTGGTGAAAGGCAGCTAGCCGAGGCCCACCGCGCACAAGCCGGCAGAACTGGCGGTGACCGCGACGACCTCGCTGTCGCCCACCCGTCGGACGCGTTCGACATATTCGCCGATCGTCACCGGCTTGTCGCGCTCGCCTGCCCGCGCCTTGAGCGCTTCCAGCTTGCGCAGTTGGTCGATCGTCAACCGATCGACCATCCGCCCGGCCATGCAATCGGCGTTGCGTTCAGAGAGGCCGGCGTCGACCAGCGCCGAGCGTACGCGGCTTTCCGCGATCGTCTGCACGCAGCCGCCAGTGGCAAGCGCCAGCGCGGTGAGGGAAAGCGCGGCGCGCATCAATCGAGCGCCTTCACGATGTTCTCGACCATCTTCTTCGCATCGGCGAGCAGCATCATCGTCTGGTCGAGGTAAAACACGTCGTTGTCGACCCCGGCGTACCCCACCCCGCCCATTGAACGCTTGATGAAGAACACCTGTTTGGCGTTGCCCACATCGAATACCGGCATGCCGTAGATGGGCGAAGACTTGTCGGTCTTCGCCGCAGGATTGACCACGTCGTTGGCGCCGATCACGAACGCCACGTCGGCCTGGGAAAATTCCGAGTTGATGTCTTCCAGCTCGAACACCTCGTCATACGGCACCTGAGCTTCGGCCAGCAGGACGTTCATGTGCCCGGGCATCCGTCCCGCCACGGGATGGATCGCATACTTCACCTCCACGCCCTTGGCCTTCAGCTTGTCGCCCATCTCGCGCAGGGCGTGCTGCGCCTGCGCGACCGCCATGCCGTAGCCGGGGATGATGATGACCTTTTCCGCCTGCTCCAGCATGTAAGCGGCGTCTTCCGCGCTGCCCGACTTGTATGGCCGCTGCTCCTTCGCCTCGCCCGCGACGGCGGCGTCGGCCCCGAACCCGCCGGCGATCACCGAGATGAAGCTGCGGTTCATCGCCCGGCACATGATGTAGCTGAGGATCGCGCCCGAGCTGCCGACCAGCGCGCCGGTGATGATCATCGCGGTGTTGTGCAGGGTGAACCCCATCGCCGCCGCCGCCCAGCCCGAATAGCTGTTGAGCATCGACACCACGACCGGCATGTCCGCCCCTCCGATCGGGATGATCAGCAGGAAGCCGATCGCAAAGGCGAGCGCCAGCACGATCCAGAACAGCGCCCCCTCGCCCGGACCGGCGTCCGCGGTGAGCATGTAAGCCCCCGTCAGCCCCAGGATTGCGACCAGCGCGCCCAGGTTGATCGTATGGCGACCGGGCAACAGGATCGGCTTGCCGCTCATGTTGCCGTTGAGTTTGGCGAACGCGATGACCGATCCGGAAAACGTGATCGCACCGATCGCGGCGCCGAGCAGCATCTCGATCCGGCTGACGCGCAGGATGTTGCCGTCCATGCCCAGGATGCCGAACGCGCCGGGATTGAGGAACGCCGCCACCGCCACCAGCACCGCGGCGAGACCCACCAGGCTGTGGAACGCGGCGACGAGTTGCGGCATCGCGGTCATGGCGATGCGCCGGGCGATGATCCACCCGACCGCGCCGCCCAGCGCGATGGCGGCGATGATCTCGGCCACCGTGACCCAGTCCACCCGCAACACATCTTGGCACAACCTAAACTCGTCACCGGCGGTCGCCACCGCACCGCCAGCGCACATGTCGCTGTACGGCACGTGCGTCACCAGTGTCGTGACGACCGCGATCAGCATGCCGGCCATGCCGAAGCGGTTGCCGCGCTGGCTGGTCGCGGGCGAAGAAAGGCCGCGCAGCGCGAGGATGAACAGCACGCCTGCCGCGAGGTACGCCAGCGCCACCCACGGGTTCACCGCGTGCGCCGCGTCGGCCACGATCGACAGGTCGGCGGTGCGGACCGGCTGGAGCGTCACCTCAGCGATCCTTTTTCTTGTACATCGCCAGCATCCGCGCGGTGACCGCGAACCCGCCGAAGATGTTGACGCTGGCCAACGCCACCGCCGCGAGCCCGAGCCACTTGGAACTGAAACTCCCCGCCGCGGCGCTGGCGATCAGCGCGCCGACGATAATCACGGACGAGATCGCGTTCGTCACCGCCATCAGCGGCGTGTGCAGCGCCGGGGTGACCGACCACACGACGTAATAGCCGACGAAGCAGGCCAGCACGAAGATCGACAGGATCGCGACGAAATCCATCAGCTTGCCCTTCCATAGCTTGGCATCGCCAGCACCAGCGCCGTCATAACCCGTGACAGATCATCGCCGCTAAGCATGAGCTCTCCCATCGTCCGCCCGGGGACGGCGAGCTGCAATGTGGTCACCATGCCGTCCTTCATGTGGGTCGAAAACCCGGTGATCGCACCGAGGGGGACGGACTCCGAACGCTCCCCCAGCCAATTTCCCACCTTGGTGATGACCAGCCGCCGGTCGGTCACGGCAATGTGTTCGCTGCCGTCCTCTTGCTGATGCAGGATCGTCTCACCGGAGGGTATCTGACGCGCGACCGCGTCGCGCAGCTTGGTGACTTTCTCGATTTCGCGGCGACCGGTATTGATGAGGTCATCCCTCATGCGCCGCGTTCCAGGAGGCGCTCGTTCACGACTGCTCCGCCGCGGGTCAGCCGCACGGCATCGCCGATCTCGGCGTCGAGTACCGGCCGGCCCTGATCCTTGTCCCAGAACGCAGACAGGAAGTTGTACAGGTTGCGCGCATACAGCGCGCTGGCGTCGGCCGGCACGGTCGCGGGCGTGTTGGCGAAACCGATGATCTTGACCCCGTGCTTCTCCACCATCTGGTCAGCGACCGATCCTTCGACATTGCCGCCCTGCGCCACGGCCAGATCGAAGATCACGCTGCCCGGCTTCATGGTTGCGATCTGCGCGTCCGAGATCAGCCGCGGGGCCGCGCGCCCGGGGATCAGCGCCGTGGTCACCACGATGTCCTGTTTGGCCAGATGCCCGCTGACCAGTCCAGCCTGCGCCTGCTGATATTCCGCGCTCATCTCGGTCGCGTAGCCGCCGCTGCCTTCGCCTTCGATCCCGGCGACGTTCTCGACGAACACCGGCTTGGCGCCCAGGGACTGGATCTGCTCCCGGGTTGCCGAGCGGACATCGGTGGCGGAGACTTGCGCTCCCAACCGCCGCGCGGTCGCGATCGCCTGCAGGCCCGCCACGCCCACGCCCATCACGAACACCTTGGCCGCCTGCACGGTGCCCGCGGCTGTCATCATCATCGGAAACGCCCGGCCATACACGTCGGCCGCTGCGATCACCGCCTTGTACCCGGCGAGGTTGGACTGGCTGGAGAGCACGTCCATGCTCTGGGCGCGGGTGATGCGCGGCATGAACTCCATCGCCAGCGCCTCGAACCCTGCGGCCGCATAGGCATCGACCCGCTCGCGCCTGCCAAACGGGTCAAACGTCGCGGCGACCAACGCGCCGGGGTTCGCGCCCGCCAGCGCCGCCGGATCGGGCGCCTGGACCGCCATGACGATATCCGCGCCTGACATTGTCTGCGCGGTATCGCCGACTTGCACGCCCGCTTCGGCATAGGCTGCATCGGTGATGCTCGCTGCAATCCCTGCCCCGCTCTCCACGGCGACGGTCGCGCCCAGGGCGATGAACTTCCGGGCGGTTTCGGGAGTGAGCGCGACGCGGGTTTCCGCGGGGGCGGTTTCCCGAAGGACAGCGATGCGCAACGCCGGCGCGGTCAGCTGGCGATGATCAGGACGACGATCGCCGCGATCGCCGCCAGGAGCGGCACGCTCCATTTCAGCAGCGCGATAAAGCTGCCGTACGTGCCCCGGTGCGCCTTCATGTCGTTGCCTGCGGCCATCTTCAGTCCCCGTAGCTTCGTTTGCTGGATTGGCCCGCTTCCTATCGCGCCGCACGCGCGTGCTCAAGCCCGCCCGCAAGTCTTAAGCCGACCTTTACCCCTGTCCCGTAATCGGTCGTTCTGTTTCGACGTGGGACGGGTGGGACAATGACCGAAGACGACGATCGCCTGCTGATGTTGATCGACGACGAGCCGGCGCAGAGCCGCCTGATCTCGGCGCTCGCCGCGCGCGAGGGCTGGCGGACGCTGGTGGTTACCGATGCGGAGACCGCGATCGCGACGCTGGGCACCCGGCAGGGGATGCAGCTTTCGGCCATCATCCTCGACCAGTGGGTGCCGGGTGACGACGCCTGCCAGCTGATCGAGGAACTGAAGGCCCGCCGCCCCGCTCTCCCTGTCCTGATGCTCACTGCCAGCGCGTCTCCGCTGCTCGCCGTCGAGGCGATGCGGGCCGGTGCGACCGATTATCTGATCAAGCCCGTCGCGCCCGACCGGCTGATGCAGGCGCTGCGCAGCGCCACCAAGCGCGAGTCGCCCCGCGACGAACTGCAGCCGTTGACAGAAAAGCTGGGCCAGGTGCTCGATTTCGATGCGATGATCGGCAACGCGCCGAACTTTCGCGCGGCGTTGGCCAAGGCGGCGAAGACCGCCCGCGGTCACGGCAACGTGCTGATCGAGGGGGAGAGCGGATCGGGCAAGGAGATGCTGGTGCGCGCGATGCACGCCGCCTCTCCGCGCGCCAAGGCGCCCTTCCGCCTGATCAACGCCCGCGCCGTGCCCACCAATTCGATCGAGTCGGTCCTGTTCGGGCACGAACCCAACGCTTTTCCCGGCGCGTTCGAGCGGCAGATCGGCGCGCTGCAGCAGTGCGACGGCGGCACGCTGTTACTCGACGAGGTGGACCGCCTGCCGCTGGACCTGCAGGAACGGCTGGCGGAGGTGCTGGCGACCGGCGTGGTGCGCCCGGTCGGCGCGCGGCACGGGTTCCGCATCGACCTGCGCGTGCTGTCCGCCAGCAACCTGCCAGTCGGCGCGCTCGGGACCGCGGGGTATTTTCACCCGGCTCTGCACGAGGTCCTGGCGCCAGTGACCATCACCCTGCCCCCTTTGCGGGAGCGGACCGGCGACATCCCCGCCCTTGCCCGCCACTTCCTGGCCCGCATCGGCGAGCAGCCCGGCCTGCGTAAGCTGACCATCACCGACGGGGCGCTGTCCCTGCTCGCCGCATTCGATTGGCCGGGCAACGTGCGCCAGCTGCAAACGGTGCTGTTTCGCGCAGCCGTGTTCTGCGATGGTGACGCGCTGACTGCCGACTGCTTTCCGCAGCTGTCCGACATGCTCGGCCAGCCCGCCGACCTGCGCGACCCCCGGCACGAGGGCGTGGGCGTGATGCTTTACACCGCCGACGGTAACCTGCGCCCGCTCGACGAGATCGAGGCAGACGTCATCCGCCTTGCCATCGGGCACTATCGCGGGCGCATGACCGAAGTCGCGCGCCGCTTGGGGATCGGCCGATCCACCCTTTACCGCAAGCTCGGCGATCTCGGGATCGACAACGCCGCCTGAGCGCACTAGCCGGCCGGGTCATGGACAGGCTCCAGTTCTCCGGCAAAACGATACTGGTCACCGGGGCCGGCAGCGGCATTGGCGCCGCAACCGCCCGCCTGCTCGCAGCGGCGGGTGCCGGCCGCCTGGTGGTGACTGACCGCGACGCCGCCGCCCTTGAAGCGCTGGATGTACCCTGCCCCGTCACACGGCTGGTCGGCGATGTCGCCGATGAGGCGCACTGGGCGGCGGTGGAGCCCCATCTGACGGGCCTGGACCATGCGGTGCTCAACGCAGGCGTGGCCAGCGGCTCGCCCATCGCCGAACTGGACTTCGCCGAGTGGCGCCGGGTGCTCGGGATCAACCTCGACGGCGCGTTCCTGTCGCTTAGGGCGGTCATGCGCACCATTGGCGATGGCGGCAGCGTAGTGCTGACCGCGTCGATTTCGGGGGTGAAGGCCGAACCTGGAACCGCCGCCTATGGCGCGTCGAAAGCGGGCGTCATTCAACTCGCCAAAGTTGCCGCCAGGGAAGGCGCAACGCGTAAGGTGCGCGTCAATGCCATCGCGCCGGGCGGCGTGGATACCCCGATCTGGGACCAGACCCCGTTCTTCCGCGCGCTGGTGGACGAACACGGCGGAGACCGGGCGGCGGCGCTGGCCGCAATGGCCCGAATGGCGACGCCGCTGGGGCGCTATGCCACCGCCGAAGAGATCGCCGGGCAGATCGCGTTCCTGCTGTCGGATGCCGCCGCCACGATCACCGGCGCGGTCCTGGCAAGCGATGGCGGATACTCGCTCTAGGAACGTCTCCGCTCGCCCCCCGTTCGATTGCGGACTTCATTCCGACCGGAGACCCCATGGACATCGTCGACTGCATCCTTGCCGATCACAACCGGCAGCGCACGCTGTTCGCGGCGCTTGACGAAGCGCGCGATGATCCAGCCGCATTGGGCAAGATCTTCAATCACTTGAAGACCTTTCTTGAAGCGCATGCCGAAGCGGAAGAACGACACTTCTATCCCACGCTGCTCAAGAAGGGCGATGGCGCGCTGGACTCCGACAGCGCGGAGGAAACCACCGAGGACGCGATCGACGATCACAACAAGATCGCCGAAGCCGCCGAAGAGGCTGTCCGCCACCCGCCCGGTTCCGACGCCTGGTGGGCCGCGGTCGACAAGTGCAACTACCACAACTCGGAACACATGAGCGAGGAGGAGCGGCAGGGCCTGACCGACTTCCGCCGCACCGTTCCGCTTCAGGAGCGCACCCGGCTGGCGATCCAGTATCTCGCGTTCGAAGCGAAGCACGCCGGATCGTACCAGCGGCAGGAAAAAGACCCCGACGACTACATCGAGAAGAACCAGGCAGCCTAGTCCGCCAGCGTCGAGAAGTCCGTCAGCGCCGCGTCGCGCAGGCCGCGCCATACGTTGCGGGCCTGCACCGTTTCGGCGACGTCATGCACGCGGATCAGTTGGACGCCCGCGTCCATCCCCTTGAGCGCGAGCGCCAGACTGCCGCCGAGACGCTGGTGAGCGGCAGCTTCGTTGCTGAGCGCTCCGATCATCCGCTTGCGGCTGGCGCCCAGCATCAGCGGCTGGCCGAGCGCATGGAACAGCGGCAGCGCGTTGATGAGCGCGAGATTCTCCGCCAGCGACTTGCCGAACCCGATTCCGGGATCGAGCACGATCGCGCCGGGCGCGACCCCTGCGGCGATCGCTTCATCGCGCCGGACCGCCAGCCAGTCGAACACGTCGAACACTACGTCATCATAGTCGGCATCGGCGTGCAGGTCCTCCGCCGGGCCCGGCGCATGCATCAGCACCACCGGGCAACCGCGCGAGGCCACCAGTTCGACCGAGCGGGGATCGTGGCGCAGCGCCGACACGTCGTTGACCATGTGCGCGCCGGCATCCAGCGCGGCTTCCATCACCGCTGCGCGCCGGGTGTCGATCGCCACCGCCGCACCCATCTGCGCGCAGTATTCTACCGCCGGGACCACGCGCTTGATCTCGTCGCCCTCCCACACCGCCGGAGCACCGGGGCGCGTGCTTTCGCCGCCGATATCGACCAGCGACGCGCCCGCCTCGAGCATGGCCGCCGCATGCGCCGCGCCATCCTCCGGCCGGTCGAGGAACTTGCCCCCATCGGAAAAACTGTCCGGCGTCACGTTGAGGATCCCGGCGATCTGCGGCTGGTCGAGCCGGATCGTGCGCTCGCCCAGCTGGAGCGCCGGGTGCGCAGTGCGCAGCGCCGACCATTGGTCCTCCGCGTCGTCGCCAAGCGCGGCGGGGAGCTGCGCGAAGGTATCGGCCGCGGTCGCCGGCGTGAAGCGGTGCCGCCCCACCACGCGGCCATCGCGCCGCACGATCGCGGCGAAGCGGTGCACGTAGACCAGCCCGCCGGCGAGGCGAACGGCGTCGCCCTCCTCGCTCTGCGGGCTCGCCGACAGGCCGATCGGCATCAGGTACAGGCGGTCGGACATCAGTAAGCCGTCTTTCGCCGATCAGTCTTCGACGCTGAGCAGATACGTCTGCCGCACCGCGTCGATTGGCTTCACCGCGCCGGCGCGTTCATAATGCCAGAAGACCCAGCCGTTGCAGCTTGGCGCGCCCTGCAGTTCCTTGCCCAGCCCGTGGATCGAGCCGCTGGCATCACCGCATAGCAGCGATCCGTCCGCGCGCACGGTTGCGGTCCAGCGTTTCTTCTTGTCGAACACCTTGGTGCCGGGCGGCAGCAGTCCCGCCTCGACCACCGCGCCGAACGCCACTTTGGGTGCGGAGCGCGGGCTTGCCATCGTGGCCAGCGCGCTTTCGTCGAGCGGCAGTTCCTTCGCGATGCGCCGCGTCGCGACCTCGCGATAGGCCGGCTCGCGCTCGCAGCCGATCCATTCGCGCCCCAGCCGCTTGGCCACCGCGCCAGTGGTGCCGGTGCCAAAGAACGGGTCGAGCACCACGTCCCCCTTCTCCGTGGTCGCCAGCAGGACGCGGTAAAGCAGCGCCTCGGGCTTCTGCGTCGGGTGCGACTTGTGCCCGTTTTCCTTAAGCCGTTCATGCCCGCCGCAGATCGGAATCACCCAGTCGCTGCGCATCTGCAGTTCGTCGTTGAGCGTCTTCATCGCGCGGTAATTGAAATGGTAACGCGCCTTCTCGCCCGTGCTCGCCCACAGCAGGGTCTCGTGCGCGTTGGTGAAGCGGGTGCCCTTGAAGTTGGGCATCGGATTGGTTTTCCGCCAGACGATATCGTTGAGGATCCAGAACCCCAGATCCTGCAGGATCGCGCCGACGCGGTAGATGTTGTGATAGCTGCCGATCACCCACAGCGCGCCGTCGGGCTTCAGCACTCGCTTGGCTTCGGTCAGCCAAGCGCGGGTGAACGCGTCGTAGGTCGCGAAGCTGTCGAACCGGTCCCAGTGGTCGGTCACCGCGTCGACATGACTGCCATCGGGGCGGTTGAGATCTCCGCCAAGCTGCAGGTTGTACGGCGGATCGGCGAAGACGAGGTCGACGCTGGCGGTCGGCAGGCGCTTCATCGCCTCGATGCAGTCGCCGGCCAGGATGGACCCCAGCGGCAGGTCCTTGGGCAACTCCGCAGGCGTCGCCCGACCGGGGCGCTTGCGCACCCGTACCTTCTCGATAACCCCCATCCCGTCTCGTCCCCCGATTCAACTTATCCACAGGGTGAGTCCAAGCGGACTCATCGTCAAGCCGGGAGTATCGGCGCTGTATGGTTAACGAAGAATCAATTTACACCGTCAGCCAACTGTCGGACTTAAGGTGTTGAACCTACGCTGCTTCTGCTGCCGCCAAATCAAACGAGGTGTTGCCGGAAAGACTCAAATCAATGGCATTTCGCACCGGCGCGAAGCTTTTGCGATGAAGCGCGCATGGTCCGTGCTCGTGCAGCGCCTTCAGGTGCGTGGGCGTCGAATAGCCAACGTTGGTGTCCCACCCGTAATGCGGGTGGCTGAGCGCATGTGCGCGCATGATCCGGTCACGGTGAGTCTTGGCGATGATCGACGCGGCCGAGATGCACGGCTCGCTTTCATCGCCTCCCACGATCGCGCGCGCGGGCCAGCGCCAGCCGGGCTGGCGCTTTGCCGGGGTCAGGTTGCCATCGACCAGGATTTGCAATGGATCGCATCCCACCACCTCGCACAGGCGGGTGACCGCCAGGGTCATCGCCAGCATCGTGGCGTGAAAGATGTTGATCTCGTCGATCAGCTCGACTTCGACCACCCCGATCCCGAAGGCGCAGCGGCGGCGGATCCGCCCTTCAAGGTGTTCGCGCTGCTCTCGGGTCAGTTTCTTGGAATCGTCGAGCCCTGCCGGTCGCGGCTTGCACAATGCCACTGCTGCGGCCACCACTGGACCCGCGAGCGGGCCACGCCCCGCCTCGTCCACCCCAACGATCAGCGGAGTGGACCCGAACTCTGGATAAGGTGTTCCTGACAGCATGACCAAACCTGCGACCCGTATCACCCTCCTATCCACTGCCGCGCTGGCTCTCGCAAGCTGCGGCGTGCAGGCAACCGGTGAAACCGCCGCCGATGCCCGCTCCACTCCGGCGCCCGCGAATGAAATATCGGTCACCAGCGGCAGGGAGTTCCGTACCCGCGAGTTCGGCGCGTTCGATGAGCCATGGGCTGCGGCCTTTGCCCCCGGCACCCGCGTGATCTTCGTCACCGAGCGCGGCGGCACGATGAAGTTCGTCGATACGGCCACCGGCCGGCTCGGCACGGTCAGCGGCTTGCCCAGGGTGGATTACGGCGGCCAGGGCGGCCTTGGCGACATCGCGTTTCTGCCAGGTGAAAGCAGCGCGACGCTGGGCAAGCGCACGATCTACCTGAGCTGGGCGGAGGCCGGCGATGGCGACACGCGCGGCGCGGTGGTCGGTCGTGGGCAGCTGGTGTGCGAGGAAGCGGACGCGTGCCGGATCGATGGCTTGCAGGTCATCTGGCGCCAGGCCCCCAAGGTCACTGGTCGCGGCCACTATTCGCACCGGATCGCTGTGTCGCCGGATGGCCGCTACCTGTTCGTTTCCAGCGGCGACCGGCAGAAGATGGACCCGGCGCAGGACACCTCCAACAACCTGGGGTCGATCGTGCGGCTGAACCTCGATGGCAGCCCGGCCACCGGCAATGCTTTCAGCGGGCAGGCGGGTAAGGCGCAGGACGTTTGGTCGTACGGTCACCGCAACGTGCTGGGCCTGCAGTTCGACGCGCAAGGGCGGTTGTGGGACCTTGAGCACGGACCTGCGGGCGGCGACGAGATCAACCTGGTCAGGAAGGGCGCCAACTACGGCTGGCCGGTGGTCTCGGAGGGCGATCACTATGATGGCAAAGTCATCCCTCCGCACTCCACCCGGCCCGAATTCGCCGCTCCCGCGATCAGCTGGAACCCGGTCATCGCGCCCGGTGACTTCACGTTCTATTCGGGGAAGCTGTGGCCGGAATGGAAGGGGCAGGCGCTCGTCGGCGGAATGAAGCCGACCGTGCTGGTCCGGGTAGCGTTCGACGGCGAGCGGGCGCGGGAGGTGTCCCGGGTCGACTTCGAACGGCGCATCCGCGACATTCTCGAGGGGCCGGACGGCGCCGTCTGGATCCTGGAAGACAAGGCGGGCGGTCGCCTGATCGAGATGCGGCCGGGTTAAAAGCCGCTCGACAGCGCGCGGCGACCCCCGTATCGGCGCGCGCCTCCGATGCCGTCAATTGTCCCCCTCTCGGCCGTCGACCCTGCTCTGGTCGAGGCGTTGCTCGATGCGGCGTTCGAGCCGGACCGGCGCGCGCGCACCGCGTATCGCATTCGCGAAGGCATGGATTGGCTCCCCGCCCTCAGCTTCGCCGCGCTGGACGATGAGGAGTATCTGGTCGGCTCGATCCAGCTGTGGCCGGTCGCGCTGACCAGCGATGCTGGCAGGCGCCATCCGCTGATCATGGTCGGCCCGGTCGCGGTGCTGCCGGCGCATCAGGGCGAAGGCTTCGGCAAGGCGCTGATCGCGGCGTCGCTCCACGCGCTCGATAGTCTCCGCGACGGGAGGAACCCGCCGCTTCCGCAGGTGCTGATCGGCGACGCACCATACTATGCGCCGTTCGGTTTTACGCAGGCGCCGGCTGGCTGGACCTGCCCGGGACCGTGGGACCCGGCACGGCTGCTGGTGCGCGGGCAGAGCCCCGCCTATCCGCCCGACGGGGAACTGGGGCCGTGGACCCCCGCAATGCCGAGCGGCTTGGCGAACTGACCGGCATCTGGCATCGCCCGCCCGATGCCATACGAGCCGCCTCCCGAGATTGCCGCCCTGTCGCTCGCGGAACTGGCCGAGGCGGTCGAGGCGCGCCGGCTGCCCCCGGTCGAACGGTGGGCTCCGGCTCAGACCGGCGACAGCCACATGACCATTCGCGCCGACGGCACATGGCTTCACGACGGCAGCCCGATCTCCCGGCCGGCGATGGTCCGCGCGTTCGCCTCGCTGCTGCTGCGCGACGCGGAGGGGCACTGGCTGATCACGCCGGTGCAAAGGCTCACGATAGAGGTGGAGGACGCTGCGTTCGTGGCGGTCGACGTGATCGACCGTGACGGCACCCTGGCGTTCCGGCTCAACACCGATGACATCGTCATCGCCGGACCCGAGAACACGCTCATCGCGCGCGGCGATCCCGCTACGCCGGCGTTCTACCTTGCAGTGCGGCGGGGCTGCGAGGCACGGCTGAACCGTTCGACTTATCAGCAGCTCGCGCAGATCGCGCTGGCGCAAGGGGATGACTGGCGCGTCACGAGCCAGGGAGCCGACTTTTCACTGGTGCCCGCATGACGCTGTTCACGCGGCTGGCGAGCCTGTTCGAAGCCGGACACGCGCGCGAGGTCGATCTGCTGCGGGATGCGATGGCGCCACCCCCCGGCGACTTGCGCGCAGCCGCGGTGCTGATCGCGGTCACCGACCGGCCGCAACCGGGCGTGCTGCTCACGCACCGGCCCGAAACGATGCGCGCCCACGCCGGGCAAGCGGCATTCCCCGGGGGCAAGCTTGATCCCGGCGAGGATGCCATCACCGCCGCCTTGCGCGAAGCGCACGAGGAGCTTGGCATCCATCCGCGCGATGTGCAGGTGATCGGTGCCTCCGATTCGTTTCACACCCGCACCGGATACGACATCACCCCCGTCCTCGCGGTCGTGCCCCCCGATCTGGAGCTGACCCCCAACCCCGCGGAGGTGGCGGGCTGGTTCGAGCCGCCGCTCGCTTACGTGCTCGATCCCGCCAACCGCGTGCCGCGCACGGTCGAATGGGACGGCGCCGAGCGAACCTATTTCGAGATCATGTGGCAGGATCATCGCATCTGGGGGGTGACCGCGGCGATCATCGGCAACCTGGCGCGCCGACTGGAGCTGGCCGAGGTGTTCGATGACTAGGCTTCCTGCCGCCGGATGGACCCGGCGCCCGGCGCTCGCGCGGCTGATCGAGGTGCTGGGCACCGGCAACGCCCGCTGGGTGGGCGGCGCGGTGCGCGACACGCTGCTGGGGATCGAGGCGCACGACATCGACGCGGCCACCCTGCTGGAACCGCGCGAAGTGATCACCCGGCTGGACGAAGCCGGCATCCGCTCCATCCCCACGGGGATCGACCACGGCACGGTCACCGCGATCGTCGATGGCGGCAACGTGGAGATCACCACCTTGCGCAAGGACGTCAGCACCGACGGCCGCCGCGCCACCGTCGCCCTCGCCACCGACTGGCGGGACGACGCCTCCCGGCGCGACTTCACGATCAATGCGCTCTACGCCGACCCCGTCACGCTGGAGGTGTTCGATTACTTCGGCGGCGTGGCCGATCTTGAAGCCGGCCGCGTGCGCTTTATCGGCGAGGCTGCCGCGCGCATCCGGGAAGATTACCTGCGCATCCTGCGCTATTTCCGCTTCCAGGCTCGGTTCGGATCGCGACTCGATGCCGGGGCGGAGAGCGCCTGCGCCGAACTCGCGCCCGGCCTCAAGGGCTTGAGCCGCGAGCGGGTGGGCTGGGAACTGCAGAACCTGCTCGTCCTCCCCGATCCCGCGCCCACCGTCGCCCGCATGCGCGATCTGGGCGTGCTAACGGTGGTGTTGCCCGAGGCCGGCAAGCCCGAGGTGGAAAAACTGGCCGAGCTCATCGCCCGCGAACAGGCGCATGGCTTTGCGCCCGACCCGATGCGCCGGCTCGCGGCGTTGCTCCCCGCCGCGCGCCCGGTGACGGAGGCCGTGGCGGCACGCCTGCGCCTGTCGCGTCACCAGCGCGATCGCCTGGCCTGCGCGGCGGCCCGCGACACGCGCGATGGCGAGGATCCGCGCGCCCTCGCCTATCGGATCGGCATCCCGTGCGCGATCGACCGACTGCTGCTGACCGGCGGCGACCCCGCGCCGCTCGCCGGGTGGGAGCCGCCTCGATTGCCGCTCAAAGGCGGAGAGATCGTCGCCCGCGGGGTGTCGGCCGGTCCGCAGGTCGCGCGTATCCTGCACGCGGTGGAACAGCGCTGGGTGGCGGAAAGCTTCCCCGATCGGCAGCGGGTGAGCGAACTGCTCGATGCCGAGCTTGCCGACGGTGGCTGAGGGGCTTCACCCCAGCTTCAGGCTGGTTGCCCCACCCGGGCGGAGGCAGCCGGTCGCGGCCAGCTGCCGAGCGGCACTTGGAGAGGAGCCGCATTCCAAGATTGCCAAGAAGACCAACGGAGATGATTTTGAAGACACTCGCCAAGTTCGCCGCCGCCCTCGTCGCGACCACGGTTCTTCCGGCCGCCGCGTTCGCTCAGCTTGCCACCGGGGTGACGGTCTATGGTCCCGATGGCAGCGCAGTCGGCACTGTCGCCAGCGTCGATGCCGGCACGGTGACCGTCGACACGGGCACCCACAAGGCCCCCCTGCCCGAGGATGCGTTCGGCACGAGCGACCAGGGTCCCACGATCACCGTCACCAAGGCGCAGCTCGACGAGATGATGGCGCAGCAGATCACCGCCGCCAACAGCGCGCGCGATGCCAAGCTCGTCGCCGGGGCCGCGGTGGCGTCGCCCACCGGCACGGCGCTGGGCACCATCAAGTTCGTCGATGGCGACGCGGTCGTGCTCGATAGCCCGTCCGGCGCGGTCGCGCTCAAGCGCGAACATTTCGCGCTCGATGCTGCCGGCGCGCTGATCGCCTTGTTCACCGCCGATCAGGTGGCAGCGGCGGCGGCGGATGGCGGCAGCAGCGCGCAATAAGCGAACGGGGCTCAGCCCCCTTTCGAGCACTTCAAGTGACAGAACGGGTCGCCGGCAGCACGCCGGCGGCCCGTTCGCATTCTCAGAACCGGTTGTTCTTGGGAAATCCGCGCGGCGGCATGCGCCCCGCCGCGCCCCGCGCGACCTTCCACTGCCACACCTCGTCCTCGGTGCGGGTGCGGCCCGTTTCGCCGCCCATCGCCCAGCTAAGCCCGTCCGCCAGCGTCAAAGTGATCGCGTCGCTCAGCCCACCGTCGCGATAGCGTTGCAAGGTCACGCCCGATCCGCGCGCCATGATCGGCATTTCCTCCAGGCTGAAAACCACCAGTTTGCGATTGTCGCCCACCACCGCGACGTGGTCATGCGCGGCCGCGATCTCGCGCACCACGCTGAGCTTCTGCCCCGGCTTGAGGTTGACCACCTGGCGCCCCTTGCGGGTTTCGGCGAGCAGTTCGTCGGTCACGGCAGCGAAGCCCTTGCCGCTGGTGGCGGCGAGCAGCAGCTGTGCCTTGGGCCGGTGGACGATCGCGGCGACGACCGTCGCTTCAGGATCGATGTCGATCATCGTGCGCAGCGGCTCGCCGAAGCCGCGCGCGCCGGGCAGCTTGTCGGACCCCAAGGTGTAGAACCGTCCGTCATCACTTGCGAGCAGCAGCTTGTCGGTGGTCTGCGCGTGCAGCGCGAAGGCCGGCCCGTCGCCGTCCTTGAACTTCCAGTCCTGATCGAGCGGCACGTGCCCGCGCGCGGCCCTGATCCAGCCCCTCTGAGACAGGACGATCGTTACCGGCTCTTTCTCGATCATCGCCGATGGATCGTACTCGACCGTAGCGGCGGCCTCGGCCACCGTCGTGCGCCGGCGGCCAAGCGGGGTATCCTCGGCATATTCCTTGCGGATGTTGGTCAGGTCGCGCTTCAGCCGCGTGCGCTGCCGCGCCGGGCTTTCCAAGAGGCGGTTGAGCTCATCCTGCTCCTTCAGCAGCCCGTCGCGCTCGCGCCGCAGCTCCATCTCCTCCAGCTTGCGCAAGGATCGCAGCCGCATGTTGAGGATCGCCTCGGCCTGCCGGTCGGTCAGTTCGAACTCGGCCATCAGCACCGGCTTGGGTTCGTCCTCGGCACGGATGATCGCGATCACCCGATCGAGGTTGAGGTAGGCGACGATATAGCCTTCGACCAGTTCCAGCCGCCGTGCGATCTGCTCCAGCCGATAGCGGCTGCGGCGCTGGAGGATGTCGATCTGGCTGGCCACCCAGTGAAGCAGGACTTCCTTCAGTCCCATCACCATCGGCGTGCGACCTGTACCGGCCTGGGCATCCAGCACGTTGAGGTTGAGCCCGAAGCGGGTTTCAAGGTCGGTCAACTTATAGAGCGATTCCTTCAGCAGTTCGGGATCGACGTTGCGGCTCTTGGGCACGAACACGATCCGCACCTGCTCGTCGCTCTCGTCGCGCACATCTTCCAGGATCGGCAGCTTGCGGTCGGCGATAAGCTGCGCGACCTGCTCGATCAGCTTGCCCTTGGGTACCTGGTACGGAATCTCGCTGACCACGAGCTGCCACTGGCCCGCGCCCAGCCGCTCGATGCCCGCCTCGCGATCAGCCTCGCTGCCCGCTTCCGCGGCGCGAAAGCGCGCGCGGATGCGGAAGCTCCCGCGGCCCATCTCGTAAGCGGCGGAAATGGTGGCGGCGCTGTCGACCACCAGCCCGCCGGTGGCGAAGTCCGGTCCGTGGAACAGCTCCATCAGCCGCGCGTGTTCGGCGTGGGGATTGTCGATCAGTTCCAGCGTCGCGTCGAGCACCTCGGCGACATTGTGGCTGGGGATGTTGGTCGCCATCCCGACCGCGATCCCGCTCGATCCGTTGGCGAGCAGGTTGGGGAACAGTCCGGGGAAAATCTCCGGCTCTTCCTCCTCCCCGTTGTAGGTGGGAATGAAATCGACCGTGCCTTCGTCCAGCCCCTGCATCAGCAGCAGCGCGGTACGGGTCAGCCGCGCTTCGGTATAGCGGTAGGCGGCGGCGTTATCCCCGTCGATGTTGCCGAAGTTGCCCTGCCCCTCGACCAGCGGATACCGCAGGCTGAAGTCCTGCGCGAGGCGGACCATCGCATCGTATACGCTCGCGTCGCCGTGCGGGTGGTATTTGCCGATCACGTCGCCGACCACGCGCGCGGACTTCTTGAACGCGTCTGTCGGGTTCAGCTTCAGCTGCCGCATCGCCCACAGCAGCCGGCGGTGAACCGGCTTCAGCCCGTCGCGCAGGTCCGGCAGCGAGCGCGCGGTAATCGTGGAAAGCGCATAGACGAGATACCGTTCGGACAAGGCGCTGTCGAACGGGGCATCGACGATCGCGTCGAACGGGTCTTTTTCGGCATCGAGGATGGCAGCCATGCGCGCGACCCTAGCAGGCGCACGGGTGAGCGCTCAACGCCGGAACGGTCGCCTATCCCCATGCGTAGGGTCGGCCAAAGGAGATACCCCAATGACCAAACGCATTATGATCGTCGCCACCGATGGGTTCGAGCAGTCCGAGCTCGAAAAGCCCAAGCAGGCGCTGGAAGACGCGGGCTTCGAAACCGTGGTCGTCGCGCCCCAGTCTGGCGAGATCAAGGGCTGGCAGAAGGACGACTGGGGCGATGCGACCGCGATCGACCAGACGCTCGATCAGGTCAGCGCCGATGACTTCGACGCCCTGCTGCTGCCGGGCGGGCAGATGAACCCCGACAAGCTGCGGATGGAAGACAAGGCCGTGCAGCTGGTCAAGGACTTCTGCGCCGCGGGCAAGCCGGTCGCCGCGATCTGTCACGGTCCGTGGCTGCTGGTCGAAGCGGACGTGGTGAACGGCAAGACGGTCACCAGCTGGCCGTCGATCCGCACCGACCTGGAAAATGCCGGGGCCAACGTGGTCGATCAGGAAGTGGCCACCGACGGCAATCTCATCACCAGTCGCAATCCTGATGACATTCCGGCGTTTAACCAGGCGCTGATCAGCGCCCTGCAAACAGAACGGGCGACCGCGGACGCATGACATAGCGCTGCGGGGCGGCGGAACCCCGTCGTCGGCTTCTTGTTACGCACACTAGTTTACGAAAACAAAGGGTTACAGATGTCCGCTATTCCCAGTTCCGCGATGCCGCACGCGTTTGTCCAGGAAGATGATGATCCGAGCGCAACTGAGCGCGTGGAAAATCAAGGCACCCCGTCGCGCGGTCTGCTGATCGGCGGCGCCGCGGTGGCGGCATATCTGCTGTACAAGGTGCTGCGCTAGAACCGCCGCATATCGCGCGCTTCGGCCGGCACCTGCAGCGACAATCCATCGAGGTCCGGCGACAGCTCTATCTGGCATGACAGGCGGCTGGTGCGGCAGGCGCCGACCGCCAGATCGAGCATGTCCTCCTCGTCTTCACTGGCAGGGGACAGCCGCTCGAACCAGTCGGGCGCGACGATCACGTGGCAGGTGGAACACGCCATCTGCCCCTCGCACGTTCCTTCGAGAGGCAACCCCTTCGCCTGCGCCAGGCGGAGGAGGTTGTCGCCGGGTAGGCCATCCGCCTCGATCGTCTGCCCGTCTGCCGTGGTGAATACGACGCGGATCATTGCGCGTCCGCCGCCGCGTTGATCATCGCTGCCGCCTCCTCGATTTCCTCAACCGTGGTATACCGCCCGAAACCCAGGCGGATGGAGTTCTTGGCCTGGCGATCGCTGAGGCCGATTGCCCGCAATACGTGGCTGGGCGCGCCCGATCCGCTGGCGCAGGCGCTGCCGGCGGAGAACATCACCTGGCGGCAGTCACTCATCAACCGGGCGACATCCAGTCCGTCCCGGCGCAAGTTCAGGTTGCCCTGCCAGCGTTCGCTCGCGCTGCCATTGACCTGCCATCCGGCAAACAACTCTCGTGCCCGGTGCCACAGTGTTTGAACATGCGCCGCATCCGCCGCCATGCGTTCGCGGGCAAGCTGGGCAGCCGCACCGAACCCGGCGCACAGCGCGGGGCTGAGCGTGCCCGAGCGGATGCCTTCCTGCAGGCCCCCGGTGATCTGCGGCGCAAGCTGAACCCCGTCACGCACCCACAGCGCGCCGATCCCCTTGGGTCCGTACAGCTTGTGCGCGCTGACCGCGATCAGGTCCGCCTCGGCCACGGGCAGCTTGCCAAATGCCTGCACCGCGTCGCTCAGGAACAGCGCGCCCGCCCCGCGCGCTGCAGCGTGCGAGCGGGCGCTCGGTTGGATGGTACCAATCTCGTTGTTGACCTGCATCACCGCGACCAGCCGTGTACCCGGGGCAAGCGGCATAGCTGGATCGGTCAGCCCTTCGGCATTGACGGGCAGTTCGTAACAGGCGCCGAGTGCCCGCGCCGTGTCGCGCACGGCGGGATGCTCGATCGCGGAATGAGCGACCGGCCCCTCGCCCGGAACCCCGCGCATGGCGAGGTTGATCGCCTCGCACGCGCTGCCGGTGAAGATCACCCGCCCGCCGTCCGGCAGCAGCGCGGCGACCTGGTCGCGCGCGTGTTCGACCGCCGCCTTGGCGGACCGGCCCAGCCGGTGCGGACTGTGCGGGTTGCAAAAACCCGCCTCCCCCGGACCGCCCAGCCACGGCAACATCGCCTCGCGGGCTTCGGGAGCGAGCGGGGTCGTGGCCTGATAATCGAGATAGATCATGCCACCGCCCTACACCCCCCGCGCCATGTCGAGCCATACGTCGCAGAACCGTTCAACCTCCGCGCGGGTGGTGGTCCAGCCGAAGCTCACCCGGATCGTGCGGTCGGCAAGGTCATCCGCCAGACCCATCGCGGTCAGGACATGGCTGCGCTTCATCGTCCCCGACGAGCAGGCCGAACCCTGGCTCACGGCGATGCCGGCCATGTCGAACCGCATCAACTGGGCCTGGGCCGAAAGGCGCGGCATGCCGATGGCGCGGATGAACGGCGTGGGATCGGACAGGCGATCCGACAACCACTCTCCGCCAAGCGCGCGGACGTCAGCGGCAAACGCGTCGAGCGGTGCCAGCACTGCCGGGTCGATATACGGGTCACAGCAAGCTTCCAGCGCGGCCGCCATGCCCAGCACGCCCGGCAGGTTCTCGGTCCCGCGCCGGTAGCCGCGTTCCTGCCCCCCTGCCGGATGAAGCAAGGCATAATCCTGCACCAGCAAGGCGCCGACGCCCACGGGCCCGCCAAACTTGTGCGCCGAAACGATCGCCATGTCCGCCATGCGGGGAAGCGGGAACTTGCCGGCGCTCTGGGCGCAATCGACCAGGATCAGCCCGCCGTTGTCGTGGATCACCTCTGCCGCGAAGCCGATGTGTTGCCGGTTACCGGTTTCCGAATTGACGTGCTGGACCGCGACCAGCGAGCGGTTCTCCGGATCATCGACGAGCAATTCCGACGGGCGGCTCTCGGTCGACAGCGCCAGCAGGTCCGCGGCGCCATCGTGCCGTACCGGCAGGGTCCATTCGGGCCGATCGCCGCGCAGCACTGCGTCGTGCTCGACCGCGCTGGCGATGTCATGAACGGCGTTCACCGCATCGAGCGCGAGCGCCGCCGCCTCGCTCGCGCCGGAAGTGAAGATCACCTCACCTTCCCACTCGAGCGCCGCCTTGACCCGCTCGCGCGCGTCTTCCAGCGCCGCGCGGGCCTTGCGCCCTTCGGCGTGGGGACTCGAGGGATTGGCCCACAGCGCAAAGCCCTGCTCCATCGCCGCGCGCGCTTCGGGGCGCAGCGGCGTGGTGGCTGCGTGATCGAGATAGATGCGGGGATTCGTCACGATTGCGATTTTCGCCTTCGGTCCTATATAGCCGCGCACCCGCGAGGCGCCACCCGCGTGCTGACGCGTTCCAGACAAAGCAGGTTCCGCAATGCCCCAAGTGATCTTCCCCGGCCCCGAAGGCCGCCTCGAAGGCCGTTACAGCCCCGGCCCGCGCCCGCGCGCTCCGGTGGCGATGATACTTCACCCGCACCCGCACGGCGGCGGCACGATGAACGACCGCATGGTGCAGCGTCTTTACAAGACGTTCGTCGATCGCGGGTTCGCGGTGCTGCGGTTCAATTTCCGCGGCGTGGGCCGCAGCCAGGGCAGCTTCGACAACGGCGTGGGCGAACTGAGCGATGCCGCCAGCGCGCTCGACTGGGTCCAGTCGGTGCACCCCGAAGCGCAGACCACCTGGGTCGCGGGCGTCAGCTTCGGCGCGCTGATCGGCATGCAGTTGCTGATGCGCCGCCCGGAAGTGCGCGGGTTCATCTCGGTGTCCGCACCGGCGTCGATGTACGACTTCAGCTTCCTTGCCCCCTGCCCCGCGAGCGGGATCTTCGTGCACGGCGCAGGCGACACCGTGGTTCAGCCAAGCTCGGTCGGCAAGCTGGTCGAAAAACTGCGCACGCAGAAGCACATCACGATCCATCATGACGAAATCCCGCGGGCGAACCACTTCTTCGAAAACGAGCTTGAGGACATGATGAAGTCGGTCGACAACTACCTCGACTTCCGCCTCTCGCCCGACTGCCCGATCCGCTAAGCCACTCGAATACCGGACATTTGGTGGCGCTTCGCAACTCGAAACCATTAGGTGGCATCAGGTAATGATGTAACATCGCTCGTACGACGCCGACTTCAGATCGGCGCAAGCGAGAGGAGCGATGCGATGGCATATATACAGCACACCAGCTGGCGTGATCGGCCGGGGGCGGTAGCGGCGGTGGTCGCGATCCACGGCGCGGTGGGGTACGCTCTGGTCACGGGCCTGACGTTCACCGGGATCGAGCAGACGGTGAAGCGGTGGCAGGCAAAAGATTATACCGAAGTCCCGCTGCCGCCCCCGCCCGAACCGACACCCGCCCCCGAACCGACGCTGGAGCCCAGCCAAAGCGTCACCGCCCCGATGGTCGTGGTGCCCATCCCGAAGCTCGATCTTAGCCCGCAGCGGCCTCCGATCGAAAGCACGCCGACGATGATCCCCAACCTCGACTTCGTGCCGAAGGTGATCCCCTCGGCCACCCCCGGCCCGGTGGTCACGCCCAAGCCGACCCCGCGCTTCAGCCCGGAAGCCGCGCGTCCACGCAACAACCCGGCAAGCTGGGTGACGGAGGCGGATTACCGGTCGAGCTGGATCAACCGCGAGATGATCGGCACCGCCCGTTTCCGGCTGCAACTGACCGCCGAAGGCAAGGTGCAGACTTGCACCGTCACCGGGTCGAGCGGCTATCCCGAACTGGATCAGGCGACCTGCGACCTCGTCTCCCGACGTGCCCGCTTCGATCCGGCGAAGGACGACACCGGCGCCCCCGTCAGCGGGACGTACTCGAGTTCGGTCAAATGGCAGCTGCCGGAGTAGGCGTTATCGCTGCTCGCCGATCTGCCCGATTGGCGAGCGGCCCTGGCTATCCGGCACGGTCCAGATCGCCAGGTTGACCAGCGCAATGGCGGCCAGCACCAGCATCAGCAGCGCCTGCTTGCGCATCCCCGGCTTGCGCCACAGGTAGACCGCCCCCGCGACAAGCGCGATGGCGGCAAGCACGAGCAGCGATAGCACGGTGGACAGCATCGCAGCGGCGATAGCGCACCGGCGCCGGCCGGAACAGCCAGAGCTGGCGCGGGTTTTCCCTCCTGCAGACGGTGGATCGGCCACCGCGACACAGGATTCCCCGATCATGAGCATTTTCGGCAAGATCAAGGACGCGATCTTCGGCAAGGCCAAGGCCGCGCCTGCCCCGACCGTCGACGTGACCCAGGCCCCCGGCACCCCTGCCCCCGACCCGGCGACCGCGCCCGGTTCGGCCGGCAGCGAAGGCGGCGGCCGCGGCAGCGCCGGCACGCCGATCATCGATGTCGAGAACCACCTCGATTCGATGCCGGGCGCGGATCGCCTCAACTGGCGCACGTCGCTGGTCGACCTGATGAAGCTGGTCGGCATCGATTCCGACTACGAATCACGCCAGGCGCTGGCGCAGGAACTGGGCCGCACCGATTATTCCGGATCGGCGGAAGACAACGTCTGGCTGCACCGCCAGGTGATGGCGGGGCTGGCGGCACAGGGCGGCAGGGTGCCGGCCGAATTCCTCGATTGACCTGAATTCCTTCAACGGATGGAGGCATTTGACAGCCGGTGCGCGGGCTTGCACACCGGCTGTCATGACATCTGCACCATTTCAGCTCTCCCGCCGCCAGACCCTTGCCGGGCTTGGCGGCCTTTCCGCGTTTGCCCTGACAGGGTGCAAGACGATGGCCGGTGTCGGTCCGGCGCTGGAGCCGCAGGCGCTGCTCGACGACATCGCCTGGAACCTCATCGAACATAACCCCGGCATCGCCACCGGCCAGGGGATCGACGTGGGCGACAAGGCGTATCTGCGCAGCCGGTTGGGCGACAGCTCCGCCGCCGGGCAACGTGCGCTGGCGCAAACCGTGCGCACCGATCTCGCGCGCGCACGCGCCGTGGACAAGACCGAGCTCGATCCCGCCACGCGCACCAGTTTCGAAGTGGTCGAAAGCGCCTACGCCACCGCGCTCGACGGGTTTGCCCTGCCGTATGGCGACGTCGCGGTCGGCGGGTGGCGCAATTCCCCTTACGTGGTGATCCAGAATGTCGGGGCCTATCTCGACCTGCCGCGCTTCATGGACCCCGAACACCCGGTCCGCGAACGCGCCGATGCCGAAGCGTACCTCGCGCGGCTCAACCAGATCCCCGCCGTGCTCGATGGAGAGCTGGGCCGCATCCGCGATGCGCGGGGCAAGGGGCTGGTGCCGCCCGCCTTCCTGCTCGACAAGGCGATCGCGGCGATGGAAAGCTCGATTGCCGACGCCCGCAAGCCCGACGCCGCCTATGTGACCGGGCTGACCAGCCGCACCGCCGACATTCCGGGCAACTGGGGCGAGCGGGCACGAGCGCTGACCGGACCGATCGTCGCCGCGCTGGAGCGGCAGCTGGCCGAGCTCAAGATCGAGCGGTCGCTCGCGGACAATGACCCCGGCATGTGGAGCCAGCCGCGCGGCGACGAATGGTACGCCTGGGGCCTGCGCGCCGCGACGACCACCCGCCTCACGCCCGACGAAATCCATGCCATCGGTCTGCGCGAACTGGACGAGATCCACGCCCGCATGGACACCCTGCTGCAGGGCGCCGGCTATGCGCAAGGTTCGGTCGGCGCGCGGATGCGGCAACTGGCCGAAGACCCGCGCTACAAGTTCAAGGAGGGTGATCCGGGCCGGGCCGAGATCATGGCGTTCATCAACGACCGCCTCGCCTGGATCAAGGCGCAGATGCCGCGCGCGTTCAACACTGTGGTGGATCCCGCGATGGAGGTCCGCCGCCTGCCGCTGGCCGAGGAACCGGGTGGTCCCGGCGCCTATGGCGGCGCGGGATCGAAGGATGGCACGATCCCGGGCAAGATGTGGATCAACCTGGGCACCACGGACCTGCACCGCAAGTACGACCTGCCCACGCTGACTCACCACGAGATGGTCCCGGGTCACATTTGGGAGGGAACGTATTCAAACAAGCTGCCGCTGATCCGCTCGATCCTGTCGTTCAGCGCGTTCTCCGAAGGCTGGGCGCTGTATGCCGAACAGCTTGCGGACGAACTTGGCGCCTATGACGACAACCCGCAATGGCGCCTAGGCTATCTTCAGAGCCAGGCATTCCGCGCCTGCCGGCTGGTGGTGGACACCGGCCTGCACCACAAGCGGTGGACCCGCCAGCAGGGCGTGAACTTCTTCGTCGAACGCAACGGCGACAACGCCCAGTCGGTCGCGAGCGAGGTGGATCGCTATTGCTCGTGGCCCGGCCAGGCGTGCGCCTACAAGACTGGTCACAGCGAGATCGTCCGCCAGCGGGCACGCGCACAAGCCGCGCTCGGCGCGCGCTACGACCTCAAGGATTTCAACCAGGCGGTGGTCGATGGCGGCAACGTGCCGCTCGACGTGCTCGCAAAGACCATCGACCGGTACATCGCTGCGTAAACGGACTGGCGCTCGCGCCTTCCGCAGCAAGGTGCTGCCCTAGTCCGCCCGCAACATGCTTGTGAAAGCTGCGCGGCTCGCGCCCTTCGACCTGGGCCAGGCGTTCCAGGTCGGCCATCTGTTCGCCAGTGAAGGCTCGGTCGCGGCCGCTATCGGGGTGCTGCAACCGATCGCTGCCAATCCGCACGGCAGCGCGTTGAGCCGGCAAGCGCAATCGACCATCGAGTTCCTGCGCACCCAGCCCGAAGGCGTGCCGGTCAACTTCGGATCGTACGTGCCCACTCCTGAAGTGGACATGGAATAGATCGCAGGCAGGCGCGCCAAGGCGCCCGCACGGCGGATCTCTCCGCGCGGGCGCCCTTACGCTGCGCTGTGCCGGATCTCAGGCCGCCTGCAGGCCGGGCGCGGAGTCCTTCACGCCCTGGTCGACGTAGGCATCGAACTGATCAAAGTTGTCGACGAACAGCTGCACCAGCTTTTGTGCGATGCGGTCGTACTCCTCGGGGTCGGCCCAAGCGGCGCGCGGGTCGAGCAGCTTGGTGTCGACGCCCGGCACCGCGACCGGCACCTCGAACCCGAAGTTCGGATCCTTGCGGAACTCGACGTCGTTCAACGACCCGTCGAGCGCCGCGTTGAGCAGCGCGCGCGTGGCCTTGATCGGCATCCGCTTGATGCCCGGCTCGCTCGCCTTGCCGCCCGACCAGCCCGTGTTCACCAGCCAGCACTGCGCGCCGCCATCGGCGATCCGCTTCTTCAGCAGGTTGCCGTAGACGCTGGGATGGCGCGGCATGAACGCGGCGCCGAAGCAGGTGCTGAAGGTGGCGGTCGGCTCGGTCACGCCGATCTCGGTGCCGGCGACCTTGGCGGTGTAGCCCGACAGGAAGTGGTACATCGCCTGGTCGGGCGTCAGCCGCGCGATCGGGGGCAGCACGCCGAACGCGTCAGCCGTCAACAGGATCACATTCGACGGCGGCGGCCCGAGGTTCTTCTCGCTCGTGTTCGGGATGAACTCGATCGGATAGGCGCCGCGGGTGTTTTCGGTCTTGCTGTCGTCGGTGAAGTCGAGTTCGCGCGTGGCTTCGTCCATGGTCACGTTCTCGAGGATCGTGCCGAACATCTTGGTGGTCGCGTAGATCTCCGGCTCGCCTTCGGCCGACAGGTTGATCATCTTGGCGTAGCAGCCGCCTTCGAAGTTGAAGATCGCCGTGTCGGACCAGCCATGCTCGTCATCGCCGATCAGCGTGCGGCTGGCGTCGGCGCTCAGCGTGGTCTTGCCGGTGCCCGACAGGCCGAAGAAGATGGCGCTCTTGCCGTCCGCGCCGATGTTGGCCGAACAGTGCATCGGCATGACGCCCTGCGCGGGGAGCAGGAAGTTCAAGAGGCCGAACACGCCCTTCTTCATCTCGCCCGAATATTCGGTGTTGCCGATCAGGATCAGCTTGTCGGTCAGGTTGACCGCGATCACGGTATCGCTGCGGCTGCCGTGGCGTTCGGGATCGGCCTTGAAGCTCGGCAGGTTGATGATCGTGTACTCGGGCGCGAAGCCGGCCAGCTCCTCTGCGGTCGGCCGGACGAGCAGCGTGCGGATGAACAGGTTGTGCCACGCCATCTGGTTGATGACCCGCACGTTGACCCGGTATTCCGGCTGGCTGCCGCCAAACAGGTCGGCGACGTAGAGCTCGTCCTGGTCCTTCAGCGCGGCGAGGAAATCGGCCTTCAGGTTGTCCCAGTGCGCCTGCGTCATCGGCTGGTTGATCGGGCCCCAGTTGATCGTGTCCTCGGTCACCGCATCGCGGACTACGAACTTGTCCTTGACGCTGCGGCCGGTGAACTTGCCGGTATCGACCAGCAGCGCGCCATCCTTGGTCAGGCGCCCTTCGCCCCGCTTCAGCGCATGTTCGACCAGCGCGGCGGTGCCGAGATTGGCGTGGATGGTCGCGCTGGTGTCGTATCCCTGGGCGGACAATGGCTGGGCGAGCGGGGCGTTCACGAGATGGTATCTCCTTCGGTGCCATCGCTGCTTCCGCCGATGGCTTTGAAAACACGAGAATTGTCGCGCGCAGGCACGCGCGCGGGACGTTGCCCCGGCGCATAATGGGCTAAGCGATTCTCGTCAAATTGGGTTCCCTGCCCCCGCCCGCTCGATCACCGGGCTTTGTTGTTTCGCCTGCGACTTCGGGCTAGTCACATCGCCATGGACGAGCATCCCGCGATCAGCGACGACCGGCAGCCCACCGATCATCAGCCAGGCGACCGGCGCACGATCGCGCTGGTGGACGATGACCGCAACATCCTGACCACGGTATCCATCGCGCTTCAGGCCGAAGGGTTCGCGACGCGCGTCTATTCGGACGGAGAGGCCGCGCTCAAGGCGCTGAACGAAAATCCGCCCGACCTGGCGGTGTTCGACATCAAGATGCCGCGGATGGACGGGATGGAACTGCTGCGCCGGGTGCGCGAACGCTCCGCCCTCCCCGTGATCTTCCTCACCAGCAAGGACGAGGAAGGCGACGAGGAAGCCGGGTTCGAGATGGGCGCCGACGATTACATCGCCAAGCCGTTCTCGCTGCGCCTGCTGATCGCTCGGATCCGCGCGCTGCTGCGCCGCAGCGGCCTTGGCACCCCTGAAGACATCGCCAGCGGCTCGCCCGAGCCGGGTCCGGTCATCGAGCGCGGGCGCCTGCGAATGGACCCGGCGCGCCACCAGGTGACGTGGGAGGACCGGCCGGTGTCCCTCACCGTCACCGAGTTCCTGATCCTCGAAGCCCTCGCCCAGCGCCCGGGCGTGATCAAGAGCCGCAACCAACTGATGGACGCCGCCTATCCGGACGACGTGTTCGTGGATGATCGGACGGTGGACAGCCACATCAAGCGGATGCGGCGCAAGTTCAAAAGCGTCGACGCCAGTTTCGGGGCGATCGAGACGCTCTATGGCGCAGGCTACAGCTTCGCCGATGGCTGACGCGGATGGCTGCTGACAGCGGCGCGGCCGCGCTCGCCTTCGTGCCCGGGCGGCGGCTGTCGCTCACCCCGCGCATCCTCATCATCAATCTGCTGCCGCTGCTGCTGCTGGGCGGCGGCGTGTTCTACCTCGACAGCTATCGCAAGCAGCTGCTCGACGAACGTTACAAGCTGGCCCGGGTAGAGGCGCAGATTACCGCCGAAGCACTCGCCGGTGCCAGCCGCGAGCGGCAGGAGGCGCTGCTGATCCAGATCGGCAAGGAGCAGAAGATGCGCCTGCGGATGTTTGACGCGCAGGGGCGGCTGTGGGCCGACAGCTTCGCTCTCGACGAGCCGAGCTTCGCGTTCGACACCCCGGGTGATGAAACCTGGCAGGAAAACTTCGCCCGCTGGCTGGACCGCGCGGTCGATGCGATCGTGGGCGCCGATCCCATCCCCAACTACATCGAATCCGAAAGCACCGATGCCGATGCCTGGCCCGAACTGAAGCGCGCCCGGGAAGACAACCTCACCCGGATCCAGCTGCGCGACGCGTCCGACGGCACGCCGGTGATCAATACCGCGGCGCCGGTCGGGTTGAAGGGCGCCACGCTGCTGACCACCCGCAACGCAGTCGACATCACGCTCGAGGTGCGCGAAGCGCGCGGGACGCTGATCAGCGCGGTGCTGCTGGCGCTGCTGATGAGCACGCTGCTGTCGCTGTACATGGCGCGCACCATCGTCACCCCGCTGCGGCTGCTGGCCAACGCCACCACCCGCGTGCGCCAGGGACGCGACCGCCAGGTGGAGGTGCCCCGGCTGCCCGCGCGGCATGACGAGATCGGCCAGCTCGCGCGCGCCATTTCCGACATGACCGCCACGCTGCGCCAGCGGATCGACGCGGTCGAACACTTCGCCGCCGATGTGGCACACGAGATCAAGAACCCGCTCGCTTCGCTGCGCAGCGCGGTCGAATCGCTCGCGCGGGTCGAGGACCCCGACCTGCGCCGCCAGCTCAACGACATCGCCGCCCATGACGTGCGCCGGATCGACCGCCTCGTCAGCGAGATTTCCGAAGCCAGCCGGATCGACGCGGAAATGAGCCGCGCGACGTTCGAAAGCATCGACCTGGTGGCGCTGAGCGACAACATCATCCGCCGGCGCGAGGCGCGCGATCTCAACGGTGGGCGGCCGATCTCGTTCACCTATCCGCGCGGCGGGGCCAGCGTCATGGGCGTGCCCATCCGGCTGGAGCGGGTGATCGACAATCTGCTCGACAATGCGGTGTCGTTCTCCCCCTCCGACGCGCCCATCGAACTCACGATCGACCGGGATGAAGCGCGCGTCCTGCTCAGTGTGTGCGACCACGGGCCGGGAATTCCCGAAGGCGCGCGCGAAAAGGTGTTTCGCCGGTTCCATTCCGACCGGCCGGAGGAGGAGGGCTTCGGCCAGCACAGTGGCCTCGGCCTGGCGATTGCCCAGACCATCGCGGAAGCACACGACGGCACCCTGCTCGCCGGGGCGCGTCCCGATGGCACGAGCGGCGCGTGCATGACACTCGCGCTGCCCGACGCCGCTGGCGCGGCTACGCGGCGATGAACCGGCGACCATGCCGCTGAGAGTGGCGACCGCGGTGGCGATCGGTGGCCGCGCGCTGCTGATCGAAGGGGTGCCCGGAAGCGGCAAGTCGAGCCTGGCGCTGGCGCTGATCGATCGCGGCGCGGCGCTGATCGGCGATGACGGTGTCACCCTCGAGCTTCGCGGCGCGATCGTGTGGGCCTCCCCAGCGCCGGCCACCGCCGGGTTGATCGAACTGCGCAACGTCGGGATCGTCAGCCTGCCGACGACCGAAGCTCCGGTCGCGCTGGTCCTGGACCTGCGCGATGACGCCCCCCGCTTCGTCGAACGGGCCGATCCGGTCGAACTGATCGGGCGGTCCCTCCCCCGCCTGGCGTTCGATCCGCGCGGCCCCGCTCCCGCGGTCCGCGCCGAGTATGCGCTGGCGCTGCACGGACACGCGGAGCCCGCTTCCCAAATCGCTGCGCAACCCTCACATGGGACAGGATGAGCACTCCGCCCCAGACTCCCTCCCTGCCGCCCCAGCGTGTCGTGCTCGTCACCGGGCTGTCGGGTGCGGGCAAGACGACTGCGCTGCGGGTGCTGGAGGATCTGGGCTGGGAGGCGATCGACAATTTCCCCGTCCGCCTGCTGGAGCGGCTGATCGGCGGCACGGTATCCGACGGGGAGCCGCGCCCCCCGCTGGCGATTGGATTCGATTCGCGCACCCGCGGGTTCGTGCCGAACGAGATCATCGCGCGCTGGAAAAGGCTCTGCCTGCGGACGGACCTCGACCTCACTACCCTGTTTCTCGATTGCAGCGGGGCGGAACTGGAGCGCCGCTACAACGAGACCCGCCGCCGCCACCCGATGGCGCAGGGCCGCGCGGTGATCGAGGGTATCCAGGCCGAACGGGAATTGCTCGATCCCCTGCGCCGCTGGGCGGAAGCGGTGATCGATACCACCACGATGTCTTCCAGCGATCTGCAGCAGGCGATCCGCGAACGCTTTGCCGACCAGCCGGAAGCGAACATGACCCTCACCGTCTCCAGCTTCGGCTTCGCGCGCGGCATGCCGCCGCTGGCCGACCTGGTGTTCGACATGCGCTTCCTCGACAATCCGCACTGGAATCCCGAACTGCGCCCCCTGACGGGGCTGGATGCGCCGGTGTCCGACCACATCCGCGCCGATCCCGCATGGGACGATGCGTTCGCGCGTATCCGCGATCTCGTCCTCACCCTGCTGCCCCGCTATGCCGCGCAGGGAAAAAGTTACGTCAATCTCGCATTCGGCTGCACCGGCGGGCGGCATCGCTCGGTGCATACCGCCGAGGCGATGGCGCAGGCCTTGCGCGGCGCGGGGTTTTCGCCCACTGTGGTCCATCGTAACCTTGGCTCGCGCGCTGCCGACCAGCTGGAAGGCTTACCGCAGTCGTGACGATCCAGGGATCAACTGGCCAGAGACCCACTGGCCTAACACGAACCGGCACCTCGGGCATGGTGGAGCCCGCTGCCGAACTGACGCGGAACGCGAGCACCCTGTACTCATGATCGGACTGATCCTGGTCACCCACGGCCGCCTGGCCGAGGAATTCATCAGCGCGATGGAGCACGTCGTCGGCCCTCAGCCGGCGGTGGCGACCATCTGCATCGGACCCAACGACGACATGGAAAAGCGGCGCAATGAAATCGCGTCCGCCATTGTCGAGGTGGACGCGGGCAGCGGGGCGATCATCCTTACCGACCTGTTCGGCGGCACCCCCTCCAACCTCGCCATCTCGCTGCTGGACGCCGGCCGGATCGAGGTGATCGCGGGCATCAACCTGCCGATGCTGATCCGCCTGGCTGGCGCGCGCAAGTCGATGAGCGTGACCGACGCGGTCAAGGCCGCGCGCGATGCCGGCAAGAGCTATATCACGATCGCGTCGGAGTTCCTCGCGGCCGGCTGTGACAAGAAGCAGGCCGCCTCTTGAACGAGCAGCGGCGCGAGTGTCTGATCGTGAACCAGCGCGGTCTGCATGCGCGCGCCAGCGCCAAGTTCGTCAACGCCGTTGCCGCCCTGCCCGATGGGTGTCAGGTCATGGTGACCAAGGACGGCAACGCGGCGGGCGGTGGCTCGATCCTGGGCCTGATGATGCTCGGCGCCGCCAAGGGCGACACCGTGGAGGTGGTCGTCACCGGTGCTGATGCGGAAACGGTCCTTGGCCAGTTATGCGATCTGATCGATGACGGCTTCGGCGAAGACTGAGGAAGGCGGGGCAAGGATGGCTCACCCCGGCCGGCGGCAAATCACCGGCTTCTCCAACCCCACCGTCAAGGCGCTGCGCGCGCTGCGCGAAAAGAAGCACCGCAAGGCATCGGGCAAGTTCCTGGCTGAAGGCCTGCGCCTGCTGACCGATGCGCGCGAAAGCGGGCACTTGCCTGAAGTGCTGGTGATGGCCGCCGAACACCAGGGGGGACGCGGCAATCACCCGCTGCTCGCCGCCCTCGAAGCCGATGTACTGGCCGCAGGGGGCGAGGTCATCGAAACCTCTCCCGACATCCTCGGGAAGATCACCGGCAAGGACAATCCGCAGGCCGTGGCCGGCGTATTCGCCGAATTCGACACCGGTTTGGCGAGGTTGAACCTGTTGTGCGCCGACATCTGGCTGGTGGCCCAAGCGGTGCGTGACCCGGGCAACCTCGGCACCATGCTGCGCACCGGCGATGCCGTAGGCGCCGGCGGGCTGATCCTGATCGACGATTGCGCCGATCCTTTTTCGGTGGAGGCGGTCCGGGCCAGCATGGGTGCGATATTCACGCAAAGTATTGCCCAGGCACGGTGGGACGAGTTCCTACCATGGCTGCGGCAAGGTCCCGGCCAGTTGGTCGCTGCCAGCTTGCGCGATGCGGTGCCTTATCGGGGAGCGGCATACCGCAGGCCTTGCCTGGTCCTTGTCGGCAACGAGTCCCGCGGGCTGCCTGAAGAATACGAGGCGGCCTGCGACCTGCGGGTGACCATACCGATGAAGGGCCGCGCTGACAGCCTGAACGCCGCGGTCGCCGCCGCGGTGCTGTCGTACGAAGTGCTCGCCAGCTTCGGTGACTAGTCGCCCGCGATCAGCTGGGTGAAGCTCCAGACGCCGTCACGGCTCGATGCGACGAGCCGGTAATCGATCAGCGAGCGAAGCTTGTCGGTGGCGACGTAAGCCACCTCCCCTCCGGCAGTCTCAACCTTCTGCATCGGCCGATCCGGTTGAAGCCCGTCGACCAGTTCGACAACGTCCCACGAGATTGCGCCCGTCGGCGCCGCTCCCCCGCCGGGCGCGGCATAGACCGGCACGTTCTCCCCGGTGACGATCATGCCCGACATCGGATCGACGGCACCGAAATCCTGCACGAAATACCACGGCAGGGTGATCCCGCCTTCTTTGTTGGCCGCACAGCCAAGCGTCAGCAGGGTGTCGAGCTTGCTCCAGAACAGTTCACCGTTCCTGGCGTGCAAGGCGCGCAAGCTGTCCACTCCGGCGCCGCCGCCGTAGTCGAGCATCACGTCGGGCGCCGCAAGCGCGGCGAGGCGGTCGATATCGCGCGCCTTTATCGCTTGGGCTAAACGAGCCCGAAATTCAGCGGCGCCCGGCTTGTCGCGGCATTCGTCCTGCGGGGCATACTTGCCTTGCGCGAGCTTGGGGGCCTGAGAACCATCGACTTGCTTCACCACCGTATTCGCGGCTTTCGAGATCGCCTCTGAAGGCGC
Source organism: Altererythrobacter sp. TH136 (assembly GCF_007065885.1). NCBI lineage: Bacteria > Pseudomonadati > Pseudomonadota > Alphaproteobacteria > Sphingomonadales > Erythrobacteraceae > Altererythrobacter > Altererythrobacter sp. TH136. The sequence goes on along the minus strand of NZ_CP041409.1, from coordinate 2,468,500 downwards.
GTCATCCTGGCTGCACGCGGCCAGCAGCAGAGATGGAACAAGCAGCGTTGCAAGCACGATCGGTCGGGAAGCCTTCATGCAGCTTTGGTAACGGCCAAGTTGCACCGGTTTCAACCTAATCTTTAGCCGCCACCTCGGCTTCCTGCTCGGGCCCGGAGACATAGCGCGGAGCCGCCTCCACTAACGGCACATCGTCGATCTCGCGCTTGCCGATCTCGATCCCCTTGTCGCGCAAGCGGCGGCCCGAGGTGAGCACGTTGCGTTCGAAGCTGCCGACGAAGTCGTTGTACTTGCGCACCGCACGATCGAGCCCGGCGCCAACACCCTTCATGTGTTCGGCCGCGATCGCCAACCGGTCATAGAGTTCTGCCCCTGCCTTGCCGATCTCGACCGCCTCGCGCGCGATGGTGTCCTGCCGCCAGACCTGCGCCACCGTCCGCGCGATTGCCACCAGGTTGGTGGGAGTGGCCAACAAAACCTTGTTGCGAAACGCAAAATCCCACAACTCCGGATCGTGCTCCAGCGCCGCTGCGACAAAATGTTCGCCGGGCACGAACATCACCACATAGTCGGGCGCATCGTCGAACTGGCTCTGATAGCTCTTCGCACCAAGCGTCTGCACATGGTTGCGCATCGACTTGGCATGCAGATCGAGGTGCCGCCGCCGCTCGTCGTCGTCCTCGGCCTCGAACGCCGCCTGGTAGGCATTCAGCGACACCTTCGCGTCGATCACCAACTTCTTCTGGCCCGGCACATTGATGATCGCGTCGGGCCGCAGCCGGCCTTCTTCGGTGTCCATCGAGTGTTCAAGGGTAAAGTCGGTATGTTCAGCCAGACCGCATTGTTCGAGCACGTTCTGCAACGCCCGTTCGCCCCACCGGCCGCGCGCCTTGGGTGCGTTGGTCAGCGAGTTGCCGAGCCGCTGCGCCTCGCGCCGGACCTGCTCCTGGCCCACGCGCATCGCCTCGATCATGCCGGCAAGTTGGCCGAAGCCATCGACCCGCTGCTTTTCCAGCGAGACCACCTGCTCCTCGTACGCCTTCAGCCGGTCGCCTACTGGCTGGAGCAGCGAGGCGATCGCTTCCTTGTTCGCCTTTTCCGCGTGACCGAACCGCTCCGCCGCGCGGGCGAGGAACATTTCCTGCGCTTTTCCAAGAACCTGGGCGCCGGTGTTCTCGAACTCTTTGAGCAGTTTCTCGCGGCTTTCCTCCAACAGACGTTTCTGTTCGGCAAAGCCAGCAGCCTGCGCCCGCAGCGCCGACAATTCTTCCCGAGCAGCATCGAGCGTCGTGGCAAGGGCATCGGCGCGGGCGGCCCGCTCGCTCATGGTGGCAAGTTCGGGCACCATGCGCGACAGCTTCTCATTGAGGAGCTTGCACTCGCCCTCGCGCTCGCCATGCCGGGTTCGCCAGTCCGCTACGGGACGCGACCCCAACAGCCACCCCACGACCACTCCCGCGCCCAGCGCGACGAATACGATGACAATTGCAAAAGCGTCCATCGGTGGGAACATAGATGGAACGCTGGCGTCAGGGAAGCCCCCGGCGGAACTATCCTCAACCCCGCGCGCTAGTCGGGCAAAGGAGAGTCGATATGTCGATCAAGGAAATGATCCGCGAACACCCGGACGTTCAAGGCGATGAGAACGAGAGCCTGCTCGAAGCGGTCAAACACGCGATGTACTGCGCGGCGATCTGCAACAGCTGCGCCGATGCCTGCGCGGCTGAAGAGATGGACATGAAGCGCTGCATCCGGTTGTGCCTCGACTGCGCCGACGTATGCACGATGGCGTACCGGGTCGCCAGCCGCCGCACCGACGAGAACCGGCAGCTGATCCGCAGCGCGCTCGCAGTATGCATCGAGGCGTGCCAGACCTGCGAGGAAGAATGCCGCAGCCATGACCACGCGCACTGCCAGCGCTGTGCGCAAATGTGCCGCGAAACCGCCGACGATTGCCGCAATGCGCTCGCGGCACTCAACGACGAAGTACACGCCGATGGCGAGCGCAGCACGTTCGAGCACGGGGCCGCGTGAGCGCATTCGGGCAGGACGAGCGCGATAATCTGGCGAACCGCGAGTTTGCCTTTCCGCGGCAGCGCAAGGAGCCGATCGAGGACGCGGATCATGTCCGCGCCGCGATCGCTCGCTTCAATCAGGTGAAGGGCGTGACCGACGACGAGCGTGATGCCGCCTGGAAGCGGATCAAGGCGGCGGCGGAAAAGTTCGGCGTGGAGGTGAGCGAAACCAGCTGGCGCGAGATCGGAAGAAACTAGACCTCGCTGACTGCAATCAGGCAGCTTTCCTGATCTTGTCCAGCTTCTTCAAAACCATCTGGCGCTTCAGCCGGCTCAGATAGTCGATGAAAAGGACGCCTTCGAGGTGGTCCATCTCGTGCTGGATGCAGGTGGCCATCAGCCCCTCCATCTCTTCTTCATGGACCGCGCCATCGAGATCCTGCCAGCGCACCCGGCAGCGCGCGGGGCGATCGATGTCGGCATAGATCTCCGGGACGGAGAGACAGCCTTCCTGATAGGTCACCAGTTCTTCCGCCGGATCGAGAATCTCGGGGTTCACGAACACCCGCGGCTCGCGCTTGGTCGGCTGGTGGTGATGGTGATGACCGTCATGGTTGCACGGCTCCGGCTCCGCGTCGGGATCCTCGGGCTGCAGATCGATCACCAGCAGGCGCTTGGGCACGCCCACCTGGATCGCGGCCAACCCGATGCCGGGGGCATAATACATCGTTTCGAACATGTCCGCGACGAGCGTGCGCAGGTCGTCATCGAACTCGGTGACGGGTTCGGACACGACTTTCAGCCGGGGGTCCGGCACTTCCAGGATTTGACGAATGGCCATGCGAGGGAAATAAGCACACAACGGCTGAACGGCAAGTGATCAGCGGCGCACTCAGCCCATTGGCCGGCGCGCCCGTAGCGCTTGCGCCAGCGTCCCTTCGTCAAGGTAGTCGAGCTCGCCGCCGACCGGCAGGCCGTGGGCCAACTGGGTGATCCGCACTGGATACCCGTCGATCCGCTCGGCGATGTAGTGTGCGGTGGTCTGCCCCTCCAGCGTCGCGTTCATCGCCAGGACGACCTCGTCGATCCCCCCTTTGGCGACGCGGTCGATCAAGCGCCCGATGGTGAGATCCTCCGGCCCCACCCCGTCCAGGGCCGACAGCCGTCCGCCCAGCACATGATAGCGCCCAGTGAATAGCCGCGACCGATCCAGCGCCCACAGGTCCGCGACATCCTCCACCACGCACAGGCTGCGCGGATCACGCCGCGAATCCGAGCACACGCCGCACGGGTCCTGCGTATCGACGTTGCCGCACGTTTCGCACTCGACCAGCCGTTCCTGCACCTCGGCAAGCGCGGCGACGAGTTGGCGCAGCGCGGTTTCTCGTCGCTTGACCAGCCACAGCACTGCGCGCCGGGCGGAACGCGGGCCGAGCCCCGGCAGCCGGGCCAACGCCTGCGCGAGCGTGTCGATCTCTTGCGATGCCATGGGGCGGAAGATAGGGCCTGCCCGCCCCTTACGAAAGGTATCCGGCCCCGCTTATGCGCATCGTCTTCATGGGAACGCCGGCCTTCGCGGTGCCGACGCTGGTCGCGCTATGCGAAGCGGGGCACGAGGTGGTCGCCGCCTATACCCAGCCACCCCGCCCGGCTGGCCGGGGCAAAAAGCTGAACCCGAGCGCCGTGCAACGCGAGGCGGAAGCGCGTGGCATCGAGGTGCGAGCCCCCACCTCGCTGCGCAATGCAGAAGCGCAAGCCGAATTCGCCGCGCTGCGCGCCGACATAGCGGTCGTTGCCGCGTATGGCCTGATCCTGCCGCAACCCATTCTCGATGCGCCGCGGCAAGGCTGCCTCAACGTACACGCGAGCCTGCTGCCCAAGTGGCGCGGCGCCGCGCCGATCCAGCGGGCGATCATGGCCGGCGACGCGGCGACCGGCATCACCATCATGCAGATGGAAGCCGGGCTCGACACCGGACCGATGCTCGCGGTCGCGCGTACCGCGATCGAGGACAAGACCGCCGGCGAACTGACCGAGGAACTGGCCGAAATCGGTGCGCAGCTGATGGTCAACACGCTCGCCGATCTCGTGCAGCTTGCTCCGGTCCCGCAGAACGATGCCGAAGCGACTCATGCGCCCAAGATCGACAAGGCGGAGGCGCGGATCGACTGGTCGGGCAACGCCGAGGGCATCGAGCGCCAGGTCCGCGGCCTCGCCCCCTTCCCCGGGGCCTGGTTCGAACTGGACGGCGAACGGATCAAGGTATTGAAAGCGCAGGTGCTCGCGCGCGAAGGCAAGCCGGGACTCACCCTCGATGACCAGTTGACGGTCGCGTGCGGCTATGCCGCGCTGCGCCCGCTGCGGATCCAGCGCGCCGGCAAGCCCGCGATGGAGGTCGAGGCGTTTTTGCGCGGCAAGCCGATCCCGGCAGGAACCCTGGTGAGGTGACCCGTTTCGCGCTGACGCTTGAATTCGACGGCGAACCTTTCGCCGGCTTGCAGCGGCAAGCGAACGCGCCGAGCGTGCAGGCCGCGGTCGAGGATGCCGTGCTGGCGGTCACGGGGGAGCAGGTGACGCTTCACGCCGCCGGTCGCACCGATACCGGGGTCCATGCGCTGGCGATGCGAGCGCACGTGGATGTCGCCAAGGACATCGGCCCGTTCCGGTTGATGGAGGCATTGAACGCGCACCTTCGTCCCGATCCCGTGGCGGTGGTGGCGTGTGAAGTGGTGCCAGACGACTGGCACGCGCGCTTTTCGTGCGTGGGGCGAAAGTACCGGTACCGCATCGTCAATCGCCGCGCGCCGCTGACTGTGGACCGGGGCCGTGCGTGGCAGATCGCGCCCGAGCTTGATGCACAGGCGATGCATGCCGCAGCACAGGCGCTGGTGGGACGGCACGACTTCACCACCTTCCGCTCGGTCCAGTGCCAGGCCGCAAGCCCGGTGAAGACGCTGGACCACCTCGCCGTGCACCGGGAGGGGGATGCAGTGCTGATCGAAGCGGCCGCGCGCAGTTTCCTTCACCATCAGGTTCGCTCGATGGTCGGCTGCCTGGCGCTGGTCGGCATGGGCCGCTGGCCCGCGGAGCGGGTCGCCGCGGCGCTTGCCGCCCGCGATCGCCAGCAGCTTGGCCTCAACGCCCCGCCGCACGGGCTGTATTTCGTCCGCGCGCTCTATCCCGGCGAGGGCTAGCCAGCGCACGCTGCCGCGGGTAGCGAAGGTTGCAAATGACAACGGGAGACTACGATATGACCACCACCGGCAAGCAGTTGTTCACCACCCTCTCCGCCGACGGCAAGCTGACCGTCGAGGTCGCGGAAACCCAGTTCGCTGATCCCACCGGCAACCAAGTGCTGGTCAAAATGGAGGCCGCCCCCATCAACCCCAGCGACCTTGCGCTGCTGCTGGGCCAGGCGGATCTCGAGACCGGTGAATACAGCGCGGGCAAGCTGGTCGCGACGATGCCCCAGCCGTTTCATTCCGCGATGAAAGGGCGCCACGATCAACGCCTTCCCGTCGGCAACGAAGGCGCGGGAACGGTGGTCGCGACCGGCGACAGCGAGATGGCGAAAGCGCTGATGGGCCAGCGGGTCGCTTGCGTGCCGGGCAGCGCCTATTCGCAATATGCGCTTGCCGATGCCGCCATGTGCCTGCCACTGGGCGACCTCACCGCCGAACAGGGTGCAAGCGCCTTCGTCAATCCGATGACCGCCCTGGGCTTTGTCGAGAACGCGAAGATGGATGGACAGAAGGCGATCGTCCACGCCGCGGCCGCCTCCAATCTCGGGCAGATGCTGGTCAAGATTTGCCAGGAAGACGGCATGGAACTGGTCAACATCGTCCGCAAGCCGGAACAGGAACAGATCCTGCGCGACCTGGGCGCGAAGTGGGTGGTGAACTCTTCCGACGGGGACTTCATGGCCAAGCTGATGGAAGCAATCGACGCGACCGATGCGTTCTATGGCTTCGATCCCATCGGCGGCGGAACCACGGTGGATGCGTGCTTCAAGGCGATGGAACGGGTCGCGGTAAACAAGATGACCACCTACAATCGCTACGGCTCGAACCAGCAGAAGCGGATGTTCATCTATGGCCGGCTGGACACCGGGCCGACGATCCTGACCCCCAGCTACGGTTTCGGATGGACGCTGTCGGGCTGGCTGCTGACGCCCTTCCTGGCACAGGCCGGGGTCGAGACTATGACCCGGATGCGCCAGCGCGTGCTCGCCGGCCTCACCTCCACCTTCGCCAGCAGCTACAAGACGAAGGTGACCCTCGAACAGATGGTCGAGAAGGAAGCGGCGATCGATTACCGCCAGATGAAGACCGGCGAGAAGTACCTGGTCACCCCCTGGGGCTGACCGAGGGCGACTGTCTAGCGGCGGTCGAATGCGGACTGCATGGCGGCGGGGTCGGTGACCCCGTTCGCCAGCAGCATCTGCAACAGGATGCGCGCCTTCGCCGGACCGAGACCCCGGGCAGCGACGAAGCCGAACGCATCGTCATCCACCTCCAGGTTGCGGTCGACCGAACCCTGATCCACCCGCGTTGAACGCACTACCGGCACGCCCGCCCGCGCCAGCGCTTCGAGCACCGTCGCCGGCGCATTGCCCTGGCCCATTCCCGCCAGAACGACGCCCCTTGCACCCGCCAGCATGCAGGCGACGTCGGCGTCGTCCATCCCCGCGTAGGCATAAAGGATCGGCACCCTAGGCAGCGCTGCGGGCCATTCGAACTGAGCGCCTCGCCTAGCGCGGTCGGCCGGCCCGAACCAATCGAGCGAGGTCGGCGTCACATTGGCGATAGGCCCTCGCGGAAAGCCCCGAAACGCCTCCGCCCCAGAGGTCGCCGCCTTGCGCACGTCAATTGCGGCGAAGACCTGGTCGCTCATCACGACTAACACTCCGCGTCCAGCGGCGCCCGGATCGCTCGCCACCCGAACGGCGTTGGCCAGGTTTCGCATCCCGTCGCTGCCGACCGCGTCGGCAGGTCGCATCGCACCGACCAGCACTACCGGCTTCTTGGGAGCGAGTGCGAGGTCGAGAAGGAACGCCGTTTCCTCAGCCGTATCGGTGCCGTGCGTGATCACGAAGCCATCCAGCCGTCGGTTGTCCATCTCGGACGCGATGCTTTGATACAGAACATTCCACTGCTGCCAGCCGATATCCTGCGAACCGATTGCCGAGACTTGACTGCCGTCCAACACGCGCGCCAGGCCCAACTCATTGGCCGCTTTTATGAGTTCAACGACTTCGACTTCACCCGCCCGATAACCCCGCTCGATGGCGGAGCCCGCGCTTCCAGCGATGGTGCCCCCGGTGGCGAGTATGCGGATACGTGGCTGGTTCATCGCGCCGGCGCCCTAGCGCCGATTGACCCGCCCCGCCAACCCGCTAGAAGCGCCCGCGGTCGCGTGGGGCGATTAGCTCAGTTGGTAGAGCGCCTCCTTTACACGGAGGATGTCGGCGGTTCGAGCCCGTCATCGCCCACCACGCTAGCCTGCGGGCGAGATCGCCTCGTCGACGAGCGCCTTGGCCTCAGGGCTCTGCCAGTCGAACCCGCCGACCACCCGCGCCACTTCCTGCCCGCTGGCGTCATACAGCACTGTGGTCGGAAGCTGGCCCTCTCCGCCAAGTTCGAAGCTGAGTCGGGTCTCGCGGTCCAGCCAGGGTTCGAGGTGCTCGTAATTGTGCTCTGCGAAGAACGGGGACACTTTCGCGGCACCCTCCAGATCCTGGCTCGCCGTCAGCACCCGAAGCTTGCCGGCGTACTCGCCCGCCAGCGCATCGAGGGTCGGCATCTCTTCCACGCAGGGCGCACACCACGTCGCCCACAGGTTGAGCAACACCGGCTGGCCCGCCAGCGCGCCGGTGTTCAGCGTCTCGCCGTCGGGATGCGTGAGCGCCACCGCCGGCATGAGATTGCCGGAGTGACTGCGGTCGATCTTTCCGGCGAGGCTACCCTGCGCCGCCGCTGCTTGCGGCTCGGCGGGCTCTTGCCTACTGCAACCGGCCACCAGCGCAGCGGCGAGAACGAGTGTGAGCGACAGTCGGAACGACACGACGAACTCCATGTGGGGCGGGCGCTTCGCCGAGGGGCCTAGCGCGATCATGCGCGAAATCAACGCCTCGATCCCCTTCGACAAGGCCTTGTGGCGGCAGGATATCGCCGCGTCGAAAGCGCATGTCGCGATGCTGGGGGCGCAGGGGATTGTCTCGAATGCTGACGCGACCACGATTGCCGACGGACTCGACCGCATCGCTGCCGAGTATGCAGCGAACGGCGTCCCCGAGGATCTCGACCTTGAAGATATTCACATGGCGACCGAAAGCCGGCTGGCTGAACTGATCGGCCCCGCCGCCGGGCGCTTGCACACCGCGCGCAGCCGCAACGATCAGGTGGCGACCGATTTCCGGCTGTGGGTGCGTGATGCCGCGCGGCAGGTGGACGCCGGGCTGGCCGACCTGCAGCGCGCGCTGGTCACCCGCGCCGGCGAGCACGCGGACAGCGTCATGCCGGGCTTCACTCACCTGCAGGCTGCCCAGCCGGTGACCCTGGGCCACCACTTGCTCGCCTATTACGAAATGATCCGCCGCGATCGCAGCCGGTTCGCCGATGCCATCGCGCGGGCAGACGAATGCCCGCTGGGCAGCGCCGCGCTGGCGGGGACCGGCTTCGCCATCGACCGCGATGCCACCGCAAGTGCGCTGGGGTTCGCGCGGCCCACCGCCAACAGCCTGGACGCGGTGTCCGACCGGGACTTCGCGCTCGATTACCTGACTGCGGCAGCGCAGTGCGCGTTGCACCTGTCGCGCCTGGCCGAAGAGCTTATCTTGTGGGCGAGCCAGCCGTTCGGCTTCGTGCGCCTGCCCGATGCGCTGTCCACCGGCAGCAGCATCATGCCGCAGAAAAAGAACCCCGACGCCGCCGAGCTGGTGCGCGGCCATGCGGGTCGGATCGTCGGCAGCCTGACCAGCCTGATGGTGACCATGAAAGGGCTCCCGCTCGCCTATTCAAAGGACATGCAGGACGATAAGCCGCCGGTGTTCGAAGCGCACGGGCTGCTGGCGCTGTCGATCGCCGCGATGAGCGGGATGATCGCCGATAGCGAATTCCGCACCGATCGCATGCGCGCAGCGGCCGAGCTCGGCTATGCCACCGCGACCGATCTGGCCGACTGGCTGGTGCGCGAAGCAGACATCCCGTTCCGCGAGGCGCACCACATCACCGGCGCGGCGGTGAAGCTGGCCGAAAGCAAGCAGATCGCACTCGACGCGCTGTCGCTCGATGAACTGCGCGCGGTCGATGACCGGATCGACGAACGGGTTTTTGCCGCACTGTCGGTCGATGCGTCGGTGGCCGCGCGCGCCAGCTATGGCGGGACGGCGCCTGTGCGGGTATGGGAGCAAGTCGCAGCGGCGCGCGAAGCGCTGGGCATGGAGCCATCATGAAGCGTTTGTTCGCCCTGTCCGTCACGGTCCTGCTCGCCGCTTGCGGCCAGAAGGCGGAACTCAAGCCGGTGGCAGGTCATGCCTTGCCGCCCGCGGCATACGGTGCCGACGTGCGCCCCGACACCGACAAGCTGCTCGAACTCGATCCGCTGGCAGCGCCCGTTCGCTCGGTCGAGCTGCGCAAGCGATCCGAAGTGCGCGAGGACGATCCCTTCGACCTTCCGCCGGAATAACATCCGGCAATAACAGGGCACCAAGCATCGCTTGCTCGACGCGCCGCCCTGCCCGCCGCTAGACGCAGCGCCGCATGGATCATTTTCAACTCCGCAACGGCGTCCTTCACGCCGAAGACGTGCCGCTTTCCCGGATCGCCGAGGCGGTGGGCACTCCGGTCTACGTCTATTCGCGCGCGACCCTGACGCGGCACGCCCGGGTGTTTCGCGAAGCGCTGGCCGGGCTCGACGATCCGCACATCGCCTTCGCGGTGAAGGCCAACCCCAACCTGGCGGTGCTCAAGGTTCTGGCCGGCGAAGGTTTCGGCGCCGATGTCGTTTCGGGCGGAGAACTGACCCGCGCGCTGGCGGCGGGCATCCCGGCGGCTGAAATCGTGTTTTCAGGGGTCGGCAAGACGCGCAGCGAACTGAGCCAGGGGCTGGATGCAGGCATCGGCCAGTTCAACCTCGAGTCCGAGGAAGAAGGGCGCGAGCTTGCGCAGATCGCGCAGCAGCGCGGGCAGACTGTGCCGTGCGCACTGCGCGTCAACCCGGATGTCGACGCGCGCACGCACGAGAAAATCTCCACCGGCAAGCGCGAGAACAAGTTCGGCGTTCCGCTCGACCGCGCGAGCGAGATCTACGCGGCACTGGCGGGGTTGCCGGGGCTGGAGATGCGCGGGGTGGCGGTGCACATCGGCAGCCAGCTCCTAAGCCTCGACCCGCTGGAAACCGCGTACGAAAAGCTCGGCACCCTTATTGCCGAACTCCGGGCGCGCGGCTGCACGGTCACGCACGCCGATCTCGGCGGCGGGCTGGGCGTGCCGTACCGCAAGGGAGAGGTCGCCCCCTCGCCCGCCGAATACGGCGCGATGGTCGCGCGCGTTACCAGCGGCTGGAACGTGCGCCTCTCTTTCGAGCCTGGCCGGGTGATTGCGGGTAACGCGGGCGTGCTGCTGACCCGCGTGATTCGCGCCAAGCGCAGCGGCAACGGCCCGCCGTTTGTGGTGGTCGACGCCGCGATGAACGACCTCGCACGTCCGGCGATGTACGGGGCGTGGCACGACTTCGATGCGGTGGAGCCCACCGGCGAACGCTTCACCGCGCACATCGTGGGCCCGATCTGCGAGACCGGCGACACCTTCGCGATGGACCGCGACACCGACGCACTTGGCCCCGGCGATCTGGCAGTGTTTCGCACCGCCGGGGCTTACGGCGCGACCATGGCGTCCAGCTACAACAGCCGCGGCTTCGTGCCCGAGGTGCTGGTGGACGGTGACCGGTTCGCGGTCGTGGCCGACCGGATTGACCCGGCCGCCATCATGGCGGCCGAGCGGGTGCCCGAATGGCTCTGAGCGCGCTGCCGCTGTTTCACCGGATCGCCGGCCAGCGGGTGGTGGTACTCGGCGACGGACCCGCAGCCGAGGCAAAGCGCCAGTTGGTCTCGCGCGCCGGAGGGATCTGCTGCGGCGAAAACGAGGCGCATCACGCCCGCCTGGCGTTCATTGCGATCGACGACGCGGCTGCGGCCCGCGCCGCGGCGCTTCGCCTGCGGGCGAAAGGTTTGCTGGTCAACGCCGCCGACCGCCCGGAACTGTGCGATTTCACCACGCCCAGTCTGCTGGAGCGCGGACCGGTGGTCATCGCGGTCGGAACGGCCGGCGCATCCGCCGGGCTCGCCAAACAGTTGCGGCTGCGGCTGGAAGGACTTTTGCCGCCCACGCTGGGGCAGTTGGCCGAGGCGTTACAGGCCGCGCGTGAACGCCTGCGCCACCGCTGGCCGGATGCTGGAGAGCGCCGCCGCGCATTGGACCGGGCGCTGACGCGCGGCGGTCCGCTTGACCCGCTTGACCACCGAGCGGCGGAACGGGTGCCTCAGTGGCTAGAAACGCCTGGCGATGCCCCGCCAGCGGCGATGGTGGAGATCGATCTGACGAGCGAGGATGCCGACGACCTGACCTTGCGCCAGGCCCGTCTGCTCGGTGAAGCTGATGCGATCGTATATGACAGCGACGTGCCCGAAGCGATCGTCGTTCGCGCCCGGGCGGACGCGATCCGCAACCCGGCGGGTACCGTCCCGGGGCTGACCGTCGTCCTGCGGCTGCGGCCGCCTTCCTAGGCCGCTCCGACCGATTGGAGGCGGGTGAGCAACGCTGCTTCGTCGAACGGCTTGATCACGTATTCGTCGGCCCCGGCTGCGATGCCCTTGTGGATGTCCCGGGCACCGGAATTGGTGGTGCAGAAGACGACCTTGGGCGGGTTCGCAGACGGAATTGCGCGCAGGGCGGTCACGAATTCGATCCCGCTCATCACCGGCATGTTCCAGTCGGTGATGACCAGGTCCGGCATCGCCGCGCGGCAACGCGCGAGCCCTTCCTCCCCGTTCTCTGCCTCGACCACGGCATAGCCGATGGATTCGACAATGCGGCGGGCGATCTTGCGGATCATCCGCGAATCATCGACCAGCAGGCAGATGCGCTGACTGCGCGGGGGAGCGGCGGGCGCCGGTTCGACGGCGACTGGCGCCGGCGGCTGGGGCGGCCGTGGGATGTCGGCCCGCGGCGGGACGGCGCCCGGGGCGCCGTTCAAGCGCTTGATCAGACCGTGAATGACACGAACTCCTCTTCACCGAACACCGGGCGCTCCTGCTCGTGCATCGTGTCGCCGAGCGGTGCTTGCGCCGGGGCGACATTCGCCTTTTCGATCGGGGTCATGCAGACGTGGAGGTACGGCACCCAGACGTCGCCGTATTCCGCTTTCTGATACCACAGATCGAGGATGTCATAGCTGGCCCAGCAGCCATCCGGTTCGCGCAGGCGGATGCCTTCGCCGATCCGCGGGACCGCGGCAAATCGGATGCGGTGGTGCGACTGGTGCGTTTCGTTCTGGATTTCGACTTCGATCAAAGTGCCAGGCCCCTTGCGACTGGCATGACCCTAAAGCGAATTGGTTGCCGAAGTTTCAACGACGCCCGGAATCGTGCGTCAGACCAGCAGTTTGCCGTCCTTGCCCAGCTCAGCGAAATAGCGCGCCATCGCCTCGGCCGCCTTGTCGGACAACAGGATGAAGGCGCGGCGGCGATCGCTTTCGTTCTCGATCCGCTCCAGCAGCCCCGCCTCGATCATCTGGCTGATCCAGCGCAGCGCGGTGGTGGGTGGCACCCCGCTGGCGATGCACAGGCTGGTGACGGACACCCGGGTGTGTTCCGCCCGCGCGGCGGTGAGATCGAGCAGAATATCCCATGCCGGGTCCGCGAACAGGTCCGAACCGAAGAACTTGTCGCGTGCCCGGCGCTGGGCGATGATCCGCCGTATCAGCCGCGGATCAGGCAGCGGCGGGCGGGGGCTGCGGATCAGCCGCCGCTCCGCCTCGTCCGCCCCGCGGAAACCGTCGGTCGGCGATTCAAGCCGGAACACTGGCCGCTCACCGCCCGTCAGCCGATCAAGTTGCGCGGCAAGCTGGCCCACCTGCTCGGTAAGCTGGCGCAGCACGTCCTCGCTCGCCGCACCTTCCCGCACCCGATTGCTCGTCCGGCTCGCCATCACTCGGCCGAGCGCCACCAGCCGATCGCCCCGGGAGGGAGCCACCAGAATTTCCGGATGCGGCTGATCGATACAGGCAAACACGTCGTCGAGAGCTGCCGGAACAACCGAAGCGATGACGGCGGTGCCGGTTTCGTGCATCCGCCGATCGAGGTCGAGCAGCGCCGCGCAATCGAGCGGACCCAGTTCTTCGCAGTGCAGCAGCACGCAGTTCGCAAGGGCTTGATGCGGTTCGTACAGCGCATCGACGAGGCTCGCCCCGGATACCGGATAGAAACCGGCGATTTCCGCGTCGCTGCACAATTGCCGGCGCGTTGCCGGATCATCGGCAAGGATGGATATGGGAACGGAGTGAACGCTTCCACCATCTTGTGATGGATACGAGAAGTCCTGCGCTGGCATATACGTACTGTTACTCAATTGCGCCGCTTTGCACAGCACTCCGAACAGGAAAACGGCTCAGAATCGGAGCCATATCCTGACGATTGCCAAGGTCGATTGAGAAATCGGCGCTCAGTCGTCGAACGGATCGCGCACCAGGATGGTATCGTCGCGTTCCGGGCTGGTGGAAATCAACGCCACGGGTGTTTCGATCAGTTCCTGCACCCGCTGCACGTACTTAATTGCCTGGGCAGGCAAGTCGCCAAAGCTGCGCGCGCCGGCGGTGGTCTGCTGCCAGCCGTCCATTTCCTCATAGATCGGCTCGACCGCGGCCTGATCCGCCGCATGGCTGGGCAGGTAATCGAGGATCTTGCCGCGCAGACGGTATCCGGTGCAGATTTTCACCGTCTCAAACCCGTCGAGCACATCCAGCTTGGTCAACGCGATGCCGGTGACCCCGCTGATGGCGCAAGACTGACGCACCAGCACCGCGTCGAACCAGCCGCAGCGCCGCTTGCGACCGGTGACGGTGCCGAATTCGTGCCCGCGCTCGCCCAGCTGCTGGCCGGTGGCGTCGTCCAACTCGGTCGGGAACGGGCCGCTGCCCACGCGGGTGGTGTAGGCCTTGACGATCCCCAGCACAAAGCCGGTGGCATTCGGCCCCAGGCCCGAGCCGGCGGCTGCGGTGCCGCTGACGGTGTTGGAGCTGGTCACGAACGGGTACGTGCCATGATCGACGTCGAGCAGCACGCCCTGCGCACCCTCGAACAGGATCTTGGCGCCTGCCTTGCGCACCTTCTTCAGTCGCTTCCACACTGGCTGCGCATATTGCAGCACCGACGGCGCGATTTCGCGCAGCTGGCCGAGCAGTTCCTCGCGGTCGACCGGCGGCTGGTCGAACCCGGCGCGCAGAGCATCATGGTGCGCGCACAGGCGGTCAAGCTGCGGTTCAAGCGCATCGAGGTGGGCCAGATCGCAGACGCGGATCGCCCGGCGGCCCACCTTGTCCTCGTAGGCAGGACCGATGCCGCGCCCGGTGGTGCCGATCTTGCCGGTGCCCGCCGCCGTTTCGCGAAGGCCATCGAGGTCACGGTGCAGCGGCAGGATCAGCGGGCAATTGTCGGCGATGGCGAAGTTGTCGGGAGTGATCGACACCCCCTGCCCTTCCAGCTTGGCGATCTCATCTCGCAGGTGCCATGGATCGAGCACCACGCCGTTGCCGATGATCGATAGCGTGCCGGTGACGATGCCGCTCGGCAGCAGGCTCAGCTTGTAGGTCGTGTCGCCGACCACCAGCGTATGGCCCGCGTTGTGCCCGCCCTGAAAGCGCACAACCGCGTCGGCCCGGCTGGCGAGCCAGTCGACTATCTTGCCCTTGCCCTCGTCGCCCCACTGGGCGCCGATCACGGTGACGTTGGCCAATGTACAGGTATCCTTTCGAGCGGCGCGGGGGCGCTAGAGAGTTTGGGGGTCGCTGCCAACCAGCTTGTGCGAGCAGCCGAGTGCTGCGGGGTCGTCGCCGTCACTCAGCGCCGCCAGGGTCCGCCAGCCGATCGCGCGCAATCGGCTGGCGATCTCGGGGTCATGGCCGGGCGGCAAATAGAGCATGTCGTGCGCGGGAGCCTCGCCCAGCGCGTCGACCAGCGGATCGATGTAGAGCGTGAACCCGGTCGCCGGCTCGTTGGTGCCGCCGATGCTGTAGGTTCCGCCCCGCCCCAGAGTGCCGCGGACGCCTTCGGCATAAAGCGTGAAACCGAACCAGCTCTGGTATTCAAAGCCATGACGCTCGGTCGGGTCGAGCGTCAGCCGGGCGCGATCCCCGACCCGCGCCGCGATCTGGCGCAGACCCGCGATGCGGCTCGTCAACGCTCCGCCGGCGTCGATCGCCGCCAAGCGCTCCAGCGCCTGCTCGAACGGGCCGGCTGCGTAAAGCAACGGAAGATACGCCTCTCCGCCAACATCTCTCAGCGCGCCTGCATCCTTGCCGTCCAGTTCGCGCCGGACCGCGTCGATACGATCGGCGGCCAGCGGCAGCGCCGTGGCGGCCAGCGTGTCGACCAGGTCGGGTAACGTGAAATCGACCGACACCCGCGCCGCGCCCGCCGCGGTGAGAGCCTCCACCGCCAACGCCACCACTTCACCCGCCGCCGCGGCGCTGTCGCTGCCGATCAACTCGGCGCCAAGCTGGAGCCGCTGGCGGGCGGGATCGAGCTGGTCGCTGGTGATCGTCGCGACCTCTCCGGCGTAGCACAACCGCAATGGGCGCGGCGCACCCGCCAGGCTGGTGGCGGCGATCCGGCCCACCTGGACCGTCAGGTCGCTGCGCAGCGCCAGCGTGCGCAGCGAAGCGGGATCGACGAAGCGGAACATCCGCCGGGTGGCGACACCGTTCATCCGGGTGGCGAGCGAGGTTTCGAATTCGACCAGCGGCGGGATCACCCGGTCATAGCCATGGATGTCCATCGCATCGAGCACCGCCCGCCGCGCCCGCGTCAGCGCGCGTGCGGCAGCGGGCA
This sequence comes from Altererythrobacter sp. TH136, assembly GCF_007065885.1. Classification (NCBI taxonomy): domain Bacteria; kingdom Pseudomonadati; phylum Pseudomonadota; class Alphaproteobacteria; order Sphingomonadales; family Erythrobacteraceae; genus Altererythrobacter; species Altererythrobacter sp. TH136. The sequence continues at coordinate 2,452,381 of NZ_CP041409.1, read as the reverse complement.
GCCGGTCCTCGAGTCCGATCGGCAGCAAGTCGGCGGTGGGGTCGGTCATGCCTGGTCCGTCATGCTGGGCGCCCTAGCCGCGTCAGAACTCCAGCGCCATGACGGTCTTCACGCCTTCCAGCTGGCTGGCGCGGGCGATGATCTCGCGCGTGATCGGCTGGTCGACGCTCAGCAACAGCACCGCCTCCCCGCCCGCGTCGCGGCGTCCGAGATTGAAGGTGCCGATGTTGATCCCGCTTTCGCCAAGCAGCGTGCCGATCCGGCCGATGAAGCCGGGCGCGTCCTCGTTGACGATATACAGCATGTGGCCCGCCAGTTCGGCCTCCACGCCGATGCCGAATATCTCCACCAGTCGCGGCGTGTCCGTGCCGAACAAGGTGCCTGCGACCGAGCGGTCGCCCTGGCTGGTCGCCACCGTGACGCGGACCAACGTGTTGTAAGGGCCTTCGCGCTCGTGCCGCACGCTGCGGACGTCCAGCCCGCGCTCACGCGCGAGGAACGGCGCGTTGACCATGTTCACCGTGTCCGAATACTGCCGCATCAACCCGGCAAGCACCGCGCCCTCGATCGGCTTGCCCGACAGGCTGGCGGCTGCCCCTTCGCGCTCGATCGAGATCTGCGTCAGATTGCCGTGCGCCAGCTGGCCCACCAGGCTGCCAAGGTTCTCCGCCAGCTTCATGTACGGGCGCAGCTTGGGCGCCTCCTGGGCCGACAGGCTCGGCATGTTCAGCGCGTTGGTGACGCCGCCGTTGACCAGGAAATCGGCCATCTGCTCAGCCACCTGCAACGCGACGTTGACTTGCGCTTCGTTGGTCGATGCGCCGAGGTGCGGCGTGCAGATGAAGTTGGGCGCGCCGAACAACGGCGACTCCTTGGCCGGCTCCACCGCGAATACGTCCAGCGCGGCGCCGGCGATGTGCCCGCTTTCCAGGCCGTCCTTGAGCGCAGCCTCGTCGATCAACCCGCCGCGCGCGCAGTTGATGATGCGCACGCCCGGCTTGGTCTTCTCGAGCCGTTCGCGCGAGAGGATGTTGCGGGTCTGATCGGTCATCGGCGTGTGCAACGTGATGAAGTCCGCCCGGGTGAGCAGCGTTTCCAGATCGACCTTTTCGATGCCGAGTTCCACCGCGCGGTCTTCGGTCAGGAACGGATCGTACGCGACCACCTTCATGCGCAGTCCGATCGCACGGCTCGCGACGATCGAGCCGATGTTGCCGGCGCCGATCAGGCCCAGCGTCTTGCCGGTGACCTCGACACCCATGAACCCGTTCTTGGGCCACTCGCCCGCCTGGGTGCGCGCGTTGGCTTCGGGAATCTGTCGCGCCAGCGCGAACATCAGCGCGATGGCGTGTTCGGCGGTGGTGATCGAATTGCCGAACGGCGTGTTCATCACCACGATGCCCTTGGACGAGGCGTGGGGCACATCGACGTTGTCGACCCCGATGCCGGCGCGGCCAATCACCTTCAGGTTGGTCGCGGCGTCGAGGATTTCCTTGGTCACCTTGGTCGAACTGCGGATCGCAAGACCATGGTATTCGCCGATACGCGCCTCGAGTTCTTCGGGCGTCTCGCCGGTGATCACGTCCACGTCGCACCCGCGTTCCTGGAAAATACGCGCGGCGTTGGGGTCCATCTTGTCGGAGATGAGGACTTTGGGCTTGGTGGTCATCTTGTTACCTCGTCATCCCGGCGAAAGCGGGGATCTTGTGCAAAGGTGCCGGGTGTTGCGGCACGCGGTCCCAGCTTGCGCTGGGACGACGGATCAGCGGCGAGCGCTGGCGTAGGCCCAGTCGAGCCAGGGACCGAGCGCCTCGATATCGGCGGTCTCGACCGTGGCTCCGCACCAGATGCGCAGGCCCGGCGGGGCATCGCGGTATCCGGCGATGTCATACGCGGCGTCCTGCTCTTCGAGCAGCTTGGCCATCGTCTTGATCATCACCTCGTCCGCGCCTTCGACCGTCAGGCAGACGCTGGTGTTTGAGCGCGTCGCCGGATCGGACGCAAGATGCCCAAGCCAGCCACGCTCCTGCACGATCGCGTCGAGCGCCGCGGCATTGGCATCGGCCCGCGCCCTGAGCGCCTGCAATCCGCCAAGCGACTTGCCCCACTCCAGCGCGAAAATCGCGTCCTCGACCGCGAGCATCGAGGGCGTGTTGATCGTCTCCCCCTTGAACACGCCCTCGGCCAGCTTGCCCTTCGACACCAGGCGAAACACCTTGGGCAGCGGCCATTCGGGCGTGTGATTTTCCATCCGCTCCACCGCGCGCGGCCCGAGGATGAGCACACCGTGCGCCCCCTCCCCGCCGAGCACCTTCTGCCAGCTGAAGGTGAGAACATCGACCTTGTCCCACGCGATGTCCTGCGCGAACACGGCGCTGGTCGCGTCGGCGATCGCCAGGCCTTCGCGGTCGGCCGCGATCCAGTCCCCATTCGGCACGCGCACGCCGCTGGTGGTGCCGTTCCAGGTGAACACCACATCGTGCGACCAGTCCACCTGGCCGAGATCGGGCAGCTGGCCGTAATCGGCACGGATAATCGTGGGATCAAGCTTGAGCTGCTTGAGCGCGTCGGTGACCCAGCCTTCGCCAAAGCTTTCCCAGGCGATGGTCGTCACCGGGCGGGCGCCCAGCATCGTCCACATCGCCATCTCGACGGCCCCGGTATCCGATCCGGGCACGATGCCGATCCGGTGGGTGTCGGGCACTTGCAGCACTTCGCGCATCAGGTCGATGCAAAGCTGCAGGCGCGCCTTGCCGATCTTCGAACGGTGCGACCGCCCGAGCGATTCAGTGTTCAGCTTGTCGGGAGACCAGCCCGGCGGCTTCGCGCAGGGACCGGAGGAAAAGAACGGGCGCGCCGGCTTGTGCGCCGGCGGCGGCAGGGTATCGGTCATGTAGTCTCTCCTTACAGAGAGCACGCGCGGCGTTGGGACCGCGTGGCCCGCCGGCCGCAGTAATGTTGCGGCGCAGCGAGTCAAGGATGGCGCGATAGTATGCGGCGAGGTGGTCCTGCTTTGCGCCAGTTGCTTGCTCTCGCCAAAAGCGGACCGAGTGCGTATGGGCGCGGCGATGAAGCCCGTTGACCTGAAGATCGCGCTGTTCAGCGGCAACTACAACATGGTGCGCGACGGTGCGAACCAGGCGCTGAACCGCCTCGTGGAGTACCTGCTGCGGCAGGGTGCCCGCGTCCGGATCTACTCACCGACCGTGCCGGAACCCGCCTTCCCGCCGACGGGGGATCTCGTGTCCATTCCGTCGGTGCCGCTGCCGGGGCGCGGCGAGTTCCGCTTTCCCCTGTCGCTCACCGCCGAAATTCGCCGTGATCTGGCGGAATTCGGGCCGGACATCCTCCACATCTCGTCACCCGATTTCGTCTCGCATCGCGCCGTCACCTGGGCGCGCAAGCGGGGCATCCCGGTTCTGGCGTCGGTCCACACCCGGTTCGAAACCTACCCGCGCTACTATGGCATGGGTTTCACCGAACCCCTGGTCGAAGCGATCCTGCGCCGGCTCTATCGCCGTTGCGACGCGCTGGTGGCGCCGTCGCAATCCATGGTCCAGGTGCTGCGCGAACAACGGATGAACGCCGATGTCTCGATCTGGTCGCGGGGCGTCGACCGGACGATCTTCGGCCCGGACAAGCGGGACCTGCCCTGGCGGCGCGAACTCGGGTTTGCGCCCGACGACGTGGTGATCGCGTTCTTGGGGCGGCTGGTGATGGAGAAGGGGCTCGACAAGTTCTCCGAGACCATTGCGCTGCTGCGCGCGCGGCGGGTGCCGCACAAGGTGCTGGTGATCGGCGAAGGTCCGGCGCGCGGGTGGTTCAGGGAGCAGCTCGGCGAAGAGGCGTGCTTCATCGGCTTCCGCGCGGGCGCGGCGCTGGGCCAGGCGCTCGCGAGCGCGGACCTGTTGTTCAATCCGTCCATCACCGAAACGTTCGGCAACGTCACTCTGGAAGCGATGGCCAGCGCCCTCCCGGTGGTCGCGGCCGGCGCGACCGGCAGCACCAGCCTGGTCGAGAACGGCGTTTCAGGAACCCTTGTCCCGCCCGACAGCAAAGTGGTCGAAGGGTATGCCGACGCGATCGCCCGCTATATCGCCGAACCTGGTCTGCGAGCCGCGCACGGCGCCGCGGGCGAATTGCGCAGCCGCGATTTTTCGTGGGACGCAATCAACCAGGCGGTGGCGGATGTGTACCTCCGCCTGGTCGAAGCGAACCGCGTCTAACGCAGAACCCCGCGCCGCTGCATGGCCCATGCGTAAAACAGCAGCAGCACGGCGACGATTTTGATCGCCCACTCGAACGCCAGCGCACCCGGCGTGCTCATCGACGCAGGCGCCGCCTGGCCGAGCGTGTAGATCGTCATCGCCAGCACCCCGACTAACGAGATTGCGAACGCAGCGACGGCAAACCTGCTGCGGGCGAGCAGGAGGATAGAACCCCCGACCGCTCCCCAGACGCCAAGCGCCCAGCCCGCCGTAGCCCATGCGGGCACCGCCGAGATCCACGCAATGACGTCGTCACCCATCTGCATCTGCCGCAGATAATCGGCGCCCCCGATATGCGTCATCGAATAGTCGAAGGCGCCCATCGCGTTCCACGCGAGCGACAAGAATCCCACCGCCCACAAATGCCACGGCGCCGATCCGCGCGTGGTCGTCAGGATCCGCTCCTGCGCTGCCATGTCGGTCATGCTATCCTCCCCCGAGAAGCGACCCCGGTGAAGAATACCACGCGTTCAGCGCTCCGACCAGTTGAAGCGCAGTGGAGCCTCGCGAAAGGCAAACCGATCGAGGTGCCGCGCAAGAGCACCCTTTAGGCCGTCAAGCTGACCTGGTTCGCTGGCGTCGATCCGGCACTCCAGCGCGGCGTCGTGCGCGATCAACGTCACGGTGCCGTCGCCCGCCCAGTTCGCGCCCCGCGCATCGTGGGGAAACACGATCGTCCCGCGCGACTCGTCGAACTGGACGTCGAGGTTGTGCTGCCAGTGCTTGCACAGCTGTTGCAGGTATTTCGATCCACTGGCGGTCGGCACGTGCGCGGTGCTGCTGACGGTCACAGGCGTTCGATCCGCTTGGCCATCTCATCGATCATATCGACGATCTGATGCACCGCCTCATCGTCGAGCTGACCTGCGCGGGCCTTGTTCTTGAGCACGCTGCCAAGGTTACCCATCGCGCGGAACAGGTGCGGAGAGCGGCCGCGGTGCTGGCGTTCGCCATGTTCGGCCAGGCGACTGAAGACCCGGTCCACTTCGTCCGCCTTGTCGGCCAGCTCCTGCCGCCCTTGCTCCGTCGCGGTAAACAGCTTGCGCGCGGAGGCGTCGTCCGCCTGTTCCGCGATCGCGCCCTCGTCGGTCAGCAGCTGCAGCGTGGGATACACCGCGCCGGGGCTGGGCGCATAATCGCCGCCGGTCAGGTCCTCGATCGCCTTGATCAGTTCATAGCCATGGCGCGGCTGATCGGCGATCAGCTTGAGCAAGGCGAGGCGCAACTCGCCCTGCCCGAACATCCTCCCGCGCCGGCCGCCGCGCCCGCCGCCATCGCCGAACGGTCCGCCGGGGCCGAACGGGCTGCTCCGCCCGAACGGGCCCTTGGGTCCGAAGGGGCCATCGGGGCCAAACGGACCATCGGCATCGCCCCAGCCGCCACCCGCCAGCTTGCCCGCCATCTTGGCCGCCATCGCCGCCTTGAATGCGCGACGCACGTCGCGCTCATACCCATGTCGCATCATTGTCTCCTATAAGATACGTCACGATATATCTTCGACACATCGGTTTTCAAGACCCCTCCCGCACCCCACGGTGATTTCCTATGTAGCTGGCGCATGCCCGACCTTTTCCCCGAAACCGTCGCGCCGCCGATCCCGTCGGACGAGCCTCGCGCGGATGCACCGCTGGCCGACCGGCTGCGCCCCGGCGCACTCGATGCGGTGGTGGGCCAGACGCATCTTACCGGACCGGAGGGCGCGATCGGCCGGATGGTCGCCGCCGGGCGCCTTTCGAGCATGATCCTGTGGGGTCCTCCGGGCACCGGCAAGACCAGCATCGCCCGCCTGTTGGCCGATGCCGTCGGGATGCGGTTCGTCGCGATCAGCGCGGTGTTTTCCGGCGTGGCCGATCTGAAGAAGGCTTTCGCCGAAGCCGACAAGGCCGCCGAAGCGGGCCAGCGCACGCTGCTGTTCGTGGACGAGATCCACCGCTTCAACCGCGCGCAGCAGGACGGCTTCCTGCCCTTCGTCGAACGCGGCACGGTGACGCTGGTCGGCGCGACGACCGAGAACCCGAGCTTCGAACTCAACGCCGCATTGCTGAGCCGCACCCAGGTGCTGATCCTGCACCGCCTCGATGCGCAGGCGCTAGGCGATCTGCTGGACAAGGCCGAAGCGCTCGAAGGTCCTCTGCCTCTGACACCCGCGGCACGCGAGGCGCTGATCGCCAGCGCGGACGGAGATGGCCGGTTCCTGCTCAACCAGGCGGAAACGCTCTACGCCGCGCGGATCGGGAAGCCGCTCGATCCGGCCGGTCTCGGCCGGTTTCTCCAGCGGCGCGTGGCGGTGTATGACAAGGATCGAGAGGGGCACTACAACCTCATCTCCGCGTGGCACAAATCGTTGCGCGGTTCAGACCCCGACGCGGCGCTGTACTACCTCGCGCGGATGCTGGTCGCGGGGGAGGAGCCGCTGTTCGTGCTGCGCCGGCTGGTGCGCGCCGCGGTGGAGGACATCGGCCTCGCCGACCCGCAGGCACTCGTCCAATGCCTGGCGGCCAAGGACGCCTACGACTTTCTAGGCAGTCCGGAAGGCGAACTCGCGATCGTGCAGGCGTGCCTCTATTGTGCCACCGCGCCCAAATCGAATGCCGCTTACAAGGCGCAGAAGGCCGCGTGGAAGAGCGCGCGGGAGATCGGCAGCCTGATGCCGCCGCAGAACATCCTCAACGCGCCGACCAAGCTGATGAAGGACATCGGATATGGTCAGGGCTACGCCTACGATCACGATGCTGACGGTGGCTTCTCCGGCGCCGATTACTGGCCGGAGGAAATGACGCGGCAGACGTATTACGATCCCCCCGACCGCGGGTTCGAACGTGAAGTGCGCCGGCGGATCGACCATTGGAACAAGCTGCGCGCCGAGCGGCAGGGCGGGTGACGCCCGGCCGTTTCCAGCACTTCGCGGCGATCGACTGGTCCGGCGCCGCGGGGGAGCGGCACGCCGGAATAGCGCTGGCGATCTGCGATGCGGGGGATCGCGCCCCGCGCATCGTGCGCCCCGGCCACCGGTGGTCGCGGGTCGAGGTCGCTGAATGGATCGCCCGCACCATGCCGCCCGGCACGTTGCTTGGCATCGACATCTCCGGCTCGCTCGCATTTGCCGACCAGGGGGCGTATTTTCCCGGCTGGCCTGACAGCCCGCCCGATGCGCGCGCGCTGTGGGCGCTGGTCGAGGATTTGTGCGCGAGCGACCCGCATCTGGGCGCCGGCAGCTTCGTCGATCACGCAGAAGTCTCGCGTCACTACCGGCGGCACGGCGGGCGCGAAGGCGACCTGTTCGGCGGCGGCATCGGCCGCTTGCGAGTGACCGAGCGGATCGGCCAGATCGCGCTCGGTTGCCGCCCGACCAGCAATTTCAATCTTGTCGGCGCGAGCCAGGTAGGCAAGGCGAGCCTGACCGGCATGCGCGTGCTGCACCGGCTCAGCGGACGGGTGCCGCTGTGGCCGTTCGACCCCCTTCCCGCCCACGGATCGGTGGTGGTCGAGATCTACACCACGATTGCCGCCATCGCGGCGGGGCGTAACGCCAGCCGCAGCAAGCTCAGGTCCTTCGCCGAACTGAATGATGCGCTGGCCGCCGTCGACAGCAAGCCTGTGCGGGGGCGCGGGCCGATCGACGATCACCGCTCGGATGCCCTGCTGGCCGCCGCTTGGCTGCGCGCCGTGGCGGATGACCAGGCACTGTGGAACCCGCCGGCGATGACGGACGCCATCGCCCGCACCGAAGGATGGACGTTCGGCGCGCGCTGATCCGCACTGTCGAGACAATGACCGGATCGAAACGATTGGCTGCGCCGTTGGACTTGCACGATGCGTTCACCTGCAAGGAGATTTCCCATGCTCGCCCGTCTCGCCAAGCCGATCGGCTGGTTTTCCCTCGCCCTTGGTGCCGCGGAATTGTTGAAAGGGCGCGAAATCGCCCGGGCGCATGGTGTGCCGGAAGGCAAGAACGTCGTGCGCGGCTTTGGCGCGCGTGAGATCGCTGCAGGGGTCGGCGTGCTGGCCGCTCCGCGCAGCCCGTTACCGTTCCTGGCCCGCGCCGCCGGGGATGTGCTGGACCTCGGTGCCGCCGGATACGCGACGACCAAAGCGACTGGCGACAAGGGCCGGGTGGCGAAAGCTTCACTGGCGACAGTCGCCGGTTTTCTGGTGCTGGACCTGCTGATCGCCCGCGCCCTCGCCAAGCGCTGACCCTCTGGACCTTGGCCGGCAATTGTCGCAAAGGCCGCCCGACCATTGGTCAGCGCCGGCTTAGCTCAGTTGGTAGAGCACCTGATTTGTAATCAGGGGGCCGCGGGTTCGAATCCTGCAGCCGGCACCATATTATCAGTGGCTTACAGCGCAGCGGACGCTCCACGGCCTAGTGGGTCTGACCCTTCGGCGAGAGAAGCCATATCGATCACGAAGCGATACTTGACGTCGCTCGCTTCCATCCGGTCGTAAGCGTCGTTGACCGTGTTTATGGCTATCGTCTCGATTTCCGGCGCGATGCCGTGCTCCGCACAGAACTCGAGCATCTCCTGTGTTTCCGCCAGTCCGCCGATACCGCTTCCGGTGAGGATCTTGCGCCCGAGCAGAATGCCGGTGTGCAGCTCCGGCATCTTGTCGATCATTCCGACGAGCACCTGCACGCCATCGATCTTCAACAGCAGGAGGTAAGGTGCGACATCGTGGCGCACGGGGATGGTGTTCAGCACCATGTCGAATTGTCCGCCCGCAGCGCGCATCGCGGCCTTGTCGGTCGTGATCAGGAAGTGCTGGGCGCCGAGTGCGAGTGCATCCGCCCGCTTGTCTTCGCTGCGGCTCAGCACCGTGACCTCGGCGCCCATGGCTACAGCAAGCTTCACACCCATGTGACCAAGGCCGCCCAGCCCCGCCACAGCCACTTTGCTGCCGGGCCCTATCTTCCACTGTCGCAGCGGCGAATACGTCGTGATCCCGGCGCAAAGAAGCGGGGCGGCTACGTCGGAGGCCAACGCTTCAGGGACCTTGAGCACGAATTCTTCCCGGCAGACGATCCGGTCCGAATAACCGCCGAAGGTGATTGACCCGTCCTGACGATCTTTCCCGTTGTACGTGCCGGTCATGCCGTTCTTGCAGTACTGCTCCAGCCCCGCCTTGCAGTGGTCGCACTCAAGGCAGGCGTCGACCATGCAGCCGATCGCCACCCGGTCGCCAAGGCGGTGCATGGTTACCGCATCGCCGACCGCGCTGACGGTGCCAACAATCTCGTGCCCCGGCACCACCGGGTACACGGTGCGGCCCCAATCATTCCGTGCGGTGTGCAGGTCCGAGTGGCAGATGCCGCAATGGGTGATGTCGATGAGTACGTCATTGTCCCGCAAGCCACGCCGGTTGAAGCGGAAGGGCGCCATGCCGCTTTCGGGCGAGGTGGCTGCATAGCCCCGCGCCGGGTATTCGTTGGTCTGGATCGCCACGGGACCGCTCCTTGCTGAGTTGCTTGGTCGTGTGCTTTCCACGGATCGACGCCACCTTCAACGTGCTTGCGGCGTTTGCATCGCGGCTAGCGTCGGGGAGTCCAGCGGCCGGCGGACTGCTGCGCGGGTCTTTGCGCAGCAATTTCGAAGGTCACGATTAGACGCGGGCTATCGCTTGCAGATCGCTGCGGTGACATGCCGCATCATCCGCCTGGCGCGGCGCGATGGAGACAGCGGGTCCTTGCCAGTTCCCCTGCCGGCATCGATCAACATCGGGCCCTTCAACTTCACGCTCAGCTTCGCAGCGATAATCGCAACATGCGCTATGTGAACACGGTAGAGCGGCGTCATCAGGGGAACTGTCTCGCCGATGAGACTATTGCGATCCCGAAGGAATCTTGCGGAAGAGCACCTCCCGTAACCGGCACCGCCTCCCTCGCATCGCCCACTCGCACAGCCGGTGGCGGAGTGCGCCGAACCAGCGTGAGGGAGCGGTTCGTTCCAGCTGCCGGGCACCGTTGCGGCAGCCAGGGCGTTGAGGCGACGTGAAGATCGCAACTTACAACGTGAACGGGGTCAACGGCCGGTTGCCGGTGCTGCTGCGCTGGCTGGAGCAGGCGAAGCCCGACGTCGTCGCCTTGCAGGAACTCAAGGCTCCGGACGAGAAATTCCCCGCCGAACCCATCCGCCGGCTCGGGTACGATGTCCTCTGGCACGGGCAGAGCCGCTGGAACGGGGTGGCGCTGTTGAGCCGTGTCGGCCAGATACACGAAACGCGGCGCGGCCTGCCCGGCAATCCCGAGGACGAGCAGAGCCGTTACCTGGAAGCAGCGATCAACGGCATCATCTTCGGCGCCCTGTATCTCCCCAACGGCAACCCCCGCCCCGGCCCCAAGTTCGATTACAAGCTGCGATGGTTCGAACGCCTGACCGCCCACGCCGCCGAACTGATCGCGAGCGATCTGCCGGTGCTGCTGCTGGGCGATTTCAACGTCATGCCGACCGAACGCGACGTCTACAAACCCGAACGCTGGCTCGACGACGCGCTGTTCGCGCCGGAAGTGCGCGACGCGTGGTTCCGGCTGGTCGATCAGGGGTGGACCGATGCCGTGCGCGCGTTGCACCCGGACGAGACGATCTACACTTTCTTCGACTACTTCCGAAATGCCTTTGCGCGCAACGCCGGGCTGAGGATCGACCACTTCCTGCTCAGCCCGTCGCTCAAGGACCGGCTCCGCGCGGCCGAGGTGGATCGCGAAGCGCGCAGTTGGGAGAAAACCAGCGACCACGCGCCGGTGTGGATCGAGCTGGCGGACGGCTAGACCATGGTCTCCGGCCGGACGAGCCGATCGAAGTCGGCTCCGCTCACCCCGTTCGCCAGCGCCGCTTCGCGCAAGGTAGAGCCTTCCTTGTGCGCCTGCTTGGCGATCGCCGCGGCCCGGTCGTAACCGATCTCGGGCGCCAACGCGGTCACCAGCATCAGCGAGTTCTCCAGCCCCCGCTGAATGTTGTCCCGCCGCGGCTCCAACCCTTTCAGCAGGTGCTCGGTGAAGCTTTCGGCGGAATCCGCCAGCAGCCGCACCGACCGCAGGAAATTCCACGCCATCACCGGGCGATAGGTGTTGAGCTCGAACTGCCCCTGGCTGCCGGCGAACGTCAGCGCGGCGTGATTGCCGAACACCTCGATGCAGACCTGGGTCAGTGCCTCGACCTGCGTCGGGTTGACCTTGCCCGGCATGATCGAGCTGCCGGGTTCGTTTTCCGGCAAGGCCAGTTCCCCCAGGCCGGACCGCGGGCCGGAACCCAGCAGGCGGATGTCGCTCGCGATCTTGTACAGCGCGGCCGCGAGCGCGTTGAGCGCCCCGTGCGCGAACACCAGCGCGTCCTGCCCGGCCAGCGCGGCGAACTTGTTGGGCGCGGTGACGAACGGCAGGCCGGTGATGGCCGCGATCCGCTCCGCCACGGCTTCGGCGAACCCAGCGGGTGCGTTAAGGCCGGTGCCCACCGCCGTGCCGCCTTGCGCCAGCTCGTACAGCCCGGGCAGCGTCAGCTCGATCCGCTCGATCCCCGCGGCCACTTGGGCTGCGTAGCCGGAAAACTCCTGCCCCAGCGTCAGCGGGGTCGCGTCCTGGGTGTGCGTGCGCCCGATCTTGACGATGTCGCTCCACTGATCGGCCTTGGCGGCGAGATCGGCGTGCATCGCCTTGAGCGCCGGCAGCAGGTGCCGCACCACCTCGCCCGCCGCCGCGACGTTGATCGCGCTGGGGAACGTGTCGTTCGAACTCTGGCTCATGTTGACATGGTCGTTCGGGTGGACCGGCTGCTTGGATCCGATCTGGCCCCCGAGCAGCTGGATCGCGCGATTGGCGATCACCTCGTTAGCGTTCATGTTCGACTGGGTGCCCGATCCGGTCTGCCACACGACCAGCGGAAACTCGCCGTCCAGCTGGCCGTCGATCACCTGTTGCGCGGCGGAGACGATCGCATCCGCCAGTCCGCCGTCGAGTACGCCCAGTTCGCGGTTTGCTTCCGCTGCCGCCCGCTTGATCGTACCCACCGCCCGGATCAGCGGCACCGGCATCGTCTCGCCGCCAATGCGGAAGTTGTGCAATGACCGCTGGGTCTGCGCCCCCCATAGATGATCGGCCGGAACTTCGATCGGTCCGAAGGTGTCGCTTTCGGTGCGGGTCGCGTTCATCCCCGACCCCGGTAGCTGGCGACGCCCTGATCCGGCACCCACAGCCCTTCCGGGGGCCCAGCGGTTTGCCAGAAAACGTCGATCGGAATGCCGCCGCGCGGATACCAGTAGCCGCCGATGCGCAACCAGCGAGGTTGCATCTCTTGTGCGAGCCGCTGGCCGATGCCCACCGTCACATCCTCGTGAAACCCGCAGTGATTGCGGAAGCTGCCGAGGAACAGCTTCAGGCTTTTCGATTCGACGATCGTCTCACCCGGCGCATAGTCGATCACCAGATGCGCAAAGTCCGGCTGCCCGGTCACGGGACACAGCGAGGTGAACTCCGGCGCCGCGAACCGCACCAGGTACAGCCCCTCGCGGCGGGGGTTCGGGACGTAATCGAGCACCGCCTCCTCAGGCGAAGCGGGCAGCGAACTCGCCTGGCCGAGGTGCAGCGGCCCGGAAGCTGGCGGAAGGGGTGTGTCGCTCATGCCGCGCATCTGGGCTTTATCACTGGAGGGTTCAAGGCGGCTGTGGACTTGCCCAATTCAGTGCCTATTCAGCGCCGTCGACGCTTAAGACGCCGCTGCTTACCGGAGCCATGAGACACCTCGCCCCCATCAGTCTGCTCGCGTTAGCACTCGCCGGAGCTCCGCTGGCCGCGCAGACCGCGCCGGGCGGGTTCCGGCTGCCCACGCCCACGCCGACGCCGACCGACATCCAGGGACCGGTGGATCCTGATGCGCCGATCCTGACCCGGCCGCGCGACACCACGCCCACCCCAACGCCGGTCCCTTCCGCGCGCCCCACGCCGGCGCCGACGCCCGCGCCCACCCCGCGCGCCACCACTGCCCCCGCGCCGCGGCCAGTAGCCTCGCCCGCCAGCAACCCGCTACCTCCGCGAACCGCCCCGCCCGTGACGACCACGGCCGAGCAGCCGCTGTCACCCGCCGCTACCGCGAGCCCATCGCCGATCGCCCCCGCCGCCGCGGAGACGCTCCCGTCCGCGCCGCTGCCGGGTGCGGCAGCCACTCCCTTGCCGGCTCCCCTGCCCACTGCACCGGCTGAGGAGGAGGGGCTTCCGGGCTGGCTCTACGCGCTGGCCGGTGCGCTTGTGCTGGCTGGCGCTGCCGCAGCTTTGTGGTGGCGCCGTCGCAGTTCCGCGGAAGCACCGTCGGTGGAGATCGAGCGGCCGCGCGTGCCGGCCGCGCCCGGGCCGACGCTTGCCGCTGCGCCTCCCCTGACCGCGACCGGTCCGCAATTGACCATCGAGGCGCGCGCCGTGCGCCTGTCGCGCAGCATGATGTTTGCCACCCTCAGCTATGAAATGGTGGTCACCAACCGGAGTGCGCAACCGCTGCGCGACCTCCGCCTGGGCGCGGACCTGGTCACCGCGCACGCCCGGATCCCGACGGATCAGCAGCTGGCCGACCCGCAGGTGCCATTGGCGCAGGTTAAGACATTCGAACAGCTCGACCCCGGCGCATCGGTCCAGTTTACCGGAGAGCTGCGCCTGCCGGTCAGCGAGATCCGCCCGATCCCCCACGGCAAGGCGGTGGTCTATGTTCCGCTGCTCCGGGTGCGGGCCGAAGCCGACAGTGTGTCGCCGATCGCCCGGACATTTGTCGTGGGCGTTTCGGGGGGCGCGAGCCGGCGGCTCCAGCCGTTCCGCCTCGACGAGATGCCGCAAACCTATAGCGCGGTGAGCCAGCACGCGCTCGATTGACCCGCTCGCCGCCAGGCGGCAAGGCTTCCCGGCATGGACAGCCTGGTATCGACCGAGTGGCTCGCCCGCGAGCTTGATGCATCCGATCTGAAGATCGTCGATGCCTCCACGCATCTTCCCGCAGCCGGACGCGATCCTGCGGCGGAATATGCCGCGGGCCATATTCCCGGTGCTCTGTTCCTTGACCTGCCGACGCTAAAGGACAGCACCTCCGCGGTCCCCAACGCTCTGCCGACCGCGGCCCAGTTCGCACAGCGCCTGGCCGAACTCGGCATTGCCCGCGACGACCGGGTGGTGATCTATGACGATAGCGACGTGAAGACGTCGGCGCGCGCGTGGTTCATCCTGCGCATGAACGGCATGACCCAGGTCGCCATCCTCGATGGCGGGCTGGCGAAGTGGAAGGCGGAAGGCAGGCCGCTGGCATCGGGGGCCACTTTTCCAGCGCGCACCCCGCCTGATGAGCGCGAAGCCGACTGGCAGCGCGTCCGGAGCAAGCAGAATATGCTGGCCAACATCGCCAGCGGAAACGAACAGGTGCTCGACGCGCGCGACGGAGCGCGCTTCACCGGCGAGACAGCAGACGCTGTCCACGGGCTGTCGGGCGGTCACATCCCCGGCTCGCGCAACCTGTTCTTCCGCGACCTCTACCGGAGCGATGGCACTTTCCGACCGCCGGGCGAACTGCGCGCCGCGTTTGAACGCGCTGGCATCGATCTGGCACGCCCGATCGTCACCACCTGCGGCAGCGGCGTCACCGCCTCCGTCCTGCTGTTCGCCCTCCACCTCCTCGAAGTGGAGAATGCCGCGCTTTATGACGGCAGTTGGAGCGAATGGGGCGCGGACCCTGACACACCGAAGGAAACAGGGGCGCCCGTTTGAGCAAGGCGCCCGATCGCCAGCCCGCCACCCGCCTGGTCGAAGCCGGGCGGCGTCATGAGTGGACGAGACCGGTGGTCAACCCTCCCGTCTGGCGCGCCAGCACGCATCTCTACGCGGACATGGCCGCGCTGGAAGCCGGCAAGCACCACAACGCGGACGGGCATTTCTTCTACGGGCGCCGCGGAGCACCGACGCAGTGGGCGTTGGCTGAGGCGTTAACCGAGCTGGAGGCAGGCGCGGCGGGCACCGTCCTTTATCCCAGCGGGGTCGCGGCCATCGCGGGGGCGTTGCTCGCGGTACTACGGCCGGGCGATGTGCTGCTGGTGACGGACAATGCGTATGAACCCACGCGGCTGATGGCCAAGGGGCTGCTCGCGCGCATGGGGGTGGAGGCGCGGTTCTTCGATCCGCTCGACCTGCCCGCTTACGAAGCCGCCTTCTGCGAGCGGACCCGCGGAGTGATGATCGAGAGCCCCGGCAGTCTGACGATGGAGGTATGCGACGTCCCCGTCCTCACCCGTATCGCCCATACCAAGGGCGCTGTCAGCGTGATGGACAACACCTGGGCCAGCCCGCTCGGGTTCCAGCCGCTGGCGAGTGGGTGCGACATCTCGGTGATGAGCCTCACCAAGCACGTGGGTGGACATTCGGACCTAATGATGGGCTCGGCCAGCGCCGGCGAACGCTGGCACGCGCGGTTGCGGCAGACGGCGCAAAGCCTGGGCCAGGTGGTCTCCCCCGACGACGCCGCGCTGGCCTTGCGCGGACTGCGAACGATGGGCTTGCGGTTGGAGCGGAGCACTGCCTCCGCACTCGCGATCGCGCAGTGGTTGCAGGACCGTGCCGAGGTGGCGCGCGTGCTGTGCCCGATGCTGCCCGGCTCCCCCGGTCACGCGATCTGGCAACGCGACTTCACCGGCGGCTGCGGGCTGCTCAGCTTCGTGCTCCATGGCCGCGACGCGGCCGCCCGCGCACGCTTTATCGACTCGCTGCGCCTGTTCGGGATCGGCTTCAGCTGGGGAGGGTTCGAAAGCCTGGTGACCCCGTTCGACCCGGCGGCGATACGGTCCGCCACAGCGTGGCCGCCGGCGGACTGGCCCAGCCAGGACAAGCTTGGCGTGCGACTGTCGATCGGGCTGGAGGACGCAGGTGATCTGATCGAGGATCTCGCACAGGCATTCGCCGCCATGGAGAACACATGACCGCGCCTGGAGATAGGGACGTTCGCGCCGCGGATGGCTTGCGAGACGCCGTGGCGGGACAAAGCGGCACTGTTGGCGGGTTCGTCGACACGCTCGACAGCCTGGCCGTCACTCTCGGAAGTTCCCGCGTGTCGGTGTGGGACGCGCTGGTGTTCGTGGCGATCATCATCGCCGTCTGGGTCGCGGCGTGGTTCATCAGCAAGGGGGCCCGCCATTTGCTGCGGCGAATGACGCGGCTGGACACCACCCAGCGGCTGCTGGCGGAAAAACTGATCACTATCGGTGTGTGGGCGCTCGCAATCCTGCTGGGGATCGACATTCTCGGCATCGATCTGACCGCGCTTGCGGTCTTTTCGGGTGCGTTTGGCCTCGCGATCGGTTTTGGCCTGCAAAAGACCTTCGGCAACCTGATCGCGGGCATCATCCTGCTGATGGACCGATCGATCAAGCCGGGCGACGTGATCGCGATCGCGGATTCGGCCGGCAACATGAACTTCGGCCAGATCCGCAAGATCGGCATTCGCGCGGTTTCGCTGACCACTCGCGATCAGCGCGAATACCTGATCCCGAATGAAAACCTGATGGTCAACCAAGTGGAAAACTGGTCGTATTCGTCCAAGAACGTGCGCATCCAGGTTCCCGTGGGGGTCGCCTATGGCTGCGACCTCGACCTCGCCGAGAAGCTGATGCTGGAGGCGGCGAAAAGCGCGCGGCGCGTGCTGACCACGCCGCCGCCGGTGGTCTGGCTGGAAGCGTATGGCGACAGCTCGGTCAATTTCGTGATCCATTGCTGGATCGATGACCCGGAAGAAGGCGTCGGCAACGTGCGTTCCGACGTGTTGAAACGGTTGTGGAAGCTGTTTCAGGAAAGCGGGGTGGAGATCCCCTTTCCGCAGCGCGACCTCAATCTGCGCGACAACGAGCAGTTCCAGCAATTGGTGGCGGCCATTTCGCAACGGATCGACAAGCCGGAAGCGTAGCTTTTCGGGCGGCTACCCAAGCTATCGAAATTTCGCCTACCCGCTCTGACAGGCAATCTGGCTGGCAGGCGTGACAGCCCGTGCCCAATCAAGTGTCATGAAAACAACCGGCCCGGATACTAACGGCACAGTCTATCTCGTGGGCGCAGGCCCCGGCGATCCCGACCTGCTGACGCTGCGCGCCGCGCGGCTGCTGGAACGCGCCGAGCTGGTGGTGCATGATGGGCTGGTCGATCGGGCGGTGCTGGAGATGGTGAACCCGGCGGCCGAGTTGATCTCCGTCGCCAAGAGCCGCGCACGACACACGCTGCCGCAGGACCAGATCAATGCGCTGCTCGTTCGCGCCGCCCGCGCCGGGCGCAGCGTCGTGCGGCTGAAGGGCGGCGATCCGTTCGTGTTCGGCCGCGGCGGCGAGGAGGCGGAAGCCTGCCGTGCCGCCGGTCTCACCGTCGAGGTCGTCCCCGGCATCAGCGCCGCCAACGGTGCCGCGGCCGCCGCGCAAATCCCGCTCACACATCGCGACGCGTCCAGCGTCGTCAGCTTCGTCGCCGGCCAGTGCAAGGGCCTGGCGGAGCAGGACTGGGCCGGGCTTGCCGGAAAGGGTCGCACCCTGGTGATCTACATGGGCGTGAAGACCGCGCCGCAGATCGCTGAAAAGCTGATGAGTGACGGCCTTGCCCCGGACATGCCACTGGCGGTGCTCGAGAATGGCGCTCGTCCGACCATGCGCGTGCTGCGGGGGCCGCTTGCCGCCCTGCCCGACCTGGTCGAGCGCGAGCAGGTCAAGAGCCCGGCGCTGATCGTGATCGGTGAAGTCACGGCGCGCGAGGACGCCACCATCGCGGCAATTGCGGAGTATGCGGCATGAGGATCATCACGGGCAACGACCTGAAAACAGGGGCGGTCACCTGGTGGACGGGGGTCGACTGGTCGCTCCATGTGGCCGATGCGGTCGATGCCGGCGCCGATGCCGAAGCGATCATGGCACGCGAGACCGCGACCTGCCGCGTCAACAATCCCTACATCATCGACGGCGAGAAAACTGCCGAGGGCGTGCGCCCGGCACATATCAAGGACCGCGTGCGCGCGCTCGGCCCGACCGTGCGGTCCGACCTCATGATCAAGCCCGCCGATCCTGACCTACGCGAATGGGTGATCTGACATGTACCGCTACGATCAATACGACCAGGCCATGGTCGACACCCGGGTTGAGGAATTCCGCGACCAGGTCCGCCGCCGCATCGAAGGCAAGATGGACGACGACCAGTTCAAGCCGCTGCGGCTGAAAAACGGTCTCTATCTGCAGCTCCACGCCTACATGCTGCGGGTCGCCATTCCCTATGGCACGTTCGACAGCCGGCAGATGCGCATGCTGGCGCACATCGCGCGCAAATATGACCGCGGGTATGGCCACTTCACCACCCGGCAGAACATCCAGTACAACTGGATCAAGCTGGCCGAGGCGCCGGACATCCTGGCGGACCTCGCCACGGTGGAGATGCACGCGATCCAGACGAGCGGTGAATCGATCCGCAACGTCAGTTCCGATCACTATGCGGGCGCTGCGGCGGACGAAGTGATCGACCCGCGCCCGTGGGCCGAGATGCTGCGGCAGATGACCACGTTCATGCCGGAATTCAGCTACCTGCCGCGCAAGTTCAAGATCGCGATCATCGCTTCGCCGGAAGACCGGGTGGCGCTGCGCTGGCACGACTTTGCGCTGCGCATCGTCCGCAATCCGGCGGGCGAGACCGGGTTCGAGGTTTTTCTTGGCGGCGGCATGGGGCGCACCCCGTTCATTGCCTACCGCAGCCGGGAATTCCTGCCGGCCAACCAGCTGTTCAGCTATCTGCAGGCGGTGCTGCGGGTGTGGAACCGCCATGCGCGGCGCGACAACATCCACAAGCAGCGGATGAAGATCCTCGTGCACGACCTGGGTCAGGAAGAATTCACCCGCCAGGTCGAGGAAGAGTTCGCGCATTTCCTTTTGCTGGACGAGGACTTTCCGCAGGCCGAATACGATCGCATCGCCGCCTACTTCACCCCGCCCGCCTACGAACAGGAGCTGAGCGATACCATCGATCTCAGCGATCCGGCCTTCGCCCGCTGGGTGGAGCGGCAGGTGGTCGCGCACAACCAGCCGGGCTATGCGATCGCCAACATCAGCTTGAAGCCCCCCGCCGGCATCCCCGGCGACATCTCGGCCGAGCAGATGGACCTCGTGGCCGACCTGGCGGAGAGGTACAGCTTCGACGAAATGCGCGCCACCCACGCGCAGAACCTGGTGCTGCCGCACGTGCGCAAGGCGGACCTGTTCGTGGTCTGGCAAGCGCTGGTCTCGGCTGGCCTCGCCGATGCCAATCTCGATCTGGTGACCGACGTGATCGCCTGTCCGGGGCTCGATTACTGCAGTCTCGCCAACGCCCGTTCCATCCCCGTCGCACAGAAGATCGCGCAGCGCTTTGCCGAGGCGGAGCGGCAGGCCGACATCGGCGAGCTCAAGATCAAGGTGTCGGGCTGCATCAATGCGTGTGGGCATCACCACGCCGGCAACATCGGCATCCTGGGCGTCGACCGGAAGGGCAGCGAAAGCTACCAGCTCCTGCTCGGCGGCTCAGGCGACGAGAACACCAGCCAGGCCAAGATCGCCGGGCCTGGATTTGACGAGGACGGCATCGTTGACGCGGTCGAACGCGCGGTCGAGCACTACCGGGTGGTGCGCGAAGGCGGGGAGCGATTCATCGACACATACCGCCGCGTCGGCATGGAAGGGTTCAAGGAGGCGATCTATGGCTGAGTCCGGCAACCCCACCCCCGCCGCGACCGAAGAATACGCGGCCGGTCTGCGTTTCCGCGACGATGTGGCGGCCGACGAACCGGCAGTGTCGCTCGATGCGTTCCTGGAGCAGGACGAGGCGGTGTCCGTCCGCATCGAAGCCGGCGAGGACGTGACCGTTCTGTACCCGCACCTGTCACGGGTGCGGCTGGTCGAAGTGGACTTCCCCAAGTTCCGTGACGGGCGCGGTTTTTCGACCGCGCGGATGCTGCGTGAAGCGGGCTACACCGGCGAGATCAAGGCGACCGGCGACGTGCTGGTCGACCTTATCTTCTTCATGCGCCGCTGCGGGTTCGACAGCTTCGCGCCCGACAAGCCGATCGACCCGCGGGACGCGGAGATCGCGCTGACCCGGTGGGATCACGTCTATGTTCCAGCGGCCGACGACCGTATCCCGATCTGGCGTCTGCGTCATGGCTGACCCCGCCATGGACCGGGTGCGCGACCGGATCGACACCGGACCCCGCTTCAGCGACTCGGACGCGATCCGGCTCAACCGCATGTTTCGTGGGGCGGACACCGCCGCGGTGCTTGACGCGGTGCTCAAGGACCGGCTTGCCGGCGATGTTGCGGTGGTATCCAGCTTCGGTGCCGAGAGCGCCGTGCTGCTGCACTTGATCGGGCAGGTCGATCCGGCAACGCCCGTGCTGTTCCTCGACACCGGCAAGCACTTTCCCGAAACGCTGGCCTACCGCGATCAGCTGGTCGAGCGGTTGGGACTCTCAAACCTGCAGATCCTTCAGCCGGACCCGGCTGACCTGGCGGCGCGTGACGACAGCGGCCTTCGCTGGTCGTACGATCCCGATGGCTGCTGCGAAATCCGCAAGGTCCGCCCCCTGGAAAAAGCGCTGGCCCGGTTCGACGCCTCGCTCACTGGGCGCAAGGCGTTCCAGTCCAGCACGCGGGCGAACCTGCCGCGGTTCGAAGTCGATACCGCCGATGCCCAGGGCCGGCTGAAGATCAATCCGCTGATCGATTGGCAGGCGGCCGATCTTGCCGCCTATATCGCGGCGCACGACCTGCCGCCTCATCCGTTGGTGGCCGAAGGCTATCCATCCATCGGCTGCATGCCGTGCACCAGCCAGGTGGCGGACGGTGACGATCCGCGTTCGGGCCGATGGAAGGGTTGGGACAAGACCGAGTGCGGCATCCACTCGCCTGTCCAGCTCGGCCCCGACGGCGAACTGCCGCCGGGGTTCGAACCGTTCCTCTAGTTCAGGCGCCGAGCCGCACGACGGTCGCGGTCTTCCCGTCCGGGCCGGTGGTGGTCCACACGCCCTTGGCATCGACGCTTTCGGTGTTGCACTGTTCCGCGGTCTCGCCGGTCTTGGTGTAACAGTAGGTGGTCGGCGATTTCTGAACCCAGCGGCCCGTCTCGACGGTCTTGCCATCGGCGGTGCTGACGTAAGTGCCGTCGGCCTTCACCTCTTCTTCGACCACCCGGCCATCCGACGTGGTGATGCGGAACTTGCCGACCGGGTCCTTGCCATCGGCTGCCATTGCTGGCGCGGTCGCCGGCGTGGATGCGGCCGCGACGTCAGCGGTGGCCTCGCTCTCGGCGTCGGCTGGCGCGGTGTTGTTGTTGCAGGCGGCAAGCGCCGCCAGTGAAGCGATGAGTAAGAGTTGGCGCATCGGATCTCCCCTTGTGTCCACGAGTCTGCAACAGCGCGACTCGTGGTCCGGGGCAGACGCTATGCGCGCTGCTGCCCGCTGTCCAACCGTCTCACAACCAGCCCTTGTCGCGGTACCAGCGCGCTGTCGCTCGCAGCCCTTCGCGCGTGGGGATGCGCGGACGCCAGAGCTCGGGAGGCACTGCCCGCTTGGCGTCCGAGAGCCAGTCAGGGTGCAGCATGTAACCCACCCGGTCCGCGGTCAGTCGCGCGCGGGATCGGCGGAGCAGCCGATCCGCGCGCGATGCGGCGCCGAGAAGGCCGCGCGAAAGGTGCACCACCCACGGCCGCTTCCCGACCGCCCAGCCGATCACCCGGGCGAGCTCCCGGTGAGACCAGCCTCCCGGATGCCCGTCGTCCGGATCGAACAGCTGGTGACTGACCCCCTCCCCCCCGGGAATGAGAGCGACCAGCAGTTCGGCGAGATCCTGCACGTGGATGAGCGAGCTGCGCCCGGGCGGCGGC
Organism: Altererythrobacter sp. TH136; assembly: GCF_007065885.1. Taxonomy (NCBI): domain Bacteria; kingdom Pseudomonadati; phylum Pseudomonadota; class Alphaproteobacteria; order Sphingomonadales; family Erythrobacteraceae; genus Altererythrobacter; species Altererythrobacter sp. TH136. The sequence goes on along the minus strand of NZ_CP041409.1, from coordinate 2,430,234 downwards.
ACCGGGACCACCCCCACTTTTGCGAGCTTGAACATCTCGAGATAGTCGACGTCCCACGGGCCGTACACGCCGGGGGGGCGCACGATCGTCCAGTCGAGACCGCTGGCCCGAACCAGCCGTTCGGCGCGCTCCTTGGAGGCGCCGTACTCCGACAGCTGCGGCTCCCGCGCGGATAGCGATGAGACGAATATGAACCGCGGAACGCCAGCGCGCGCGGCGGCCTCGATCACCGCGAGCGTGCCCGCTACGTTGGCGGCTTCGAATGCGCTGGCCTCGGTCGCGGTGGTCAGCCCGGCGACATGGATCACCGCCTCCGCCCCGGCAACCAGCCGGTCGAGCGCTGGCCGGTCGGCAAGGTCTCCGCGAACCCACTCCGTGGCGCCGGATCGGTCGGCAGGCAGCGTGCGCGCCAGCGCGCGGACTGGATAGCCCTGCCGGGCGAGCGCGGCCAAGGTGGCCTTGCCGACAAACCCGGTGCCGCCGGTGAGGGCGATCAGCGGCGCGCTCACAGTAGGACCATGTGATCGCGGTGGACCACCGCCGCGCGCGAGGCGTAACCGAGCAAGTCCGCCTGCTCGCTCGCTTTCCGCCCCGCGATGGCGCGGCATTCGCCGGCCGAATACTCGACCAGCCCCTGGGCAAGCCGATCGCCCTTGGGGCCATGCACTGTCACCAGATCACCGCGCGCGAAGTCGCCATCGACCGCCGTGATCCCGGCGGCCAAAATGCTCGCACCTTCGGCAAGGGCAGCGGCACAGCCTTCGTCCACCGTCAGCACTCCCGCCGGGGCCAGCCGCCCACCGAGCCATGCCTTGCGCCCGCCGTCGCGCCGTTGCGGCTGGAACAGGGTTCCCCGATCCGCAGCGATGGCGCGCGACAGCGGACGCGCATGGGTGCCGTTGACAATAGCCAGCGCGATACCGGCGCGCCCGGCGAGTTCGGCCGCCTGCAGCTTCGACACCATGCCGCCCGATCCCATGCCGGAGCCCGACGAGCCGCCGGCCATGGCGCGAACCTGCTCGTCGATCCCGCTCACCTCGCGTACGAGTTCGGCGGTAGGGTCGGCCGGGTCGCGGTCGAACAGCCCGTCAACGTCGCTCAGCAGCACCACCGCATCGGCCCCTGCCGCTTGCGCCACCCGCGCCGCGAGCCGGTCGTTGTCGCCAAAGCGGATTTCGGCGGTCGCGACGCTGTCGTTCTCGTTCACCACCGGGACCGCTCCTCGCTCGAGCAATCGGGCCAGCGTCGACGATGCGTTGAGATAACGGCGGCGGTCCTCCAGATCGTCGAGGGTCAACAGCAGCTGCGCGGCGGTAATCCCTTCCACCTCGAGCAGTTCGGACCAGATGGCCGACAGGGCGATCTGGCCGACCGCCGCAGCCGCTTGGGCATCGGCAAGGCTGGCGCGTCCGCCATGCGCCAGGCCCAGGCGCCGCGCACCCAGTGCGATCGCGCCCGAGCTGACCACCAGCACTTCCTGCCCTTGACGGCGCTTCTCGGCTATTTCGGCGGCAAGGCTCGACAGCCACTCGCGCCGCACCGCGCCCGCGCGGTCCACCAGCAAGGCGGAGCCGACCTTGAGCACCAGCCGCGGACAGGTTTCCGCGGCGCCGAGATGGGAGAGCGCGGTAACCGCCATCGGCTAGATAGGGGACCAATCCCCACCGTCTTCGGGCACGTCCTCGACCTCGTTGCCCTTGGTCTCGGTCGCGGTCCGGTCGGGCAGGTATCCTAGCACCGCATCGAGCAGGCGCTCGACCCCGGCCCCGGTCGCGCCGGAGATCGGAAACACGTCGTCCGCCCCCGCCGCGCGCAGCTCCTTGGCGTAGTCTTCCGCCAGCTCCGCGTCGGCGAGATCGATCTTGTTGAGCGCCACCAGCCGCGCCTTGTCCTCCAGCCCTTCGCCATAAGCGGCGAGCTCTTCCTCGACCACCTGCATCGCCTCGACCGGGTCGACCCCGCCGATGTCGATCAGATGGATCAGCACCCGGCAGCGTTCGATATGGCCCAGGAACCGGTCGCCGATGCCCGCGCCCTCGGCGGCGCCTTCGATCAAGCCCGGAATGTCCGCCAGCACGAATTCCCGTCCGCGGTGGCGCACCACGCCCAGCTTCGGCACCAGCGTGGTGAAGGCATAATCGCCCACCTTCGCCTGCGCGTTCGACACCTGGTTGATGAAAGTGCTCTTGCCCGCGTTCGGCAGACCCACCAGCCCCACATCCGCCAGCAGTTTCAGCCGCAGCCAGACCCACATCTCTTCCGACGGAATGCCGGGCTGGTGCTGGCGCGGGGCGCGATTGGTGCTGGTCTTATAACTGGCGTTGCCGCGCCCACCCATGCCGCCTTCCAGCAGGACGATCCGCTGCCCGATCTCGGTGAAATCGGCGAGCACCTCGTCCTTGTCTTCCGAGAGAACCTGCGTGCCCACCGGCACCTCGATCACCAGATCGGGAGCGGAGGCGCCGGTCCGGTCCTTGCCCATCCCGTGTCCGCCGCGCGCGGCCTTGAAGTGCTGGGTGTAGCGAAAGTCGATCAGGGTATTGAGGCCAGCGACCGCGACCAGCACGATATCGCCGCCCTTGCCGCCATTGCCGCCATCCGGGCCGCCGTACTCGACGTACTTTTCGCGCCGGAAAGACACGGCGCCAGGGCCGCCGGCACCGGATTTCAGATAGATTTTGGCCTGATCGAGGAAATGCATGGTTTGGTAACTAGCCGACTGCGGCCCAAATGTCGCGCGCGGGCTTGATGCGCCAAGATGGGTCAGGAAAGGTCTCGGGGCGAACCCGGAATGGCGAATGTCGAGAACCGGTGCAGCGACCGTTCGGTCGCAATCGCGGCTAGCGGAATGAAGCTGCGTCTGCAGTCTGTGCCGGGGCAGTCAGTGACGGAGGGAAACTGGTGGAGCCGAGGGGGATCGAACCCCTGACCTCGTCATTGCGAACGACGCGCTCTCCCAGCTGAGCTACGGCCCCGTTCCAGTTTCTTCCTCGCACCGGCAATCCCCGCGAAGAGCGCGGCGCTTAGCGAACCGCGTCCGGCAAGAAAAGACCTTTGTACGCGGTGCGGCTTATGGCTTCCCGTCCGACTCCGGCACCGGCTGCACGACCGGCGTGGACTGGCCATCCTGGGGTACCGGTACCACCGGGATGGACGCGCCCGTTTCAGGATCGGTCACCGCGCCCGCCTGGCCAAGCGGCTGGAGCGTGGTGGCCGCTGGATCGCTGACGCCCGCCTGGGGCACCGCCGCAAGGCGAGCGGTCTGCACCGCCACATAACCAGGCTGCGAGGCGCCGTAGCGCGCGCCGTACTGGGCATCCCAGGCAGCGGAATCGCGCTGGTATTGCTCATACTCGTTGAAGAACTTCTCGAACGGCGTTTCGAACTGACCGAAGTTCGCCGCGGCCAGCGCAGCGGCATCCGGGCTAGCCATGGCCGCCTGAGCCGCCGCGACCTGCCGAGCCGCCTGGCAGAACTCCGCGCGTACCGGGGGCAGCGCGAAGTAATTGTACACGATGGTCATCTGCCGCTCACGCTCGGCGATGCCAACGTTCCGGCCGGGGAAATCCTTCTGGTAAGTCCGGTCGAGGCGCTGATTCGTCGCCGTCAGGGTCTTGGCGTTGCTCGTTAGGAACGTCCGATAGCCATCGAGGATTGGCGCGTCCTCCGGCTGGATGCAATTGAGCGCAGCGACGTTCCACGCCGAGCGGAAGTACCACAGACGCTGGTCGTCGGTCAGGTTCTTGAGGACCGTCAGGCGCTGCCCGTCGGCGCCCCGACCCGGAATATTCATCACGTACGTCGCGCCGCCGGGGGGCAGCGGCCGATAGGGAATGACCTCCACCGGCGGGGGCGGCGGGGGCGGCGGCGGAGGCGGCGGCGGGGTGGTCTTGCACGCGCCGAGCACGGCCAGCCCGGTGGCCAGCGAAACCATTCGAATACGCATCGGTGACATCAAAAGCATGCGGCCGCGGCCCTCCTGTTCCCCGCTTCGTGGCACGCGCCGCCTTTCGCGTGCCTGAAGCGTCTGGCGCCCTATCGCCTTAGGCAGGCAAAGAAAATGCCCGGGGCGCCAGGTTGATGGTCCTGGGCACCCCGGGCACGATGAAGCGAGTCCTGCGTGCGATTATTCGCGGTTGCCCATGAAGCTGAGCAGGAACTGGAACATGTTGATGAAGTCGAGATAAAGCGTCAGCGCGCCGAGCACGATCGCCTTGCCAGCGAACTCGGTACCCCGAAGAACTGCGTACTCATTCTTGAGCCGCTGCGTATCGTAGGCGGTCAGACCGGCGAAGATCAGCACCCCGATCGCGCTGATGGCGTACATCAGGGCCGGGCTCTGGATGAACATGTTGGCGACCATCGCTACCAGCAGTCCTACCACGCCCATGATCAGGAACGTGCCGAAGCCGCTCAAGCTCTTGCTGGTAGTGTAGCCGTACAGGCTCAGACCGGCGAACGCCGCCGCCGTGGCGAAGAACGTGACCGCGATCGACGTGCCCGTGAAGCGCAGGAAGATCGTGGACAGCGACAGGCCCATCAGCGCCGCGAAGGCCCAGAACATGATCTGCAACGTGCTCTTGCTGAAGCGGTTCGCACCGAAGCTCATCGCGAAGACGATCGCGAGCGGCGACAGCGCGACGATCCACATCAACGGACCGGTGGCGAACGTCACCGCCAGGCCAGAGTTGAACGTCAGCAGAGCGACGATGCCGGTCAACAGCACCCCGCTGGTCATGTAGTTGTAGATCGACAGCATGTGCTTGCGCAGCCCTGCGTCGAACACGACCTGCCCACCGGCGCGCGGAACGGAGCCGAAGCCGGCCCCCAAGCCCGTCGTGCCCGCGCGGGGATCGTTGTAATCAGCCATTTACAATCTCCATTCCGGCGCCGAGCGACGACAAGCCGGTGACAGCAATATCGGGACTTTGCGCACTCTATTCAAGGAAAACCGGACAGTGCGGCGTTAACCTTCGCCTCGGGCCTCGCGCCCCATGTCCCGGCCCCGATCACGCGCAGCGCGCAAGGCTTCACCCAGCAACCGCGCCAGTGCCTGGTCCGCGTCCAGCACGTCGAGCCCGGCCTGCGTCATGCCGCCGGGGCTGGCGACCCGCCGGGCCAGATCCCCGGGTGACAGGGGCGAGGCCGCGGCAAGAGCGCCAGCGCCTTCGACCATCCTGACCGCCAGCCGCTCGGCCTGCTCGGCATCGAGCCCCAGTTCGGCGGCGGCAGCGGCCAGCGCCTCGATGAAGCGGTAGACGAACCCCGGGCCCGATCCCGCCAGCGCGGTCACCAGTTCGAACTGGCTTTCGTCCCCCAGCCACTCCGCTCCGCCAAGGTGATCGGCCAGCGCGGTGACGACGTCCCGCTGACTGCCGGTCAGCCCCTCTGCCACCAACGCGATCGGCGACTTGCCGAGGGCCGCTGCCAAGTTGGGCATCAGCCGGACAAAGGCGCCTGCGCGGGGGAACATCCGCGCCAGGCTGGCAAGCTCAACCCCTGCGAGAACCGACACCAGCGCGGTGTCAGGCCCGGCGAGGGGTTCGAGCGGGGGACCAGCCTCCCCCAATATCTGCGGCTTGAATCCCAGCACGACCAGATTGAACCGCCCATTCGGCAGTTCGGTCACGAAACGCATCCCGGCAGGCACGTGTTTGGGCCGCGGACCGTATGCGGTGAAAGTGTCCGCCGGAACGCCCGCTTTCAGCCAGCCTTCGACCATCGCCGACGTCATGGCGCCGTATCCCGCGATCAGGATCGATGATGGGTCGGTCATGGCGGGCTGTCCGATCAGGCTTCTCCGTCGGCGTCGACCATCGCACTGGCGAGCGCATCGCGGGGGCTCTTGTCGCCCCACAGGACGAACTGGAACGCAGGGTAGAACCGGTCGCATTCGTCGACCGCGGTTTCCACCAAGCCCTGCGCCTGGCTGAGGCTCAGCAGCCCGTCGTCGCCCAACAGCAGGCCATGGCGGTAGACCAGCATCCCGCCCTGTGACCACACGTCGAAATGCCCCAGCCATAGCTGTTCGTTGACCAGCGCCAGCAACTCGTGCGCGGCGCTGCGCTTGGTCTCGGTCACGCGGACGTCGGGCAGGCAGAGCAACTGCAGCACGTTGTCCTCGGTGCGCCAGATCGCGCGCACCTGGTAATTGGCCCAGGCACCCTGCACCTCGCCCGAAATCTCTTCCGGCGAAACGACCTCGTGCGACCAGCCCCGCGCTTCGAACAGCGCGGCGAGCATGTCGACGGGGGCGGCGTCGTCGCCGGCCTGGCTGTAGTCTTCGTGCTCGGTTCTCATGGCGTCGCGCGTCCCGTCCTTTTTCTTGCCCGGTGATTGGCGGGGCCTGGAATGGCTCGCAATGCGGACGAGGTTAACGGCTGGGGACAAACCGATAACCCTGTTCACAGCCTGTGCAAAAGCGGTGGAGAGCGCCCCGCCCCGCCCGCGCGCTCATTTGAGCGGGGCGACATCCTCGCCAGCATCGCTGGTAAACACGAACGCGTCGATCCCGGCTTTCTTCAGGTCGGACACGAACGTGTTGGCCGCCTTGGCCGAATCGAACGGTCCGGTGACCAGCCGGCGGGTCTCGCCCCATTTCGCGATGTAGGCATCGCGCTTGCCGAGCAGCGCGGGTGATTTCTTCGCGAACTTGCGCCAGTCGAAGCCGAGCGCCTTCAGATCCTTGCCCGTGGCGACCTGCACCCACACGCGGCTCGGCACCTTGGGTTTTGGCGCGGGGGGCGGCGGCGGGGCCGCCTTGACCGGTTCGGCCCGGGCCACCTGCACCGCCTCGCGCCTGGGCTTGATCGCGGTGATGTCGACCGCGCCTGCCGCGGGCGCGGTGACGCCGTTGGCGTTGAACAGGTCGGCGAAGGCATCGGCCACGGTCACGTCGTCCGGGATCGGCGCGACGGCGGGAGCGGTCGCGGCCGCTTGCACGAGCCCTGCTTGCGAGGGTTGCGCCGCCGATGGCCGCTGAACCTGCGCCAGGTCGAACCCCGGCGCCGCCGTGGACGCGGGCAACTGCATCACGACCACCGGCTGCGGCTCAGGCAACTGGATGACAGGCGCTGTAACTGGGGGCGGCGGTGGTGGTGGGGGCGGCGGTGGCGGCGGCGGCGGTGGCGGCGGTGGTGGCGCGGCGGCTCGCACGACCGGAGGCGGCGGCGCGGGCCGCTGCACCACCGTCGCAGCCGGCGGCGCGGCTTGCGTGATCCTGACGGGCGGCTGGGTTCGCCTTGCCTCCCTGGCAGCTCTCGCTTCCGCCGCGCGTTCGGCAAGGCTGGTGGGGCCGGTAGAGCTTGCGCGCTGGCGCCGCCGCTCGGCCGCCGTGGTGCGAGCGGGGGGCGGACTGGCGGCCGCGACCCTGGGCCCGAGCGGCTGGCCCCTCGGCGTCAGGCGGCTGTCACCGGCCTGGCTTGGCGGAGCGGGCTGAACCCCGGCCAGCTGCGCAAACCGCGGATCGTCGCGGCCGATCTGCGCTGCCTTGGGAAAAGCGCCGAGGTTGCCGGTCGCCGCCTGCTGCGCGCGGGTCAGCCGGGGCATGTAGGACAGGTACGGCTTGATCCTGTTGGCAAGATCGCGCGGCATCACCGCCTCGACGATCGACACCGCCTCCTGCTCCTCGCCCAGGATGGCAAGGCCGAAGGCGCGTGCGCGGTAGGCGGCAAAGTCGCGGCGTTGCAGCAGGGGCAGCAGCGTCGCTTCGAAGCCCCTCTTGTCGCCCGAGATCGCCAGGCTCAGTCCCAGCCGACGGCTGACCTCAGCGTCAGGGCCCAGGGCGAGCGCCATGCGGTACTGCGCCTGGGCCGAAGCATTGTCGCCAACCAGATCGTAGGCGAGCCCGCGGTCGCCGGCGACCGTCGCCGGGAGCGCCCCGGCCGCCACGGCCTGCTCGAACAACTGCAGAGCCTCAATCGGTCTGTCAGAGCGCAGGTTCGCCGCCGCCAAGCCTGCCCTAACGCGGGCGTCCCCTGGACGGATCGCATCGGCGCGGCCGAAAAATCCGGTTGCCGCGTCCACATCCCCCAGCGCGAGCGAAGCCTTGCCCGCCGCGATCAACGCGTCGAAATCCGCCGGGCTGCGCGCCAACCGCCCGAGCGACGACCTGAGGTCACTGGCCGCCGGCGGGGGCAGTGGCTGGACCACGGCGTAATCCTGCGCGCTCGCCGCGCCGCTGCCGAGAACCCACGGCAAAGCCGCCAGGAGCGGCGCTGCTGTGCAGGTCAGACCTGATATCTTGCGAACCGACATAGGTTGTGTGCCCTATCCGGCCCTGGCTGAACGCGCGCGGAACGCGCCCGCTGGCCGGCAGGACACCGCGTTACTGGTTGTTCTGCCGGCCAAGGAAACGCGGGATCGACAGCGAAGCAGACCCATTGTCGTCCTCTTCACCCTCATCCTCGTCATCCGACGGGCGGCTACCGCCGCGTGAGAGGTTTGCCATCCGCTCGAACAGCGTGCTGCCGGCGCCAGAGCTCCCGCCCGAGCCGCCACCGGCGCCACCGGCCGCGGACGTGCTACCACCAGCGGCTGCCCCGCCCGCATCGCCCGAAACCAATCCGCGCCGGCGTCCGCCGCCCAGCATCGTGCGCACCGGTTCGTCCTGTTCGGCCAACCGATCGGCATTGAGCAGCAGATCATCCTGAGTGGCGGAATTGTCCGCTTCCTGACGTGGCTCTTCCGCTGCGGCCTTGCCGTCGGTCAGCCACAGGTCTTCGTCATCCGCTTCCGCTTCCGCTTCGGCCGCGCCATAGCCTTGCGGCGCTGGCTGGTACGTATCGGCCTCGTCGTTGCGCAGGCCCGCCAGCGGATCGACGATCCCGTCGACATCGTCGCCGTATTCCTCGCCGGTCTCGTCCTCGTCGTCAGCAAAGCTGGTACCCAGGTCGAGCGGTTGACGCTCCTCGCTGGCGACCTGCGCGCTCTGCGGCTCGTCCGCGATCTCGGCTTCGGCGGGAAGCTCGAACTCGTCTTCCTCGGGCAGTTCGAGCACCGGGCGCTTGGGAGCGCGACCGCCGCCGAGCGCGAAGGTGCGCGGCTGGTTCATGGCCACTTCGCCGGTCCCGTCGATCCCGGTGGCGACCACCGAGACGCGGATCTTGCCCTGCAGGTCGGGATTGAAGGCCGAACCCCAGATGATGTTGGCATCTTCGTCGACCAGTTCGCGGATGTGGTTCGCCGCTTCGTCGACTTCGAGCAGCTTCATGTCTTCGCCGCCGATGATCGAGATGATTACCCCCTTGGCGCCGGCCATGCTGACTCCGTCGAGCAGCGGGTTGGCGATGGCCCGTTCGGCAGCCTCGAGCGCGCGGTTCTCGCCCTCGCCCTCGCCCGTGCCCATCATCGCCTTGCCCATCTCCTGCATCACCGAGCGAACGTCGGCAAAGTCGAGGTTGATGAGACCCGGCATGACCATGAGATCGGTGATCGAACGGACGCCTTGCTGAAGCACCTCGTCGGCAAGGCCGAACGCTTCCTTGAAGGTGGTTTCCGCCTTGGCGACCAGGAACAGGTTCTGGTTGGGGATCACGATCAGCGTGTCGACGTGACGTTGCAGTTCGTCGATGCCCTGTTCGGCCGCGCGCATCCGGCGCGTTCCTTCGAACAGGAACGGCTTGGTCACCACGCCAACCGTCAGCACGCCCTTGCGCCGCGCCGCCTCGGCGATCACCGGCGCCGCGCCGGTGCCCGTGCCTCCGCCCATCCCGGCCGCGATGAAGCACATGTTGACGCCTTCGAGCGCATCCTCGAGCTCGGCAACGGTTTCTTCCGCTGCCGCCTTGCCCACTTCGGGCCGCGCGCCGGCACCCAGGCCGCCGGTGATGTCGGGGCCCAGCTGGATGCGCTTGCTGGCCGAGGAGTTGCCCAGCGCCTGCGCATCGGTGTTGGCGACGATGAAGTCCACGCCTTCGATCTGCGCGTCGATCATGTTGGCGATCGCGTTGCCGCCAGCGCCGCCCACCCCGATCACCATGATCTTGGGGCGCAGGTCGTCAGTGGCGGGGGGACCGATGTTGATGCTCATGTGGCTTCCCTCGGAAGATTGGGATCAATTTGACAAATTCGTAACGCAGCTTGGCACAAACCGGGGTGCGCAGGGATGGTTTTCCCGCCCTTATCCACAACGGTTAACGGCCGATAGTTCAAGCGCAAAGTCACTTCAAAAGTATTCTCGCATCGCGCGCCACACCCGGGTGGCGACGCCGAGCCCGGAATAGCGGACGGTCGGAGTGTGCTGGCGACCGACGGCGCGGATGTCCACCGGGTCATCGGCGGCGTACAGGCACAGGCCCGCCAGGGTCACGAAGCTGGGACTGGCGTTCGCTTCGCCCAGTCCCCGCAAGGCCGGTGGCTTACCGATCCGCACCGGCCGGCCGAGCGCGCTCTGCAGGTATTCGGCGATCCCTGCCAGTTCGGCACCGCCGCCGGTGACGACCACCTGCCCGCCCTTGGCCCCGGTGAAGCCCATGCTTTTCAGCGCGCGGCCGACCTCGTCCGACAGGCGGGCCAACTGTTCGGTGATGATGGAGATCAGTTCGGCCCGCGCGACCCGGTTCTTGTCGTCCGCGCCGCGCGCGGCAGGCCCGCCCGCCTCGTCCCCCGGCCCGTTCACCGGCACCATGTCCTTGTAGTCGCTGGGCGAGGCGATCGCTGAACCATAGCGGCTCTTCAGGCGCTGCGCCTGGAACCGGCGGATGCCGAAGGCGGATGCGATGGCATCGGTAATGTCCGAAGATCCGAACGGGATCGCGGTCAGCCCCAGCAACATCCCGCCGGCATAGAGCGCCACGTTGGTCACCTCGCCGCCGATTTCGACCAGCGCGGTGCCCAGCTCGCGTTCCTCGGGGCTGAGGCAGGCGTGGCCCGCGGCGATCGGCGCGGCGACCACGGCCTCGACGTCGAGGTGCGCGTTCTGCACCGCCTCGATCAAGTTGCGGATCGGCGCGCCGTCGGCCAGCATCACGTGGACATCGACGCCCAGCCGTTCGGAATGGAGACCGCGCGGATTGGCGACTCCGTGCGCGCCGTCGAGCGTATAGTGCGCCGGCTGCGCGTGCAGCACCATCCGCCCGTCGGGCTGGATGCTATCGCGCGCGGCGACCAGCAGGTGCTCGATATCGTCTTCCTCGATCCGCCGGCCGCCGATGTCGATCTCGACTTTGGCCACCCGGCTCGCCAGTCCGGCGCCCGCGCACCCGACCCACACGCTGGAGATGCTGGTGCCAGCGTTCTTCTCCGCCCGCTCCACCGCATCGCGGATGGCGTAGGTCGCCGCGGCCATGTCGGTGACATAACCGCGCTTGATCCCCTGGCTTTGCCGGTTGCCCGATCCCAGGACGATCATCTCACCCGTCTCGGACAAGCCCATGATCATGGCCGAGATGCGAAAACTACCGACGTTGACCGCGCCGAATACCTTGGCGATGCGGGGTAGACCCATCATTCGGCTCCCTTCGCGGCTTCGAGCGCCTTGGCTCCCGAGCGGCCCGGGATGCGCATGTAGATGCGGTCGGGGGCGCGCATGTCGAACGCGGCGACCTTGCCCCCCAGCAAGCGGTTGACCCCATCGAGCCGGGCAAATTGCACCAGCGCGCCCGCCGGTTCCTGGTCCCCGCGGGGCAGCGCGAGCACCTGGCCGGTCTTGAAGGTCAGGTTCCAGCGCCGGTTACCCACCCATTCCGCCTCGGCCACCTGAGGCTTGAGCGCGGGCGCCGCTTCCAGCAGATCGTCAAGCGCCGCCACCTGGCGCGCCGCGCCGGGGCCGGTGACGACCAGCATGCTCTTGGCGTTGGCGGGGGTGATCGGCTCCAGTTCGTGTCCGGTGCCGTCGATCAGGACCAGCTTGTCCGGCTTCCTCAGCACCGCGCGCGGCGTGCGCTCGACCACGTCTACCACCAGCGTATCGGGCAACTGGCGGCTGACCCGCGCGTCCGCCACCCACGACAGCGCCAGCAGATCGGCGCGGATCGCGTCCAGCTCGACGGAAGGCATAGGCCGGTCGCGCTCGGCAAGCACACGCTCGTAGACTTTAAGCTCGTTCATCCGGTCGACGCCGGTCACCTCGACCCGGCGCACCTCGAACCCTGCATCGGCGGCCAGCGCAGCGACTTGCGCCTGCGCCAGCGCGGGCACGCCCGCTAAGCTGGCGACAAACCAAGCCAGCGCCGCCGCGGCGCCCAGGATCATCGCCAGGAACACTTTGTGCAGTTGTTCTTCTGTGAACGGCAGCAGCGCCATCGCCCCGCCGACCGCGCCGGTGGTCTTCGCCTTCGCCTTGCGCGCGGTGTCGGCGCGGCTGCGCGCGGCCGCCGACCGGCGCACACCCTTAGCCTTGCGGTTGATCGTCTCAGCCATACTTCGCCCCCCGGCTAAGTGCTTCTGCAATCAGCGCCTCGACCAGGTCCTCGTAACTCATCCCGCAGTACTTCGCCTGCTCGGGCACCAGCGACAGCGGAGTCATCCCCGGCTGCGTGTTGGTTTCGAGCACGAACAGGCCGGCCTCGCCCTGCTCGTCATCCCAGCGAAAGTCGGTACGGCTGCAGCCGCGACAGCCGAGCAGCGTGTGCGCCTGCACGGCGTAACCCTTGCACAACTCCTCGATCCGCGGCGGCAATTGCGCGGGACAGACGTGCTCGGTCATGCCCTCGGTGTACTTCGCGTCGAAATCATAGAAGCCGGACTTGGGCACCAGCTCGGTCACCGCCAGCGCGCGCGGACCGTCTGCCTCATCGAGCACCGCCACCGTCAACTCGCGCCCGCGAATGTACGGTTCTGCCAGCAGCTGCGCGAACTCCTGCCATGGCCCGGCGGCATCGCGGCGGATGGGGTTGCCGTAGTTGCTCGTCTCGGTGACGATCGCCACCCCGACCGAGCTGCCTTCGTTGACCGGCTTCAGCACGTATGGCCGCGCCAGAGGGTCCTTGTCGTGCAAGCCCGCGCTGTCGACGATCCGCCCGCCCGGCATCGGCACGCCATGAGGAACGAGCGCGTTCTTGGTCAGCTCCTTGTCGATCGCGATCACCGACGTGGCGAGGCCGGAGTGTGTGTAAGGCACGCCCATCAGGTCGAGCATGCCCTGCACCGTGCCGTCTTCCCCCGGCACGCCGTGGAGCGCGTTGAACACGACATCGGGCGCAGCTTCGGCGATGCGCGCGGCGACGGTGCGATCCATGTCGATCCGGGTGACGCGGTGCCCCCGCGCCTCGAGCGCCTTCGCGACCCCTTCCCCGCTCATCAGGCTGACCGAACGCTCGTTGGCCCAGCCGCCCATCAGGACTGCGACGTGATAGCTCACGGTCGGCCAACCCGCTGGATTTCCCATTCGAGCGTCACCCCGCTCTTTGCATACACCCGCCGTCGCACTTCTTCGCCCAGACCCTCGATATCGGCGCTCGTCGCGTCGCCGGTGTTGATCAGAAAATTGGTGTGTTTCTCGCTCACCTGCGCGCCGCCGACCGTCAGTCCGCGGCAACCGGCTTCGTCGACCAGAGCCCAGGCCTTGCCGTCGGGCGGGTTCTTGAAGGTCGAACCGCCGGTCTTGGTGCGCAGCGGCTGGCTCGCCTCGCGCGCGGCGGCGATCTTGTCCATCTCCTCGCCGATCTCGGCGGGAACGCCCTCCCGTCCCTGGAAGCGCGCGGCGACCACCACCGCGCCTTCGGGCAGGTTGGAATGACGATAGGAATAGTCGAGATCGCGCGCGGGTAGCGTGACGAACTCGCCCGTGGGCAGGATCACGTCGCAGTCGATCAGCACGTCGCTCACTTCGCGCCCGTAAGCGCCGCCATTCATCCGCACGAACCCGCCGACAGTGCCAGGGATGCCCCGAAGGAACTCGACCCCTGCAACACCGGCGTCGCGTGCTTTGGACGAAACCAGGATGCCGCTCGCGCCGCCGCCGCATTCCAGCACCTTGTCGCGCCGCGCTTCCACCGTGGCGAACGCCTTGCCGAGGCGGATGACCACCCCCGGCACGCCGCCGTCGCGCACGATCAGGTTGGAGCCCAGCCCCAGCGCCATCACCGGCATTTCGCCATCGAGGCGGGAGAGGAATTCCTGCAGGTCCTCCAGGTCGGCCGGTTCGAACAACCAGTCCGCCTTGCCGCCGGTCTTGAACCAGACATAGGGCGCCAGCGGGACGTTCGGGGTCAGCTTGCCGCGCACCTGCCCGACCGCGAGCGGCCGCACCACGGCCTCCTCGATCGCCGAGAACGGCGCCACCGGCAGCCGCCAGCGCGGCACTTCGCCCGGTTGAACGCGGCTCACGCGGCCTGCTCCAGCCGCACCGCATCGGCAAGGCCCGCGGCCCACTTGGTGATGTCGCCCGCGCCCAGGCAGACCACCACATCACCCGCCGCCAGTTCGCCGCGCAGTTCGCGCGCGAGGTGTTCCTTGTCCGCCACGGTCGAGGCAGCCCGATGCCCGCGCAGTTGCAGCCCCGTCGCCAGCGCCGCCGCATCGACGCCGGCGATCGGTTCCTCCCCCGCGGTGTAGACAGGGGTCACGTAAACCCGGTCGGCGTCGTTGAAAGCGCTCTGGAAGTCATCCATCAGGTCGCGCAGCCGGGTGAACCGGTGCGGCTGGACCACCGCGATCACCCGCCCGCCGGTCGCCCCGGCGCTTTCGCGCGCGGCCGACAGCACCGCGCGGATTTCCACCGGGTGATGGGCGTAATCGTCGATGATGGTGGCCCCGGCCACCTCGCCCACCTTGGTGAAACGCCGCTGCACCCCGCCGAACTGCGCAAAGCCGGTGCGGATGGTCGCATCGGGGCACGTCATCTCGATGGCCACTGCGATCGCGGCGAGCGCGTTCTGCACGTTGTGCCGGCCCGGCATCGGCAACCGCACATCGGCGATCCGCCGGTCTTCCTCGCCCAACCGCCGAATGACCACGTCGAACAGATTGCCGCCGCCATCGGGCCGCACGTTCTCCGCGCCGACGTCAGCCTGGGGCGAGAAGCCGTACGTGACCACCCGCCGGTCGCGAACCTGACCGATCAGTGCCTGCACCTCGGGATGGTCGATGCACAGCACCGCCGCGCCGTAGAACGGCACGTTGTGGATGAACTCCACGAACGCCCGGCGCACGGTGTCGAAGTCGCCGTAGTGGTCGAGGTGTTCGGGGTCGATGTTGGTGACCACCGCGATTGTGCCGTCCAATCGCAGGAAGCTGCCGTCGCTCTCGTCGGCCTCAACCACCATCCAGTCGCTGTCGCCCAGCCGGGCGTTGGAGCCGTACTGCTCGATCACCCCGCCGTTGATCACGGTGGGGTCGATCCCGCCCGCGTCAAGCAGCGCCGCGACCATGCTGGTGGTGGTGGTCTTGCCGTGAGTGCCCGCCACCGCGACGGTGTTCTTGAGCCGCATCAGCTCGGCCAGCATTTCCGCGCGGCGCACCACCGGGATGCGCCGTTCGAGCGCGGCGGCGACTTCGGGGTTGGTGCGCTTCACCGCGGTGGAAATGACCACCACCGCCGCGCCGGCGACGTTCTCGCCCGCGTGACCGATGATCACCGGAATACCGCGCGCGCGCAACCGCTCGACACTGGCGCTGTCGGACAAGTCCGAACCTTGCACGCTGTAGCCGAGGTTGTTCATCACCTCGGCAATGCCGGACATGCCGATCCCGCCGATGCCGACGAAATGGATCGTGCCGATGTCGGTCGGAACGCCTTTCATGCCAGCGCCTCCCGCGGGGCCGAAGCCGTTGCTGGCGCCGACGCTTCGTCGCTCAGGCGGATGACGTCCATCAGCTCGTCCCCGCCAAAGCTTTCGACCAGATCGGCGAGATCCTGGACCGCCTTGGGCCGGCCGCAGTTCCATGCGCCGTGCGCGGCGGTCGCCAGCGTCTCTGGCCGCTGGGCGAGCGCCTGGATCTGCTTGGCGAGTTCCTTGGCGGTGAACTTGTCCTGCCGGATCATCCGCGCGCCGCCGGCCTTGACCATCTCGCGCGTGTTGGCCGCTTGGTGGTCGTCGGTCGCGATCGGCAGCGGCACCAGGATCGCCGGGCGGCCGACGGCGGTGAGTTCCCCGATGGTGCTCGCCCCGGCGCGGCCGATGAACAGGTGCGCATCGGCGAGCCGCTCGGCCATGTTCTCGAAATAGGTGCCGAGTTCCGCCGGAATATCGTGGCTGCGATACCGCGCGCGCACCGCCTCGAGGTCTTCCGCGCGGCATTGCTGGGTGACCTGCAGCCGCTGGCGCAGCGCGGGCGGCAGCATGGCGAGGCCATCGGGCACCACTTCGCTAAGCACCCGCGCGCCCTGGCTGCCGCCGGTGACGAGCACCCGCAGCAGGCCATCGGCGGTGAATGCCGGGAACGGCGCATCGCGCAAGTCCAGCACCTCGGCGCGGACGGGATTGCCGACGAGGTGAACCTTGCCGAAGTGCGTGGGCGAAAGCCGCGCGATTTCGGGATACGCCGTGGCGATCGCGTCCACCCGCCCGGCAAAGACGCGGTTCACGCGGCCGAGCACCGCGTTCTGTTCGTGGATCACGCTGGGCACCTGCGCGGCCGACGCCGCGAGTAGCGCGGGGAACACGGGATACCCGCCAAATCCGACAACCGCACTCGGCTGGAAACTGTCGAACAGCCGCAGCGCCATGCGCCGCCCTTCCATAATGGCGGAGATCGCCTGCGGCCACTTGAGCGGGTTCTTGCCGAACCGGCCGGCAGGGATGACGTGCGCGGGCAGGAAGTCGGGCTTGCCGGGCAGCTTCGCCCCGCGCGCGTCCGTCACCAGCGCGACGTGATGCCCGCGCTGGTGCAGCTCAGCCGCCAGCGCGAAGGCGGGGATCAGGTGCCCCCCGGTTCCGCCTGCCGCCAGGACGTAGTGGCGCGTCGCTCCGGTCACGCCTGCAATTCCTTGGTGATCAGCGCCTTGAGCCCCGGCGTCTGGCGATACAGGAACGGGTTGCGCCGCGTCAGCGCCAGCAGCAGCCCGACGGCGAGGCACACCGCGATGGTCGATGACCCGCCATAGCTGACCAGCGGCAGGGTCATGCCCTTGGACGGAAACAGCTGCAGGTTGACGAGGATGTTGATGAAGGCCTGGCCGCCGATCTGCGCGGTGAGGCCCGCGGCGGCGAGCAGGGTGAACAGGTCCTCCTCATCCACCAGCCGGGTCAGCACGCGGACGATGATGGCAAGGTACAGCAGGACGATGATGGCGCAGACGATCAGACCGAACTCTTCCCCGATGACGGAGAAGATATAGTCGGTGTGCGCCTCGGGCAGATTCATCTTGCGCACGCCCAGCCACAGCCCGGCGCCGGTCCAGCCGCCGGCCAGCAGCGTGCGGCTGGCAAGGTCCACCTGATCGAACGCGGTGCCTCCGCCCAGAAACGCGTCGATCCGATGGCGGGCGTTGTCGTACAGCAGATACGTCGCGGTCAGCGCGGCAAGCCCCGCCCCCATCATGATCCCCACCCGCTTCAGCGGGATGCCCGCCAAAAGCACGATGGTGAACCATACGCCCGCGAACAGGATCGTGCCGCCGAAATCGGGCTGCATCATCATCAGCGCCGCGACCAGCACCATCACGCCGGTGACGGTCGCCAGCACCGGCAACTGCGGATCGCGCAAGCGCCAGCTGACAATCCACGCGAGCAGGATAGCGAAACCCGGCTTGAGGAACTCGGACGGCTGGAACCCGGCGATGCCCAGGTTGATCCAGCGCTTGGCCCCGTTCACCTCGCTGCCGACGATCGGGATCAGCATGAGGAAAAACAGCATCGCGGCGGCGAGCACGATGCCCAGCCGGCGCGCGTTCTCGCGGCTGAGGGTGGACGCGCCGAACAGGAAGATGAGGCCGAGCGCCTGCCACTTAAGGTGGGTCCAGTAGAAATACAGTTCCGGCAGGTCGACATTGCGGGTCGATAGCCGGTGCGCGCTCGCCGGGCTGGCGGCGGCGACCGCGGCGGTGCCGATCGCCATCAGCAGCAGGATCAGGCCCAGCAGCACGCGGTCGACTTCGCGCCACCAGATCTTGATCTCGGCACGGCGGGATGCGGGATAGCGCGCCTGCATCGGCGTCGCGGCACCGCCACGGGGAATATACGGCCGCTCGTTCATGCCGCCTTCTCCCCGTGCCCCTGGACGGCGCAGGGATCCGCGGCCGGGTCCTCGGTCAGGGCTTCGACGAACTGGCGGAAGCGCTCGCCGCGCTGCTCGTAATCCTTGAACTGGTCAAAGCTGGCGCAGGCGGGGGAGAGCAGCACGACATCGCCCGGGTCGGCCGCGGCGATGGCCTGACGGGTCGCCTCGCACAGCATTTCCGAGCGCGTGACCGGCACCCGGCCCTCCAGCAGCTCGGCAAAGCGCGGTCCGGCCTCGCCGATAGTGTAGGCGGCCTTCACATTGGCGAGGTGCTGCTCGGTCGCGCCGAGCCCATCCTCCTTGGGCAGCCCGCCGACGATCCAGTGGATGCGCGGCGTGCCGTTCTCCGGCGGGAAGGCTGCCAGCGCAGGAGCCGAGCTGTCGGGGTTGGTGGCCTTACTGTCGTTGACGAACGTCACGCCGTTGTGCGTGGCGAAACGCTCCATGCGGTGGGGGAGGCCGGTGAAGGTGCGGAGTCCGAGCGAAATCTCATTTAGCTTAAGCTCCATCAAGCGGCAGACGGCGATGGAAGCAGCGGCGTTTTGCGCGTTGTGCGGCCCTTGCAGGCTGGGCCAGTTTTTCTGGAAGCCAACTCGACTGGAATCGGATTTCGCTACACCGTCTACGACGCTGCCTAAACAATTGGGATATTCCGTCGACGCGTGGACAGAGCGCTCACCTGCGTTCTGCCTTGGAAGTTCGTCGGCGTCGTAATCATATTGGAGGAGCAAAGGATCGTCCGTGTGAACCCACCAATGTGACGCCGTTTGCATATCGACCAGTCGAAGCTTCGATGCCGCGTACGCCTCGAAACTCTCGTACCGATCAAGGTGGTCCGGCGTGATATTGAGCAGCACCGCCACGTCGCAGTCGAGGCTGAAGGTCAGGTCGATCTGATAGCTCGACAGCTCCAGCACATACACCCCACCTTCCGGCAACGGGTCCTGCGCCAGGATCGGCAGGCCGATGTTGCCGCCCATCGTGGTCGGTACGCCGGCGGTCTGCAGGATGTGGTGCACCAGCGCGGTGGTGGTGCTCTTGCCGTTGGTGCCGGTGATGCCGACCACCTTGTGCGGCGGCAGGCTTGGGCGGGCGAGCGCGAACAGCTCGATGTCGCCGATCACCGGCACGCCGAATTGCGCGGCGCGCTTTGCAATCGGGTGGGTGTTGAGCGGCACGCCGGGCGACACCACCACGCCGTCGTAGCCGGTCAGGTCGATCTCTAGCGGATCGGCCAGCAGCACGTTGGCCGCGTCGACTTTCGCCCGGGCGTTGTCCTGCCGGTCCCAGGCGGTCACGTGCGCACCGCTGGCGACCAGCGCCTCGACCGTCGCCAGCCCGCTGCGGGCCAGGCCCAGCACGGCGTAGCGCTTTCCGGCAAAGGCGGGACTGGTGATCACCGCAACTTCAACGTCGCCAGGCCAAGCAGGGCGAGCACGATCGATACGATCCAGAACCGGATCACGACAGTCGATTCCTTCCAGCCCAGCTGCTCGAAATGGTGATGGATGGGCGCCATGCGGAACACCCGCTTGCCGGTGCGTTTGAACCAGAACACCTGAATGATCACCGACAGAGCTTCGAACACGAACAATCCGCCGACCACCGCCAGCACGACTTCGTGGTGCGTTGCCACGGCAATCGCGCCGAGCGCGCCGCCCAATGCCAGGCTGCCGGTATCACCCATGAACACCGCCGCCGGCGGCGCGTTGAACCACAGGAAGGCGAGCCCCGCCCCCATGATCGCGGTGCAGAATATGGCCAGCTCCCCCGCGCCCGCGACGTGCGGGATGCCAAGATAGGCTGAATAGTCCGCCCGGCCCACCAGATAGGCGATGATCGCGAACGTGCCGCTGGCGATGATCACCGGCATGATCGCCAGCCCATCAAGCCCGTCGGTCAGGTTCACCGCATTGCCCGCGCCGACCATCACCAGCGCGGCAAAGAGGAAGTAGAACGGCCCCAGCGGAATGCCGATTCCGACCATGAACGGCACATAGAGAAACGTGTTGATCTGGCTGACGACGATCCATGAGGCGACACCCGCGACGATGAATTCCAGCAGCAGGCGCACCTTGCCCGACACGCCCTTGTGGCTCGCTTTGCGCACCTTGTCGTAATCGTCGAGGAAACCGATCACGCCAAAGCCCAGTGTCACCGCGATGCACGCCCAGATGAACGGGTTGCGCAAGTCCATCCAGATCAGCGACGCGAGCATCAGGCTGGTGAGGATCATCAGCCCGCCCATTGTCGGGGTGCCGCGTTTTTCCAGGTGCGTGGCGGGCCCATCCTCGCGGATCGGCTGGCCCTTGCCCTGGCGCACGCGCAGGATGTCGATGAACTTGGGCCCGATGACGAGGCCGATCAGCAGCGCGGTCAGCAGCGTCGCGCCGGCGCGGAAGGTTTGATAGCGGACGAGGTTAAACAGTCCCTCGAAACCCATCCATTCGGCGAGCAAGTACAGCATTCGGTTCTATCGCCCACGGTCGACGAAGTGCGCCACCAGCCTGCCGAGCCCGATCGAATTCGATCCCTTCACCAGGACCGCGTCACCACCCGTCAGACCGAACTCCTCGAGCGCCGCGATCGCCTCGCCAGGTCCGTCGCAATGCGTGAAGGTGAGCGGCGGGGCAAGCGGGGCCGCCCCCGGTTTCCCCAGTTCGCGGTGTAGCGAGAGCATCTCGGCGCCGACCAGCACCACGTGATCGACATGCGCTTCGGCAATCCGCTCGACCAGTTGCGCGTGCATGGCGGGGGCGAAGTCGCCCAGTTCCTTCATGCTGCCCAGCACCGCCACGCGCCGGGTGGCCGGCGTCTGGCCCAGTTGCTTCAGCGTCGCCCGCATGCTCGCGGGATTGGCGTTATAGCTTTCGTCGATCAGCAGCGCGTGCCCGCCTGGTACCGCGATCCGGTGCCGCGCGCCGCGCCCTTTCAGCCCGCCCATCTCCGCCAGCGCCAGGCCCGCCGCGGCCAGGTCGCCGCCCGCCGCCTGCACCGCCGCCATAACGGCCAGCGAGTTCATGATCCAGTGATCGCCCGGCTCGGCGACCGAATAGCAAAGCCGGGTGCCGGCGATGTCCGCCGTGACCAGCGATCCGCCATTGGCGCTGGGGATCGCGTCAAGCAGCCGCGCCTGCGCGTGCGCCGCTCTGCCGAACGAGACGACCTTCGCGCCCGCCTCGCGCGCGTGCACCAGCAGCCGGTCGTAATGGACGCTGTCGGCGGGAATGACCGCGGTGCCTCCGGGCATCAGCCCGCCCAGGATCTCCGCCTTGGCATCGGCAATCGCTTCCTCGCTGCCGAGGTTCTCGATGTGCGCCGGGGCGATGGTGGTGATCACCGCGACGTGCGGGCGGACGTGCCGGGCCAGCGCGGCGATCTCGCCTGCATGGTTCATCCCCATCTCGAACAGGCCGAACCGGCTGCGCGCGGGCATCCGCGCCAGGCTGAGCGGCACGCCGACGTGGTTGTTGTAGCTGCGGACGCTGCGATGCGCCGCGCCGCGGCTCGCACGGTCGAGCGCGGCGAAGATCGCCTCCTTGACCCCGGTCTTGCCGACGGAGCCGGTCACGCCGATGCGCACCGCCGCCGCGCGGTCGCGCGCCGCTGCCGCCAGCCGGGCCAGCGCCTCTCCGGTATCGGCCACCAGCACGTGCGGCCCGTCGATGGGCTCGCTGACGAGAGCCGCCGCCGCACCGTTGGCGAACGCCTTGTCGAGGAACCGGTGACCATCGGTCGCCTCGCCCGTCAGGGCCACGAACAGATCGCCCGACCGGACATCGCGGGAATCGATCTCCACTCCGGCGCACTGGAACGCCGCGCTTGCCGTTCCGCCGGTCGCAGCGGCGATCTCATCCGCGGTCCAAAGCGCCAGCCGCAGCGCATCGCGCTTCTGGCTCGGCCACGCGCGCAGGCTCGGGTGATTGAGGGCGGGATGCGTGCTCATGCTTTGGCCTCTGTACCGGCCCCTGCGGCAGCCGCTTCGCGCGCCACGCTCACATCGTCGAACGGCAGCATGCGCATGTTTTCTCCCGAGCCGATGATCTGGCCCTGTTCATGTCCCTTGCCGGCGACGAGGACGATGTCGCCCGCCTGCGCCAGCGTCACCGCCGCCGCGATCGCCGCGCGCCGGTCACCGATCTCGCGTGCACCCAGTGCGCCTTCCAGCACGGCGGCCCGGATCGCGCCGGCATCCTCGCCGCGCGGGTTGTCATCAGTGACGATCACCACGTCCGCCTGCTCAGCGGCGACGCGGCCCATCTCGGCGCGCTTGCCAATGTCACGGTCGCCGCCAGCGCCGAACACAACTATCAGGCGCCCGCGCGGGTCTTCTCCCACGTGTGGACGCAAGGCGGCGATCGCCGCTTCCAGAGCGTCCGGCGTGTGAGCATAGTCGACATAGATCGGTGCGCCCGCTCGGTTGAGCGCCGCCCGCTCCAACCGGCCGCGCACCGGCTGCAGGCGCGACAGGCTGTCGAACGTGTGCGCCGCATCGCCGCCGGTGGCGATGACCATGCCCGCGGCGACCAGCGCGTTGGCCGCCTGGTACGCGCCGATCAGCGGTAGCGCGATGGTGCGGGTGCTTCCGCCGTGTTCGATCTGAAGCTGCTGTCCCAGGGTCCCGGGGGTGCGGGCGAGAAGGCGGAGGTCATCCCCCTCCTCGCCCACGGTGAACACGCGCAGCCCCCTTCTCCGCGCGTGCTCTTCGGCGCGGTCGGCCCATCCATCGCCGCCTCCGCGCCAAATCACTGCCGTCCCGCCGGGCGCGACGACTTCGTCGAACAGCCGCATCTTGGCCGCGAAATAGTCGTCCATGTCCGCGTGGTAATCGAGGTGGTCGCGGCTGAGGTTGGTGAACGCCCCCGCCGCCACGCGCAGCCCTTCGTTGCGGAACTGGCTGAGCCCGTGGCTCGACGCTTCGAAGGCGACGTGCGTCACCCCTTCGCGCGCGAGACCGGTCATGTTCGACAGGAACGTCACGATGTCGGGCGTGGTAAGCCCCGTGGAGATGCTTTCGTCGGGCGTGGTCACGCCCAGCGTGCCGATCGACGCGGCGCTGAGGCCCGCCATGCGCCACAACTGGCGGGTCATCTCGACGGTCGATGTCTTGCCGTTGGTGCCCGTGACGGCGACGACCGTCTCGGGAACGGGGGTGAAGAACCGGGCCGCCAGGCGCGCGAACGCGCGGCGCGGCACGGGGTCGGCGATGTGCACCGCGCCCTCGACCACCGCCTCGGGCCGCGCGACCACCGCGATCGCGCCGGCAGTCACCGCGGCGGGGATGAAATCCTCGCCGTTGACAGCGGTGCCCTGAAACGCGCCGAACACCGTGCCGGGTGCCACCTTGCGATGGTCGATGGCAAAGCCGGTGACCGTGTCATCCGCTGCCTGGCCCGCATCCAGACCGGCCTCGCCGGCAATCCGGCCCAGCTTCATTCCTTGGCTCCCTGGGGAACCAGCGGCGCAAGATCGGTCAGGTCGACGTCACGGGTCGCGTCAGGCGGCACGCCGAGGATGGGGCCGATGCGCGGCACCAGCCGGCCGACGATGGGGGCGGCATTCCACGCGGCCGTGCGCTGGAAGCTGGAGGCGACCGTCCCCTTGGGCTCATCCAGCATCGCGATCACGACATAGCGCGGCCGGTCCATCGGGAAAGCCGCCGCGAACGTGGCGACCAGCGAAGTCTTCTTGTAGCCGCCCGCGCCCGGCTTTTCGGCCGAGCCGGTCTTGCCGCCGATCCGGAAGCCCGGCGCGTCCGCCTTCTTGCCGGTCCCGTAGACCGCGATCATCCGCAGCAACTGGTTCATTCGCGCCGAGGTGCTCGCCTTGAACACCCGGCGACCCTTCGGCACCTGGCTCGGCGCAAGCTTGTGCAATGTCGCCGGGCGGTAGAGCCCCCCGTTCACCATCGTCGCATAGGCGCTGGCGAGGTGCAGCGGTGTGACCGCGATGCCGTGGCCGTAGCCCACCGTCATGCCGCGCAGCAGCGGCCATTCGCCACTGGACCAGATGGGAAAGCCCTTGGCCGGCAATTCGATTTCCGGGCGCGCATTCATGCCGAGGTCGGCCATGACCTGCTTCAGCCGCCCCGCCCCCATCTCGCGCACCATGTGCGCGGTGACAACGTTGGAGGAATGCATCAGCATCTCGGGCGTGTTGAGCGATGCGCCGAGGTCGTGGCTGTCCCTGATCGTGAACCCGCCGATGGGAAACGGCCGGGCCGAATAACGCCGGCCGAAATCGGTGATCTTGCCGGCGTCGATCCCCGCGGCGACGGTCAGCGGCTTGAACGTGGAGCCGAGCTCGTACACCTGGTTGGTGACGCGGTTGAACATGTTGGCGGCGCCCGCCTCGTCAATCTTGTTGGGATCGAATTCGGGCAGGCTCGCCAGCGCCAGCACTTCGCCGGTGTCGACATCAAGCACGATGCCCGCCGACCCGATCGCGTTGGTGGCGCGCATCCCTTGCGTCAGTTCATCCTCAAGCGCGCCTTGCACCCGCACGTCGATCGACAGGGCCGACGGCGTGCCGCGGGTCGCGGGATCGCGCAGCTGCTTGTCGAGCACCGCTTCCATGCCGACCCGGCCACGGCCATCGGCGCCGACATATCCCAACACGTGCGCGCCCATCGATCCTTGCGGATAATGGCGGTCGGTTTCCTGCGGCAGCTCAAGCGCCAGCTCGCCGATCGCCTGCACCCGGTTGGCATCCTCCGGCAGGACGCGGCGGCGCAGGTAGCCTGCCTTCCCCTTCGCCAGCCGGTCAGCCAGCTCGGTCTCGTCCATGTCGGGGAAGATCGCCTTCAGTTCCAGCGCCACTTCCCGGGGCGATTTCACCAGCGAACTGCCTTCGCCCAACGCCTCGGGGTTGTACCACAGGGCGAAGGCGGGAAATGCGCGCGCCAGCGGCTGGCCGTTGCGATCGGTGATTTCGCCGCGCGGCGGCAGCAGCGCTTCCGCGAACGAGGTCGCGCTGTGGGTGGCGTCGGTCAGGCCCAGAAAGGCGATCCGCACCACCGCCGCGAACGCCAGTGCGGTGAACAGCGCAGCGACCAGCAGCACGCGCAGCCGCGCCACCGACAGCGAACGCTGGCGCAGCGTCACCGATTGGACGCGCCCCGAATAGATCGCGGTGCTGAAGGTCAGCGCGTTCATCGCCGGGCGCTCTCGGCCAGGAAATCGCCGCCACTGGCAAGCCGCTCCGCCAGGCTCGGATCCTCGGCCTGCTGCGTCACCGGCTTGCCGGTGAGCGGAGAGACCATCGCGGGCAGCTGCATCTCGCGCTGGTCGTCCTCCGCGCGGGCGACGCGGATCGGCGATGGCGCGGTCAGCGCCCTCGGCTCGCCCAGCTCGGCCAACTGCCGCTCGCCCGCGATATACTGGTCCGCGCCCGGCGCCTGGTAACCGAAGTCGACCGCGTTCCATTCGGCCAGCTGCTTTTGACTGGCGCGGGTTTCGAATTCGGTTTCGAGCAGGACCTTTTCGCGCTGGAGCGCGATGATCCGGCGTTCCGCCAGACGGACCTCGCTGCGGACCGAATTGACCTTGAAAGTCAGCGCGACGAACAGCGCGGCACAAATCGCGAGAGTGACGATCCAGCCAAGCTGGCGCAAGCGGGAGCCGGCCGCGATCATGCCGCGGCCCTCGCCGGAGCAGCGGTCCGCACGGCGTGGCGCAGCGTGGCCGAGCGCGACCGGGGGTTGCGCGCCAGTTCCGCCTCGCCGGCGCGAACCGCCTTCGACACGCGTTCGAACGTCGCCGGCGCGCCGCTCGCCTGCGGCAGATAGCGCGAGCCCGCAGCGACGCTGGAGGCATCGCGCAGGAAACGCTTGACGATGCGGTCCTCCAGGCTGTGGAAACTGACCACCGCCAGCCGCCCGCCTTCACCCAGCAGGATCTCGGCGGCGCTCAACCCGTCTTCCAGTTCAGCCAGTTCGGCGTTCACGTGAATGCGGACGGCCTGAAAGCTGCGCGTCGCCGGATCCTTGGGCGCACCGGCGTGATACCCCAGCGCCTTGCGCACGACCCGCGCCAGATCGGCGGTGGTTTCCAGCGGGCGGGCCGCGACGATCGCCCGCGCGACCCGGCGGCTCTGGCGCTCCTCGCCATACGTATACAGCACGTCGGCGATCTCGGCCTCGTCCGCCGCGTTGAGGAAGTCGGCGGCGCTGGGCCCGGCCTGGCTCATGCGCATGTCGAGCGGACCCTCGGCCGAAAACGCGAACCCGCGCTCCGCCTGGTCGAGCTGCATCGAAGACAAGCCGATGTCCATCACGATCCCGTCCACGCGCGCCAGTCCCGATTCGGCGAGCGCGTTAACCATTTCGGAGAACCGGCGCGGGTGGAGAACCAGCCGCGGCGGGTTTTCCGCAGTTTCCGGCCACTGGCGCGCATTTTCGATGGCGTCGGGGTCACGGTCGAAAGCGTGGACGGTCGCCCCGGCATCCAGGAGCGCCCGCGAATAGCCGCCCGCGCCAAAGGTCGCGTCGACGATCACTTCGCCCGGCTGCGGCACCAGGGCGGCGATCACCTCGTCCAGCAGGACCGGGATATGCGGTGCGCCCGTCACTTGCGTGCCTCCGCCTGGAACTGCGCGCAGGCCGCCTTGGCCGAGGCCCAGGCATCGTCCATCCGCATCAGTTCGGCCGGGTTCCAGATGGTGAAGCTGCGCCCGCCCCCTTGAAAGAACATCGCGTCGTCGATGTTGCCCAGCATCCGCAGGTGATCGGGCAGGACGAAGCGGCCGGAATCGTCGAACGGCACCCGGGCAAAGCCGAACAGCTGCGCCGCGCGGGTATCGCGGTCGAAGTCCGGGCCTGCGCGATCCTCCTCGCGGTCGAGCTGGGTCTCCAGCTCGGTCATGCGCGAAAGGCCGAAGCCGACGAGGCACTGGAAGCGCGGATGCTTGTCGAGGCACAGCACGCGGCCATCGCTCGCGTCCTTGACCGCGCTGCGAAACAGCGGGGGCAGCACGAAACGGCCCTTGTCACCTGCCGGTGAGAAGGCCTGTCCCGAAAAGCCGCTGAATAGCGCCGCTGCCACTGAACCCCTTCCCCTGCACCCCCGGCCCGCTCCGCTCGAAAAAGCCGGCCAACCGGACAAACTGCTCCCCCGTCCGGCGGCGCGTGAGCGCTACCGGTTCGCACCGACCGAAGGTCAGATGCGCGGTGTGAACGTCGTGTCCGATGGAAGATGGTATTAACTTTCTTCCCCTCGCGATGGAAGGGAAAAAAGCGGGAATTTACGGGATTGCGCGGTTAACCACTGTAATCCTGTGGATAGTTGCACGTAGTAGTGCCGCGCTCGCGCGCAACTCACCGGAAAATTCTCAAATTAAATCAGCGGCTTAATGTGACCATGGGGTGCCGAAACGGACGATCCCGCGTTTTCCCGGCTCAATCCGCGAGCGCGCGCTCCACCAGAGCGGGCAGCGCGGGAGACGAGCCGCGCTCGTGTTCCAGCACCGCCGCGTCGGCGACCACCAGCGCCCGTCCCGCGCCGATGCGGCAGGTCGCGACGAGCCCATCGGCGGTGATTTCACACGCGGCTGGCGCGCCGGGCGTCACGAGTCGGAATCGGCCGGACAGGCGATGGGGCAGCGCGACAGAGTCAAGCCGCACGGCGCGCTCGCCGTCGTCTTGATCCTCGTCGAACGTCAGTTCCAGCCCCCAGCGCGCAAGGATCGGCGACAGCAGCGCGACATCCTGCGGGCGGCGCTTGTCGCCCAACGGAAAGCGCGAATGTTCGGTCAGGAACGGATCGGCGAACACCAGCACGCGGCCGCCCCGCCGCACCCAGCCGTCCAGCGCGACGTTCTCCCCCGGGGCGAGCGGGCGCGGCTGGGCCATCAGCAGGCGCGTGAGGGGTGCTAGGTCCGCGGGGTCGAGCGTGTCGAGCGGGACCAGGCGATAGTCGGCTTCCAGCGTGCCGCGCACCCAGTGCGGTTCTCTCTCGCCATCGAGCGCCTCACTGACCGACCCCGCCTCCGCCCAATAGATCGGCAGCGAGGTGTAGAGGCCCAACGACGGCTTGGCGGCGGGCTCGCGGCTCCAGGCCCAGGCGGCGATCGCCCCTGCCAGCAGCAGCACCGCCGCGATGGCGGCGGCTCGCCTTCTACTGCGGGTCACTGGGCGCGGGCGGCGGCGCGGCAGACGCGGTTGGCGACACGGCTGCATCCGGCAGATCGGGGACGACGCCGGCATCGGCCAGCGGATCGTTCGCCGGGATGACTGCGGTTGTCGGCGCCACCGTCGATGCGGCTTCCGGCACGGCCGAGCGGTCCGATTGCTTGGCGCGCTCCTCGATCACGTTCGCCAGTCCGACGATCAGGACGATCCCGACCAGCAGCGATGCGCCGACCTGCAGCCGTTGCAGCGACTGCGCCCGCGTCCCGCCCAATGGAGCGGCAGTGGGCGCGGTTTCGGTCCTGGTCTCGGAAAACTGACGTGCCATGCCTATCACGCTAGCCAAAGCGCGCGCGCAGTCAATTGGCGGCGGCCTCGCCCGCGGCGAGCCAGTCGAACACCGGCAGCTGCTTGGACCGCAGCCATTCCCCGCTGTAGAGCGTCGACAGGTACCGGAAACCGGTGTCGCACAGGATGGTCACCACACGCGCCTGCGGCCCGAGCTGTTTGCCGAGCGCCACCGCGCCCGCGACGTTGATGCCCGACGACAGCCCCAGGCACAGCCCTTCCTCGCTCAGCAGCCGGGCGACCCATTCCAGCCCATCTTCGTCCGACACGCGGAACTGGGTGTCGACCGGCGCGCCTTCGAGGTTGCCGGTGATCCGCCCCTGCCCGATCCCTTCGGCGACCGAGCTGCCTTCCGCCTTCAACTCGCCGGTGGCGTAGTGGCTGTAGAGCGCGGCGCCGTGCGGGTCGGTCAGCGCGATGGTCACGCTCTCGTCGTGACTCTTCAGCCCCATGCCCACACCCGCCAGCGTGCCGCCGGTGCCGACGGCGCAGGTGAAGCCGTCGATCCGGCCCTCCATCTGCTCCCAGATCTCCTCGGCGGTGGTCTCGATGTGCGCCTTGCGGTTGGCGGTGTTGTCGAACTGGTTGGCCCACACCGCGCCGGGCGTCTCTTCAGCCAGGCGGCGGCTGGTGTGGACGAAGTGATTGCCATCGGAATACTTGGTCGGCGGCACCAGCACCAGTTCCGCGCCGAGCGCGCGCAGCGTCGCCATCTTCTCCGCGCTCTGGTTGTCGGGCATGACGATGATCGTCTTGTAGCCGAGCGCGTTGGCGACCAGCGCCAGCCCGATGCCGGTGTTGCCCGCCGTCCCTTCCACGATCGTGCCGCCGGGCTGCAGCTCCCCGCTGGCTTCGGCGTCGCGCACGATGCCCAAGGCCGCGCGGTCCTTCACGCTGCCGCCGGGGTTGAGGAATTCGCACTTGCCCCAGATCTCGCAGCCGGCTGCGGCGCTGGGGCCCTTGAGCAGGACGAGCGGAGTGTGGCCGATCAGGTCGAGCGTGCTCTGGCGCACGGAATTTGCAGTCATGCAGGTCAGCTAGGAAGCGCGCCGGTCACCGGCAACGCAATTCCGGTTGCCCCCCGCTTACCCGATCTTCGCCAGCGCCGGGGCCCGCTCAATCCTCGGCGGCGATGGTGACCTTCAGGCCGTCGAGATCGGCGGTGAACGGGATCTGGCAGCTCAACCGCGAATTCTCGTCCCGGTAGTCGGAGGATTCGAGCAGGTCGTCCTCGTCCTCGCTCATCGCCGGCAGCCGGTCCTTGAACGCGGGATCGACATGGACGTGACAGGTCGCGCACGAACAGCACCCGCCGCAAAGCGCGAGAAGCTCGTCGAACCCGTTGTCGCGGATCGCTTCCATCACGGTCAGGCCGTCCTGGACCTCGACGGTCGATTCCTCTCCGGCGCGGGTGACGACGATCAACTGCGGCATGCGGGTATCCTGGCTTCGAGTTTCGCCCCTGTCAGGCGGTGGGCCGGGCTGCTACGGTCTGGCCGCCGCTTTGGCAAGACGGGGGAGGCGCGCGTGGGTTTGTCGGCGGAGCAGATCAAGAACAGCCTCGATGCCGTCGCCGCACGCGAACCGGCGATGGCCAAAGCGCTGGACGCCGCCGGCTACCCCGAACCGCGCATCCGCGAGCGCGGCTATGTCACCTTGCTGCGTGCGATCGTCGGCCAGCAGGTGTCGGTTGCCGCCGCGGCCAGCGTGTGGCGCAAGCTGGAGGACGAACTCGGCCCCGATATCGCCACCGCCGACCTGCTGGCCCGCGACTTCGACACCCTGCGCGCCTGCGGCCTGTCGCGCCAGAAGCAGAGCTACGCGCGGTCGTTGTGCGAGCTAGTGGAGGCGGGCGCGATCGATTTCGAGGCCCTGCCCCCCGATGACGAGGAGGCGATCGCGCTGCTGACGCAAATCAAGGGCATCGGCCGCTGGACCGCCGAGATCTACCTGCTGTTTGCGGAAGGCCGCCCCGACATCTGGCCCGCGGGTGACCTCGCCGTGCAGGCCGGCGTCCACAAGATCCTCGGCCTGGAAGCCCGCCCCAGCGAGAAAGAGACCCGCGCGCTGGCGGAGGACTGGCGCCCGCACCGCGGGGCGGCCGCGATCTTCACCTGGCACTGTTACAACAACCCCGCGCTGTAATGGGAAGCGAGAGATCGCCGGCAAAAGGCGAAGCGGCAGTGCGGACCCGATGGCTGGTAAACACGTTATGAGTCTTGCTTAGGAGCAGTCCATGACCATCAGCCCCGCACTTTTCATCGGCCACGGTAGCCCGATGAATACCCTCGAACACAACGGCTTCACGAATGCCTGGCGAGCGATGGGCCAACAAATGCCAAAACCTCGCGGACTGCTCGTGGTGTCCGCCCACTGGTTCTTCGGCGCAACGGCCGTCACCGCCATGTCCCGGCCGCGCACAATCCACGACTTCTATGGTTTCCCCAGGGAACTGTCGGAGTTCCAATACCCCGCGCCCGGAGCCCCCGACATTGCCGAAGAGGTCGCAGAGGCAGTGAAGCCGACCTGGTGCGGCCTGGACCGGGATCAGTGGGGCCTCGATCATGGCACATGGAGCGTGTTGGCCCACATCTATCCTGCGGCGAACATTCCCGTCGTTCAGTTGTCGATCAATGCGCTCAAACCGCTCGAGTATCATGTCGAACTGGGAGCGAAGCTGGCCGCCTTGGGAGATAATGGTATAATGGTTCTTGCGAGCGGCAACGTCGTGCACAACCTCAGTCGCGTTCAGTGGAACCAGCCCGATGCGGCGTTTGATTGGGCGGAACGGTTCGATGATGCCGTAGTCGCCCAGCTTGCCGATAGTCCTGCCGACATCCTGCGGGTGACGGAACATCCCGACTACGAACTGGCTGTGCCAACGCCTGATCACTTCATCCCGTTGCTCTACCTTGCAGGCATGGCCGCTGCCTTAGGAGAGACGCCTGAACCGCTGATACGAGGGTACGCCATGGGGTCCCTCTCGATGACATGTTATGGTGTCGATGCAGCGTTCGAATGCAGCGAGGAAAGCGGGGCGGCGGGCTTGCCTGCCCATGTTCCACCTGACCAGACAAACACCTGAAGCAGTTGCCGGGTCGATCTGATACGGTTGTCAGCAGACATACCGAAGGCAGATCCATCCCGTAGCAATCCGCCACCGACCGCGCTAACCGCCTTTCCAACACAGGAGGGACGGAACATGGCGGCGCGCAAGGCAATCTTCATCACCGGCGGCGGGTCGGGCATCGGGCGGTCGATCGCGGAATACTTCGCGGGCCGCGGCTGGTTCGTGGGTCTGGGCGATATCGACAGCGCCGGGATGCAGGGCACGGTGGCCAAGGTCGGCGGCGGCAACGCCTATGCGCACAAGCTGGACGTGCGCGACCGGGCCGCGTGGGACGAGGCGCTGGCGGCGTTCTCCATGGCCGCGGGCGGGCGGATCGACGTGGTCGCCAACAACGCCGGCATTCCGCTCGGCGGCAGTCTCGACACCAATACCGTGGCCGAAATCGAACGCTGCCTCGACATCAACCTCAAAGGCGTGCTGTTCGGCGCGCAGGCTTCGCTTCCGCACCTGAAGAAGATCGCGCCCGGTTCGTGCCTGCTCAACACCGCCAGCGCGGCGGGCATCTACGGCACCGGCGGCGCGAGCGTCTATTCCGCGACCAAGTTCGGCGTGCGCGGGATGACCGAAGCGCTCGATGCCGAATGGGCCGAATTCGGGATCAAGGTGCGCGATCTGATGCCCGGGTTCATCGACACCCCGCTGCTCGACCACGCGCCCAACCAGGGTTCGAACGAGGCGATCCGCGGGCGGGTGCAGCAAGCCGGGCTGGAGATCACCCCGGCGGTCGAGGTCGCGCAGGCCGCGTGGGACGCGGTGCATGGCGACAAGCTGCATACGCTGGTCGGCAAGACCGCCCGGCGGCTTGCCTTCGGCGCCCGCTGGCTGCCGGGCAAGGTCCGCCAGCAGGCCCGTAGCCAGAGCCGCCCGCTCGGCCAGTAGGGCTCAATTCAGCAGCGCGTCGATCGCCTCGGCCAGTTCCAAGTCGCGCTGACTGAGGCCACCGGCATCGTGGGTGGTCAGCGTGATGTCCACCCGGTTGTAGACGTTGAACCATTCCGGATGGTGATCGCGGCTCTCGGCCAGCAGCGCCACCCGCGTCATGAACGCGAACGCCTCGCTGAAATCGGCGAAGGTAACGGTGCGCACGATCGCCTTGCCCTCGCGCGAAAGCGACCAGTTGGAGAGTGCGGACAGCCAGGTGGTCCGTTCGGTGTCGGTCAGTTCGGGCACGCGCATCGGATGATCTCCGGCAAGGTTGTCGCGGCCCTGCCCATCGCCTAACCGCCGGGGCGATGCAACCGCCGCTCTTAGTCCGCGATCTGGCCTGTGCCCGGGGGGAGCGGCTGCTGTTCCGCGGACTGTCGTTCGCGCTGGATGAAGGCGAGGCGCTGCAAGTGATCGGCGCGAATGGAACCGGCAAGTCGAGCCTGCTGCGGATCGTCGCCGGCCTGCTGCATCCCTTCGCCGGTTCGGTGGAGCGGCGGGTGGCGGCGAGCCTGACCGACGACCGCTTGCCGCTGGACGAGCATCTGCCGCTGGGAAGCGCGTTCGCGGTGTGGCACCGGCTGGGCGCGGGACACTACGCTGGGGATGCGTTGGCCACCGTGGGCCTCGGCGGGCTGGCGGACGTGCCGGTGCGGTTCCTGTCGACCGGCCAGCGCAAGCGCGCCGCGCTGCTGCTGACGATCGCCTCCGATGCCCGCCTGTGGATGCTCGACGAGCCGCTCAACGGGCTGGACACCGCCGGCGGCGAGCTGTTGCTGCGCGCGGTGGAGGCCTTCCGCGCGCGGGGCGGCATGGCGATCGTCGCTTCGCACCAGCCGCTCGCGCTGCCCGACCTGCGCACGCTCGACCTGGCGGAGTTCGCGGCATGAGGGTGCTGGCGATGCTGCGGCGCGATCTGGCGCTGGCGTTCGGCGGCGGGCGCGGCGGACCGTGGCTGCCGGTGCTGTTCTTCGTGGCGGTGGCGATCCTGTTCCCGTTCGCGGTCGGGCCCGATGCGCCGCTGCTGGCGCGGACCGGCGGCGGGGTGCTGTGGGTCGCGGCCCTGCTCGCCGCGATCCTGCCGATCGACCGGCTGGTGGCGCCCGACATCGGCAACGGGGTGTTCGACCGGCTGACCCTGCTGGGGGTGAGCGAGGAACTGGTGCTGGCGGTGCGGCTGGTCGCGCACTGGCTCAGCTTCGGTCCGCTGCTGCTGGTCGCCGCGCTTCCGGCGAGCGCCCTGCTGGGCCTGCCGGGCGAGGTGCTGCGCACGCTGCTGCTGGGGCTGCTCGCGGGCACTCCGGGGCTGGCCGCGATCGGCCTGATCATCGCCGCCCTCACCGCCACGGTGCGCGGCGGCACGGCGCTGGGCGGCCTGCTGCTGATCCCGCTCAGCGTGCCGGTGCTGATCTTCGGCGCGGGCGCCCTCGCCCAGCCCGGCGGCGCAGGCATCGCGCTGTGCGCTGCGGTCAGCCTGGCCTTGTGCGCCGTCGCCCCCTTCGCGGCGGCGGCGGCGGTGAGGGCCGCGCGGGAGGGTTAGGCGTAAGGCGGCTTGTCGCGGCCGGTCGGGCTTTGAGTGAAGATCTCGCACCCGTCCTCGGTGATCCCGATCGAATGTTCGAACTGCGCGCTCAGGCTCTTGTCGCGGGTCACCGCCGTCCAACCGTCGGACAGCATCTTCACCCACGGCCGGCCCAGGTTGATCATCGGCTCGATGGTCATGAACATGCCCGGCCGCAGTTCAGGGCCAGTGCCCGCCTTGGCGGCGTGGACCACTTCGGGCGCATCGTGGAACAGGCGGCCCACGCCGTGGCCGCAGAATTCACGCACCACGCCATAGCGGTGCTGTTCCGCATGCGCCTGGATGGCGGCGCCGATGTCGCCCAGCCGGTTGCCGGGCTTTGCCTGCTCGATGCCGATCATCAGGCACTCGTGCGTGACATCCACCAGCCGCTTCGCCTTCAGCGCGACGTCGCCCACCAGGTACATCCGGCTGGTGTCGCCGTGCCAGCCGTCCAGCAGCGGGGTCACGTCGATGTTGACGATGTCGCCGTCCTTTAGCGCCTTGTCCCCCGGGATGCCGTGGCACACCACATGGTTGATCGAGATGCAGCACGAATGGGTATAGCCGCGATAGCCGAGCGTTGCCGGCACCGCCCCGCCATCGAGCGTCATCTGCCGCACCACATCGTCCAGTTCGCCGGTCGTGACGCCGGGCTGCACCATCGGAGCCAGGGCATCGAGGATCTCGGCCGCCAGCCTGCCCGCTTTGCGCATTCCTTCGAACCCGGCCGGGCCGTGGAGCTTGATGGTCCCATCCCGCAAAAGGGTCTCGTCACCGGTGACTGTCTGGTATTGGGTCATGCGGTCCATGTAGCGACTTCGGCTCGAATTTCGACAGGTTGAATCACTTGTGCGCCGAGAAAGCGGCGCGGTACGCCGGCTTCACCGCCTCCAGCATCGCCGCCGTCAGCGGAAAATCCAGCTCGTATGCCCCCTCCGCATAAGGGCCAGCGACGTAGGGGCCGAAGTATACGGAGATCCGGTCGAAGGTCCGCTGGTTCGACGAACCCACCAGGATTGTCGCCTCGTCCAGTCCGGGGCACCCGCCGAAGAAATCGTCCCCCCGCGTCACCGGTTCGCCGCGGCGTTTCTCGCGCTCCCGGTCGAGCGCCTGGCACACCGTCTCGCCCATGGCGCTCCCGAGCGCTGCGGGCGAGGTGAACAGGTCCTCCGACGCGAAGCCCCGCCGATTGGCCTTGTCCCAGACATGGCCCTGCAACCCGTACACGCCATGCGCGCCGCCTGTGAACGTGTAGAACTCGTTCGACAGACTGAGGTAGCCGGGCAGGTCGGCGACCACCTTCCATTTCGCGCCGTAGCTGTGCGGATGATAGGAGTAGCCGTTGGCCTTTGCATCCGCCTGCCCCTCCGTGGCCTGCGCGATCATCTCGGCTTTCGCCTTGCTGGCGTCCTCCTCCAGTTGGGCAGCCAGTTCCGGGTGGGCGCCGACCTGTGCCGGATAGGAAAATTCGTAGCTGTAGAGGTCGTTGTCCTCCTTCACCGCTTGCGCCCTGCCGGCAGACGACGCGGAGGCGGTCGCTTGCGCAGAGGCGCGGCTTGCCTGCGCCGTCACCCCCGTCTTTTCCCGCACCTCGGCGGGCGACGAGCACGCGGTCACCATCGCCAGCAGCGACGGGAGAAGCAGGCGAAGCGGCATTGGAATTCTCCGGGCAAGCGTTACTGCGCATCGTATGAGTCAAACGCCCGCGCTTATCCAGCCCGACCGCGGCCAGTCCGCGACCGCTATCCACCTCGTCAATCAGGCAGGCTTTGCCGCCTGGGCGCAGCGGCTTACTCCTGGACAGCGCGCCGCGCTGGAGGCGCAGAAGTTCGATGGGACCGGCTATCAGGTTGGCATCGTGCCCGATGGCGACGCGTGGTTCGCGATCGGCGGCGTCGCGGACCCGGCCGCCCTGTCGAGCTGGTGCCTGGCCAAGCTTTCCGAAACACTGCCGGCCGGCACCTATCGCCTTGCGTCCGGCGAGCCTGGAGCGGCCCTGTTCGGGTGGCAAACCGCGCAATACCGCTTCACTCGCTACCGCGCGGACGAGAACGCGGCGGGCGCGCGCATCCTGCTGACGGGGGAGCCGAAGGCGATCGATCCCGCCGTGGCCGAAGCGCGCGCCGCCATGCTGGTCATGGACCTCGTCAACACCCCGGCAGAGGACATGGGCCCGGCGGCGCTGGAAGCCGAAGCGGAACAATTGGCCAAGGCGCACAAGGCTCATCTAAGCGTCACCAAGGGCGAAGCGCTGGAGCGCGAATATCCCCTGGTGCACGCCGTCGGCCGCGCCGCCGCGCGCGAGCACGCGCCGCGACTGATCCATCTGACCTGGGGCGATGAGAAGGCGCCGGTTCTCGCGATCGTCGGCAAGGGCGTGTGCTTTGATTCGGGCGGCCTCGACATCAAGGGCGCCGCTGGCATGCTGCTGATGAAAAAGGACATGGGCGGCGCGGCCCATGCGCTCGCACTCGCCCGGCTGGTGATGGACGCGGGGCTCAAGGTCCGGCTCCATCTGCTCATTCCGGCGGTCGAGAACGCGATCGCGAACAACGCCTTTCGCCCGGGCGACGTGCTGCGCAGCCGCAAGGGCCTGACGGTGGAGATAGGCAACACCGACGCCGAGGGCCGCTTGATCCTGGCCGATGCGCTGACTCGCGCCAGCGAGGAAGATCCGGCGCTGGTCATCGATTTCGCAACCCTGACCGGGGCCGCCCGGGTCGCGCTAGGCCCCGATCTGCCGGCGCTGATGACCCGGCGTGACGATACGGCGGACGCTCTGATCGCGGCCGGTCGGGACCAGGATGACGAGGTCTGGCGCCTGCCCTTGCCCGACAGTTATCGCGAGTGGATGAAATCGGACATCGCCGACCTCAACAATGCGCCGACGAACGGTTTTGCCGGAGCGAGCGTGGCCGGCCTGTTCCTCGATCGCTTCGTGGGCGACGACATTGACTGGGCGCACTTCGACACCTTCGCCTGGCGGCCGACCGCGAAGCCTGGACGGCCGAAGGGCGGCGCGGCGCTGGGACTGCGCGCAGCGTGGCACATGCTGCAGGGGCGATTTGGGTAAACTTGCCGCCACACGGATGAGGGGCTAAGCGCGCCCATCCGCGAACCCCGGGGCTCTTGAACACACGTGACCAAGATCGGCGACTACGAGATACCTCAGGGGCAGCTGTCGCTGTCCGGTCCGGTTGCACGCCCGGCTACCGGCACTCTGCCGATCCGCGGCGACCTGGCCCATATCGCCCTCGCCGAACATTATCTGTGCGCGCATTACGTCGTGCCCCAGCAGCGCCGTATCGGTGCTGAAAAGGTGACCTTGCTGTGCCAACCGCGCGAAGGCGCTGACGCGGTCACGACCCTCGCCGCCGGCACCGCGTTCGAAGCGCTCGACTATGCCGGCGACTGGTGCTGGGGCTGCTGCGGACCGCAGGGGCCGACGGGCTACCTGCTTATTTCGCAACTCAAGGCATGACCCGCACGGTTTTCATCGACGGTGCCGCCGGGACGACGGGCCTGGAAATCGCCGACCGCCTCGCCAAGCGGCCCGAGTTCAAGCTGGCCACGCTGAACGAGGCGCGGCGCAAGGAAACCGCTGCTCGCCAGGACGCGCTGAACCAGGCCGATTTCGCGATCCTGTGCCTGCCGGACGACGCCGCGCGCGAAGCGGTCGCGTTGATCGATCCCGCCAGCAACGTGCGGGTGATCGACGCTTCCAGCGCGCACCGGGTAAGCCCGGACTGGACCTTCGGTTTTCCCGAAGTGGTCGGCCGACAGGCGGTCGCGGAGGCTCGCCGGGTGTCCAATCCGGGGTGCTACTCCACCGGCTTCATCGCGCTCCTGGCGCCGCTGGTGCGCGAGGGCTTGTTGCCGGCCGATTGGCCGTACACCTGCCACGCGGTCTCCGGCTACTCGGGCGGCGGCAAAAGCCTGATCAGGCGGTTTCAGGACGATCCCGATATTGCCTGGCGGGGCTACGCGCTCAATCTCGGCCACAAGCATGTGCCCGAGATGTGCGCTTATACCGGCCTGACCCGCGACCCACTGTTCTCGCCGGCAGTCGTCCCGGCGCATCGCGGAATGGTGGTCGAAGTGCCGCTGACGCTAGCGTCCATGACAGGCGCGGCGGCTCCGGATGACCTGCGGTCGTGCCTGACATCATTCTATGCGGACAGCGCGGTCGTACGGATGGCCGGCGAAGCCGATGGCGAGTTGCTCCTGCGCAGATCGCGCGAGCCAAGTGATGCGATGGAGCTTCACGTATTCGCCTCGGCCGACGGGTCGCAGGCCCGGCTGGTCGCGATGCTCGACAACCTGGGCAAGGGCGCGAGCGGCGCGGCCGTGCAATCGCTCAACCTGATGGCCGGTCTTCGAGAAACGGCTGGACTGCGTCTGCCCAGTTTATAGGCAGCCGGTGCGCACTGGTGAGGCATCCAGGCGAAGCCGCTGAATGCCATGTCGCATATACCGCCGCCGCAGACGCTTTCTTGCGCGTCGCGCCCTTTTCACGCAGCGCAGCTTCGCTTAGCGCCGTCCGGCGGCCTTGGCACGATTCTTGAACTTCGTGCGAGTGACGGTGGGCCGGCCCGTTCTGGCACTGGGGACGAAAGTGAAAAAGATCGAAGCGATCATCAAACCCTTCAAACTCGATGAAGTGAAGGAAGCGCTGCACGAAGTCGGCGTATCGGGGATCACCGTGACGGAAGCGAAGGGCTTCGGCCGGCAAAAGGGCCATACCGAGCTCTACCGGGGCGCCGAATACGTCGTCGATTTCCTGCCCAAAGTGAAGCTTGAGGTGGTCGTGCCGGACGACCAGGCCGAGCGGGTAGTCGAAGCGATCGCCGCCGCAGCGCAGACCGGTCGCATCGGCGACGGCAAGATTTTCGTTTCCACCATCGACAGCGCCTTGCGCATCCGCACCGGCGAGCGCGACGACGCCGCCATCTGACTTAAGCCGCTTCGTGCGGACCATCTAAGGACCAAGACATGCCCACAGCCAAGGAAGTTCTCGACCAGATCAAGGACCAGGAGATCGAGTGGGTCGACCTGCGCTTCACCGACCCGCGCGGCAAGTGGCAGCATCTGACGATGGTCTCGACCGTGCTGGGCGAGGACGAGTTGGAGGACGGTCTGATGTTCGACGGTTCGTCGATCGCTGGGTGGAAGGCGATCAACGAGAGCGACATGATCCTGAAGCCCGATCTTGAGCGGGTCTATGTCGATCCGTTCAGCGCGACCCCGATGTTGATCGTCTTCTGCGACATCGTCGAGCCGTCGACCGGCGAATGGTACGCCCGCGACCCGCGCACGACCGCCAAGCGGGCCGAGAATTTCCTCAAGTCGACCGGCCTCGGCGATACCGTCTATGTCGGACCTGAAGCCGAGTTCTTCATGTTCGACGACGTGCGGTTCGAAGACGGTTATGCGGCATCGGGATACCGCATCGACGACATCGAACTGCCGACCAACACGGGGCGGGAGTACGAAAGCGGCAACATGGCGCACCGTCCGCGCGCCAAGGGCGGATACTTCCCCGTGGCGCCAGTCGACAGCGTGGTGGATGTCCGTGGCGAGATGGTCACCACGATGCTGGAGATGGGTCTGCCATGCGACAAGCACCACCACGAGGTGGCCGCCGCTCAGCACGAGCTTGGCCTCACCTTCGGGACGCTGGTCGAAACCGCCGACCGGATGCAGATCTACAAGTACGTTGTGCACCAAGTCGCCCATGCCTACGGCAAGACCGCGACTTTCATGCCCAAGCCGATCAAGGACGATAACGGCAGCGGCATGCACACCCACATCTCGATCTGGAACGAAGGCAAGCCTCTGTTCGCTGGCAACGGCTATGCCGGGCTCAGCGACATGTGCCTCTACTTCATCGGCGGGGTGATCAAGCACGCCAAGGCACTGAACGCCTTCACCAACCCGACCACGAACAGCTACAAGCGGCTGGTCCCCGGGTTCGAAGCGCCGGTGCTGCTCGCGTATTCGGCACGCAACCGGTCCGCGTCCTGCCGCATTCCCTACGGCGCGGGCGAAAAGGCCAAGCGGGTGGAATTCCGGTTCCCCGATGCGATGGCCAATCCATACCTTTGCTATGCCGCGATGCTGATGGCCGGACTCGACGGGATCCAGAACAAGATCCATCCCGGCGAGGCGATGGACAAGAACCTGTACGACCTGCCGCCGGCCGAGTTGGCCGAGGTGCCCACGGTGTGCGGATCACTGCGGGAGGCGCTCGAAAGCCTGGAGGCTGATCACGAGTTCCTGCTGAAGGGCGATGTGTTCACCAAAGACCAGATCGACGCCTACGCCGAATTGCTATGGGCGGATGTCACCCGGTGGGAAACCACCCCGAGCGCGGTCGAGTACGACATGTACTTCAGCGCTTAAGTCTCTCGTTGTTTAAGGCACGAGGGGCGTCCGAGCGATCGGGCGCCCCTTTCGTTTGCGCCCATGCGCCTTGTCTTGTTGTAATAACGTCTCAGCGCAAAAAACATCGAC
The DNA here is from genome assembly GCF_007065885.1 of Altererythrobacter sp. TH136. NCBI lineage: Bacteria > Pseudomonadati > Pseudomonadota > Alphaproteobacteria > Sphingomonadales > Erythrobacteraceae > Altererythrobacter > Altererythrobacter sp. TH136. The sequence goes on along the minus strand of NZ_CP041409.1, from coordinate 2,389,530 downwards.
TGTTCCAGCACTTACGGAACGCAGTCGCCCCTGCCCTCCTTCTTAAGTGTAACCAACTTGAAAGGATGGCACATGGAAACCTCCACCCGTACCGGTGGTGGCGACCTGCGCGAGGAACTCCGCAGCGACGCCTCTACCATTACCGATAGCGCGAAGCAGCGCCTCCAGTCCGAAGTCGACGCCCGCAAGGGCACAGCGGCCGAACAGGCGAAATCGATCTCGTCCGCGCTCGACACCGCGGCCGGCGAACTGAAGGACAGTCCCGACTGGCTGCAATCGATGTTCCGCAAGGGCGCGCAAACCGTGCAGCAGTTTGCAGACTCCATCGACCAGAAGGATTCGCGTCAGCTGACGCGCGACGTCCAGCAGATGGCGCGCACCAATCCCGCAACCTTCCTCGGCGCTTGCGCGCTTGCCGGCTTTGCAGCGGCGCGCGTGCTGAAGGCGGGGACTGAGAGCTCGAGTGACGCTTACGGCGACTCTGGCAGCGGGTTCGATCAAACGTCCAGCAGTCAGTTTTCCAGCGGCCTGGCTTCGAGTGGAACCGGCAGTAGTTCAGGTTCGCAGGGCTTTGGCACATCATCCGCCGTCGGCGGAACCTTCTCTCCCGCGTATTCGGGAGGAACGCTATGACCCGCCAACAGGAAGGCTTTACTCCGGATGGTCTCCGGCAGCCTGAAGCGGAGCACGGCGCGGGCGAGAACATCGCGGATCTGATCCGCCAGCTGACCGGACAAGGCACGCACCTTGCGGAACAACAGCTCAATCTCGTCAAGGCGGAGGTGCGCGAATCCGTTCACGAGGTGAAAATCGCAGCCGGAGAGATGGCCGGCGCGGCGGTAGTCGGTATCGCAGGCCTCGGCGTCACCCTGATGGGGCTCGGCTATCTTCTGGGTGCCGCTATCGACAACGTCCCTCTCGGCGTTCTGATCGTGGGCGTCGCAACCCTGATCCTCGCCTACGTGCTCTACAGCGCCGGCAGCAAGAAAGTCAGCTCGGCGCACCTCACCCCTGACCGCACCGTCCGCACCATCGAGCGCACGCCCGATGCGGCGCGCGGCAACCTGACTTCGGAGACCCGGCCATGACCGACCACACTACCACCACAAACCAGGATCCGGCGGAGATCGAACGCGACATCCGCCGCACCCAGGACGAAATGAGCCGCACGGTCGACCGCATCGGCGATCAACTGACCCCGCGTAATCTTATCAATTCGCTGCTCGACAAGGCAGAGGACAATAATATCGACGCGCGTTACCTGCTCGATGGAGCGCGCCGGAATCCGCTCGCACTGGCGATGATCGCCGGCGGCGCGATCTGGCTGGTCAGCGATAGCGACGCCAAACTGCCCAGCTTCGGCAGCGGCAGCGGTGCTTCCACCGACCGTGACCATCATGATCCCATCCACCGCGATTACGTGGCGCACATGGGCCAGCTCGAGCGCACGGAATATGAAGACGACACGGCCTGGCAGCGGCGTCGTGATATGCACCGGGCCAATTACTTGATGCTCGACAAGGGTCATGGCGAAGACGATCACAGCTTCCGCCAGCGCCTCGACGATGCGACCGAAAAGCTGCGCCAGAAGCGCCGCGCATGGTCCGACAGCGCCAGCCACGCCGGCAGCTCGGTCCGGGATACCGGCAGCGCTGCGGTCGACAAGGCGCAGCAGGCCTATACCAGCAACCCGCTGATCGGCGGTCTCATCGCCGCTGCGGTCGGTGCGATCTTCGGCACATCGTTGCCACTGTCGCGCACTGAGAACGAGCAACTCTCCGGGCTTGGCGGAACTGCGCGGGACATGATCGGCGAACAAAAGGACAAGCTGGTCTCAACCGCCCGCGACAAGAAAGATGAGCTGGTCAGCAAGGCCGAGAACAGCGCGTTAAGTTCGGCGGCCGGTACTGGGGCTGGACAACAGCCATCCACCAGCAGGACTTCGCAAGCGGGCGAGAGCGGTAGCCCCTTCGGTGCAAACGATAGCGAGGGATCGCTCACCCAACTCGCTGCTGAGGAGAGTGAACCACGCCAGGATACCGACTGGCAATCGACCAACCGCTAACTTGTGAATGGCTCAGTAAAGGCGCCCGCCGATCAACTCGGCGGGCGCTTTTCGTATTCGAGAATTCGTTTTCCTACAGTGCGTTGTTGTTCCTAATGGCCCCGCCTCCCGCGACCATGAGGTGACCCGATGCAGCGCAAGATCATCTTCGACACCGTCCGCCGCCTGCTCGGGCGAGGTTTCAGCCGCCGCGAGGTGATCGCGCTGGACGCGGCGATCGCCGCCGCCCAGGGGGATGACCCGTTTCCGGGCGATGGCGATATTGGCGGCGAACCGCTGACGATCGGCGCACGCGGCGTGGAATTGATCCGCCAGTTCGAAGGGTGTGCAAAAGTGCGGCCGGATGGCCTCGTGCAGGCCTACCCCGATCCGGGTACAGGCGGGGCACCATGGACCATCGGGTGGGGCGCCACCGGACCCGATATCAAACCGGACACCGTGTGGACCCGTGCTGAGTGCGATGCACGGCTGGACGCTGACATTGCCCGCCACGCGGCTGACGTGTGGGCGGCGATCGGGCAAGCTCCAACAAGCCAGGCACAATTCGACGCGCTCGTGAGCTTCCACTTCAATACCGGGGCGATCGCTCGCGCTACCCTTACCAAGCGTCACAATGCCGGCGAACGTGCCGCTGCCGCAGCCGAGTTCGCGCGCTGGAACCGCGCCGGAGGCCGCGTACTTCCGGGGCTGGTCCGCCGCCGCGCAGCTGAAGCGGCATTGTACCTCGCCGCGGAGTAGGCGCCTGCGGCGGCGCTAACAAAAAAAAGGCGACTGCCGGAGCAGTCGCCTGTGTAAGTCCAGGGCTCTATCGAGCCCTTTCGGGTCGCGTCATCGTGATAGCGCATCCCGTCCCGCCTGAACCTAGCCGAATGTATGCCCTCGAGCCGCGATTGGCGAGACGTCAGCGATGGCCGAGATCGGTGAGGTTATCTCAGGTTAATGGAACGGCACGCCCGGCTGGCTGTTTGTGGTGCGAAGGAGACATCCAATGCGCATGCTTATGCTAGGCGCGGCCTCAATCGCACTCGCCACCAGCCCGGTCTTTGCCGAACCCGGAAAAGGTAACGGCGGCGGCGGCGGACAGGCTGCAGAAAAATCCCAAGGAAACGGCGGCGGAAAGTCGCAGGCCCAGTCGAACGGAAAAGCTGATCGCGGAGGTCCGCAAGCCGGCCGCCCGGTGCAGGCGGAGCGCCAGCCGAAGGGCAACGCCCGTCAAGGTGCCGAGGCCAAATCCGAGCAGCGGACGGCGGCGCGCGAGGATCGCGCTCGTCCAAGCGGCAACGGCAAGGCAAACGCCGGTGCGAAGCAGGTCAACAAGGGTGCCGCGCGCGCCAGCAACGGCCGTTCGGACAATCGCCAGGTGCGCCCCGAGCGGGAGACGCGGGAAGCCCGTGACATTCGCTACGCCGGGCGCGATCCCGATGTCCGGACGGTACGCGTTGCCGATTTCGGCTCTGATCGCTCACGCGGATTGATCCAGGGGTGCCCGCCGGGACTGGCGAAGAAAAACAACGGTTGCACTCCGCCAGGGCTGGAACGGAGCCGCGATGGATATGATCGCTATTACAGTCCTGACTGGTTCGGGTATTCATCGCTGCAGGATGGGCGGTATCGCTACGGCGATGGCTACCTCTACCGGACCAGCAATACCGGCTCCGTGCTCGGTTTCCTGCCGCTGCTCGGAGGCGCGTTGTCGGTTGGCAACCCGTGGCCCGATTACTATCAGCCTGCCGAGGTTCCCGATTACTACGTCCAGTATTACAACCTCGGATCGCCCAATTCCTATCGATACGCAGACGACGTGTTCTATCGGGTCGACCCGCAATCCGATTCCATCACGTCCATTGCCGCGTTGCTGACTGGAGACCGGTTCGCCGTCGGACAGCCCATGCCGGCCGGGTATGACGTCTACAATGTGCCCTATGGGTATCAGGACCAGTACTACGATACGCCCGAGTACGATTACCGTTACGCCGACGGCTACGTCTATCAGGTGGATCCCACCACGCAGCTGATCCAGGCTGCGATCGAGTTGCTGACGTGATGGAGAGTACGATGCGCAAGGTCCATTGTTTTGCCGCAGCTGGGGTTGCAGCGCTCCTGGTGCCGCTCAGCGGGTGCTCGGGCGACGCTGACACTCCGGCCGCCACGGCCGCGCCGGCCGAAGCTGGGACGGGCACGCTCGCGGCCAAGATCGGCAGCGCGCCCGGCCTGACGACCATCTCCGGCGCCCTGTCGGAAGCTGGCCTGGCCGACGTGTTCGACGGGCCCGGCAGCTACACCGTGCTCGCCCCTGACGACGATGCGTTCGCCAAGCTTGGCGACACCGGGAGCACCCTGACCGAACCCGCCAACCGGGCGGCATTAGTCGCTGTTCTTCGGGGCCACATCCTGCCCGGACATCTCACCCCGCAAGCAATCAAAACCGCGATCGGCGAGAAGAAAGGTCCCGTGTCGATGCGCAACCTGGCCGGAGATCAGATCGAGTTCTCACTGGACGGCGATGCCATCATCGCGACCGGATCGGGCGGGATCAAGGCGCGCATCGATGGCGCTCCGCTGGTGGCAAGCAATGGAGTCGTGCTGCCACTCGACGCGCTGATCAAGTCTGCCGAGCCGGAGACGATCAGCTAGGGATTTCAACACGACCGTTAGCGCTCGGGAAGGCTTGACCGGACTCCGCCTTCCCGAGCGTACTTGTGTCAGTAGTCCCTGCTCGCCTTCACTACGAGCGACTCGCGCCCGATGGTTGAGATCGAACCCAGTATCGACAGCCACGACGTGATCCGGAACTCCGCCTGGGTGGCGCTGTAGCCCCTCCCATCGGTGATGACCTCCACGTAGAACCGGCGACCGATGTTCTTGCCCAATGCAATCGCCGTACCGCGTCCCAGCGCCTGATCCGCGCTCACGATGCGCAGCCGGTCGAGCCCGATCGCACTGCGGAGCTGGTTGATCGGATCGAGACCGCCGCCCCCGCGCAGCGATGCCACGGCAGACCCTAGCTGAAGCACGTCGGTCGCCGAAAGCTCGGTGATTGACCCGCCGAACAGCAGCCGCGCAAGAATTTCCTCTTCCGGCAGTCCGGGGGTGGAGGAAAAGCTGATCTCTGGCTGGGCAGCGCTGCCCTGCACCTTGACCGCGACGGAGAGGCCGTCCTTTTCTGTCTCGGCGACGATGTCGAGCCGCGGATCGATCGGGACGCTGTCATCGAAGTTGATGATCCCCCGAGTCAGTTCGAACCGCGTGCCGGCGAATGAGTAGTCGCCGCGGATGACCCGCGCTTCTCCTCCCAGCCGCGGATTGTCGGTCGTTCCGCGCACCCGCACATTCGCCGCCCATTCGCTGTCTAGGCCCATACCGTCCACGTCCACCCGGGCCGGTGCGCGCGCATCGATCAGGTAACGCCATGGCTGGCTAGCGGCGAGACGCGGGGCGACATCGTACGGCAGATTGATCTCGCGGGTCTTGATCTGCGGCAGACGCTCATCAGCAGCCGCCGTACCCAGTCGCCAGCTCGCGCGGTCGACGGTAAGCCGGCCCGCGATGGTCCCGCCGATGCCATTGGAAACGATCCGCATGGGTCCGGTGACTGTCGCTGCCAGACCATTCGCGTTGAGCAAGCGAGCGTCGCGCGCGGCCAGCCGAAGGTCGAGTTGCGGCCCCCTGATGCCAAGATCTTCCAGCACGACCGTGCCGCTACCCACCACGGTGCCTTCGCCTGCGGTCGAGCCGCTGAAGCGGGTGATCCTCAGGCGAGAGCCGCTGAACGTGCCTCGGGCGCTGACATTGGTCAGGTCCGTGCCAGACAGGCTCGATTGCAGACGCAGGTTATCGCCCGCCACGGATCCGCGCACTTGCGGAGCGGCCAATGTGCCGGTGACGTCCGCGGCCACGGATAAGCGCCCGGTCAGGTCAAATGCGTCGACTGCGGCCAAGCGCCACAGGGCGTCAGCGGGTCCCTGATAGCGGAGTTGGGCGAACAGATCGCCCGCGCGCAGGCGGTCGAACAAGGCGCCACTGCGCGGCAGCCCGACGATCCGCCCCTGCAACCGTCCACGCCGTTGCCCGCCCTCGTCGATCACGGCGCGCGTTTCGAGCCGGTCCGGGGTGAGACGCAGGACCAGGGCAAGATCGATCGGACGCGATGTGAGGACGAGACCAGAACGGCTCAGCCCGGCGATCTTGACGCGGGCCTCTCCGGTCGGAGGAGCCCCTCTGACGCTGCTGTAATCGACCACGCCGGAGATCTTTCCGCCGAGGCCAAGGTCCACATAGATGTCAGCGACCGATAGCGGCATGTCGGACAGCTGCAGACGGGCAACCGTGCTCCCTCCGCCAAACTCGCCCGAGGCGATGATCGCGCCCCCTGCGAAGTTCACCTGAGTAGGCTCCAGCAGCCAGCCCCCGTCGTCCTGCCGCACCAGGATCGCGCGCCGCGGCATTGCGATCGGCCTACCCGCGAACTCGCCGCGCGCCGCCACCGCCACGCGATCGGACGCTACGTTGGCGTTGATCTGCAGGGCGAACCGGCTGCCGCGTCGCCCGGCGACGGACGCGGTTACGGTGCCACTGCCGTTCTCCAGATCGGCACGGGCCGCAAGCCGGCCGATAAACAGGCTGCCATAGCTGACCCCTTGGGCGAAGACGTTGCCGCTGATCGTGCTGCGCCCTTTGACCAGCAACCCGCTGGCTTCGATCCGCGCTTGTCCGATGGACAGCGGAGTAGCGCCGGCGAACCGCGCGTCCTTGGCCGTCAGATTGATATCGAACGCCTGACCGCCCCCGCGGGGAGCGAGCGCGATCGTGCCATCGAGTCCGCCGCCATTCAACGCCAGGGTTCCGGCGACTGCCCCATTGCCGAGCGTGAGTTCACCGGAGACCGAGGTCTTCCATACGTCCAGCTGGCGGATCACCAGCCGCGTCGGGCCATTGGCCGGGGCGAACAGGTCGATCGTCCCATCGAACGATCCAAGGAGCGACTGCCCCCGCGTCTCGATCGCGAACCCGTTCTTGATCGGCGCAATCGCAACGCGCACATCCTTGAGCCCGGCTGACGGGAGCGGATCGGCGAACACCAGGACCGCCTCCGGACCGCGGTCGGTATAGGCTCCTTCGACGGTGAACGCCCCGTAATCCACGTGTCGCCCACGACCGGCGACGCTGGTCCGGCCCGGACGGATCATGCCATCAAGCGTCAACTCGATCTTCGGCGCGTTGATGCGCACACCGCGGAAATCGAGCGGCCGCGCGCCGCCGGTGACGATGCTCCCGCTGAAGGTGATCGGCTGGCCCGCCAGGTTGGCGAGCGTGGCGTTCGTCACTTGCGGGATGCGTCCGCGCAAGTCCGCGGACACGGTCCACGGCGTGTTGCCGAACGTGGCCACGATGGTGGCAGCCCCGTTTACGGTTCCGACATTCGGAATGGCGAGGCCGTTGGCCGTGACGGGGCCCGCGATGCGGTAGTTTCCAGTGCCGGTATCTCCGGCCAGCGACAGCCGGGCGGTCGCTCCGGGGAAAGCAATCGACAGTCCGTCGCTGGACAGGCGGGTGCCCTGATAGACGACCGTACCCTTGATAGTTCCGTCGATCAGCCGCGGATCGACCTGAGCGGTTCCGGTGATGATCCGCGCGACCTGCGCATCAAGCGGGAGGGTCCAGCGTCCGTTAGAATGCGTCGCCGTGCCTTGCTGAATGACCCCGGCAACCTGCGTAGTGCCGGTGACATAGCGACCGATCTCAATCCGGTGTCGGGCGGTCAGGTTGCGGAACGTCCCGTCGAACGTCGCCGACAGCCGAGCCCCTTCCAGCCGGCTGCCCGGCCCCAGCAACGTTGGATCCTTGATCCGTGCCGAGAGCGCCACGCTGCGGGCAGCGTTCTCGCCCAGGTCCACCGAGCCCTCAGCCCGCGCCGCGAACGCGTCGGTGATAAGGTGCACCGTGCCGTCCAGTACGCTGTTCTTGAGCGTTCCTGTCGCCTTGTAGGAAACAGTTTCGCCGAGCAGTTGGCGCGGCAGTCCTTCCGCCATGGCCGGCTGCGGCCGCGCCTGGCCGACGATCGTGTAACGCCCGCTCCGGTTGAGAACGCGAAAGGCTGCGAAGTTGGCGCCATCGCGCGTGACGTATCCGGAGCCGTCCCACTTGCTCCAGCTTCCCGAGCCGCTTAACTGCGCGCGATAGCCGGCATCGGCGCCGATCAGTCCAGCCAGCACGCCGCCTCGTGGCGCGTCATAGTCGACCTGCAGATCGAACCTGTCGCGGTCCGGCTCGGCATCGATCAGCGCACGGAAGGCATCCTGCGCACCGAGGCGCCCATCGGCGTTGACCAGCGCGCGGCCTTCGCGGATGTCCACCTTGGCGCTCAGGTTCGCTTTGTGGGCGTCTGGCCCGGCCACCCCGGCGGCAAGGGTCAGGTCCCGGATCGCCAGCCGATCGATCCGAATGTCGAAATTCGGCAGGACCGGGGCGTCGGGATCGCCCGGGTTCAGCTCCGGCAAACGGTACAGCGTGCCGCGATGCGTGACCAGTTCCCGCACATCAAGGCCGCGGGTGAACCAACTCATCGGCCGCCAGTCGAGTTCGACAAGCGGCACGGTCAGGAACTTGCCCTTGGGATCGGACAGCGTGACATCATGCAGCCGCGCCTTGCCGTACAGATTGCCGTCGATCCGTCCGATGGAAACGGTCAGGCCGGAAGCCGGCGCCACCTCGGCGATCCGATCGACGACCCACCGCTGCCCGATGGGGCTGTTGAGCAGCGCCAGCGCACCGACAATCAGCAACAGCACCCCGGCGATGAGGCCGACCGCCCACTTGGCCGCGCGCCGCCCCAAGCTCGTCCGGCGCACCGGCTTGCTCGGCGTTTCTGCCACCTCGATCTCGTCGGCCATCAGAACGCCTGGCCCAGCGAGACGTAGACCGCGATCCGGCTATCACCCGGCCCCGGGTTGATCGGCGTGGCAATGTCGAAGCGGAGGGGCCCGAACCCGGTATTATAGCGTACGCCGATGCCCGCGCCGAAGCGCACCGTATCGAAATCGGGCGTCACGCTGCGGCTGACGGTGCCCGCATCCAGGAACGGCACGACGGACAGCGCCCCGTCGAAGAAGCCGGTCTGGACCCGTGCTTCGATCGCACCTTCGACCAGGCTGCGCCCGCCGGTCGGATTGCCGTTGACGTCGCGCGGGCCGATGCGTTGATAGCCATAGCCGCGCACCGAACCGCCGCCGCCGGAATACAACCGCCGTGACGGCGCGATGTTGTCGAGAGCGGTGCCGGGGATCGCGGCGAACCGGACCCGACCGGCGACGACGATCTTTTCGCTTGCGCGAAGGTAGGTCGAACCATCGAACTGCCCGCGCAGGTAAAAGCTTTCCGTCCCGCGGCTGCGCGAAACTTCGGGGGAGAGCCGCAGCCCGGCGCGAAAGCCCTTCTTGGGATCGAGCAGGTTGTCGGTGGTGTCGAGCTCCGCGAACAGCGGTATCGCGCCGACGAAGAAGGTCTGGCGCGGCTGAACCACCCCGCCCAGCGGCGCCGGGCGCTCATCGGTGGCGACAGCTTCCAGGCCGACGCTCCAACTGAGCGGCTTCTGGAACAGGAGGGTCGATCGCCGCTCATACGTCCCGATCAGCGAGACGGTGTTCGCATCGAACGCATCGCTGTCGATGGTGGAAGCGAACGCGTCGACCGTGAGTACCTTGTCGCGCCCGCCGAAGTTGTTCTTGCGGAAGGTTACGCCGAGCAGCTGCTCCTGCGTGCCTGCGATGCCGCGCACCCGCAATGAACCTTCGGGGGGAAACAGGTTGCGGTGTTCCCAGCTGGCCTCGGCGCGGAAGCCCTCTCCGGTGCCGTAGCCGATCGCGCCCGCTATCGTCCGCAGCTTGGCCCTCGTCAGCTCCACATCCAGCGCGACCGTCCCCGGCTGGTCGCCAACGGGCGCGACCACCTCGCGGGGGGTGACCGTCACGGACGAGACGAGCCCGGTCGAAACGATCGCCCGCCTCAGGTCCAGCTCCAGGCTGCGCTGATACACGTCGCCAGCATCGAACCGCGCGATGCTCGACAGATGCCGGCCCGACAGGAAGCGCGGGAGGTTCGAATTGACCTCGCCGAAAACGTACTTGCCGTTGGGACGAACCGCCAAAGTCAGGTCGCCTTCGGTCCGGGCGTGATCAACCAGCAGTTCCGGCGCGTCGATGGCTGCGAACGGATAGCCGAACTCGCCAAGCGCGGTATCGAGGTTGAACTGTTCCTCGACGATCTTGTCGCTCGACATGAAGTCGCCGGGCTGGATTTCGAAGGCGCGGCGCAGCGCCGCAGCGTCGACCGCGGTGTTCAGTTCGCCCAGGTCGATCGCGCCGAAGCGGTAGCGCGCGCCCGGGATGATGTCGAAGCGGACTTCGGGCCGGCTACCGGCATTCTCATCGCCCGGCTGGATGCTGGCAACCGAGCGGACGACTTGCGCATCGTAGTAACCATAGACCCGCATCATCGTGTCGAGCAGCGCCTGGTCAGCCTTGGCGCGGGCGGCGAGCTGCGCGACGTTGTCGTCGTCGGTATTGAGTTCGGCGATGGTGGACAGGTTGCCGAAGCGCTCCGCGAATTCGACCTGCTGAGGGAACGCCGCGTCATCGGGCGGGAACGCGAGCACCAGTTCATCCGTCACCCGCACCACGTCCGCATCCACCAGAGCAGGGCGCGGATTGGTGGCATCTTCCATGTCGGCGAACTGGATGCTGTCGTCCGGCTCCAGCGGCGCGAGTTGCGGCAGCTCGAGATCATCCGGCCACGGTACGTCGATCGCCGGCAGATCAGCCAGCGGCGAGCTGGGATCGACCTCGACCACCGGCTCTGCCGGCTGGTCGTCAGGCTCACCTTGCTGGGCCCACTCGACCGGATTTTCGACCGCCGAGTCGGGAATCAAGTCCTCCAGCGACGGCTCTGCCTGTTGCGCGGCCACCGGCGACGCGGCGAGAGCCGCGCAGCCGAGTGCCAGGACTGCCAGTCTACTCAGAGAAATCGAACTGAGGCAGCGATCCGTCCTTGCCGGCATTGGCGACGCTCCGCGAACGGCGCGAACCACTGGCGGCAGCGGCGATAAGCTCGTCATGCCGCTCTCGCGAAAGCCGGCGCCAGCCGTCGCGGCCGAGCAGCTCGATCGGGCGATAGCGGATCTTGTATTGCATGCGGTCGGACCCATCGACCCAATAGCCGAGGTAGACGTAACCAAGCCCGTCGTCAGCGGCGCGCCGGATGTGATCCAGGATGATGTAATTGCCAAGACCCGCACGCGCCTCATGTTCCGGGTCATAGAACGAATAGATCATCGACAACCCGTCACCCTGCCGATCAGTGAGGCACGCGGCCACGAGGCGGCCCGGCTTCAACCCGTCGGAGGGCTCCCTGTATTCAACGACGTAGCTGGTTACCGGCGTATGTTCCACCATATCCGCGTAATCAATTTCGTCCATCGCGGCCATCCCGCCACCGGGGTGGCGCACGCTCAGATACTTGCGCAGCAGATCGAACTGCTCACCAGTGGCCCACGGCCGGCATTCGGTGGCGATCAGCCCCGAATTGCGCTTCAGATTGCGTTTCTGAGTGGTCGACGGCGCGAAATCCCTCACCGGCACGCGAACCGAAACGCACGCCTGGCAGTCGGCGCAGCTGGGGCGGTAAGCGACTGTCTGGCTGCGGCGGAAACCGATCCGTCCGAGAGCCTCGATCAACTGGTCCGCATGTGGGCCCTTAAGCTCGGTAAACACCTTCCGCTCGCTGCGGCCCGGCAGATATGGGCACGGCGCGGGGCTCGTCACGAAGAACCGGGGAAAGCGAACAGGGGCCGTCACGGGAGCTGCCAGGGTCCTCTCGCGGATTTGAACGAACGCGTCCGCCGCGTGCTCGAGGTATGCCCAAAGCGAACCGGCGGTAAAAGACCCTTAACCATCTATCGCGGTTAACGGAAACCTACTTTGCACAGTTGCGAAGTGGTTTCCGGGCTTCCGCTCAGCCGAGCTCCACCTGATGGACCGAGTATCCCGAGGCGGTGAGCGCGGCGACCAGCGCCTCGATCTGGTCCTTGTCGCGCGCCTCGCATTCAATGTCGGTGATCAGCCCCTTCGCCGGCAACGACGTGAAGATGCGCTGGTGATAGATCTCGATGATGTTGACGTTGTGCGCGTCGAATTCCTTCATCACCTTGTACAGCGCGCCCGGGCGGTCCTGGAGGGTCACGCGGAGCCGCGCGAGCCGGCCGGATCGGGCCAGGTCGCGCAGAAGCACGTTGGCGAGCAGCCGCGGGTCGATATTGCCGCCGCACAGCACCAGCCCCAGCTTCTTCCCAGCAAACCGATGGGGATGAGCGAGCACTGCGGCCAGACCGGCCGCGCCGGCGCCCTCGACCACGGTCTTCTCGATCTGCAGCAGCAGGCTGACCGCACGCTCGAGTTCGGCCTCCTCCACCAGCAGGATGTCATCGACCTTCTGAGCGATGACCCGCGAGGTGAATTCGCCTGGTTCCTTGACCGCGATCCCCTCGGCCAGGGTGTCGCCGCCGCACGGCATGGGGATGTTGTTGATGCGCGAATACATCGACGGGAACAGCGCCGCCTCCACCCCGACGACTTCGATCTCCCGCCCGGTCGCCTTGGCGACGGTGGCCATGCCGCTGATCAGGCCTCCGCCGCCGATTGGAACCACCAGGCAATCGATCTCCGGCGCATCGGCCAGCATTTCCAGCGCGACCGTACCAGCGCCCGCCGCGACGTGCGGATCGTCAAACGGGTGGACGAAGGTCAGGCAGCGCTCCTGCTCCAGCTGCCGCGCGTGGGCATAGGCATCGTCGAACGTTTCGCCTTCCAGCACCACGTTGCCGCCGACGCTTTCGGTCTGCATGATCTTCACGCTCGGCGTCGTGCGCGGCATCACGATCGTCACCGGCACGCCCAGGCGCGTGCCGTGGTAGCTCAGTCCCTGCGAGTGATTGCCGGCAGAGGCTGCGATGACGCCACGGTTACGCTGCTCTTGCGTGAGCTGCAGCAACGCATTGAGCGCACCGCGTTCCTTGTAAGCGGCGGTGAACTGAAGATTCTCGAACTTGAGCCAAATTTCGGTGCCGACGATGTTCGACAGCGTTTGCGAGTGCATCGTCGGGGTGTGCACGACTGCACCGGCGATGCGCTGCGCCGCGGCAAGGACATCGTCATTGGTCAGCGGCAGGTTCGTACTGGCGCTGGTTTCGGTCAGGCGGGCGGCGGCGGTCTGAGTCATCCCGGCGCCCTAGGCCAGATGCGACGCTAGGGAAACTGGCGAAACATTCGCGTCAACCTGCGGCCTGCATCTGGGCGATGAGTTCGCCGTCGATCGCCTTGCTGGCCTGGTACGCCTCGCGCCCCCGAAAGCGGCCAGCATAGCCTTCGAAACTGCCGCGGATCGGGATCGAGCCGAACTGCAGACCCCAGTCCACGGCGCTGCCGACGTAGACATCAGCCATAGTGAAACGACCGCCGCAGACGTAATCGTGGCTGGCAAGCCAGCCGTCGAGCGCGTCGATCGTGCGGTCGAAGTTTCCAAATCCGGCCATGCCCTCGCGCTCGGGCGGAACCTCCCACCCCATCGCCCTGGTCACCACCGCTTGCTCGAGCGGGCCGGCGGCGAACAGCAGCCAGCGGAAGTAGTCGGCCTTCTCGTGCGTCTGCGGGAGCAACGCGGGCGCGGACAGTTCGGCCAGATAGTGACAGATGGCCGCGGCCTCGGTGATCACGTGATCGTGGCCGCCATGGTGGTGGACCACCGTCGGCACCTTGCCCATCGGGTTGAGCCTGAGGAGGTCGCCTTTGTCCTGCCAGTCGACCAGCACCTGGTCGTAATCGGCATCCGCCTCGTGGAGCGCCCAGCGCGCAATCTGGCCCCGGCTCATGGGATTTGTGTAGAGCGTGTATTCGGCCATCGTCTGCTCTCCTGCGGGCTCAATCGCGCTCAGGGGCGCCAGGCGGAAAATAGCCGCGGAACGGGCGCGCGTCCTCGATGCAGCGGGATACCGGAGCGAGCGCGAGAAGCTCGGGGCGCAGCCGCTTGAGTTGCGGGTGATCGTCGGGGATCGGCTCCACCCAATCGGCGTAGAACAGCGACGGGGCCGCAGCGCAGGTGACAAGGCTGACGTGCGGGGGAACGGTGTTGGCTGCCATCCAGTCCTCCAGCCAGCGATACACGCGGCGCAGGGATTCCTTCGCGCTCGCAATCTCCGCCTGATCGGGACTTTCGCCGCCCACGATGTGCGCCAACACCACGCGGGTCATGTGGTGCATGACGTAGTTGTCAAACACACGGTCCAGCATCCGGGCGACGACCGCCTCCGCTGGATCGGCGGGGACCAACGGCGCCGCGCCGGGGTGGTGCACCGCGAGGTATTCCACGATCGCAGTTGCCTCAACCACCGTGGTGGCGCCATCGATCAGCACCGGGAACTTGCCCGCCGGGTGTGCGGCCGCGACGAAAGCGCCATGCTCCGCGCCCTCACCCGGGTCGACCGAGCGGAACTCGAACGGGGTCTCGTTCGCATAAAGCGGGATCAGCGCCTTCCAGGTGTAGGACGAGAATGGATGCCCGTAGAGTTGCAGCATCACCAGATCCCCGCCGCCATTTTGCGCTGGCGTTCAGCCTCGCGCTCGCTCTTCGCGCCGATCGGGCCTTCCGCCGGGTAAGGCGGCAGCTTTCCGCCAGGCCGGTAGGTGGCGATGACCGTGCCTTGGTCGGTCACCCGGTGGTCGATCATCTCGAATTTGTCGACGGGGGTGCCGCCGCCGAACAGCCGCTTGCCTTGGCCGAGCACCACTGGAAAGGTCATCAGCACCAGTTCGTCGATCAGGCCCGCTGCCAGCAGGTCTGGATAGATCGTGCTCGATCCCTGAATGATGATGTCGGACCCTTCACTGTGCTTATTCCGTGCGACATCCTCGATGCCCGCAAGGCGATGGCTGTTCTGCCATTCGAGGGGCTGGTCGCCGCGGGTCAGCACATATTTGTTCGCCGCGTCAAACGCGTCTCGCATCGGCCGGTTCTCCGGCTCTTCCGCATAGGGCCAGTAAGCCGCGAAGATGTCATAGGTTCGCCGGCCCAGCAGCAGATCGTAGTCGCCCGAAAAAAGCGCGCCGAGAGTTTGCTCGATGCCAGGGTCCCAGATCTTGAACATCCAGCCGCCTTCATCGAACCCGCCCTGGGTGTCCTCGGTAGGACCGCCCGGCGCCTGCATCACGCCATCAAGCGAAAGGAAGCATCCCCCGGTGACCTTGCGCGCCATCGTCAGTACGCCGCCAGCAGGGACCAGCAGCCGCCGCAAACCTCGGTCATCGGGGCTGCTCCAGCACGAGCACGGGGTCAAAGCCGCCGAACACCATTCGTTGCGGGCTGAACGGCACATCGTCCGGCATCTTCATCTCGGGATCGTGCATCATCTTCTCGGCCGCCGCGTCGCACACCTCCCGGCTTGGCCACGCCATGTAGCTGAACACGATCGCCTCGCCCGGCTCGGCCTTCACCGCCCGGTAGAAGTCGGTCTGCGCCCCGTGCGGCACGTCATCGCCCCAAGCCTCAACTACCGCCGTCGCGCCATACCCTTGGAACATGTCCCACGCGTCATCGGCCATCTGGCGATAATCCTCGCGCCTGTCCTCCGGCACCGGGACAATAAAGCCCTGGACATACTGGCCTTGCGCGAACGCGCCGTGGCTGACGATCGGAGCAAACCCGCCGAAGATCATCCGCTGCCCATCAAACGGCATCGGGTTGGTCGCTGGATCCATGCGCGGATCCTTGCCCATCAGCGCGCTGACCGCGGCCATGCCAGTGTCACGCGCGTCCTTGTCGGGCCATTCGACCCAGGCGAAGGCAACGGTTTCGCCATCGCGGGCGGCTACCGCGCCCTGGAAGTCGGTGGTCTTACCCGGCTTGAGGTCGGCACCCCAGCATTCGACCACCCGCAACGCACCGTTCTCAAGGAAGATCGGGTCGATCGTGCGCGCGTGCTGCACAAACCTATCCCGGTCGCTCGCTGCGACGGGGATCACGAAACCATCGAAATAGCTCACTGCCTTTCTCCCTTAAGCGGTCGCGCCTGCCGGGTTCACGTTGTCCGCCGGCTCCTCTCAACATCCGCCGAGCCGCGCCAGCGCAATCTCTCGCCTCGACTCGCCCCCTTGTTCTTCTTGATCCTAGAAGTTACTAATTGCAACTGTGGAGTTACCAAAGGAAACTGACGCGGAGAAAGGCGCTCATGGCCGCTGGTATGGTGATGCCTGCGGAACGGCGTTCGCGATGGAGTTGGTGGGCGAACGCTGGTCACTGCTGGTGGTGCGCGAACTGATGCTGGGCGGGCGGCGGTTTTCCGATATTCGCGCCGCCCTGCCCGGTATCAGCGCAAAGGTTCTCACCGAGCGGGTGGCTTCGCTGGAAGAGGCGGGCGTGCTCGTCCGCCGGCAGTTACCGCCGCCGGGCAAGGCGCAAGTTTATGAACTGACCCAGTGGGGATATGCCGCCGAACCACTGTTGCAGGAGTTGGGGCGATGGGCCGCACAATCGAGCGCGCACGACCCCACCTTGCCCCTGTCACCGGTGTCGTTGATGCTGGCGATGCGGACCATGGTGGACAAGCGACGGGTCGGCTCCGTGAAGGGCACCATCGGCTTTGCGATCGGGGAAGAGACGTTTCTTGCCGAGCCGGATCACGGGACCCTGCCGATTCGGCGGGGAAACCTGGACTCAGCGCACGCCGTGTTCACCGCGCCAGCGGCGCCGGTGATGGCCGCCGGCCTCTATGCCGGTGTGCCGTGGGCGGATCTTGAGCGGGATGCCGGCCTGGTGATCAGCGGGAACCGCGCGCTTGCCCTGCAATACGCGGCGTTGTTTTCGCTGCCGCCGAAAATCGCCTAGCGCTGGCGAAACGCCCACCGCAGCGTTTCAGACATCGTTCGCGTCGCCAGACGGGCCGGCAGCGCTGTGACCGCTGGCCGGGGCAAGGCGAGCATCGTTCGCGCGTAAGATGGCAGCAAATCAACCGCAGCAGTCCCGAGAGTCCGCTGCACCGCCACCGGCGCGCCCTTCGGCCGCTGGCTGAGAACCAGGCGCGCGACCTCGCGGGAGGCGTCGCTGGCGGCGAGATCGGATCGCAATTCGGCGATGAGCGCCTCGGCTTCGGCTCGGCTCTCAGGCACCGGGTCGGCACCGAGCGCCCGGGCCACCACGGCGAACTGGCGGAAGTACTCATCCTGCTCGCCGCGCGGCATCGCCGGGTTCACGTATGCCAGATACGCCTCCAGGAAGCTGGTCGCCTCTGCCACGTGCACCCAGGCCTGCGTGCGCGGAGCGGTCGCTGAGTACGCCTCCCCGGTGGGGAGCGTACCGCTGACGCGTTGATGGATGCGGTTGACCCGGCCGATCGCCGCCATCGCATCATCGCGGTGGGCGAAGGTCGTCACCGCGATGAACCGCGCGGTCCGCCGCAGGCGGCCGTGCATATCGGCGCGGAAATCGGAATGATCGAGCACGCCCTGCAATGCGTGCGGATGGAGCATCTGCAACAGCAGTGAACGGATGCCGCCGACCAGCATCGACACCACGCCGGAATGGACTATCCGGATCGGCGAATCGCGTTCGAACAAGGCGTGCTCGCTAATCGACACCGGCTGCTGGCCGGACGCCGCATCGTTGAACACCGCGCGCACCTGGCCCACCAGGCGGCGGCGGATCAGGTCGGACGGGGTCGG
The DNA here is from genome assembly GCF_007065885.1 of Altererythrobacter sp. TH136. Lineage (NCBI taxonomy): Bacteria > Pseudomonadati > Pseudomonadota > Alphaproteobacteria > Sphingomonadales > Erythrobacteraceae > Altererythrobacter > Altererythrobacter sp. TH136. The sequence goes on along the minus strand of NZ_CP041409.1, from coordinate 2,371,707 downwards.
CAGCATCGCTGGCATATATCGGGGCGCGATAAGTTGCTCGCAAGGACGCTTGCGAGGCTTGCCCCCCGCGTATAGGCACCGCCGGCGATGAACGACATGACCGACGGCCTCGATACCGCCCAGCGAACCCTCCTCGCCGCTCCCGACACCGAGGTCGATGCGCGAGAGGTCTTCGGCCTGGACATCGATTGGAAAATCCCCGCGTTTTCCAAGGCGGATGCGCGGGTCCCCGACATCGACGACAGCTATGTGTTCGATCCCGATACCACGCTCGCCATCCTGGCCGGGTTCGCGCACGACCGGCGGGTGATGGTCCAGGGCTATCACGGGACCGGCAAGTCCACTCATATCGAACAGGTCGCCGCGCGGCTTAATTGGCCTTGCATCCGCATCAACCTGGATGCGCACATCAGCCGCATCGATCTCGTCGGGCGCGATGCGATCGTGCTGCGCGACGGATTGCAGGTGACCGAATTCCGCGAAGGCCTGCTGCCTTGGGCGCTGCAACACCCCGTCGCGCTGGTGTTCGACGAATACGACGCCGGGCGGCCCGACGTGATGTTCGTGATCCAACGTGTTCTGGAACAGCAAGGCAAGCTGACGTTGCTGGACCAGAACCGCGTTATCCGTCCCGATCCCCACTTCCGCCTGTTCGCCACCGCCAACACCGTTGGCCTGGGCGACACCAGCGGGCTGTATCATGGCACCCAGGCGATCAACCAAGGCCAGATGGACCGCTGGAACCTGGTCGTCGCGCTCAATTACCTGCCGGCCAAGACAGAACAGGCGATCGTTGCGGCAAAGAGCCCCAGCACCGATGCCAAGGTGATCGCCGACATGGTGAAGGTCGCTGACATGACCCGCCAAGGCTTCATCGGCGGCGACATCTCCACGGTGATGAGCCCCCGCACGGTAATTACGTGGGCGCAGAACGCCGCGATCTTCAGGGACGTCGGGTTCGCGTTCCGCCTGACCTTCCTCAACAAGTGCGATGAGGCCGAGCGAGTCCTGGTGGCCGAATATTACCAGCGGGTGTTTGGCGTCGATCTGCCCGAAAGCGTCGTCGGCAAGAACTGACGGCGCTTGATGCGCTGTGTTGAAGTGGTAATACACTGCTGATGGCGTTTTTCAGGTCGCGTCCCAAGCCCGCCCCCGAGCCGGCGCCTCACGCCGGCTATTTCGCCCTGCACGAGGCGTATGGCGACGACACGCCGGTAAGCGACAAGTTCGACGATTGGGACCGGCGACTTGGCACCACTAAGCCGGACACCGCTCACCGGCTGTGGTTCGGGCGCCGGCGCAGTTGGTGGATCGTCCGCGCCATTGCCGCGCTCATCGCGCTGTTCATCGTGATCGTCGCTTGGCTGGCCGTGACCGCCCCCCTGTCCAAGTCGCTGCAGCCGATTGCCCCGCCGGAACTGACGCTGCTCGCCAACGACGGGACGCCGATCGCGCGCAACGGCGCGGTGATCGGCAAGCCGGTCGAGGTGGCCCAACTACCCGATCACGTGGTCGAGGCGTTCATGGCGATCGAGGACCGGCGGTTCTACAGCCACTGGGGGATCGATCCGCGCGGCATGGCCCGCGCGGCGTGGACCGGATACGGCGGCGGCAGCACGATCACGCAGCAGCTCGCCAAATTCACCTTCCTGACGCCCGAACAGACACTGACCCGAAAGGCGCGCGAGATGCTGATCGCCTTCTGGCTGGAAGCATGGCTGACGAAGGACGAGATCCTCGAACGGTATCTATCGAACGCGTATTTCGGTGACAACGTCTACGGCCTGCGGGCGGCGTCGCTGCATTACTTTTATCGCCAGCCAGAGCGGCTGAAGCCGGATCAGGCCGCGATGCTGGCAGGACTCGTTCAGGCGCCTTCGCGCTATGCTCCGACCAAGCACTATGAACGCGCGGCCAGGCGGATGAAGCTCGTCGTCGGCTCGATGGAGGATGCCGGCTACATCACCGCGGCCGAAGCGCGCGCCATGCGCCCGCCCAGGCTCGACGTGCGGCCGAACAAGGCGCTGCCCACAGGCACTTATTTCGCTGACTGGGCGCTGCCGCAGGGCCGGCAACTTGCCGAGGCCGGTTACGGCGGACAGACCCTTACCACGACCCTCGATTCGCGGCTGCAGGCGATCGCGCGCCGTGCGACCCAGCGGGTGCCTGGCAAGGCGCAAGTCGCACTCGTCGCCATGCGCCCGAACGGCGAGGTCGTGGCGATGATCGGCGGCAAGGACTACGCTCGCTCCCCCTTCAACCGAGCGACACAGGCGCGGCGGCAGCCCGGGTCCACCTTCAAGCTGTTCGTGTGGCTCGCCGCCCTGCGAAGCGGGATGTCGCCCGATGACATGATCGACAATCGCGAGATCACCACCGGCAGCTATCGCCCGAAGAATGCCGGGGGCAATTATTCGGCGTCCATTACGCTTGAGGACGCTTTTGCCCGCTCCAGTAACGTGGCGGCCGTGCGTTTGCTGAAGACCGTCGGCAGCGAAAACGTCATCGCCACGGCCCGCGACCTAGGCGTTCAGGCGCCGCTCGCACAGGGCGACCCCAGCCTGGCGCTCGGAACTTCGACAATGACCTTGCTGGAACTGACGAGCGCATATGCCGGGGTCGCGGCGAACCAGTTTCCAGTCCGGCCGCATGCCTTCGCCACGCCCAAACAGGGCTGGCTTGCCAAAGCGTGGGAGTGGAGCAGGCACGAGAGCCTGTCCGGCCGCACGCACCGCGATATCGAACAGATGATGCGCGCGGCGGTCAGCCGCGGAACCGGCCGCGCCGCCGCGCTGTCGGTGCCCGCGTTCGGCAAGACCGGCACCAGCCAGGATTACCGCGATGCGTTGTTCGTGGGTTACGCCGGCGACCTGGTGGTCGGCGTGTGGGTCGGGAACGATGACAACACCCCCTTGAACGGAGTGACCGGTGGCAGCATCCCGGCGCGAATCTGGCGCGATTTCATGGCTCAGGCGCTCGGCAAATCAGCGCCCCGCCCCGCGCCCGCGCCGGGCGCGAGCGAAGATCCCGGCACTCCGGTTGAACCGATGGACGTGCCCGGGCCCGACGCGATACCGACTGCCGAGTTCCCGATCGATGACCGCTCCCGCGTGCGGATCGGCGGCGAAGGGGTCACCGTCACCACCGATATCGAAGGACTTCCGGTCGACGTGCGGCTGGACCGTGACGGGCTGCGGGTGCAGCCGGCGCCCACCCCTACACCCAGCGCTCCACCCGCCCCCGGCGGTCCCTAGCGCGTCTCTTCCGCCATCAGGATGTTCATGACGGCGCTGGCGATCGGCTTGGCCGGATTATCCTGCCATGCCTCGACCGCAATGTTCGCGTTGCGCCGGCCAAGCCGGACGATCCGCCCACGCGCATAACTCGCCTGAGTGCGCGCGGTTGACAGGTATTGCACCGTGACATTGATCGGCTTGAGCAGTGGATCGCGCCCCCTCGCGGCCAGTTCCGCCTGGAGGGCGGCATAGCCTGCGGTTTCGAGCAGGCCCGCGATCGCCCCGCCGTGCCAGGCACCCGGCCGGCCTTCCAGATCGTGGCTGAACGCCTGCACCAACGTCGGCGCGCCAGCGGAGCCCCCTTCGGCCTCGGCTATACCAAGCGCGCGAGCATAGGCGGTGAGACGGACCGTCACCGCATGCGCGCCGGATCAAGCGCCATGAACACGCCGGATACATCCGCCACGGGATCGGCTGCATCGCCGTCATGCGCGGTGCCGCGGACAAATGCGGCCGAGCGAGTGCTGCGGTAGCACGTGACGCGTCCAATGACTGACGCCCGCTCCCGCGCGGGCCGGATGTAGTCCACCCGCAGATCGAGCGTAGCAACCGGACGGAACGTTCCATTAGCGGCCCAGATGGACATCCCGGCGGCCATGTCCATCAAGCTGACAATCGGACCTGAGGCGAGCACCGGCCGCCGCTCATCGCCGACTAGATCGGCGCGCCAGGGAAGTTCGAGCTCCACCCAGTCGGCCCCGTGATCGCGATACTTGAGGCCCAGCCAACCCGGATGCGCGCGCGTCAGGACCCACTTCGACAGCACTTCAGCGTTAAAGGGTCCCTCGAACATGGTCATCTGCAGGGCACGTGCCGATAGCCTAGCGACCTGGCAAGCGGAAGGCGGTTGCCACCCCTCACGCGCGCAAAAAAAACGGGGCCCGAAAGCCCCGTTTTCCTAACAAGTCGACTGAAAGCTTAGGCGCTGACAGAGTCGTCGTCGTCACCGGTCGCGATCACGATCGCGGCGATGATGGCGGCGAGCGCCAGCAGGCCGATGATCAGCGCGCTCGACGAGCCGCCGATTTCGCTGCCTTCAACAGTCGGTGCTGCGGCGCGCTGCGGAGCGGCCTGAGCGGCGACCGGAGCCGCCATGAGAGTTGCTGCTGCAGCGGCAGTAGCCAGTTTGCTGATCTTCATATGATATCTCCTCGAAGTCTTGGTATTCTATGGTCAGTCCCGACCGCCCCTAGATGAGGTCGGCGATTCAGGCAACCCCGGTTGTTGCGCAATTTTGCGAAAATTACAGTCGCTTGGTTCAATTTCATGCCGTTGCTGCAATTGCGCAACGGTACGCCTTTCGGCTCCACCAAGCCGCACCACCAACCTTCCAGAAGCCAGCCTGTTCCCGTCGCGTTGACGGATCAGTGACCTTGCGGAGCGGAGCGTGGGTTGGCACCAAGTGAGTTACGATGAGGTTAACGTCCCTCTTGGCGTTCTCCAGCCTTGTCGCCAGCGACATAGACCCGTTCTCCGCCAACCCACGTTTGCAGGACCTTTGCCGCCCGTAGATCCTGGGGGGTGGCCAGCATCGGATCGCGGTCGATGATCACGAAATCCGCTCGCAAGCCGGGCTTCAGTTCGCCAAATCGCGTTTCGCCAAAACCGGCGAACGCTCCTTGAGCGGTATAGCTGGCCAGCGCGGCTTCGCGCCTCACCGTCTCGCCCGGCATCCAGCCGCCGAACGGCTGGCCATCGGGCCCCGTCCGACTGATCGCCGCTGCCATGCCCGCGAACGGGTCCGGCGCCTCCACCGGTGCATCAGAGCCGAATGCCAGCGGTGCGCCGGCTGCATCGATCGAGCGCCAGGCGTACGTGCCCGCAAGCCGGGCGGGACCCAGCCGCGCCTCAGCCATCAGCCGGTCGGATGTCTGGTGCACTGGCTGCATCGAAGCGATCACGCCGTTCCGCCCGAACCGCGCGATGTCGGCCGGGTCCACCACCTGCACATGCTCGATCCGCCAGCGCCGATCGCCTTTGTAGGTTTCAGACAGCTCCTCGATCGCGTTCAGCGCCTCGGCGTTGCCGGCGTCACCGATCGCGTGCACCGCGACCTGGAACTGATCGAGGGCGGCGCGGCTCATCAGGTTCCTGAGCTGCGTGCCGGTCAGCAAGGGCAAACCGGTGTTCCTGGGGTCATCGGCATAAGGGGCCTTTAGCCACGCCCCGCGCGAGCCCAGCGCCCCGTCAAGGTACAGCTTCACCCCGGCCATGCGCAATTTATCGGCATAGAGCCAAGGAGTGGGCCGCGGGCCAGCGATCAGTTCCATCGCCGGAACCCCTGCGGCATAGGCCATGATCCGCACCCGGAGCCAGCCGTCGTCGCCGGCGCGGCGATAGCTCTGCCAAGCTTCGATGGTGGTCCCCATGTCTGCCGCTGCGGTGATCCCCCGGGACAGCAGTATCTGTTGCGCCTTCGCCAAGGCCACATCGTAGTCGTCAGGCCGCGGCGCGGGCATGGCGCGTTCGGCCAGTTGCATCGCGTTATCGACCAGCACGCCCGCCGGCGCGCGCGATCCGGCGAGCCGCTCGATCCGGCCGCCGGCGGGATCGGCGGTCTGCGCGCTGATCCCTGCGGCCGCGAGAGCGGCGCTGTTCGCCCATTGAGCATGGCCATCGACCCGCGCGAGCAGCACGGGGCGGTCCGACACGGCAGCGTCGAGGTCGGCGGCGGTGGGGAAGCGGCCCAGCCCCCAGGTCTCCTGGTTCCACCCCCGGCCGATGATCCACTTGCGGTCGGGATGCGCCGCGGCATACTCGCGGATCCTGGCCAGCGCCTCTGCCAGCGAACGGGTTTGCGTCAGGTCCAGCGTCAGGGCGCCGAACCCCAGTTCCATCATGTGGAGATGCGAATCGACCAGGCCTGGTATGACCACCGCTCCCTGCGCGTCGATCCCGTACTTGGCGCGCGGACGCTTGTCCTTGCGGTCCAGCAGCTGCTTCACCCGGCCATCGTCATCGATCCAGATGCCGGTGAAGCGGGTGACTTTTCCCTCGCGATCGATGGACATGCCCTGGACATTGTCCACCAGCGTATCCGCATGGGCGGGCACCGCCGTGGCGGCGAGGACAAGGGCGGCGAAGCGGATGAATTTCATCCCGCCCGGTTAGGCGAGCGCGGCGCTCTTCTTCAAGAGCTGATACGCTTCCACCACGCTGGTCAGCCGCACTTCATGCCGCCGGTCGCCGCCATTCCGGTCAGGGTGGTAGCGGCGGACCAGTTCGCTGTAGCGCCGCCGCAGTCCGGCCCGATCGACGCCCGGCGCCAGTTCCAGCGTGTCGAGCGCCGCGCGCTCGTCACGCGTGAAGCGCGATGTGGCTGCTTCCCTTCGCGCGCGTTGCCGAACGTCATGTGCCCGCGCGCCAATTGCGTCCAGCGGATCGTCGAAGTCCGCCCACCGCGGAGTGCCGTCGACACCGGCATCGGCCCGGAACGCGCGGGTGGTGCTGGAATTCGCCCAACCCGCCGCCGGATGCTGCGCGGCGACGATCTCGTCCGCGCTCATCCCGGCGAACCAGTTATAGCTCGAGTTGAACAGGCGCACGTGATCGAGGCAGAACCAGCGCCACTGCCCCGGCCCGTCGAACCCCGCCCCGCGGTTGCCGGGCGCGCGGAATTCTCCCGGTTCCTCGCATCCGACCGCCTCACACTCGCGATCGTCCGCTTCGACCCGGCCATGGAATCTGGACTGCTTCACCGGCCAAGGATGGGAATGGACAAGCCGCATGTGAACCCCCAAACCTGCTCCCCATGAGCACGCCGCTACAACTGGAAATGGAAACTCTCCTGCGGGAAGCGTTCGCGCCGCTGCACCTTGAGGTCATCAACGACAGCGCTAAGCATCGCGGACACAGCGGCGATGATGGAAGCGGCGAATCGCACTTTACCGTCGCGATCGAGAGCGCGGCTTTCGCCGGCAAGTCGCGACTGGAGCGGCAGCGGATGGTGAACCGTGCCCTCGGCGACATTCCCGGCAACCGCGTGCACGCGTTGGCGATCCGCGCCTTTGCCCCCGGCACCCGGCAATGACGACCGCAACCACGGCAAGGCGCGTTCGCCGGGCGGCGCGGCTGCTGGTGACCGACGACGCCGGCCGGGTCCTGCTGTTTCGCTTCACCTTCGGCGGCCGCTCCCCATTCTGGGCCACGCCCGGCGGCGAATGCGACCCCGGCGAAAGTTTCGCAGCCGCCGCACGGCGCGAGCTGCTGGAGGAGACCGGGCTGGCGTGCGACCCCGGGCCTGCCATCGCGGAGCGGGGCAACGAGTTCGTCACCGCCGAGGGCGAGCCGGTCACCGCTGACGAGCGATACTTCCGCGTCCGGGTGCCGACCTGCGACATCCGTACCGACGGTCATACCGAGCTCGAACGCCAGATCATGCTGGATCACCGCTGGTTCACCCGCGCCGAATTGGCCGGGTGGCACGAAAGGATCTTTCCCCCCGAAATCCTGACCCTGCTGGAGCGAGCCGAAGCATGAGCGTGATCGACACCATTCAACCGGTCACGCACGACCTGGGACAATTTCAGGTCCGCCGCGCACTTCCCAGCCGCGGACGGACGATGGTGGGTCCGTTCATCTTCGTGGATGAATTCGGTCCCGCAACGCTCGATATCGGGGCCGGGATGGACGTCCGCCCGCATCCGCACATCAACCTGGCCACGGTCACCTGGCTGTTCGAAGGGGCGATCGATCACCGCGACAGCCTGGGCACATACGCGACGATCCGTCCGGGTCAGGTCAACCTGATGACCGCGGGCAGCGGTATCGTGCATTCGGAACGCAGCCCGCAGGAGGAGCGTGACCGGGGCGCCAAACTCTTTGGCATGCAGACCTGGCTGGCGCTTCCCGATGACGCACAAGAGGTGCAACCTGCCTTCGAGGCGCAGATCGGATTGCCGATTGTGGAAGATTCCGGCGCCCACGCAACTGTGATCATGGGCGAACTGTGGGGAACCCGCGCCCCGACCACGACTCACGCCGAAACGATTTACGCAGAGATCAACCTGGCTGCCGGGGGCACGCTGCCGATCGATGCCGAGGCCGATGAGCGGGCGGTGATGCTGGTCGGCGGCACGGCGTCGATCGATGGCCACCCCCTCGATCCATACGTGCTGACGGTGCTGGCACCGGGCGCGGCGATGCGGCTGGCATCGGATGGCGGCGGGCGGGTGATGCTGCTGGGCGGCGAGGCGTTCCAGACCAAGCGGCACGTGTGGTGGAACTTCGTCAGTTCCAGCCGCGAGCGGATCAACCAGGCAAAGGACGACTGGCGCGCCGGGCGTTTCCCGCTGGTGCCGGGCGACACGGACGAGTTCATTCCCATTCCCGATCAACCCAACACAGTGAGCTATCCATGAGCATGGCAGGACAAGTCGCCTGGATTACCGGCGCATCGAGCGGCATCGGCGCGGCGCTGGCACGCGGCTGGGCGAAGCGCGGCGGGCACGTGATCCTGTCGGGCCGGGACGAGGCCCGGCTGGGCGAGGTCGCCGGTTCGTTGAACGGTGAGTCGCTGATCCTCCCGTTCGACGTGCGCGACGAGGCGGCGCTCGCGGAGGCGGCCGGAAAGGCGCTGGCGTGGAAAGGCGCGGTCGATCTGGCGGTGGCCAACGCTGGCATTTCCCAGCGGTCGGCCGCGGTCGAAACCGACATGCGGGTCTACCGCGAGATCATCGAGGTCGATCTTCTCGCCCAGATCGCCTTTGCCCAAGGGCTGATCGGCCCGATGAGCGAACGGGGCAGCGGTCGGCTAGCCTTCATCTCCTCGATCGCCGGCAAGGTCGGCGTGCCGATGCGCACGGCATATTCCGCCGCCAAGTTCGGACTGGCGGGCTATGCCGACGCCTTGCGCGGGGAGCTGTCGCAAAGCGGCGTCGCGGTGCACGTGATCTACCCCGGATCGATCCGCACCGATGTCAGCCGCAACGCGCTGACCGCGGACGGAAGCGTGCGCGGCAAAAGCGACAAGGCGATCGACGAGGGGATCGACCCCGATGCCGCCGCCGCCGAAATGCTTGACGCGATCGCCGCCGGCGCCCGCGAGATCATCGTGGCCGAAGGCGCGGAAAAGGCGATGGGCGAAGCGCGGCGCACGCCTGATGCGCTGTTCGACCAAGTCGCGGCGATGGTCGCCGCCGGGTACATGCAGCGCCTGAAGGGAGAATAGCGCATGAACCGGGTGACGCTCGCCAATGGCATCGCGCTCGATGTGGTGGACGAAGGGCCGACCGATGCGCCGGCGCTGATCTTCCTCCATGGCTTTCCCGAAAGCCACCGCACCTGGCGGCACCAGGTGGCGCACTTTTCCGACCGCTACCGCTGCATCGCGCCCGACCAGCGCGGCTACCGCGGTTCGTCGAAGCCGCCAGAGGTGAGCGACTACACGCCGGACAAGCTGATCGGCGACGTGTTCCAGCTGGCCGACGCGCTCGACATCGACACCTTCACGATCCTGGGCCACGACTGGGGCGGCGCGATTGCCTGGGGCACCGCGATTTCAGGCCAGATGAACGGCCGGGTAACCCGCGCGATCATCGCCAACGCGCCGCATCCGGCGATTTTCCAGAAACTGCTCTACACCAATCCGCACCAGCGCGAATCCAGCCAGTACATGCGCGGGTTCCGCGACCCCAAGAACGATGCGCTGGTCCGCGAGTTCGGCCTTGCCGGCATCCTGCTGCAGGAGATCAAGTGGGACAGCGGCGACGTGATGGAACCTGAAGAGCGCGCCGCGCTGCTGCAGGACTGGCAGGATCGCGACTCCGCGTTCGCGATGCTCAACTGGTACCGCGCGTCGCCCATCGACGTGCCCCCGATGGACGCGCCGTTCGAGGTGCCTGCCGGCTGGACTCCGCCGGCGCTCCCCAACCTGTCGATCCCTACGCTGGTGATCTGGGGGATGGACGACCTAGCCCTGCCGCCCGAGAACCTGGAGGGCCTGGACGCGATCATCGACCACCTGACGCTGGTAGAGGTGCCCGGCAGCGGCCACTTCGTGCCGTGGGAAGCGCCGGATGCGGTGAACGTGGCGATTGCGGATTTTCTGTCAAGGACCGGCTAAGCGAGAAAACAGGCGCCCGCTTTGCGCTTCTTGAGCGGATGACCTGAATGTCCGATATTGGGTGGAAAGCGGACATGCGGCCTAATTCACCGATTGTGCGGCCATACCCGTGTAAATCCCAGCCAGTCTGACAACAGTGTGGTCACAGGGAGCCAAACCACCAAGGCAATGGCAAGCACTACTAAAGCTCCCGGGAACCCTGCGAAGCCTGCCCCCAACAGGGCTATGACCCAATAGGCAAACGAGGCTAGCGCCCAAAGAACGACCGCAAGGAACTTAAGCACTGGCGCAAACATCGACGGGGTTGCTTTCCGCTAGGTGACTTATCGCGGTGCATGGATAATGGACCGGCGAATGTCCGCAATGGGTCGCTAGCGGACGGGCAGCTTTGGGGTCGGCGCCTGCCGAAGCGGACTTGGCTCAGGCTTCCACCTGATCCACGCCCCATGCGGGTGCGCCTCGGCGAGTAGCTGCCCCTCCTCGCCGCCCGGCCAATAGCGAACCATCAGCTCGTGCCGGTGCGTGTCGCGGTTCGCCTCCAGCGCGACCCAAGCGAGCGGGCGGTCCGCCGTGGCCGCGGCGCCGGCGGCCTCCATTGCCGCAGTGACGCGCGCCTGTTGATCCTTGGGCACATATTGCCAGACGATCGAATGCATCAGCATCCGGGTGGTGCCCGGTTCCTGCGGGCGCGCCAGTTCCGCCTCGACGAAGTCGGCGGCGTTCATGCGCACCAGGTCAGGCGCTTTGGCGCGCGCCGCCCCGATCGCCGCGTCCATCCGCTCGAACCGCACGCCGTGTTCGGGCCAGATATACCCCTTCAACCGCAGCGCCTGCGCCGGGTCGGTCAGGTCGACCGGAGCGACATCGCAGCCTTTCAGGCTGGTGATGGCGACCGGGTGGTCAGGCGGCGGGTTGCCCTGCCAATCGGGCGCGAACGCCAACACCGGATCGGACGGGCCGGCCTTCACCCCTCCCAGATCATAGGCATAACGGTCGATCATCAGATTGATCCCGGCGCTCGAACCGATTTCAAGGCACTGAAACCGCGCAGGCAGGCCCTGTTCCGCGAGCCACAGCACCGCGGCGATGAAGCTCGACGAGCGCCCTGCCTCGTTCGTTTGCGGCGGGCCATCGAGCGAAGGCAGCAGCCGATCTTCGTGCGCGGCGATCACCTGGCGCACAATCGCCGCATCGTCGGCATCCTCCCCGCGATAGATCGCGCCCAGGGCCGGCGCGTCGCCCGACAGGAACAGCGCGTGCAATCCGCCCGCGATCCGCAGCGGCAGCGCATCGGCGAGCGGCGCGCCCTCCCACCCGCGGATGCGGTCGAGCAGCACGCCCGGGGTCTGATCGTCCAGCAAATCGCCCACCGCTGCCACCACCCGCGCGGTGATCGGCGCGTCCGCCGCGGTGCAGTACGCGACCTGGTTGGAAAACGCGGTCGCCACGGTGCCGGCCCCTTTCGCATCGAGGTCGATCCGCTGATACTGCGGCTTCTCGCCATGTTCGGCCATGTTCGCGTTGCCCTTCCCCGCCGGTTTGCCCTAAGCGCCCCGCGATGGCCCCGCCCCTGTCCAAGACCGCGCTGACGTTCGCCGTCCCCAAGGGGCGCATCCTCGACGAGGCGCTGCCACTGATGGCGCGCGCCGGAGTGGTGCCCGAAGCAGGCTTTCACGACAAGGCCGACCGTCGCCTGGCGTTCGGGTGCGAAGACCGGGATTTTCGCGTGATCCGCGTGCGCGCGTTCGATGTCGCGACGTTCGTTGCCCATGGAGCGGCGCAGGCCGGCATCGTCGGCTCCGACGTGATCGAGGAGTTCGACTATTCGGACCTTTACGCGCCGGTCGACCTGGGCATCGGCAAGTGCCGGCTCTCGGTGGCCGAGCCGGCCGGCGGCGGCGCCTCGATCGACGGGGCCAGTCACGTGCGGGTGGCGACCAAGTACCCCGGCCTCACCCGCCGCCATTTCGAAGCGCACGGCATTCAGGCGGAATGCGTGAAGCTCAACGGCGCGATGGAGATCGCCCCGGCGCTCGGGCTTGCCGGGCGCATCGTCGACCTCGTCGAAAGCGGGCGCACGCTGGTGGAGAACGGCCTGGTGGAAACCGCCACGATCATGGAGGTGAGCGCGCGGCTGATCGTTAACCGCGCCGCGCTCAAGACAGACCCGCGGGTCTTCGCGCTGGTGGAGCGGTTCCGGGAGTTCGCGGCTTGAAACGGCTGCGGATCACCGACAAGGACTTCGACGCCCGGTTCCGCCGGATCGTCGATGACCGGCGCGAAAGCGGCGGCGACGTGGGGGCTGACGTCGCGGCGATCATCGCCCGCGTGCGGGCGAAAGGCGACGCCGCGCTGGCCGAATACACCCATCGCTTCGATGACCACCAACTGACCGACGAGGGTGACTGGCGGATCGACCTTGCCGATTGCCGCGCGGCGTTCGACGCGCTCGACCCCGCATTGCGCGATGCGCTGACGCTGGCGGCGGAGCGCATCCGCGCATTTCACGAGACCCAGCGCCCGGCCGACCGCGACCAAACCGATAGCGCCGGCGTCCGCCTGGGCGCAAAGTGGCGCCCGGTCGACGCCGCGGGACTGTATGTCCCGGGTGGGCGCGCGGCCTATCCCTCGTCGCTGCTGATGAATGCGATCCCCGCCAAGGTCGCCGGCGTGGAGCGTCTGGTGGTGGTCACGCCCACGCCCGGCGGCACGGCTAACCCGCTGGTGCTGGCCGCCGCGCACCTTGCCGGGGTGGACGAGATCTGGCGCGTCGGGGGCGCGCAGGCGGTCGCCGCGCTCGCCTATGGCACCCACCGGATCAAGCGGGTGGACGTGATCACCGGCCCCGGCAACGCCTGGGTGGCGGAGGCCAAGCGCCAGCTCTTCGGCGTGGTGGGCATCGACATGGTGGCGGGCCCCAGCGAAATCCTGGTGATCGCCGACAACCGCAACGATCCCGACTGGATCGCCGCCGACCTCCTCGGCCAGGCCGAACACGATCCCGATGCGCAGTCGATCCTGATTACCGATGACGAGCACTTCGCCGACCAGGTGGCCGACCGGATCGACGTTCAGTGCGCCATGCTGTCCACCCGCCGCACCGCGCAGACGAGCTGGGACGATCACGGCGTCATCATCGTGGTCGAACAGCTGGAGCAGGCGATCGAACTCGCCAACGCGCTCGCTGCCGAGCACGTCGAACTGGCGGTGGACGATCCCGAGCCGTTCCTTGGCGCCATCCGCAATGCCGGTAGCGTGTTCATGGGCCGCATGGCGCCCGAGGCGGTGGGTGATTACGTCGCCGGCCCCAATCACGTCCTGCCCACGGGCCGCCGCGCGCGGTTCGCCAGCGGGCTGTCGGTGCTCGACTTCATGAAGCGCACCAGCTTCATCGAACTCGGCGCGGACGCGCTTCGCAACATCGGCCCCGCCGCGGCCGCCCTGGCGCACGCCGAAGGGCTCCCGGCGCATGCCGCATCCATCGAGGTCCGCCTGAAATGAACCAGAACCCGCGCTCCCAGGCGCGTTCCGCCGCCCGCCTGGCCGCCGTCCAGGCGCTGTACCAGCACCATTTGGAAAGCACCCCCACCGCCCGACTGCTCGACGAGTTCCACCAGCACCGCCTGGGCATGAGCGATGACGAGGACGACGCCGAATTCGCCGATGCCGAGGTGGCGTTCTTCGACGACCTGGTGCGCGGCGCGATCGCTCGCGCCGAGGAAATCGACGATCTGCTGGCCGCCAAGCTGGCGGAAGGCTGGACGCTCAAGCGCCTCGACAAGACGATGCTGCAGATCCTGCGTGCCGGCGCCTACGAGCTGCTCGCCCGGCCGGATGTGCCGGTCGGCGCGGCGATCAGCGAATGGGTCGATGTGGCCAAGGCGTTCTTCGACGATCGCGAGGCGAAGTTCGTCAACGGCGTGCTCGATGCCGTCGCCAAGGACGCGCGCTGAGCCGCGAGGCTTCCTTCATCGCAGCGCTCCGCGGATTGGCGGACACACCCGCCGCGCGCGGCCTGGCCGATGATGCAGCGGTGATCGAAATCGGCGGCGAAGCGCTGGTCCTGACGCACGATGCCATGGTCGAAGGGGTCCACTGGCTACCCGGACAGGACTTGGCAGACGTCGCGTGGAAGCTGGTCGCGGTCAACCTGTCCGACCTCGCCGCAAAAGGCGCGGAGCCCATCGGGGTATTGCTCGGCTTCATGCTGGGCGCTGAGGACGAGCGGTTCGTCACCGGCCTTGGCGAGGTGCTGCAGGAGTACCGGGTACCGCTGCTTGGCGGAGATACCGTCGCGGGCGGGCCGCCGCGCACCTTTGGGCTGACCGCGGTCGGCCGTGCCACCCACCGTCCGGTGCCCGACCGTCGCGGTGCGCGCGCGGGCGACACGCTGTGGCTCACCGGACCGGTCGGCGCGGCGATGCTGGGGTTCGAGGCGCTGCGCGACGGCACCGCCGCCGACAGCGCCGCGTTCCGCCGCCCGCGCCCCCTGCTGTCAGAGGGACGGGCGCTCGCACCGCTGGTGAGTGCAATGATGGACGTGTCCGACGGGTTACTGCTCGATGCCCGGCGCATGGCAGACGCGAGCGGCGTGACGCTGGCGATCGACACGGCTGCGGTGCCGATCAGCGCGCCCGAGGACCGCCGCGCCGAAGCGCTGCGCTGGGGGGACGATTACCAGTTGCTGTTCACCTTGCCGGTCCACTGGAAACCGCCGATCCCGGCGCACCAGATTGGCGAAGCACGCCCCTTCGCAGGCTCGTCGCTGCTGATCAACGGGACCGCGCCCGCGCCAGACGACTCGCTGGGTTATCAGCACTGAGCGTGCGCCCCGGCGCTGCGCGCGTTTGGCTCTTGCGCACCCGAATCGCTTGCCTATACCTCGACGCCTCTAGCCGCTCGGGAGAAGCGGTTTTCCACTAAGCAGGAGGGGACTTACGTGGACCTTGTACTGATATCGATAATACTCGGGTTGCTGGCGATCGTGTACGGCTTCGTCACCAGCCGCCAAGTGCTCAGCTCCAGCGCCGGCAACGCCCGGATGCAGGAAATCGCCGCCGCAATCCAGGAAGGCGCGCAGGCCTACCTGCGGCGCCAGTACACCACCATCGCGGTGGTCGGCGTGGTTGTCGCGGTGCTCGTCGCCGTGTTTCTCGGGCCGATCTCGGCCACCGGCTTCGTGCTCGGCGCGATCCTGTCGGGCGTGGCCGGCTTCATCGGCATGAACATCTCGGTCCGCGCCAACGTTCGCACCGCGCAGGCGGCGAGCGAAGGGCTGCAACAGGGTCTGACGCTAGCATTCCGCGCCGGCGCGATCACCGGAATGCTGGTGGCGGGCTTGGCGCTGCTGGCCATCGCAGGCTTCTTCTACGTCCTTACCGGGCCGATGAACCTTGCCCCCAATGACCGCACCGTGATCGACGCGCTGGTTGCGCTGGCGTTCGGCGCCTCGCTGATCTCGATCTTCGCGCGCCTGGGCGGCGGTATCTTCACCAAGGCGGCCGACGTCGGCGCTGATCTCGTCGGCAAGGTCGAGGCTGGCATTCCCGAGGATGATCCGCGCAATCCGGCGGTGATTGCCGATAACGTGGGCGACAATGTCGGCGATTGTGCCGGCATGGCCGCCGACCTGTTCGAAACCTATGTCGTGACCGTGGGCGCGACGATGGTGCTGACTGCGCTGCTGATGAAGGGCCTCGGCGATCTGCTGATGCCGATGATGAGCCTGCCGCTGCTGATTGGCGGCGCCTGCATCGTCACCTCGATCATCGGCACCTATTTCGTGCGTCTGGGTGGCGGCAAAAACGTCATGGGCGCGATGTACAAGGGCTTCCTGGTCACCGCGATCCTGTCGATCCCGCTGATCTGGCTGGCCATCGACTATGCCGTTGGCCTCGGCACCACCATCGGCGCCAATCCGGAAGGCGTCGGCATCGGCGATCCGCTGGCGACCGAAGGCCTGTCCGAACAGGTCGTGTCGTTCACCGGCATGGACCTGTTCTGGTGTTCGCTGCTCGGCCTGGTCATCACCGGACTGATCATCTGGATCACCGAGTATTACACCGGCACCAATTATCGCCCGGTGCGCTCGATCGCCAAGTCGTCGGAAACCGGCCATGGCACCAACGTGATCCAGGGCCTCGCCATCAGCATGGAAGCGACCGCGCTGCCGACGCTGGTGATCGTGGCGGGCATCGTCATCGCCTACCAGCTCGCGGGCCTGATCGGCATCGCTTACGCGGCGACCGCGATGCTGGCGCTGGCCGGCATGGTGGTGGCACTCGACGCGTACGGCCCTGTCACCGACAACGCCGGCGGCATCGCCGAAATGGCGGGCCTCGACGACAGCGTGCGCGAGAAGACCGACCTGCTCGACGCGGTGGGCAACACCACCAAGGCAGTGACCAAGGGTTACGCGATCGGATCGGCGGGCCTCGCTGCGCTGGTCCTATTCGCCGCCTACACCGCCGACCTCGCCGAGTACTTCCCCGGCGCGGACGTCGATTTCAGCCTTGAAAACCCGTATGTGATCGTCGGGCTGCTGCTCGGCGCACTGCTGCCCTACCTGTTCGGATCGATGGGCATGACCGCCGTCGGCCGCGCGGCAGGCGACGTGGTGAAGGATGTGCGCGAACAGTTCGCGGGCGATCCGGGCATCATGGCCGGCACCTCCAAGCCCAACTACGCCCGCACGGTCGACCTCGTGACCAAGGCGGCGATCAAGGAAATGATCATCCCGTCGCTGCTCCCGGTGCTCGCACCCCTCGTAGTGTACTTCGCGATCACCGCGATCGCTGGGCAGGAGAACGGCTTTGCCGCACTGGGCGCGCTGCTACTCGGCGTGATCGTCAGCGGGCTGTTCGTGGCGCTGTCCATGACCGCCGGCGGCGGGGCGTGGGACAATGCCAAGAAGTACATCGAGGACGGCCATCACGGCGGCAAGGGCTCCGAAGCCCACAAAGCCGCGGTGACCGGCGACACCGTCGGCGATCCCTACAAGGATACCGCCGGCCCGGCGGTGAACCCGATGATCAAGATCACCAACATCGTCGCGCTGCTGTTGCTCGCGGCGCTGGCCGCCCAGGCTGGTGTCTAAGCGGGCGGGAGCCTGATCGACCACCTACACCTTAACCGGTGGCCAGAACCCCGCCCCGTTTCGATACGGGGCGGGGTTTTTGCTGCATGTGTTAAAGCTTCCATCAGGGTGATCCGCTACCGGCGCACAGGTGGAACAACCGCTCGGCCTCACCCGATCGACCCGCGGGATCGACGCCTGCTGCGCCGTGGTGCCCTGGCGTGACTTCGCCGACCGCGCCGGATGGGACGCGCTGGCCAGCGGTGCCGCCGAGCCCAACCCGTTTGCCGAACGCTGGTGCCTAGAGGCGGGACTGGCGGCGTTCGATCGCCGGGACGGGGTCCGGCTTGCCGCCGTCACCGCGGATGGCACGCTCGTCGGCGTCCTGCCGCTGGCTCGCCGCTTGTCCTACGCCGGGCGCCCTCTCCCGCACCTCGGCAACTGGATGCACGCCAACGCCTTTTGCGGAGCGCCGCTGGCGGCCGCCGGCCTTGAACACGCGTTCTGGCGTGCACTGCTGCGGTGGGCGGATCGCCACGCCGGCCGCGCGCTGTTCCTGCACCTTCAGGGCCTGCCCGCCGATGGGCCGCTGTTCGCGGCGCTGCGCGATGTCTGCGCGGTGGAGCAGCGACCGGCAGCGGTGGTTCAGCGGCTCGACCGTGCACTGCTCGCCTCCGATCTTGCGCCGCAGGACTATTACGACGCGGCGCTGAGCGGCAAGAAGCGCAAGGAACTGCGGCGCCAGCACGCCCGGCTGGCCGAACAGGGGGACCTGTCGTTTGACCGGCAGACCGGCCCGGACGGGCTGGACGCGTGGACCGACGCATTCCTCGCGCTCGAACGCGCTGGCTGGAAAGGCCGCGAGAATTCGGCGCTCGCCTGCGATCCTGCGACGGCGGCGTTCTTCCGCCAGTCGCTCGCTGGCGCCGCCGGGCGTGGCCGGCTGGAGCGGCTGACCCTCGCCCTCGACGGCGCGCCGATCGCCAAGCTGGCGAACTTCATCAGCCCGCCCGGCGCCTACAGTTTCAAGACCACGTACGACGAACGCTACGCCCGGTTCTCCCCCGGCGTGCTGCTGCAGCGCGAGAACCTCGCCCTGCTCGCGCGCCAGGACATAGCCTGGGCCGACAGCTGCGCCGCCGCCGACCACCCGATGATCGAGAGGATCTGGCGCGAAAAGCGCCCAGTCGTTCGGGTCAGCATCGCGATCGGCGGCCCGCTCCGCCGCGCTGCCGCCGCCGCCATCTTCCGCGCCGAACTACGCAGACCTGCCGAAGGATTGTAAGCCATGCATGGGCTGACCGGCTTCACCATCACCGACCGCCCTGTGTTCGGGCCGCAGGCGCGCGTGCAGTTCGCCGCAGCCTATCCCGAAACGCCCGTCATCCTGCGGCACGACCTGGCCGAACACCCCTTGTTGACGCTGGACGCGCTCGCCGCGCTGGCGGGCAAGCTGCCGGACACCGCGATCGAGTACAATCGCGGCGACCTGCCGCTGGGCGTCGATGGCAAGCCTGCCCCCACGGGCATCGGGATCGAGGACACCATCCGCCACATCGCGATCAGCGACAGTTGGGCGGTGCTCAAGAACATCGAGCAGGATCCGGCTTACGAGGCGCTGCTGTTGGCGTTGCTCGGCGAGCTGCGGGGCGAAATAGAGGCGAAGACCGGCGCGATGCTGCGGCCGCAGGGCTTCGTGTTCATCTCCAGCCCCAATGCGGTGACGCCCTATCACTTCGATCCTGAGCACAACATCCTGCTGCAACTGGCGGGCCACAAGGTGATGACCCAGTTCCCGGCCGGAGATCCCCGCTTCGCGCCCGATACGACGCACGAAAGCTATCACTCCGGCGGCCCGCGTGAGCTGGTCTGGCGCGACGAGCTGGCCGCCAGCGGCACCGCCTTCGCCATCGGCCCGGGCGCAGCGGTGATGGTGCCGGTGATGGCGCCGCATCATGTGCGCAATGGCCCGGTCAGCTCCATTTCCCTGTCGATCACCTGGCGCAGCGACTGGTCGTTCGCCGAAGCCGACGCGCGCTGCTGGAACGGCGTGCTGCGCTCGGCCGGGCTGCGACCCCGCGCGCCTGGCCGCTGGCCCCAGACCAACCGCGGCAAGGCGCTGGCCTTCCGCACCTGGCGGCGCCTTCTCAGGGCAAGTTGACGCAAGCGTAAAGCTGCCGCAAGGCACGCGGATGACCGACATGCCGAACGATAAACAACTGATCGCCGATCTTCTCGCGCTGCTCGATCCCGCGCCGCTGGGGGATGACCGTTTCGAAGGACCGCGCAAGAAGGGCGGCGTCGGCCGGGTGTTCGGCGGCCAGGTGATCGGCCAGGCGCTGATCGCGGCGGAGCGCACGGTGGATGATGACCGCGCCGCCCATTCGCTCCACGCCTATTTCCTGCGTGGGGGCAGCGAGGATCATCCGATCCAGCTCACCGTCGACCGCCAGCTCGACGGCGGCAGTTTCTCCAACCGCCGCGTCGTCGCGAGCCAGCCCGGGCCTGACGGCACGATGCAGCCGATTCTGAACCTCGCGGCCAGCTTCCAGAAGCACCAGCCCGGCCTGGAGCACGAGCGCGCGGTGCAGCCCGACGTGCCTCCGCCCGACGACCTGGAAAGCGACGAGGTGCTGCGCCTGCGGGTGGCGGAAACCATGCCCGAGCGGGTCCGTCATATCTTCACGGAAGCGCGCCCGATCGAGATCAAGGCGACGACTGCGCGCCACTGGCTGAGCGAGGGCCCGCAGGAGCCGTTGCAAAACTCGTGGTTCCGCGCGCGCGCCCCGCTGCCCGACGATCCGCGCATTCACCGCGCGGTGCTCGCTTATCTCAGCGACATGCAGCTTCTGGGCACCAGCATCATGCCGCATGGCCTGTCGTGGATGCGGGGCGAGGTGAAAAGCGCCAGCCTGGACCACGCGATCTGGTTCCATGCGCCGTTCCGGGCCGACGATTGGCTGCTGTATCACTGCGAAAGCCCATGGTCCGGCGGCAGCCGCGGGTTCAACGTCGGGCAAATCTTCCAGGATGGCCGATTGGTCGCCAGCGTGGCGCAGGAGGGCATGATCCGCCGAGTGGAGCCCCGCGCGCGCCCGGCGGCGGGGTCAAGCTAACCCGGTCTTAACCCTCAGGCGCGATTCTCCGGTTTCAATAACAGGAGAGTCGCCGGTGAAGATCGCAGCCCGTTTCGAGGGCGATGCCGCCAATCGCCGCGGCGATGGCCGCCGCATGTTGCGGCTCGGCACCACCGGCAAGTTCGCCCGCGGTGACGGCGCGGTCACGGTGCACAACGTGTCGCAAAGCGGCCTGCTGATCGAAACCCGCGAGCCACTAAGGCAAGGCGACACCTTCGCCGTTGAACTGCCCCAGGCGGGGGAACAGAGCGCCGAAGTCGTCTGGGCCGATGCGCCGATGTTCGGGTGCCGTTTTGCCGAACCGCTCGGCGCGGCGGCGCTGAGTGCGGCGCAGTTGCGCGGCGAACCGCTTGCCGCCGCTGACGCGGGAGCGGGCGCGGAGGATTTCGGCGCCCGGTTCCACCGCCTGCGCATCGCTCGCGGCCTCTCGCTGGGGGAAATCGCCAACCGGCTCGGCGTCAGCAAGCCGACCGTATGGGCGTGGGAGCACGGCAAGTCGCGCCCGGTGGAACGGCGCCTTGCGGCACTGGCGGATGTCCTGGGCGTCAGCCTTTCTGGGCTGGAACCGGCAGCCCCCGGCCCCGATCGGGAACTGGAATTGAGCCGCCGCAGGATCGCCGATGCATACGGAGTGGAACCGTCCCGCGTGCGGATCATGATCGAGCTATAGGCACTCAGCCGGGCAAAAAACCTTGCGATCAGTTGTAATTCCGGCGCATGACGAAGTTGGTTAACGAATCGCTTTTAGCTTTTATATCAGATAGTTAGTTTAGGCTAACCGGAGCGGCTAACGGTTGTTCGAAACCCCGCGGAGCAGTTTCGGCTGCTCTGAGGTCGTAGTGCGTCAGGCTCGCCTGACGTTGCAGGGGGCACGCGTGCTTCTCGCGCCGGGTGGACGCGGGGGGCGGCGGCAAGGCAGGGGCTGTGCGGTTCTATGTGGGGCACGATTTCGCCGGGCGAATGCTCGGCGCTGTACCGGCTGGTCGCGACCAGCCCGACCGACCTGGTGGTCAAGACCGATCGACGCGGGCGGATCGTTCACGCCACGGCCGGCAGTTCGCGGCTGGGCATGGCGTTCGCCGGCGATCCGGTGGGCCGGCACATCCTGGAACTGATCGACCCGTCGTTCGCCGACATCGTCATCGCCGAACACAGCGCGGCGATGGCCGGCAGCATGGGCGGCGGCTGGATCGAAGTGCTGGTGGTCGCGCAGGATGGCGCCGAGCGGTGGATGGAAATGAAGCTAGGCGCCCTGCCCGAACGCAATGGCGCCCTGTGCATGATGCGCTCGATCGAGGATCGCCGCAGTCTCGAGAACCGGCTGTTCGTGGCCGCCATGACCGATCCGCTGACCGGCCTGACGAACCGCGCCGCCTTCACCCGAATGCTGGGGCATCTGGTGGAAAGCGGCGCGCCGGGACACCTGGCGCTGTTCGATCTCGATCATTTCCGCACGATCAACCTGCGGCACGGGCACAGCGGCGGGGACCGGGTGCTGATCGCCTTCGCCCGCCTGCTGCGCACGCTATTGCGGGCCGACGACATCCTCAGCCGGATCGACGGCGGGACGTTTGGCGTGCTCCTGCCCGACGCCGACCAGCCGCGCGCGATAGCAGCCTGTCAGCGGGTCGTCGAGGCCTTGGGCGAGATGGACGGGGCCGGCCGGACGGAGCATCGCTTCACCGCCAGTGGCGGCATCGCGCCGTTCCATATTTGCGCTGACACCACTCTGCGCGAAGCCGAACTGGCGCTCCTCAGCGCCAAATCGCGCGGCCGGGCGCGGATCGAACAAGCTCGCTGCGCGTAAGGGGTTTCGGCGAGTCGGAGGGCCAAAGTTGATAAGAGTCAGCCCTCAAAATCAATCCTTTACGGAGTAGCCAGGGAACCCAAGGCGCGCTCGCACGCTTTCTTGTCGAACAAGGAGCAGCATCCACTCATGGCTACGCGCGCCACAGACTACCGGGTCCGACGAGACTCGCAATTCCTCACGGACTCGTTCCAGCGCGGTCTCGCGCACTGGAATCGCCAGCGGCTTGAGCCCGGTCTCCCACAGGATGACTGGCGCGAAACCGCCGAGCGCGATCATCGTATGCAGCGCTTGGAAGGCGCATTCATCGAAGAGCTGCGCGCGGAAGTGCGCGCCGAAGCCGCCAGCGCTCCCACCGACGCAGAAGATTTCATCGACTGGTTCGAGAACCTGAAGCAGGTAGGCCCGGGGCAAGGCGATCCGCTATTCCCCTGGCTCGCCGAGCATGCCGACAAGGATCAACTGCGCTGGTTCTTCGAGCAGGAAGCGGCCGGAGAGGCAGGGTTCGATGATCTGGTTGCTCTCACGCAGGTAAAGCTGCCGACCCGCCCCAAGCTGGAATTGGCCCGCAACTACTGGGACGAGATGGGCCACGGCACCGTCAAGGGCATGCACGGCCCGATGCTCGATGCCCTGGTCGAGACGTTGCAGGTCGACCCCACGATCGAGAACACCGTGTGGGAGAGCCTGGCGCTGGCCAACGCGATGACGGCGATGGCCGTCAACCGGCGTTACGCCTGGCTGTCGGTCGGTGCGCTGGGCGTGGTCGAACTGACCGCTCCCGGCCGTTCGGCGCTGGTGGCTAACGCGCTCAAGCGCGTGGGTCTGACGCCCAAGGAAGCGCGCTATTTCACGCTCCATGCCGTGCTCGACGTGAAGCATTCGGAAGAGTGGAACAAGGAAGCAATCCGCCCCGCAGTGGAGGAAGATCCGCGCCGTGCGACCGCTATGGCCGAAGGCGCGCTGATCCGCCTCAAGTGCGGCGAGCGGTGCTTCGATGCCTATCGCGAGCGGCTGTGGGGCTGAGCGCGGGCGCGCTCAGCCGGCGTCGAGTTTTGCCTTCAGCAGCTGATTGACCACGGCGGGGTTGCCCTTGCCCGCCATCGCTTTCATGGTCTGGCCGACGAAGAAGCCGAACAGCTTGTCCTTGCCGCCCCGGTATTCGGCGACCTTGTCGGCGTTGGCGGCGAGCACCTTGTCGATCTCCGCTTCGATGGCGCCAGTGTCGCTCTGCTGCTTGAGACCTTCGGTCTCGGCAATTTCGCCCGGATCGCGCCCGGTCTTGAGAACGATCTCGTAGATTTCCTTGGCCTGCCCGCCGCTGATTTCGCCGGCGGCCTGCATGCTAAGGATCGCTGCCTGCGCCTTGGGCGGCGCGTGCTCTTCGGCACCGGCGGCGCTGAGCACGCCCGGCGCGACCGATAAGGACCAGTTGGCCACCTGCGTCGCCACGTCGGCTCCGGTCTTTCCGATGGTGCCTGCGGTCACCGCCAGCAGCTCCTCGAACCGGCGAAACCCCTCGACCTCGGCGGTCAGTTCGCGCGCATTGTATGGGGTGAGGCCCAGTTCCTCGACATAGCGGCGCTTCTTGGCGTCGGGCAGCTCGGGCAGGCTCTCGCGGCACGCGCTGAGGAACGCATCGTCTAGTTCGATCGGCAGAAGGTCGGGATCGGGGAAGTAGCGGTAATCGTGTGCATCTTCCTTGCTGCGCATCGACCGGGTGGCGCCGGTGCCGGGATCGAACAGCCGGGTTTCCTGCACCACGGTGCCGCCATCCTCGATCAGGTCGACCTGGCGGCGCGCCTCGTGCTCGATCGTTTGCATGACGAAGCGCACCGAATTGACGTTCTTGGTCTCGGTGCGGGTGCCGAACTCGTCACCCGGCTTGCGCACCGAAACATTGACGTCGGCGCGCATCGAGCCTTCTTCCATGTTGCCGTCGCACGATCCGACATAACGCAGGATGGCGCGCAGCTTGCGCACATAAGCCCCGGCTTCGGCGGGCGAGCGCATGTCCGGACGACTGACGATCTCCATCAGCGCAACCCCGCTGCGGTTTAGATCGACGTAGGACATCGACGGGTGCTGATCGTGCATCAGCTTGCCCGCGTCCTGCTCGACGTGGATCCGCTCGATTCCGATGACCTTGTCTGCGGGAATGCCGGCCTTCTCGTCCGCCTCGATGGTGAGCGATCCTTCGCCCACGATCGGGTGGTAGAGCTGGCTGATCTGGTAGCCCTGCGGCAGATCGGCGTAGAAATAGTTCTTGCGGTCGAACCGGCTCCACCGGTTGATCTGCGCCTCGATCGCCATGCCGGTGCGGACCGCCTGGCGGATGCATTCGCGGTTGGGCACCGGAAGCATCCCCGGCATCGCCGCGTCGATCAGGCTGACCTGGCTGTTCGGCTCCGCCCCGAACGCGGTCGCCGCGCCGCTGAACAGCTTGGCGCTGGAAGTGACCTGCGCGTGGACCTCGAGCCCGATCACGACCTCCCACTCGCCCGTGGCGCCCTGGATGCGATAGCTACTCATCTTTGATCAGCTTTCCGTCTTTATCGAAGCGCGCTTCACCGTGCTGCACTCGCCGCGCGATGATCGCGGGGATGATGGACAGGACGATCACGACTGCAATGCCCGCGATGACCTCCATCGTGGCGATGCTCACCACCAGCGCTCCGGCTTGGCGTTGAACATCGCGCGCTTCTCGATCGCGAGGCCGGCGTTGAGCACGCCCTGTTCGTCGAACGCGCGGCCGATCACCTGCAGCCCCAGCGGCAGGCCGGCGGCGTTGAGCCCGCACGGCACGCTCATCGCGGGTAGGCCGGCGAGGCTGGCGGGCACGGCGAACACGTCGTTGAGGTACATCGCCAGCGGATCGTCCACCTTGTCGCCCAGCGAGAAGCTCGCGGTCGGCGTGGTCGGCGCCAGGATCACGTCGCACTGTTCGAACGCTTCGGCAAAATCGCGCGCTATTAGCGTCCGCACCCGCTGCGCCTGGTTGTAATAGGCGTCGTAGAACCCGGCGCTGAGCACATAAGTGCCGATCAGGATGCGGCGCTTGACCTCTTCCCCGAAGCCCGCGGCGCGGGTGGCGGCGTACATGTCCTGCAGCCCCGCGCCCTGCGGCAGGTCGCGCAGGCCGTATCGCACGCCGTCATAGCGCGCCAGATTGCTCGACGCTTCGGCGGGCGCGACGATGTAGTATGCCGGCAGCGCATACTTGGTGTGCGGCAGGCTGACCTCGATCACCTCGGCGCCCGCGTCTTTCAGCCACGCGACGCCCTGGTCCCAGCTGGCGAGGATTTCGGGGTCGGTCCCGTCCATCCGGTATTCGCGGGGAATGCCCACGCGCTTGCCGCGTAGGTCATCGGACAGGCCGGCTTCCCATTCGGGCACCGGCAGGTCGAGGCTAGTTGAATCTTTGGGATCGAAGCCAGCCATCGCTTCCAGCATGATCGCGCAGTCGGTCACGTCGTGCGCCATCGGGCCTGCCTGGTCGAGGCTGGAGGCGAACGCGACCACACCCCACCGGCTGCACCGGCCGTATGTCGGCTTGATGCCCGAGATGCCGACGAAAGCCGCCGGCTGGCGGATCGAGCCGCCGGTGTCGGTCCCGGTCGCCGCCGGACACAGCCGCGCCGCCACCGCCGCCGAACTGCCGCCCGAAGAGCCGCCGGGAGCAAGCGCGGCGTTGCCACCGTCGTTCGTCCGCCAGGGCGAGATGACGTTGCCGAAATAGCTGGTCTCGTTCGACGAACCCATCGCGAACTGGTCGAGGTTGAGCTTACCTAGCATCCCCGCGCCCGCCTGCCACAGGTTGGCGGAAACGGTGCTCTCGTATTCGGGCACGAAACCTTCAAGGATGTGGCTCGCAGCGGTGGTCTGCACCCCCTTGGTGGCGAACAGGTCCTTCATGCCAATCGGAACGCCGGCCAGCTTGCCGAGCGGCTCGCCCCGGCTGCGCGCCGCATCGACTGCGTCGGCTGCTTCCAGCGCCTTTTCCGGCGTGGCGACGATGAACGCGTTGAGCGCATCCTGCGCCGCGGCGACGTTGGCATTGAAGGCTTCCGCCACTTCGCGCGCGGAGAAGTCACCGCCGGCCACTCCGTCACGGATCGCCTTGACGCCCAGATCGGTCAGGTCGGTCATTATTCGATCACCTTGGGTACGCCGAAAAAGCCGTGCTCGGCGGCTGGCGCGTTCGCGAGCACCGCTTCGCGGATACCGCCACCGGTCAACGGGTCGGCATCGATCACGTCGTCGCGCAGCCGCTGGTGATTCTCGATCACCGCGGTCATCGGTTCCACCCCGCTGGTGTCGACCTCCCCCAGTTGCTCGACCCAGTCGAGGATGGCGTTGAGTTCGGGGACCATGCGATCGAGCGCCGGCTCATCCATGCGGATGCGCGCGAGGCTGGCGATCTTGGCCACGGTTTCGCGGGTGACTGACATGGCCCGCGCGTTAGCGAGGCGGGGCGGCACCTTCAAGCGGCTGTGCGGCATCGTCCAGCGGCGGGCCAACAGGCTTGCCGTTCACCATGATGTAACGGCGCTCGATCGTGCGGACCTCCACCGCGCTGTCCGGCGTCAGCGGGACGGCCGCCGGGGTCACCTCGGGCGCCTGCACCCCGCCGCCCGCCGACGGGAATTGCACCCGCTGGTAAGTGGATCCCGTCACCAGCGCGACCTCGCGTGCGCCGTTCGCCGCACGACCAAGATCGAGAGCGACACAGTAGGTGTCGCAAAGCCATTGGTTGGCGCGCAGGTACTGGATGACCTGCGCACGCAGCGCCGGGTCTTCCGGCTGCAGCCGCACGTTGATGTCGGCGGCATCGCGCACCGGCCGGCCAAAGCCGCGCCAGGTGCGCGCGGTCTGCGCGGCCGCCACTTGGGCCAGATCGGCGACCGTGGCGTTGTCGCTTTTGGCCAGCCGCGCCAGCGCGCGCCGGCCGGCATTGCCGAAGTCCCACCGCAGCGCGTCGTAGTCGAAGTTTTCCGCGCTGACTTTGCCGCTCTCCAGCCGGGCGAGTTGCTGGCGCGTGCTGATCGCGCCGAAATCGAGGATCGGCAGCGCCAGGAACAGCGCGATGGCGCTGATCACCACCGCCAGGTGAACGTTCGCGCGCCGCAGCCGCTCGCGCCAGGCGCCGCTCCGCCAACCGCGTGCCACTGCTACCAGCCAGGCAAGACCGTACGCAGTCGCGGCCGCGATCGCGATCAGGCCCCACAGGCGTTCGGGACTGAGGCCATGCTGCGCGATCCGGGTGCCGAGCGACACGGCGGCGAACGCGGTCAGCGGCAGCACCGCCAGCGCCAGCACCAGCGCGGCGCCGCGCAAGATCCGGCTGGAGCTGGTCTGGGTATCGCGGTCGCGCACGATCGCGTTCACCAGCAGCCAGGCGCCCGCCGCGCACAGCAGCAGCACCGGCGTGGCGCTGCGGGTTGCCTGCCACAGCACGTCCGGCCCGGACACGACCATCGCCACCAGGAACAGCGCAAGTCCAGCGGCCAGCGGCACTCCCAAGATGCTCATCACCACCATCACCACCCGCTGAAGGGTGCCGATGATCCGCGCTTCGTTGCGTAGCACGCCGAGCGCCGCGCCAAAGGCGGCCCCCGACCAGGTCCAGCCGAACCACCCTTCGTCCATCACGTCGCGCAGGATGTCGATCTTGAGCAGGTGGAACAGCTCGCTCAGCACCAGCAACAGGAGCCACGACGCGCCGGTGAACGCCAGTGCGCCCGCGGCAGAAATCGCATCGTCCCAAGCGTGTCCGTGCACCAGTGGATAGGACGTGGCGAAGCGGGTGCGGTGAAAACCGGATTGGAACAGCGGCAGCGCGATCGCGGTGGCGATCACTCCGGCGAGGAAGCCGTACTGCGGGCTGGCATAGCTTTCCGCGCCCGCCACGGCGCGCCACGCCAGACCGGCCATGACCGCCCCGGCCAGGGCGGCGAACGCCAGCGGCTCCTTCCACCGGCCCCGCTCAAGGGTAAAGGCGAACACGAGCGGGCCGAAGAAGCACAGCGCCACGACCGCTGCCCGCCACGGGACCCGCGTGTCAGGACCGTCCCCGCCACTGGCAAGGTAAACCAGCAGGCCTGCGCCGCCCAGCAAGGCCGCCAACAGCCATGGGCGAAGCGGCCATTCCGCCCGGTCTTCCCCGGTCAGGTCAGGTCCGGTCGGGTCAGCGCCGGTCAGGTCATCAGTTGTCGCTTCGCGCACAGGTGGCTCCTCGCATTTCGATGGAGCCACGCTAGCGCATCACATTTCGCGCGCCATGAGCGAAAGGTGAGCTTGTCGTGAAAAGCTTACTGCGGGGCGCCCGGATCGCGCGGCGCGCCCGGAGCCTGGCCGGGGGCACCCTGCTGCCCCTGTTGCTGTTCCATCATCTGCTGCAGCACCTGGAACCGGCGCTGGGCATCGGCCTCGCTCATGAAATCAACCAGCTCGACATCGAACACGAGGTCCGCATTGGGCGGGATCGGCGCGCCCGGGGGCGGCGTGGCGCCATACGCCTTGTCCGACGGGATGGTCAGGACGTACTTGCCGCCCTTCTGCATCTGCTGCAGCCCTTCGCTGAAGCCCGGGACGACGCCTGACACCTGCATCGGCATGCCTTCGGGCAGCAGTCCACCGGTCGGGAACGGCAGTTCCTTCGACTGGTCGAACACCGTGCCGTCGGTCAGCTTGCCGGTATAGCGGATGAACACCACATCGTCGGGTCCCGGACGCGGTCCGTTGCCCTCGGCCACGGTTTCCACCTGCACCCCTTGCGGCGCGGCCGCCCAGGCGAGCCCGCCGGCCAGCGCCACCGCCGCCGCGACCCCCAGCCACAGCTTGGTCAGCGATCCCCTGGTGATCGGCCGGAGCGGTACGCGGGTGATCTCGGTCATAAACTGTTCTCGCGGGTGATAAGCAAAGGGCGCGGATTTCTCCGCGCCCCGATGCCTTAGAGCTGTGTTCGGTGCAAGCGGGGCTTACTTGACCCCGTCGCGCTCCGCCCGCTTGCGCTCCATCTTGCGGGCGCGGCGGACGGCGGCAGCCTTTTCACGGGCGCGCACTTCGCTGGGCTTTTCATAGTGCCGGCGAAGCTTCATCTCGCGATACACGCCCTCGCGCTGCAGCTTCTTCTTGAGCGCGCGCAGAGCCTGGTCGACGTTGTTATCGCGAACGATGATTTGCATGTAGCCGTAAACCTCACAGCAAAAGCCCAGAGCCCGCTTCGCGGCGGGATTGCGCCATTGTTTTATAACGAAAAAGGCGAGGCATCCGAGCCGGATGTCCCGCGAACCGGAGCGCCCTTAGCGCGGCCTCCGCGATTCTGCAAGGCCGCGCATGCCTTTGCATCGCGCGAGGCACCCGCTAAGGCGCCCGGCGTGAACGCCCCTTCTCCCTTGACCGCAAGTGCCATGGTCTTCGCCGGTGGCGGAGCGGGCGCCCTGCTGCGCTATCAGGTGGGGCGTGGCCTCACCCAGGTGTTCGGCCCCTCCGCGATGATGGCATTTCCATGGGCGACGCTGGTGGTCAACGTCACCGGCAGCCTGGCGATGGGCCTGCTCGCGGGCTGGCTAGCGCGCCATGGCACGGGCGGCGAGCAGTGGCGCCTGCTGGTGGGCGTGGGCCTGCTCGGCGGGTTCACCACCTTCTCAAGCTTCAGCCTTGAACTGATGCTGCTCATCGAGCGGGGGCAGAGCGGTGCTGCGCTGGCGTACGCCGCGGTGTCGGTGCTGGCGGGACTGACCGGGCTGTATATCGGGCTTATCGTCATGCGGCTCGCGGCATGAGCGATCCCCTGCCATCGAGCGATGTGCGCCAGTTCACCGTCGCGCCGGACGATGACGACATTCGCCTCGACCGCTGGTTCAAGCGCCACCTGCCGCAAGTCGGATTCGCCACCGTCAGCCGGTGGGCGCGCACCGGGCAGATCCGGGTCGACGGCAAGCGCGCCAAGCCCGAAGATCGCCTCGCCGCTGGCCAGGTGCTGCGGGTCCCGCCCGGCGGCGACTTGCCCAATCGCAAAGCCGCTCCGGCGAAACGCGAACTGACCGACGCGCAAATCGCGGAAGCCGAAGCGATGGTGCTGGAAAAGACGCCAGCCGCCATCGTGCTCAACAAGCCGCCCGGTCTTGCGACGCAAGGCGGCACCAAGACGCACAGCCATGTCGATGGCCTGCTCGACGCCTTCGTCACCGGCGAGGAGCCGCGCCCCCGGCTGGTTCACCGGCTGGACAAGGACACCTCCGGCGTCCTGCTGATCGCCCGAACTCCCGGCAGCGCGGCGTTCTTTTCCAAGCGGTTCTCCGGCCGCTCGGCCAAGAAAGTCTACTGGGCGTTGGTCACCGGCGTGCCCGACGTGGCGCACGGCATGATCGAGGCGCCGCTCGCCAAGCAGCCCGGCACCGGCGGCGAAAAGATGCACGTCGACGAGGAGAACGGTCAGCCGGCCAAGACCCGCTATCGCGTCGTCGAACGCGCCGGCAACGCCGCGGCATGGGTGGAGCTGGAACCGCTCACCGGCCGCACGCACCAGCTGCGCGCGCACATGGCGGCGATTGGCCACCCGATCGTAGGCGACGGCAAGTATGGCGGGCAGGAGGCGTTCCTGACCGGCAGCGTCAGCCGCAAGATGCACCTTCACGCGCGCCGCCTGATCATCGATCACCCGGTCGGTAAGTCCGGGGGTGGCGGCAAGCTGGACGTCACCGCACCGCTGCCCGAGCACTTCGCCGCCAGCATGATCCAGCTGGGCTTTGATGAATCCTTGAGCGATGCGTCCCCCACCGAAGGCCCGCCGCCGCCGTCGCGCGAAGACAAGAAGCAGGCAGCGCGCCAGCATGCCAAGCAACTGCGCAAGTCCAAGCCGACCCGCCGCGGGCGCAAGGATATGCCCAAGGCGCCGCCGAAGAAGACGGGCCCGAACAAGAGTGGAGCGAAGCCCGGGCCGAAATCACCCGGCAGGGGCAAGCGCTGATGCACCCCAACCAGCTGTTCCGCAGCGACGATCGCGCGCTGCTTGAAACGCTGATCGAGGAGGTGGGCTTCGGGATGGTGTTCCAGACCACGCCCGACGGCCCCCGGGTGGCGCACACGCCCGTTCTCTCGACCGGAAACGGCGCGGTGCAGTTCCACCTCGCTCGCGGCAACGCCCTCACCCGCTGGCTGGACGGCGCCACCGCGCTGATCACGGTCAACGGCCCGGACGGCTACATCTCGCCGCGCTGGTATTCCGACCGGGCGACCGTGCCGACCTGGAACTATGTCGCGCTGGAGCTGGAAGGCCGCGTGCGGCGGATGGACAGCGACGGGCTAGAGGCTCTGCTGCACGGTCTGATCCAGCGGCATGAAGCACAGCTAGGCGGGGATCCGTGGCGCGCTGACGAAACTCCGCCCGCCATGTGGCGCCAGCTGCTGGGCGGCATCGTTGGGTTCGAGCTGGAGGTGCGCGCCTGGCGGCCGACGATCAAGCTGTCGCAGAACAAGCCGGCCGAAGACCGCGCCGCGATCGCTGCCGGACTGGATGCCGCCGGATCGCCTGCGCTGGCCGAGCTGGTCCGGCGGCTGGCGCCATGAAGCTGGCCGTGTTCGACTGCGACGGAACGCTGGTCGATGGCCAGGCGGCGGTGTGCGACGCGATGGACGCCGCGTTCGCGCAGGCCGGGCTGCCGGCACCCGACCGCGGCGATGTGCGGCGGATCGTCGGCCTCAGCCTGCCGCAAGCGGTGCGCGTGCTTGCCCCTGAAGCCGAGCCTGACCGGCAGGCCGCGGCGGTGGACGCTTACAAGGCCGCCTTCCGCGCCGCGCGTGACAGCGGATCGCTGGAGGAGCCGCTTTACCCGGATATGGCCGCCCTGCTGGCCCGCCTGCACGCATCGGGCTGGCAGCTCGCGGTCGCGACCGGCAAGTCCGACAGGGGTCTCGCCGCGTGCCTCGCCAGCCATGGGATCGACCACCTGTTCTGTTCGCTGCAGACTGCCGACCGCCATGCATCCAAGCCCGATCCCGCGATGCTCGAAGCCGCTCTCGCCGAGGCAGGCGCGGAACCGGCGCAGGCGGTGATGATTGGTGATACGAGCTTCGACATGGCGATGGCCTGCGCCGCTGGCGTGCGGGCGATCGGCGTTGCATGGGGCTATCACACAGTGAGCGAACTCGTCGCCGCAGGGGCGGACGCGGTGGCGCACACGATGGACGAACTCGAAGGATTGCTCGATCGCCAGCCGCCCGCCTGAGAACCACGGACCGGTAGACCGTTCCGCGGCAAGCGACACGCGAGCCCGCAACCGCTGGGCGGCGTTGCAGGCGGCGCGGCTTGCCGGCGTAGCGCTGGTGATCCTCGGCATCCTGATCACGCAGGGAATTTGGGGCTTTGAGCGGGACCAAGGCCGCGTGGTCGGATACGCGATCATTATTGCCGGCCTGATCGACCTCTTTGTCTTGCCCCAGGTTCTCGCTCGCAGGTGGCGCACGCCGAAATGAAGCGTTTCTGGAAAGGCGTGTCGGTCGAGCCGGAAAGCGGTGGCTGGCAAGTCACGCTCGACGGGCGCCGTGTGCGCACCCAGGGCGGCGCCGCTCAGGTGGTCCCCTCCCGCGCGCTGGCCGAACTGCTGGCCGATGAATGGCGCGCACAGGGCGAGGAGATCGATCCCGCAGCGTTCCGGGCGCGCGATCTGGCGGACTATGCCGTGGATGTGGTCACGCTCGATCCGGCCCAGGTGGTCGCCAAGATCCTGCGTTACGCTGAAACCGACACCCTCTGCTACCGCGCCGATCCTGACGAGCCGCTGCACCGGCGGCAGTGGGCGGAATGGGAGCCGGTGATCGCCGCGTTAGAAGCGCGCGAAGGGGTGACGCTGGAACGGGTCAGCGGCATCGTCCACCGCCGGCAACCGGCTGCGACCCTCGCCCGTCTGCAGCAGCGGCTGGAGTCGCTCGACCCATTCACCCTGGCCGCGCTGGAAGTGCTGGCCTCGCTTTCGGCATCGCTGACCGTCGCCCTTTCGGCGCTCGAACCCGATGCCGATCCCGCCGCCCTGTGGGCCGCGGCCGAACTGGAGGAGACCTGGCAAGTGGAACTGTGGGGCAGCGATGCGCTGGCGGAGGAACGCCGGCAGCGGCGCGCGGACGATTTCCACCACGCAGTGCAATTCGCGCGCGCGGCGGCGCACCCATGAGCACGCATGTGAAGCCAACCGTAGCGCGCACCGGAGCCAACTCAGTCCTCCGCTCTTTCCTCAAGAGCGAGGCGACCGGCGGCTTGTTGTTGATGGCCGCCGCCGCGCTGGCGATGGTGGTCGCCAACAGCCCGCTCGCCGATCCATATTTCGAGGTGCTCCATTCGTACCTCGGGCCGCTATCGGTGCATCACTGGATCAACGACGGGCTGATGGCCCTGTTCTTTCTGCTCGTGGGCCTGGAGATCAAGCGCGAGTTCGTCGACGGACGGCTGGCGACATGGGCGGATCGCATGTTGCCATTTATTGCCGCCGCGGCGGGCATGGCGATCCCGGCGCTAGTCTACCTGCTTGTGGTTGGCGGAACGCCAGGCCTGGCCCGTGGCTGGGCAATCCCCGCCGCGACCGACATCGCCTTTGCCATCGGCGTGCTCGCCCTCCTCGGCCGCCGCGCGCCGACATCGCTCAAGCTGTTCCTCACCACCGTGGCGATCGTCGATGACATGGGCGCCGTCGCGATCATCGCTCTTGCATATACGGCCGACCTCAACCTGCTCGCCCTCGGCGCCTCGGCGGTGATCCTGCTGGTGATGTTCGGACTGAACAAAGCCGGAGTGCAGCGCCTGTCCATCTACCTTGCGCTGGCTGCGGTGCTGTGGCTCGCGGTGCTCTTGTCAGGGGTCCACGCGACCCTGGCGGGGGTACTCGCCGCCTTCACCATCCCCGTCACGCGCACGCCTGGACGGCCTGACAGCCAGACATCACCGCTCCACCGGCTCGAACACGGCATCCAGCCGTGGGTCGCCTTCGCGGTAGTGCCGATCTTCGGCTTTGCGAACGCGGGCGTGCCCCTGGGCGGAATGGAGTGGAGCGAAGTGTTCGCACCGCTGCCCGTCGCGATCGCCGCAGGGCTGTTCCTGGGCAAGCAGATCGGCGTCTTCGCCGGTGTCGCCCTGACGATCGCGCTCGGACTGGCTTCGCGGCCGAGTGGTTCGACCTGGCTGCAGATTTACGGCGTATCGATCTTGTGCGGAATCGGGTTCACGATGAGCTTCTTCATCGGCGGCCTCGCATTTGCCGATCCGTTGCTGCAGTCCGAAATGAAGATCGGCGTACTGGGCGGCTCGCTGCTGTCGGCGCTGGTCGGCTTCACCATCCTGCGCTTCGCCCCGCCAAAGTGGAGCGGCATGGCGCGTCGCTGACCCAGCCGGGGCTGCGCGCGGTCAGCCGACCCAGTCGGCGACCTGGCCCGCCACGTCGTTCGCCGCCTGGTTCAGCGCGGCGCCGATCGGCGCAGCCTCGGCCGCGATGCCCGGCACAGTGGACGAAAAGCGGCGGGTCATCACTTGGGTGCCGTTCACGTCGCGCACCGCGTCGAACGTCACCACCACGCTGGCGGTGCGCGCGTCGTAACCGAAGTCGATCAGGCTGCCGCGCAGCTGGTTTGTGGGCGTCAGCGCGGCATCATCATTGTCGATCACCAGCCGGCCGGACCGCGCGCGGATGGTTTCCCCCAGCAGCCGGCGGAACAGGCGGGTGGGCCGGTCGACCCACACCGCATCCTTGACGTAAGCCACGTTGGTATCGTCGATCTGGACGGGCACGCGCGTAACCGCCAGCTTGGCGGGCGCCTCCGGTTCGACCACCGCGATCGCCTGAGTCATATCACCGTTGATGGTGGTACCCGCGGCCACTGTCCGGGCGGCCGTGAGGTTCAGCAAGCTTTCGGGTGGCTCGGCGCCAAAGCTGATGCAGCCGGCCAATAGAGCGGTGGCACCCACGGCGGCCGCGATCTTGATCTTGCTCATGGCGTCCCTCTCTGGGCCGGTGCGCGCCGGCCAACCTTACTTCGGATCGTAATCGGGCAGCTTCTGCCCACCGATCAGCCCGCCCGCACCCTGGGTTTCGATCTTCTCGGTCACCGCCCGCAGAGCGCGGCTGGTCTCACGCAGGTCGCGCAAGGTGGCCTCGGCCGCAGGCAGCGTGCTTTCGGACAATTGCCGGGTAGCAGGGCGCGCATCGTTGGCAGTGGCAGTCAATGCATCCGCCGCCGCGCCGGCCGACTTCAACGTCTCGCGCATCTGCGCGGCAAGGCTCTGCCCTTCCTGATTGAGCAGCCGGTCAGTCGATCCCAGCACCGTCTCGAACTGGTTCAAGGCGCCGCTTGCTTCGCGCAAGGTCACCTGCAGCTCGGCCAGCGTACGCTGGACTTGCGGCGTAGCCTGCGAGAGGTCGGCGGTCATCTGGTTGGTGTTGTCGAGGATGCCCGCGATCGAGGCCTGATTGCGATCGGACAGCAGCATCGTCAGCCGCTCCGTCAGCGTCGCCAGCCGCTCCAGCAGCAACGGCGCGTTGGCGAGCAGTTCGCCAAGGCCACCCGGTTTGGTCGGGATGACCGGCACGCCTTCGGGGCAAGCGGTCTTCCCCAGACCAGTGCCGGTGCAGGTTATCGCCGGCGCCCCACGGCGCGCGCCGTCGAGCAGGATCGTCGAAACGCCGGTGAACGACCCTTGGATGGTGGCGGTGGTGCCGACCAGGATCGGGGTCTGTTCATCCACCTTGATCCGCACACGGACAAAGCCGGGGTCGGTGGGCCACAGCTCGATCGTGTCGACCTGTCCGGACGGCACGCCCGCGAACGACACCTGCGAACCCTTGGCAAGACCGGCGACCGACTGCTTGAAAAAGATGTCGTATTCGTTCTGCTCGCCCTTGTTCAGGCCAGCCAGCCAGACGAAGAACAGCGCCAGCGCCGCCAGCAGCGCGAGGGTGACTGCCCCCACCCAGACATTATTGGCCCTGGTTTCCATTCGCCTTCGCCTATGCCTGCTTACCGTTGATATTGTCCAACGCTTTGACCGCGTGCGCCGCGATCGGCTGGTCCATGTGCCGCCGCAGTTCGTCCAGTGCCTGCGCCGTCAGCGCCGCCCGGCCGCGCGGACCGTTGAAATATTCCTGGATCCACGGGTGATCGAGCTTCATCAGGTTGGGTACGGTGTCGACCGCGATCACCCGCTTGTCCGCGATCACCGCCACTCGGTCGCAAATCTCGTGCAGGGTATCGAGGTCGTGAGTTATCAGGAACACCGTCAGCCCCAGCGTATCCTGCAACTCGCGCGTGAGGCGGTCGAACGCCGCCGCGCCGATCGGGTCCAGGCCCGCGGTCGGCTCGTCGAGGAACAGCAATTCGGGATCGAGCGCCAGCGCGCGCGCCAGCCCGGCGCGCTTGCGCATGCCGCCCGACAGCTCGCTCGGGAACTTGGTCGCAGCCTCAGGCGGCAGGCCGGACAGCGTCACCTTGTAACGAGCGATCTCGTGCATCAGGTCGAGCGCGATGTCGGGATAGAACTGTTTCAGCGGCACCTCGACGTTCTCGCCCACCGTCAAGGTGGAGAACAGCGCCCCACCTTGGAACAGCACGCCCCAGCGGTTGCGCACGCCGATCACGTCTTCCGGGTCGCCATCGGTGATCGAGCGACCGAACACCTCGATATTGCCGGAATCCGGCGTTTGCAGCCCGATGATCGAACGCATCAGCACCGATTTGCCGGTGCCCGACCCGCCGACGACGCCCAGGATTTCGCCGCGCCGCACCTTCAACGACAGGTTTTCATGAATGACCTGCTCGCCGAACGAGTTGGTCAGCCCTTCGACCACGATCGGATACTGACCCCGGAACCGCTCCAGCGGGCGGTTGACGTCGGGGTCGCCAAGGGCGGCGCCGTCGGTCTGGGGTTCGTCGGGCTCGTCGTCTGTCATCACGCCCAGCCCACGTTGGTGAAGAACACCGCGAAGAATGCGTCGAGCACGATCACGGTGAAGATCGCGAACACCACCGCGTTGGTGGTCTTCAGGCCGACCTGCTCCGAATTGCCTTCGACCTTGAGCCCCTGATAGCAGCCGGTCATCCCGACGATCAGCCCGAACACTGGCGCCTTCACCAGGCCGACATAGAGGTCATAGGTCGGAACCACATCCTTGATCCGGGCCAGGAACGATCCGAACGGGATGCCGAGCGACAGCTCTCCCACCACCGCGCCGCCGACGATCGCCACGCAACTGGCGTAGAATCCCAGCAGCACCATCATCACAGTGACCGCGAGCACGCGGGGAACCACCAGCGCCTCCATCGGCGAGATGCCGATCGTGCGCATGGCGTCGACCTCCTCGGTCAGTTTCATCGTGCCAAGCTGGGCGGCGAACGCGCTGCCGGAACGGCCCGCGACCATGATCGCGGTCATAAGCACGCCCAGTTCGCGCATGGTGATCCGGCCGACCAGGTTGACGGTCAGCGTCTCGGCGCCGAACTGCTGCAACTGCACCGCGCCCTGCTGCGCGATGACGATGCCAATCAGGAAACTCATCAGGCCGATGATGCCGAGCGCGTCGACCCCCACCAGCTCCATCTGACGCACGAACGCCTTGGTCCGGAAACGCCGCGGGTGGCGGATCAGCATGCCCACGGCGGCGATGAACTGGCCCACGAACGCCACCGCGCCCACCGTGCCGCGCTGGGCGGCGGCGACCCTGGCACCGGTGGCGGACGCGACGCGGGTGAACACCGGCAGGCGTTCAGGTTCCAGCGGGCCGCTGTCGTCAGTTGCGCTCAGCGCCTCGATCAACCGGGTCGCACGATCACTCGCGCCGACGATCTCGCCCCCCGTCTTGCGCGAGAGGCTGAGCGCGATCCACGCGCCGACCGTGTCGATCTCGCGCACCGCGGACAGGTCGATCTCCTGAAGCGGTTCGTCGACTGCGCGAAGATCGGTGTCGATCCGGCCAATCGTCGATACGAGGTAGTTGCCCGACAGCGCCAGCCGCCGGCCTCCATTCGCCTCGTCGATCGTGAATGCCGCCCCGTCGCTCATCGCTTGCGCGTATGCGGTGAAAAGCACGTTGCCACAAGCGCATGCTTGAACCCGTTGCGCGGGGCGGGACGCGCTGGCATGTCCCCGCGCGCCATGACCAGCGAACTAGCCAAGACTTTCGATCCCGCCGCCATCGAGGCGCGGTGGTACCAGCATTGGGAAACCAAGGGCCTGTTCCGGCCCGAACGGCCGGACGCCCAGCCGTTCACCATCGTCAACCCGCCGCCAAACGTGACCGGTTCGCTGCACATCGGCCATGCGCTCGACAATACGCTCCAGGACGTGGTCGTGCGGTACGAACGGATGCGCGGCAAGGACGCGCTGTGGGTGGTCGGGACCGACCACGCGGGCATCGCCACACAGATGGTGGTCGAGCGGCAGATGGCGCTCACCCAGGACAAGCGCACGAACTATTCGCGCGAACAGTTCGTTGACAAGGTGTGGGAGTGGAAGGCGGAAAGCGGCGGCACCATCACGGGCCAGCTGCGCCGGCTGGGCTGTTCGATGGACTGGTCGCGCGAGCAATTCACT
This sequence comes from Altererythrobacter sp. TH136, assembly GCF_007065885.1. Lineage (NCBI taxonomy): Bacteria > Pseudomonadati > Pseudomonadota > Alphaproteobacteria > Sphingomonadales > Erythrobacteraceae > Altererythrobacter > Altererythrobacter sp. TH136. The sequence goes on along the minus strand of NZ_CP041409.1, from coordinate 2,332,756 downwards.
ATGGACCCTCACTTCACCCGCGCCGTGGTGAAGGTGTTCGTGGACCTTTACAACCAAGGCCTGATCTACCGCGACAAGCGACTGGTGAACTGGGACCCGGCGCTGGGCACTGCGATCAGCGACCTCGAGGTCGAGACGCACGAGATCAAGGGCGGCTTCTGGCACTTCCGCTATCCGCTGGCGGACGGGGTCACCACCGATGCCGGGGCAAATCACCTTCTGGTGGCGACCACCCGGCCCGAAACGCTGCTGGCGGACATGGCCGTCGCCGTGCACCCCGATGACGCGCGGTATGCCAGCGTGATCGGCAAGGAGATCGTCCAGCCGATCACCGGCCGCCGGTTCAAGGTCATTGCCGACGAACATGCCGATCCAGAGCTTGGTTCGGGCGTGGTGAAGATCACCCCGGGCCACGATTTCAACGACTTCGAGGTCGGCAAGCGCGCCGGCTTCGCGGCGGGTGACATGCTCAACATGCTCGATGCGAAGGCCGCGGTGGTGCAGACCGCCGACGGGTTAGTGCCGGACGAATTCATCGGTCTCGACCGCTTCGTTGCCCGATCGTTGGTGGTGACCCGGATGAAGGAACTGGGCTTCCTCATCCCCCACGTCGACAAGGACGGGGCGGAACACGACGCCGAGCCGCGCACCATCGCCACCCCCTTCGGTGACCGCGGCGGGGTGGTCATCGAACCGTGGCTGACCGACCAGTGGTACGTCGATGCCGAGAAGCTGGCGCAGGCGCCGATGCAGGCGGTGCGCGACGGCCGGATCGAGATCGTCCCCAAGACCTGGGAGAAGACCTTCTTCAACTGGATGGAGAACATCCAGCCGTGGTGCGTCAGCCGCCAATTGTGGTGGGGACACCGGATCCCGGCGTGGTATGGACCAAAGAAAGCAGATGACGGGCTGTATGTCCGCTTAGCGGAAAATGCTGAGGCCTTCGCGGCGTCAAGCCAAACACGTGCCGTTTTGGACAAACAGCCGTTTGTTGCGCAGTCCGAAGATGAGGCGATCAGACTGGCCCAAGCATACTACGGCAGCGATGTTGAAGTGGCCATCGGCGATGGATCGTTCAGTCAGAAGCGCGTCACACTTAGCCGCGACAACGACGTGCTCGACACCTGGTTCTCGTCCGCGCTGTGGCCGTTCGCCACGCTCGGCTGGCCCGAACAGAGCGACCTGGTCCAGCGCCACTACCCCAACGACCTGCTGATCTCTGGCTTCGACATCCTGTTCTTCTGGGACGCGCGGATGGCGATGCAGGGGATGCACTTCATGGACGATGTGCCGTGGAAACGGCTGTATCTCCACGGTCTCGTGCGCGCTGCTGATGGCGCCAAGATGTCGAAGTCGAAGGGCAACGTGGTCGATCCGCTTGGCCTGATCGACCGCTATGGCGCCGATGCGCTGCGCTTCTTCATGTGTGCGATGGAGAGCCAGGGCCGCGACGTGAAGATGGATGAAAGCCGGGTTGAAGGCTATCGCAACTTCGCGACCAAGCTGTGGAATGCCACCCGCTTCTGTCAGGCGAACGGCATCGGCGCGAGCGTGTCCGTGGCCCCGCCGCAAGCGACCGCAGCGGTCAACAAGTGGATCATCGGCGAAGTGGCCGACACCGTGGCCGAACTCGACAAGGCCATGGCCGAGCTGCGCTTCGACGTGGCAGCGGGCGCGATCTACCGCTTCGCGTGGGACACCTTCTGCGATTGGTATCTGGAACTCATCAAGGGTCAGATTGACGAAGAGACGAAGGCGGTCGCCGGCTGGGCGCTCGACCAGATCCTGGTCATGCTCCATCCCTTCATGCCGTTCATCACCGAGGAGTTGTGGCATGCGCAAGGATCGCGGCCGTACGAACTGATCGTGGCGCAATGGCCGCGGCCGGAGGCTGCGATCGATGCGGTCGCGACCGCCGAGGTCGAATGGCTGATCGACCTCACCCGTTCGCTTCGCACCGCCAAGAACGAACTCGGCCTCGCGCCCGGTGCCAAGCTGGAAGCGTGGCTGGCGACCCCGTCCGACACCGCTAGCCGGGTGCTGTCGGGTAACGCGTCCGCCATCGAACGGGTCGCCCGGCTGTCGGCGGTGAACGTCACTCCGGCGCCCGAAGGCCCGGCGATCCAGGTCAGCGCGGGCAGCGATGCATTGGTCATCCCGCTCGAAGGGCTGATTGACGTCGAGGCCGAGAAGGCCCGCCTGACCAAGGCGCTGGCGGCTTCTGAGAAAGAAGCAGCTTCCCTGGCCGGCCGGCTCGGCAATGCGAGCTTCGTTGAACGCGCCAAGCCCGAAGCGGTGGAAAAGGCCCGCGCCGATCACGCGCATCACAGCACCGAAGCCGATCGCCTCAAGGCGGCGCTCGAGCGGTTGGGCTGACCGCGGTGAAGCTTGATCACATGGTCGTGATGGTTCGCTCGCTCGAAGCGAGCCTTCCCTGGTACGAGACTTTGCTGAGTCTGATCGGTTTCACCAGGAGCCGGGCGCACGTGTGGGGCAACGCGGACGGCATCTATCTCGACCTCAAGCAGGCAGAGCCGGACACGCGGGACTACGAACGGCGCGGCCCGGGCCTCAACCATCTCGGGTTCACCGCGCTCACTGAGGGCGATCTCGACCGCGTCCGGGCAGGAATGACATCGGCAGGGTTTGAGGTGCCTGAGAAGCAATATATTGGCAGCGAGATCGCGACGTTCTTCCGCGATCCCGATGGGATGCGCATCGAAGTGACGGTTTATTCCTGAGAATCCCGGTGCGCTTTGAGGCAGCCCGGTGCGCACGACAATGCGCCCCGTCCATCGCAATTTCCTACCCTCGGCGACTGTGTCATGGGCGAGCGATGTGCTTCTTTCGCGCCTTCAATCGACCGGGCCACGCCGGCTTTTCGCAGGTCTGGCCGTTAAATCCGGGACAGTGGTCCAGCCGGTCCACGGTTCAGCATCAGCCGCGCGGGGCTGAGCGGTGAACCTTGTCCTCGCCACCGACGACACCGGCGGGCCGGAGATCTTCGCCTCGCTCCAGGGCGAAGGCCCATCGATCGGTGTCCCGTGCACGTTCATCCGCCTGTCGCGCTGCAATCTTGCCTGCGTGTGGTGCGACACCGGCTATACCTGGCGCTTCGAGGGGGACGAGCGGCCCCATCGCGGCGGGGTGACATACGCTCGCAAGGCCAACCAAGTGGTGCTCGATGTGGCGGAAGCCGCGCGGATCATCGCCGCCTTTCAGCCGCGCCGGCTGGTCGTGACCGGCGGCGAACCATTGCTGCAAGGGGCGGCTTTAGCGCAGCTCGCCGCGCTGCTCCCCGAACACACGATCGAGGTCGAAACCAACGGCACGGTCGAGCCGCACGCGCGCTTCGATCCTCTTGTCAGTCAGTACAACGTCAGCCCCAAACTGTCGCATAGCGGCAATCCGGCCACTCTTGCCCTGCTGCCGCCGCGGATGCGCCAATGGGCCGGCGATCCCCGCGCGTTCTTCAAGTTCGTCATCGCGGAACCCGCCGATGTGGACGAGGTTCTGTTCCTGCAACGTGCCTATGCCATCGCTCCCGACAAGATTTTCCTGATGCCCGAGGGCACCGACAGCGCAACCCTGCGCGCCCGGCAGGAATGGCTCATGCCGTTGGCTGACAGCCACGGCTTCCACACGTCCGACCGCCTGCACATCCACCTGTACGGCGACACGCGCGGCACATGAGCGATGCGGCCGCCGTGCCCGCCCTCCGCCCGGGCATGCGCGATCTCACCGCCGGGCCGGTGCTGCGGACGCTGGTGCTGTTCAGCCTGCCGACGCTGGGATCGAACCTGCTGCAATCGCTCAACGGCACGGTCAATTCGATCTGGGTCGGCCGGCTGATCGGCGAAGCCGCGCTGGCGGCGACCGCCAATGCCAACATCGTCATGTTCCTCGTCTTCTCCGCCGTGTTCGGGTTCGGCATGGCGGCGACCGTCAAGATGGGCCAGGCGTTCGGCGCGGGAGAGGTCGATGTGGCCCGCCGCACGTTCGGCAGCGCGGTCGGGCTGTGCCTGGTGCTGGCGGTGATCGTGGCGACCGCCGGGTGGGTGTTTGCGCCACCGCTGCTGACGCTGCTCGGCACGCCCGGCGAAAGCTATGCACTGGCGCTCGATTACCTGCGGATCATCTTCATCTCGATCCCCGGCGGGATGCTGACGGTGATGATCGCGATGGGTCTGCGCGGAGCAGGCGATTCGCGCACCCCGTTCCTGTTCATGGGCCTGTCCGTCGCGCTCGATGTCATCCTCAACCCGCTGCTGATCTCCGGCATCGGGCCTTTCCCGCAGATGGGTATCGCCGGTTCGGCGGCATCGACCGCTTTTGCCGGCTACGCCTCGCTCGCCGCGCTGGTGGGTTACGTCTATGCCAAGGACCTGCCGCTGCGGCTGCGGGGGACGGAGATCCGCTATCTGATCCCGCGCCGCGAGGAACTCGGCTATATCGTCGGCAAGGGTCTGCCGATGGGCGCACAGATGCTGCTGATCTCGTCCGCCGGGATTGTCATTATCGGGCTCGTCAACCGCTACGGCATCATCTCCGCCGCTGCTTACGGTGCGTCGCTTCAGCTGTGGACCTATCTCCAGATGCCGGCGATGGCGATCGGCGCGGGGGTGAGCGCTATGGCGGCGCAGGCAATTGGCGCGCGGCTGCCGGAACGGATCGATCAGATCAGCCGCGCCGGCATTCTGGTGAACCTGGCGATGACCGGATCGATGGCCGCGCTGCTGCTGTTGTTCGACCGGCCGGCGCTCGTCCTGTTCCTGGGACCGGACAGCCCCGCGGTGCCGCTTGCCAGGCACATCCAGTATCTCGCGAGCTGGAGCTTCATCCTGTTTGGGGTCACCATCGTCCTATTCGGCACCATGCGTGCAGCAGGCGTGGTGTGGGTGCCGCTGATCGCGCTTGGCGTTGCCATGTTCCCGGCCAGGCTGGGCTTCTACTATGGCCTTGAACCGTGGCTTGGGCAGGACGCGTTGTGGCTGTGCTTCCCGTTCGGCTCGGCGGTGTCGATGCTGATCGCGATCTGGTTCTACCGCCGTCCTGGCTGGCGCACCCAGGGCCGCGCCATCAGCCCGGAGCGCGCGGCCGAGGAATGCCTCACCACCGCCGACACGGCCGGCCGGTTCAAGCCGGAGCTGTGATCACTTCCCCTGGCTGCGCCAGCGTTGGACGATGCGGTGAACCCGCTCTTCCTCCCCGCCCGACTGACGCCACAGGTCGACGAAGCTGGGATCTTCGGAAGCCGGGCGCTTCTGTTCCTCAAGATTGTCGAAGCTGACCCGCATGGGAATGGCGACGCCCTCGCCGCAGATGATGCACTCGCGGTTGCGCAGCGCCGGGATGGAATCGAGAAATCCGCGCGCGCCTTCGGGCATCGCGGCTTTCACGAATGCCTGATCCCGTTCGTTGTTGAGGCGCATCGAAATGATGGTGCCGCATTGCGACAGCACGCCCTCGGCAAGGTCGGACGGGCGCTGGGTAATCAGGCCCAGGCTGATGCCGTACTTGCGGCCTTCCTTGGCGATGCGGCTGAGAATCTTGCCGACCGAAGAGCCATCGGCATTCTTCTCGTTCGGCACGTACCGGTGCGCCTCCTCGCACACCAATAGGATCGGCCGGGTACGCTCCTCGCGGCCCCAGATGGCGAAGTCGAACACCAACCGGCTGAGCACGGCGACCACGGTGCTGGTGATGTCGGACGGCACGCCCGACACGTCGATGATCGCGATCGGTTTGCCGGCGCTGGGCATGCGGAAGATCTTGGCGAGAAAGTCCGCCATCGTGTCTCCGACCAGCATGCCGGAGAACATGAACTGGTACCGCGGATCGGCCTTGAGCTCGTCGAGCTTGGTCTTGATCCGCATGTACGGCGCGGTGTTGGTCGCCTTGTCGAGCTTGCCCATCTCGTTCTGGATCTCGTTGGTGAGGTCCGACAACAGATACGGGATCGGCGAATCGACGGTGATCTTGCCCATCGTTTCGGCCAAGCGGTTCTTGCCGCGCGCGCGCAGCAGGCACTTGGCAAGGACGTCCTGATCGGTCTGCAGATCGTTGCCGCTGCTGCTCAGCAAGACTTCGCAGTGCTCTTCGAAATTCATCAGCCAGTACGGCATCTGCAGGTTGGACACGTCGAGGATCAGGCCGGTGTTGCGGAACGCCGCCGAATACTCGCCGTGCGGGTCGATCATCAGGATGTGCCCGTCTGGCGCCGCATCGCAGATCCGGTGCAGGATGAGCGCCGCGCTGGTCGACTTGCCCGTGCCGGTGGAACCAAGCAGAGCGAAGTGCTTGCCGAGCATCGCGTCGATATAGACGCCGGCGCGGATGTCCTTGGTGGGATAGACCGTGCCGATCTGGATATTCGAACGGCCGTCGCTGGCGTAGATCTGACGCAGGTCCGCGGTGGTCGCTGGGTAGATCAGCGCCCCGGGAACAGGGTAACGGGTGACACCGCGGCGGAAGCCGTGGATCCGGCCGGTCAGTTTCTCTTCGTTACCTTCGCCCAGGAAATCGATGTTGGCGACAATCCCGCCGCCGGCTCGCCGGTCCTGCTTCTGGTTGCGCACGCTGGCGAGCAGCCACGAATTGCCGACGCGGATCTTCACCTGGCTGCCGACCTGGCCCGCCAGCGCGATGGATGGATCCCCGTCGGTCATGCATTCGTTGAGCCGCTGTAGATCGAGTGCGATTTGCGACCCCGATCCGGCGATCTCCAGCACGACGCCGATTGGCTGCATCGCATTGTCGATCGACGCATCCGCTGCGCCGTCCTCCGTAGCCAGTGCCGCCGCACTGCCGGCGGAACCATGAAACGTCTGCTTACCCATGTCGTCCATGTGCGGACCTGCCCCTCGACAATCTTGAAGGGCGGCCATGACCTGAATGCGGTTAAGATCGGGTCAACGCTGTGGAGAACGCTCCCTGATCAGATCAGCGCAAACAGGCGTCCCGCGATCCAGCCCATGGCCACCGACAGGCTTACGGCGAGCAAGCCGTACAGCAACGACTGCTGCTGGGCGAACAACTCGACGAAGCGTTCGAAACCGACCTTGCGAACCTCCACTTCAGCAATGGCGGAAGCGACCACCCGGCCTCTGGTAACGGCAAACGTCTCGGCCGTGTACGTGCCCGTCTGCACGCTCGACGGTAACTGGAAGCGCGCCTGATAGAGCACCTGGCCGCTGATCTTCACCCCCGTCATCGCCTCGGCATACAGACCCTGCCGGCGCATGAGATCGACCAGTCCGGCACTGAAACGCGCCTGTTCCTGCGGGTCGATCTCCCCGATGGGCGATAACTGGATGAAGTCGGTGCCGAATTCGTAGATCGCGGCGGTCCGTTCATCGACGATATCCTTGACCGGGCGCGAAGCGGCGACGGCGAAGTACGAAGGGGCGGAACGAAAATCGGTGCTCGCGGCGTTGAGCCAGACGCCGCCCACCTTCGACTTCTCGCGCAGGCGGATCGGTTCTGTCGGCCCCTTGAGCACCACCACAACATCGTAATCCCGCGCCGCCCGCGTTCCCGCCGGGTCGAGGATCGCGCCGAACAACAGCAGCTCGGTGCCGGTAAAGCCCTGGCGCACCAGCACCTCGTGCTGGCTGACTTCGGGCACCAGGATAGGGTCCCGCGCACCGGTGAGCGCGAACAACGCGAGCAGGAGCAAGAAAAGCCGCCTCACAGCGGGGCCACCGTGTAGATTTCGTCAGGCCGCACGCCCAGCCCCCACAACATGCGCAGCGCTATCAGCAGCACCAAAGCCGCCAGGATCAGGCGCAGGGTCTCGGGCTTGGCTTTCTGGGCCAACTGGCTGCCGATCTGCGCCCCGGACACCGACCCCAGCAGCAGCAGCGCGGCCAGCACGATATCGACCGCCTTGGTGGTCAACGCGTGCATCATCGTGGTGACCATGGTCACGAACAGGATGTTGAACAGGCTGGTGCCGACCACCACCCCGGCGCTCATGCCGAGGATGTAGAGCATCGCGGGCACCATGATGAACCCGCCGCCGACGCCCATCAGCATTGTCAGAATGCCTACGCCCACCCCCAGGATCAGCGGCGCGAGCGGAGAGATGTACAGGCCCGAGCGATAGAACCGCCACCGGCCGGGCAAGGCCGCCACCAGCGGGTGGTGGCGCCGCTTGGCGGCCCGCGGACGTGCACTCCGCTTGTCCGCCCGCAGCGAAGTCCACGCTTCGCGCGCCATCAGGGTGCCAATCGACCCGAGCATCACCACGTAAAGGATCGAGATCACCGTATCGATCTGACCGATCGACTGGAAGAAGCGGAACAGCAGCGCGCCGATGCCGCTGCCGATCATCCCGCCCACGATCGTCACCGTGCCCATCCGGTAATCGACCCCGCCGCGGCGGTTGTGGGCCAGCACGCCCGATACGCTCGCTCCGGTCACCTGTGTCGAGGCAGAGGCAGCGGCCACCGTCGGCGGGACGCCGTAAAAGATCAGCAGCGGGGTCGTCAGGAACCCACCCCCCACTCCGAACAGGCCGGACAGGACACCGGTCAGCGCGCCCAGCAGGACGATCACCAGTCCGTTCACCGACAGGTTCGCGATCGGGAGGTAGACGTCCATACAAGGGGCCCTACGCCCTAGCGCCGCGCGATTGAAGGTGCCGGTGCCTAGAAACCCGTCGAAAGCGTCAAAGCGGCGCCATTGCCGGGCGTGGCATTGCCGGCGACCCTCACGCGATAGTCCAGCGAGAGCCGCACCGGCGCAAGGTCGATGGTGGCGCTTGGCCCGACATCCAGGCGCTCGGCAAACTTTTGTGCGCCGCCCCAAGCACCCACACCTATGCTTGCCCGAACCCCGCCGCCCCGGGCTATCGGGCGCATCACGCGAAGCTGGCCATCGGCGAAGGCCGTGGCGAAACGACCGCCGACCCACCCGCCCTGGGCGTAGCCTTCGGCGGAAAGACCTAGCGGCAAAGGCGTCGCCGCAAGTTCGGTGACGGCAAAGGCAGCGGGCCGGATTTGGGTCGATCCTTGGCTGTCCGTTGCCCGCACCTCTGCGAGCACACGGATAGGCACGTCAGCCAGCGGACGCACGCCGATCCCCACCGCCGCCTCGCGCTGGCGGGGTCGATCGGGCGCGTAAGTCGCCCGCACGTGCACCGCCGGGCGACGCGGTTCTGTCATCAGGTCGAACTGTCCCACAAAGCCCATCTGCGTGCCGCCATAGCCCGCCGGCCGCGCCCCAGTCGCCAGTATGGGCAGTCCGCTTCCCTGCCGCCACGAAGACCACGCTGCCAGGTGCAAGCGTGTCGCTGGCGGGCGCATGAAGGGAGGTGGCAAGGCGACGATAGCCGGAACCGGCGTATCCCGATCGGGCGCTTTCGCCGTCGTTTGTGCAGCCCCCGGGGTGATGTAGAGGTGCCGTGGCAACGGAGGCGCCGCAATCCCGGCATGATAGGGCGCGACGGGGGCCAGGGCGAACACGAACTTCCGGTCCCGGCCGGCGCTCCTCTCCCGAGTAAGCAACGCAGTCGCTGGGCCCGATTCCCGCGGTGTTGCGTGCGAAGTAGAGTTGATGAGCCGCGCGGCCTCATCGGCATCTTGCGCGGGCGTTTCCCGCACAAATGAGAAAGGCGTTTCCCACAGCGCGGCGCGCACACCCATCCATCCTGCGACAAGCAGGACAAGCGCCGCCAGCGGCTCACCGCGGCGGCGCGCGGTGGCGTGTGGTTTCACGCTGCTTCCCGGTGCGGGGCGGCGAGCGCCGGGTGAACTATGTGCTCGGTCTTGTCCCAGCGCGGATTGCGTCCTCCCAACGAGGCGACGTAGGCGACGAACGCGCGCCGCCCCGCCATGATCGAGATGACGTTGGTCACAGGAATGCGCAGGATCGCCCGCAGACCTTCCGCCGCGCCGTATTCCTTGGCGGTGAAGGCAAATCGCCACGCCGCCCGCCACGCAAAGCTCGCCAAATTGATAGCCAACAGGACGAGCAGCGCGGGCGACAAATCGGCTTCTGGGGCAAACCCGGCGAGCTGCGCGATCCATCCCGCTGACACAAGAAACAGCAGCAGATACGCGATCAATAGCACCAGCGCGGTGAGCGGACCGCGCCGATCGCGCAGCCGCATCCACAAATCGGCCGGATTGCGGCTCCAGCCGAGCCGGTACCACGATTGAAAGGCGATGCCGTGGACCCAGCGGGTCTTCTGGCGGACAGCTGCTTCCAGCTTGGCCGGGAAACAGGCGCGCGTGGCGACCAGGCGCCCGCTTGCCGTCCGGCAGCGAACGAACCGGGCATTCCCGCCCAGCGCAGAAACGCCCAAGCCCAGTTCGTAATCCTCGGTCAGGCATTCCGCCGCGAACGGCCCTTCGCCCGCACTCCTGCTGTCGAGGGTCGCCAAAGCGTGGCGGGCAATGGCGCATCCCACGCCTGCGGTTGGCAGACCCGCGCCTAAGGCATCGCGCACGACCATGCCCTTGCCGTGCTGTTCGGCGAATTCCTCGCAGTAATGGGATGCAATCCAGCGCGACTGCGGCATCGGATGAGGCAGGACCGGCAGCTGCACCAGGTCGGCAGCCCCGATGTGCCGATCCAGCAGGCTCAGCGCAGCGGGATCGACCATGTCTTCGGCATCGTGCAGCACGACCATGTGGAACGGCACGCCAGACGATCGCTCCTCATCTCGCAACGCTCCATATAGGCCGTTGAGGCAATCCGCCTTGGTCGTCGGACCCGGGTGGGACATGATCACCACCCGGAGGCGGGCATCGCCATCGGCTCCCGCATGCGCGGCGTGAGCAGTAGCGAGGTCGTTGGGATAGCAGCCGACATAGAGCCGCATGTCTGCCTGGGGCCATGCGTCAAGGGCATGCCGCACGGTCGCTTCGATGACTGCTTCCTCGCGCCAAGCCGGAATGAAAACCGCCGCCCGCCCCGATAGCGGCAGGTGTTCCTGGTCCGCCACCTGCCGCTCTGATTTTCCACGCCCGGTGATCCGCAGCCACACCCAGATCAGATCGACCGCCAGTTCATCGAGCGCGCCGAGCAGGAAGAACAATCCGGCGAAAAGCAACAGCTCATGCTCGACCAGCACAAGCCATTGCGCAGGCGTGAAGCCTTCTCCCGGCAATTGCGACCCCCTCTTGCCCGAGATCGCCGCCTACCAAGCGGCACACCCGGGCGCAACGCGCTATTCGTGAAGGCTGTTCAACAACTTGGCGGGGTTGCAACGCTGCTTACTCGCCCCTCGGGGTATCGTTCTTTGTGCCGCGCCGCGTGTGCTTAAGTCGATCAGGTCAGCATCACCAAGTGCCCGTATTCTCCATCGAGGCCCACGGCTCTTGCGGAGGCAGGCGACCGTCCTGCAGCAACTCGACCGAGATACCGTCCGGCGACTTGACGAACGCCATGTGTCCATCGCGCGGCGGGCGGTGGATAATGTGGCCTGCCTCAGCCAGCTGGGCGCACGTGTCGTAGATATTGTCGACCTGGTAGGCGAGGTGCCCGAAGTTGCGCCCCCCGTCGTATTGCTCGGTCGCGCTGCCATCGGCGGGCGGCCAGTTGTAGGTCAATTCGACCTCGGCCACCCCCTCCTGCCCCGGCGCCGCAAGGAAGATCAGGGTGAAGCGTCCCTGCTCGCTATCGAACCGGCGCACTTCTTCCAGACCCACGAGGTTGAAGAACGCGATGGTCGCATCCGGGTCCGTCACCCGGATCATCGTGTGAAGAAACTTCGCCAAGGGACACTCCGGTCAGCACTGGCCGATCGGCCCATGCCGCCGGCTGCAAGCCAGGCAACTAGCCGCTGACTTGGTGACGGATCAACCCGGCCGCTCACCATTGGTCCTGCGGGTGACTGATCACTAGCGGTCTCGGGCGATGGCCGAAGTCGGGGCCGGTGCGAAAACCGGCCCCGCAATTCGGCTCAGAAGCTTGCGCCTAAGGACACCACCACCGCGTCGTCCGTCAGCCCGTCGATCGAGGGACCTTCCACACCGACGTATGAGACACCCAGGGTGACGCTGCCAAGGACGGTGGCGCTGGCGCCCACCGACCAGTCGAACGCGCTGTCATCACCCGTGCCTGCGAGCAATGTCGGCGCCAGCGAACCATCGGTATAGCCCAGGTGCGCCGACAGCGTCAGCGGCGTGGTCGGAATGGCCGAGCTCAATTCGGTATGAAGATACAGATTGTCGTCGGCCAATCCCTTTTGATCCCACGCATAATTGACCCCGAACTTGGCCGAGACTGGTCCGAGATCGCCTGAGACCGTCGCGTAAGGCTCGAAGTACTCGGCATCGATCCCGGCCCCGTTGGATGGGTAGGCGTAATACAGCAGTCCCACATCGAGTCCGATGCCTTCGGACACGGCGCCGCTCCACCCGCCGAACAGATCGACCTCGACGTCGCCGAATACGTCGGTGCCGCCATCGTCGATCGAGGATGCCCAGGTTCCGACATAAAACCCGGTGTCACTGGTGACAGTCACGCCGCCTTGGATGGCCGGATCTCCGCCCGACAGCGATACGCCGCGAAAGCGATAGTCAGACACCAGCGTGACGCTGCCGGACACGGACAAGCCGCCGGTGGCGGCAGTGCTTTCGTCCTGCGCGAAAGCAGGCGCCGCGACGACGGATAGACCCAGAATGGTTGCGGCCCCAAGACCGCGGATGGACGTTAGCATGGCAAACTCCTCGTTTGTGCCGATCGTCCCACCTGCGCCGCGGCTGAAGCCCATCGTGCTCGCGGGCGTTTGGCAGCCAATGCGCAACTTTCTTGCCGCGAGTTGCTGCATCGCACAAGAAAAAACGGCGCGTCGCCTTCCGGAGACGTGCCGATGTGGATTCGATGCATCACAGCCATCGCCCGCAGGCATCGTTCATTGCCCGGCAGGATACCGTGGCCTATGCGACCGCGCCTGATGTTCGAACCGCTCCGCCAAATGTTCCGGCTGCGCCCCCGCGCAGCAGACCGTCCGCCTCCCGCAGTACCGCCAGGCACTCGCTGGTATGCGGTGGGTGACATTCATGGCCGCCTGGATCTGTTCGAAGCCCTCATTGCCGCGATTGAGCAGGACGACGCGTCCGCTGCTCCAGCGGAAACTACGGTTGTCCTGCTGGGCGATCTCGTTGATCGGGGGCCGGACAGCGCGGGCGTGGTAGCCCGCGCGCGCGTTTGGCAAGCCACACGTCGGGTCAAGCTGCTCGCCGGCAATCACGAGGAGATGTTCCTCGGAGGGCTCAGCGACGTGGCCGTGCTGCGCCACTTCCTGCGGCATGGCGGTCGCGAAACCGCGCTGAGTTACGGGATTTCCCGTCAAGACTACGATCGCGCGACCGTTGAAGAGGTGCAGCAGCTGTTATCGAATGCGCTGCCGGAGGAGGATCGGCAGTTTCTCAGCAGCGCCAAGGATTACCTCGTCGCCGGCGACTACCTGTTCGTGCATGCGGGCATCGCGCCCGGCGTCCCGCTGGCGGAGCAGGCGGACCATCATATGCGTTGGATCCGTGAACCGTTCCTCGACCATGCCGAGCCGCATGAACACTTTGTGATCCATGGCCACACGATCACGGACGGGCTCGACCAGCGATCTAATCGGATCGGGATCGATACCGGCGCCTATCGCTCGGGTTGCCTGACCGCTCTCGTGCTGGAGGGGACCGAACGACGAGTCATCCAGGCGGTGGAGCGTGATGGCGCGACGCACATCGAACACGGAGCACTGACGGCATGAAGATCGCGATGGTGGGCTCGGGATATGTCGGCCTGGTCTCGGGAGCCTGCTTCGCCGATTTTGGGCACGAGGTGGTCTGCATCGACAAGGATGCCGTCAAGATCGGGCGGCTCGAAGACGGCATCATGCCGATCTACGAGCCCGGTCTCGACGCACTGGTCGCGGCGAACGTCAAGGCGGGGCGGCTTTCGTTCACCACTGATCTCACCGCCGGGATCCGCGGCGCTTCGGCCATTTTCATCGCGGTGGGGACGCCCAGCCGGCGCGGAGATGGCCATGCCGACCTGTCGTTTGTCCACGCCGTCGCACAGGAGGTAGGCGAAGCGCTGGAAAACGATGCGGTGGTGGTCACCAAATCGACCGTGCCGGTCGGCACCGGCGACGAGGTCGAACGGATCATCGCCGACAGCGGCTGCCCGCATCGCGTGTCGGTGGTCTCCAACCCAGAGTTCTTGCGCGAAGGCGCGGCCATCGGCGATTTCAAGCGGCCCGACCGGATCGTCATCGGCGCCGAGGATGATTTCGGCCGCGAGGTGATGCGCGAGGTATATCGCCCGCTGTTCCTCAACGAATCCCCGATCCTCTTCGTCAGCCGGCGTTCGAGCGAACTCATCAAGTATGCCGCCAACGCATTTCTGGCGGTCAAGATCACCTTCATCAACGAGATAGCCGATCTGTGCGAAAAGGTCGGCGCCAACGTGCAGGACATCAGCCGCGGGATCGGCATGGACAACCGCATCGGCCCCAAGTTCCTCCACGCCGGTCCCGGCTATGGCGGAAGCTGCTTCCCCAAGGACACGCTGGCCCTGCTCAAGACGGCCGAGGACTACGACAGCCCGGTGCGGATCGTGGAAGCGGTGGTCAAGGTCAACGACACCCGCAAGCGGGCGATGGGCCGCAAGGTGCTGGATGCGATTGGCGGGGTGGAGGCTGCGCGCGGCAAGAAAGTTGCGCTGCTGGGCCTCACCTTCAAGCCCAACACGGACGACATGCGCGACAGCCCGGCAATCGCGGTGGCGCAGGCGCTGATCGATGCGGGCGTTTCGGTGGCCGCGTACGACCCTGAAGGCATGGAGCAAGCCCGGCCGCTGATGCCGGATGTAGAGATGTGCACCAGTCCTTACGAAGCGATCCGCGACGCCGACGCGGTGGTCATCGTCACCGAATGGGACGTGTTCCGCGCGCTCGACTTCGCGCGGATCAAGCAAATCGCCAAGGCGCCGGTGCTAGTGGACCTGCGCAATATCTACCGGCCCGAAGACGTCCGCGCTGCCGGGTTCGCATACACGAGCATCGGTCGCAGCTGAGAACGCCGCGCGGGTGAGCTGCCGGCGCGGCCGGAGCCCCGCAATCATCGGCAACGGACGCGGCCGAGAAAGCCGCGCCGTGCCGATCAGTTACTTCGCCGCCAGTTCCTTCACCAGAGCCGGCGCGGGGTAGATCTTCTCCAGTGCTTCCTGCACCGCGTCGGTCGACACCACGACCGTTCGATTGAGCGTGCCGTCGTAGCCGTACGTCCCGCCGAGCGAGTGAATGTTGCCGTCGAAGGCGGCCCCGATCACGGTGCCCGCGCGGTCGATCACCGGCGAGCCTGAATTGCCGCCGATGATGTCATTCGTCGTCACGAAGTCGTACGTGGTGCGCGGATCGATCTTCGCCTTGTTAGCGAGGAAGGCGGACGGGGCATCGAACGGCTCGCTGCCGGTTGCGCGGTCGAACGTGCCGCCAAGCGTGGTCTGGAACGGCACCTGCTTGCCGCGCTCCATCCACCCGGCGACCTTGCCGTAGCTGATGCGCAGGCTGAAGGTTGCGTCCGGGTACGCGCTGTCGCCATACGCCGCGAACCGTGCATCGGCGAGCTGGCTACCGGCGATCGCCAACGGCGCGCCATACACCGTCTCGGTCGCCCGCTGCAGTTCGCGCTGACGATCCGCCAAACGCAGCGCATAGACGATCATCGGGTCGTCGGACGCGCGGATCGCCTTTATGCCGCCATCCCACAGCGCCTTGCGGACCGCCGGATCGGCCAGCTTGGTGCCGTTGACCAACGAGGTGGCCAGGCCTTCGGGACTGGCCTTGCCGAGCAAAAGCTGCGTGTCCGGATCGTCGGCGCCGAGGTACTCGCGGGCCTTCGACAGGCTCCAGTTGAGCCGCAGTTCCTCCAGCCACGGGTAGACCGGGCGCGCGTCCAGGGTGCGCTTTTCCAGGAGGGGAAGCGCACTGTCAGTGTACCCGGGCAGCCGCTCGGCGTTGGGCTTGGCGCGTTCCTGCGCCGCGAACACCAGGGTGCGCGCGTACGAGTAGAGCTGGCTCGATGGCTGGGTGAAGCGCTGCGCCAGATAAAGCGGGCGGTAAGCGGCAACAGCGGTGTCCACTGTGGTCCACGGATCGGCTCCCCCTGCGCCCTTGGCGCGCAGGTCCGCCTCCGCAGCGGCGAGCTTCCCGGTAAACGCGGGGTCGTTCAATGCCTTAGACTGGCCGATGTAGACCTTCAGGCTGTTCTCGATCCCGTTCAGGGTATCAAG
This sequence comes from Altererythrobacter sp. TH136, assembly GCF_007065885.1. Classification (NCBI taxonomy): domain Bacteria; kingdom Pseudomonadati; phylum Pseudomonadota; class Alphaproteobacteria; order Sphingomonadales; family Erythrobacteraceae; genus Altererythrobacter; species Altererythrobacter sp. TH136. The sequence continues at coordinate 2,316,511 of NZ_CP041409.1, read as the reverse complement.
GCCTTCACGCTGGCGGTCAGGGCTTTCCTGCATGGCGCGGATGAGGCGGCCGCGCAGCTCGGACGTCGTGGCAACCGTGACGGGCAGCGCGACTTCGCGCGTGAAGGCGAGCTGGCTCGAGGTATAGAGGCGGCTGGTCGAGCCGGGGTTGCCGACCACGAAGGTCGTCTCGCCTTCCTTGGGCGGACGCGGGTTCCACTTCAGGTGATTGGGCGTGCTGACCGGCTGGCCGTTCTCGTACGCGCGCAGGAAGCTGGCATCGAGCGAGTAGCGCGGGAAATTGAAATTGTCGGGATCGCCGCCGAACGTCGCCGCGCGATCCTCGGGCGCCCATGCGAGGCGGACATCCGAGTACTTGCGATACTGGTACAACTTGTACTGGCCGCCGCCGAACAGCGTCACGACCTGGCAGCGGGTGGTGGCCGTATCGGTGCACCCGGCTTTTTCGATCTCGGCAATCTTGGCATCGCGCGCCTTGGTCAGCGCTTCGCCGGTGAGCGATCCGAACGAGGCTTTCACATCGTTGGTCACGTCCGAGATGCGGGTCACCACCTCTGCCTGCTGACCCGGGCACTTCAGCTCCAAGTCGCGGCGCGCGGCCACGAAACCGCGATCGAGGTAATCGGTCGCCGCCGTGGAGTTGTCGTAAAGGCAGCTGGCGATGCAGTGGTGGTTCGTCAGGATCAGCCCCTGCGGCGACACGAAGCTGGCCGAGCAGCCCCCCGTCAGGCGAACCGCGCCGTTCTGCACCCGGTTGAGCCAGGCCTGATCCGGCGCCCAGCCATAGTCCGCCTTCATCTTGGCGGTCGGGAAGTTGTCGAAGGTCCACATGCCTTCATCGGCGGTGGCGGGCGCGGCGGCAAAAGCGAGCGCGCAGGCCGACAGGAACAGGGCGGAACGGATCATGCAGTATGGCTCCCCAAAAGACTCGTTGACGTGCCTTGTCGCGCCGCCCGAAGATTGTCCAGCAGAGCCGATGCCAGGGGGCCTGTAAGCCGGGTTCTGTCCCGCGCACGGTACCTCGTGAGAGGACCGGCCGCGCGGGGGCAGCCATTCATCTAGGCCGACGATTGCTCGCCGGCTCGAGCAGCCAACCCGGGCGACTGGTCCGTATCCGACCTGCTGCAAGCAGCGCGCCGCCCCTATTCGGCTTTGCTCCGGGTGGGGTTTGCCATGCGAGCCCTGTTACCAACGCCCCGGTGCGCTCTTACCGCACCCTTTCAGCCTTACCTTGCGAAGCAAGGCGGTCTTCTCTCTGTGGCACTTTCCCTATGGTTGCCCACGGCGGGCGTTACCCGCCACCCTTGTTACGTGGAGCCCGGACTTTCCTCGAACAGAAATCTGCTCGCGGCTGCCCAGCCCCCTGGCCTTCCCTATCTAGCAAGCCCGCGGTCGCGGTCCAGCAGAAGCTGAAACAGGATCGCACGCACCTGGCCGTCGATCGCCCCGTCGATCCTGTCGGGCCGCCAGCGCCGCTGGAACGCCTCCACCGCCTTGTGCCCATCGGTGATGTCATATCCGAACCGTTCGAGCGCTAGGTAAAACGCGGCATCGTTGTCGAACGGATCGCCCTGTTCCAGCTTGTCGGGCCGCGGCAGGCACAGCTTGTATTCGGCAAGCCGGTCCCACGGGAACAGTTCGCCCGGATCGATCTTGCGCGCCGGCGCGACATCCGAATGGCCGATGACGTTCGCTCGCGGAATGTCGTACTCCTGCACGATCCGGGCGAGCAGCGGGACCAGCGCATCGATCTGGGCATCGGCGAAATCGCGGTAACCGAGTGCGTGACCTGGATGATCGAGCTCGATGCCGATGCTGGCCGAGTTCACGTCGGGATGGCCGCGCCAGTAGCTCTGCCCCGCGTGCCACGCGCGCTTGTCCTCGTCGACCAGCCGGATGACCTCGCCCGCTTCGCTGATCAGGTAGTGCGCGCTGACCTTGGCCTCCGGATCGATCAGCCGGGTCAGCGCGTCCTCGGCGCTGGGCATCTCGGTATAATGCAGGACGACCATCGAAATCGGCAACGCGCGCTCGTCCCAGTTGGGCGATGGTACGGCGCGGTGGACGAGCTCGTCCACGCGTCAGGCCCCCGGCAGCACCGCGCCGAGCACCAGCGCATCGTCCGACAGCATGTATTGGAGGCCCCCGCCCGCCTGCGCCGCCACCATGCTGAGCATATGCGCCGCCGCCGTCCGGCTGGTCAGTTCGCCGGGCTTCAGGCGGCCTTCTAGCGCGCGGCCGATGATCTCATCGAACGCGATCCGCGGCCCCGCGGCGCGCACGACGATCTCGCTCGCGCCGTCGCGGCTCTCGGCACCCACATCCAGCGTCCCGCCGCGCACCAGCGCGTCGAGCCCGATCTGCGCGAAATTGAGCAGCACCTTCACCGCGCCCTTGGGCAGGCGGTCGGCGCTGAGTGCCCAGTTGAGCTCTACCCGCTTGGCATCGCCGACCAGTGCCTCGGTCACGCTGCGGGCCTCATCGACCGGCACGCTTTCGCCGAACCCGCCGGCTGCGCCGAACGCGAGGCGGAAGAACTTGAGCTTGTCCGCGCTCACTTTCGCGCTCTGCTCCAGCAATTCGAAGCACCGCTGGCGCATGTCGGGATCACGCTCGTCGGCGAGCAGCTCCAGTCCGTTGGTCAGCGCACCTACCGGCGACAGCAGATCGTGGCACAGGCGCGAGCAGAGCATGCTTGCAAGGTCGAGGCTGTCGGTATCGTTCATGTAAGGGAGGCGATCCTGTAGGATGTGTCACACGTGTCACACTGTTCTGTAGAAGAAACCTCGCCCCGCCCCAACCGCTCGGTCAGCAGTCGGCAAGAGGAAGCGATGAAGTGCATGTGCAGTGCCCTACCCGCCCGCTTGCCGGTAGGAAAGTGGCTCGAAGCCCGTCGCGCTATCTCGCCACCAGCCGACCCTCCCTTCGCCGACGATCGCCCACACCCTGCCGTCGCCCGTGGCGTGCGCGCGGTCAGTGGCTGACGGGGCGGGCGGGCCGAGGGGGTGGGAATGGTAATAACCGATGACCTGCAGCCCGCCACCGCGCGCCGCCCGGTGGGCGTCGATCAGCGCTTGCGGGTCGATTGCGAAATGCCGCGCGGGATCGGGATGGACGTTGGCACACGGGCGGACCTGCTCCACCCGCTCGTGGCCGAGCAGCAGCCCGCACGCTTCCAGCGGATAGGCGTCGGCGGCTTCGGCGATCAGCCGCTCCACCACCCAGCTTGAGACTTCGATCCCCATCGCCCATCTTCCTAGCATGGGCGCCGGCATGCGAGATGGGGAAATCATCAATGGGGTTCTGCCCACGCCCGGCCGCCTGGACAAGGCGCTGGCCCATGCGAGCGGCCTGTCGCGCGAACGCATCAAGCAGCTGATCGCCGACGGGGCGGTCACGGTCGCGGGGCAAACGGCGACCAACCCGTCCGGGAAGATCCGTGGCGGCGAAGCTTTCGCGATCGCCCTGCCCCCGCCCGCCCCGCTCGACGCGCAGGCGCAGGATATCCCGCTCGATGTCGTGTTCGAGGACAATCACCTGATCGTAGTCGACAAGCCAGCCGGGCTGGTGGTGCATCCCGCGGCGGGCAATCTTGACGGCACGCTGGTCAATGCCTTGCTACACCATTGCGCGGGGCGCCTTTCGGGCATCAACGGCACCTTGCGCCCCGGCATCGTGCACCGGATCGACAAGGACACCTCGGGCCTGCTGGTCGTCGCCAAGAGCGACGCCGCGCACGAAGGGCTGGCACGGCAGTTTGCGGATCACTCGATCGAGCGAACCTATCTGGCGGTTTGCGCGGGCCATCCCAAGCCGGGGGAAGGCACCGTGACCGCGCGCCTCGGCCGGTCGGACGCCAACCGCAAGAAGATGGCGGTACTGCCCGCAGACAGTTCGCGTGGTAAGCACGCGGTGACTCATTTCCGCACTCTCCAGCGCCTGCACGACTGCACCCTGATCGAATGCAGGCTGGAAACCGGGCGCACGCACCAGGTCCGGGTTCACCTTGCGTCAATCGGTCATCCGCTAGTGGGGGATCCGGTTTATGGACACGATCCCAAGCCACTGCGGCCGCTCCTCCGGGAGCTCGGGTTTGCCCGTCAGGCGCTTCACGCCGCCAGCCTTGGGTTCCTCCATCCGGTTACTGCGGAACGGCTCGTCTTTTCAGCGAAACTGCCCGCCGACATGGCGGAACTTATCGACCGAACCGCTCATTGAGATCGATGAAAAGCACTGCCAACCGAGCATGCAACCCTCTATATACAGCAGAGCGTGCCCAGCCCGACGGATGCCCGTGCAGGGGTCCCGATAATCGAGGCGACGCAGGAAAGGTCAGGGTTTAAGTGAGTACATCCAAGAAGATCGCGGTCCCCGCGTTGAACGGCGAACAGAGCCTCAACCGTTATCTGGCCGAGATCAAGAAATTCCCCATTCTGAAGCCCGAGCAGGAATACATGCTCGCCAAGCGGTATGCCGAACATGAAGATTCGGAAGCCGCGGCGCAGCTGGTGACCAGCCACCTGCGGCTCGTGGCGAAGATCGCCATGGGCTATCGCGGCTACGGCCTGCCGGTGTCGGATCTTATATCCGAAGGCAACGTCGGCCTGATGCAGGGCGTCAAGAAGTTCGAACCCGATCGCGGCTTCCGCCTCGCGACGTACGCGATGTGGTGGATCAAGGCGTCGATCCAGGAATTCATCCTCCGCTCGTGGTCGCTCGTCAAGATGGGCACCACCGCCGCGCAGAAGAAGCTGTTCTTCAACCTGCGGCGGATGAAGAAGGAGCTGGAGGCGTTCGAGGATTCGGACCTTCACCCCGACGATGTGACCAAGATCGCAACCGACCTCGGCGTGCCCGAGCAGGAAGTGATCAACATGAACCGGCGGATGATGATGGGCGGCGACGGCTCGCTCAACGTCTCGATGCGCAACGGCGAAGAAGGCGCTGGCGAATGGCAGGACTGGTTGAAGGACGACCGTCCGCTGCAGGACGAGATCACCGCCGAGGTCGAGGAAGCGCACGTGCGTCACGAAATGCTGGTGGAGGCGATGGACAGCCTCAACGAGCGTGAGAAGCACATCCTTACCGAACGCCGACTGACCGACGATCCGCAAACGCTGGAGGAACTTAGCCAGGTTTACGACGTAAGCCGCGAACGCATCCGCCAGATCGAAGTGCGCGCGTTCGAGAAGCTGCAGAAGGCGATGCAACGCATCGCCGGCGAGCGGCTGCTGCCGGCGCCCGTGGCCGGCTGATCTTCCCGCCCAATCGAACAGAGCGCCCCCGGTCAGCCGATCGGGGGCGTTTTCTTTTGCCCGGCATCCGCTAGACGACAGGCATGTTCCGGTTCGGAAAGCTCCTCGCCAAGCTGATCGTCGGCTTCATCGCGCTCAGCCTGGTGCTGGTGATCGTGTTCCGCTTCGTGCCGGTTCCAGTTACCGCGACGATGATCATGGACGGCAACGGCATCACCAAGGACTGGGAGCCGTTGTCGAACATCGACCGCAACCTGGTTGCGGCGGCGATCGCGGGGGAGGACGGCAAGTTCTGCACCCATGCAGGTTTCGATCAGGAAGCGATCGAGGCGGCGATCAAGAAAAACATGCGGGGCGGCCGCATCCGCGGCGGCTCCACGATCAGCCAGCAGACCGCCAAGAACGTGTTCCTGTGGCAGGGCGGCGGGTATTTCCGCAAAGGGCTGGAGGCGTGGTTCACGTTCCTGATCGAGAAGCTGTGGGGCAAGCGGCGGATCATGGAAGTCTATCTCAACGTCGCCGAGACCGGCATCGGGACGTACGGCGCCGAAGCGGGCGCGCAGCGGTATTTCCGCCACTCCGCAGACCGTCTTTCCCGCACGGAGGCCGCGCGCATGGTCGCCGCGCTGCCCTTGCCCAAAGAGCGGTCGGTGGTCAGCCCGTCAGGCTTCGTGCGCCGCTATGGTAACACCATCGCCGCGCGCATCGGTGTCGTGCGGCGGGACGGCCTCGACGCCTGTATCTACGAGTAAGATGAGCGCCGCACATTCTCACGACCACGGACACGGGCACGGGCACGGGCACGGGCCGGTGAACCACGGCCCCGCGTTCGCGATCGGGGTGACGCTCAACCTGGCGTTCGTCGTGGTGGAGGCGGTGTACGGCTTCCTCGCGGGATCGATGGCGCTGTTGGCCGATGCCGGCCACAACCTGTCCGACGTGCTCAGCCTAGCACTGGCGTGGGGTGCCAGCGTGCTCGCGCGGCGCGCGCCGTCGGGGCGGTATACCTATGGGTTCAAGAGTTCGACCATCCTGGCGGCGCTGGCGAACGCGGGGCTGTTGCTGGTGGCGATCGGGGCGATTGCATTCGAGACGCTGAACCGCATGGCCGCGCCACCCGCGGTCGAGGGGCGCACGATGATCGCCGTGGCCAGCATCGGCATCCTGATCAACGGCGCCACGGCGCTGCTGTTCATGCGCGGGCGCAAGCATGATCTCAACATCCGCGGCGCCTTTCTGCACATGACCGCCGACGCGCTGGTGAGCCTCGGCGTGGTGATCGCAGGCGCGGCCATCCTGCTGACGGGAGAGCGATGGATCGACCCCGTCACCAGCCTGGTGATCGTGCTGGTGATCGCTTGGGGCACCTGGGGATTGCTCAAGGACAGCGTTAAACTGAGCCTCAACGCCGTGCCCGAGCATATCGACGAAGCCGCGGTGCGCGCGCACCTGGCAGCGCTACCCGGAGTGACGGCGGTGCACGATCTCCACATCTGGCCGATGAGCACCACCGAAGCCGCGCTGACCGCCCATCTGGTCATTCCCGCAGGCCACCCCGGCGACGCCTTCCTGCGCGACCTGGCGCATGATCTGGAGCATGAGTTCGCCATCGGCCATACCACCGTGCAGGTCGAAACTGACCGGTGCGAGGACGATTGCGCTAACCCGGATTTAATCCGCGGCACCTAACACCGGGCAGGTGGGCTGGTACCGTAACACCAACTGGTCGGACGAAATCGCCGCCGATTTCGAGCGGCGCCTGGCCCGCTCGCGCCACCAGAAGGCGCAGAACCTGTCGCTCCAGGGCTTTTACCTGATCGCGGGGCATCCCGACGTGGCGGTCGGACTGCTGGAGCGCTCCATCGCGTTCGGCGACGAGTTCGAGACGCCGCGGGCGCTGCTTTACCTTGCGACTGCCAAGGTGGCGCTGGGGGACATCGATGGAGCGCTCGGCGCGTATGAGACGGCGCTGGACCGTCCGCCCGGGTCGCGCTCGTCTGTAATCCAGCCGGTCGATTACCTGTTCCTAGTAGGCGCGTTCCGCCGCACGGAGCGTTTGCCGCGCGCAATGGCCCTGATGGATGACGTGGCGGAAGACGGCGCCTTTGGCGCCGATCCCGAAGTCTTCGTGGCCAAGGCGCTGGTGCTTGATCTTGCCGGACGCAAGAAGGAGGCAAGCCACTACGCGTCGCTGGCCCTGCCTGCGCTGAAGAACGTCCCGCACCCGGCGACTATGTCGATCGACATGAGCGAGGTTCGGGCGCGCCTGATGAGATTGGCCAACCGATTCTGACCCACGAGGGCGAGCGAGTTACACTTAGACCTGCGTTGCCGCCCATCGTTGTAGAAGCCACCCAATCAGCACTTGCGCGCCAACCAGCGTCACCACCGTGATCACGATGCCCACCACCGGATTGCCGTTCTGCGCCTCGCGCGGGACGATGAACATGATCGCGGCAATCAGTGCCAACGTGCTCATCAGGATGCCGGGGACTATCCACAGAATGACCCTGGCCGGCCCGAACGCATCGGCCCGGCCGCGCAAGTCAAAGTGTGTGGGCAGTTGCTCGAAGCGTCCGAAGCGCCGGCTGGTTCGCAACGCGAGACCGAACAGCACAGAGACCCCGGCGATCGCGATCACGATCACGATCACCGTGGCCGCCATGCTCAGGCAGCTTCTTCCTTGTCCTTCTTGGCCTCGACCACCCGGACAGGGTCCTTGCGGCCTTCGACCACATCCTTGTCGACGACGATCTCGGTTACCCCGTCCATGTCGGGCAGGTCGAACATCGTGTCGAGCAGCATGCCCTCGACAATCGAGCGCAAGCCACGCGCGCCGGTCTTACGCTGGATGGCGCGTTCGGCGATCGCGCGCAGGGCGTCATCGGTGAAGGTAAGTTCCACGTCCTCAAGTTCGAACAGCTTGGCGTACTGCTTGGCGAGCGCGTTCTTCGGCTCCGACAGGATCTGCACCAGCGCGTCGACGTCAAGGTCATTGAGCGTGGCGATCACCGGCAGGCGACCGACGAATTCGGGGATCAGCCCGAACTTCAGAAGATCCTCCGGCTCACACTTCTGGAGCAGCTCGCCCACCCGGCGCTTGTCCGGATCGGCGACGTGCGCGCCGAAACCGATCGAGCGCTTCTGCAGGCGGTCGGCGATGATCTTGTCGAGCCCGGCGAACGCACCGCCGCAAATGAACAGGATGTTGGTGGTGTCCACCTGCAGGAATTCCTGCTGCGGGTGCTTGCGCCCACCCTGCGGCGGGACTGAGGCGGTGGTGCCCTCCATCAACTTGAGCAGCGCCTGCTGCACGCCTTCGCCCGACACGTCGCGGGTGATCGAGGGGTTTTCCGCCTTGCGGGTGATCTTGTCGATCTCGTCGATGTAGACGATCCCGTGCTGCGCCTTTTCGACGTTGTAGTCGGACGCCTGCAGCAGTTTCAGAATGATGTTCTCGACATCCTCGCCCACGTAACCGGCTTCGGTCAGCGTGGTGGCGTCGGCCATGGTGAAGGGCACGTCGAATGTGCGCGCCAGCGTCTGCGCGAGCAGCGTCTTGCCGCACCCGGTCGGGCCGACGAGCAAGATGTTCGACTTGGCGAGCTCGACGTCGCCCGCCTTGCCGCCGTGCTTCAGCCGCTTGTAGTGGTTGTGCACCGCGACTGACAGAACGCGCTTGGCGCGGTCCTGCCCGATCACGTAATCGTTGAGCGTGACGAAGATATCGAGCGGGGTCGGCACATCGCCTTCCTTGCGCCCGGCAATCCCGGCCTTCGTTTCTTCACGGATGATGTCGTTGCACAGCTCGACGCATTCGTCGCAGATGAACACGGTGGGGCCCGCGATCAGCTTGCGCACTTCGTGCTGCGACTTGCCGCAGAAGCTGCAGTACAGAGTGCTTTTCGAGTCCGATCCGCTCAACTTGGTCATATCCTGAAACCTTCAAGGCCCGCGGCTTGCAGCAATGCGGGATTCGCCGACCGTAGGGCCGGATTTTCGATAATCAACCTGCAGCGCCTAGCACTGAGCGCCTTGCGCCAAGCTGAAGGGGCACGGTTGCCGAAATGCTACGGCTCACTCCGGCGCGCCGCCGCTGCCCTCGCCCTCGCCGGTGGTCTCACTCTCCGGGCGGGTTTCGAACACCTTGTCGACGATGCCGAACGCGCGGGCTTCCTCAGCCTCGAGGAAGGTGTCGCGGTCCATCGCCTTCTCGATCTCCTCCAGCGATTTACCGGTGTACTTGGCGTACAGATCGTTGAGACGAGTGCGCATGCGCAGGATCTCGCGTGCCTGGATTTCGATATCCGAAGCCATGCCACGCGCGCCACCCGAGGGCTGGTGCACCATGATCCGCGCATTGGGCAGCGCGATGCGCATGCCCGGCTCACCGGCGGCGAGCAGGAAGCTGCCCATCGACGCGGCCTGCCCGACGCAGACGGTGGAAACGCGCGGTTTGATATACTGCATGGTGTCGTGAATCGCCATGCCGGCCGTGACCACGCCGCCGGGCGAATTGATGTACATGCTGATCGGCTTGGACGGGTTTTCGCTTTCGAGGAACAACAGCTGCGCCACGATCAGCGAAGCCATGTTGTCTTCCACCTGATCGGTCACGAACACGATGCGTTCGCGCAGCAGGCGGGAAAAAATGTCGAAGCTGCGCTCGCCGCGGCTGGTCTGCTCGACCACCACCGGCACCAGTGCGCCGGTGAACGGGTCGCGAGTGAACTTGCCCTGGCTGCCGTAGGTCTCGCCGTAGCCGCCCAACACGTCGATCATGAAAACTCTGTCCTTCCGTCTCTTGTCGGCCGCCTATGTCGCGAGTGGCCGGCGCATGTTCAAGGGCGTTAACCCCGACGCCTGCAATCCCCGGTGGAATGTCGCCCGAAGCGGCAGGTGCTCTCCGCAGCATTCGCGTTGGCCAGCTTCAGCGAGGGCTCGGCCTATTCCGCCGTCGGGTCTGCCGCTCCGCCGCGGCCGTCACTCTCGTCAAGCTTAGCTCTCTGCGCACTCTTGCGTACCTCCTCAGCCGCGATCTCGCGCTGGAGGAAGAAATTGAGCAAGGTGCGAATGGCGGCGACGGCAGCAAGTTGGCCGATCTCCGACCAGGTCGGCGCGACTGCCGTGCGCAGGATGTCGGCACCGAGCAGCAGTTCCAGCGCCAGCGCCAGCCAGCGACCCAGCCGCAGCCGGATCTCTTCCTTCACGCCATGAGACACATGCCCGGGCGCCGCGCCGCTGTGGCGGGGGATGGACATGACCAGCCGCGCGACCGCTTCGGCAACCGCGAACGCGACGATCAGCGCCGCGATACCCTCCACCACCAGCGAGGTGGCGAGGGTAAATTCGCGGATCCAGTGCTCCATACGGCGTGAACCGGCTTACGTAGCAACAGGTTCCGCCGCAGCGCAGCTTACTTCTTGGCAGCAGCCTTTTTCGCCGGCGCTTTCTTGGCCGCCGACTTGTCTTCGGTCGCCTCAGCGTTCTTCTTGGCCGCGGCTTTCTTTGCCGGCTTGGCAGGCGTGGCGTCTTCCGACGAAGCCTCGCCGGCAACCGGAGCGTCCTCAGCCGGAGCATCGGCGGCTGGTTGCGCCTTGGCGGCCTTCTTCGCCGGCGCCTTTTTCTTTCCGGCCGGGCTTGCGGCAGCGGCAGGGGCAGAAGTTTCCTCCGCCTCGATCGCGGCCTGCAGTTCCTCGCGGGTCACCTCGCGGTCGGTGATATCAGCCTTGTCGAACAGGAAATCGACCACCTTGTCCTCGTACAAGGGCGCGCGCAGCTGGGCGGCGGCCATGTCGTTGGTGCGGATGAGTTCCATGAACCGGTCACGGTCTTCCGGGCGGTATTGTTGGGCTGCCTGCTGGATGAGCATGCTCATTTCCTGCTGGGTCACCTGCACCCCGTTTGCCTGGCCGATTTCGGACAGCAGCAGCCCCAGACGCACGCGGCGTTCGGCAATGGCGCGGTAATCGGCCTTTTCTGCCTCGATCTCCTTGAGCGCCGCCTCAGGGTCTTCCTCGCCAGCGGCTTCCTGCTGAAGCTGCTGCCAGATCTGTTCGAATTCGGCATCGACCATGCCCTGCGGCACCGGGAAGTCGTGACCAGAAGCGAGCGTGTCGAGCAGCTGACGCTTCATGGCGGTGCGGGTGAGGCCGTTCAGCTCCTGCTCCAGCTGGCCCTTCAGCAGGCCGCGCAGTTGCTCCAGGCTTTCGAGGCCGAGCGACTTGGCGAATTCCTCGTCCACTGCGGTTTCGTCTTCCACCTGCACCTTGTGCACGTGGATTGCGAACTGGGCATCCTTGCCGGCGAGTTCCTTGGCCGGATAGTCGGCCGGGAAAGTGACCGTGATGGTCTTGTCGTCGCCGGCCTTGGCACCGGCAAGCTGCTCCTCGAATCCGGGGATGAAGCGGTTGGCGCCGATCACCAGCGGGGTCTCTTCCGCCTTGCCGCCTTCGAATTCGACCCCGTCGATCGAGCCGGTGAAGTCGATGATCAACTGGTCGCCGTCAGCGGCCTTCCGGTTCTTCGGCGAATCCTTGAAGGTCTTCTGCTGGCTGGCGATGTTGTTCACCGCCTCGTCCACTTCGCTGTCGGCAACCGGCACCGTCAGCCGTTCCAGCTTGAGACCGTCGAGCGACGGCGCCTCGATCTCGGGCAGCACTTCGACATCGACCGTCAGGGTCGCGTCCTTGCCCTGCTCATAACCGTCTCCGAACTGGACCTGCGGCTGCATCGCGGGACGCAGTTGCTTGTCGCGCATCAGGCCGTCTACCGCGCCCTGGATCTGCTCGTTGACCACCTGGCCGTGAATCGCCTCGCCGTGCATCTTCTTGACGAGGTTGGCTGGCACCTTTCCGGGGCGGAAGCCGGGCATGCGCACCTGAGGCGCGATCTTCTTCACCTCGGCTTCGATCGCAGCGTCGATGTCCTGGGCCGGGATGGTCACGGCATAGGTGCGGCGCAGGCCTTCGTTGGTGGTCTCTTCGATCTTCATGGGACGGTCAAAAGCCTTTTCGATGCAAACGTGTCACTGCGCTCGGGCCCGGGCGGAAGGTGGTGCGGGCGAAGGGACTCGAACCCCCACATCTTGCGATACTGGTACCTAAAACCAGCGCGTCTACCAATTCCGCCACGCCCGCATCCCGAACGCAGCCGCGCGTGGGCTGTTAGGCCCCGCTGCGCGAACAGGGGTGCGCCGTTACAGCGCGCGCGGGCAAAGGGCAAGCCGCGTGGAACACCCCGCCGTATCCCCGCGTTGATGCCCGACGAAAGGAACTGCCCATGGCCTCCAATCCCGAAATCCGGCCCGACCCCGGTCCCGACCGGATCGACCCGCAAAGCCCCCCGGAAACCCAGCCCTCGCAAGCGCCGGCGGAAGAGCCGATGCAGCAGCCCGGCGAGATCGAGGCGCCTTCGCCCGATACCTTGCAACCCGGCCAGCAGCCGACCGAACTGCCGCCGCTGAACTGAGCATGGGCACTCCCGTCCCGCCGCCAGACCCGGCGACCACGCCGCTGTCAGCCGATGAACTGGGCGAAGACGACCGCGATTTTGCGGACGACGGCCCGGTGCTCGACATCGGCCCCAGCGAAATCGACATCGAGCGTCGCAACGCCGGTGTCCGCCCGGACCCGGAGCGGGCGGCGCCGCCCGAGGCTGAACTGCCGCCCGACTGACTTGCCGGTCAGGCCCGTGCCGACTAAGGGCCCGACCCATGAGCGACGAGCAGAGCCAGACACCCCCCGATCACCTCTCGGTCAATCCGCAGAGCCCGTTCTTCGATGCCGATTCGCTGCAGCGCGGCATCGGTATCCGGTTCAAGGACCGGGTGCGGACCGACGTAGAGGAGTATTGCATCTCCGAAGGCTGGATTCGGGTGCAGGCGGGCAAGACGATGGACCGCAAGGGCCAGCCGCTGACGCTGAAGCTCAACGGCCCCGTCGAAGCCTGGTTCGAAGACCTGGGCGACGAGCCGCCGGTGGCCCGCAAGTCCGACTAGCGGTCGTAACGCGCCAGTGCGGTCGCGATCGGATCGCCCGCCGCTGGCCTGCCTGCGGTTCGCGCCGGCGCCTGCGTCAGCGCTACGCGCCTGGGCGCGGGTTTTTCGATGCGCGGGCTTTCCAAAGAGGCGAAAGCCGCAGCGAACCGCTTGGTCGGTTTGGCGGAGATCGGCGGCTTCACCGCGTGCGCGCTATAGCCTGCGCTTGCCAGCACGCGCGGTCCGCCTAACGGGGCGTCCTCGTTGTCGCGCTCGTTGTAGATGAAACCCGCTACCGGCCACGCGGTCGTTCCGAGGCCGCCGATCGGATCGTACCACACGCGTACCTGGCTCCAATCATTAGCGGGCGACACGTCCACGGCCTTGACCCCGCGCTCGATCTGCCCGCGACGCCCGCCGATCGGCGACCAGTTAGCGTGATCGAGCAGCACGGTCCGGTCGTCGATCACCCGCGCCACGGCGGCGACATGGCCCAGCGTCATCGCGCCGGAGGGGCGGAATGTCATCACCGCGCCGGCCCGGGGCCGGATACCGCGCTTGTAGCGTCCGGCCGCTTGGTCCCACCAGGTTCGGGCATCTCCATAGATCTGCACGCCGGACCGTTCGCGCGCATAGGGCACGCATTGCAGATAGGGCTGCAACTCCTGGCTCTCGGCGCGCTGCCCCGGATCGAAGCTGGCCGAGGCGTCGGCCTGCGCCATGCCGGACCAGCCCAGGCCGATCGCACCGGCCACGATGATGAACCTTCCCCTCATGTCCCTTAAGCTGCCGCGCCAGGGTTAACATCGCCCTACCGACCGCTTCGCTTGCCAAGCGCGTGCCGAGCGGCCACCTGAGGCGGGCATGAAACCCGAGGTCATCATCATCGGCCGGCCCAACGTCGGCAAATCGACCCTGTTCAACCGGCTGGTCGGCAAGAAGCTCGCCCTGGTCGACGATCAGCCCGGCGTCACCCGCGACCGCCGCATGGGCGACGCGGTGCTGGCCGGGCTGGAGTTCACGATCGTGGACACCGCCGGGTGGGAAGACGAGGACGAGGAGACCCTCCCCGGCCGGATGCGCAAGCAGACCGAGGTCAGCGTCGAGGGAGCCGATGCGGCGCTATTCGTGATCGACGCTCGCGCCGGCCTGACGCCGCTAGACGAGGAGATCGCCCGCTGGCTGCGCACGCAGGAGATTCCGGTGGTGGCGGTGGCCAACAAGGCCGAGGGCAGCGCCGGTGACGCCGGACTGTTCGAGGCGTTCTCCCTTGGTTTCGGCGAACCCGTGGCGCTCAGTGCAGAGCACGGCGAAGGCGTGGCCGACCTGTTCGAAGCGCTGTGGCCCCTGATCGGCGCGGCGGAGGCCGAGCGTGCGGCCGCCGACCGCGCAGGCGAGCCCGCTGACATGGAGGAGCTTGAACTCGGGCCCCTCAAGCTGGCCATCGTCGGGCGGCCGAACGCCGGCAAATCCACTCTGATCAACCGTTTTCTGGGCGAGGATCGCCTGCTCACCGGGCCAGAGGCGGGGATCACCCGCGATTCGATCGCGGTCGACTGGCAATGGACCGATGCGGACGGCGAGGTGCGCGACGTGCGGCTGATCGACACCGCCGGGATGCGCAAGCGTGCCCAGGTGGTCGACAAGCTGGAAAAGATGTCGGTCGCCGATGCCAAGCGCGCGGTCGACTTCGCCGAAGTGGTCGTCCTGCTGCTCGACGCCACGCGCGGACTTGAACATCAGGACCTCAAGATCGCCGCGCACGTGCTGGAAGAAGGCCGCGCGCTGATGATCGCGATCAACAAATGGGACATCGCCGAGAACGCAAGCAGCCTGTTCAACGGCATCAAGGGTGCGCTTGAGGACGGCCTTTCGCAGGTGAAGGGCGTGCCGGTGTTCGCGGTGAGCGCGCGGACGGGCAAGGGGCTGGACCAGATGCTGCAGGCGGCATTCGTGTTGCGCGATGCCTGGTCGAAACGGGTGCCGACAGCAGCCCTCAACCGCTGGTTCGACGATGCGCTGGAAGCCAACCCGCCGCCGGCCCCCAAGGGCAAGCGCATCAAGCTGCGCTATATCACGCAGGCCGGCACGCGCCCGCCGCGGTTCGTGGTGTTCGGCACTCGGCTGGACATGCTGCCCGCGAGCTATGAACGGTATCTGCTGAATTCGATCCGCAGCGCGCTCGGTTTCGACGGGGTGCCGCTGCGGATCGTACTGAAAAGCCCGAAGAACCCGTTCGGGAAGGACTAGGCGCCCGTCCCGCCTTCGCCCGCCGGCTCGCTGTGGAGCTGGACATAGTTCTGCAGACCCATGCGCTCGATCATCTCGAACTGGGTCTCGAGGAAGTCGACGTGTTCTTCCTCGCTTTCGAGGATCCGCTCGAAGATTTCGCGACTGACATAGTCGCGCACCGTTTCGCAGTGCTGGATAGCGTCGCGCAGCAGCGGGATCGCTTCCATCTCCAGCGCCAAGTCGGCGCGCAGAATCTCCTCGACCGTTTCCCCCACCTTCAGCCGGTGGATCGCCTGGAAGTTGGGTAGGCCATCGAGAAACAGGACGCGCTCTGCCAGCACGTCGGCGTGTTTCATCTCGTCGATCGATTCGTGACGCTCGTATTCGGCCAGCTTGTGGATGCCCCAGTGGTGCAGCACGCGGTAGTGCAGCCAGTACTGGTTGATCGCGGTCAGTTCGTTCGTGAGCGCGCGATTGAGAAAATCGATGACCTGGGGGTCGCTCTTCACTCTGGTATCTCCTGTCGCGGCCTAGCCGTGGTTATGGCGACGCGCGGCCAAGCGAGCAAGGAAAACAGCCGGTAAACGGCGGAAATCCGCCAATTGCGAGTGCGTCGCAGCGTCAGGCAGCAATGGGGACGGAGGCGAGTGTCCGCTCTTCCTCCACGATCTCGTCGGCTTCGTCCAGGCATTGACCGCAGTTCGGTCGCTTGCCGAGCGCCGCATAGAGCGCCTCTGCATCGCCGGTGCTCCGCAGCGCCGCCCGGCGCAACTCGCATTCCTTGATGGCGTTGCAGACACAGATGTACATGACGAATCGGAAGCTAATGCGAACAAGTCGCAAGAGCAAGTGCTATCGCAGCGGGAAAATCCGACCGTAGGTGAGACAGCGCCACAGCCACTCGAGCGGGCCATACCGGAACCGTGCAAGCCATGGCTGCGACCATGCGAGCATCGCCAGCCATGCCAGCAACACCACGAGATACAGCTTCGGGCGGTCGAGCGCGCCGAACAGGTTCAGGCCCCAGCTCTGGAACACCACCAGCATGATGAGGGAGGTGCCAAGGTAATTCGAAAATGCCATCCGGCCCGCCGCCGTGACCCGGCGCCCGAGCCAGCCGGTCGCCTGCGGCGCCCACAGCGCGAGCAGCGCCGCAAGGCCAAAGATCGCGGGCAACCGGGTGAGGGTCTGGGGTCCCAGAAACGCGAACATCGTGCCCGTGTAGGTCAGCCCATCGGCGAGGGCCCCCAGCGCGAGCGCGAGCGTCATTGCCGTACCGGCGCCCAGCCCCCACCAGCCCCACCGGGCCTGGGTGCGCCGGTCGATCCTCCCGTCAAACAGCCCGGTCCGATAAAGAGACATGCCGACCAGCATCAATGGCACCGTTTCGAGCGCGGTGTGCGTGAACTGGTCGATCCAGTTCCACCGGTGATCGCCCCACGCGTGGGCGACGTAGTCGGCATACGAGCCGCGGGTGTTGATCGCGATCTCGCGCAAGGCGTCGGCGCGTTCACCGTCGAGCATGGCGGCCGCATCGCGCGCCAGCGGCGCATACTGCGGGTTCGCACCCAACGACTTCTCGCTGGCAGCCCACATCAGCCCATATTGCAGCGAGTTCAGCACCGCGCCGAACAAGTACATGGTCAGGCCCGCCGCTAGTTGGTGGACCGCTGGCAAGCGTAAGACGAGCAGCGCGATCAACCCGCATAGAGCATAAAGGGTCAGGATGTCGCCGCGCCACAGCAGGTAATAATGCGCCAGCCCGAAGACCAGCAGCCAGCCGAGCCGCCGCACCTGCACCCAGGACGAGCCCGTACGCACCGTCACCCGGTCGGCGAACAGCACCAGCCCCGCCCCGAACAATAGCGTGAACAATCCGCGCATCTTGCCGTCGACGAAGACGAACTGAGCAACCCATAGCCAATCGGACACCGGGCCGTGCGCGGTCACAAAACCGCCGGGCCACATGTAGGCCATGTAAGGTTGCCCAAAGGCGACGATGTTGGCGGCCAGGATGCCCATGACCGCGATGCCGCGAATGAAATCGAGGCTTACCAGTCGCTCGCCGGTCGCCGTCGGCAGGGCGGAAGGATCGGCGGCGCTCACCGCGCGCCCGTAGGCTGGTCGCGGCCCCGGCTCAACGGGTGACGATGCAGCCCTGCCCCGCCGCCTTGAGCGCGTTGCACGCACCTTGCGCGTCGCCCTGCGTCGCCCACCCGGCTGCAAGAAGCCGGGTCAACCGTCCGGATCGCATAGTGACCTTGCTCTTGCCGGAAAGCACCGACCTGCCCGTCAACTGCGACCACAGCCGGTCGGCGTTGCCGGCCACTGCAAAGGCACCGAGCTGAACCTTCCACGGTCCGCTCGTGTCAGGCGCTTCGGCGCGAGCGGGCGAAGCGGCGCGCGCCGCTTGCACCTGCGCGCGCTCGCGCACCGGCGGCGCAGCGGCAACCTGGGCCCGCGCCGGCCTGGCAAAGTCCGCTCCGGCATCAGCCGGACTTTCGGTGCCGGTCGCGCGCATGGCTTCGGCCACCGCGGCTTCGGCAGAAGCCACGGACAGCGGAGCCGGCGCGCCAGCAATCGGCTGAGATCCCTGCACCGCGGCGGTGCGCACCGGCGTCTGCACTACGCCATCGAAGCCCTGCCCCAGATCCGCCGCGGACAACTGCGCAGTGCGGATGGCATCTGCCTGCGCGCGCATCTGCGCCGCCAGCGACTGCGCTTGCTGGCGCTGCGCCAACGGCACGAATTCGTCCATCTGCTGGATCGCGGGCCGCGCTTGCGGCAGGTCAGCCGCGTTCGCCAGCGTTAGCAGCGCGTAAGCCCGCACCCAGTCTCGCACTACCAGGTCGCCGTTGAAATAGGCGATCCCCAGCAGGTACTGCGCACGCGGATCGCCGCGTTCGGCAGCGGCGGTGACATACGGCAAAGCCTGCTCGCGGCGGCCGTCCTGGAACAGCAGCAGGCCATAGTTGTCGGCCGCCTTGAGATGCCCTTTCGCCGCCGCGCGTGCATACAGGCTCTCGGCTTCGGCAATGTTTTCGGGCACCCCGCGCCCAAGCCGATACGCCTGGGCGAGGTTGAATAACGCATCCGCATCGCCCTTGGCGGCGGGTCCCTTCCATTCCGCGATCGCGCGCGCGAAGTCTCCCGAAGCCCACGCGTCCACGCCCGCCTTCACGTCCGCGTGCGCCGGGATCGAGGCTAACGCGAGCCCCGCCGCGAGCATCGTGATGGCGATGGAGTGCGTCAGGCGCATGGTGATCGAGCTCTTCCCCTGTCGCCCGATGAACGGGCTGATGACCAGCGTGACATAGTGAACCAGCCGTTAGCAAAGGGTTTCTGTGGAGGGCACTTTCGGGCGCCCAGCAGTGGCACCGCCGACGGGAGGATTAACGTTAAATTAGGGGTATGCTGCGATCTCCTCTGGCGAAGGGTGCATGGGTGCACTTTGGCAACGGGTTTTTCAGGGGGACCAGCCTTGCGGGTACTGGCATTGGCTTCGCAGAAGGGTGGATCGGGCAAGACAACCTTGTCCGGGCACATGGCCGTACAGGCGCAGCGCGCCGGCGCCGGGCCGGTGGTGCTGATCGACATCGATCCGCAAGGATCGCTGGCCGACTGGTGGAACGAGCGGGAGGCCGAATATCCGGCTTTCGCCCAGACGACAGTGGCGCGACTCGCCAGCGATCTCCAGGTGCTGCGCCAGCAGGGCTTCAAACTGGCGGTGATCGATACTCCGCCGGCGATCACGATGGCGATCCAGTCGGTCATCGGTGTGGCCGAACTGATCGTCGTTCCCACCCGCCCCAGCCCGCACGATCTGCGCGCCGTCGGCGCCACGGTCGATTTGTGCGAACGGGCCGGCAAGCCGCTGATCTTCGTAGTCAACGCCGCGACGCCCAAGGCCAAGATCACGTCCGAAGCCGCCGTCGCGCTAAGCCAGCACGGAACCGTCGCGCCGATCACGCTGCACCACCGCACTGACTTCGCCGCCTCGATGATCGACGGCCGCACGGTGATGGAAGTCGACCCCGAAGGCCGCTCGGCCGCCGAGGTCGCCGCGCTTTGGAACTATGTATCCGACCGGCTGGAGAAGAACTTCCGCCGCACTGTGTTCGCCGCGCCCAACGCGGTGTCCGCCGCGCCCAGCGCATATCGTCCCCAGGGTGGCTTCGGCCGCCGGGTGGCGCAGTAAGCGCAGGCACGAGAGAAAGGCCGAATCGCAGATGGCCGAAGTCACCTTCGCCTCGCTCAGCCCGTCGCTGCTCGCTCGCAAGGGCGGCGCGAAGCCGGCCATGCGTCCGCAGCATGCGGCGCTCGCCGCGATGACGGCAGCCGAACCCATGACGGCACCTGCGCCCGACCAGCTCGAGGATCTCGGCTGGAACGACATGGGCGAGCACGAGCCTGCCGTCGCGACCGGCGCGGAGGTGTATCAGCTCACCCCGATGCCGCGCATGGTCGAAGAAACGGACACCGAGGCTCCGCTGCCGGCCGTGGTTCGCCAGCAGGAACAGCTCGCCGAGCGTCTCGATGCACCGGCACCGGACATGGCCCCCGCGCCGGCACCGACCAAACGGCGTTCGGTGCAACAGCGGACCGGCCGGGCCGCGTTTACGCTGCGTCTCGATCCGCACCGCCATCTGAAGCTGCGGCTTGCCACCACCATCAAGGGCGTGAGCGCACAGGCGCTGGTGACCGACGCGCTCGACGCGCTGCTCGCTGACATGCCCGAACTCGATACGCTCGCCGCGCAAGTTCAGCGGCGCTGAACGCGACCACAGGGGAAGATACCATGATCACCCGCACGAACCGCACCTCTCGCATGCTGGCGCTGGCCGCCGGTACAGCGCTCGCTTCCACCGCGCTGGCAGGCTGCGCCACCAATGTCGCGCCGCGTGCCGACTTGTCGGCGAGCAAGGCAGAGGTCGCCATGACGCGGGGCGACAGCGGCTCGGCGATCACTAATGCGGAAGCCGCCGTGCTGGCCGACCCGCGCAACGCAAGCTATCGCACGATGCTGGGCGCGGCGTACATGGATGCGGGCCGCTTCCTGGCCGCGCGCACCAGCTTCGACGACGCGATGACGCTGGGTGATACCAGCCCGCGCACAGTGTTGGGCTTCGCGCTGGCGTCGGTGGCGGCGGGCGACCGGGCAGCCGCGTTGCGCGTCCTCAGCGATTATGGCGACGATATCGCCGCGGCGGACCTGGGCCTGGCGCTCGCCCTCGCCGGTGAACCGCAGCAGGGTGCGTTCGTGCTGTCGAATGCCCTGCGCAGCGGAGACAACACGCCCAAGGTGCGCCAGAACCTGGCCTATGCGCTCGCCCTGGGCGGCGATTGGGCCGGCGCCCGGATCATGGCGGCAGAAGATGTGCCCGCCGACCAACTCGGCGCGCGACTTACCCAGTGGGCGGCGCTTTCGACGCCCGACCAGTCGACCAACCGCGTGGCGGCCCTGCTGGGCACGCGGGCGGTGGCTGACGCCGGCCAGCCGGTGCAACTGGCGCTCGCCAATCACCCGAGCCACGGCCAGCTGGTGGCCGAGGCAGCAGCCGTCGCCGCCCCGGTGACCGAACCCGCGCCAGCGCAGGAAGTCGCCTTTGCCGGTGGCGAATTGCCGCCAGTCGGCAGCTATGCACCAGCCGCCCAGCCTGCCCCGGTGGCGATGCAGGTGGCAGTGGCTGCTCCTGCGCCCGCGCCTACACCCGTGCCCTCGGCAGACTTCGACACCGCGTTCGCCGCGCAAGCGCCCAGTGGCGCGACACCTGCACAGATGATCGCTTCCGCTGCGGAATTTGTCGCCCAGCCGGTGATCCAGCAGGCTCCGACCCGCGTCGCTTCGGCCAAGCCGGTCCGCAAAGCCGCGAACCGGACCGTCGCCGCCAGTCAGTCCGGCGACCATCTCGTGCAGCTCGGCTCCTTCTCTTCCGAAGCCAGTGCCCAGCGCGCATGGGCCATTTACGCCAAGCGGTTCCCGCAGCTCTCCGCCTTCGACATGGTGATCACTAAGGCGGTGGTGCGCGGTAAGACCTACTACCGGGTCAGCGCCGGCGGCCTCCAGCGGGCTCAGGCAAGCTCTGTCTGCTCGACGGTGCGCGGCAAGGGCGAACAGTGCATCGCCTGGGCCGAGGGCCGGCCGCTGCCGGGCGCGGTCAATACCGGGGTGCGCATGGCGCGCCGCTAACCCGTTTCACAAGCCACCGAGCGAAGGCCTCTCCCGCACCCGCGGGAGGGGCCTTTTCTTTAGAGAGCCAAGCCACCCTTGTAGAGCGCCACCACCCGCCCCTGGGTCGGTTGGCGATCGAATGGGGTATTGCCAGCGGTCGCTGCCATTTCGCGGCTGTCGATCACCCATGGCCGTTCGGGATCGATCAGCGCCACGTCCGCCTCGAATCCTTCGCGCAGTTCGCCTGCCTCGACGCCCAACAGGCGAGCCGGGGCGCCCGCGAGAAGATCGAACGCGCGGGCCAAGTCGATGACTCCGTCCCTCACCAGCGTAAGCGTCATGGCGAGCAGCGTTTCGGCCCCTGCCATGCCAGGAGCGGCATCGGCGAAGGGTAGACGTTTGTCTTCCGGGCCGCGTGGATCGTGCCCGCTGGCAATCACGTCGATCGTGCCGTCCGCCAGGGCTTCGCGTACCGCCAGGCGATCATCCTCGTTCCGCAGCGGCGGCGACAGCCGCGCGAATGTGCGGAAGTTCATCGTCGCCAGGTCGGACAGCACGAAGTGCGCCGAGGTGATCCCCGCGGTCACTGCAACGCCCCGCGCCTTGGCTGAGCGCACCAGCGCCAGCGCCGCGCGGGTCGTCACCTGGCGGAAGTGCACCCGCGCTCCGCTGAGTTCCGCCAGCGCGATATCGCGGGCGACGGCGAGCGCCTCCGCCTCGGCAGGCGCGCCGGGCAGGCCAAGACGGGTCGCCATCTCGCCCGCGGTGGCCGCCGCATCCCCCGCAAGGCCCGCATCCTCTGCATGGACCACCACCACCAGGTCCAGCATGGCGGCGTACTGCAGCAACCGCAGCATCACGCCTGAATCGCCGATCCACTTGCGACCCGTGGCGACCGCGCGCGCGCCGGCTTCCCGCATCAGCGCGATCTCGGCCAGTTCGTGCCCGGCCAGACCCACCGTCGCGGCTGCCAGCGGGTGGACCCACAGATCGGGCTTCCCGCTCTTGGCGATAAAGTTGACCCGCGCCGGATAGTCGAGCGGCGGGTGCTGGTCGGGCATCAACCCGGCGCGGGTGATCCCGCCGAAGCGGAAGGCGGGCTTGTCGACCGCGAACACCCCCAGATCAACCAGTCCCGGTGCGATGAGCAGCCCCTTTGCGTCGATCACTTCGTCGCCGTCACACGGCTCGTCGAACCCGGCGATGCGCCCGCTTGCGAGCCGCAGCGCGCCCTCGCGAATACCGTCGGGCAGCACCAGCCGGCCGCCAACGATCGCCAGAGGGCCCGCCTGCCTCATTCCCAGCCCGCCACTTCGCGGCGGCGCCGGGTCAGCACCTCCAGGCAAGCCATGCGGATCGCCACGCCCATTTCGACCTGCGCGGTGATGAGGGACCTGTCGAGCAAATCGGCCACCTCGCTGTCGATCTCCACCCCGCGGTTCATCGGCCCGGGGTGCATGACCAGCGCATTCGGCGCGGCGCGCGCGAGCCGCTGGTGCGTCAAGCCGTAAAGGTGGTGGTACTCGCGCGCCGAGGGGACGAACTGCCCGCTCATCCGCTCGGTCTGCAAGCGCAGCATCATCGCCACGTCCGCGCCTTCCAGTGCGCGGTCGAAGTCGGTGAAGGCAGTGACGCCCATCGCCTCGATCTGGCTCGGCAACAGGGATGGCGGCGCGCACACCCGGACGCTGGCGCCCATCGCCTGCAGGCACAAGATGTTGGACCGCGCGACACGGCTGTGAAGCAGGTCGCCGCAGATCGTGACCGTCATGCCAGTGAAGTCGTCGGCCGTTTCACCCCGCGCCCGCAAGGCATGGCGCAGCGCCAGCGCATCCAGCAAGGCTTGCGTCGGATGCTCGTGCTGCCCGTCGCCGGCGTTGAGCACCGGGCAATCGACCTTGTCGGCGATCAGCGCCGTCGCGCCGCTGCTGCCGTGGCGGATGACGATCGCATCGGGCCGCATCGCGTTCAGCGTGATCGCGGTGTCGATCAGCGTTTCGCCCTTCTTCACGCTCGATTGCGCGGCGTGCATGTTGACCACGTCGGCGCCCAGCCGCTTGCCGGCGATCTCGAAGCTCAACAGTGTGCGGGTGGAGTTCTCGAAAAAAGCGTTGATCACCGTCAGGCCGGCCAGCAAATCGCTGCGCTTGGCCGCGCTGCGATTGAGCTGCACCCACTGCTCCGCCTCATCGAGCAGATAGAGGATCTCGTGCCGCTCAAGCTGGGCGATCGCCAGCAGGTCGCGGTGCGGGAATGCACGTGCGCCCGCCGGATAGCGTCCGGGCGATGCGCCCGCTCCACCTGAAAATGCCGCCGATGTCATTGAAGCCATGCCCTTGGTCGAGCGCCATAGGCCGGTCAAGTGCATTCGGGTGGCGCTCGCCGGTGCAAGCCCCTAGATCGCCGGCAACGCTTTAACGGGAACTCCCCTTACATGTCCTTTGCCCGCAAGGTCTGGCACCTGATCGTCGCCGTCAAGGATGGCCTCAGCTTGCTGTTCCTGCTGCTGTTCTTCTTCGCGCTCTATGCGGTGCTCACTGCCCGCCCCAGCCCCGCGGCGGTGCGCGACGGGGCGCTGCTGATCGATCTCGATGGCATTATCGTGGAAGAAAAGAGCCAGCCCGACCTCGTCAGCACGCTGCTCTCGGGCCAGGTGCCCGCCGGCGAGTACGATGTGCAGGACCTGGTACACGCGCTCGACGCCGCCGCCACCGATGACCGGATCAAGGCGGTCGTGCTCGACCTGTCGCGTTTTGTCGGCGGGGGCCAGGTGCATATCGAGGACGTGGGCGCTGCGCTCGACCGGGTGCGCGCGGCGAGGAAGCCGGTGCTGACCTGGGCCGTCGCCTATACCGACAGCGGGGTCATGCTGGCGAGCCACGCCAGCGAGGTCTGGGTCGACCCGCTCGGCGGAGCGGTGATTACCGGGCCGGGCGGCAACCGCCTGTATTACGGTGAGCTGCTCCGCAACCTCGATGTCAACGCCCGGATCTACAAGGTGGGTACCTACAAGAGCGCGGTCGAACCCTACTACCTGAATGAAATGTCCGAGCCGGCGCGCGAGAATTACGCCCAGCTTTACGGGGCATTGTGGAGCGAATGGCAGGCAAACGTCGCCAAGGCGCGGCCCAAGGCGCAGGTTGCAGCGATCACCGCTGATCCGGTGGGCTGGCTGCAGTCGGCGGGATTCGATCCGGCGACCGCGGCGAAAAAGGCCGGTCTGGTGGATCAACTGGGCGACAAGGTCGCGTTCGGCCAGCGCGTCGCCCGGATCGTGGGCGAAGACAAGTGGGACGACAGCCCCGGCGCTTACGCCAGGACCGAACTCGATCCATGGCTGGCGGACAACCCGCTAGAAAAAGCGGGCGGCGCAATCGGGGTCGTCACGATCGCGGGCAACATCGTCGATGGCGAAGCGGGCCCCGGGACCGCGGGCGGCGACCGAATCGCCCAGGTGCTCGACGACGCGCTCGACGATGACCTTAAGGGCCTGGTGGTGCGGGTCGATTCCCCCGGCGGCTCGGTTATGGCGAGCGAGGCAATCCGGCGCGCCATCATGCGGCACAAGGCGAAGGGGATTCCCGTCGCCGTGTCGATGGCCAACGTCGCAGCCAGTGGCGGCTACTGGGTGTCGACCCCGGCGCAGCGCATCTTCGCCGAGCCGAGTACGATCACCGGTTCGATCGGGATTTTCGCGGTGGTGCCAACGTTCGAACGGGCCGCCGCGCGCTGGGGTCTCAACGCCGATGGAGTGAAGACGACGCCGTTGTCGGGCCAGCCCGATCTGGTGTCAGGCTTCACGCCAGAGGTCGACGCCCTACTCCAGGGCTATATCGAGAACGGTTATGGCGACTTCATCACCCGGGTTGCGCAATCGCGCAAGATGACCCGCGAACGGGTTGATGCCGTTGGCCAGGGCCGCGTGTGGGACGGCGGCACCGCGCGCCAGATCGGCCTCGTCGATCAGCACGGCGGCTTGCAGGACGCGCTGGCGTGGGTGGCCGGGCAGGCCAAGCTGGGCGATGGCGACTGGCACGCCGAATACCTGGGTGAACAGCGAGGCGTCGGCGACACGCTGCTGCGCCAGCTGTTGATCGGGGAAAGCGAGCGAAGCGCCGGCGCGAGCGACGTGTTCGGCGTCCTCACCGCGCGCCGCCAGTCGGTGCTGGCACAACTGGCCGGGGACGCCGATCGGCTGACCAGGGTACAGGGAATGCAGGCGTATTGCCTGGAGTGCGCCGGAACCGTGCAGCGGGCAGATGAGGCGGCGCTGTCTGGCTGGGTCGCCCGGTTGATCGCGCTGGTGGCTTAGGCGCTTGCCAAGCAGCCAACCGGGTGGCAAAGGCGCGCCCCTGTCCGCATCCCGACCAGGTTGGGAGTTCGCCAGGACGGGCGCGTAGCTCAGCGGTAGAGCACACCCTTCACACGGGTGGGGTCACAGGTTCAATCCCTGTCGCGCCCACCATTACGGTCGGCGGCGCCTGACCAGCGCTCGGAACCGGCGTTAAGCCAGGCGCGTTCGCTGCAGCGTGCCCTTCGATATCCATCAGACCGATCCTTCATCTCCTCGCCGGACGCAGGGAGACAAGCCGATGCTGGCGTTGCTCGAAGCGCTCAAACAGCGCGGTTACGCCTTCGTCAGCCCCACCCCGGCAACGCACCAGCGGGTGATCGCGCGGCCGCACAAGGCGCTGGCGGGCGATCTGCGCGACGTGTTCGGGTGGAGCCTGCCCTTCCGGCCCGACCTGCTTGAGCCAGAGCTCTGCCGCATCGTCATCGACGGCGGGCTGGCGGAGGTTGGCGCCAACGACCTGCTGAAGGCCACCGTTCGCGTCTCGAGCCTGGGCGACAATCTGATCGTCCATTCAGCCTATCCCACCGTGCATGAAGACGCCGTGTTCTTCGGTCCCGACAGCTACCGGTTCGCCAACCTGATCGAACAGGAACTCGGCAGATTGGACAGCCAGCGCGTCACGACGGCGCTCGACATCGGGACCGGCGCCGGCGTGGGCGCGATCGTCATCCGCCAGGGGTGCCCGTCCGCGCGCGTGCTCGCCACCGACGTGAATCCCAAGGCGCTGCGGTTTGCCGCGGTGAACGCCCAGGCCGCCGGAGCGCAAATCGAGTTCATCGAAACGAGCGGCATTCCGCACCCCGACCTTCCGATCGATCTCGCGGTCGCCAACCCACCCTATATCATCGACGGTGCGAGCCGCGCCTATCGTGACGGTGGGGATTTGCACGGAGCGCAAGTGGCGATGGACATGGTTGCCGATACGCTACCCCGGCTGTCGGCGCGCGGGACCATGATCCTCTATACCGGCTCGGCGATCATCGACGGGGCTGACGGCCTCAAGACCCAGCTGCAGGGACTGGCCGCTGCTCACCAGCGAGCGCTCAATTACCGCACCCTCGATCCGGACGTGTTTGGGGAGGAACTGGCAAACCCATCTTACCGCGATGTCGAGCGCATCGAACTGGTGGCGGCGGTTTTTCTTGGCGCGAACTGACGGGCCGGCGGAACGAAAATCCGTTTAAAAGGCTGTCGTTGCATGAAATTGGAATTGGAAGCCGGCCGCCTGTTCGCGCGCCGCACGCACGAAAACCCCTCCCTTGAAGTGTCCGGTGAAACCGACGCGTTGCAACGCGTTCTGGTGTGCGCGCCCAATCACCTGAAGCCGGTGCCGTGCTGTTCGGTGACCAAGGAGAGCATCCGCGACGGTTTTGAATCCGACACGCATGTTGCGCTTGCCCAGCATCGCGGCTTGCGCGAGATTCTGGCAGCCAATGGCGCCGCCGTGGACCTGCTTCCCCCGCGCCCGGGGATGCCGGACCTGTGCTTCACGCGGGATGTAGGCGTGAGCACTCCCTGGGGTCTGGTGGCGCTTAACCCTGCGCTGAAGCATCGCGCGGTCGAAGTGGCTCACTTCAAGGCGTGGGCCGAAACCTACACCCAGTCGCGTGTCGAGCAGGTCACCGTCGGTTCGATCGAAGGGGGCGATGTCTGTGTCGCGCGTCCGGGACTTCTGATCGTCGGGGTATCGGGCAACCGGACCGATGACGAGGGCGCGGAAGCCTTCGCCGCGCGTTTCCGGCACGAGGGGTGGGAAGTCCTGCTCTACCGGTTCGACGAGCATTTCCTCCACCTCGATACGATCTTTTCGATGCTGAATCCCACGACGGCGCTCGGCTGCACCGAGGTGCTGGACGACGCATTTCTCGAAACCGTCGCCCGGCGCGGCATCAAGGTCCTGCCGGTCACGTACAAGGAATCGCGGCTGCTCGGTTGCAATGTCGTGTCGATCGACGGGCAGCGGATCATCGCCGGAGCCGGCACTCCGCGGGTGAGCGCGATGATGCGCGACGCCGGGTTCACGGTGACGGAGACCAATCTCGACCAGTTCACCGCCTGCGGCGGCGGGGTCCACTGTCTGACGATGCCGCTGCTGCGGGGATCCTAGCGTCCGAACAGCCGGCGCGGCGGAGGGACGGCGCCTTCCATCGGAACATCTAACCGCCGCACGTAGTCCTCCAACCGTTCGAGCACTTCGTTCTCGCCGAGGCCGAATTGCGACAGGCTGTATCGATGAGGGCGGCGCTTCAGCGCGCGGCTGCGTTCGACGTAGCGCTCCATCCCCGTCACCGCGCTGTCCATTTCCAGCCCGAGAAAGCGATAGACCCGCGCCATGGCTCCGCGCCAATCGCGGTCCATCTCGTCGTACTGGACATCGATCATCCGCTCGGCCGGGATCGCCCGGCGCGCTTCCATCATGCGGTCGACCATCAGCCCGGTCTTGCGCAACCATTCGCGGCCGACGGTGCGCGGATCTGCGTGATCGGAATAGATAATCGTCTGGTTCCACGCGAGCGACGCCGCGCTGCCGACGACCGCGCGCGGATCGCGATGGGTGAAGATCAGTCGAGCGTCCGGGAACACCTTCAGCAGTGCCGGCAAGTCGAGCATGTGCTGGGGGGTCTTGAGGATCCAGGGGCGCAGGCTGCTTTCCTGCTGTGACCAGCCGACGAGGCGGAGCAGATTGGCGAGGTGGCGATAGGCTGGCGTCGCGTCCTCGCCCTCGCACCAGCGTCCATAGCTCGGCACGGTCCACTGCGCTTCATGCTTCATCCCGTACATGCTGGCGACCAGCAGGCCGAGCTCCTCTTCCGGTTCGAAGGGTCCGGTCGGGTGAATCGACAGCGTGCGCGGATTGGCAAGGCGCGCGACTTTCATGATCCGGCTGGCGAGCTTAGGGCGGAAGTCCGCCTTGCGCCCCGCCATCACCTCTTCGAACCCTAAACGCGGGACCGGGCTGATCGTCTCGAAGCTGCGCAGATGGGCGAACCGGCGGTCGGCGGCGAGCAAGCGGTGGAGGCGGGTGGTGCCTGACCGCATAGGGCCGACGATCACCACCGGGTGCGGGATTGGGCGGGCGAGTATTTCCGGATGCCGCTCGAACCACGTTTGCGCCAGCAGGCGATCGCGCAGCACGTGGTGAAACTGCTGGCGGGCGGCCCAGTCCCCAGCGGCGTTGAGGCGCGCTTCCCCATGAATCGAGTCCAGCAAGGCATCCAGCGGCCGTTCGAACCACGGATCGCCGAAATCTTCGTGGCCGACGTCCTCGACAGCGCGCGCCAGCATCTCGCTCTTGTTCAGACCGGCCGGCGCAACCAGTCCCGCGCGGCGTCCGGCGCGCAGGGTGCCGTCGAGTATGTCGATGAACTTCGTCCGCCGCGGCGGCTGGACGGTCTTTTGCTGGCTCAAGTCAGGTCCCTGTCGCCACCCTGGCGTGGCTGTTCTACCGCCGCGAAGGCCGCTGGTTCCCGCATTGCGCGGGGTCCGGCGCTGGGGCATAGGCCGCGCCCATGCATGATATCCGCCTGATCCGCGAGGACCCGCAAGCATTCGATGACGCACTCGCGCGGCGCGGTTTCACGGCTTCGGCGCAAGAGGTTCTCGCGTTCGACGAGCGGCGGCGCGCGGCCGCGACGAAGGCGCAGGATCTGCTCGCAAGGCGCAATGAAGCGTCGAAGGCGATCGGGGCCGCGATGGGCCGCGGCGACAACGATGGGGCCGAAGCCCTCAAGGCCGAAGTCGCGGCGATCAAGACCGAGCTCCCTGCGCTGGAGGACGAGGAACGGGCCGCCGGCACTGCGCAGGACAACCTGCTGGCCAGCATTCCCAACCTGCCCGCCGAGGACGTGCCGGAAGGGGAAGACGAGGCGGGCAACGTCGAGGTCGCTTGCTGGGGCAGCCCGCGCAATTTCGCGTTTCAGCCACAGGAACATGCCGATTTCGGCCCGGCTCTGGGTCTCGATTTCGAAACCGGCGCGGCCATCGCGGGCGCGCGCTTCACGTTCCTCAAGGGCCAGATGGCGCGGCTGCAACGGGCGCTCGCGCAGTTCATGCTCGACGCACAAACGATGCAACATGGCTTTATCGAGTGCGCCACGCCGCTGCTGGTGCGCGAAGAGGCGATGTTCGGCACCGGCCAGCTGCCCAAATTTGCCGAGGACTCGTTCGCCACAACCGATGGCCGCTGGCTGATCCCGACCAGCGAGGTCAGCCTGACCAATTCGGTGCGCGAGCAAATCATCGACCTGCCTCAGCCGCTGCGACTCACCGCGCTGACCCCCTGCTTCCGTTCCGAGGCGGGATCGGCGGGGCGCGACACCCGGGGCTACATCCGCCAGCACCAGTTCGACAAGGTGGAGCTGGTCTCGATCTGCCGGCCGGATGATGCCGAGGGCGAACACCAGCACATGCTGCGGTCGGCGCAGACGATCCTGGAACGGCTCGAGCTGCCGTACCGCACGATGCTGTTGTGCGCCGGGGACATGGGTTTCGGAGCGAAAAGGACCTACGACCTCGAAGTGTGGCTGCCGGGCCAAAGCGCCTACCGCGAGATCAGCTCGATCAGCTGGTGCGGCGATTTCCAGGCGCGGCGGATGAACGCGCGCTATCGGGCGGAGAACGGCAAGCCGGCATTCGTCCACACGCTCAACGGCAGCGGTCTCGCGGTTGGGCGCACGCTGGTGGCGGTGCTGGAAAACTACCAGCAGGAGGACGGATCGGTGATCGTGCCCGAAGCGCTGAAGCCATGGGCCGGCGGGCTCGAGCGGCTGGTGCCGACGGCATGAAAATCCTCCTCACCAACGACGACGGCATCTACGCCCCCGGTCTGGCGGTGCTGGAGGAAATCGCGCGCCAGTTCACCGACGACATCTGGATCTGCGCCCCGGCCGAGGAGCAATCGGGCGCGGGCCACTCCCTCACCCTCAGCCGCCCGGTCCGGATGCGCCAGCACGAGGAGCGGCGCTTCTCGGTCAGCGGCACCCCGACCGACGCCGTAACGATGGGCCTGCGCAAGGTGATGGACGGCGTCCCGGACGTGATCCTGTCAGGCGTCAATCGCGGCGCCAACCTGGCCGACGACATTACCTATTCGGGGACCGTTTCCGCAGCCATCGAAGGTGCGCTGGCGGGTATCCGCTCGATCGCGCTCAGCCAGGTCTATGCCGGCGAAGGCATGGGCGATGCGGTGCCGTTCGATGCGGCGCTGGCGTGGGGTGCCAAGGTGCTGGGGCCGCTGCTCGACGTGCCCCTGCCCCGGCGCACGCTGGTCAACGTCAACTTCCCCGCCCTCCCCGCCGACGAGATCAAGGGCATTCGGGCGGTCCGGCAGGGCTTCCACGACTATTCGCGCGGCACGGTGGTCGAAAGCCGCGATCCGCGCGGATATCCCTATTACTGGTTCGGTCTGGAAGCGATCGAGCACACATTGGATCACGGCACCGATCTGGAGGCGATCTCCGACGGGTATGTGTCGGTGACCCCGCTTCAGCTCGACCTGACGCACCACGCCTCGCTGGGCGATCTGGGTGAGCGGTTCGCTTGATGGGGCCGCCGCCATGGTAAGGCCCAAGCGGGTTCAGCCCGGGTTCCATCCGCTGCGCCGCAAGGTGGGGCTGCCCATCTGGGCCGACGCGTTCATCCGCCTGGCGCTGGCGATCGGGCTGATCGCGCTGGTGGTCGCGATCCACTGGTTCGACCGCGATGGGCTGATCGACCACCATGACGGGCACATCAGCCTGCTCGACGTGGTCTATTTCACGATGATCTCGATCACCACCACCGGGTTCGGCGACATCGCCCCGGTGAGCGACAAGGCGCGGCTGATCGAGGCGGTGATTGTCACCCCGATCCGGATCGCGGTGCTGTTCATCTTCGTGGGCGCCGCCTACGATTTCGTCATCAAGCGCGGTTGGGAGAAGTGGCGCATGAAGCGCATTCAGGAACGTCTGACCGATCACGTAGTGGTTATCGGCTTCGGCATCTCGGGTTCGGAAGCCGTGCGCGAACTGATCGAGCGGGGCACCGATCCCAGCTGCATCGTGGTCCTCGATTCCAGCGAGGAGCGGCTGCACGAGGCGGAAGAGCTTGGCTGCAACGTCATGGCGGCCGATGCGTCGCGCGACGAAAACCTGATGGCGGTGCGGGTGGCCGAGGCGCGCACCGTGCTGGTGTCCGCCGGGCGCGACGACAGCTCGATCCTGATCGTGCTCACCGTGCGTCACCTTGCCCCCAAGGTGCCGATCAGCGTGGTTGTCCGGGCGGAAGACAACGAACTGCTGGCCCGGCAGGCGGGCGCGGACAACGTGATCAATCCGGTGCGCTTTACCGGGCTGTTGCTGGCCGGCAGCGCGCAAGGGAGCCACGTCGCCGATTACATGGCCGACCTCGCCTCGGTCGGCGGCCGCGTCCAGCTGGTCGAGCGTCCGGTGAAGCCGGAGGAGATCGGCCGCAGCCTCGACGACCTGACGAACGGTGCGCGGGGTCTGCGTATCTATCGCGGAGAGCAGGAACTGGGCTTTTGGGAGGCGTGCACGCTGCAGGCCGGCGACGTCATCGTCGAGATCCGGCCCACGATCAGCGCTCAGCCCAGCAAGTAGAACACCAACCCCATCGCGAGGTAGGCCGCCAGCCAATAGCCGGCGTGAATGATCGTCACGCGAACGGGCACCCGGGTCAGGCCGAAACTGGTCAGTAGCGCGGGGATAACGAAGGCGAGCGCCAGTCCGCCGCTCATCATGAAATACAGCCATGGCTTGGCGGCGAGCGTGTCGGCGCCAACCCGCGCGAACATATGGCCCAGCATCGCCGCGGTGATGACGAGCAGTAGATCGGTGAACAGCATGGCTTTTACAGCCAGGGGCTTAGGCGCCAGGGATCGGCGGGCGCCGCCACGCCCGAACAGCGGACCGAACCAGACCAGCGCGAGGCCGCCTGCGACCAGCACGGCCACCACCACAGCGATCCAGTTGACGGGGCCCACGCGCGATCCTCTTATATTTGTTAGTTCCGCAAGCTGTAGCGTAAAGCCGCCAACAGGTGTAGGGGCGCGCCCGTCATGGCATCTTCCGCAACCGCGATCCCCGACCAGAAGAAGGTCGGGATGGTCAGCCTCGGCTGTCCCAAGAACCTCGTCGACAGCGAGCGTATCCTGACGACCCTGCGTGCTGATGGCTATGCCATGAGCGCTGATTATGCGGGGGCCGACGTGGTGCTGGTGAACACCTGCGGGTTCCTCGATTCGGCCAAGGAGGAAAGCCTGGAGGCAATCGGCGAAGCGATCGCGGAAAACGGCCGCGTGATCGTTACCGGTTGCATGGGCGAGGAGGCGGAGGCGATCCGCGCGCGGTTCCCCCAGGTGCTCGCGGTCACTGGCGCGCATCAGTACGAAACGGTCATCGACGCGGTGCGCGAGGCGGCGCCGGCGAGCCAGGGCCCATACGTGGACCTGATCCCGCAGGCGTTCGCCGACGACGGCGGGATCAAGCTGACCCCGCGCCACTACAGCTACCTGAAGATTTCCGAAGGCTGCAATCACTCCTGCGCGTTCTGCATCATTCCCTCGCTGCGCGGAAAACTCGCCAGCCGGCGGATCGACGCGGTGCTGCGCGAGGCGGAGAAGCTGGTCGCCGCCGGCACCCGCGAACTGCTGGTGATCAGCCAGGACACCTCGGCGTACGGAGTCGACACCCGCCACGAAACCCGCACCTGGAAGGGGCGCGAGGTACGCGCGCACATGACCGACCTCGCGCGGGAACTGGGGCAGTTGCGCACACCGGAAGGCGCCACGCCGTGGGTGCGGCTGCATTACGTGTACCCCTACCCCCACGTCGACCAGGTCATTCCGCCGATGGCGGAAGGGTTGCTGACGCCCTACCTCGACATCCCGTTCCAGCACGCCGCGCCCAAGGTGCTGCGTGCGATGAAGCGCCCGGCGAACGAGGCGCGCGTGCTCGAGCGGATCAAGTCATGGCGCGCGATCGCGCCCGACCTCACCATCCGCTCGAGCTTCGTGGTCGGCTTTCCCGGCGAGACCGAGGAAGACTTCCGCTACCTGCTCGACTGGCTCGAGGAAGCACAACTTGACCGGGTGGGCGGTTTCCGGTTCGAACCCGTCGCCGGGGCGCAGGCGAACGCCCTGCCCGATCACGTGCCCGACGAGGTGAAGGAAGAACGCTACGCCCGGCTGATGGAAGTCACCGAGCGGATCAGCGCCGCCAAGCTCGCCGCCAAGGTCGGCCGCACGCTGCCGGTGATCATCGACGAGGTCGGCGAGCCGGACGAGGACGGCGATATCGGTGCCACCGCCCGCAGCCAGGCCGACGCGCCGGAGATCGACGGGCAGGTGTTCCTGCGCAACGTCTCGCCGAACCTCAAACCCGGCGACTTCGCCGACGCCAGGATCGAGGATGCCGACGCGCACGACCTGTACGGCGTGGCGTTCTAGCGCATCGTCCGGAGGGTTACGCTGCGGCGGGTGGCATCAGTCGGCGCGATCGAGTGCTCCCACTGCTCGCGCACCGCGCCGCTCAACAGATAGAGCGAGCGCGGAGGAAGCGGCACACCGACCCGTTCGAACCCGCCGCCCGGCAATCGCCGGCGCAGGCGCAGCGTGACCGGCGCCCCCAGCGAAAGTCCGATCACCTCGCCATACTGCGGACGGTCGCGGTGCCAGCCGATCCCGGCGCCAGGGTCGTAGCGAATGAGAAGTCCCTGCACGAACTGCCGGGGATCGCGCGCGACCTGCGGCGCGAGCTCGTCGCGCAGCGCCACCAGCCAGTCCGGCAGCGGCGGCGCGTCGCTTGGACGGGCGCGCTGGTAATCGTAGGCCGAGCCGTAATTCACCGTCAGGCGCTTCCCCTCCCACTGGCCGAACTGGAACGGGGCCAGGGGCGCAGCGTCGATCAGCGCGGAGATTTCAGCTTCGCGTGGGGGCGTGATCGCGTCGTGCACCTGCACCAGCCCCGGCACGGCGGGGGGCGCTGGCGCATCGCTGAACAAGGCAAGCTGATCGGTCACGCTCCCGATGTGGGGAGCGCCCCGCCCGTGCCAAGCCGTCAGGCGGCGCTGGCGTTCACCCCCATCGACTGGAACCAGCGGCGCACGTTGCGCGCGGCCTGACGCAGGCGCTGCTCGTTCTCGACCAGCGCGATGCGCACGAACCCCTCGCCGTCCTCGCCGTAGCCCACGCCGGGCGCGACCGCGACTTGCGCCTGGGTGAGCATCTGCTTCGAAAACTCCAGGCTGCCCATGTGCGCCAGTGCCGGTGGCAGCGGTGCCCAGGCGAACATGCTGGCGGCGGGCGGCGGGATGTCCCATCCGGCGCGCCCGAACACCTCGACCAGCACGTCGCGCCGCTTGTGATACAGCGCGCGGTTCTTCTCGACTATGTCCTGCGGGCCGTTGAGCGCCGCGCAGGCGGCCGCCTGGATCGGGGTGAACGCGCCGTAATCGAGGTAGCTTTTCACCCGCGTCATCGCCGCGATCAGCTGCTGGTTGCCGACCGCGAAGCCGATCCGCCAGCCGGCCATCGAATACGTCTTGCTGAGCGAGGTGAACTCGACCGCGATGTCCTTCGCGCCCGGCACCTGCAGGATCGAGACGGTCGGCTTGCCGTCATAATAAAGCTCGGAATAGGCGAGGTCGGAGATGACCCACACCCGGTTCTCCTTCGCCCACGCCACCAGCCGCTCATAGAACGCCAGGTCCACCGTCTCGGCCGTGGGGTTGGAGGGATAGTTCACCACCAGGATGCTTGGCCGCGGCACAGTGAAGGCCATCGCCTTTTCCAGGCTGCGAAAATAATCCTCGTCCGGCGTAGTCGGCACGCTGCGGATGGTGGCCCCGGCGATGATGAACCCGAAGGTGTGGATCGGGTAGCTGGGATTGGGCGCCAGCACGACATCGCCCGGCGCGGTGATCGCGGTGGCGAGGCTGGCGAGCCCCTCCTTCGAACCCATCGTGACGACGACCTCGGTTTCCGGATCGAGGTCCACCCCGAAACGGCGGCCATAATAGTTCGCCTGCGCACGGCGCAGACCGGGGATGCCCTTGGATTGCGAATAGCCGTGGGCATCGGGCTTTTGCGCGACCTCAACCAGCTTTTCGATGACGTGCGGCGGGGGCGGCAGATCGGGGTTCCCCATGCCCAGGTCGATGATGTCCTTGCCGCTCGCGCGGGCGGCCGCGCGCATCCCATTGACTTCGGCGATCACGTAGGGCGGCAGGCGCTTCATGCGGTAGAATTCGTCGGTCATCGGTCCCAATCGCTGGAGCGGGGTGCGCACCCGCGCGTTTGGCTGTAAGCGAATATCGACGCTGGTGAAACAACTAGCGCACCCGGAGAGCATCAATGGCCGACGACGACCGCAGCCCCGATCCGTTCACCGCGCTGTGGAACAGCCAGGGCGACGCGATGCGCCAGGTGTGGGGTGGGCTCATGCCCGGTGGTACGCCGCAGGTGATGACCGACTGGGCCGAGATCGGCGCGTGGTCGGATACTGCGCGCAAGCTGCAGGCGATGTGGCTGGAGTTCGTGTCCGCCAAAGCCAGCGCGGCGGGCGATCCGGCCCATGCGTTCGACCCGATGCAGTTCATGGTGATGAGCCAGGGGTGGCAAGCCGCTGCGCAGCAGGGCCTGGCCGCCACGCAGAGCATGGCCGAAGAAGGCATGAAGCTGTGGCAGACCGTCGCCGCCGGTGCGATGAGCGCCGGCGCGGCCGAGCCTGAACTGCCGCGCGCTGACAAGCGCTTTGCCGATCCGGCGTGGCGCAACCATCCCGCGTTCGCGCTGCTTCATCAGACCTACCTGATGGTCGCCGAGACCATGACCAAGGCGGCCGAGCAGGCGCCGGGCATCGACGCCGAAAAGAAGGAGCAGTTGACCTTCGCCACCAAGGCGCTCGTCGAGGCGATGAGCCCGGACAACTTCCTCGCCACCAACCCCGTCGTCCTCCAGCGCACGATCGAGAGCAAGGGCGAGAACCTGGTAAAGGGGATGCGGCACCTGATCCAGGATCTGGAGCGTGGCCAGCTCACGCATACCGATCCCGATGCGTTCAAGCTGGGCGAGAATATCGCCGTCACTCCGGGGAAGGTGGTGCACGAGGGGTCGTTGTATCAGCTGATCCAGTACTCCCCATCGACCGATCAGGTGCTCGAAACCCCGCTGGTGATCTTCCCGCCGTGGATCAACCGGTTCTACATCCTCGATCTGACGCCGAAGAAAAGCTTCATCAAGTGGGCGGTAGATCAGGGACTGAGCGTATTCATCGTCAGCTGGAAGTCGGCCGACGCGAGCATGAAGGACGTCGTGTGGGACGACTACATCCGCGCCCAGATGGAGGCGATCGACATTGTCCGTGAACGGCTGGCCGTGCCCGCCATCCATGCCATCGGGTACTGCGTATCAGGGACCACGCTCGCGGCGGTGCTCGCGATCCAGGCGCGGCGGGGCGAGGCCGGAAAGGTCGCATCGGCCACCTTCTTCACCGCGCAGGTCGATTTCGAGAAGGCGGGCGAGCTCAAGCATTTCATCGACGATGGCCAGCTCGAGATGATCGGCAACATCGCCAAGGACGGCTATCTCGACGGGCGATACATGGCCGCGACATTCAACCTGCTGCGCGGGCGCGACCTGATCTGGAACTACGTGGTCAACAACTACCTGCTGGGCGAGGATTACCCGGCGTTCGACCTGCTGCACTGGAACGGCGACGTCACCAACCTGCCCGCCAAATGGCACGGTGATTATCTGCGCGACCTCTATCGCGGCAACAAGCTGGTGGTGCCCGATGCGCTGGAAGCAGATGGCACCCCGATCGATCTGACCCGGATCGAAACCCCGATCTATATTCAGGCGGGGCGCGAGGACCACATCGCTCCGGCTGAAAGCGTCTGGCGGATGACCCGCCATGTGCGCGGCGACACCACGTTCGTGCTGGCCGGGTCCGGCCACATCGCGGGCGTCGTCAACCATCCTGACGCGGGCAAGTACCAGTACTGGACCGGCGACAGCGCTGCCGCCTCGCTGGATGATTTCGTCGCGGGCGCGACGGAGCACAAGGGCAGCTGGTGGCCGCACTGGCGCGCCTGGATCGAAAACCGCGGCGGCACGATGGTGCCCGCCGAGGGCAAGCGCGTACCCGGCGCGGCGGGAGACACGGTGGTCGAGGATGCCCCCGGTCGCTATGTGATGACCCGATAACCAGCTGACCGACTCCGGCAGCAGACGCAAATGCTGCACCGCACAAAAATCCTTGACTTCGCTCTTCTACTGCTTATTTGTGCAGTGCAACATAGGAGCGAAATCCGATGGCCGATGCCGCCGATGACCAGGGTCAGAACGTCAAAGCCGTAGCTGCGGAAGCGCCGAAGCCTGACGCGAAAATCGACGTCTCCCCGACTGACACGTCCAAGATCGCCCTCGCGGTTGCGGGCATGAAGACTTCGCCGGCCAAGGCTACCGGAAAGTCAGGGCGCAAGTTCAGCGCCGCGAAGGCCGCTCGCAAGAGCGACGCCCCCGTCACTTCCACGCCCGACCGTGCCGAACAGGCCGCGCCGGCCGGGCAAGACACTATCGCCGCTCCCCAGCGTGCGATCCCCACCATCTCGCAATTGAAGGACAAGATCATGGAAACCACCACCACCCAGACGACAGAGTTCACCCAGGGCATCAAGAACACCGCCGCCCAGGCGCAGGAGCGTGCCAAGGCCGCTTACGACCGGCTGCAGACCTATGCCGGCGAGATGACCGAGTTCACCAAGGGCAACGTCGAAGCGCTCGTGGAATCGGGCAAGATCGTGGGCACCGGCGTGCAGGACATGGCGCGCGATGAGATCGAAGCCGCCAAGGGCGCTTTCGAAACCCTGACCGCCGACCTCAAGGCGATGGCCGCGGTCAAGAGCCCGACCGAGCTGTTCAAGCTGCAGGGCGAGATCGCCCGCCGCAACTTCGACGCCGCGGTCGCGCGCGCTTCCAGGAACGCCGAAGTTTCGGTCAAGCTGGTCAACGACGCGTTCGCGCCGATCTCGACCCGCATGAGCGTGGCCGCCGAGCGGATGAACGTGGCCGCGTAAGCATTGCTTCAGGCGAACAATCAGCGGGCCGGACGGTGAGAGCCGTCCGGCCCGTTTTTCGTGTCCGCGGTCGCTTGCGCAGCCCTAACTCGCGCTCGCCATCTTGCAGCCAGCCCGTTCGATACGATATTGCGCGCCTGATGACCGATCGCTTCCCCCCCTGCGCCAGCCCTACCCGCTCCGCCGGGCGGGACGAGGACGAGGGCACAGACGACCAGATCGGTATCGCCACCAAGACCCGTGCCAAGCCCAAGAAGCCCAGCCAGTACAAAGTGCTGATGCTCAATGACGACTACACTCCGATGGAGTTCGTGGTGATCGTGCTGAAGCGGTTTTTCCGGATGGACATGGAACAGGCTACCCGGGTGATGCTGCATGTCCACCAGCGGGGCGTCGGCGTGTGCGGCGTGTTTCCCTATGAAGTCGCCGAAACGAAGGTGAACCAGGTGATGGACTTCGCGCGCCAGAACCAGCATCCCCTCCAATGCACGCTGGAGAAAGCCTGAAACTGACATCCTGCGCGCGGTGCAGGCGCGTTGACACACCCTGACGGGGCATGACCGGCGGCGGATTTGCCGCTAACACGCGCCACCAGCCAAGAAGACCGCACCCGCCCTTGTTCAATTTCCTGCCCGCTCTTGACCGCTACATCCTACGGCTGACGATCATCCCGATGCTGGGCGTGTTCGCGCTCGCCGCGTCGCTGCTGGTGCTCGACAAGATGCTGCGTTTGCTCGATTTCGTGGCCGTCCAGGGTGGCCCGGTCGACGTCGTGTTCAAGATGCTGGCGACGATGATGCCCGAATACGCATCGCTGGCGATCCCGCTGGGCCTGCTGCTGGGAATCCTGTTCGCGTTCCGCAAGCTCGCCATCTCCAGCGAACTGGACATCATGCGCGCGGTCGGGCTTGGCTATACCCGGCTGCTGCGCGTGCCCTACGCCATCGCCGCAGTGCTGATCGCGGTGAACATCGCGCTGGTGTTCTATGTCCAGCCGGTCAGCCGGTACTGGTACGAACGGCTCGACTACGAATTGCGCTCGGGCGCGCTGGGCGCGTCGATCAAGGTGGGAGAATTCACCACCCTGAAGGACCGCATGGCGCTCAGGATCGAGCGGAGCGAGGACGACGGGCGCCGGCTGATCGGCATCTTCGCGCGCGTTTCCAGCACCAAGGGCGACGTACTGTCGATCTCCGCCAAGGAAGGCTCTTTCCTCGCCACAATCGACAGTCCCGACACGATCATCCTGCGTCTGACAGATGGGGTGATCGTGCAGGACATGGGCGGCCGGTCGACCCCGCGGGTGCTCAGCTTCACCCGGCACGACCTGCCGATCGACCTGCCCACAGTGGCCAAGTTCCGCAGCCGCGGCGATGCCGAGCGCGAGTATATCCTGCCCGAATTGCTGCGGATCGGCTGGGGAGAACGGCAGACCACCGAAGAACAGCGTGACGGCAGCCGGGCGAGCTTCAACTTCCGCCTGGTGGAAGTGGTGATGATGCTGCTGATGCCGCTGCTGGCGGTGGCGCTGGCGGTCCCGCCCAAGCGATCGAGCAGCGCGCTGGGGGTGTTCGTGGCGATCGTGATGGTCGTCTCCTATCACAAGATCAATCAGTACGCAGAGGACGTGGCCACGCTGGGCCGGTTCGATCCCACGCTGGCGCTGTGGTTGCCCTTTGCCCTGTTCGCAGCCTTGATCCTGTGGATGTACTGGCGGGTCGCCTATGTCCCGGGCGGGCAGGCGATCGGCGCCCTGGAGGCTGCGTTCTCCAAGCTCGGCAAACGATTGCGCGCGCTGTTCCGCCGCCGCGGGCGAACGCTGCCGCTGGTCGCGGCGCCGGCCGAGTAGATCCCGATGCAGCTCGATTTCTTTCCCTCGCGCACGTTGACGCTTTACCTCGCAAAGCTGTTTGTGGTGCGCATCCTGGCGGTGCTGGTGATGCTGGTGCTGGTGCTGCTGATGCTCGACCTGCTGTCGAGCACCGGCAAGATCCTGGCCGTGCCGGGCAACGGGCAAGCGGAAATCTGGACCTACGCCACCTTGCGCGCGCCGCAGTTGGTGGCGCGGTTCCTGCCGTATTCGGTTCTGCTGGCGACCATCATCACCCTGGTGGGCCTCAACCAGAACAGCGAAGTCATCTCGATGAAGGCCGCGGGGCTGTCGGCGCACCAGATCCTCGCGCCGCTGTTGCTCACCGCACTGATCGTGGGCGTCGGCAGCTTCGCGTTCAACGAACGC
Source organism: Altererythrobacter sp. TH136 (assembly GCF_007065885.1). Taxonomy (NCBI): domain Bacteria; kingdom Pseudomonadati; phylum Pseudomonadota; class Alphaproteobacteria; order Sphingomonadales; family Erythrobacteraceae; genus Altererythrobacter; species Altererythrobacter sp. TH136. The sequence continues at coordinate 2,275,207 of NZ_CP041409.1, read as the reverse complement.
GTGGTGACCCGCGCCAACGCGACCCTGAAGGCATGGGATGCCAACGAGTTTCGCAAAGTGCCGCTGGATTCGGGCACCAGAACCAATCTCTACCTCACCGACGGGACCAATATCCTGACGGCCGCCAGCGTCAGTGGCACGGGCGCCGGCACCGAATTGACCGGAGTCACCTGGTATCGCCGTTCTCCAACCGGGGCGATCGCCGATCAGGTGCGTGCCGCGCGGGCGGTGTACGCCAACCCCGGGTGGCGACTGGAGAACGCGGAGCGCTTCGATGTCGCGGGCGCGCGCAGCGAAGCGGTCTCAAGCGAGGTCGTCGCTTCGCAGATCACGCCGGAGCAGGTCGCGCTCGGTAGTGTCGATGCCGACGCGCAGTCGTTCTGGCAGCTCCGCCAGTCGATCGCCGACTACGAAGCCGCCGGCCGCCGCACGGCCGAACTGAAGGCCAAGTGGTGGCACAAGCTTGCCGGCCCCCTGTCATCGGTCCTGATGCCGCTGCTTGGCGCGGTGGCCGCGTTCGGGCTGGCCCGGTCGGGTCAGGTACTGGTCCGGGCAGCGATCGGGATGGCGTTGGGCTTTGCGTACTTCGTGGTGGACAACGCCGCGCTCGCGATGGGCAATTTCGGCGGGTATCCCCCCTTGCTCGCGGCGTGGGCGCCTTTCGTCCTGTTCGCGCTGATCGGCGAGACCGTTCTGATCCGGACTGAAGAATAGCAATTGCGGCGGAACTTTGGCGGCGCTATCCGGTTGACCGGGAACTATCCCGAGGAGTCCGACCCCATGAAGAAGTTTGCATTTCCCCTGATCGCCGCTCTCGCCCTGACCGCCTGCGGCGGCGACGCTGAAACCGACACCGTCGCAACCGATGCCGCCGCCGACACCACGATGACGGAGCCGATGGCTGCCGACACCGCGATGGCGACCGACCCGATGGCGACCGACACCGCCATGGCGACCGACCCGATGGCAACCGACACGACTGCCGCTCCGGCTGCTGGCGCTTCGGTTGACGCTGGTGCGACGATGGGTGCCGGCGCAACGCCGACCGCAACCGCGACCGCGCAGTAATCGCTTAAGCGATCGTCACGCCCGACCCTTTGTGGCCGGCGTACAAAAGGGGCCGTCTCTCAGGAGGCGGCCCCTTTCTTGTATCCGTCTCAGGTCGAGTGTGTGTCCGGGGGCGCGCTCAGCTTGCCTGGACGGTGTCACCTGCCGGCTCGGCCTGCTGCGGGCGGCCACGCATGGTGCTCGATGCGATCCGCCCGATCAGCGGCGCCATGCCACGATAGTGCGCCTTGCCATAAGTAACGCTGGCCGCTTCGTGCGCGGTCAATCTCCGGTGCGCTTCGCCAAGCGAGTGGTACGGCAACGACGGCAGCAAGTGGTGCAGAGCGTGGAACCGCAAACCCACCGGCGCCCACAAGGCAGCGATCCATCCCGGCGGGGGAACGTTCGCGGTGTCGAGGTACTGAGCAGTCACACTCATCGCCTCACCCTCGTTTTCCCACAAGTGCGCCACCAAGGTCCGCAACTGGTTGAGCACCGCCACGGCTGAGAAGATGGCCAGCGCCACCACCAGGGGTTGCCAGCCGATCACAAAGACGCTGGCGATCAGCGCCATGCCCCATAGCGCGGCACCCGCTTCCAGCCATGCGAACCGGCGACGATTCTGCGGGTCGGCCGGGCGGCGGCGGAATTCGGGGTTGATGGCCAAAGTGGAAAAGCGCGCCCAGTTCGCCCGCCGCAGGGCGGGAATGAACAGGCCAAGCGGCGCGAGCACGCCGAAGCGCAGCACCAGTCCGATGGGCGCGAGCAACGCGATCAGCACGAACAGAGGCAGGCTCCACGGCTTCATCAGCGCCAGCGGCAGGTATTCCGGGTCATCGCGGGTGCCATAGCGCTTGCGCGAATGATGGATCGTGTGCCCGTCCTCGTACATGAACGACGGGGTGAGCATCGGGATGCCGACCAGCAGGTTCCAGGTCGTCCGAAATCCGGGCAGCGCATTGCGATGCAAGTGAGTGAGTTCATGGATGAACAGCAACGCGCGGTACAACGCCAGCGTCGAGATCACGCCCAGCGCGATGGTCTGCCATAATGCGGGGGCCAGGATCGCGCCGGCCAGCGCGGCGTACCCCACAGCGGCTGAAAGCAGCATGTCGGACCAGTAGATGTGCGGCTTGGCGGTGCTGATGTCGCGGGTCAGTTCGGCTGCCGCGCGCAGCAGCGCCTTGTCGTCTTCCGTGCGCGCACCGGAGTAAGCCGGGGGACCAGCGGATTGAACAGGTGAGGAAGCAGTCGAGGCGGTCATTTCTGGCTTTTCCGATCAAGTCCCGCAGCCTATCCGGCGCGGCCGACCCACGCGGGGTCCATAACCGCTTCGCGCGTTATGCGAAATGAACGAGGTCGGGAGGATCCCATGCGCAAGATAGAGTTCACCCCCGTCGCCAGCAAGCGCGACCGGCGCGAATTCGTCGATCTCAGTTATCGCCTGAACGGCTCCGACCCCAACTGGGTTGCGCCGCTGCGGATGGAAGCGATCGAGCTTGTCACCCCGGGCAAGAACCCGTTCTTCGAACATGCGACGGTCCACCAGGTCATCGCCCGCGACGGCGGCCGGGTTGTGGGACGGATTTCCGCGCACATCGATCACCTCGCGGTGGCGCAGCCGCCGGAACAGGGCATGGGGCCCGGCACCGGCAACTGGGGCCTGCTTGAAGCCGAGGACGAGGACGTTGCCCACGCGCTGATCCGTCATGCCGAAGACTGGTTGCGCGATCAGGGCATGACCCGCGTGCTCGCCCCCCTGAGCATGTCGGTCTGGGAGGAGCCGGGCCAGCTGGTGCGCGGCCATGACCATCCTCCCACCGTGATGATGGGACACCAGCCGGCCCGCTATGCCCAGTGGATCGAAAGCAGCGGTGGCTATTCCCCGACCAAGCGCCTGCTCACCTATGAAATCGACATCACCAACGACTTTCCCCCGCTGATCCAGCGGATCGTAGCGGCGGGCGAGAAGAATACACGCATCCGCATCCGCAAGGTGGACAAGTCGCGGTTCGACGAGGAAGCGCGGCTGATCCTGGAAATCCTCAACGATGCGTGGTCGGATAACTGGGGTTTCGTGCCCTTTACCGAGGCGGAGATCGCCTACGCGGGCAAGAAATTCCGGCCGATCGTGTTTGAGGACCTGATCATGATCGCCGAGTACGATGGCGAGCCGGTCGCTTTCATGATGACCTTGCCCGACCTCAACGAAGCGCTCGCCCCCCTGAAGGGTCGCCTGTTCCCGTTCGGCTGGGCCAAGCTGTTGCTCTGGCTGCGAAAACCGCGGATGCGCACGATGCGGGTTCCGCTGATGGGCGTTCGCAAGCGCCTGCAAGCGTCGCGCACGGCCAGCCAGCTGGCCTTCATGATGATCGAGACTATCCGGCATGAGGCCATCCGGCGGTACGGCGCCACCCGGGGCGAATTCGGCTGGATCCTGGAAGACAACCAGGGAATGGTCGCGATCGCCGATGCCATCAACGGCCACGAAAACCGTGCGTACGTGATCTACGAGAAAGCACTCTGACGCCGGGCGTGGCAAACGCGACACGGTGCGGCGCAATCGGGGCACAGTGAAGCGCGAACGGGGAACGGCCGCGCGTTCCTTGCCGTTTGGCTTTACGGATGGTCGGGCCGCCGCGCCCGGTCCGAGCGTGAGGGATTTGAAGTGGCCAGACGTCCGGCACGAACGAGCAAGAACCTCCCGCTGGGCGTTGTCCTGCTGGTGGAAGACGATCCATTGATCGCGATGGCGATCGAACAGGCCCTGCTCGATGGCGGCGCTACCGAGGTCAAGATGTGCAGCACGACAGCGGAGGCGCTGGCGGTTCTGCGCGATACGCGGCCCGATGGGATGGTGCTCGATGTCCATCTCGCTGACCGGGACGATGGCTGGGCGTTGGCCGAACTGGTCAACTCGGTCGGTCCCAAGCCGCCACGGATCGTCTTTTCGACCGGCGCACCGCAGGACATCCCGCCCGAGATCGCAGAACTGGGCCCGGTGCTTGCCAAGCCGTACGATCACAACGACCTGATCGCGGCGCTCCGCCAACCGCCTCGCCCCGGCCTGCTGGGCCGGCTCAAGCAAGCGCTCGCTTAGCGGACGGCGCGCGCGCGGAAATCCTTTCGGTGCATGGCAGCCGAGCCATTTCGTGCGCAGAAAATCTTAAAAAAAAGGCCTTCGCTCTCTTGGAGAGCGAAGGCCCTTCGGGATCGTATCACCAGCCGCTTGGACGGGAGGGGGGGTCTCGGCGGTGACAAGGATAAAATGATCCACCCGTTTGGGCGTTCCCAAGGACCCGAAAAAAATCGTCGACCGCTGATTTTTTATCACATGCGTTTGAAATGCTTGATTAATATGCCCGGCTGACGGGGATATGTGGGTCAGAACGACCGCCGCAATTGAGTCCGCATGGAGACTCTCCCACCGGCACCGGCGACTTCGCTTGCCAAACTTTCAGCGGAACAATAGCAGCGCCGTTCCGTTTACGCGCGAGACTTTTACGGGAAGGGAATGCATGTCGCTCGGGGATCAAGTCGCCGCCAATCTGCCGTATCTGCGCCGTTACGCGCGGGCTCTAACTGGTTCACAACATACCGGCGACGCATTCGTGCGCGCCACGCTTGAGGCTGCGCTGGCCGACGACGCGCTGAAAAATTCGCTCTCGGGTGGCCGCGTGCCGCTCTACAAGGCGTTCAACAAGGTCTGGTCCAGCGCTTACCTGGAAGTAGGCAGCGACGATGAAGCCGCGAGCTCAAACCATGAGCATGCGGCGCAGGACCGCTTGCGCACGATCACGCCGCTCAATCGCCAGGCACTGCTGCTGACGACGCTGGAGGATTTCTCGATTCCCGAAGCGGCCGAAGTGATGGACATGAGCGCCGCCGACGTGGAATCGATGGTCAAGGAAGCGGTCCAGGAAATCGATCGCGAGTCCTCGACCAGCGTCCTGATCATCGAGGACGAGCCGCTGATCTCGATGCAGCTCGAAGACCTCGTCCGGTCACTCGGACACGAGATCTGCGGCACCGCGGCGACCCGCACCCAAGCGCAGGAAGTCGTGGCAGAGCGCACTCCGGGCCTCGTGCTCGCCGATATCCAGCTGGCGGATGGATCCTCCGGCCTGGACGCGGTGGACGACATCCTGGCGATCGACAGCGTCCCGGTGATTTTCATCACGGCATATCCTGAGCGGCTGCTGACCGGCGACCGGCCGGAACCGACGTACCTGGTGACCAAGCCGTTCCAGGAATCGACGGTACGCGCGGCCATCAGCCAGGCGTTGTTCTTCGGATCGAGCCGCCCGTTCGGCTGAGCTACCACTTCCAGAAGAAACATGATGAGCGGCCGGGCGACTGGCCGCTCATTTCGTATCGGCCGCTCACCTCGCTCAGCGCTTACTTCGCCTTGGCGGCAGCTTCCGATCGGCGGCGGGCGCGGATCTCGAACTCGCTGCGTACCCGGACAGGTACGTACAGGGTGCACGACACGCCGCCGGGGTTGAAGGACAGCTCCACCGGGTGCCGCAGTTCATGCGCCACGATCTTCTCGATCAGGTCGGTGCCGAAGCCGCGCGGACGATCCTGCGGCACGGGCGGACCCCCGGTTTCGACCCACCGCACGCTGACGAGGTCAGGACGGTCGAGCGCCCAGGTGATCCGCACGTTGCCAGCGGCGGTCGACAGCGCGCCGTACTTGGCCGCGTTGGTGGCCAACTCGTGCACCGCGAGCCCGAGCGAGAGCGCGTCGTTCGGCGCCAGTTCCACATGGGGGCCGCCGATCTCCAGCGACCCTTCCGCCCGGGCATAGGGGGTCAGCTCGGCTTCGATGACCGACCCGATGGGAGTTGTCCCCCAGTCCGATTGCGTCAGCAGGTCGTGGGTGGCTGACAGCGCGCGGATGCGCCCGTCCAGCCCTTCGGCAAATTCATCCAGGCTATGCGCGCGCCGCCGTGTCAGGCTGACGATCGACAGCACGTTAGCGAGCGTGTTCTTCACCCGATGGTTGAGTTCGCGCGTCAGCGTGTCGCGGATCGAGTTTTGCTCCGCCAGCCATTCAAGCGAGGCCTGGTCCTCGACCGCTTGCTGGGTGAGCAGACGCGCGACGACCATCAACAAGCTGGCGACCAGCAGGCCGAACAGCAGGGTCAGCATCGACAGCATCGACAGCGATGCGCCGCGGGTCGATTCGATCGCCAAGGTCATCGGCCGGTTTGCGACCATGACCCGCTCCGTCATCGTGCGACCGGTGCGTTCGTCGGGCGCGATCTCGGCCAGCAGGTTCCCCGGATCGGCGTCGCCATCATAGAGCCGGATGCCCATGTCATTGCGCGTCTCGAGCTGCAGCGCAGAGGTCAGGAAATCGCGCGCATTGAACGGACTGTACAGAAAGCCCTTGAGCCGCCGCGCTTCCGATACCTGATCGAACACGGGCATGTATATCAGGAAGCCGGTCGAACGGCGGCCGTCCTCTTCCTGCACCAGCACCACCGGCCCGCTGGCAGTAGGCCGCACTGCTCGCTCGGCCTCCTCCATCGCCGCACGGCGGATTGGATCGGAATACATGTCGAAGCCCAGCGCCCGCCGGTTTCGCTCGGTATCCGGGAGCAGATATGTGATCGGCGTCATCTGCCCGAGCCGCCCGTCCGGGCGCGGATACACCGGTCGGGCGCCGGGCCTCTCCGTCTCCATCCGCGCCTGGTACGTAGCAAGCTGCGCCGGCGAGATCGCTTCCGCCCAGCCGATGCCTTCGGCGCCGCGATAATCCGCGTCGAGCCGCAGTTCGCTGACAAACCGCCGGAACAGGCTGGGCGGCACGGTCTTGACCGTGCCGAATAATGCAGCGCCCGCGCGGAGATAAGCCGAGGACGTGTTGCCGCGCCGTTCGATCGCCGAGGCGATCGCCTTGGCAGTCTCGCTCAGCCGGGCTTCCTCGCGCCGGTACTCACCGCGCTCGATGGCAAACACGCTCAACGCCGTGATCGCCGCGATCAGCAGGAAGATCGCCAGCGGGGTCGCGCGCGGATAGGAAACCAGCCAGCGCCGGGTGCGCCGGGAATGGATATCGGACTCTTCCAAAAAGCTTACCCGGCCCCCAACTAACACACCTGTGAATACTGGCTGCACCGCGGCCATCGTGGAGGGAACCAAGCCACGCAAGCTTCGTTCCCTGCCCATGGGTCCGAAACTCGGTGTGTGTGAACGCGCGCGCCGTGATTTCGTGTTGGTCGAATGGGATGGGGCTGGAATTGGACAATAAAGCGAAAAGCGACGCGCGCCGGGCGAGCGGCAACCCCGCGAGCAAGGATGGCAAGACCGTGAAGCAGCAAACACCAGGCAAGACCGACAAGCCGGGTTGGGCCTCGGGCCTCCGCCAACTGTATGATTCGGTTGTCGATGAACCCTTGCCCGACCAGTTCAGCGAACTGCTGGCCCAGCTGGACCGCAAGAACTGATGTCCGACGAGCAGCGGACGGTCTCGCAAAAGGCCGACTTCAAGCGCGAACTGACCGGCGTCGTGCCGCACCTGCGGGCGTTCGCTCGCGGCTTGTGCGGCCGTCCTGACATGGCAGATGACCTGGTGCAGGAAACCCTGCTCAAGGCCTGGGCCGCGCAGGAACGCTTCGAACCCGGCACCTCCATGCGCGCCTGGACATTCGTGATCCTGCGCAACGCGTACCTGACCGACATGCGCCGGAACCGGTTCAGGGGCGACTATGATGAAACGGTGGCCGAACGGATCCTGACGGCCCCGGCCGGGCAGGAGGAGCCGATCCACCTGTCGGACATGCGCCGGGCGCTGCTTACCCTGCCGCCTGAACGGCGCGAGGCGCTGCTGCTGGTCGGCGCGGGCGGCTTTTCCTACGAGGAAGCGGCGCAAATCTGCGGCTGCGCCGTCGGCACGATCAAGAGCCGCGTGGGTCGCGCCCGGGCCGCGCTGACCGCGATGCTGGACGAGGGAGACATTCCCCAGCGTGCGATCGCCGACGTCAACGCGCACCGCGCCATCCTCGAGGAACTCGACGAGGTCGCCGCCGGCAACGGCGTGAGCGAGCCGACGCGCTGATGTCCGCTTGATCGCCGCTGATCGCAGGGGCAGGATCGCGGACACCATTCGCAGCAGATGAGGCGGGCATGACCAAGGCACCGACTCCTCCCGTGGCCGGCGGGGGCGAAGATGCGCCCTCGTCCGAGCACGTCGAGGTCTCACCGGCCGTGCGCGCAATGCGTACCGCGCGAATGACCTTTGCGGCGCAGGAATTGCGGCTGATTTCCGCGCTGGTGCTGATCCTTGGATTGGGACTGTTTCTCGCGCTTCCGTTCGTGCTGTCGATCGGGTCGGTGGTCTTCCTGCCGCTGGTCACGGCGTTGATCCTGACCATCGTGCTGGCACCGCTGGCTGACAAGCTGGCGGAATGGGGCCTGCCCAATGTTCTGGCCTCGCTCACCGCGCTGCTCGTGCTGCTGGCGGGGATAGTCCTTGCCGGCCTGCTGATCCTGCAGCCCGCACTGGCACTGTTCGACACCCTGCCCAAGATTATCGACCAGATCGGCCAGCGGTTCAGCGAACTGCGCGCTCAGTTCTCATGGCTTGCCGCCGCCAACGACCGGCTGGCCGAATTGACAGGCCAATCGGGCAACGAAGTGGTGGTCGCCACGCCGTCGGTGCTGGAACAGTTCGCTTATGCGACTCCCAGCGTGGTGCTGGAAACGCTGCTCACCTTGTTGATGACCTTTTTCCTGGTGGAGGCGCGGGTGCGGATGCGGCGCCGGCTGATGCTGGAGCGCGCCGATCTGGGCGCCAGCCTGAAAGCCGCGCGGATCGTGCGCGACGTGCAAGACCGGGTCGCGGCCTACATCCTGACCGTCACCTGGATCAACGGCTGCGTCGGCGTGATCGTGGGCCTTGGCGCCTGGGCATTCGGCCTCGACGCGCCGGTCATGTGGGGCGGCCTCGCGGCGCTACTTAACTTCCTGCCATACATCGGCCCTCTCATGATGACCGCGCTTCTCGCCCTGTACGGGGTGGGCACCGCAGACACGGCATGGGTGGGGGTCATCCCGGCGGCGGCATATCTGTCGCTTCATGCGGTGGAATCGAACGCCTTCACCCCGTCGATCCTGGGCGCGCGGTTCACCATGAACCCCGTACTGATCCTGATCGCGCTCAGCTATTTCTCGTGGATCTGGGGCGTGTTCGGGGCGCTGCTCTCGGTGCCGATCCTGCTGACGCTGACCGCCTTTTTTGACCATGTCGGCCGGCCGAACCTGGTCGGCTTCATCTTTGGCGAGCCGCTGTTCATCGAGCGCGATCCGGAAGCCGAGCCCAGGGCAGAAGGATCGCCTGCCGTCGCTGAATAGCAAAACGGCCCGCTGCGCCGAACGCAGCGAGCCGCTCTCATTGCGTCAGCGTTGTCAGCCTAGCAGGGATACTTCCAGGTGGTGCCACGGTTGAGGTTCTCGGCCGCGAACGCCCAGTTCAGCTTACCGCCGACGACTTCTTCCAGATACTTCGGCCGCAGGTTCTGGTGGTCGAGGTAATAGGCGTGTTCCCACAGGTCGATGACCAGCAGTGGGTTGGCGTCCTGATCGGCAAACGTGTCGCCATCGTGCGTTTCGCCGATCTCCAGCTTGCCGCCACGCTCGATCAGCCACACCCAGCCGTTGGAGAAGTGGCCGACGCCGCGCTCCTTCAACTGCGTTTCCAGCGCTTCGGTCGAGCCGAAGGCGCTGTCGATCATGCTCTGCAGTTCCTCCGAGGGCTGACCGGACGAAGGCGTCAGCGAGTGCCAGTAGAACCCGTGATTCCAGCTCTGCGCGGAATTGTTGAACAGACCCTGGTTCTGGCCCCGCGCGCTCTTGATCACATTCTCGAGCGCGGCGTTCTCCAGATCGGTCCCGGCGATCGCGGCGTTGGTCTTGTCGATGTACGCCTTGTGATGTTTGCCGTGGTGGAAGCTCAGCGTTTCGGCGCTGATCGCGGGGTCGAGCGCGGTGGGTTCATAAGGCAGCGGGGTGACTTCAAAGGCCATGGATGTCTCCTGTGGAGGGCTGGCGTGAATGACAAGGGGGTTCGTTACACCAATGCGCGGCGCGCGCTAGGGTTGCAACGCGTCTGAGGGATCGGCTGCCGGCTGGTGCCGATCGACCGCCGTGGTGACCGCCACGTCCATTGTCACGTTGGCGATGGTGCGCATGATGTCCGGCATCATTTCTACCGCCACCAGCAACGCGAGCGGCCCGATCGGAACCCCCATCGCCAAGGCGATCGGGCCGATGGAGATGACGAAGCTGATCGTGCCCGGCAGGCTGACCGATCCGATCGCGATCACGATCGCCACGGCGACACCGGCAATCATCGCCATCGGGGTCAGGTCCACGCCGGCAAGGTGCGCCACGTACATCGCCACCGCGATGTTCATCGCCGGGCTGGTGGCGCGCAGGATCGCGACGCTCAGCGGCAGAACGAATTCGGCGGTCTCCTCGCGCACCTTCAGCCGTTCGGCGCTGTCGAGCATCGCCGGCAGACTGGCGAGCGAACTCTGGGTCGACAGCGCGACCGCCTGCGCGGGGATCATCGCGCGGCCGAACCGCAGCGGCGAAATACCTCCGGCCAGCCACGCCAGCAAGTAGCCGCCAACCAGCAGTGTCGTGCCGACCGCCGTGACCACTAGGATATAGTGCGCCAGGGTCGCGAATGCCGCGCCGCCGCTGGCCGCGCCGACCCCCAGCGCAAGGGCGAACACACCCACAGGGGCAACCCACAGCACCGCGCCGATGATCAGCAGCATCGTGTTGGCGAGCGCGCGGAATACCCCCAGCAACAACTCGCGTTGTTCGTCCGGCAAGCGCACCACGGCGAGCGCGAAGGCGACGAAGAACAGGGTAAGCGGCAACATCGCAGTTTCCGCCGCAGCGGCGACGATGTTCGGCGCGACCAGCGATTCGATGAATGCGCCGATCCCCGGCACTTCCTGCGCCTCGCCCCCTGCGGACAGCACCCCGGCGGCGGCGGCGGGCGGCGGAAACAGGCGCAGCAGCACCGGCGTCAGCAGCACGCCTATGACGCCGGAGGTCACCAGCACCGCGATCACCCAGCCAAGCATCCGCCGCGCGGCCGCTCCCGCCCGGGCGGCCTGGGCCATTTGCGCGATGCCGATCACCAGCAGCGCGGCGACCAGCGGCACGATCGTCACCTGCAACGCACGCAGCCAGAGCGATCCGACCGGACCGGCGAACGCCAGCACCGGCTCCGCCACCTCGGTTCGCGCCAGCAGCACGCCGGCCCCAAGTCCCGCGATCAACCCTGCCAGCGTCCACCCGGCGGGGATGCTCACGGTAATCAACTGGCGGCGCGTGGCGGCGGGTTGTGCGGTGTTGGTCCGATCCATCGCGGCGGACAGTAGCGCCTTCGCCCGCACAGGCTAGTGACATCGCGCGCGGTGGGCGGCAAAGCGGCGGACTGCAGATCAAAGCCAGAGCAAGGGACGCATATGGCACGCAAATTTTTCGGCACCGACGGCATTCGCGGGCGCACCAATGCAGGTGTGATCACCGCTGCCGTCGCGATGAAGGTGGGCCAGGCCGCCGGCCACCATTTCCTGCGTGGCGACCACCGCCACCGGGTGGTGATTGGCAAAGACACCCGCCTGTCGGGCTACATGATGGAAAGCGCGCTGGTCGCCGGCTTCACAAGCGTGGGCATGGACGTGATCATGACCGGCCCCCTGCCCACCCCCGCGATCGCCTTGCTAACGCGCGAGATGCGCGCCGATCTGGGCGTCATGATCAGCGCCAGCCACAATCCGTTCGAGGATAACGGCATCAAGCTGTTCGGACCCGATGGTTTCAAGTTGTCCGATGCCGACGAGCTGGCGATCGAGGCGCTGCTGGAGGCAGAGCCGGTGCTGGCCGAAGCCGAGCTGATCGGCCGCGCCCGCCGGATTGAGGATGCGCGTGGCCGCTACATTCACGCGGTCAAGCAATCAGTCGCCAGCGACTTGCGGTTCGACGGCCTCAAGGTCGTGGTCGATTGCGCCCACGGCGCGGCCTACCAGGTGGCGCCGAGCGCGATCTGGGAACTGGGCGCGGAGGTCGTGACGATCGGCGTCGCTCCTAACGGCACGAACATCAACCGCGACGTCGGCTCCACCTCTCTCGCGGCCCTGCAGGCCAGGGTGGTCGAAGAAGGCGCGGACATCGGCATCGCCCTCGACGGCGACGCTGACCGGCTGATCGTCGTCGATGAAAAGGGGCAGGCGGTCGACGGTGACCAGCTGATGGCCGTGATTGCCCTCAGGATGCGCGAAAAGGACGCGCTACGCGGCGGCGGCGTAGTGGCGACAGTGATGTCGAACCTGGGACTGGAGCGGTTTCTTGCGGGAGAGGGTCTGACACTGGAGCGCACCCAAGTGGGCGACCGTCATGTGCTGGAGCGGATGCGCGCGGGCGGATTCAACGTTGGCGGCGAGCAGTCGGGACACATGATCCTGCTCGATTATGCGACCACCGGCGACGGCACCGTCGCCGCGCTGCGGGTGCTCGCCAGCCTCGTGCGATCGGGTAAGCGGGCGAGCGAGCTGCTGCATCAATTCGAGCCGGTGCCCCAGCTGCTCAAGAACGTCCGCTATTCCGGCGGCAAACCGCTGGACGATGCGCGGGTCAAGGCGGTGATCGCCGACGCAAACGGCGAACTGACCGGCAAGGGCCGACTGGTGATCCGTCCCTCCGGCACCGAGCCGCTGATCCGGGTCATGGCCGAAGGCGACGACGCCGCGCAGGTCGAGCGGGTGGTCGATGCGATCTGCGATGCGGTGCGCGAGGCCGCCTGATGCTGGAGATGCGGCCCGACTGCGAACGCTGCGGCGCGGATCTTCCGGCTGAACATCCCGGCGCGTTCATCTGCAGCTTCGAATGTACTTTCTGCGCGGAATGCGCCGAGGCGCTGGACGATCGTTGTCCCAACTGCAGCGGCGAACTGATGGACCGCCCCGCCCGGGCCAAGGCGCTCCACGCGAAGTTTCCGCCGAGCAGCGAGCGGAAATTCCAGTCGTGAGCGCCCCGCCCCGGGTGCTGGCGATCGCCGGGTCCGACAGCTCAGGGGGCGCGGGCATCCAGGCCGACCTCAAGACGATCGCCATGCTCGGCGGCTATGGCATGACTGCAATCACCGCGATCACCGCGCAGAACACCCGCGGGGTGCAAGCCGTGGTGCCCCTGTCGGCGGAACTGGTCGAAGCGCAGATCGAATCCTGCCTGTCCGACATCGGCGCCGATGCGATCAAGATCGGAATGCTCGGTTCGCCGGCCATCGCCCACGTGGTCGCCCGGCTGCTGAAGAGCTTCAGCGGCAGTATCGTGTTCGATCCGGTGATGGTCGCCACCAGCGGCGGGGTGCTGGCCGACGACGACACGATCGCCGCATTCGCCCCGCTGATGGACATCGCCACGCTGGTTACGCCCAACCTGCCGGAACTGACCGCGCTAACCGGAATGCCCGTTGGCACCCACGAGTCGGTTGCCGCCGCGGCCCATATGCTGGTCGAACAGCACAGCTGCGCCGTGCTGGCGAAGGGCGGGCACGCCGAAGGCGACCGGGTGCTCGATATGCTGGTGCTGGCGGACGGGGACTTCGCCAACTTCGATGATCCCCGCATCGAAACGCGCCACACGCACGGCACCGGCTGCACCCTGTCGTCCGCGGTGGCGACGCTGCTCGCGCACGGGCAGCCGCTGACCAACGCGGTGCGACTGGCGCGCCGGTTTGTACGTGCGGCAATCGAGCACGCGCCCGGCTTCGGCGACGGCTCAGGTCCGCTTGGTCACCAGGCCGTGCGCACCCCTACCTGAGGCGCGCACCAGCCGGGCGCTCAATCCTTGATGTCGTAGAACGCTGCGATGTGGCCCCAGGCCTCGTCGGCGGTTTCACACCAGCGAAACAGATCGAGGTCGGCGCGGGAGATCGTCCCTTCCTCGGCGAACGCGTCCCAGTCGATCACCCGGGTCCAGAAATCCTTGCCGAACAACAGGATCGGCATCGGCTTCATCTTGCCGGTCTGGATCAGGGTCAGCAGCTCGAAGAACTCGTCGAACGTGCCGAACCCGCCGGGGAACACCGCCACCGCCCGCGCGCGGAGCAGGAAGTGCATCTTGCGCAGCGCGAAATAGTGAAACTGGAACGACAGGTGCGGGGTGACATATTCGTTGGGCGCCTGCTCGTGCGGCAGGACGATATTGAGCCCGATCGATTCGGCACCGGCATCGTTCGCGCCCTTGTTGGCAGCTTCCATGATCGAGGGGCCGCCGCCAGAGCAGATGACGAACTGGCGCTCGCCATTCTCGACGATCGCTCGCTCGCTAACCATCCGTGCAAGCTTGTACGCCTCGTCATAGTACTTGGCCTTGGCCGCCAGCCGCTCGGCCACCACGCGGTTTTCGGGCGAGGCGTTCTCGACCAGCATAGCGGCGTGATCGGGTGATGGAATGCGGGCGGAGCCGTACATCACGAGGGTCGATCCAACCCCCGCCTCGTCGAGCAGCATTTCGGGCTTCAGCAACTCCAGTTGGAAGCGCACCGGACGCAGTTCCTCGCGCAGCAGGAATTCGACATCGCGAAATGCCAGCCGGTATGCGGGGTCACGGGTCTGTGGTGTGTCGGGGCTGGCCTTGTCGGAGAAGGCAGCTTCCTGCTCGGCGGGGTAAAACTTGCGTTCGGTGAGATCGCGTTCTTCTTTTTCGGTCATTGGCGCGCCGATAGGCGGCAAGCCGGCGCGCGGCAATAACCGCTTACACCAATCGCCATTCGCCGGGTGCGAGACCGGCGAGGTCCCACTCGCCGATCCGCCAGCGCACCAGCCTCAAGGTCGGCAGACCGACCGCAGCGGTCATCCGCCGTACCTGGCGATTGCGTCCCTCGCTGATGGAAAGGCGCAGCCACGCGTCAGGTACGCTCTTGCGAAACCGGACCGGCGGATCGCGCGGCCACAGGGCGGGCGGCTCGATCAACTCGGCGCGCGCAGGACGGGTCGGCCCATCGGTGAGCACTACGCCGCGCCGCAGTTGGCCCAGCGCCGCGTCGTCCGGCGTGCCTTCCACCTGCACCAGATAAGTCTTTTCCAGCTTGAACCGCGGATCGGCAATGCGCGCTTGCAACCGGCCGTCGTCGGTCAGCAACAGCAGCCCCTCGCTGTCGCGGTCGAGCCGGCCGGCTGGATAGACTCCGGGCGGATCGATGAAGTCCGACAGCGTGGCGCGCGTGGTTTCGCTGCCGCGGTCGGTGAACTGCGACAGGACATTCATCGGCTTGTTGAATGCAATCAGCGACATCGACAAAGTGCTGGCAAAGCAAGGGAGGAGCCGCGGGCTTGCATGATCAGCCGAACCTGAAAAGCTGGATGCCCCGCAAGGATTCGAACCTTGATTGACGGAGTCAGAGTCCGCTCTCTTACCATTAGAGGACGGGGCACCGGCGCGGGTGGCGGCCAGGGGCCGGTCCGCGAGGAGGCGCACTTAGGTTCGTCCGCGACCAAGGTCAAGCGCGCTGGAGCGACTGTGTCCCGGCGAGCTTGCCGACTGGCACGCAGCCCGCTAGCATTGTCGCCAGGTCCCCGCGCGGCGCGCCCGATGCGTCTGGCGGGAGGAACAGAAAGCATTGAAATGGCGGATGTCTCTCCGCCGGACAAAGTCAGGAGCGCCAGGAACAGGACGCGCAGCAACGGGGGCAAACCGTCCGGCAAAGTAGCCGATTTCCGCTACAAGCGCCCCTCGCCGTCCGATCCCAGCGCACATCGCGGCACCGCCTTGCGCACCGGCGCGCCGGCCACCGGCGAACCCCGTCGGCAGGCCTATGCCGCGCTCGATCTGGGCACCAACAACTGCCGGCTGCTGATTGCGCGCCCTTCCGGCGAAAACTTCACGGTGATCGACGCGTTCAGCCGAGTCGTGCGGCTGGGCGAGGGACTCGCGCACAGCGGCCGCCTGAGCGACGAGGCGATGGACCGGGCGCTCGCGGCGCTCCACGTCTGCGCCGACAAGTTGCGGCGCCGCAACGTGTCGCTGGCCCGCTCGGTTGCCACCGAAGCCTGCCGGCGCGCCGCCAATGGGGCGGACTTCATTGATCGCGTGCGCGAGGAAACCGGCATCGCGCTCGACATCATCTCGGCGCAGGAGGAAGCCCGACTCGCGGTCCTGGGCTGTCATATCCTGCTGGAACAGGGCCACGGGCCGGCGGTGATCTTCGACATCGGCGGCGGGTCAACCGAACTGGTGCTGATCGAGCCGGGCGAACGCGTGCCGCGGATCATAGACTGGGCCAGCGTGCCGTGGGGCGTGGTCTCGCTGACCGACACCGTCGGCCGCGCAGAAGACGACGCCGCCACCCGGCTCGGCCGCTATCGGCAGATGCGGATGCTGGTGTCGGATAGCTTTGCACCGTTCGCCGAGCGCATCGCCGACGCTTCGCGGGCGGAGGATATCCGCCTGCTGGGCACCAGCGGAACCGTAACGACACTCGCCAGCCTGCATCTCGAGCTGCCGCAGTACGATCGCCGCGCGGTCGACGGGCTGATCGTGCCGGCGCAAGCGATGCGCGCCATCAGCGAGCGGCTGTCGGTGATGGATCTTGATGAGCGGCAGACCCTCCCGTGCATCGGGCCGGACCGCGCGGACCTGGTCGTCGCGGGCTGCGCGATCCTGGAATCGATCCTCGACATCTGGCCGGCAGAACGGCTGGGCGTGGCCGATCGGGGGATTCGCGAAGGCATCCTGCGCAGCCTGATGGCCGGCACCCCCGCCCCGCCCAGGCCTGCGGCATGACCCGCGGCGGCGGCGATACGACCAAGCGGGTCAAGACCGCGCGCGGACGCACCGCGTCGTCCAATCGCTGGCTGTCGCGCCAGCTCAACGACCCGTACGTCCAGCAGGCCAAGGCCGAGGGGTATCGCAGCCGCGCGGCATACAAGCTGATCGAACTCGACGAGAAATTCGGCGTATTGAAGGGCGTTCACCGGGTGATCGACCTCGGCATCGCGCCGGGCGGGTGGAGCCAGGTGGTGCGCAAGCTGCGTCCCAAGGCAAGCGTGGTCGGCATCGATCTGCTGGAGACCGACCCGATCGAGGGCGTCACGCTGCTGCAGATGGACTTCATGTCCGACGATGCGCCCGCGAAGCTGGCCGAAGCGCTTGGCGGCAAGGCAGATCTCGTGCTGTCCGACATGGCCGCCAACACGGTCGGTCACAAGCAAACCGATCACCTGCGGACGATGGGCCTGGTCGAAGCGGCCGCGTGGTTCGCCGTGGAACACCTCGAACCCGGCGGTGCGTTCGTCGCGAAGGTGTTCGCCGGCGGGACCGACGCGGAGATCCTGGCGCTGCTGAAAAAGCATTTCCGCACGGTCAAGCACGCCAAGCCGCCCGCCAGCCGGAAGGGGTCGAGCGAGTGGTACGTGATCGCACAGGGCTTCAAGGGCGATCCGCTTACCTGACGGTGCGCCCAACGCCCGAGTTCGCCCAAACTGGACTATTCGCGTCAATCGGCGCACGCACACGCCTTCGATGTATGCCGCTGCGCCCTTCTCGTGACGACGCACGTCATCCTGGTCATCGCAGTGACCGCGTTGCTGATTGCGGCGCTTATCTGGATCGAGAGCATGCGCCGCCACACCAGCGCGACCAAGGCCGCCGAGCGCAAGCGGCGCCGGGCGAACGAGCGGCGGCAGCGGCAGGACGCGCGCGAATCGGAGGAACACCCCCCGCATCCGGGCCGCAAGCATAGGCGCTAGTCAGGTTGCGCTGACCGGCGGGAATACCGGCTTAGTTCTCGCCCTTGTTCGTGTTCAGCGGCCCGTCGGTCACCGGGGCCGCGACCGCGCCGGCTGCATCCATGCCAGGCTTTTCGGCCGGCCCGGCAGTGGCGGAAGGATCGCCGGCGGCGGCAGCTTCTGCCGCATCGCCGGCAGGCGCTGCCGCTTCCGGAGTCGGCAAAGCGGGTCCGCCACCCTGCTGCTTCAGATAAAGGATGATGTTCGCTCGGTCCTGCCCGTTCGACAGGCCAGCAAAGCTCATCTTGGTGCCAGGCGCGAACGCCTTCGGGCTGGCGAGCCACGCGTCCATGTTCTCGTACGACCATTCGCCGCCGTGACCCGACAACGCGCTAGAATACGCATACCCCGCTGCGTGCTTGCCGATCGGCGTGCCCATGACCCCGTAGAGGTTAGGTCCCTGCTTCACGGCGCCGCCCTGATCGAAGGTATGGCAAGTGCCGCAGCGGCCCTGCGCCGCCTTCTCACCCGCAGCGACATCGCCTGAAGCGAGCAGCACCGCCAGACCCGGCCCTGCGTCCGCGCCGCCTTCACCTTCCTCGACCACGCCCTCGATGGGATAGCCCATCTGTTCGGGGCGGTGCGGCTTGTCGGCGGTGAAGTATTTCGCGCTGACGCTCGACAGACCAAGCGCGACGATGCCTGAAAACAGGACCCAGCCGGCGGCGGTATTGAAGCGGTCTTGCATGGGGTGCGTGATCCGGAAGAAAGGCGGAAGGAAAATGGTTGCGCCGCGCTCTAGTCAGGGCGCCGCGCGCGCGCAAGTGCCCGCGCATCTGGTCGTGCGGCTTGCCCGGCGATTGCCGCGCCGTTAGGCGCAAGCGCCAGATGGACAGCTTTCAATCCTCGTTCCCCGCACCCGCCCGATCGCTGGTGAAGGCGATGCAGTCCGCCGCCGCCGCGGACCCGGCGCGCGCGGTCGCTTTTGCCGGGGCACCGGGGGCCAATTCGCATCGCGCCGCCACCGAGATGGCACCCGGCTGCCTGCCGTTGCCGTGCTTCAGCTTCGAAGACGCGATCGACGCGGTAAAAGCCGGACGCGCCGGCAGCGCAGCCATCCCGGTCGAGAACAGCCAGCATGGGCGGGTAGCCGACATCCACTTTCTGCTCCCGGAAAGCGGCCTGCACATCGTGGCTGAGCACTTCCTGCGCATCAACCACGCGCTGATGGCGCTGGCCGGCGCGGACGGGACCATGGGCCCGTTCGAGGCGGCCTACAGCCATCCTCAAGCGCTCGGCCAGTCGCGCCGGTTCCTGCGCGAGCGGGGCATCGTGCCGTTGAGCTATGCCGACACCGCCGGCGCCGCGGCGCATGTGTCGGAGCGGGGGGAGCCGGGCCTCGCGGCGATCGCTCCGCCGCTCGCCGCCGAGCTCTACGGCCTGCAAATTGCGGAACATGATGTCGAGGACGCGGCCGACAACACCACCCGCTTCCTGATGCTGGCACGGCAGCCGCTCGCTGCTGCGACGGTCAGGGGGCCGGCGATCACCACGTTCGTGTTCGAGGTAAAGAACGTGCCGGCGGCGTTGTACAAGGCGATGGGCGGGTTCGCGACCAACGGCGTGAACATGACGAAACTGGAAAGTTACCAGGCCGGCGCGAGCTTTTCCGCGACGATGTTCTATGCCGACATCATCGGCGCGCCGGGCGAACCGGCGGTCGACCGGGCGCTCGACGAGCTCGCCTTTCATTGCAAGGAACTGCGCATCCTCGGGACCTATCGCCAGGAACGCGTGCGCGGTTAGTTGCGCCTGCGGGTGCGCCGTGTCACCACCGGTCGGTGACGACTGGCAGCATCGGGGGAACGGGGCAGATCGGCGATCCTGCCAAGGCATGGGACGCGGTGCGCGCCGACGATTCGATCCAGTTCGCGCCGGTACAGATTCCCCAGGAAGCTCCGCCCGAACCGGGCTGGCTCGATGCGCTGTTCGGATGGTTGGGAGACGTGCTGGCGCCCGTCGGCCGTGCGCTGGGCTTAAGCTGGCCGATATTCAAATGGGTGCTTCTTGCCATCGCGATCGCCGCACTTGCCCTGTTGCTGTGGCGGATGCTGTCTCCCGCGCTTCACTGGCGCCCCAGACAGCAACAGGCGTCGGAGGACGGCGGCTGGATTCCCGCGGCAGGCGATGCGCTCGCGCTACTGGAGGATGCCGACGCGCTCGCCGCGCAAGGCCGCTTCGATGAGGCGACGCACCTACTGCTGAAGCGCAGCGTCGGCCAGATCGCCGCTGCCCGTCCCGACCTCGTCGAACCCGCGACCACCGCACGCGAGCTGGCCGCCCTGCCCGCGTTACCTGACGGCGCGCGCACCGCGTTCGGCACGATCGCCGGGCGGGTGGAGCGCAGCCTGTTTGCCTTGCGCGCGCTCGGGGCCGAAGATTGGCACGCGGCCCGCGCCGCGTATGCCGAGTTCGCTCTTGCCCGGCTGCCGGCGCGCGCATGAGCGGGTCGTTCAGCCCGCGCGCAGTGCTGGGCGCGGTGCTGTTCGGCACGGCGACTTTCATCGCGCTGCTGTACTTCATCGGACAGGGCGATACCGGACCGGGCGGGGGAAGTGGCAGCGGCCACGCGCGGAGCCAGGGACTCGATGGCTATGCCGGGCTTGCCGCAATGCTGCAGAAGCAGGGCTATGACGTCACCCTGTCGCGCAGTCCGGGCAAGCTCACCGGCGAATCGCTGCTGGTGCTTACTCCCACCCAGTGGAGCGATCCCGACGACATTGCCGAGATCATCGAGCGGCGGCGCTATTCGGGCTCGACTCTGCTGATTCTGCCGAAGTGGAACAGCGTCACCGTCCCCGCCTCGCTGACGAATACCAAGCAGGGGTGGGTCCAAATGCTCGGCGCAGGCCGGCCGCGCTGGACCGATGAACTGACTGACCCGCAACAAATGACCGTCAGACTTGCCCGGCTGCCCGGCGGCACTGACTGGCAGGGCATGGACCTTGCCGGCCAATTGCCCGATCGCGATCAGGTGTTGGGGCTGGAGGAAGGCGCCTGGACCAGCCTGGTGCGCGACTCGGGTGGCCGCGATTTAGTGGCCTATGCCGACGACCACGGCTGCTATCCGGTGCTCGACGCCGCGGCCCGCGCCCCGGCTCCGGATGCGGAGTGCGATAGCGATAAGTGGAGCCTGGTGGTCGCGTTCGAGCCGGACCTGTTCAACAACTATGGGCTGGCTGATCGCAACCGCGCCTTGCTAGCGGCCAAGGTGATCGAGGCGGCGCGCGAGGGGCAGGACGTTCCGGTGGTGTTCGATCTCACGCTTAACGGGTTCGGGGCGAACAAGAACCTGCTCACGCTCGCCTTCCAACCGCCTTTTCTTGCCGCGACGCTGTCCCTGTTGCTGGCATTGCTGGTGGTGGGATGGCGCGCGTTCGGCCGCTTCGGCGCGCCGGTGGCGGAGGATCGGGCGATCGCTTTCGGCAAGACGCGCCTCGCCGCCAACGCCGCAGGCTTCATCCGCCGCAGCGGACGGCTGCATCTGCTGGGCGCACCGTTCGCCGATCTCGTCGCCCGCAGGCTCGCCGCGTCGTTTGGCCTGCGTAGCGCCGACCCGGCCGCAATCGACGCCGCCCTGGCACGCCGCGCGCCGGACGGTCCCAGCTTCAGCGAGCTGGCCGACCGCTTGCGCGCCGCGCGCGGACCATCGCAGACGCTGCGCGCGGCGCACGCCCTCAAGTCGCTCGAAAGGATCAACGCCCGATGACCATGACCCTCGACGAGATGCGCGACCTGGCCGCCGCCATCCGCGGCGAAGTCGCCAAGGCCGTGGTCGGGCAGGAACAGATCGTCGAGCATTTGCTGGTCGCGCTGCTCGCGGAAGGCCACGTCCTGCTGGAGGGTCCGCCGGGCACCGCCAAGACGTTCCTCGCCCAGTGCTTTGCCGCCGCGCTGGGCCTGGATTTCGGGCGCATCCAGTTTACCCCCGACCTGCTGCCGGGCGATATCCTCGGCTCCAACCTGTTCAACTTCCAGACCAGCCAGTTCACCCTGACCCGCGGGCCCATCTTCTGCGACCTGCTGCTGGCGGACGAAATCAACCGCACCCCGCCCAAGACCCAGGCCGCGCTGCTCGAAGCGATGCAGGAGCGGCGGGTGACGCTCGACGGCGAGACTCACGCCCTGCCAGAGCGATTCATGGTGATCGCAACGCAGAATCCGATTGAGAGCCAGGGCGTCTATCCCTTGCCCGAGGCGCAGCTCGATCGCTTCCTGTTCAAGCTGCTGGTGGCTTATCCCGCTCCGCAAGAGGAAGCTGCGATCGTCAGCCGCTTCGCCCAGCGGCTCGGCCCGCCGCGTCCGGCCGAGTTCGGGGTCGGTCCGGTGACCGACGCCGCCCGGCTCACCGGTGCCTCCGCCGCCCTCGATCAGGTGACAGTCGCCGGGGATATCGTCGATTATGTGGTGCGGCTGGTGCGCGCGACGCGTGAAACGAGCGATCTCGCCACCGGCGCTTCACCGCGCGCTGCGGTTCAGCTCGCCAAGGCAGCTCGCGCCCGCGCGGCGCTGGAAGGGCGCGACTATGTGCTTCCCGACGACGTCAAGGCACTCGCCGCTTCGGTCCTGCGGCACCGCTTGACACTCAGTCCCGCCGCCGAGATCGAAGGCCGACAGGTCGAGCAGCTCGTCGGAGAACTGGTCGAGCAGACCGAGGCGCCGCGCTAGCGATGATCGTCCCCGCCCCCCGTGCCGCGCTGTTCGCCATGCTGGCCGCGCCGGTCGCGCTGGTGATCGCCGCTTCCGCGCCCGGCGCGTGGGTCGTGGCACCTTTGGCGGGGGTGATGCTGGTCGCGCTGGTACTGATCGATGCAATGCTCGCGGGCGGGTTGGCGGAGTGGCGGGTCACGGTGCCCGAAGATGCCGAGATCGGGGAGCCGGTGACGCTGACGGTGATGGCCGACATCGGCGATGGCCGCGCGCGCGGAGTGGATGCGGCGCTTGCAGTCGATCCCCGACTCGCGCGATCGGGTCAGGCCAATGTCGCGCTGACGCCGCGCGACGGCGCGTGGCAGGGGGAAGCGGTGCTCGTCCCCAACCGCCGGGGCACCGCCGCCCTCTCTCATCTCTGGCTGCGCTGGAGCGGCCCGCTGGGCCTCGGCGCCCGGCAGTTTTCCGTGCCGCTCGAGCGCCAGTTGCGGATCTGGCCCGACCTGTCGCCAATCCGCAGCCCCACCCTGCAGCACTTCCTCCGCAATACGGAGGTCGGCCTCATCGCGCGGCGCATCCGCGGAGAGGGCACCCAGTTCGAAGCGCTCTCGGAATATCAACCCGGCATGGACCGGCGGCGGATCGACTGGAAGACCAGCAGCCGCCACACCCGCCTGTTCGCCCGCGAGAACGAGGCCGAGCGCAACAACCAGATCGTGTTCGCGTTCGATTGCGGCCAGTCGATGTGCGAGCCGGTCGATGGCCTGCCGCGGATCGACCGGGCGGTGACCGCTGCGCTGAGCGCGGCCTATGTGGCGCTCAAGGGCGGCGACCGGGTGGCGCTGTTCGGCTTTGCCCGCCGGCCGCTGGTGCTTACGCCGTTCCACGGCGACACCCGCGCGTTTCACTACCTGAAAAGCGCGGCCGCCGGGCTGGACTATCATGCGGAGGAACCGAATTTTACCCTGGCGCTGGCCACTCTGTCCCAGCGGCTCCAGCGGCGCAGCTTGGTGGTGCTGTTCTCCGACTTCACCGATCCCACCAGTGCCGAACTGATGATCGAAAGTCTCGGGCGGCTGGTGGAGCGACACTTGGTCCTGTTTGTCACCATCGAGGACAGCGAACTGGCCGAGCTGCAGGCGGCGGAGCCCGACAGCCTGGATGCGCTGGCCACCGCCGTTACGGCCGACACCCTGGCCCGCCAGCGCGCGCTGGTTCTGCAGCGGCTGCGCCAGCGCGGGATCGACGTCATCGAAGCGCCGTGGAACGCGATCGGCTACCGGTTGATCGACCGTTACCTGGACGTCAAACGCGAGGGAGCCATCGGATGAGCGACCTTGCCCCCGATGCGATCGAAGCCGCGATCCTGCGTTCCGACCGGTTCCGCCTGAGCCGCGAGGACGACTGGCGGCGGCTGGAGCAGATTGTCCGGCGGATGGAAACGGGCCGCCTGCGCAAGCTCAGCGACGAAGACGTGCTCGCCTTGCCCGCGCTCTACCGTACGGCGGCATCCAGCCTGGCGGTGGCGCGCGAGACGTCGCTCGATGCCGCGACCATCGCCTGGCTCGAAAGCCTCGTCCGCCGGGCGTGGTTCCAGGTCTATGGCCCGCGTCAGGGCTTCGCACGGTGGCTCGCCGGGTTCCTTGGCGGCGGACTCAGCCGGGCGGTGCGTGCGATCTGGCCCGATATCCTGATCGCGCTGGCGGTGATGATCGCCGGGGCCGTCGCCGGCTGGCTGCTCGTCGCGCAGGATCAGGAATGGTACTGGAGCCTCGTCCCCAGCCAGTTCACCGACACCCGCGTGCCGGGCGCCAGCCGAGAGGTGCTGCTGCAGGCTTTGGGCACCGAGAGCAGCGCAGCGGGCCTGTCCGGTTTTGCCGCTTACCTGTTCCAGAACAACGCCAGCGTTTCGATCCTGGCCTTCGCGCTGGGCTTTGCGTTCGGCATTCCCACCTTGCTGATCCTGCTGAAGGAGATGGCCACCCTTGGCGCGATGCTGTGGCTGTTTGCCGGGCAAGGCTTGACGCTCGAATTCGCCGCGTGGCTGTCGGTCCACGGCTCGACCGAACTGTTCGCCATCCTCCTGGCTGGCGCGGCCGGCATCCACGTCGGCCGGTCGATGGCCTTCCCCGGGAAGCGCGCGCTGCTGCCTGCGACCGCCGCCGCCGGCCGGCGGGCAGCGACAGTGATGGCGGGCGTGGTGCTGATGCTGGTGGTAGCGGCGGTGCTGGAAGCATTCGCCCGCGAGTTGGTCGGGCAGACGTGGGACCGGCTGCTGATCGGCGGCGCGATGCTGCTGTTCTGGCTCGCCTACTTCTTCGCCTTTGGCCGATCGGCCAGCGCAGCTGACGCATGACCGGCGCCGTCATTCCGTACGACACGAAGCGCCGGCGCGAGGTGATCACCCCGGAAGGCATCGCCCTGACGTTCGTGGTCGCCAGCCGTGCCGCCCGATTTGGCGCATTCATTCTCGATTACCTGATCCTCACGTTCGGCGCGGTCGCGCTCACGTTCCTGATCGCGTGGGTCGCGGGCGGGCTCCGCGCGCTGGATGGCGCGGCGACCAGCGGAGCGGGCGAATTCCTGGGCGTTTCGTGGACACTCGCGTGGTTCCTTGCGTGGAACGGCTACTTCATCGCCTTCGAGCTTGGCCCCCGCGGCGCTACGCCGGGCAAGCGCGCCGCCGGCATCCGCGTGGCCGCCCGCGCTGCGCCCGGTGAAGGTGCGGCGCGGCTGACCGCCGAGGCGGTGATCGCGCGCAATCTGCTGCGCGACATCGAGTTCTTCATGCCGGTGATCCTGTTGATGTCTGCGCCGACCGGCCAGACGGGCGCAGCCGGCGTCGCTGGAGCGCTGTGGTTCCTCGGCTTCATGCTGTTCCCGTTCTTCAACCGGGATGCGCTGCGCGCCGGTGACGTCGTGGCAGGGACCTGGGTGGTCGAAGCACCGCGCCCAAAGCTGCCTCAGGCGCTCTCGACCGCGGTGGGAGCAAGGGGGACCAGCGAGGTCACCGGCGCGCGCTATCGTTTCGGCGACGACGATCTGGCGGTCTATGGAGAGCACGAACTGCAGACGCTGGAACGGGTCTTGCGCGACGGCAACCCGGCCGCGCTGGCTTCGGTTCACGCGGCGATCTGCCGCAAGATCGGCTGGCACCCCGGTGCCGGGGACGAGCGCGCCTTTCTGGAAGCCTACTACGCCCAGCTTCGCTCCCGGCTGGAAGGCGGGATGCGCTTTGGCCGGCGCAAGGCGGACAAGTTCAGCAACTGACCCTGTCCGCCCCGCGCGCGGTCAAGGGGGTCAGCGGTTCCACTTCATCTGGCGGAACAGCATCGATCCCATCTGTTTGCGATACGTTGCGCGTTTGCCCGATTCGGCCTGCATCTGCGCCTCGGTGCTCTTCATGTGTTCAAGGAACAGCTTGTTGCGGCGCATGCCTTCGGCGGCATCGGCAAAGGCGGGAAACCACGTGACGAGGTAGATGTCGGCTTCGCCATCCCGGGCATTGCTGTTCGCCCAGATCTGGTAGTCGCTGATCCACCCTTGTTGCTTGGCGTAGTCCTGCGACTTGCGCCAACTTTGCGCCAGGTAATTGGCGTATTCGAGATCGTGACCGTCATCGATCTTGATCATGCCCATTTCGACGTAATCGGCAGGATCGACCGGGTAAGCCGACTGGGCAACGGCGGCGTGCGGTACCGCCAGCGCAAGCGCCAGCGCGCTCAGCGCGGTCATGGAAAACTTGGTCATATGCTCGAGACTCCCAATGCGCGGCCGGCGCACGATTGCGCCTCCGCCATTGCTCTGGAGTCGGGCGACCTCATTCCCCCTGTGGGCCGGCCCCTCGGCAGGTGGAAGCTACGCTTCTGACGCCGCTTGTCGAGTCCCGTGGCACCGGGCCAACCGGGTCCGGGCGACCGTGCGGAAACGCTCGCAAGCATTCGTGGCGGCTGGCGGGATTCGTGCGCACGCCCTAGGTGACCAGCGATGCGTCTACGATCCGCAACCGCCGCCGACGTCGATGAGCTCGTGGCGTTCTCGCGCCAGTCCTTCACCCGGGCCTTTGGTCACCTGTACGCGGCCGAGGACCTGGCGGCGTTTCTCGATGAATATCGTTCTCCCGACCGCTTCTCGGCGATCATCGCCGATCCCGACAAGGTGCTCACTGTCGCTGATCAGGACCAGCGCATCGCCGGCTATTCGACGGTGGAGTTCGGCGCGCGGTTCGATGCGCGGCCCGATCCCCACCCGCGCAGCCCGTGCATCCTTGGCCAGCTCTATTGCGAACCCGGCCACGGCATTGGCAGCGCGCTGCTGCACCGCGCGATCGACCAGGCCCGGCAACGACATTGCGACGCGATGCAGTTGTCGGTCTACAGCGAGAACTTCGGCGCGCAGCGGTTCTACCAACGGTTCGGGTTCCGGCACGTGGCCGACATCGACTTCTGGGTCGGCCAGCACCGCGACGACGAGTTCCTCTACGAACTGCCTCTCTAGCAACCCGGTATCCTGCTTCGGCGAACTGCCGTTACAGCCACCTCCAGCGCCGGAACAGCCATATGGTCACGACGGCGAACACCAGGCACAGTCCGGTAACGAACCAGAAACCGCGCGGATGGCCCGGTATCTCGGCCCACGGCATCCCGCCGACGTTGATCCCGAACAGGCCGACCAGAAAGCTGAGCGGCAGGAACACCGTGGCGACCAGAGTGAGCCGCCGGTTGGTCTTTTCGGAGCGGGCGAGGGCCCGGCTCCTGAGCTCGTCCATCAGCACTACCGCGCTTTCCTTGCTGACGTCGATATCGTCAAGGAAGCGGCGCAGCAGCGCGATCGTCTCGCCGATCTCGCGCCGGTCGTGCTCTTCGAACCAGGCGGGCGCATCGTGGCGGATCGCCTCCAGCGCCACGTGCTGTGGCCCCATGTGGCGTTGCAGAGCGAGGCAGTTTCGGCGGATGACAGCGATCTTGCGCAGGCGTGCCTCGCTGTCGCTGTCGTCGTCGCCGTGTTCTTCCAGCCGGTCGATCTCGTCGTTCATGTCGACGATTGCGCGATTCATCCGATGGACCAGGTTTTCGGTGAGCGCGGTCACCAGCCCGCCGGCATCCAGCGGCCCCTTGCCGGCATCGACGTCCGCCAGAACGTCGCGTGGGGTCTGCGATGGATTGCGCCGCAGGGTGATTACCCGCCGGCCGTCGCTCCACATCTGGAGCGAAACCATGTCTTCGGGGTCCGCGCCGGGATTGAAATTGATGCCTCGCAACGTAGCGACGAGCGCGTCCCCCTCGCGGAATGCCCGCGGCCGGGTGTCGTCGCTGGTCAGCAGTTCGGCGATCGGCTCGGCAATGAGCAACTCACTTTGCAGCCAGTCGCCCATCCCCTCGCTCACGCGGTCGAGGTGCAGCCACAGCACTTCGCCCGGCACGGAGGACTGCCACCCCTGCGCCTCGTCCCACCGGATCGGCCGACCGCTGCCTTGCCCATCGAGCACCCGGCCGAACAGCAGGGGTCCGCTCTCATCGCTGTGGTCAGTCGGATCGCGGGTCGTCTTCACCATGCGGATGCCATGCCGCAACTGCATTCGATTGTCATCGAAGGTGTCATGGGGCGCTGTCATTGCTCCTTCATCGAGCGGCCTCTATATGCACGGCGGCAAGGAGCACCAGATTTTGTCCTCGATCCGTCCATGGCGCGACATCGTCCGCCGTCAGTCCCGCCAGATCATGGTCGGCAACGTTCCGGTCGGCGGCGATGCGCCGATCAGCGTGCAGACGATGACCAACACGCCCACGGAGGATGTCGGGGCGACGATCGACCAAATCCGCCGGTGTGAGGATGCGGGCGCGGACATCATCCGCGTGTCCTGCCCGACGCCTGATAGCACCGCGAACTTCGATCAGATCACCCGTGCGGCCAAGGTGCCGATCGTCGCCGACATTCACTTTCACTACAAGCGCGCGCTGGAAGCGGCCGACAAAGGCGCGGCGTGCCTCAGGATCAATCCCGGCAACATTGGCTCCAGCGAGCGGGTTGCCGAAGTGGTCCGCGCCGCCAAGGCGAACGGCTGTGCGATCCGGATCGGGGTCAACGCCGGATCGCTCGAGCCGGACCTGCTGGAAAAATACGGCGAGCCTTGCCCCGAAGCGCTGGTGGAAAGCGCGCTCGACCATATCAAGCTGTTGCAGGACCACGACTTTCACGAATTCAAGGTGGCGGTTAAGGCAAGCGACGTTTTTCTTGCCGTGTCAGCCTACATGGGGCTGGCCGAAGCAGTCGATTGCCCGCTGCACCTCGGCATCACCGAAGCAGGCGGGCTGATCGGCGGCACCGTCAAGTCCAGCATCGGCATCGGCAACCTGCTGTGGGCGGGCATCGGCGACACGATCCGCGTCAGCCTGTCCGCTGAACCGGAACAGGAAGTGCGGGTCGGCTTCGAAATTCTCAAGAGCCTGGGCCTGCGCACCAGGGGCGTGCGGATCGTGTCGTGCCCATCGTGTTCGCGGCAGGGCTTCGACGTCATCCGCACGGTCGAAGCGCTGGAGAAGCGGCTTGAGCACATCAAGACGCCGATGAGCCTGTCAGTGCTCGGCTGCGTGGTCAACGGACCCGGGGAAGCGCGCGAAACCGACATCGGCATCACCGGCGGCGGCGCGGGCAAGCATATGGTGTACCTGTCGGGCGTCACCGATCACCACGTGCAGTCCGAGACAATGATCGAACACATCGTCAGTTTGGTGGAAGCGAAGGCGGCCGAGATCGAGGCGGAGATGAGCGACGCGGGAATGGCGGAGGCTGCCGAGTGAGGTTCAGCGCTCCGTTAGAATTGCTGCGCTAGTCCTTTGCCCATGAATCGGCGCGACCTCCTCAAGGGAACTCTAGCCGCTGGTGCGGCGCTCACGGCATTGCCGGTGCGCGCGCAGGTGCCCGCCGTGCCCACCTCGTTGGGCCCGCGTGACCGCCGCCTGTTTGCCATTGCACAAGAGCAACTCGCTAAGCACGGCGCCGGCCTGTGGGCTCGCGATGTGGTCGGAGTGGCCGATTTCGGGCTACGCTCGTCCGACCCGCGCTTCCACTTCGTCGATCTGGAGCGCGGCGTGGTCGACAGTTACCACGTGGCACATGGCATGGGTTCCGATCCGGAGCATGACGGCTGGCTCGACTATTTCTCCAACGTCCACGAATCGTGGTGCACCAGCCGCGGCGCGTACATGACCTTCGGGTGGTACACCGGGAAGTACGGCACCTCGATCCGGCTGGAAGGACGCGATCCGACCAATTCCAACGCGCTTGACCGCGCGATCGTGATGCACCGGGCAAGCTATGCGGAGCCGTCGCACCTGGCGCAGTATGGCAAGCTTGGCCGGTCGAACGGCTGCTTCGCCATGAGCGATGCCAATTTCAAACTGGCCCTGCTGCGGTTGGGCGGCGGGCGGCTGCTCTACGCCGACAAGCTGGGGCTTGGCCCGGGCGGCGAGACCGTCACCCAACCGCCCCGGGACCTGCAACTGCTGGTCCCCGAAGGCACCCCTCAGCCGCCGTTGGTGCCGGGCGGGTTCTAAGGTTCCAGCTCCGGCCCCGCCGCCCTGGACCTGATCCCGGTCCGCGCGCTCATCTCCCACCCGACCGGATGCCGTCGCCCGGCTCATCACCGAACGACGGCACTGCCAGTGTTCAGGTCGTCTGCAGATCGTCCACGATCTCGACCGCTTCCTCGCTCGTCGCGCGGGCGCGGTTCGCCTGGCGGGGCGCGTCGAGGCTCGCGAGGACCGGGGCGTCACGGCCGTAGATGTCGTTGAATTGACGCAGCTTGCCGGTAATGTCGCGGCCCATCGTGAAATAGGTGATGTAGACCGGCATCGTCTTCTGCACCGGCACCCGGGTGTACTTGCCGCTGGTGCTGATCGCCACCGCCTCGTCCGCCGCCGCCTTGCGGGTTTCGGGCGTGGTGGCGAGATTGCCCAGGATAGCCAGCGTGATCGCCAGTTCCTGCGCCCGCTCGGTGCGGATGCAGCCGTGGCTCAATGCGCGGTTCTCCTGGTTGAACAGGTTGCGGTTGGGCGTGTCGTGCAGGAAGATCGCGTGCGGGTTCGGCATGTCGACCTTCATCAGGCCGAGCGAATTGTTCGCGCCCGGCTGCTGGACGACAGTGACGAACCCGGTCTTGGGGTCGCGTGTGCCCTTGTAGCCGGCGGCTTTCGCCCAGCCCGGATTGCCGAGCACCTTCGCGCCCAGCCCCTCGCCCTTCACGATCGACTGCGGGACGGTCCAGGTCGGGTTGAAGATCACCCCTTCGACCGTCTCGGCGAGCTGCGGCGTGGCGGTGCGGCCCGGCTTGCCGACGATCGTACGGTAGGTGCTGATGATCTTGTCGTTCACCGTCAGGCGCAACTGATATTCGGGCACGTTGGTGATCAGGTACTGACTACCCAAATCCTTCGCCAACCACCGCCAGCGGTCCATGTTGGCCCGGATCAGCTTGCGTTGCGCAGGCGCGGCGGTCGCGAGTTCAGCCTTCAGCGCGGCATAATCGGGGTGCTCGGGATTGAGCGAAGCCAGCGTCGCCGCGACGGAATGGCTCCGCAGCGCCTGCGCCATCACATCAGCGGTGCGGTAGCGATCGGGATCGGGATCGACCACGAACCACTGCTTGCGCGCCTCCATCGGCGTGCGTCCGTCGCGCAGATCCTCGACCAACCAGGCAAAGCTACGGCTGGCCGCCTGATCGAGCGCCCCGCCCGGTCCGCGGGCGATCGCCGCCTGCAATTCGGCAAGCTGATAGTCCTTGGGATCGAGCCCTTCAGCACCGATGCCCGCGATCACCGCGGCAAGCGCCTGCGCATCGGCCACGTTCCAAGGCTGCACGTCCGGCGCAACCGATTGCACGGTCTCGAACGCCTTCATGCGCGAAGAAGTCACTTCGTCCGAACCGGCCGGGACCTGTGCGGCGGTTACGGTCGGCGGTTCGGGCGGAAGGATGTTCTCCGGTGCCTTGGGCCCGGGTTGGCCGGGGGCCGCAATGGCGGCTGCCGGGATTGCCGCCAGCGCCGCGCCGATCATCCACTTGCCCATCGAACCCTTGCTCACTCGTATGCCCCTTGATCTGGTGCGCAACTCCACCGAGCCGCCATGTCGCGCTGCCGCTTTAGCGCAGCCGCCCCGCCTCCTTCAACGCGCGCGGCTGAAGCTCGGCTGAATCCCGCTTGACCGGTGGCACGATTGCCACGAGGCGCACTCGCGCCATGCCACGCGCCGATCACCCCTTGCTGCCCGTGCTGGTGGTGTTCGCCGCAATCGGGCTCTTGAGCTGGATGGACGCGTGGATGAAAAGCGCCAGCCTGGCGGTCGGAGCCTATAGCGCGCTGCTGCTGCGGGCGCCGATCGGTTTCGCGATCGCCGCGCCGGCGTGGCTGGCGAGTGGGGGCCGCTGGCCCGCGCGGACGATCCTCAAGATCCACCTGATCCGCGGGGCCGTGGTTGCAGCGATGGCGTTTCTGTTTTTCTTCGCCCTCACCGTCCTGCCCCTGGCGCAGACGATCGCCATCAGCTTCATCGCCCCGCTGATCGCCCTGTTCCTGGCAAGCTGGCTGCTGGGCGAGACGGTCGGGCGCCGGGCCATCATCGGGGCGCTGCTGGGATTGGTCGGGGTGATGGTCATCCTCGCTGGCAAGTTGTGGCGCGAGGCCATGGGAGACGGGGCACCGCTGGGGATCGCCGCGGTCCTCGCATCGGCTGTGCTCTACGCATGGAACCTGGTCCTCCAGCGGCAGCAGGCGCTGGTGGCGAAACCGCTGGAGGTCGCCGCGTTCCAGAACGGGGTGACGTTCCTGGTGCTGATCGGCTTTGCCCCGTTCTTTCTCCGGTTGCCGGAGCAAGCGGCGTGGATCGACATCGGCGTGAGCGCGGTGTTGTCGGTGTCAGGCGCGCTGCTGTTCACCTGGGGCTATGCCCGCGCCGAAACCCAGCGCCTCGCGCCGCTTGAATACAGCGGTTTCCTGTGGGCGGCGTTGTTCGGCTGGCTGTTCTTCCGTGAACCGGTGTCGGGGGCGACCTTTGCCGGTGCGCTGCTGATCGTCGCTGGATGCTGGGTCGCCACGCGCGGCGCATCGTCCAAGCCTGAGCAGGTGGTGGTTTAGCCGCCGGGCCTGCTTGCGCCGACCCAAGCATTTTCCTGCCCGCCCCCACCTTGACCTCCAGCCGTCATGCGCGCAGGTGCGCGCGCATCCACCAAGCCCAGATCAAGGACTGTTTCGCACGATGACTCAGGTCGGCAAGGACTCGCTCTCCACCCGCAGCACGCTGACCGTCGGCGGCAAGGACTATGCGTTCTACTCGCTCAAGAAGGCGAGCGAGACGATCGGCGATGTCAGCCGGCTGCCGTTCAGCATGAAGGTGCTGCTGGAAAACCTGCTCCGCTTCGAGGATGCCGGTTTCACCGTGTCGATCGGCCATATCCAGGCGCTGGCCGACTGGCTCAAGCTGCCGCAGACCGGGGGCGAAATCCAGTATCGCCCTGCGCGCGTGCTGCTGCAGGATTTTACCGGCGTGCCGTGCGTGGTCGATCTCGCCGCAATGCGCGATGCGATCGCCAAGCTTGGCGGTGACACCAAGAAGATCAACCCACTGGTCCCGGTCCATCTGGTGATCGACCACTCGGTGATGGTCGACGAATTCGGCACGCCCAAGGCGTTCGAAAAGAACATGGAGCTTGAATACGCCCGCAACGCGGAACGCTACGACTTCCTCAAGTGGGGTGCCAAGAGCCTCGACAACTTCAAGGCCGTCCCTCCGGGCACGGGCATCTGTCATCAGGTAAACCTGGAGAACATCGCCCAGTGCGTGTGGACTTCGGAAGACCAGAATGGGCAGATGGTCGCCTATCCCGACACCTGCGTCGGCACCGACAGCCACACGACGATGGTCAACGGCCTGGGCGTGTTGGGCTGGGGCGTCGGCGGTATCGAGGCCGAGGCGGCGATGCTGGGCCAGCCGGTCTCGATGCTGATCCCCGAGGTAGTCGGCTTCCGCATGACGGGTCAGCTGGCCGAGGGCGTGACCGCGACGGACCTGGTGCTCACCTGCACGCAGATGTTGCGCGCCAAGGGCGTGGTCGGCCGGTTCGTCGAATACTTCGGGTCGGGCCTATCGTCGCTCAGCCTCGCCGACCGCGCGACGCTGGCCAACATGGCGCCCGAATACGGCGCCACCTGCGGCTTCTTCGGGATCGACGACAAGACGCTCGACTACCTGCGCCTGACCGGCCGCGCCGAGGAGCAGATCGCGCTGGTCGAAGCGTATGCCCGCGAGCAGGGGTTGTGGATCGATCCGACGGCCGAGGAGCCGATCTTCACCGACACGCTGGAGCTTGACCTCGGCACGGTGGTGCCCAGCCTCGCCGGGCCCAAGCGTCCGCAAGACAAGGTCGCGCTGCCCGATGTCGACGATCTGTTCAATGAACAGCTCAAGGACATCTACGGAAAGTCCAGGCCCAATCGGTGCGCGGTCGATGGCGCCGGACACGACGTGGGCGATGGCGATGTGGTCATCGCCGCGATCACCAGTTGCACCAACACCTCCAATCCCGACGTGCTGATCGCGGCCGGCCTGGTCGCGAAGAAGGCCAACGAGCGCGGCCTGAAGCCCAAGCCGTGGGTCAAGACCAGCCTCGCCCCGGGCAGCCAGGTGGTCACTGACTACCTCATCAAGGCGGGCCTGCAGGATCACCTCAATGCGCTCGGCTTTGACCTGGTCGGCTATGGTTGCACCACCTGCATCGGCAACTCTGGTCCGTTGGCCGAGCCGATCAGCAATGCGATCAACAAGAACGATCTCGTCGCCGCCAGCGTCCTGTCGGGCAACCGCAACTTCGAAGGCCGCGTGTCGCCCGATGTGCGCGCCAACTTCCTCGCCTCGCCGCCGCTGGTGGTCGCCTATGCGCTCAAGGGAACGGTGACCGAGGACATGATCGACTCCCCGATCGGCCAGGGCAGCGACGGCGTCGACGTGTTCCTCAAGGATATCTGGCCAAGCAACGCCGAAATCGCCGAACTGCGCGCCGGCGCGATCGATCGCGGCATGTTCGAAGCGCGCTATGCCGACGTCTACAAGGGCGATGCGCACTGGCAGGCGATCGACGTAACCGGATCGGATACCTACGCGTGGCGCGCTGGCTCGACCTATGTTGCCAACCCGCCGTACTTCGAAGGCATGGAGATGACCCCGGCGCCGGTGATGGATGTCATCGAGGCGAAACCGCTGGCGATCCTGGGCGATTCGGTCACCACCGATCACATCTCGCCCGCCGGATCGATCAAGGCCGACAGCCCGGCGGGATCGTATCTGCAGGAGCATCAGGTCGCAAAGGCGGACTTCAACTCCTACGGTAGCCGCCGCGGAAACCACGAAGTGATGATGCGCGGCACCTTTGCCAACATCCGCATCAAGAACGAGATGGTCCCGGGCGTCGAGGGCGGCATGACCCGCTATGGCGGCGAGACGATGGCGATCTACGACGCCGCGATGAAGCACAAGGCGGACGGCACTCCTCTGGTGGTGATCGCGGGCAAGGAATACGGCACCGGGTCGAGCCGCGACTGGGCTGCCAAGGGCACCAACCTGCTCGGCGTGCGGGCGGTGATCGTCGAAAGCTTCGAACGCATCCACCGCTCCAACCTGGTCGGAATGGGCGTGCTTCCGCTGCAGTTCAAGGATGGCGCAACCCGCCAGAGCCTGGGGCTGACCGGAGACGACCGCTTCACCATTCGCGGGCTGGCCGAGATCAAGCCCCAGCAGGATGTCGAGGTCGAGGTGACCAGGGCGGACGGTACGAAGATGACCTTCACCGCCAAGTGCCGGATCGATACCGCCAACGAGCTCGAGTATTTCAATAACGGCGGCATCCTGCACTACGTGCTGCGCAAGCTCGCCGCCTGACCGCCCAGCGCGCGCTAAGCAAAAGGGGCGGCTCCCTCGCGGGGGCCGCCCCTTCTCGTTAGGGCGGAGCGCTTCGAGGCTCAGTCCGCCTTGGGAGCTTTCTTGCGGCGGGCCAGGACGGCGGCCGCGGCGGCGCCAAACAGCACCATCATCGGCGGCGCGGGCACCGGCGTACCGCTCGTCCCCGAGCTGGACGATGAGGTCGAGCTGGAGGTGGACGACGAGGTGGAGGAACTGGTCGAACTGCTGGTCGAGCTGGATGTCGACGACGAGCTCGAAGTGCTGCTGGTGATGTTGCCCGAGCTCGACGTGCTGGTCGACACGTTCCCCGAGGAGCTGGAGGTCGAGGTCACGTTTCCTGAACTCGAGGTCGAGGTCACATTGCCTGAGCTGGAGGTCGAGGTCACGTTCCCCGAACTGGTCGACGTGGTGCTCGTGATCCCCCCGGTCGAAGTCGAAGTGGAGCTGCCGCCGCTGGATGTCGAGGTGGAGCTGCCGCCGGTGGAGGTCGAGGTCGAACCGCCGTTGTTCGAATTGTCGATGTCGATGACGATACCGCCCGACGAGCTCGAGCTGCCCGAGGTCGAACCGGTCGTGGTGGAGCTGACGACCACGCTGCCGCCGCTCGATCCGCCGCCGCCAAAGAACCCGCCGAAGAAGCCGCCCCCGCCGCCGAAGCCACCGCTGCCGCCGACCACGGTCACTCCGCCGCTGCCGCCGCTGACCGGCGGCATCGGTGCAGGCAGAGGCACCGCCGCCAGGGCAATCTGGTAAGCGGGCGCGCAGTCGGCGCCAGCGATCGGCGCGGCCGGCATCGGGGTATAGCCTCCCGCGATCGGCCCGGCGGGTACGCACTCGACAACCTCGCGCCGGACGATGTGGCGCTGGCGAGTGACCGGGCGCGGCGTGTTCCGCTTGGCGACGTGGCGCGGCTTGGCGTGACGCACGGCCTTGTGCTTGATCTGCTTGGTCTGCTTGACGCTGGTCGGATGAGCCTTCGGCTTCTCCGCCATGTGGACCGCTCCGCCTGCCAGTAGCACGGTGCCCGCCGCGGTCGCGGACAGTTTCGCCAGGGCCATCTTTACCGACATGAGCTTGTCTCTCGTTTACCTCAGCGGGCCGGTCCGGGTCGGCGTGTCCGACGGGGATGCGTCCCTGTGTCATGAGCAAACGTCACGCGCCCGGAACGGACAATTGCGTTAATCATCATAATGGCCCGACTAACGCGCTTTTCGGGTGCCGCAGGGTGCGCACGGCGGCTTCCGTCCCAAAGTGACACCGCTTGGGGTGGCGCGCTTAACCTTTTGGCGTTGCGGCGCCTTCGTCGAACAGCCCGGTCTGGGAGCCGGCAGGCGGCCGCAGGTCGAGATGCGTCCAGCCGGCATCGTTGAGGCAGCGGCCCCGTGCGGTGCGCGCGACCAGCCCCAGCTGGATCAGATAGGGCTCCACCACCTCTTCCACGGTGTCGCGCGGCTCGGCGAGCCCGGCGGCCAGCGTTTCGACCCCCACCGGCCCCCCTTTGTAGATGTCCGCGATCATGCGAAGATAGCGCCGGTCCATCGCATCCAGGCCGAGCCGATCGATCTCCAGCCGGGTCAGCGCCTGGTCCGCGATCGCCGCCGTCACCGTTACGTCCCCTGCCACGTGCGCGAAATCCCGCACCCGTCGCAGCAGCCGTCCGGACACCCGCGGCGTGCCCCGGCTGCGGCGGGCGATCTCGCGCGCACCGCCGGGATCGAGCGCCAGCCCCAGGAGCCGCGCGCCCCGCGTCACGACCCGTTCCAGTTCCTCCACCGTGTAGAAATTCAATCGCACCGGGATACCGAACCGGTCGCGCAGCGGCGTCGTCAGCAGTCCCTGCCGCGTGGTGGCGCCGATCAGCGTGAACGGCGGCAGATCGATCCGGACCGACCGCGCCGACGGACCTTCGCCAATGATCAGGTCGAGTGCGCGGTCCTCCATCGCCGGGTAGAGCACTTCTTCCACCACCGGATTGAGGCGGTGGATTTCGTCGATGAACAGGACGTCGTTCGCTTCGAGATTGGTCAGCAGCGCTGCCAGATCGCCGGCCTTGCCGATGACCGGGCCGCTGGTGGCGCGAAACCCCACGCCCAGTTCCTTGGCGACGATCTGCGCCAGCGTCGTCTTGCCGAGGCCCGGGGGGCCGAAGAACAGCACATGATCAAGCGCCTCGCCCCGCCCGCGCGCGGCATCGACGAACACGCGCAGGTTCTCCCGCGCCGCTTCTTGCCCGACGAATTCGCCAAGCGACTTCGGGCGCAGCGCGGCGTCGGGGTCGTCGGGCAACCGGGCAGGTGCGGTGAGGCGCTCTTCGTCGGTCAACGGCGCTTCCCGAACAAGCCATCGAGCCCGAACCTGCCGGAGCCTGCCGCAGCGAAATGCAGCCCCAGGAACACCAGCACGATCGCCGGCCACCATCCGCGAAACGCCTCGTCCCAGTGCACCGTCAGCACCGCAACCACGAAGTTGGCGGCGATCAGCAGGCCCGCCACACGGGTCAGCAACCCCGCGACCAGCAGGATGCCGCATCCGAACTGGATCGCGACCGACAACGGCGCCAGCAGCGCCGGGGCCGGAAACCCGAACTGGCCGAGGAACTCGACGAATTCGGTCATCCGCGCGGCGCTGCTTACGTTGTCCCACGTTTCGTGAATCAGGAACGCCCCCGTCAGCGCGCGCAAAGCGAACAGCGTCAGGTCGCTGTACCGGGCCAGGTTGTTGAGCTTCAGGTTCATCCCGCGGCCTTTCGCAATGCCACGCGGATTAGGTCACCTTCGCCCGCCCCGTCGCCCAGCTCGTCGATCGCGCGCGCCACGGCGGCAGCGGCGACGGCGGGCTTGAAGCCGAGGTTCTGCAACGCGCTGACCGCGTCCGCACTCGCCCCGCCCTTGGGCAGCGTGGCGACGCTGCCGGGCGCGGTGGGGAGCGCGCCTGCCTTGTCGGCCAGTTCGTTGACGATGCGGCTGGCGAGCTTGGGACCGACGCCCTGCGCCCGCGCGATGGTAGCGGCGTCTCCCGCCGAGCAGGCGCGTTGCACGTCCTCCGTGCTCAATGCCGAGAGGATCGCCAGCGCCACCTTGCTGCCAACCCCTTGCACCTGGGTCAGCAGGCGGAACCAGTCGCGCTCCCCCGCGGTGGCGAAGCCGAGCAGGCGCATATCGTTCTCGCTTACCTGCAGATCGGTGAACAGCGTGCAGCCCTCCCCCGGCTCGCCCAGCGCGGCGAGCGTCTTGCTGGAACAGTGGACCAGGTAGCCCACGCCCGCGACGTCGATCACCGCCCAGTCGGCGCCGGTTTCATCAAGCAGGCCCTTAAGCTTGGCAATCATGCTTTGTTCTTGGCCGACGCGCGGCCGTTTGACCAGCGCCGCGCGCGTATCGTCCACCGCGCCCGTCGGCGATCTGTCACACGTGTCACACTGTTCAGGCGAAGAAAATCCGGATCGGGCGAAGCCATGAACTGCCGGACAGGTGCGGCATTGCGTAAGGCCATGGCCACGTTCTGGCAGATCGCGCGGATGTAGGAAAATGTGGGCAGGCCCTAGCAAAGCGCGTCCCGCCCGCGCTCGACACCGGCGGCAGGTGGGTTATGCAGCGGTCATGAGCTGGAACACTTTCGGGCGCGTGCTGCGGATGACGACCTGGGGGGAGAGCCACGGGCCGGCGCTGGGCGCGCTCCTCGATGGCTGTCCGCCCGGCCTGTCGCTGAGCGAGGACGACATCCAGCCGTTCCTCGATGCGCGCCGGCCGGGGCAAAACAAGTTCACCACGCAGCGGCAGGAGCCGGACGCGGTGCGCATCCTGTCGGGCACCTTCGAGGGCCGGACCACCGGCACTCCGATCAGCCTGATGATCGAGAACGTCGACCAGCGGTCGAAGGATTATTCGGACGTCGCCAATGCCTATCGTCCGGGCCACGCCGACTACGCCTATGACGCCAAGTACGGCTTGCGCGACTATCGCGGCGGCGGGCGCTCCTCGGCGCGCGAGACCGCCGCGCGGGTCGCGGCGGGCGCGATCGCGCGGCTGGTCATCCCCGAAGTGCGGATCGAAGCCTATGTGGTCGAGATCGGCGGCGACCCGATCGATCGCGGCGCCTTCGACGCGGCGCAGATCGGCGCCAACCCGTTCTGGTCGCCCGACGCCGCCGCAGCCGAGCGGTGGGCCGGGCTAGTCGACCGGGCCCGCCTCGCCGGATCGTCGCTGGGCGCAGTGGTCGAATGTGTCGCGTACGGTCTCCCCGCCGGCTGGGGCGCTCCGATCTATGCCAAGCTGGACGCCGATCTGGCCGCCGCGATGATGGGCATCAACGCGGTCAAGGCAGTCGAGATCGGCGACGGGTTCGCCGCTGCGCGACTGACGGGCGAGCAAAATGCGGACCCGATGCGGCCGAGCGAGAACGGCCCCCAGTTCGCGGCCAACCACGCGGGCGGCATCGCCGGCGGCATCTCCACCGGCCAGCCGGTGGTCGTGCGGGTCGCATTCAAGCCGACCAGCTCGATCCTGACCCCGGTAGAGACGATCGACCGGGACGGAAACGCAGCCGAAATCGCGACCCGCGGCCGGCACGATCCATGCGTGGGTATCCGCGGCACCCCGGTGGTGGCGGCGATGATGGCACTCGTTCTGGCTGACCACAAGTTGCTGCACCGCGCCCAGTGCGGCTGATCGGCGGCCTTGCGCCGGTCGTGGGGGTTATTTTGCGGCCGGGGGCTGGTCGCCAGGCGGTCCCGCATGGGTCGATTTCCAGCCCATGACCCGGCGCACCCAGTGGTGCAACCCTCCGCCGGGGGCGCTGTACACGGTGTCAGTCTTCTCTTCAGGGGTCGGCGGACCGTCCATGATACCCAGGTCGATCGCTTGCCGGTCCGACAGCCGGCGGTGGAACCGAACGCCAACTTCGGCGCCGTGCGACCAGGTCACCGTGCCGCTGATCTGCAGCGCGTTGGTCAACGTGACGTGCACCGTCGATCCGAGCAGCACATGCCCTTGCGACAGGGCGAGGCGGCAACCGGACTGCGACACGTCGAGGATCCGGGCGGAATGCGGCGAGGCGGGCACGCGGCAGACCACCGACAGGTTGACCGTGCGGCGCGGACTGGCTCGGCGCTCCATAGGTTCAGCGCCCCTCCAAGGTATCAGGCACGGAAGACTCGTCCGCGCGCGGATCAGGCATGGTCCGGTTCCTCTTCGACCGGGGGATGCAAACGCACCAGATGGTCGGCGACCGCCGGATGCAACGCGTGTTGAAACTCCAGCCCCGCGCTCTGCCCGTTGGCCCAGGCGGCCA
This sequence comes from Altererythrobacter sp. TH136, assembly GCF_007065885.1. NCBI lineage: Bacteria > Pseudomonadati > Pseudomonadota > Alphaproteobacteria > Sphingomonadales > Erythrobacteraceae > Altererythrobacter > Altererythrobacter sp. TH136. The sequence goes on along the minus strand of NZ_CP041409.1, from coordinate 2,234,456 downwards.
CCGAGCCCAGCGTTTCCAGGCCGTTGATCTTGAGTCCGTACGAAACGCCCGGCGCCAGCGGGTGGCCGCTGGCGGTCAGCGCGCATCCCCCTTCGGACAGATCGTAGAGGACGACCGCGTGGCGGGCGCCCTGGCTCGTCCGGATCACGGCCTTGATGGTGGTGTCATAGCGGAGCGCACGGCGGCGATCGGCAAGGGAGGTCGTGTTGGGCATCATGGCTCACTGTGGCTGCCGGGATGCGACCCCTTTTTTTCTTTCGTGGTCCGGTTTGATTAACATCAGGTTGCGAAATGCGACGTATTTACAGGTTACCCGCGGGGCTCATCGTTTGACGGCAGTCCGTATCGGGTGATCGAGTTTCCCGATCTTCGCAATCGCAACAATCGCCTTGGTTGCACTGCAACACACCTTATCTCCCGTCGTGGAATTTCAAGCACATCCAAGCAGGAGACAACACGTAATGGGTATCGTCGGCAGCCAACTTCAGCCGTTTACCGCAACCGCGTTCAAGGCGGGCCAGGAATTTTACCAGGTCACCGACGGCGACGTCGCCGGCAAGTGGGCGGTGTTCTTCTTCTATCCCGCGGACTTCACGTTCGTCTGCCCGACCGAGCTGGAAGACCTGGGCGAGCATTACGCGATGCTCCAGAAGCTCGGCGTCGAAGTGTTCGCCGTCAGCACCGACACGCACTTCAGCCACAAGGCCTGGCACGACAGCAGCGACAAGATCGGCAAGCTGACCTTCCCGTTCCTGGGCGACCAGAACCACGTCCTGTCGAACAACTTCGGCGTGCTGCGTGAAGGCCAGGGTTTGGCTGACCGCGCGACGTTCGTGGTCGACCCCGATGGTGTGATCCAGCTGGTCGAGATCACCAGCGAAGGCGTCGGCCGCAACGCCAACGAGCTGGTCCGCAAGATCCGCGCCGCCCAGTATGTCCGCAACAACCCCGGCCAGGTGTGCCCGGCCGCGTGGGAAGAGGGTGAAGCGACCCTCGCCCCCAGCCTAGACCTTGTCGGCAAGCTGTAACGACACCCCTTCCCGCGGGCGCGCTTCCTCCCCCTTTCGGAGCGCTGCCTGCGGTTCAAGAGCCCGAGTCCAAGCTCGGGCCGCTGGAAGGCCCGGGGCAACCCTCGAAGCACGCCCCGGGCCTTTTGCCCTCTTCCAGATACAGGACCATTCATGCTCGACACCGCGATGCAGACCCAGCTCAAGACTTACCTCGCCAACCTGCGCGAGCCGATCGAGCTCGTCGCCTCGCTGGATGACGGGCCCAAGTCCGCCCAGACCCGCGAACTGCTGACCGAGATCGCCGCGCTGCACGACGATGTCAGCGCCAGTTTCGACGGTGACGACGCGCGCCGGCCCAGCTTCCTTATTCGCCGGGCGAGCGATCCGGCGAAGTGGGTCCGCTTTGCCGGGCTGCCGATGGGGCACGAATTCACCTCGCTGGTGCTCGCGCTGCTGTGGGCAGGCGGGCATCCGCCCAAGGTCGCGCCAGAGCTGCTGGAACAGGTGCGCAACCTGGAGGGCGATTTCGCCTTCGAGATGTATTTCTCGCTGTCGTGCCACAACTGCCCCGACGTGGTGCAGGCGCTGACGCTGATGGCGTTCGAGAACCCGCGCGTGACCGCCACGCTGATCGAAGGCGGCGCGTATCAGGCCGAGGTCGAGGAGCGGGGCGTGCTCGCCGTCCCGGCGACCTTCCTGAACGGCGAGCCGTTCTGGAACGGCAAGCTGGAACTGGCCGAGATCGTTGCCCGGCTCGATACCGGCGCGGCCGCTGCGGCGGCGGAAAAGCTGTCCGCCAGGCCCCCGTTCGAGGTGCTCGTGATCGGCGGCGGCCCCGCCGGGGTCGCATCCGCGATCTATACGGCGCGCAAGGGCTTCTCCACCGGCATCGCCGCGGAGCGGTTCGGCGGCCAGCTCAATGACACGCTCGGGATCGAGAACCTGCCCGGCACGGCTTACACCGAAGGGCCCAGGCTCGCCGGTGAGCTCAAGGCGCAGGTCGATGCGAATGCGGTGGAGCTGATCAACCTGTCGGAGGCCGAGCGGCTTGAGCCGGCGGCGGACAGCGGCGGCTTGCACACCGTGCACTTCGCAGGCGGCGGCCGGCTGCAGGCGCGCAGCCTGATCCTGGCCACCGGCGCCCGCTGGCGCAATCTCGGCGTCCCGGGCGAGGCGGAGTACCGCAACAAGGGTGTCGCCTATTGCCCGCACTGCGATGGCCCGCTGTTCAAGGGCAAGCGGATCGCGGTGATCGGTGGCGGCAATTCGGGCGTGGAGGCGGCGATCGACCTCGCCAAGATCGTCGGGCACGTCACGCTGATCGAATTCGACAGCCAGCTGCGCGCCGACGCGGTCTTGCAGGCCAAGCTGCAGAGCATGGGCAACGTCGATATCCTGACCAGCGCGCAGACCACCGAGGTGCTGGGCGATGGCACCCGGGTGTCGGGTCTGAAGTGGAAGAACCGTTCCACCGGCGAAGAACAGCAGATCGCGCTCGAAGGCGTGTTCGTGCAGATCGGTCTGGTCCCCAACACCGAGTGGCTGAAGGACAGCGGCCTGAAGCTTTCGCAGCACGGGGAGATCGTCACCGACGAGGAAGGCCGCACCTCCCTCCCTGGGATTTTCGCCGCTGGCGACGCGACCACCGTGCCGTACAAGCAGATCGTGGTGGCGATGGGCGAAGGCTCCAAGGCCGCGCTGTCAGCGTTCGATTACCTGATCCGGAACGAGCCGCTCGCCCAGGCGGCCTAGGCCGTCGGTTTATCGGGTGTATCACTCAATAAGTCCCAATTAATCGATTGGACGGTTGATCCCGTCCACGGCATCCTCTTCTTCTAACGTGCGCGAAGCACCACGAGAGGAGAGACCAACATGGACGCCAAGACCGGATCGATCGAGGGCGGCTGCCCGATGGGACAGGGCGATGGCGGGGTGCGCGCCCTGCTCGGGCGCACCAACAAGGATTGGTGGCCGGAAATGCTGGCGACCGAGATCCTCAATCCCAACGGGCCATCGAACCCGATGGGCGAGGACTTCGATTATGCCGAGGCGTTCAACGCGCTCGACTATGACGCGCTGAAGGCGGACCTTACCGCGCTGATGACCGACAGTCAGCCGTGGTGGCCGGCGGATTACGGGCATTACGGCCCGTTCTTCATCCGCATGGCGTGGCATGCGGCGGGCACGTACCGCACCGCTGACGGGCGCGGCGGCGCGAACAGCGGACAGCAGCGCTTCGCTCCGCTCGATTCCTGGCCCGACAACGGCAACCTCGACAAGGCGCGCCGCCTGCTTTGGCCGATCAAGCAGAAGTACGGCAAGCACATCAGCTGGGCCGACCTGTTCATCCTGGCCGGCAATGTCGCCATCGAGAGCATGGGCGGGCCGACCTTCGGCTTCGGCGGCGGGCGGGCTGACGTGTTCGAGCCCGAACGCGACATCTACTGGGGCAGCGAAGACAAGTGGGTCAATGAAGGCGTCCAGACCCGCATCAGTCCCGAACACGGGATGCACGAGCTGGAAGGCCCGCTCGCCGCGATCCAGATGGGCCTGATCTACGTCAATCCCGAAGGACCGGGCGGCAATCCCGATCCGCTGCAGTCCGCGCGCGACATCAAGGAAACCTTCGGCCGGATGGCGATGAACCACGAGGAGACCGTGGCGCTGACCGCCGGCGGGCACACCTTCGGCAAGGCGCACGGCAACGGCGATCCCTCGACGCTGGGCCACGCCCCCGCGGGCGGCGACCTTGTCGCGCAAGGGTTCGGCTGGGTTTCGGGCGAGGAGCACGGCGGCATCGGTGAGCACACCGTGACCAGCGGCATCGAGGGATCGTGGGTCAACACCCCCACCGAATGGAGCGAGAATTACTTCCGCCTCCTGCTGGATTACGAATACGAACTGGTGCGCTCGCCCGCGGGCGCGCAGCAATGGCAGCCCATGAACCAGCGTGAAGAGGACATGGCGCCGGCCGCGTGGGACCCGAACATCAAGGTTCCCACCATGATGACCACTGCCGACATGGCGCTCCGCGAAGACCCGGAGCTGCGCGCCATTAGCGAGAAGTTCAGGGCCGATCACGCGGCCTTCAAGGACGCCTGGGCGCGCGCGTGGTTCAAACTGACTCACCGCGACATGGGACCCAAGATTCGTTACCTCGGGCCCGAAGTACCGTCCGAGGACCTGATCTGGCAGGACCCCGTCCCCGCCGGCACCGTTCCGTCCGATGCCGACGTTCAGGCGGTGAAGGCGAAAATCCGCGACAGCGGGTTGACCGTCAGCCAGCTGATCAAGACCGCCTGGGCCTCCGCCTCCACCTATCGCAAGTCCGATCACCGTGGCGGTGCCAACGGGGCGCGCATCCGCTTCGCCCCGCAAAAGGACTGGGATGTCAACGAACCCGAGATGCTCACCAAGGTGCTGGGCACGCTCGACGGGTTGCGCGGCTCGATGTCGCTGGCAGACGCGATCGTGCTTGGCGGCGTGGTGGCGCTCGAAATGGCGATGGAGGGGACCGGCGTCAGCGTGCCGGTGCCGTTCACCGGCGGCCGCGGCGACGCCACGGAAGAGCAAACCGATGGCGACAGCTTCGCGGTGATGGAGCCTGAGGCCGACGCCTTCCGCAACTACGTCGGCAAGAAGAAGCTGAGCGTGAAGACCGAGGAGATGATGCTCGACCGCGCATCGCTGCTCGGCCTGTCGGTGCCCGAAATGGTGGTGCTGATCGGCGGCCTGCGCGTGCTCGGCGCGAACCACGGCGAACGCGGCCACGGCCACTTCACCAAGCGTTCGGGCAAGCTCACCAACGATTTCTTCGTCAACCTCTACGACATGACCAATGTGTGGAGCGAACACGAAGGATCGAACGGCGAGGAATACGTCGCCACCGATCGCAAGGAAGGCGGCGAGAAGTGGCATGCCACCCGCGCCGACCTGATCTTCGGCTCGAACTCCGAACTGCGCGCGGTTGGCGAAGTCTACGCGGAAAACGGGCACGAGGAGAAGTTCGTGCGCGATTTCGTAAAGGCCTGGACCAAGGTGATGGACGCCGACCGGTTCGACATCCGGTGCGCGAAATACCACCGCTGATCGGCGGCTAAACGTACTAGTGAGCCCCCGGCAGCGATGCCGGGGGCTTTTTTCGTATCAGGCGACCGACCCGCGCCGGGAGCTCATCGCCCTTTCTTGAGCACCAGGTACAGCGCGCCCTCGCCCCCGTGACGGATATGCGCGCCGCGGATCGATGCGATCGCGGGCGCGTGCGAACTGGCGGCAAGCCAATCGAGCACCTTGGCGCGAATGGCGCCGCGACGAACGCCCCGGTCCGCTGCTTCGACCGGGCGCGGCTTGCCGGTGATCAGCAGCACCACCCGGGCGCCCATGGCGCGGGCCTGTGCCACCCCGTCGATCAAGCGTCCATGCGCGGAATCGAGCGTGTGCCCATGAAGATCGAGCGTGTAGTCGGGACTGAGTGTGCCGCGGGCCAGCTTGCGATCCCAGGTCGCGTCCAGATGGCCCGATGGCGCCGGCGGCGCAGGCGGCGGGACGGGCGCGGGCGGGCGTGACGCCGGTCTGGCAGCGGGAGGCGAGGCCGCCGGCGCTGCGGCGGCCACCGCCGTTGCGGCATCCCCGCTAACCGGCTTGCGGGGAGCGAGGGGCTTCACGGTCGAGGCGACCTGCGCCCACGCAGCGGCCTCCTCCGCCGTGAGGCCGCGCGGGGGTTTCACCGCGACGTAAGCCGGGCGACCGTCCCCTTGGGCAGCAGGATCAGCGCCCTGCCGCGCGCGCTCATCCCGCCGGCGATTGTGCGCGCGTCGCCGCCTGCGCCCCAGAACGTGTCGAACCGGTTGGCGCCCTTGATCGCGCCGCCGGTGTCCTGCGCGATCCACAGGCCGTTCGCCTCGGGCCGATCCATCTGTAGCCAGACCGGCGCGCCGAGCGGCACATAGGCGGGATCGGCGGCGACCGAGCTTTCACGCCGCACCGGCACCCCGAGCGCGCCCAGCGGGCCATCGCCCTTCAGTTCCTGGAAGAAGATCCAGCTCTTGTTCTCGTTCATCAGCGCCGCCCCTTCGGCGGGGTGTGCGCGCAAATAACTCATGATGCCCTGCATCGAGGTCGCGTACGGCGTGCCGGGGCCGATCAGCCCCCGCTCGCGCATCACCGCGCCGAGGCCGACATACTCTCGGCCGTTCTGCCCGGCATAACCGATGCGCATGACCGATCCGTCGGGCGCCACCAGCCGGCCCGACCCCTGGATCTGCAGGAAGAAGAATTCGATCGGATCACGCGCCCAGGCGATCTCCAGCCCGCGATTGGCGAGCGCGCCCGCGACGATCTCCGCGCGCTCGTAATAGGGCACGAACTTGCCCGAGGCGTCCATCCGTCCCAGCGGCGCGCGGCCGGTCCGTTCGCTCGGCGCAATGTCGTCCGGCCAGCCGCGCACCAGTTCGGGCGGCATGGCGTAGACGGGCACGTCATAGCCCGGCAGGCGCACGCGGCTGCCGGCGATGTCAGGTTCGTAATAGCCGGTGGCGAACGCCTCGCCCGCGCCCACCTGCGCGGTTTCGAAATACCGTTCGAAGAATGCGCCGGCGTCCCCCTGCCCCCAGCCGCTGACGGCGGTGCAAGCCGGTTCCCACTGCGATCCGGTGGTGAGGCCGCTGGCATCGGTGCGCGCCAGCAGCTTGGGGCAGCTTTCGCGGAAGCTGGCGAGCGCGCCCGCTGCGTCGGCCGACCGCATACCCAGCGATGCGATGGACGGACCGGCGCGCAGCCCCGCGCTGATCGCGCTGCTGGGCGCTGGCAAAGGCGGAGTGTCGACCGGAGGCGGCACCATGCGGCAGCCGGCCACCGCAATCGTCAGCAGCGCGGCGACTGCCGCCAGCTTTCCGCGCATGCCCGCTCCTTCGTTAAAAGCTCTCAGCCCTCGTCGGTCTCGTCGACCAACCAGTGCGGATCGGCTTCCCTGACGTCGCGCTTGAACGTCCACAGGTCGCGCGTCTCGATCGCGTCGTCGAGCGAACCGGCAACCACTTGCCCGTCCTTGTCGCGGGTCACGGCGGCGATGTCAGCGACGAAGCGGACGGTTACCCGCGCGGTCTTGCCGACCAGTTCAGCCATATCGATCTTGGCATCTTCGATTCGGACCAGCCGGTTGTCCAGCGTCTCACCGGCAGCCTCCCGGGCGGTGATCGCCGCGTCGAAACCGTCATAGACGTCGTCGTCGCACAGCTGCTTCAGCGTGTCGCGGTCACCCTGCCAGAATGCTTCCAGCACCATGCCGTATGCACCCTTCGCCCCGTCGAGAAACGTGCCAAGGTCGAATGTCCGGTCGGCCGCAGCGATGTCGCGCACCCCGGCCTCGACCGCCGGCAGCGCGCCTTCGATCGCGGCCGGACGGAACGGCTGGGCCGAACGCAGCTGCGGCGCGGTGGGGCGCGCCTGCGTATCGACGGCATCGAAGCGGGTGGGCACGGGCTCTTCCTCGTGCTCAGCGCGTCGCCCCAGCACCGAATAGAGGCGCAAACCAAGGAACGCGGCAATCATCGCTAGGATGACGATCTGGATTATCACGGACGAACTCGTCTTTCGCTTGCTCGGGCAGGACGCCAACACCCGTCTGCCGCGTGGGATCTGAACGTGCCCTAGATAGGACGCGATGGCAAACGAACAACGCATGAAGTCGCCAATCGGGTGCGCCGTTGCGATGCTCTGCCGCCGGTGCTAGGCGCGCCAGAGATCGAGCCGGGGCAGGTCCCGCGCTCACCGCTGCAGGATACCCGCATATCATGGCCGACGAAGGCGACGTGCTGACCGATCTCAACCTCGACAACGATGCCGCCGGCAACGGCGCGGACACCCAGCCGGTGGCGGGCGTCATCTCGCAGTACGTCAAGGATTTGTCGGTCGAAAACCCCAACGCGCCAGCGTGTTTCCAGTGGCAGGGCGCGCCCGCCATCGACCTGCAGTTCAATATCGGTGCCGAACGGGTGAACGATGAAGTTCACGAGGTCGAACTGAAGATCAAGGTTACCGCCAAGACCGACGAAGGCGATCTGTACCTGATCGAACTCGCCTATTGCGGCCTCATCGGGCTGCGCAACCTGCCCGAGGACCACGCCCACGCGTTTCTCTATGCCGAGGCGCCGCGCATCCTGTTCCCGTTCGCCCGCCGGGTGATCGCCGACGCGACCCGCGACCTGGGCTTCCAGCCGCTGATGGTCGATCCGGTCGATTTCAACGGCCTTTACATGCAGCAACTCCAGCGCCGGGCTGAGGAAGAAGCGGCCGCAGGGGGCATTCAGCCGCCCGTCGGCCAGGCCTGACCCGAATCGCCCGCCCCGGCGGCTGAACCTCAGTTGACCGGACCCGCATGACCAGCCTCGTCCGCAGCGTCGGCACGATCGGCGGCCTGACCGCGATCAGCCGCGTGTTCGGCTTCGTGCGCGACATGCTGCTCGCTCGCGTGCTGGGCGCCGGGCTGGCGGCGGATGCGTGGCAGCTGGCCTTCACCCTGCCCAACACCTTCCGGCGGCTGTTCGCGGAAGGCGCGTTCAGCGTGGCGTTCGTGCCGATGTATTCGCGCACGCTGCACGGGGACGGCGGGGAAGAAGGCGCGGACCGGTTCGCTGGTGACGTGCTGAGCGTGTTCGTCTGGGTGCTGCTGGCGTTCTCCGCCGTCTGCATGATCGTGATGCCGGGGATCGTCTGGCTGCTCGCCCGCGAATACGGCGAGGTGCCGGGCAAGTTCGAGCTGTCGGTCGAACTCAGCCGGATGACCTTTCCCTACCTGGCGCTGGTCAGCCTGGTCGCGATGCTGTCGGGCGTGCTCAATGCGCGCAGCCGCTTCGGTCCGGGTGCCTTTGCGCCGGTGTTCCTCAACATCGTGATGATCGGCGGTATCCTGGTCGGCTGGTACCTGCGCGGCGATGACGGCAGCGACTCCGTGGTTGCCTGGGCGCTGGCGATCTCGCTGTCGCTGTCGGGCGTGGTCCAGCTCGCTTACATGAGCTGGTCGGCCAGGCGCGCGGGGGTGCGGCTGGCGATCCGGCGCCCGCGCTTCACGCCGGAAGTCAAGCGGCTGGGGATGCTGATCCTGCCGGCCACCTTTGGCGCGGGCATCTACCAGATCAGCCAGCTGGTCGACACGTTCTTCGCCACTTCGCTGCCGCAGGGTTCACTGACGCTGCTGAAGCTGGCCGACCGGCTGAACCAGATGCCGCTGGGCATCTTCGGCATCGCGCTCGGCACCGCGATCCTGCCGATGCTGGCGCGGCACATCCAGCAGGACAACAAGGCGGAAGCGCAACGCCTGCAGGGGAATGCGGTGGAGATCGGGACGCTGCTGACCCTGCCCGCCGCGGTCGCGCTGGCGATCTGCGCCCCGGCGTTCGTCACCGCGTTCTTCGTCGGCGGCAAGATGACCCTGGCCGACGGCGCGGTGATGGCCAATATCGTGGTGGCGCTGGTCTGCGGTTTGCCCGCCTATGTGCTGGTCAAGGTGTTCCAGCCGGCGTTCTTCAGCCGCGAAGATACCCGCACCCCGGTGCTGGTCGCCGCGGGGGCGCTGACGGTGAACATCGCGCTCAATTTCTATGTCGTGCCGCGTTACGGCATCGTCGGCCTCGCCGCTGCGACGGCGGTGACCGCCACGCTCAACGTGCTGACGCTGTACGCCGTGCTGCAGATGCGCGGGTGGTTCCGATTGACGGGCAAGCTGGCAGGCAAGATCGCGCGCCAGCTGCTGGCGACGGCGGTCATGGCTGCGTTTCTGTGGTGGCTAATGCCGCTGCTTGGCGATCGCTACGGCGGCAGCGTGGTGGAGCGCGTCTGGTCGCTCGCGGTGCTGGTTGCCGGCGGCGGCACGGTGTTCTTCGCCGCCGCATTCGTGCTCGGCGCGCTCGACAAGGACCTGCTCGCCCAGCTACGGCGCCGGCGGCCCGCACAACCGGTCGATCTTTCGGAATAATCCATGCGTGTCGTCTCCGGCATCCAGCCCACCGGCAACCTTCATCTCGGCAACTACCTGGGCGCGATCCGCAACTGGGTGCGGATGCAGGACGAACTTCCGCAAGGCAGCCAGGCGCTGTTCTTCCTGGCTGACCTGCACGCGATCAGCATGGCCCACGATCCGGCCGAACTGAAGCGCGCGACGCTGGAGATGGCGGCGGCGCTGGTTGCCTGCGGGATCGACCCCGCCCGCTCGATCCTGTTCAACCAGGCGCAGGTGCCCGCGCATGCGGAGCTCCAATGGCTGCTCAACGGTACCGCCCGCATGGGTTGGCTCAACCGGATGACGCAGTGGAAGGACAAGGCGGGCAAGAACCGCGAGGGCCAGTCGGTCGCGCTGTTCGCTTATCCGGTGCTTCAGGCCGCCGACGTGCTGCTCTACCAGGCGACTCACGTGCCGGTGGGTGAGGACCAGAAGCAGCATCTGGAACTGGCCCGCGACATCGCACAAAAATTCAACAACGATTTCGGCGAGACTTTCACCGCCCCCGACCCGATCATCCCGCCCGGCGCGGCCCGGATCATGAGCCTGCGCGACGGCGGCGCCAAGATGAGCAAGTCCGATCCATCCGACATGAGCCGGATCAACCTGGTCGATGATGCCGATCTGGTCATGCAGAAGGTCAGGAAAGCGAAAACCGACGCCGAGCCGCTGCCATCGGAGGCGGCAGGATTGGAAGGGCGGACCGAAGCCCTCAACCTGGTGACGATCTATAGCGCGCTCTCGGGCGAAAGCACCGGGCAGGTACTGGCTCGCTTCGGCGGACAGGGGTTCGGCGCGTTCAAGCCGGCGCTGGGAGAACTGCTGGTGGAAACGCTGACGCCGATCTCCGCCCGCTTCCGCGAACTGCTGGACGACCGGGAGGAACTGGATGCGATCCTGGCCCGCGGCAGCGCAAAGGCCCGTGAGATCGGCCGCCCGACGCTCGATGCCGCGTACGCTGCACTCGGCCTGGTGCGGTAGCCGTCACCACGACTGGCCTGCTTTTTGCTAAGCCGCCCGTTCAATCTCGGTTCACCGCACCTACTTTACACCCTGCCGCATTGATGACAGCTTGCGCCTGAGGTGGTGGGCCTTGGATAGCTGCGCGTTTGCATCAGGAAAAAGGGGTTCGCACCATGTCCATTCTGACCAATTGGGGTCGCAAGCTGAAGATGATCGCCGTGCCGCTGGCACTCGGCGCACTGGCGGCTTGTGCGACCCCGTTCAACGCCAACGTGCAGCGTTTCCAAAGTGCGCTGCCCGCTCCGCAGGGCCAGACCTTCACCGTCGTGGCCGACGACCCGGCGCTGGCTGGCGGCCTCGAATTCTCGCAGTACGCCCATCAGGTCGCCGACCGGATGGCCGCGCTCGGCTATACGCCGGTGAACGATGTGCAGAGCGCCGACCTGCTGGTCCGCTTCGACTATGGTGTCGATCGCGGCCGTGAGCGCGTGCGCCGGACCGGCTTCGTCGATCCGTTCTATAGTCCCTGGTACGGCTATAGCCGCTTCGGGTATCGCGGCTTCTACCGGCCGGGCTACTACGGCCGCGGCTATTTCGCCCGTCCGTGGAGCTATGGCTTCCACGATCCGTTCTTCGACAACGGGCTGGACGTCTACACCGTCTACACCAGCGGCATCGACTTGAAGATCGACCGCCGCGCCACCGGCGAGCGTCTGTTCGAAGGCAAGGCCGAAGCGGTCTCCACCTCCAACCGCCTGCCGTATCTGGTGCCGAACCTGGTGCAGGCGCTGTTCACCGACTTCCCCGGCCGCAGCGGCGAAACCGTGCGCATCTCGGTGGCGCCGGAGAACCAGGCGGCCCAGCGCCGGCGCTGAACCGGACGACCTCCGACAGACTTTGAGCACGAAGGGCGGGCCGCAGCGATGCGGTCCGCCTTTTTCATTTGCGCTAGGCCAGCGGACCTGCAGCGAAGGCCGCGCGGTCAATCTCGTAGATCACATGCCGCGCGGGGCCGGCCGGCAGCTGGGTGATGTCGATCCGATCGGTCAGTCGGCCGCCGATCTTCTCCATCGCGCCGCGCGACCGCCGGTTGCCCTCGCCCACGCGGAACACCGCGCGTTCCACGCTGGCCAGCGCATGCGCCAGCATCAGCCGCTTCAGTTCGGCGTTGCAGGCACCGCCCCAGTGCGACCGGGCGAGGAAGGTCCAGCCGATCTCCACCGAGCCGCCATCCACCGGATCGAGGTTCTGGAAGCGTGAGGAGCCGATCACCGCGCCGCTTGCCCGGTCGATCACCACCAGCGCGCCGCCCTGCGCCAGCGCGTCTTCGAAATACGCGCGAAACACCGGTTCCTGCCACCGGTCGCTCGCCGGATGTTGCTCCCAGATCAGCGGATCGGCGGCGACAGCATAGAGCGCATCCCAATCGTCGGCGCGCAGCGGCCGCAGCAGCAGCCGCTCGCCGGTCAAGGTCGGCTGGCGGTCGAGCTCAGCCGGCGACATCGGCGAGCGCACCGATGAACTTGTCGAGGTTGCCTTGCGTCAGGCCCGCGATGTTGATCCGCCCCGATCCGGCCATGTAGATGGCGTGGTCGCTCCGCAGCCGCGCGATCCGGTCCTTGTCCAGCGGCAGCATCGAGAACAATCCGTTCTGGCTGCCAAGTGCCGTCAGGTCGAGCGTGCCGACCCGGCCCGCCGCCGCCAACCGGTCGCGCACCTGGCGCATGCGGCGGCGCATGGTGCCGAGTTCGTCCAGCCACTGGGCGGTCAGCGCCTCGTCCTCCAGCACCAGCCGCACCGCCGCAGCGCCATGGTCGGGCGGCATCGACCAGTTCGCCCGGGCGAGCGCGGCGGCGTTTGACATGATTGCCGGCAGCTGGCTGCCATCCTGCGCGACGGCGTAGAACGCGCCCACGCGGTCGCGGTAAAGGCCAAAGTTCTTGTCGCAGCTGTAGGCGACGAGCGCTTCGGGCACGGCAGCCAGAACGGCGCGCAGCCCGTGCGCGTCTTTCTCCATCCCAAAGCCGAGCCCCTGATACGCAAGATCGATGATCGGCAGCGCCTTGCTCGCGGCCAGTGCCGCGGCGATTTCGTGCCACTGGTCGGGCGTGTAATCGATCCCGGTCGGATTGTGGCAGCAACCGTGAAGCAGCACCGCATCGCCCGCGCGCGCGTCGCGGATCACTTGCAGAACGGCATCGGCGTTGGCTGTGCCATCGGCACACGCATGATCGAATGGCGCCATTTCGAGCGGAAGGTCGGCCAAAATCTGCGCGTGGTTGGGCCAGCTCGGCACGCCCAGATGGACGCGGGTGATGCCAGCAGCCTTGGCCAGCGCGACCGCGATCCGCACCGCGCCGGTGCCGCCGGGGGTCTGGATCCCCTGCACCCGCCCGCCCATCGAGGGATCGTCCTTGCCGAAGACATAGGGCATCAGGCCCTCGACAAACCCCATGTCGCCTTCCGGTCCGAGGTAGGACTTGGACGCCTGGCTCGTGACCAGCCGCCGCTCGGCCTCCTTGATGGCGGCGAATACCGGCGTCTCGCCCTCGTCGGTGCGGTACACGCCCACGCCGAGGTCGATCTTGTCCCCGCGCGGATCGGCCGCATAGAGCTTGATCAGCGCGAGCAGCGCGTCGGGGGCGGCGGGGTTGAGGCGTTCCAGCATGGCGCGCCGGTTTACCGCAAGCGAAAGGGGCCGCAACCGGTAACCGGCCACGACCCCCTGCAAGGCGGCGCTAAAAAATGTTTAGCGCGTCAAAACGGCAGCCAGCGCTGCTTCTTGGAAAACTTCATGTAGCCGGCGTTGATGCCAAGGCGCAGCCCGGCGCCGACGCGGATGGGGATGAGCACCGTGTTGCCCTTGCGCATGTACGACGCGTTGAGGCCACCGATCACGTACGCCGCGCCCTCGCCCGCCGGATAGCGCTCGAACAGTTCCTCGGTGTCGTAGAGGTTGTAGACCAGCACGAAGGTGTTGCCTGCGTTGGCGCCCGCGTCGAACCCGATCGAGGGCCCCGTCCAGTACACCGGCCGCTGGCCTTCCACCTTATGGTAAAGCGTGCCCGAACCGTAGCGCGCACCGACCACGAACGCGCCGCCGGCTTCGCGTCCGACGATGTAGGCGTTGGGCTCGCCCTGCTTGGCGAGCAGGTCCTCGATCATCCGCGCGACACCTTCGGCGCCCTTGCCGAACACGCCTTCGGCCGCGCCGATCAGATCGTCTTTCTTATACGTATCTCCCTGCGCCGCCGCGACCGCAGGCTGCCCTGCGGCCTGACTCGCGGCAACCGAGGGATCGCCGCTGGTGACCACCGGATCGGCCCAGTCCGCCGCCGTTTCGGCAGGCACGCCGTCCGGCGGCGTCGCGGTATAGGTCGTAGAGCCGTCATAAGGCGCGGGCTCACCCGGGTTTTCGCCCGGCGCCTGCTGCGGCTGGGCGAGATCGGCGTCGATCCCGCCGTTCGGATCGACCGTTTCGATCTGCGCCACGGCCGGCGACGCGGCCAGCGCCGCTGCGGTCAGCGCTGCCGTCCAGGCGCGGCGCGCGGTGCGCGAGAAAGTCCCCATGATGTCCCTCCGTCTCCCGCGTCGCGGGGTTCCAGTCGGCAAGAGAGGCGCTGGCCGGTGAAGCGGCAATGAATGCGCGGCGAGACGAATCCGTTTTGCGGCGAAACGAGTCGCCTAACCGTGCTTTCCAGCCCTTGCCGCCCCCCAACCCCCTCGCTATAGGGCCCGCTCGCCGCTGCGATCCGGAGACGTGGGTGAGTGGCTGAAACCAACGGTTTGCTAAACCGTCGTACTGGTAAATCCGGTACCGAGGGTTCGAATCCCTCCGTCTCCGCCACTCTTCATTGGAAAAGCAGCGTTTTCTCCGACGAAGCCTGATCGTGCCCATTCCGATGCCCACTTCAAGTGCGGCTTCCTGCGCACAATGGCGAACATTGCGTGTTTGAACGAGGCAAGCCGACGGATGTTGGCTCGACACGAATTGCACCCCCTTCTTCCTAGATTTTACGGATGCTCTTCCGTCGTAACAGCGCATATGCTCGGTGTTTGGAGAGACTTGCATGGCAGATGACTGGATAGGTGCTCGCGCAGCAGTGACGAAGCTTGCGCCTCATGTCGGCGGAGACGCTAGCGCGAAAGCACTCCTTGCAGACCGCCTCAAAGATCGCGCGATCGAAGTCAGTTGCTTCTACATGACAGAGTCGATTGATGTTGGCGCGATCCCATCTGTTGATATCGATTTACCGCCTGCAGTCGCACCAGCGGTTGTAGACACAGCGACGAGAGTCACGCCATTTGAGCCGCGATTCCCGCAGGTCTCTCAGACTAATTTTGGAACGTGGTATGTCCTGTTTGAGTCTCCGCGTCCGCCCCGCCGCATGATCCTTGGCGGGGCTATTCCCCGGCACAGTGCGGATTGGAAAAAAGACTCGGAGAGGTGGGACTGGGGAACAGGCAACTTCGTCTTTAGCAGTCCTGCACCTGTGCGAGGCGGGAACTTGCCTTCAGACCTCCCACTGCGCCTACGTTTCGGGACAAGGTACGTCACGAATTGTCAGCGCACGTGGTAGCTCACGTCCCGGACATCGCTGGAACCGAGGTGCGGCGAAGGTTCATATTGCGCCACGAGACCGGACTGACCTCACGACGGACAATGACCATCATCAAGTCGCACATCCGCGCTGGTTGCCCGGTAATGATGCTCATTTGGGGGTCTTACAACCATTGTACTGTGGCCGTTGGATTCACCCCATCTCGTCTGCTGCTTTTCGATAGCTCAGGGTTCAAATGGGTCTACTTTCGCAGCCTGGGCCTTCACCATGCGAGATCGAACAAGCTACACCAGATCGCCAGATGGAGCGCCATGACGATCACCTCTGCGCCATGAAATTGAAATGGAAAGGGGATTGGCCCCATTTTGCTTGCGCTGCCCCCGTACGCCAAAAATTGGAGGGAAATTTCGCCCTTCTGAGCGCCTGATGGACCATCTGATCATACCGCCCATCGCCTGCTTCCTGGCATAATTCCGAGAAAGCACTATCAGTTGCCGAGCTGCGCTAGTCCACATGCTCAATATCAGGTGCACGTATCGGCCGCGCGGGACCAGCACTTTTGCCGTAATCCACTATGATCTCGCCAAAAAAACGCCACAAGACAGGAACGAGGCTGTCACACGAATTTGTGAGGTAAAATGGCGACTTCTGCGATCGCGGCCGCTGGGAGTGCGACCGCAACGATCAGTGAGAAAACCGTAGAACTCAACCTCTCGATTGAGATCGCAAATTTTCTATTTGCCCGTCATCGCCGCCCCGCATTCGCGTGGGGCCCGACATTGCGGGAGGAAGCTCGTTGGGGGTTTGATGCGGCCTACGGTCTGCAAGGGCGCTTCATTTATATTCAGTTTAAGCGGGCTTACCCGGAAGGCGCCGGACACCTTTTTCATCTCAATCGCACCAAAGCGCGAGATCAGCACCAAAAGTTACAAGCATTGGAGCTGGCCGGAGTGGCTGTCCGTTATGCACTTCCGCGATTTACAACCATGCATCACATTGAGCGATATCGCCGACGCTTGTTGATCCCTCCGCACACGGCTTGGCTTAGACCATCGCAGATACCCGTACCGAACGCGGGCGTGGGCCACCACGACCTTCACATACACCGGCATAGACGCTGGCTAACCTCCGATCCTGTCGAGATGGATTCTGGGGATGATAACCCGTTTCTCGGCGGCCGAGCGGAAGAATTCACCGCTTTTGACGACGGCGGCGCTGAACACTGGGCTCAAATCTTTGAAAAAGTCTTTGGAGATGACCGAGACAGCACTCGAGGTGCTTCCCTCATCTTTCTTCCGCTTTAGTATGTCTCGAAAAGGGCCGTGAGGCGGGTGCTCCGCGCGGATTTTCGCTGAGTAGCGGACCCGATGCGCAGTCAAATCGAACCTGATCTCAAATAATATCAGAGCAGTTTCGAGGGGCTGATTACGTATCCGGCGGGCTTTTTGACCTTTTGAAGAAAGCCGTCACGTACCAGTCTCTCCAGCCACGCTTTGGCCAATGGTACTGGGACGCGCAGTGCCTCCGCAAGGTCAACATTCTTGATCGGTTCCCGTGCGATCTCGGCGATAATTGAGCGAGCAGCCTCAAACAGCCGTTCCGCAGGGTCTTCCGCCGGCGGAGCATCGGGCGGTGCATTCTCGTGCTCGCATTCACCGATAACAGTTGCGTCGCATGACGCAGCGTTGTGCTCGGCCCGCGTGATTGGAGCTGGCTCAGACGATCCAGGTAAGGTCTCTCGAGTGGCCAGCGGCAGCTGCCCTTCTTTTCGCTGTTCCTCGGGCATGTCGAGCAGATTGCGCAAGTCGCTTGGTATCGTCGGGTTTGGCCAAGGGATGGCGCCATTAGCCAGCAGCGCGTCCAAACCACGCTGTGGTGTCCCCGTTGACCGGACATACACCCGAACGAGCTTTAGCTTCCTGAGTTGCTCGATAGCTCCGGCCCACGTACCGCCTTTTTCGACGTCTGAACTGACCACGAGCGCAGCGTCCGCTAACGCATAAACGATCTTGTTGCGCTGCATCGCATGACCTCGGTTGAAACCGGCATTTGGATCATACGGGGACACAAGGATGAGCTGACCGTCTAGGAGCATGTCTCGGTGTTCGCGCGTCATAACTTGTCGCTCGAGGCTGTCGGTCAACACACCGCATACCCTACCCCCCGCCTCCAGCGCCCCGCGCATGGCCGCCTGGTCAATACCTCGGGCGCCCCCCGAAACGATCGGTCTATTTGCCTGAGCGGCAAGGGATCCGACGTCTATCGCATAATCAGTAAGCTCGTCATCGACGTGACGGGAGCCCACAACAGCTAGTCCACCTCGGTTGAGGTCGGCCACCTCTCCGCAGCCGTACAGCAAGGCAGGCGCTTGGCTCCGCAGCCTTGCTTTTAACCGCTTAGGATATTCGGAATCTGCCCGGCTCACGACCCAAATTGCGCGCTGCCGCCAACGGTCAACTGCCTGACCTAGCTGCAAACCGCGGCCTAACAGCTGCTGCAGACGATTGGGGTCGATAAAGGTCCGAGTTTGCTCAGCTACCCCTGCGGCGTTTGGTCCGAGCAGATCGGAAGGCTGGCATCCCAATTCATGGAGACGCTGGGCAAATGTCTTGTACTCGCCGGGGGATAGTAGCTCGGCCGCAGGCGTTCCGCGCCCGACAATGAGTGGGGCAGTCAGGAGCAAGATCGCTTTAGTGTTGGTCGAGAGCGGTGGCATCAATCGCCCTGTCCTGTTTGCGCCAGCGCTAGGGGATACACTTCCCCTGCCCCATTCAACCGCAGTAGCCAGGCCGCGACTGTCAGCGTCCAACGAGAGTCCACCATGTCATCAACGAGGAGCACAGGGCCGGCTGGGATCGCAATACCGCTCAGTCCCAGAGATCCATCGACGTTTCGCGCCTGCTGAGTGCTGTTCGCCATTGATTTCTGCTCGGGCCTCTCGTCGGTCTTTTCGAGCACCACGTGAAACGGAAGCCCGATGGCGGCGGCTAGGCGTGACGCGAAATCAGGCACGAGCTCTTGGTGTCTTAGAGATGGAATGCATGTGATCCAAGTCGGTGCGGGCTGCGGATTCCATTCCTTGATCATAGCAGCCATTGCCGCGACCAAGTCATCCGAAAAGCTGCCATCTTCATATTTGCCACGGCGTACGAGGCCGCCCCAACCTGCGTCGCCCCAGACGCACAACGCTTTCCCTGGGCTGGCGCGGAACGCTTCCGGGATCGTCCCGCCAACTGCGTAGTGTGCTAAGCCACCGACAGGCCACCGTTTGCGCGGCTCGATTGGCAGACTGGTACGCCGAAGGAAAGCGACTGCTCGATTGACCAACTCGTCGTCAAGGTCAGCGGACAGCTGTGGCAACCGCGGGGCCGGGACATTGCTGTCATCGCCATCGAGACTTTGGATAAGAAAATCCATGTGGTGACCAAACGGCAAGTCTACATAATCTTGCATCTGCTGCGCTTCCTCGCGTCGCAGGTCGGTGAGCCGCTCAGCGCGATCCCAAAAATCTTGGCTTAGCGTCGCAGCGGTCAGCTGCCACTTGGTGCCCTGCTTCGCGATCGGCGCGGGCGACTCCAACCCAAGCAGAGCGATAGTTTTTTCAATCCGCCCTCCGCTCAAATTAACCTCTCCCATCAGTTGCGGAACCGATAGGCCGTCTGGCGCGGCTGCCATCGCCTGTAGCACCAGAGAGACCTCTTCTTGGGTCGGGAAGGCGCTGCGGATGAAGTACTCGGTGATGTCCCTCTCTTCGTGACCGCTCAGCAGCACCCCGTAGGCATCATCAAGCGCACGGCCCGCGCGGCCGACCTGCTGGTAATAAGCGACTACGGATCCCGGCGTCTGGTAATGTATTACGAAAGCCAAGTCCGGCTTGTCATAGCCCATCCCCAGCGCCGTGGTCGCCACTACGGCTTTATATCGGTTTTGGAGTAGGCCCTGTTCGATCTCTTCGCGTCGGTCACCTGTCTCGCCGGTATAAGCTTCGACTGTATAACCGCACGATTTCAGCCATTCGGTAACCAGCACAGCGTCACGCACCGTCAAGGTGTATACGATGCCGCTGCCCTCCAATTCGCCAAGTTTGTCGGCGAGCCACGCCAGCCGAGCTGCTTGAGTCGGGAGGCGGAGCGTTTGCAGCGTGAGCGACGTCCGAGCTAACTCTCCGCGAGACACATGTATGTCGGGGCCGAGGACTTGCGCTAAGTCCTCCATCACCCTGTTATTCGCTGTCGCCGTGGTTGCCAGGAGCCGCAAATTCGGAGGCAAATTTGCAATCACCCGTTCGAGAAGTCGGTAGTGAGGTCTGAAGTCATGACCCCAGTCAGAGATACAGTGCGCCTCATCAACCACGATAAGTGACGTCACGGCCGAGAGGGGGGCGAGCACTTGGGCTTGAAAGCGCTCATTGGCCAGCCGCTCAGGCGAAATAAGTAAGATGTCCACATCGCCGTTGCGCACACGCTGTTCTACGGCCGCCCAATCGTCAGCGTTATCACTGTTGATGGTCGCGGCACGGACACCCATGCGGTGGGCCGCAGCAATTTGGTTGCGCATTAGCGAGAGCAGGGGGGAGATGAGCAATGCCGGCCCTAAGCCCTGCTCACGAAGTAGCTTAACCGCGATGAAGTAGACGAAGCTCTTGCCCCAGCCAGTCTTTTGCACAACCAGCAGGCGGCCGCGTCCTTCCACTACATGTCGGATAGCGTCCTCTTGGCCGTCACGGAACTCGGCCGTAGCCTGCCCGGACCCAAGCCTGAGCAATTGAAGCGCGCGATCAGCATCGTAGGCCATAATGCAATCCATCCATCACAAGGTCAGGCCCGCTTATGTGGCAAAAATGGGAGAAAGCACTATCAGCCGTTCTCGCGGCGGCTTGTGCCCCCGCTCCACTAGGGACCCATCGTCGGACATTCAGGCTTTCAGTGCCTCGATGAGGGGGAAATCGCGTGTACTGATCTAATCCGAGCGCTCGAAGCGCGTGGAATCTGGGCCGCAACGGTGGAGTTCCATCTGATAGCCGTATTCGCCTTCACGGCCGTAGCAGATGTTTGCGTCGGCTAGTTGAGCCGCAACTGGTCCATCGCGCTCGTCACATGCTGTCATGGTTTGTGGATCGTCTCCAGAGCCTCCACGGCACCTGCCGTTCAGATCTTGCCACGTTTCAATCAGCTTCTTCTCTTCGCTAGAGAAAGCGTCAGCGGGTTTTGCAGCCGCCTCGGATTCAGCAGACACGGATGGAGCGGTCTCATGCAACCTTATTGCCTCAGAGCTTTCAACCGGAAGCTCGGTTTCGGCACTTGCCGTTTCCGTCTCGATATCGGGCAAGGTCGTGTCAACGACCTGGGGTTTGTCATCACAGGCCGATACAAAAGCAAAACATAAGGCTGCGGCTAAGAGCGGCCTTCCATTGCTCATCGTCAATTTACCACCGCTGTTTTCTGCCAAATTTTTGTCCGATAATCTTGCTGACCCAAGCCCAACATAGTGCAGTACTGCTGCACTGGTACCATCAGCCCTAACCTAGCACTCGGTTCGGATCAGCCGCTACCTTAACTCAGCCAATTCCCGTTCGGTGATGAGTTGAAGCTCATCGTTGTGGCCTAAATCGGAACTTCGGAACAACAACCTCGAACCACGGCATTCCAAGATCGCGTTAGATTTTTGATCCGGGAAATCTGGAAATGAAAGTGCCACCTTCATAGTTTGTGCGGATACCGAAGTTACCGCCGCATTTGCAGGTGAGGGGCCGCCCTCCCAATAGATGAACTTTGGCGCTCCGCCCCCCTGCATGATTGCGACAACCCCGGAGCCATCGCCACTTTCCTCGGAGAAGCCGACATTAGAGTAGGCCCCCGTGCAGGCGAATTTGGCGCTGTCCTTATCGTCGCTGGCCCGCAGCGCCTCCTCTTTCTTAGCCATCGCAGGAGCACGTTGCTCATCCACGGGAGCATCCTGCGTAGCACCGCCATTAGATTGATCGTCTTCGGGAATCGTGGTGTCCACCACGTCAGGCCTTCGCTCACACCCCGGTAAGAGGCTTAGAACCAAGCCAGCCCAAATGAGTCGGCGAACTCCGGTTGCCTTCAGATGGGAACAAGGAGCTAAAGAATGTAACATCCAAGTGATCTCAAGCTTCATCGCTCATTCTCTGTTTGCTGAACGGAAACCATCCGAACCAGGCGCAGGTTTCGCTCAATTTTTACAAACAGGAAGACGAATATGGTGAGAACGAATCCAAGAAACGCTGACCCAGCTAATGCTGCTGATTTCCAATATTGGCTGGTCGCCTCTGCCACTTCGCTACCTCGCCGATCTAGGTCAGATTGAAAATTCCTGTGATGCCAATCTATTAACTGCAGAACTCTAGTTTCCGAGAGCGGTTGGCCAGCACTTATCTTTAGTTCCTCGCTGAGCAACTTCACACCTTCCGCGTACAGTGCGCCGTCGGCCCCAAACTCATCTGCCCCGTGTTGAAGGGCTTCAACAAACTCATCTTCTTTGATCTTGGATCGATTTCCGAGGTACGCTTTGAAATTCGCTGCCGCCGTGCGAACATCGGGTAATGCAGCAATCTCCATGGTGCTGGTGTTGGAGGATGCTCCAGTAGACGCCAACGGCTTTTGCTGTTCGATGAACTCAGCCAAGTTGCCCCCCGAAGCTTCTGCACTGGTGACGCCGGTCGACCGCACCAACGAAAGAATGGCCAGAGCAAGCGCACCGAGCGCGACGATTAGCGAAAGGCTCGCTACCACTAAGATGACCATTCGCAGGAGCGACAAGTAGCCGCTTTCTAATTTCTCCAGCATTTCAGCTCCCCACTGCTGCAGGGACTCAAGCTACACGACTGATGACCCAGGACAATCTCGAACTTAGAGCGACGAGAACGCCGCAGGGCAGCCGGAACCCCGAGAGGCTCGCGCGACACAATGTCCTAAGTTACCCGTCGATAGGAGCAATCCGCTCTGGGTCAATTCGCACGAACGAGAGGCGTAGCGCGCAACGTGCAGGAGGCGAGGACGAGAGCTAACGCACCAGCAAATCCACGTACTCATCGTCGGGGTCCAAAACGTCGGTGCAACAAGCTCGGATGAGCTTAAGCTTCGCTGGGCCTACCCCCTTGATTGCGAGCAGTTTTGCATCCGGAGCCGCACCAATGGCCCTCGGTGTCGTCAGCCTGGCGGTGCGCAGCTGCACCACTGTGTCATGCACTAGGCTTTCGATCGTAAGAAGGAAGGGAGGTAATAGCTTGTCGGCAACCTTCTCTTTGCCGCCAAGCGGGCCCACAAAGGCCAGCCAGCGGGTCTTCATCAACTCAATTTCCAGCTTCCGGCGGCGAGCCGTGGCGGATTCGTCGGTTTCGACAAGCTGGCGTACGGCAATAAGGAACTGCAAAAATTCGCCGCCGTCAGCTGGTATCTGCCCCACCTCCGATGCCATCGTACCGCCTGGGAGCTCCGGTAGATCGAAGCCGAGCTCCGCCCATGACTTGGGCACAGGGATCCAGATTCCCTCCCACTGCTCGCGCGCGATGACCGGTGGTTCGCTGAAGCCAACATGCTTCTCCCCGTGCCGCAACAGAACTCGCAGGGGAGTCCGCAGCTGCATGGTCGCGCAGAACGTATAGCCAGCCAGGATGTCCGTATCATCTCTGGCATCGAAATGCTGAAGCATGTCATGCCGCTGCTCGATCTGTTTGACCCCCGTTGACCCTCCCACCCGCTCGATCTGGACCTCAGGCCCAGGTGGAGTTCGACTTTGGCTTAACCTCAGTAGAGCGGCGGCAAGTTGACGTAATATCGACATCCATACTCCCCCTTGCCGCTCAAACATCGCCGGGACGAAGCTCTAAGTCATTCAGGTCGATCGTCAGCCTTGAGCAAGATCGACTTCATGGCTCATCCATCATCTGGTGATTACAACGTGGGCCCCTAGCCTATCCCGTCGTAGCGCTGCGCGGTTCTACCTGTAGCGACGACCCGTCCTGCGGGTGCTCATCTATGTTGCCGAGATAGCGGGCCCAGCGCTCCATCAGGCCCCGACGGCGTTCGATCGCCGTTCCCCTGCGGTAGGCCCGCTCAGACTTGTCCCCGATGGCGTGTGCGAGTGCCTGCTCAATTAGTTCACGCGGGAAGTCAGTCGCATCTCCCGCCCAATCCCGGAACGTTGATCGAAAACCATGAGCCGTGATGTCACTGCGGCCCATACGCCGAAGGAGCATTGCCATCGCCATGTTTGAGCGAGCCACCCCGCGGACGTGAAAGACCTTAGTATCGGGTGCTGGCCGATCAGGCCGGAGTGGCTCAAGTAGTTCGATCGCGCGACCTGATAGCGGAACGACGTGTTCCACGCCCGCCTTCATGCGCGTAGCGGGCACCACCCATAGCTCGTTGTCGAGATCGACCTCATCCCACGTGGCCCCGAGCGTTTCTCCGGATCGAGCTGCGGTCAGGATTGTGAACTCAAGCGCGCGCGCCACCGGCGCTTCTCGCTTACGAAGCTCGACCATGAACCCCGGAGCTTCGCGCCAGGGAAGCGCGCTGTGGTGGCCTCTCGTTAGCTTGCCCTGCCTAGGCAGGAGCACATCGAGATGGCCCCGCCATTGGGCCGGGTTCGCAGCATCAACTGGCCGCAAGCCCCGAGCTTTGGCGGCAGCAAGGATCTTTTCAATTCGCCCGCGGACACGGCTAGCGGTCTCCTGCTTGGACATCCAGATTGGCTGCAACGCGGCTAAGACATCGTCGGTCCCAATGTCCCGGATTGGCTTGGCGCTAAGGCTAGCGGCGTGATCGCGCAGGCTGCTTCGCCATTGCTGCCGATGGACCGGGTTTTTCCAACCAGCCTCCACGGACGCGATGTAGCTTTCCGCGAACGCGCCGAAGGTCAGCAGCTCAGCCGTAGGGGCGGACTCTTCCACGGCGATGACAAGGCGCGGGTCTCTCCCAATAGCTACCTCTTCGCGCATTTCTGACGCGATCCTCCGAGCGGTTGCCAGGGAGACGGATGCTTCGGCCCCTAAGCCGATTTCAGCCCGCTTCCCGCCGGTTGCTGTCATGAAAACCCAGGACCGACCACCGGCGGGGGTGATCCGAAGGTACAGCCCGCCTCCGTCAGCGTGGCGACCGGTTTCCTTTAGCGCTGCAACCTGGCGAACCGTCAGCCGGTTAAGAGCTCGGGCCACTACGATCTCCATGAGGATCAAGTGACTGTTGTGCCCACTTTCGTGCCCACTTACAACATGCCTTTGGGCGAACCGCAACGGTCTAGGACGAACATGTCCTCTGATGTATTCCTGCAAGATCAGCCGCTTGCAGCGTCCGCCACGGATCGTGAGAAGCCGCTGGAGGTTAATTCTGGCGGACTCCGTCTCCGCCACCTCGACCTTCAATCCAAATTGACCCCGCCATAACATGCGGCGCTCGGTCGCCGTGCGCGGTGGGCCCGGTAGTGGGTGCTCCGGTCCTTCCGGTGCTGGCAATCCCGCGGCGCCAGATCGCGAACCGCGATCCCGGCGACTGAAAGATTGACGCGCCCGGTAGAATGGCGAACTTGTGCTGCGCACGAGGCCGCGCGAGCGGGTCGGGAGAAGAGCATGAACTTCCAGTTTTCCGAAGATGCCGAAGCGCTTCGCCGCGAGGCGCGCAAGTTTCTCGCGGCGCAATCGGCCCCCGCCCAGGCGCGTGCCGTAATGAATAGCGAGGGCGGCATCGATCGGGAGCTATGGCGCAAGATCACCGATCTTGGCTGGACCGGCTTGCGCATTCCCGAAACGCATGGCGGGCTGGGCCTGTCGGTGCTCGAACTGTGCGTCCTCGCTGAGGAGGTCGGGCGCGCGCTTGCTCCGGTGCCGTTCACATCGTCGGTTCTGCTCGCAACCGAGGCTTTGCTGACGTGCGGCACGCCGGCGCAGCAGGCGATCTGGCTGCCCCGGCTCGGTGACGGTTCCGCAACCGGCGCGGTCGCGCTGGCCGAGGGAGTGCTTCCGGCAGGAGCGCAATCGCGGATCACGGTCCGGGACAATACCTTGTCCGGGGTCAAGCGGCCCGTCCCCGATGCGATGCTGGCCGACTTCCTGATCGTGGCCGCGCAGGATGGCTTGCATCTGGTCGAGCGCGGCGCGTCCGGGCTTGTGGTCGAGCCGCTCGAAACCGTCGACCTCGTGCGCAGGTCGGCGACCGTGACGCTCGACAATACTCCGGCCGAGCCCCTTCAAGGCAGCCGCGAGGGGCTGGAGAAGTTCCTGCAATCGGCAGCCGTGCTGCTCGCTTTCGAAGGACTTGGCGGCGCAGAGGCGGCAATGGAAATGGCGATCGGCTATGCGCGCGAACGCATGGCGTTCGGCCGTCCGATCGCCGGCTATCAGGCGGTAAAGCACCGGCTGGCGGACATGTACATCAAGAACCAGCTTGCCCGCAGTCACGCTTATTACGGCGCCTGGGCGCTTTCGACCGGCGCGCCCGAATTGCCCCAGGCCGCCGCCGCAGCGCGGGTGGCGGCGCTGGACGCATACGGCTTCGCTGCTGAAGAGAACGTGCAGCTGCACGGCGGCATCGGTTACACATGGGAAAGCGATTGCCAGTTCCACTACCGCCGCGCGCGGCTGCTTTCGGGCATGCTGGGCAGCAAGGCGCACTGGGAGGACGCGCTGGTGCGCAGCCTGGAACAGCGCAACACGATGATCGCGGCCTAGGGAGGGCAAGATGGACTTCAAGGATACCCCCGAAGAAGCCGCCTATCGGGCGAAAGTGCGCGCGTGGCTGTCCGCCAACTCCGACGCGCTGGGCCAGCCGTGGAGCGTCGCCGCCGCGAAAGCCTGGCAGAAGCGCAAGTATGATGCAGGCTATGTCGGCATCACCTGGCCCACGGCGGTCGGCGGACAGGCGCGCCCGGCGATGGAGCAGATCATCTTCAACCAGGAAGAGGCGAAGCACGACGCGCCGACCGGGCTATACGCCATCGGCCTTGGCATGTGCATCCCGACGGTATTCAGCCACGCGCTGAGCCCCGCGATCGTCGAACGCTACGTCCCCGTGGCGATGCGCGGCGAGGAGGTGTGGTGCCAGTTGTTCTCGGAACCGTCCGCCGGCAGCGACCTCGCCGCAATCCGCACCCGCGCCGAGCGTGACGGGGATGGCTGGGTCATCAACGGGCAGAAGGTGTGGACCTCGAACGCGCATCTGTCCGACTTCGGCATCATCATCACCCGCACCGACCCCACCGTGCCCAAGCACAAGGGGCTGACGATGTTCATCGTCGACCTGAAGGATCCCGGGGTCGAGGTCCGGCCGATCAAGCAGATGAGCGGGTCGAGCGACTTCAACGAGGTGTTCTTCACCGACGTGCGCATCCCCGACAGCCACCGGCTGGGCGAAGTGGGCGAAGGCTGGAAGGTCAGCCTGACAACATTGATGCACGAGCGCCTGGCGGTCGGCGGCAAGCCCTCCAGCGCGCCAGGGGTGCAGGAGATGATCGCGCTGGCAAAGGCGATCGACATGGGAGAGGGCAGCGCGCTCGAGCAGCGCCACGTCCGCGAACGGATCGCGCGCGCCTACATCGCTGACCAGGGCATCGCGCTTACGCGCATGCGCACGCTGAGCGCGCTGTCCAGCAGCCGCACGCCGGGACCGGAGAGTTCGATTTCCAAGGTCGTGGTGGCGCAGACGATGCAGGAGATGGGCCGCTTCGCGATGGACCTGGCCGAAAGCGCCGGCATCGTCAGCGGCGGGGATGACGTGGCGGAATTGACGCGGTTCCAGGGCAGCTATTTCGGGGCGGCGGGCCTGCGCATCGCGGGCGGCACCGACGAGATCCTGAAGAACATCATCGCCGAGCGCGTGCTCGGGCTGCCGGGAGACATCCGGGTCGACAAGGACGTGCCGTTCAACCAGATCGGGCGGCCTGATTAGCCTCGGCGTGTCGCTAAAGCCGGGCTTGCCGGGTCTTGGTCAGTGAGCGGCGGCGGGGCGTGAGCGGCGCATGACGAAGGCCAGCGGAACCGCCGCGAGCGCGAGCCAGGTCATCAGGTAGAAATCGTCGATATAGGCGACCATCGCGGCCTGGCGGTTCACCTCGTTGTCGAGCATCCGCATGATCCCGTCCGCGCCGCCCTGGAAGCGGTCGAGGGTCGCCAGGTCCATCGCCGCGAGGCTGGCGCTGGTGACGTGGCTGCCGATTTCCTCGTGCCCGCGCTGGATGTTGGCCGCCAGCAGGATCGTCGTCACCGAGATGCCGACCGACGCGCCGACCGAGCGCGCGAGGTTGAGCAGGCTCGACCCGTCAGTCCGCAGCCTGCCCGGCAAAGTCGCGAAGGCGATGATGTTGAGCGGGATGAACACCAGTCCCATCCCCAGACCCTGGATCAGCCCCGAAGTGACGAAGTGCCGGACGTCGGTCGCCAGTGACCAGTGGGCCATCTGCCACTGGGAAAAGGATACGATCAGGAACCCCGCCGCGACCACGAAGCGCGCGTCGGCTCCGCGCCGGATCAACATCCCGGCCAGCTGCATCGAGATCAGCACGCCGATCCCGCGCGGCATCAACACCAGCCCGGTGTCGATCACGCTGTAACCGAACAGGTGCTGCAGCATCGGCGGCATCAGCGCCATGTTGGCGAACAGCACGACGCCGATCGCGATCATGAAACTGAGCGCGAGGATGAAGTTCCGGTCAGCGAACAGCGCCCGGTCGAACAGCGGCTGCCGCGCGGTCGCGAGGTGGATCACGACCAGCCACGCCCCGCTGAGCGCCAGTCCGGCATAGAGCCAGATTTCGCCCGCATCGAACCAGTCGAGCTGGTTGCCCCGGTCCAGCAGCAACTGCAGCGATGCCAGCGCCAGGCCGAGCATGGCAAAACCGAACAGGTCAAACCGTCGCGCTGAACCTTCGCGGTGCGGCAGTTCGGCGAGCAGGATCGCGAGCGCCAGGATGCCGAACGGCAGATTGACATAGAACACCCACCGCCAGCTGGCGCTTTCCGTCAGCCAGCCGCCCAGGATGGGACCCAGGATCGGACCGATCATGATCCCCATGCCCCAGATCGCCATCACCTGCGGATGCCGGCTGGGACGCGCGGTATCGAGCATGAAGCTTTGGCTGAGCGGCGGGATGAACGCGCCGCACACCCCCTGCAGGGCCCGGAACAGGACCATTTCCTCCAGGCTCTGCGCCATGCCGCACAGCATGGACGCGACGATGAAGCCGACCACCGAGAAGATGAACAGGCGGCGGCCGCCGATCTTGTCCGCCAGCCAGCCGGTGATCGGCATCGCCACCGCGCTGGCGATGATATAGCTCGTCAGCACCCATGTGACCGTGTCGGCCGTCGCGCCCAGGCTGCTTTGCATGTGGGGGATGGCGACGTTGGCGATCGTGGTGTCGAGGATCTGCAGCAGCGAGGCCGCCATGATCCCCACCAGCAGCAGTGGCTGGTTGCCGGCATGGAGGCGCGGCTGGTCGGCCGCGTCCACCGCCGGAACTGCGTTTGCGCCGGAGCTGGCGGCGGTGGTCAAGGGTTCGCGACTCCTCCGCCGGTTACGGGTGCCCGCACATGCGTGTGCGCCGAGCTACCAGTTTGAACGCGAAACGCAAAAAGCTTCGCGCAGACGCGCGGTTACGGTTTTGGCTTGCCGGTCTTGTGCGGCTTCTTCGACCAGGGCTTCTTGTCCCCCCGCGGGGCAGGCTTGTCTCCTCGCGGGGCGTAATTTCCCCCTCGCGGCGCGGGACCGCGCCCCGCGCCGCGTGGTCCCGGCTGGCGCTGCTGATGTGCCGCCTCCCGCGGGGTGTCGGGCGATGGCTCGATCATGACCTCGCCGTCGTCATCGGGATTGGCGGTGCGCGCCACCGCGGCGGCGAACTTGCCGGCAATCGCACGCGGGATCTGGAAGTGCGTGATGTTCGCCCCGATGCGGATGGCGCCGATCTCGTTGCGGGTGATGTGGCCGCGGCGGCACAGCAGCGGCAGGATCCAGCGCGGATCGGCGTTCTGACGGCGGCCGATGTTCATCCGGAACCAGATGGTGTCCTCGAACCCTTCGCGGTGGCGCTGCTGCCGGTCCGCTTCGCGGCCTTCGGGGGTGTTTTCCGCCAGTTCCTCGGGCTGCGGCATCGCGGCGCGATGGGCGCGGACGAGCGCGGCGGCGATCTCTTCCGGGCTGCGCTCGGCCAGCAGGCGCGCCGCGAGCTCGCGGTCCTCCTCGTCGACCTGGACCGGCTCCAGCAGCGCGGTCAGCAGGCGTTCGCGATCGTTCTGGCGGATGGCTTCCGCGCTCGGCGCGCTGATCCAGTCGGCCTGGATCTTGGCCCCGCGCAACATCGATTCGACGCGCCGGCGGCGGGGGTACGGCACGATGATGACCGCGGTGCCCTTCTTGCCCGCGCGGCCCGTGCGGCCCGACCGGTGCTGCAGGGTTTCCGCATCGCGCGGCACCTCGACATGGACGACCAGGCTCAGCGTCGGCAGGTCGATCCCGCGCGCGGCGACGTCGGTGGCGACGCAGACCCGGGCGCGGCGGTCGCGCAGCGCCTGAAGCGCGTGGTTTCGCTCGCTCTGCGAATGTTCGCCCGACAGCGCGACGACCGCGAAACCGCGCTCCTGCAGGGTCGCGTGCAGGTGGCGCACGTTTTCGCGCGTGGCGCAGAACAGCATCGCCGTCTCCGCCTCATGGAAACGCAGCAGGTTGACCACCGCGTGTTCGATCTCTGCCGGGCTGACGGTGACCGCCTGATAGGTGATGTCGCCATGGCCGCGATCGTCACCGACGGTCGAGATGCGCAACGCGTCGCTCTGGTACCGCTGCGCCAGCTTGACGATCGGGGTCGGCATGGTGGCGGAGAACAGCAGCGTCCGCCGCTGTTCCGGCGCGGCATCGAGGATTTCTTCCAGGTCCTCGCGAAAGCCCATGTCGAGCATCTCGTCCGCTTCGTCGAGCACCACGGCCTTGAGCGCGCCGAGGTTGAGCGCCCCGCGTTCCAGGTGATCGCGCAGGCGGCCCGGCGTGCCGACCACGATCTGGGGTCCATCGCGCAGCGCCCGGCGTTCCTTGGACGGGTCCATCCCGCCGACGCAGGCGGCGATCCGCACCCCGGACTTGCCGTAGAGCCAGACCAGTTCGCGCCCGACCTGGAGCGCCAGTTCGCGCGTCGGAGCGATCACCAGCGCGAGCGGCTGGTCGGACATCCGCGCCGCCCCATCCGGCTCCAGCAGTTCACCCGCCAGCGCCAGCCCGAAAGCGACGGTCTTGCCCGAACCGGTCTGCGCGGAGACCACCAGATCGCGGCCTTCGGCTTGCGGTTCCAGGACGGCAGCTTGCACGGCGGTGGGTTCGGCATAGCCGCGCGCGACCAGGGCTTCGGCAAGTGCCGACGGAAGTTGGGGAAAGGGCATGGGGCCTTACATAGGCGCACATGCGCCCGCGCGACACCCCTGCGCAGCGCGGCGCGGATGATTTGTTCGCCATCGGCCGACAACGGCGCGGGCGCGGACCCCAACCCAGCTTTCACCCCCGTTATCATTGTTGTCTTGCCCGTTGCCCCGCCCTCCCCAAGTGGAGCGCCATGACCGTATCCCTCACTCACCTGCAGCGCCTCGAGGCGGAGGCAATCCATATCATGCGGGAGGTCGTGGCCGAGGCCGAGCGCCCGGTGATGATGTATTCGGTGGGCAAGGACAGTGCCGTGATGCTGCACCTGGCGCGCAAGGCGTTCTACCCTGCGCCGCCGCCGTTCCCGCTGCTTCACGTCGATACCACCTGGAAATTCAGGGACATGTACGCCCTGCGCGACCGCATGGCGCGGGATTCGGGTATGGAACTGCTGGTGTGGCAGAACCCCGAGGCGCGCGAGCGCGGCATCAACCCGTTCGATCACGGCCCCCTGCACACCGACATGTGGAAGACCGAAGGCCTGAAGCAGGCGCTGGACCATTATGGCTTCGACGCGGCGTTCGGCGGAGCGCGGCGCGACGAGGAGAAAAGCCGCGCCAAGGAACGCGTGTTCTCGTTCCGCACCGCCAGCCACGGCTGGGACCCCAAGAACCAGCGGCCCGAGCTGTGGAACCTCTACAACGCGCGGCGGAACAAGGGCGAGAGCATCCGCGTGTTCCCGATCTCCAACTGGACCGAGCTCGACATCTGGCAGTACATCCAGCTGGAAGGCATCGAGATCGTGCCGCTGTATCTCGCCGCGCCGCGCCCCACGGTGGAGCGCGACGGCATGTTGCTGATGGTCGACGACGACCGCTTCCCCTTGCGCGACGGTGAGACGCCGGTGATGCGCTCGGTCCGCTTCCGCACATTGGGCTGCTATCCGCTCACCGGCGCGGTCGAAAGCGAGGCGGCGACCTTGAGCGAGGTGATCCAGGAAACGCTGCTCACCACTACGTCCGAACGGCAGGGCCGCGCGATTGACAAGGATGCCGGCGGCGCGGGCATGGAAGTCAAGAAGCAGCAGGGATACTTCTGACCATGAGCGAGCCGATCTACCAGACCGACGCGCTGATCGCCGAAGACATCGACGCGTACCTCGCGCAGCACCAGCACAAGACGATGCTGCGCTTCATCACCTGCGGCAGCGTCGACGACGGCAAGTCCACCCTGATCGGGCGGCTGCTGTACGACAGCAAGATGATCTTCGAAGACCAGCTCGCGGCGCTGGAAAGCGACAGCAAGCGGGTCGGCACGCAAGGGCAGGAGATCGACTTCGCGCTGCTGGTCGACGGTCTCGCCGCCGAGCGCGAACAGGGCATCACGATCGACGTCGCCTATCGCTTTTTCTCGACCGAGAAGCGCAAGTTCATCGTCGCCGATTGCCCGGGGCACGAACAGTACACTCGCAACATGGTCACCGGGGCGAGCACGGCGGACCCGGCCGTCATCCTGGTCGACGCGCGCAAGGGCGTCCTCGTCCAGACGCGGCGGCACAGCTACCTTGTCCACCTGCTCGGCATCCGCAACGTGGTGCTGGCGGTCAACAAGATGGATCTCGTCGACTACGACCAGGCGACCTTCGATGCGATCGTGGCTGAATACCGCGAGTTCGCCAGCAGCATCGGCATCGAGGCGTTCACCGCGATCCCGATCTCCGGGTTTCGGGGCGATAACATCACGGCAGCCCCTAGCGACAACACGCCCTGGTACGATGGGCCAAGCCTCGTCTCGCATCTTGAGAGCGTCGAGGTCTTGGGCGGCGTAGACAGCGGAAAGCCGTTCCGGATGCCAGTGCAGTGGGTCAACCGCCCCAACCTCGATTTCCGTGGCTTTGCCGGCCTGATCGCGACCGGTACCGTGCGACCGGGCGATGCGGTGCGCGTGCTGCCATCGGGCAAGACGACCACCATCGCGCGCATCGTTTCGCTGGATGGCGATCTGGCGCAGGCAGTCGCCGGCCAGTCGGTCACGCTGACGTTCGCCGACGAGATCGACTGCAGCCGCGGCGACGTGATCGCGGTCGCGGACAACCCGCCGCAGGTGGCTGACCAGTTCGAAGCCACGGTGGTGTGGATGGCCGACGACGCGATGCTGCCCGGCCGTTCCTACTGGCTGAAGCTCGCGACCCAGACGGTGTCGGCCACCATCGCCGAGCCGAAGTACGAAATCGACGTCAACAGCCTGGAACACCTCGCCGCCAAGACGCTCGAACTCAATCAGATCGGGGTGGCCGAGCTGACCACCGACAAGCCGGTGGTGTTCGAACCCTATGCCGACAACCGCACGCTGGGCGGGTTCATCCTGATCGACAAGATCACCAACGCCACCGTCGCGGCCGGGATGCTGCACTTCAGCCTGCGCCGCAGCCAGAACGTCCACTGGCAGCCGACCGACATCAGCCGGCAGCACCACGCGGCGCTCAAGAATCAGACGCCCAAGGTCCTGTGGTTCACCGGCCTGTCGGGTTCGGGCAAGTCGACCATCGCCAACGAGGTGGAAAAGCGGCTCGCGGTGATGAACCGGCATACCTTCCTGCTCGACGGGGACAACGTGCGCCACGGGCTCAACAAGGACCTGGGCTTTACCGAGGCCGACCGGATCGAGAACATCCGCCGGGTCGGCGAGGTGGCGCGGTTGATGGCGGATGCGGGACTGATCGTCCTCACCGCGTTCATCAGCCCCTTCCGGGCCGAGCGCGACATGGTCCGCGCGATGCTGCCCGAAGGCGAATTCATCGAGATCTTCGTCGACACCCCGCTGGAGGTTGCCGAGGCGCGCGACGTGAAGGGTCTCTACAAGAAGGCGCGCAGCGGCGAGCTCAAGAACTTCACCGGCATCGACAGTCCGTACGAACCGCCCGAGCAACCGGACATCGTGGTCAACACGGTCGAGATGACGCCCGAAGCAGCCGCGCAGCATATCATCGACCAGTTGATGCCGCTCAAATGAACGACCACGAGCTCGCCGCCCATCTCGCCGGAGAGGCGGGGCGCATCCTTCTGGCCGTTCGCGACAGCCGCCGGAATTATGGCAGGGACCTGGGCCGGGCGGGCGATGCCGAGGCGAACGCGCTGCTGGTCGCCGCCCTGCGCGAGCTCAGGCCCGATGACGGGCTGCTGTCGGAGGAGGAAAAGGACAGCGCTGCGCGTCTCGGCAAGGAGCGCACCTGGATCGTCGATCCGCTCGACGGCACTCGCGAATATAGTGAGGAACGCGACGACTGGGCGGTGCACGTCGCGCTGGCGATTGGCGGCCGGCCGGCCATCGGCGCGGTCGCGCTGCCGGCCCTGGGCCAGGTACTGCGCACCGACCGCCCCGCTCCCCTCCCCCCCGCCGCCGCGCCCTTGCGCATGGTTGTCAGCCGGACCCGCCCCGCGCGCGAGGCGGAGTTGGTGGCGCAAGCGCTCGGTGCCGACCTCGTGCCGATGGGCAGCGCGGGCGCCAAGGCGATGGCCGTGGTGCGCGGCGAAGCGGAAATCTACCTCCACACCGGCGGCCAGTACGAATGGGACAGCTGCGCACCGGTCGCCGTGGCGCTTGCCCACGGGTTCCACGCGTCGCGGATCGACGGCAGCGCGATGGTATATAACCAGGCGGACGTCTCCATGCCCGATCTGCTGATCTGCCGCCCCGAGCTGGCGGCGCGCGTGCTGGAGATCGTCGCCGGCCTTGGCTGATCAAGGCGCTATGCCTCCGCGCCCCGCGCCTCTAGGGCCAGAGGTGCATGAAGCCCGTGGTTTACCTCGCATCCGCGCTCGCCGCGTCGTTCGCCGCGAATCCCGCAGCGGCGCAGTCCGACCCGGCGGCACCTGCCCCCCCGGTGGAAGGGCCGGGGATCGTCGTCACCGGTGCCGGGCTGCCGGACACGCCGGCGACCCCGGCCTACGGGACCGTGGTGCTCGACCGCGAGACGCTCGTGTCCACGGGGTCGGGCCGCATCGAGGACGCGCTGTCGTCGGTCGCCGGTTTTCAGCAATTCCGCAGATCGGATAGCCGCTCGGCCAATCCCAGCGCGCAAGGGGTGACGCTGCGCGCGCTCGGCGGCAACGCCTCCAGCCGCGCGCAAGTGCTGCTGGACGGGGTGCCGATGGCGGACCCGTTCTTCGGTTACATTCCTTTCAGCGCCATCGCGCCCGAACGGCTGTCGAGCGCCCGCGTCACTCGCGGCGGCGGATCGGGCCCCTTCGGCGCGGGCGCGCTGGCGGGCACGATCGAGCTGACCAGCGCCGACGCAGCGACGCTGGGGCTGATGAGCGGCCAGGCATCGGTCAACGACCGGGGCGAAACCGAGACCAGCGCGACGGTCGCCCCCCGGCTGGGCGCCGGCTTTGTCGCGTTGTCGGGCCGGTGGGATCGCGGGCAAGGCTTCTGGACGACCCCGCGCGACCAGCGCGTGCCGGCCAGTGTGCGGGCAGCGTTCGATGCCTGGTCGATCCAGGCGCGCACGGTCGCGCCCCTCAGCGTTTCGATCGAGCTTCAGGCGCGCGTGCTGGTGTACGAGGACGACCGCACGCTTCGGTTCGCGGGCGCGGACACCTCGATGGAAGGGCAGGACGCTTCGCTGCGGCTGGTCGGCCGGGGCGCGTGGCAATTCGATCTGCTGGGCTATGTCCAGGCGCGCAACTTCACCAACGTGGTGGTGAGCTCCACCGCGTTCGTGCCCACCCTGGACCAGCGAAACACGCCCGCGACCGGCATCGGGGGCAAGTTCGAGCTGCGCCCACCGACGGGCGAGAACCATGTCCTGCGGCTGGGGGTCGATTACCGCCGGTCGAGCGGGGAATTGTTCGAGGATGCGTTCAGCACCGTCACCGGAGCGGTAACGCAGCGGCGTAACGCGGGTGGGGTTACCGCGGACCTGGGTCTGTTCGCCGAAAACGACCTCACGATCGGCCCCGTGACGCTGACCGCCGGCGCGCGGGCGGATCGTTATGCGATCACGCGCGGGTTCTTCAGGGCGCGCGCGGCCGGCGGCGCGGTGGTGACCGACACCGCCTTTCCCGACCGGTCCGGCTGGGAAACCTCGTTCCGCGGCGGTGCGCTGGCCCGGCTCGGCGGCGGGGTGCGGCTGCGCGCCGCGGCCTACACCGGCCTGCGGCTGCCGACGCTGAACGAACTCTACCGCCCGTTCACCGTGTTCCCGGTGGTCACTCAGGCCAACGCGAACTTACGCAACGAGCGGCTGATCGGATTCGAAGCGGGCATCGATTACGCGCCGGCACCCGCCGTCGACCTGTCGCTGACCGCGTTCGACAACCGGGTGAAGCACGCCGTCGCCAACGTCACGCTCGGTCCCAACCTCCGCCAGCGGCAGAACATCGATGCGATCCGCGCGCGCGGAATCGAAGCGTCGGCGCGCGCCGAGGTGGGCAATTTCGATGTGACCGGCTCGCTCGCCTGGACCGAAGCGGAAGCGCGCGGCTCCGGCCCGGCGGCGGCGCTCGACCGGCTGCGGCCGGCGCAAACCCCGCGCTGGACGGCCAGCGCGACCGTCGCGTGGCGGCCGTCCGCCGACGCGCGCGTGGCGCTGACGCTGCGCCATGTCGGTGATCAGTTCGAAGACGATCTGGAAACCAATGTCCTGCCTGCAGCGACCACCCTCGATCTTTTCGCGCAAGTTCCTCTGTCGCAGCGCTTTTCGGTAGTGGTGCGGGGGGAGAACCTGACCGATCGACCGGTGATCACGCGCAACCAGGCAGGCTCGATCGACCTCGGCGCCCCGCGCACGCTATGGGCCGGAGTGGCGCTGGACCTGTAGCACCCGGAGACGGTCCGGCTGGACCTCTGCGAGACCCTTGCCGCCAGCCGAAATCCTGCGCACTATCGCCTCACACCGCCAACAGGGGAGCAGGCGTGTCGGGCGAGGATCGATTCGCACCAGTCTTTCAGCGCATGATCGATCAGCCCGACGCATCACTCGATGCATTGCGGCAGGACGCGGCTTCGTTCGAGCGCGCCGCGCTGGAGGAAGAGGACGGCCGCCACTATCCCCAGGCCGCCATCCCCTATCGCGGGTTCCTTGGCTTCCTGCTGTTCGATGCCGCGGGCAAGGCCGTTCCGCTCGATCAGCCGGAATGGGTTCCTTCCGTCGCGACTTTCGACACCCTGTTGGACCGGATCGAGGGGCAAGCGTCCCACGGCCGGCTGTTCTCGTTCCACGATGACGGCGGGCACCTCCTGTTCGGCCTGTGGGCGCCGACCGAAGAAGCCGCCGGCTGGAACCTGCCGCCATCGGTGCGCCACGCGATCGGCCGCATCGGCAAGGGCCAGGTAGCGCTGCTGGCGGGCGGAACGGCCGAGCCGATCTCCATCGCGGCGGCGGGGTTCGGGCTCAGCCCGCAACAGCAGCGGGTGGTCACGTCGGTCATCCGCACCGGCAGCATCCGCGCGGCAGCGGCGGAGCTGGGCATCGCCTATGTCACTGCGCGCGAAGCGATGACCGGCGCCGCCCGGCGCATGTCGATGCAGAACACCCCCGCAGTGATCCGCGCGATCGTCGAGGCGGCATTCGGCATCCAGCCGGGGGACATCGACCGCGCGAACATCATCAGCGACATGCTGGGGGTCACGCACCGCCAGGCGCGCGTCGCGCTGATGATCTCGCTCGGCGCTTCGCGCGAGGCGGCGGCGCAGGCGATCGGCACCAGCGCGGCGGTCATCAAGAAGGAGTTGGAGGCGCTCTACCTCAATTTCGGCCTGCAGAGCGCCGGGGAACTGGCGCGCCTGATGGCCGAGGTGCAGGCGCTGCGCCTGTTCGCCCGATCGGTGGAGGCGGCGCCGGGGTTCCTCGACCCGGCGATCGAACCGTCGCGCTTCACGGTGCGCCCCAACGGGCTCGAGACGATCGCGTGGAGCGACTACGGCCCGGCGTCGGGCAAGCCGGTCCTGATCGTGCACAGCAACTGGTCGTGCCGCGCGGTACCGCGGCCGCTGATGACCGAACTGCAGCGCCGCGGCTGGCGGCCGATCGCGATTGACCGGGCGGGCTACGGCGCGACGCACCTCGGCCGCGCCACGGTCGACGATCCCTTCAGCCAGGCGGTGGCGGACACGCTGCAGGTGCTGGACGCCTGCCGCATCGACGAGGTGCCGATCATCGCGCGGTGCGGGGCGCAGTTCGTCCACGTGCTGAAGTCACGCGCGCCCGACCGGGTCGGGCCGGTGGTGCTGGTGTCGCCCACTCCCGAAGCCAGCGAGAACGGCCAGCGGGTGGGCGTGGTCGGCGCGATCAAGGAAGCGTTCGCGCGCCGGCCCGCGCTGATCGAATTCTTCTTCCGCATAATCTGCTCGCAGCTCAACCTGGCGCGGGTCGAGCAACTGACCCGCGCCATCGTCCGCGGGTGCGAGACCGACGAGAAATTGTGCGACGACCCGCAATTCATCCGCGACCGGTTCCGCGCGCTCCGGCCATTCGCCACCGGCAACTTCATCGGCGGAGTGATGGAGGAACACATCATTTCGCGGCGGACAT
This sequence comes from Altererythrobacter sp. TH136, assembly GCF_007065885.1. Taxonomy (NCBI): domain Bacteria; kingdom Pseudomonadati; phylum Pseudomonadota; class Alphaproteobacteria; order Sphingomonadales; family Erythrobacteraceae; genus Altererythrobacter; species Altererythrobacter sp. TH136. Next base: position 2,196,033 of record NZ_CP041409.1, on the reverse strand, counting down.
GGGATTTCGCGCCGCTGGAGGTGACCGACTGGGTGATCCTGCAGGGCGACCAGGATACCCACAACAGCACCGCCGAAGTCGAAAGCTATTGGCGGCGGATCCTGCCGCGCACGCCGATGGTGCCGGTCGAGGGCGGCGGGCGCTTCATGACCTCCAGCCACGCGCCGCTGGTCGCTGACCAGCTGGAAGGGCTATGCGCCCGCTAGCTGGCGGAACACCGGCTGGTGCGGCGCGGCAATTCGGATCAGGATGTGGCGGAGAGGGTGGGACTACCGCCCAGGTGCCATTAAACACTGATTTTCAACGGCATTTATTCAACCGCTGAAAGGCGTTTGTACCTCGGCGTTGTACCTCGGACAAGCACTTTGAGCAGTCCGACTAGGATCGCCCGGCGTCATGAGCTGCGAGCTGCGCCCATTCAGCGAGCTGATTATAGCCGTCATCGTCGCAGTAATCATACGCACGCGCACCAGACGATAACGGCCGAAGGTAGTTCACGGCTGGCTTGGCAAGCCATCGCGGCCATCTGACCGGGGCCTTATGCAATCCGAACAGCTCCCACTGCCCATTGACCAACTCACAGATGTTGGCCCGGCCATCCGGGCGAAGCTCCAGCCCCATGAAGTCGAGAGGATTAGGGCCGGGAAGCGCCTTGCCGAACTGCGGGTCCTTCACATTGTGAATGTGCACGGTGAACAGCCCGTTGCCGCAGACCAGGCTGCGCGCGATCTCGTAGCGCACCCACGGCCGCTGCCAGGTGTAGGTTCCTGCGAGAACGCAGGTAACCGAGCTGCCTGCCATGCCTTCGCGAATAAGCCGCCTAAGCGACTCCTCGCCTTCCCGCTTCGAACTCTCCCAAAGGCTCTTGTCGTGGAAGTTCGCCGTCGGGAGCTTTCGACCGGGCCGAAACCGATAGGAGTTCCGCACGATGACCGAGCGGCGAATGTCGCCCTCGAAGTAAAACGAGAAGAACACCTTGCGGCGCACCTGGGGAACCGTTGGCAGCGGCGCGGCCGTGACGGGCGGCGGGAGGCCGAAGAGCAAGCCAGACAAACCGCTGGGCGCCGGGCTGGGCGTTTGAGGGTTGAATAAGGCGCCGAGGCTGAGCCGAGCCGGCGGGGGCGGCGGGGGTGGCGTGGTAGCCTGAAGCGCCTTCAGGATGTCGCTCAGGAAGTTATCGGTGGAGCTAGGCGGGGGTGGCCCGCCAAATAGGCCACGATAGGGCCGGTCGCGGTCGTTGCTCATTCACCCACCCCCTGCCAGAGCAGCCAACCCGCCACGGCGAGCTGGACGACGTAGAAAGGCCAGACGGAAACACTGCGGGCCGCCGGCAGGAGGCTAATCGAGTCCGGCGCGATGCGGAGGTCTCTCGCCTCGCTGAGCGGCGCACTTGCCACACGGTCGTAGGTCGCTCGAAAGCCCTTTTCCATGGCCAGATAATACGTGTCGAGGGCGCCCAAGAGGAGGACCGCTCCTACAGCGATCCACAGGGGCGTGTCGGTAGACTTGTCGAACGCCAAAGCGAGGCTCGCGGCGGCGATGGTCACCGCGAAGTTCTTCACGCTGGACGAATACCCGGCCATTCTGCCGATGACGCCCTGAAGCATGTTGAGGTGGCCCAGGCGGAACTGGACCAGCGCGTCCTCCCCGAGCGGCTCGCCCGGTGTCCCTTGGGGGTCTCCAGTGGTTGCGCTCAACAGCACCTCCCTGAAATCACGCGGCGCATCTTGTCACCGTGCGCCATTAATCCAATATGGGAACACACGGGGAACGCTTCAAGAGGGGAGGCCCGCTTGGCAATCGAGTTTCGCAGAGGGGGACGGAAGGTGTCGAGCAAGGGCTTTTTCGACGGGCTTCTGGAGGACGCGGTCGACGCGGCCTTGGATAATCTCGCCGAGGAAATCCACTCCAAGGCCGCGTCCATCGTGGACCCGGAAACGGGGAAGCATGCGCCGGTCTTTGTTCGCAAGGTCGGGCAACAGCTGCGCGTGGAAACTAGCGGCTCGCAGGCGTTCGCGCGTGAGCTGGAAAAGAGGCTCGGCTTGGAGGTCGGGGAAGTGAACCAGCGGGTTGCCAGCGACAAGAAACGGCTCGTCTATCTCGCCCATGCGACCGAAGACAAAGCCCTCGCGGGGCCGATTGCCGAGGGGCTGATGTCTCGGGGCATCGACGTCTGGTATGACCAATGGGAAATCGGCTTGGGCGACAGCGTCCGGCGCAAGATGGAAGAGGGCCTGGGCAACTGCACTCACTTCGTCGCCCTGTTGACCGACACGTCGCTTAAGAAGCCCTGGGTCAACGAGGAACTGGACGCGGGCCTTCTCGCGGCCGTGGAGGGAACTTCGCGCTTCGTGGCGCTGCGCAGTGAAATTGAGCTGGCGGAGCTGCCCCCGCTCCTAAAGAACCGCCTCGCCCCGGAACTAGTCCTGACCGACGAGGGCTTGGATGCCCTCGCAGCGCAGATTTACGGGGTGACCGAAAAGCCCGCCCTCGGCCCGGCTCCCCGCTACGTCAAATCCCGGCCGGAAGGCTCCTCGACCTGGTCGGCCGCCGCTCTTACCCTCGCCGAGCATTTCGTCAGGGACAGCCGCACCGGGCACAAGATGGACCCCCAGGCCACCTACGAGCAACTTCAGGAGGCCACGGGTCTGCCCGAAGCCGATGTGCGGTTGGGCGCCCTCGATTTGCTGGACGCGGGGATGCTGGAGAAGTCGGGATCGATAGGGAGCAACCGCGTCTGGCCGCTGGCCGATCTATTCAGCACGTTCGATGGAATGTTCCTCGAAACCGACCCCGAAGAGGACGCAAAGACCCTCGCCGCGTACCTCGTTAACACCGGCAAAGACCTCGTTGCGTCCGAAGAGGTTGGCAAAGCGCTGGAGTGGAGTGCGCGTCGGTTCAACCCGGCCGCGAACTGGCTGATCTCCGCGCGGATCGTGAAGGCCTACGATGCGATGGGCGGAAGTGCTTACCGCCCCTTCCGGCTCAACTGCGGGGACCAGCTGCTACGATTCGCCAGAAATCTCTAGCTATGACCAGACCCCCTTGCCTATCGCTAGGGATGCATAACAAGGCACAGCATGGCAGCTGACCCAACCTACAATCTCACAGCTCTCGCGGATCGCTTGGGTGTCGAAGGTCGCTTGCCCGCCTTGGCCGGGAAGATCAGGCGCGCGAGGGAGCTGCATTCGCTCCACACCGACCTGGTGATGGCTCTTGAAAGCGTTGCCGCTCTGGACAACCTACTGTTGGCTCCGACTGACCTGTCTGATCACGGCAAAATGATCACAGAGTCAGCGCTGCTGAACAATGCCATCTTGCTCTATGCACGCGCAACGAAGACGGCCTCAGACGAGCGTAAGGGCTTCGATCCAAGGCCTCGCTTCGACGAGCGCCAAAAGGCGATCCACAGAGAACTGTGCGATTTGCGCGACGCGGCGATAGCTCATTTCGGGAGCGGCGGTGTCTATAGCGGCGAGTGGCAGGCGGAGCTTTCCATCCTGCAGTTCCGAGGAGAGGACGCCAAGGTGGCCGTGGTCACTCGCCGCCAGACAGTCGATAAGGGCTTGGTAAAGCGTGTAAGGGCGCAAATCGAGGCAGCACTTCCGCATTTTCGCGACGCATATCTCGGCTCCCTAGATGAGCTAACTGATGCACTCCAACTGGAGGCCGACACTAACGCTGATTTTTCGGATGAGATTGGACAACACCCCTTAAACCTCGCGTTGTTCATGAAATCAGAGCAAGCCGCCGATGAAGCCCGCAGGTCCTTCGATAGCGAACACGCGAGGGGAGCGGTTGCTCATTCTTGAATGCTAGTGAGCGGTCTTCGCCAAGGCGAGAAGAGACCTACGAATAAAGCAGGGCATCGGACCCGGAAGACAAGAACTATGTCGCGAGGCGCGCCAGTAGATTGCGGACGGACGAGGGGTGCCAGCGGCCTCCCCTTGGGGTCACGATCCCCCGCTCGTTCAGCTCTTGTGCGATGGCAGGGAGGGACGTCGCGCCACTCGCCTGTATGTCAGCCACGATAGGTGCGTAATCTGCTGCACGGGAGGCTGCACCAGCCCTCACCGCCTCAAGGGCCGCACCGTTCCCCTTCCCGGCCCTTCGGAGAGCCTCGGCACCGTTGGGATTACCCAGCCGGATTCCTCGCGCCTTAGCGGCCGCAAGCGCCTCGCGAGTGCGCCTGGAGATCGCCTTTCGTTCTGCGCGGGCAATGACCGAGAGGATGCCCACAGTGGTCTCGCAGGCTTCGGGCATATCGGCCGCGACAAAGGGCGTCCCGGCTTCCTGGAGGGCCGTGAGGAACGCAGCGGAGCGAGACAATCGGTCGAGCTTGGCGATCACTAGGGTCGCCCCGGTGACCTTGGCGCGGTGCATCGCTGCTTGCAGTTCCGGCCGATCATTCCGCTTGCCGCTTTCGACTTCGGTGAACTCCGCCATGATCTCCCAGCCTCGCGAGCTGCAGAGCTTCGCCACGGCTTCCTTCTGGGCCGCCAAGCCAAGGCCGGAGCGGCCCTGTCCTTCGGTGGAGACACGGTAGTAGGCAACAACGCGGCACATATGATCATCCTTACACAACTGGCTATTGAGCGTTAGGCAGTTGTGTAAGGGCTGGTCTACCCGCGCGACCAGTGCCAGGAAAACGCTTTGACTCAGAAAGGACTCGGCTCGACTCAAACCGGCCGTTCTATGTTCCCTATTAACTCCAACCGGTTAGCCTCCGCTGATCAATCAGGAGGTATGGGCATGAGTTGGGGCTGGCTACTGTTACTCGGTGGGGTAGTTCTTGTGGTGGTGGGATATAGCCTGCGGCGACCGGCCATGCCGCCTGTGGCCAATGATTTCGACCTTGGGCTTCTCGGCCCCATCGCTGCCAGCGTATACCTCAATGAACTGACTTCACGGCAGCTTCAGCACGAACTGTCGCAACTCGCCTTTGTCAGTCGGACGGCTCAACAACTTTGGGGTTCGATGAGTCTGGCGGAGCGTGAAGAGCTTGGACGCAACCAGATAACACTGTGGGCCGACCCAGATTATCAGGTTCGCACGAAGGAGGCGCTCCAGGAAATGAGGGAAATCGACCCGGAGCTTTTCGATCAAGCCGGAAGAAGCGTTAGCGCACAGGAAACAATGCGTCAGACGGAGAAGCGGGGAGAGATCGATGAGTTAGTGCGCGAGGCATTGGCGCTGAAAGAAGTCGACCCAGAGGGCTTCGAGCAAATCATGGCTGCACTTCACGCGAAAGCTGCTGAAGCAGACACATAGAGGCGCACCCCACGGGGGGGATGGCGCACCTTCTCGCTGCGATATTCTGCTTCGGATTTTTTCGCTGAAACTATTGAGTTGAACCGGGATTGTCCTGGCCTCCCTCGCCCCGTAGAGTTCCTGCGGAAGATCGACGGGGGGCACTTGCCGAGCGGAACCGAAGCCTTTTCACGAGTTAAGATCGACGCGCAGCTTCGTGACGTGGGCTGGGGCGTGGACGATGGCACGTCGGTTCGCTTCGAATACACCCTCTCCGACCGGACAAGGGCTGACTACGTCATGTGTAACCGGCATGGGCATCCCATCGCCGTGCTTGAGGCCAAGCGGACCCGCAAGAGCCCTAGGGAGGGCGAAGAGCAGGCGCGGCGCTATGCCGCCTTGCTCGATGTGCCTTTCATCTACCTCAGCAATGGCGAAGAGATGTGGGGCTGGGAACCGGCCGTGGAAGCTCATCCTCGCCGGATATCGACCCTCCCCTCGCAACTCGATCTTGAGCGCATGTTGGCGCTCCGGGAGCAGCGTCGCGATCCCTTGAGCGTCGAAATCGACAAGCGCATCGCTGGCCGCGACTACCAGATGGACTGCATCAACACGGTGTGCCGCGAGATCACGGTGGGCCGCCGAAAGATGCTCGTGGAGATGGCAACGGGCACCGGAAAGACGCGAACGGCGGCGGCGCTGATCAAGCGCCTGTTCGAGGCCGGGCAAGTCAACCGGGTGCTGTTCCTGGTGGACCGCATCACCCTCGCCAAGCAGGCCGAGGATGCGTTTGCCGAACACCTGCCCGAGTTCCCGGCCTATGTCTTGCGAAACGGTCGGCGGTTCCAGGACGAGAAGCGCATCACGATATCCACGCTGCAGACTTTCATCGGCGAATACCACAAGCTCCCCTCCTCCTATTTCCAGCTGGTCGTGGTCGATGAGTGCCACCGCTCGATCTACGGGAAGTGGTCGGGGACGTTGCGGCACTTCGACGCCCTGATGGTGGGTCTTACCGCGACGCCCTGCGTTGCGACCGAGGAGGTGGTGCGCAATGCGGAGGATGGGGCCTTCATCCGCGACACGCTGCGCTTCTTCGAACTGGAGCGTCCGACGTTCCGCTACGGACTCAAGCAGGCGATCCAGGAGGGGCATCTCCTGCCCTACAAGATTTACAAGGCGAAGACGGTCAAGACGGCTGCCGATGGCGGATTCGAGGTGCGCCGCGACGAACTGGATTGGAGCGCGATGGACGCCGAAACTCGCGAGGAGTTCGAGCGGCTGTTCGCGGGCGAGGACAAGATCACTGTCGATCCCAATGCGCTGGAGCGCAAGTTCACCATCCCAGAGCGCAACCGTGCGCTCGCCCGCGAATATCGCTCGGTGGTCGAGAATGGCTTCGTCGGGACCGACGGGGTCCGGCGGTATCCGATGGAGGGCAAGGCAATCGTCTTCGCGGTGACGAAGCGCCATGCCGAAACGCTGGCGTCATTGTTTGACCAGGAGTTCGCTGACCGGAAACCAAGCTCGGACGTGCGCTACGCTGACTATGTGGTTTCAGGCAGCGGGCCCGAGGACACTGTGGATTCCTTCGCCAAGATCGACCGGTTCAAGAAGGAAAAGTTCCCGCAGATACTCGTCTCGGTGAACATGCTAGATACCGGGTTCGATGCGCCGGAGGTAGTCCATCTCGTCATGGCGCGCTTCACAAAATCGGCGATCCTATACCAACAGATGCGCGGCCGAGGCACGCGGCGCGCTGATCACATCCGAAAGGTCAACTTCACGATCTTCGATTTCGTCGGAGTCACCGATTACCATGCCGACGATGAGAACCTGCCCGAGGGCGGCGTTGTGGTCATCAAGCCCCGGCCCGACGAGGCGACGGCCAGGCGCTTACTCGTCCTCGACGTGCACGATCACATCGATCCTACCACACGGGACTGGGTGACGCTGGACGCGGACGGCAACCTAATCCCCAACGACGCGAGCACGGCACACAAGGCGGAACTGGCGCTGCGCTTCGAGAGCTGGTTGTTGGATAAGAACTTCAACTCCGACCAGTTGCGACTGCTGCGGCTGGTCGAGAGCCAGATCGATGCCAACCCCGACATGACCAGCTTCGGCATCTACCGTTTCACCCAGCCGCCATTCTCGTTCAACGGAGGTGTCCAGAGGGCACGGCAGGTGTTCGGCGGGGACGAAGGATTGCGGGCGATGCTCGTCAGTCTCAACTCAAGTGTGTTTCCGACGGGCGGCGGCGACGCAAGCGACGTGCGCCCCTCTGCCCAGCCCAACTGACCCATTTAGGTCGTGACACCATGCCGATGACCCCCGAACTGCGCGGCCGCGTGGACCAGATACGCAACTACCTTTACGGCGGCGGCTTTCCGAACCCGGTGCTCAATGCCGAGCAGCTCGCGTTCCTGTTCTTCTTCTATCTGGTGGAGGGGCTGGACGCCGACAACGAGCTTCGCGCTCAGGCGACGGGCAAGGCCCATGAATCGATGTTCGCAGGCGAGTGGAAATTACGCAATCCGCTGAACGCGCCTGCAAAGGGCCAGGAGACGATCCCAGCCGAGCGCCTGCGGTGGTCCAAGTGGAGCGTTCTGGCAGGCGAACCGCTGGTGCGCTTCGTGCGCGACGAGGTGTTCCCCTTCTATGCCGAGGTGGCGGATCGTTCGGCCATGAACTTCATGGAGGGGGCGCGGCTTTCGATCGACGAGCCCACGGTGCTGACGCAGGTGGTGAGCCTCGTCGACCAGCTCCGGCTGGAGGAGCAGGACGCGGACACCAAGGGCGACCTTTTCGAGCACGTCCTGAAGCAGATCAAGCAGGCTGGTGAGCTGGGTCAGTTCCGAACTCCGCGCCACATCATCCGCGCCATTGTGGAGATGGTCGACCCGAAGGTCGGCGAAACGATCTATGATCCGGCAGCGGGCACGGCGGGCTTCATGGTGGCCGCATACAACCACATCCGGCTTGCCAACTCCTCGGTGGCGGGCGTCCATGCGGTGGAGGTGGACGGCAAGGTGCAACAGCGCGGCTGGGGCGACCGGCTTTCGGACGCAGAGAGCGCGAAGCTCCAGAACGGCACGTTCTTCGGCAATGACGTCGACCCGGCGCAAGTGCGGTTGGCGACAATGAACCTGACGCTGCGCGGCCTGCCCAATGTTCGCATCCTGCGGCGCAATGCGCTTACGCAGACGCTGGACCGGACGCAGAAGGCCGAACTGGGGTTACCGCTCGACGGCTTCGACGTGGTGCTCGCCAACCCGCCATTCTCCGGGCGGCTAGACCGTGACCGCGTGGTGGACGAGGTGAAGGTGGGGTCATCGACCGCGACCGAACTGCTGTTTCTCAAATATATGCTGGGGCAGCTCCGAGACGGAGGTCGCTGTGGAGTGATCGTTCCCGAGGGGGTTCTCTTCGGTTCCACAGGATCGCACCAGGAACTGCGCCGGCAGCTGTTGGACAACAATCGGCTGGAGGCGGTGATGAGCCTGCCCGGAGGCGTGTTCCAACCCTACAGCGGGGTGAAGACGAGCGTGCTGCTGTTCACCAAGGGCGGCACGACAGAGCGGGTGCTATTCCTTCACGCGGACGCAGACGGGTTCAAGCTAGACGCCAACCACGACACACCCGTGGAACCCGATGATCTGCCGGTGCTCGCGGAGGCGTATCGGGTCCGAGAGGCGCTTTGGGCCGAGTGGCAGGCGCGGGACGAGGAAGCAGAGTGGACCGCCAAGTGGTGGTGGGCGGATGCCGCAACGCTGCGCGCCAACGACAACAACTTCTCTGCTTCTCGCTACCGGCCACAGAGTCGCGCGCAGGTAGAGCATCGCGATCCTCTGGTGCTGCTGGACGAGCTGAAGGCCATCGCGGAGGAGATGGGTGAGGAGATCGAGGAGCTGGCAGCTAATCTACGGGAGTCGGCCAGTTGAGCTACCCAATCGTAGCACTCCGCGAGGTTACATCGCTCATTACGAAAGGCACCACACCCAAAACCTTGGGGCGGTCGTACATGGCCAGCGGCACGCCCTTCCTCAGAGGAGAGGATGTCAGGGGGTGGGCAGTTGAACCGGAAAGAGCATCCTTGTTCATTGATCGCGAGACTAACGAGCTGCTTCGCCGCTCGGTCATACTGCCTGGCGACATTCTTATCACCATTGCCGGTACTGTAGGCCGGGTTGGGTTTGTGCCTGAGGGCTCTCAGCCCATGAACTGCAATCAGGCGGTTGCTCTGGCACGCATTGATCGGTCTCGTATTGATCCGGAGTTCGCCTGCCTTGCGCTGCAATCCCCAAGCGTCAGGACGGCCATAAAGGCGCAGGGGACGACGGCCACAATCACCAACCTCAGCCTACAACAAGTCGGCGGATTTGCGCTGCCATTGCCGCCCCTCGACGAGCAACGGCGCCTCGTGGGCCTATTGTCCGGCGCGAAGGGGCTGAAGCGGCTGGCGGAAGAAGCGCAAGCGAAGGCTATCGAGCTGATCCCGGCGCTGTTCGTCGACATGTTTGGCGATCCGTCGGTGAACCCCAAGGGTTGGCCTACGTTCGAGCTAAAGGCGCTGGTGCATTTCGCAAGTGGCGGCACTCCTTCCAAGGGAGAGCCAGCATTCTGGGACGGGGCAATCCCGTGGGTTTCGGCAAAGGATATGAAGGCCGATCCACTGACTACGTCGCAAGACAGCCTAACCGATGCCGCGATTGAGCGCGGCGGTGCGAAGCTCGTTCCCGTAGGCAGTTGTGTGGTCGTGGTTCGAGGCATGATCCTCGCCCACACAGTTCCCATCCGGCAAACCTCGGTCCCGTTGGTCATCAACCAAGACCTCAAGGCGCTGATCCCCGGTGACAAGATCGACGGGTGTTATCTCAGATGGGCACTGCAATGCCTGCACCACCGCCTCTTGAGCCGAGTAACGACCGCTGGGCACGGGACGAAGAAGCTCGATTTAGAAGAGTTGACCGAACTCCAGATGCCGTTGCCGCCGTCGGCACTTCAACAGGCGTTCGCTGAACGAGCGCGAGAGGTGACGAGCATTCAACGGCTTTCCGAACAAGCCGCGAGCGCAGCCGAACGCACCAGTGACGCGCTCATGTCACGTCTGTTCGCCGCGTGACCCCTGCCGCGCCCCCATACCTTCCCAGAAGCGACGGGAAGCCAGTTCACGCCGCGCCTGGGACTGCGCTACGCGTTTCGCCTTCTCCTCCTCTGCCCGGAGGGCCTCTTGATGGGCGATCCTTTGCCGCCCATGCTGGCGTTCCAGTTCGCGGCGTTCGGCAGCCGCTTGACGTAACTTGCGGGCCTTCTTGCGATCCTTCGTCCAGTAGGCGGCCTTCAGCCGCTTCGCGTCGCAGGCGCGGCAACAGGATCGCAGGCAATCGGACTTGGATGCATCGCGGGCGAACGCCTCCAGAAGGCGATTTCGGCAACAAAGATGGCAATGCTTTCGCCCCGGCGGGGCGGCTTTTCGGGTTCGCGGCATAGGGGTTATCCGGGGTTGACGTGCAGAGAATGGCGAGGTTTCCCTCCCCTATAGTGCGTACTAATTACAACCCTCTGAAAACACACAACAACATCCGATCGGGTTTTCTCTCCCTTATCGACCTCGAATCATGCCTTTACGGCTCTCAGTAATGACCGAAGGTGTGCGTTGGTGCCGGGACGGATCGAGAAGGATCGTCGTCCTACCGGGATGGAAAAATGGGAAGGAGGGGGACGTTGAGAGAGGACGCAACCCTCCGTTCTTGCTCGGGCGAAGACCAGCCAGAAATGATGGGGTAGGCCCTAGCAGAGCCGAACCGGCCAAGGGTTCCATGATAGGCTAGGTTCATTGTTTGCCCCAACACGAACTCGGCCGAACGGGGGACGATGAAACTGTCATGGACAGGGAGGCAACAGATGCCCCTTCCGCGCAGGTAACCGAGGATTGCCGAAGCCATTTCGCTGTCTATCGCCTGAAGTTCCACGCCCCGGCCGCTCCTGAACCATCCGCTGATCGGCTGGTGCTCTGTCTCGATCAGCTGGAGCAAGGCCTTGTAGGTGTAACGGCGCGGAAGCCGGGCCAGTGCGCCCTTCGGAGCCTTGGGTTGCACGCCGGGGCCAGCATTGAGGAGCTGGTTGAACGCGGTCTTCACGACAGGGCGATAGGCCTCCCCCTCCAGCCCGGGCAGCACATAGGGGTCCGCCTCCGGCCCCAGCGGCATCCCTTCGAGGTGATAGCAGAGACGTGGGTGAAGCGATTTGAAATCCAGCTCCACCGTCTCCTCGCCATCGATTAGCAAGCGGGCGCGGTCTCGCTTCGGCAGCGCCTGCCACCAGCCGCCATAGAAGCGGCCGCCGTGATCCCACCGGCGGTTGTTGAATACGCGATAGAGCCGGGTGGCGGAGCGATCACGCGCATCCGGCCGGTCTTCCCTATCCACTTCGTCGTCGATCTCACCGGTCGACTCTTCCATGACCTCCAGGTCGATCCGAAAGGTCGTGAGGAATGCGTTGAAATCGCGAAGCTGCTCGCGCATCCGACGCGTCTCGATCGTGTCCCCATAGGGGACCAACCGCTTGTGACCGCGCGGACCTTCGGGGGCAGCCTTCAGGCGCACCAGCTCCGACCATTGAGAATAGCCGATGGACTCCGGGGTGATCCCAAAGGTGACCTCAAGCGCCTCAACAAGCGAAGGACGAGCGCGGAGGCGCGAGCGATAGCCCTTGCCGCCTGCGCCACCGAAGGCGTTGGGCGAACGGTCGTAGGAGCCGAGCTTGTGGTCGGCGAACCCGGCACGAACGAGAAAATCGGCCGCAGTGATGACCGCGGTCGCGCTGGCATCCGGGTGGACGTAGCGGTGGCTCGCACCGTAATCGTTGTTGCTTCGGGAGTAGGCGAGCCATCGCTCTGGATCGACTCTGAAGGCCCCGTAGAGGCCCAGCAGCATTGAGCCGAGAGTGCACCGCAAGCGATCCCTGTCCGCGCTCCTTCGGGCCTTCTGGCGACTCTCTGCGGCCTCTAGGAGGTCGAGGATATGATCGAGCGCGGCAGGCCAGCCGGGGGCGTCGCAGGAACGATCCCACGGAAAGGGCCGACTGTTCTCCAGATGCTGGCGGTCGCGCTCGCCGGGCAGTGTCGATTCTCTCATCAGACGAGCGCGATGCGGGGCAGCTTCTCGACCTCTATCGCCAAGTCGCGCACGGCCCACACGCCGTAACGCTGACCTTCGCTTGCCGGTGCATGGCCTTGGATTGCGTCGCGAGCCTCCTGCTCCATTCGGGCCGAACGTGCAGCCGTCTTGAACCGGTGCCGCCAGCCGTGGTTGGGGGCGACGTTGGGATCGTCCACGCCTAGAGAACGGACCCACTTGGCTAGCCGCTCGCCGACCTTCTTGAACTGCGGGTTCCCGTCGGAGCCCTTACGGTTTGCCTTGGGATCGTAGAAGATCGGACCTTCGGGCAGCGAAGTGACCAGCTCGACGAAGCCCTGCTCGACGAGGTGCGAATGGATCGGCACCTTGCGCGCCTGCTGGTTCTTCACGCCCCCGGCTTCAGGCGTAATGTGGATCAGCCAGATGCCGTCTTCCTCGAAGACGTCCTGCTTGCGGAGCTGGGTGATCTCGTTGACCCGCGCTCCGGTGTAAGCGCAGAGCCAAGGCGCCCAGCGGCGGGCACGAATTGACAACTCTGTCTGACGACCGTCACCCGTTGCGAGCGTCGCGTTGAGGATGGTCTTCGCCTCTTCGTCGCTGAATCCGGGGTCGCGCAGACGCTGGGCCTTGCCACCGCGCACCTTCAGGTTGACAGCCGGGTTATCCTCGACCCGCCGATTGTCCTTCGCCCATCCGAAGACTGCCTTCGCGGCCGAAAGGTATCCTTCCCGGACCGTCTTCGCCGAAAGCTTCCTCTCGAGTAGGAGATGGTCTTTCCAGCGGACGACGTCGTCGGCCGTGACCAGGGAAGCGTCATCATGCCCGACGAAGGCCGTGAGCGAGGTGATCATCCGCTTCCACGCCTTGACGGTAGCGGGAGCCGGGGCGCGTTCCGCAACATAGCCATCGAACAATGAAATGATCGTGGGCCCGTCCTTCGAGGGCTTGGTCGGAGTCTCTGTGACCGGCTGCCATTCGGGAAGCGTTGCGACCACCGGATCGGCACCGTAGTCGCCGCTCGCCCGCCGGATCATGAGATCGCAGAGCGACAGGTAGAGATCGGCCATGTCCTGCAACAGCCGTTCCCGACTGGCGTCCGTGATCGAGAGGGCTTCGGCATTGAGCAGCAAGTCGGCTTGTTTCCGAAGGTATGGCGTGATCCGCCATGGGCCTTCGTATGGCTCGCTGGAGTAGGCCGAGGCGTTGTCGGTTTCGGGGTAAAGCTCCTCGCGGGAAACCTCCCAGCCGATTACTTCACCCGGATCGTCGGACAGCTCCGCGACTTGCTCCCGATACCATCGACCCGCGAGTGCGCGGCTGTGGCGCTGACTCAACGATAGTGGCTCGTGCCGCTCGGTCGAACGCAAGGCCGCGATGCGGTCCTCGACGGCCATGAGCCATGCTGCGAACTCTGCGCGTGCTTGCGTGTGATTGAGGGAGGCCGGCCAAGTCGGCTTGTCCTCGCGCTTGCCATAGGCTTCGCGGATGTCTGCCGGGATGACCTTTCGTGCCGTCCAGAGACCCGTGGATGTTCGCGAAAGCTTCGCCATTCGTAGTGCCATTTGGACCGTCCTTTGTACTTGGACGGCTGAACAAACCTCTGAAAATCAGTATCTATTTCGACGCACAGGCCTTTTCAAGTGCGTGGCGGAGAGGGTGGGATTCGAACCCACGGTACGGTTGCCCGTACACCGCATTTCGAGTGCGGCGCGTTCGACCACTCTGCCACCTCTCCGCAAGAGCTCGTGCGCTTGACCCCCGAGGGGGGTCTGGTCGAAACGAGCGCGCCGCCTAGCCGAGCGTTTCGGGCTTGCCAAGTCCCCAACTGAACCGGGCGGGGAACAAGCGGGCGGCGGCGCTTGTTTGATGTGTGCAGAGGCTTATATTTCACCCATGGATCGTTCGCAGTTCTTTTCCCCCACCGCCGGCCGCACGATCGAGGCGCCGCGCCACTCCTCGACCCGCTTCGGCGTGGGCGAAGTGGTCCGGCATCGCCTGTTCGATTTCCGCGGAGTGGTGTTCGATATCGATCCGGTGTTCGCCAACAGCGACGAATGGTACGAATCGATTCCCGCCGCGGTCCGGCCCAACAAGGACCAGCCATTCTACCACCTGCTGGCCGAGAATTCGGACAGCAGTTACGTGGCCTACGTCAGCCAGCAGAACCTGGTGCATGACGCGGAGAACGGACCGGTCGATCACCCGCAAGTGCCCGAACTGTTCGAAACGTTCGACGAAGGCCGCTACCGCCTGCGCCGCGGGCTGACGCACTGACGCCGCGCGTCAGCTCTTCAGCTTCCACCCCGATCGCAGGATCATGTAGGTGCCGAGCGCCAGCAGCGCGTTGAATACGCCCAGGCCCACCGCGCCATGGAACACCGCCATGTTGGTGTCACCGATGTCGCTGCGGCCCAGGAACCCGAACCGGAAGCCGCTGATCACATAGAAGAACGGATTGGCCCGGCTGATCGCTTGGAACGCCGGCGCGAGGTTGTCGATCACATAGAACGTGCCCGACAGCAGGCTGAGCGGCGCGACCACGAAGTTGGTCACCGCCGCCGCGTGGTCGAACTTTTCCGCCCAGATCGACGTCAGCAGCCCTAGCACCGCCAGCATGATCGCCCCCATCAGGCCGAACCAGGCCACCGCCCACGGGTGCGCCATATGCAGTGACACGCCGGGAAACAGCAGCATCGCCGCCCCCACCGCCAGGCCGACGGCGATCGCGCGGGTGACCGCGGCGCCGACGATCCCCGCCATCAGCTCGCCGTTGGACAGCGGTGGCATCAGCAGGTCGATGATGGTGCCCTGGATCTTGCCCGACAGGAAACTGAAGCTGGAATTGGCGAATGCGTTCTGCATCATGCCCATCACGATCAGCCCCGGCGCCACGAACGAGGCGAACGGCACGCCCAGCACTTCGCGGCCCGACCGGCCGGTTCCGCTCAGCGCGACGGTGAAAATGACCAGAAACAGCAGCGTGGTGACCGCCGGAGCCCAGATCGTCTGGGTCTGCACCTTGAGAAACCGGCGCACCTCCTTCATATAGAGGCTCCACAGGCCGATCCGATTGAGACCCTGGATGACCGGCGTGCCCCGCGGGTGGAACGACTGGCGCAGCGCGCCTTCGCTTCCAGCGGCAGGCGCGGCGGATGACAGGGACTGGACTTGATCGGCCATGGCGCCGCGACTAGGGCCAAGCGCCCCCTGAAGCAACCGCCGCTCGAACACCGACAGGACGAAATCGACCCGATGAGCTGGACCGACGAACGCATCGCGACCCTGAAGAAGATGTGGGAAGGCGGCGCCACCGCCAGCCAGATCGCCGACGAGCTTGGCGGGGTCAGCCGCAACGCCGTGATCGGCAAGGCGCACCGCCTGGGGCTGAAGGCGCGCCCTTCCCCGGTCAAGCCGAACGAAGACAAGCCCGAGGCGAAGAAGGCGGCCCCTGTGCCTGCGCCCGCTGCTGCGGCGGCGCGGCCCGCGGTCAAGCGCCCGGTCGCCGCGGCGCCCGCGCCGCGCGAGCCCGAGCCGCAGCCCGCTCCGTCACCGGCGGCGGCCAGCGCCACGCCCAGCCAGCCGATCCCCAATTCCACCTCCATGCCCAAGATCGTCTCGGTCGGGCCGGGCGGGTTCCTGCGCCAGGGTCCGGGCGATCAGCAGCCGCCGATCCCGCCCGCGCCGCCGCGCCGGCTGGTCCCCGCCAAGCCCAGCGCCGATATCGCGGACAAGACCTCGCTGCTCGATCTCAACGACAAGGTGTGCCGTTGGCCGATGGGCCACCCGGGCGAGGCGGACTTCCACTTCTGCGGTGAAGCGGTGAACCCCGGTTTCCCCTATTGCGTGCAGCATTGCGGCCGCGCGTATCAGGCGCAGCTGCCGCGGGGTGCCCGCCGGCCCCCTCCGCCGCTGCCATTCGGCGGCCCGCGGGTTCGCTAAACCAGTTTCAGGCCCGGTGGTCGCCAGACTGCCGGGCCTTTTTGCTGACCGAGAGGATAACCGATGCCGCTTTCGCTTCACGCCGCTTTCGTCCCCGGCGCCCTGCAGATGCTGGGCACCACGCACGGGCTGATCGACAAGGCGGAGGCGTGGTGCGGCGAACAGGGCAGCGATGCGTCCGCGCTGATCGGCGCGTGCCTGCACGACCAGATGCTGCCGTTCGCCTATCAGGTGAAAAGCGTGGCCGACCACACCGGCGGCGCGATCGAGGGGCTGCGCGCCGGAGTGTTCTCTCCGGCCATGGAAGCGCCGCCGCAAGACTTTGCGGGATTGCGCGCCAAGCTCAACGCAGCGATCGCCACGTTGGAAGCGGTCACCGAAGACGAACTGGAAGGCATGATCGGCGCGCCGATGCTGTTCCAGATGCGCGACTTCAAGATGCCGTTCACGGCCGAGAACTTCCTGCTCAGCTTCAGCCAGCCGAATTTCTATTTTCACGCCGCGACGGCGTACGACATCCTGCGGATGAAGGGGCTCAGCATCGGCAAGCGCGACTTCCTCGGCCGAATGCGTCTCGCCAGCTAACGCCGGGGCTCAGGGCTTCCGGGCAAACCAGATCGTGTGGCGCGGCCCCTTGTTGTTGGGGCGTGCGCGGACGAACCGTTCCTCCACCTCCAGCCCCGCGTCCTGGAGGCGGCGGGTGAACTTGGGGTCAGGGCCGGCAGACCACACCGCCAGCAAGCCGCCGGGGTTGAGCGCGTCGCGCGCGCGAGCGATGCCGGTGCGGGTATAGAGGCGCTCGTTACCCGTGCGCACGATCCCGTCAGGGCCGTTGTCGACGTCAAGCAGGATAGCATCGTACGCCGCGCTCGTGCCGTCGCCCGCGTCATCGATCAGCGCGGCCACGTCACATAGCTCGATCCGGGCGCGGGGATCGGCCAGGCTGTCGCCGGTCAGGTCCGCCAGCGGTCCCTTGGCCCAGTCGAGGATTTCCGGCACGATCTCGGCCACCGTGACCGATCCGTGCGGTCCCAGCGCCGCCAGCGCGGCCCGCAGGGTAAAGCCCATCCCGTAGCCGCCGATCAGCAGACGCGCGTTCGGCTTGCCCAAGCGCTCGATCGTCAATTCGGCAAGCTGCTCTTCGGAAAAGCGCATCCGCGTGCCCATCAGCTCGTCGCGGCCGAGCATGACGATGTGATCGGTGCCATGGCGCACCAGCGTCAGCGTGTCGCCATCGGGGATGCGCGCGGTGGCGATCGTTTCGCGGGGTAGCATGGCAGCCTCCTCGCAGGCGCCAACGCAAAAGAAAAGGGCCGCCGGATCTCTCCGGCGGCCCTTCCCGATTTGCGTCTTGGTTCAGCGAACCGGATCAGTCCTTGAGGAAGTCCGGGATGTGGCTCTCGCCGCCGCCGTTCGAAGGACGGTCGTCGCGGTCGCGCCGGGGTCCCCGGTCGCCGCCGCCGTCACGGCGCGGGCCGCGATCGCCGCCGCCGCGTCCGCCGCGGTCACCACCGCCACTGCGGGGTCCGCGACGATCGCCGCCACGGTCACCGCCGCCCGAACGGGGCTCACGCGGTTCGCGCGGCGGACGGGTGTCCTCCAGCTCGGCGCCGGTTTCCTGGTCGACGACGCGCATCGACAAGCGAACCTTGCCGCGCTGGTCGATCTCGAGGACCTTGACCTTCACTTCCTGGCCTTCGGAGACGACATCGGTCGGCTTCTCCACCCGCTCGTTCTTCATTTCGCTGACATGGACCAGACCGTCCTTGCCGCCCATGAAGTTCACGAACGCGCCGAAATCGACGATGTTGACGACCTTGCCGTCGTAGATCTTGCCGACTTCGGCCTCTTCCACGATGCCCGAGATCCACTTGCGCGCGGCCTCGATCTGGCTGAGGTCGCTCGAGCTGATCTTGATCAGGCCCTCGTCGTCGATGTCGACCTTGGCGCCGGTTTCAGCGACGATCTCGCGGATCACCTTGCCGCCGGTGCCGATGATGTCGCGGATCTTCGACTTGTCGATCTGCATCGTCTCGATGCGCGGCGCGTGCGCCGACAGCTCGGTGCGGGCTTCGCCCAGCGCCTTCTGCATCTCGCCCAGGATGTGCGCGCGGCCGGCCTTGGCCTGGCCCAGCGCCGCCTCGAAGATCTCGCGAGTGATCCCGGCGACCTTGATGTCCATCTGCATCGTGGTGATGCCTTCGGACGTGCCGGCGACCTTGAAGTCCATGTCGCCCAGGTGATCCTCGTCGCCGAGGATGTCGCTGAGCACGGTGAACTCGTCACCTTCCAGGATCAGGCCCATCGCGATGCCCGAAACCGGGCGCGTGATCGGCACGCCGGCGTCCATCAGAGCGAGGCTGCCGCCGCAGACCGTCGCCATCGACGAAGATCCGTTGGACTCGGTGATGTCGGACACCACGCGGATCGTGTAGGGGAACTCTTCCTTCGCCGGCAGCACCGCCCGCAGCGCCCGCCAGGCGAGCTTGCCGTGGCCGGTATCGCGGCGCGAGGGGGCGCCGAAACGGCCCACTTCACCGACCGAATAGGGCGGGAAGTTATAGTGCAGCATGAAGTTCGAGTAGGAGAGACCCTCCAGCCCGTCGATCATCTGCTCGCTGTCCTTTGTGCCCAGGGTCGCGGTGCAGATCGCCTGCGTCTCGCCGCGGGTGAACAGTGCCGAGCCGTGCGCGCGGGGCAGGATGTGGACCATCGATTCGATCGGGCGGACCTGGTCGGTCTTGCGCCCGTCGATGCGGGTGCCGTCCTTGAGGATCGCCTTGCGGACGATGTCGCTTTCCAGGCTCTTCACCAGCTTGATGCGGCCCATGTATCCGGCCGGATCGCCTGCTTCGAGGTGCGCGAAGTGCTCGCGCGCCTTGGTGCGGGCTGCGTTGATGGCGTTCTGCCGTTCCGACTTGTTGGTCAGCTTGTAGGCGGCGGCGAGGTCTTCGCCGATGACCGAGCGCAGCTCTTCCAGCGTCTCGGCCTTGCCTTCGACCTTGTCGACCGCCCAGGGATCCTTGGCAGCCTGTTCAGCAAGGTCGCAGATCAGGCCGACGACCTTCTTGATCTCGTCGTGCGCGAACAGCACCGCGCCGAGCATGACCTCTTCCGACAGCTCCTTTGCTTCGGATTCGACCATCATCACCGCGTTGCCGGTGGCGGCCACGACCAGGTCGAGCGCGCCGGCGGCCGCTTCGGGCTGGCGCGGGTTGAGGGTGTATTCACCGTCGACATAACCGACGCGCGCGGCGCCGATCGGGCCCATGAACGGCACGCCCGAAATGGTCAGCGCGGCCGAGGCGGCGATCATCGCGACGATGTCGGGCTCGACCTCGCCGTCGAAGCTCAGCACCTGGGCGATGACGTTGATCTCGTTGTAGAACCCTTCGGGGAACAGCGGGCGGACCGGACGGTCGATCAGGCGGCTGGTCAGCGTTTCCTTTTCGGTCGCCCCGCGCTCACGCTTGAAGAAGCCGCCCGGAATGCGCCCGGCGGCGAAGAACTTTTCCTGATAGTGGACGGTGAGGGGGAAGAAGTCCTGCCCCTCCTTGACCGACTTGGCGGCGGTCACGGCGCACAGCACCACGGTTTCGCCATAGGTGGCGAGAACCGCGCCATCGGCCTGGCGGGCGATACGCCCGGTTTCCAGGGTGAGGGTCTTGCCGCCCCACTCCATCGATACAGTCTTGGTGTCGAACATTACGTTTTCCTTCGTGACCCGCACGGCCGTATTGCGGTGCGGGGCCTCTGATCCGGGTAAGCCGTCCCGGTCCGGTGCGGGGCTCGTCTGTCGCCCCAGGGCCGGGCGGGCCGAATGCCCGCGAGCCCGAATGCAAGAAGGGCGGCCCTGAAGCCGCCCTTCCCGCGAACCTTACTTGCGAAGCCCGAGCTTCGCGATCAGCGCATTGTACCGCTCGACGTCGATCTTCTTGAGATAGGCGAGCAGCGTGCGGCGCTTGTTGACCATCATCAGCAGCCCGCGCCGCGAATGGTTGTCCTTGTGGTGGCCCTTGAAGTGGTCGGTGAGGTTGCGGATACGCTCGGTGAGGATCGCGACCTGCACTTCGGGAGATCCGGTATCGCCGTCTTGACGGGCGTTATCCTTGATGACCTCTTGCTTCTTTTCGGCGGTAATCGTCATAAGTCTTCATCTTTCGCGGCATCGGGGAGGTTGAAGCCGCGGACGACGGTCGTCGTCCCCCCGCGGGTTTCCATCAACGCGACCGGCACGCCGGCGTATCGCGCTAGGAACAGCCCGTCGGGCAAGGCTTGATCGAACAAGACCCGGCCCTGTCGGGCCGCCTGCGCGCTTGTTCGATCGAGGTCATGGGCCGGGATACCGTCCAGCCCAGCCTCCAGCGGCAGGAGGTGGTCTTCAAGGCGCGCGCCGTTGCCGATTTCGTTCAGCAAGTCCAGCGAAATCGCCTGCGCCTGCCCGAACGGACCCGCCTGCGTGCGCCTGAGATAGGTCACGTGGCCGACCGTCCCCAGCGCGCGTGCGATGTCCCGTGCCAGGGAGCGGATGTACGTACCCTTGCTGACGTGAGCACGCAGGGTGATCCGGCCCGCCTGCGCCGCGTCGATCGCCCCGAGGTCGAACACGGTCACGGACCGCATCGCCAGTTCCACCTCCTCGCCCGCCCGGGCGAGGTCGTAGGCCCGCCGCCCGCCGACTTTCAGCGCCGAATAAGCCGGCGGAACCTGCTCGATCGGGCCGGTGAAGCGCGGCAGCACCGCTTCGACCTCTTCCGCGGTCGGCAGCCGGTCGGAGCGGGCGACCACCGCGCCCTCGGTGTCGAGCGTGTCGGTTTCCTCGCCGAAGGCAATCGTGAACTCGTACACCTTGCTCGCATCGAGCATCCGCCCGGCGAGCTTGGTCGCCTCCCCCAGCGCGATCGGAAGCACGCCTTCGGCCAGCGGGTCGAGCGTGCCGCCGTGGCCGATCTTGACCTTGCCGTACCCGGCCTGCCGCAGCACCCGCTTGACCGCCGCGACCCCTTGCGTGGAGCCGAGCCCGCGCGGCTTGTCGAGGATCAGCCAGCCCGATACCGCGGCAAGCGGCTGGTCAGGCACCCGCCACCCAGCCCGCCAGGGTCAGGAACTGCCCCCGCACCCATTCGACCGGGGGGCCGACGGTGTTCTCGATGATCCCGGCCTCAGGGAACGCCCAGGTCGCCGCGATCAGCGCGATGAACAGCAGCATCCCCAAGTTGCGCAGCTTGGCATAGTGATGCGCCAGGCTGCGCGGCAGCAGCCCCTCGACGATGTGGGAGCCGTCGAACGGCGGGATCGGCAGCAGGTTGAACAGCGCGAGGAATACGTTGATCGTGATGAATAGGAGCAGCCCGCCGATCACAAACTCATTCGCCTCGGTCGGCACGGCGATCGCGCCAGCATACAGACCGAGCGCGATCGCGCCGAGCGCGCCCAGCAGGATGTTGGTCCCGGGTCCCGCGGCGGCGACCAGCATCATGCCTAGCCGCGGGTTGTCCAGCCGGGCGAAGTTGACCGGCACCGGCTTGGCCCAGCCGAAGATCGGCCCGCCGATCAGCGCCATCGCGCCCGGCACCAGCAGCGTGCCGATGGGATCGACGTGGAGAATGGGGTTGAGGCTCAGCCGCCGCGCTTCCTTCGCGGTGGGATCGCCCAGCGCCAGCGCCGCCCAGCCGTGCGCCACTTCGTGAAACACGATGGCGACGATCAGGCAGGGTATCAGCAGCAGGGCGAGTTGAAGGGTTTCAGACATCAATGCTTTCCGGGTTGGCCGCTCATGTGGGGTGTCCCAGCGCCGCGCAGAAGTGCCTGCGACACAATGCCACATAGCGCTCGTTGCCGCCGACCTCGGTCTGCTCGCCTTCGCGCACCGCCTTGCCCCGCTCGTCGACGCGCAGGTTCATCGTCGCCTTGCGTCCGCAGTGGCACACGCCCTTCAGTTCGATCAGGGCATCGGCGATGCCCAGCAGGGCGGCGGAGCCGGCGAACAGCTCTCCCTGGAAATCGGTGCGCAGGCCATAGCAGACGACCGGGATGTCCGCGCTGTCGGCGAGGCGCGCGAGCTGCCACACCTGCGCCTTGGTCAGGAACTGCGCCTCGTCCACCAGCACGCAGGCGATTGCCGCCTCGTAGGCATCGGCCAGCACGCGGGCTTCGATATCGGTGTCGCCGGTGAACCGATGGGCATCGCTGGCCAGCCCGATGCGGCTGCTGATCGCGCCGAAACCGGGCCGATCGTCGAGCGCGGCGGTCCACAGCGACACCCGCATGTCGCGCTCGCCATAGTTGAAGGCTGCCTGCAGCAGGGTCGAGCTCTTCCCCGCGTTCATGCTGGCGTAGTAGAAATACAGCTTGGCCATGCGCGCGGTCTGGCGGCGCGGGCGATGCTTGAAAAGCCGGGACCGCGCGATCCTGCGGATAAAAGGCCGGCGCGCGGCGTTAAGCCCGAAACCGGACTTTCAAGGATCGCCATGCTTCGTTCGTTTCTCATCGGGCTGGTCGCTGGCCAGCGCGGGATCACGCCGCTGGCGGTGACCGCCGCCGGCGCGCGGCAAGGCACCCTGCCCGCTTCGGCGCCGTTGCAGCGCCTGATCGGCAATCGCTATGTCGCGGGCGGCAGCGTGGCGCTCGCGGCGGCGGAGATGGCGGGCGACAAGATGAAGAGCGCGCCCGACCGCGTCGTCCCGGCCGGCCTGTTCGTGCGCACGCTGACCAGCGCCTATGCCGGGGCGGCCATGGCGCCAAGGGGGCAGCGGGCCGCCGGGGCGGCGGTGGCGGCGGTCACCGCGCTGGGTGCGTCGTACATCGGCTGGCGGCTGCGCTGTGCGGCGATGAAGCGGTGGGGCCAGACCCGCACCGGCTTTGTCGAAGATGCGCTGGTGCTTGGCAGCGGGCTGGCCATCGCGCTCAGCGGACCGGATCGCCGCTGACCGTCAGTCTTCGTCCGGCTCGCCAAGGTCGCGCGCGACCTTGGGATCGTTGAGCAAGCGCTCGATCCGCTCAGCCTCGTCGAAGCTTTCGTCGGGCTTGAACGACAGGCGGGGCGCGAACTTGAGGCCCAGGCGCTTCGCCACCTCGCGCTGGAAGAACGCGGTGTTTGTCCGCAGCGCTTTCAGCACGATCGCCTCGTCCTTGCCCAACAGCGGCTTCACGTAAGCGGCGGCGTTGCGCAGGTCGGGGGTCATCCGCACTTCGGTGACCGAGACCGAGTGCGCTGTCAGCACGTCGTCGTGCACCTCGCCCCGCGCGAGCAGTTCGGACAGGATGTGGCGCACCCGCTCGCCCACCTTGAGGACGCGGACCGATTGCTGTTCGGGAGTGGCCGCCTTGTGCGCCATCAGTCTGCCTGATCCATCGTTTCCGCGTCCATCGTCGCCCCGTCCATTTTCGCCAGGATGCGCTTCAGCGAGCGCATGTTGCGTGCCGTCGCGCGGCTGCCGAGCTTGCGTTCGATGAAGGCGCCGGTCAGCTTGCTGGTCCCCACGCCGGTCATGTAATCGACGTGCAGCGCGCAGGTGCCCGGGGCGAGCTTTTCGGGACCACGGCCGGCGTAGGTGTCGATCAGGTCGGCGAACTGCTGCGCGCTCGGCTGCCGTTCCAGGAACAGCGTGTGGACGAGGTTATCCTCCCCCACCCCGTGGAACGGATTGCCGTCGATCGCCGCCGCCAATTCGTCGCGGGTGCGGACCGCGGCGAAGCTGTCGATGTCGAACCGGTCGCGCAGCACGTAGGCGAACTTGTCCGCCAGGCCATGCGACGGGCGCTCCTCGTGCCGGAACAGCACGTTGCCGCTGGCGACGACCGTCTCCACGTCCTCGAACTCCTCGCGCTCGAGCGCGTGGCGCAGGTCCGCCATCAGCAGCCGGTTGCCCCCGACGTTGATCGACCCGAGCAGGGCGACGTAGCGTTCCATCGGCTAGAGGATGCGTTCCCGCTCCTCGACCTCGAACACCTCGAGCTGGTCGCCCGGCTTGATGTCGTTGGTGTCGGCTAGCACCACGCCGCATTCCAGCCCGCCGCGGACTTCGTCGACGTCGTCCTTGAACCGCCGCAGCGAGGCGATGGTGGTCGCGGAAACGATGACGTCGGCGCGGGTGAGCCGGGCGTGGAGACCCTTGCGGATCGAACCCTCGACCACCAGCAGGCCGGCGGCCTTGTCCTTCTTGCCCGACTTGAACACTTCCTTGACCTCGGCCCGGCCCAGCACGTTCTCGATCCGCAGGGGACCCAGCACGCCGGCCATCTCTTTCGAGATCTCCTCGGTCAGGTGATAGATGACGTCGAAGTATTTCATCTCCACCCGGTCGCGCGTGACCAGCAGGCGCGCCTTGGGATTGGGCCGCACGTTGAAGCCGATGATCGGTGCCTTGGAAGCGGCGGCCAGCTGGACGTCGCTCTCGGTGATGGCACCCACGCCCGCGTGCAGCACGCGGACCTTGATGTCGTCGTTCGAGATCGCGTGCAGCGCCGTGACGATCGCCTCGACCGAACCCTTCACGTCGGCCTTCACCACCACCGGGTATTCGACCACGTCGCTCTTCAGGTTGGAGAACATCGTGTCGAAGTTGGTCGGGGCGAGCGCGGTGCGCTTTTCGGTCGCGCGTTCCTGGCGGTACTGCGCGACTTCGCGGGCGCGCTGCTCGTTCTCGACCACGGTCATCTGCTCGCCGGCGTCGGGCACGCCGCCCAGGCCGAGGACCTCGACCGGGACCGACGGGCCCGCTTCCTTGACCTGCTTGCCCTTGTCGTCGACCAGCGCGCGCACCCGGCCGCTTTCGGTGCCCACCACGAAGGTGTCGCCCCGCTTCAGCGTGCCGCGGGTGACCAGCACCGTCGCGACCGGACCGCGGCCCTTGTCGAGCTGCGCCTCGATCACGGTCGCTTCCGCCGCGCGATCGGGGTTGGCCTTCAGTTCGAGCAGTTCGGCCTGGAGCAGGATCTTGGCGATCAGGTCGTCGAGCCCGGCACCGGTCTTGGCCGAGACTTCCACGTCCTGCACGTCGCCGCTCATCGCCTCGACGATGACTTCGTGCTCAAGCAGGCGCTCGCGAATCTTCTGCGGGTTGTATTCGGGACGGTCGGACTTGGTGATCGCCACGATCATCGGCACGCCGGCCGCCTTGGTGTGGCTGATCGCCTCGATCGTCTGCGGCATGATCGCGTCGTCGCCCGCCACCACCAGGATGACGATGTCGGTCACGTTCGCGCCGCGCGCGCGCATTTCGGTGAACGCGGCGTGGCCCGGGGTGTCGAGGAAGGTGATCTTCTCGCCCGGCTGACCCTTCTGACCCTTGGTGGTGATCTGGTAGGCGCCGATGTGCTGGGTGATGCCGCCGGCTTCCCCCTTCACCACGTCGGTTCCGCGCAGCGCGTCGAGCAGCGAGGTCTTGCCGTGATCGACGTGGCCCATGATCGTCACCACCGGCGGGCGCGGCTGCAGCGTGTCTTCGGGATCGGCGTCCTCGCTGGCGTCGATGTCGACATCGCTCGCCGAAACGCGGGTCAGGTTGTGACCGAATTCCTCGACCAGCAGTTCGGCGGTGTCCTGGTCGATCGTCTGGTTGACGGTGACCATCATGCCCATGTTGAACAGCGCCTTCACCAGGTCGGCGCCCTTTTCGGCCATCCGGTTGGCGAGTTCCTGCACGGTGATCGCTTCGGGCACGACCACGTCGCGCACCTGCTTTTCGCGCGGAGTCGACGGGCCGCCGTGCGTGCGGCGTTCCTTTTCGCGGGCGCGCTTCAGCGCGGCGAGCGAGCGCGCCCGGCGCCCTTCGTCCTCATTGAGCGCGCGGGTGACGGTCAGCTTGCCCGAGCGGCGATCGCCGGCACCGCCGCCGCCACGTTCCGGAGCCGCGACAGGGCGCTTCTCCTCTTTCTTCTTCTCGGGGCGCTTGATCTCGGGACGGGCAACCGGGGTGAACCGGCGCGCGGCGGGCGCGGCGGTGCTGGCGGCATCGCCCGAACCTTCGGCTGACCCTTCAGCAGCGGCTTCACCCGCAACTTCTGCGGCACCTTCGCCCGTGGGAGCGGCGGCGGTTTCGGGTGCGGCGGCCGGAGCGGCGTCAGGCGCAGGCGCCGGCGCGGGTTCCTGCGCGGCGGCGGTCTCGGCCTCGCGCTTGGCTTCGGCGCGGCGGCGTTCTTCCTCGATCGCGCGGGCGCGTTCTTCGGCCTCACGCTCGGTTTGCTGGGCCAGGGTGGCGAGGCGCGCTTCTTCGGCCTCGCGCTGCAGGCGAGCGACTCGCTCCTGCGGGGTTTCGCCCGACGGCGCGGCCTTGCGCGCGGCGGGCGCCGGCGGAGGGGGTGGCGGCGGCGGCGGCGGAGGCGCAGCCTCGACCGGCGGCGGCGGCGGAGCGGCCTCCCCCGGCTTGCCCACCAGGCGGCGACGCTTGACCTCGACCACCACCTTGTTGGTGCGGCCGTGGCTGAAGGTCTGCTTGACCTCGCCCGCGTCGACCGAACGCTTCAGCCCCAATGGCTTGCGTTCGCGCGGAGTGTCGTTGCTGTCGCTCATAAACTTAAAACTCGTCCTTCGATCGGTCGTCCATCCCGGCGAGCGGCGGCTCACCGGCTTGCGTTGCGGCATCCGCGGTCGGATGCCCCAGGAAATGCTTCAGGCGCTCAAGCGCGAGCGATACCCGCGCGGCTGCGGCCGCATCGGCCAGCGCCATATGGACGACGTTGTCGCGGCCCATTGCCACAGACAAAGCCGCCCGGTCCAGTGGCAAGACCACCCCGATCTCGCCCGATCCTTCCACGTCGCGCCCCACGCGCCACGCCTGGTCCAGCTTGCGGTTGCCGTCTTCCCTGGCGTCGGAGGCGTGCAGCAGCAGGTCCACCGCCCCGCCCCGGGCATGCTCCGCGATCCGTTCGGACCCCAAGATAAGATGTCCGGCGCGCATTTCGAGGCCGAGCCGGTCGAGCAGCGCGCGGCGCAGGCCGTCCTCGATCCGCTGCGGCAGGTCTTCGGGCACGGTCAGCGCCGCGCCCCCCACAGATTTGCTGAACGCGCGGGCGAGCGCGCCCTTCAGCTTGCCCTTGGCGATCGCCGTCTCAAGCTCGGCGCGCGACACGGCCAGCCACGCACCGCGTCCGGGTGCCTTGGCGTGAATGTCGGGCAGCACCAGGCCATCGGGCGAAACCGCCAGCCGCACCAGCGCATCCCGCGCGCCATGCTCCCCTGACAGGATGCACTTGCGCTCCGGCTCCGCCTTGCGGGGGCCGCGCGTTTGGGCATCCCGGAAAGTACCACTTTCCGGGGACCCCTCTGCGATGTCGGAACCTAGCGGCTCATTGTTCGGAGTCCGCATTCACGGCCTCCTCGGTCGAAGCGCCGGCATCGGCAGGCGCTTCCTCATCGTCGAACCAGTGGGCGCGGGCCGCCATGATGATCTCGTTGCCCTGCTCTTCGGTCAGGCCGTATTCGCCCAGCACGCCGCCCTTGTCTTCGGGCTTGGCCGGGCGATCGCTGCGCAGGCGCGGACCTTCGGTCGGCGCGGGCTGGCGGCGGCGGGGCGCTTCGCGCTTCTTGGCGATCAGTTCGTCGGTGGCGAGGTCGGCCAGATCGTCGAGCGTCTTGATCCCTGCCTTGCCCAGCGTGACCAGCATCTTTTCGTTGAGATGCGGGATGTCGGCCAGCGCATCCTCGACCCCGAGCGCCTGGCGCTCCTGGCGATGGCCGGCTTCCTGCCGCTCCAGCGCCTCGGTCGCGCGGCTCTGCAGTTCCTCGGCGAGTTCGTCGTCGAAGCCTTCGATCCCGGCCAGCTCGGACAGGTCGACATAGGCGACCTCCTCCAGTTCGGCGAAGCCTTCGGCCACCAGCAGCTGGCTCAGCGTCTCATCGACGTCGAGTTCTTCCTCAAACATCTTGGACCGCTCGGCGAATTCCTTGCTGCGCTTCTCGCTCGCTTCTTCCTCGGTCATGATGTCGATCTGGTGACCGGTCAGCTGCGAAGCCAGACGCACGTTCTGGCCGCGGCGGCCGATCGCCAGGCTGAGCTGGTCGTCGGGCACCACGACTTCGATGCGCCCGTCCTCTTCATCGAGCACCACGCGGCTGACGGTGGCGGGCTGCAGCGCGTTGACCACGAACGTCGCGGTGTCCTCGCTCCAGGGGATGATGTCGATCTTCTCGCCCTGCAGTTCCTGGACGACGGCCTGCACGCGGCTGCCCTTCATGCCGACGCAGGCGCCGACCGGATCGATGCTCGAATCGCGGCTGATCACGCCGATCTTGGCGCGGCTGCCCGGATCGCGGGCGGCGGCCTGGATGGTGATCACCCCGTCATAGATCTCGGGCACTTCCTGCGCGAACAGCTTCTTCATGAATTCGGGGTGGGCGCGGGAAAGGAAGATCTGCGGCCCGCGATTGTTGCGCTCCACCTTGGTGATCAGCGCGCGGACCCGCTCGCCCGGACGGGCGGCTTCGCGGGGGATTTGCTGGTCGCGCCGGATCACGCCTTCGGCGCGGCCGAGGTTGACGATCACGTGGCCGAATTCGACCGACTTGATCACGCCCGTGATGATCTCGCCCGCGCGGTCCTGGAATTCTTCGAACTGCCGCTCGCGCTCGGCATCGCGGACCTTCTGGAAGATCACCTGCTTGGCGCTCTGCGCGTCGATCCGGCCAAGATCGACCGGCGGCAGCGGATCGACGATGTAGTCGCCGACCTTGGCATCGGCCTGCAGCTTGGCCGCCTGCTCGAGCCCGACCTGCTTGAAGTAGTCCTCCACTTCCTCAACCACCTCGACCACGCGCCACAGGCGCAGGTCGCCGGTCAGCGGGTCGAGCTTGGCGCGGATGTCGTTCTCGTTGCCGTACCGCGCGCGGGCGGCCTTCTGGATCGCTTCTTCCATCGCCTCGATGACGATGGACTTGTCGATCATCTTTTCCGACGCGACCGAGTTGGCGATCGCGAGCAGTTCTGCCCGGTTGGCGGAAATGGAGGTGGCCATGGCGGTCTTACTCTTCCTCTGTTTCGAGAATTTCGTCGGCACCTGACGTGTCGAGGGGTTGGGTGGCGGCGATCAGCGCGTCGGTGAGGACGAGCTTGGCCGACTGGATTTCGGACAAGACGATGAAGGTGATGTCGCCGTCCTTGTTGTAGATCCCGGCGGCGTCCCCGTCGGGTGACATTCCGACGAGCTTGCCACGAAACCGCTTCTGACCATTGATCGGCGAAAGCGTCTCGATCTTCGCCTCGTGCCCTGCCCAGTTGGCGAAATCCTTGGGTCGGGTAAGCGGCCGGTCGATGCCGGGGCTGCTGACTTCGAGGTGATAGGCGCCCTCGATCAGTTCCTCGCCCGACTCTTCCGCCTCGTCGATCACCGCGGATACCCGGCGGGATAGCGCGGCGCACTGGTCGATCACCAGCTGACCGGTCGCGGGGTCCTCGGCCATGATCTGCAAGGCCAGGCCGCCGTCACCGGCTTCGCTCGCCATCATCTTCACCCGCACAAGATCGAACCCGAGCGCTTCGGCCTCGGGTGCGATCAGCTGGGTCAAGCGGGCGATATCGGCCAAGAGGGACTTTCGTGTTCGGCAAGCACCTTTGGCGCCGGGGCCTTTCGGCGCCAGCCCCTCAGTCTTGCGATGTGGGATTGATCGCGCAGATAGTCCGCCAAGTCCTACAAAGCAAGCGCAAGAGTCAGGTTGTCGCCGCACGATTGACACCTGGCCGGGCTGGTGACAGCATCGGCCGCTATGACGCAGTTCTTTCGACACCTCGGCGGTCAACTGCTCGCGGGCAGCTAGCCCCGGCCGGTGCCTGGTGCCCCGGACCGGGGCCCCGGCACCGCTCGCGTCATGCCCGCGCGGCATCACCTCACCCGTCGAAAGAACCGTTCCATGGCCACCAAGCACGCGCCTACGCGCCCTCCCATCCTCGTTGCCGAAGGCGAAGCCGATGCGCTCGCCGACCTCGCCGTCGCGGTTGCCGACCGCCATCCCCTGGTCAGCCGCCTGCTCCTCGAAGAACTGGACCGCGCCGAATTGCGCCGCCCTCACGAAATCCCTCCTGACGTGGTGACGATGGGCGCGACGATCGAATTCATGGTCGAGGAGACCGGGGAGCAGCGTACAGTTGAACTCGTATACCCGCGGGATGCTGACATCGCGCAAGGTCGGGTGTCGATCCTTACGCCGGTGGGCGCCGGACTGCTGGGCTTGCGCGCCGGCCAGTCGATCGCTTGGCCCGACCGCGGGGGCCACCCACGCACGCTGACGATCGTCAGGGTAGTCCGACCGGACTAGGCTGCCGCTTCCTCGCCGCCGCGTTCGGCCAGTCCGTGCTTTCGGATGCAATGGCGCAACTGGTCGTAGGACAAACCCAACGCCTTGGCGGTCTGCCGCTGGTTCCAGCGATGCTTGCCCAAGGCATGTTCGACGATCGCTCGTTCATGCGATTCGACCGCGGCGCGCAGATCGGCGACCTGATCGTAATCCGGCGCGGTTGCGGGCTGCTGGGACGCAGGTTGAACCTTTTGTGCGGTGACTTGCGCGGTCGGTTTCCAGGGGCTTTCGAACGGATCGAACACCACGTGCCCGATCGGGTTGTCCGCGTCGCCCCAGCGGTAGACCGCCCGTTCGATGACGTTCCTCAATTCGCGCACGTTGCCCGGCCACAGGTGCCGCTGCAGCTGTTCGCGCACGTGCTCGGCAAACCCCGGCCAGCCCTCCCAGCGCAGCTCGCTGGCCATGCGGCGGCCGAAAAACTCCGCCAGAACAGCGACATCGCCTTCGCGCACCCGCAGTGGCGGCAGGGTGATCACCTCGAAGCTGAGCCGGTCGAGCAGGTCTGCCCGGAACCGCCCCTCGTCCGCCAGCTGCGGCAGATCCTCATTCGTCGCCGCGACGATCCGGACATCGACCCGCTGCGGCCGGTTCGACCCGATCCGGGTTACCTCCCCATATTCCACCGCCCGCAGCAACCGCTCCTGCGCCTGCATGCTCAACGTCGCCAACTCATCGAGGAACAGCGTGCCCCGGTCCGCTTCCTCGAACCGCCCGGCGCGCGATCGGGTCGCGCCGGTGAAGGCGCCCGCTTCGTGACCGAACAATTCGGCCTCGATCAGCGTCTCGGGCAAGGCGGCGCAATTCATCGTGACCAGCGGTTCGTCCCACCGGCTCGACAGGCGATGCAGGCGTTCGGCGATCAATTCCTTGCCAGTCCCGCGCTCCCCGACGACGAGCACCGGGCGGTTCATGGTGGCGGCATGGCTCGCCCGCTCGACAGCGTCGAGAAAGGCGCCCGATTGGCCGATGAACTGGCTTTCCCGCTCCATGCCCAACGCATAGCGGATTTCGCCAATTGTCGGCAAACAAAACCATGCGGCAATAGCGCGGAGTATGCTTCGTATCCGTAAATCGGGTTTGGCACGCGCCTTGCTAATATGTGAACATCTATCAACCGGAGCACCAATCGATGTTCGACCGCCGTTTCCTACAGAGCCGCCTCGGCCAAGCCGCCGCTGCCAGCGTCGCTGCCATGGCCCTGTTCGTGGCGCTGAGCAGCCAGCTTCAGGCGACCCCCGCCTATGCCGCGGTGCCGGTGTTCCAGACCGTGGAGCTGGCGTGAACAAGCCCGTCTCCGACGATCCGTTCGACCCGCTAGGGCCGGAGCGCTCAACCTCTTCATCGCGCGGACCCCAGTCCTCCCGCGCCGATGACGCTTCGGCCCGTCCTGCCAGCCGCATCGAGCGCGAAGTCGAACGCCTGCGCCGCAGCCCCACGCCGACGCAGGCCTCAACCCCCCGAGATGCCAATTACGGAGTCGCCTTCATGGGCATTTTCAGCCGCACCCGTGACATCATCGCGGCCAACTTCACAGATATGCTCGACAAGGCCGACGACCCGACGAAGATGATCCGCATGATCATCCTCGAAATGGAGGAGACGCTCGTCGAGGTGCGCGCCAGCGCGGCCCGCACGATCGCCGATCAAAAGGAAATGCACCGTCACACGGTCAAGCTGGAACGGCTCCAGGCCGACTGGTCGGACAAGGCGCAACTCGCCCTTTCGAAGGACCGCGAGGACCTCGCCCGCGCCGCGTTGGTCGAAAAGAAGAAGGCCGGCGATATGGCCGACCAGCTCAAGCAGGAAATCGCCGTGCTCGACGATGCTCTGCGCGCATACGAGCAGGACATCGAGAAGCTGCAGGTCCGCCTGCGCGAAGCCCGCAGCCGCCAGACCGCCATCGCCGCTCGCCTGGAGAGCGCTGAAAACCGGGTCAAGCTGCGCAGCCTGATGACTAACGAACGGGTGGACGAAGCGCTGACCCGCTTCGACCAGCTCGAACGCCGGGTCGATTACGCCGAAGGCCGCGCCGACGCCCTGAGCATCGCCGATGGATCGGGCAAGCCGAGCCTGTCGGACGAGATCGCCGCGCTCGCCGGCAAGGACCAGATCGACGACGAACTGGCGGAGATGAAACGCGCGCTCGGCCTGAGCGACCAAGACGACACGAAGGAGGGTTGATCGGTGGAGGAAGCTGTTCCCATCATTGCGGTGCTTCTGGGCCTGCCCTGGATCATCATGCACTACATCACCAAGTGGAAGACCGCCGCGACGATCACCACCGACGACGAAGCGCTGCTGGAAGAACTCTACAGCCTGGCGAAGCGGCTCGACGCGCGGATGGACACCGTCGAGCGCCTGGTCGCCAGCGACCACGAGGATTTCAAGCCGGCGCGCCTGATGCATGACCAGGAGGTGGATGACGCCCCCTTGCGCGAACTCGACCGCCTGCTCGCCGGGAAGAAGGGAATCCGCCCATGAACACGCCGCGCACCACGCTTTACCGCGACAAGCAGAACGCCAAGCTGCTGGGCGTCTGCTCGGGGATCGCCGACTACACCGGGGTCAACACCCTGTGGGTGCGGCTGGGCTTCATCATCCTGCTGCTGACGGTCGCACCGATCCTGCTGCCCGCTTATTTCATCGCCGGCATGCTGCTGAACAAGAAGCCGCCGCACCTCTACGTCGACCAGGACGAGAGCAAGTACTGGCAGCGCGTCCGGCAGAGCCCCAAGCGCACCGCCCGCGAGATCCGGGGCAAGATGAAGGACATCGATCGCCGGCTGGCCGAGGTCGAGACCTACTACGTCACCAGCAATCCGCGCCTGTCCGCCGAAATCGAACGGCTGCGCTGAGCCGTCACACAACAGGGGAACCACCATGGAAGGCACGATTGCCCTACTCATCCCGATCGTGGCGCTGATGATCCCGATCGTAGCGATCTGGACCAAGCATCAGCAGAAGCTGGCCGAGATGAACGTCCGTTCCACCGCCGAACTGAGCGCGGAAAAGGCCGCGCAGTACACCAGTCACGTGAAAGAGCTGGAAGAGCGCGTCCGGGTGCTCGAGCGGATCGTCACCGACCGCGGCTACGATGTCGCCACCCAGATCGAGGCGCTGCGCGACCAGCGGCGGGTGGAAGAAGGCGACGGGGTCGCGATCGATCACCTGCGCAGCCGGGAGCGTGTCTGATGCCGATCAGTGAGCTAGCCCCTTATCTCGGATACCTGATCGGCGGCGGGTTCCTGCTTGGCATCGGCGGCATCCTCGCCTCGGTCCATACGACCCGGCTCAAGATCAAGAACGGCTACCCGCTGGAAGGCATGTGGGGCCAGTCGCTCAAGCCCAACACCGACAAGGAAGCCGTCGCCCGGGTTCAATTGCTCACGCAGGAGAACGCGCAGCTGAAGGCGGAAGTCGGCGCGATGCGCGAGCGGCTGGAAACGATCGAACGGATCGTCACCGACGGCGGCTTTCGCCTGACGCATGAGATCGAGCGCCTGCGTGGTTCATCGGAGAAAGTACAGTGAGCTTCTGGACGGCCCTCGTCGCGATCGTAGCGATCATCGCGTTCGCATCGATGCGGATCGCGAAATACAACAGCCCCAGCGGCCGGACGCTCGCGAGCCCGCCGAAAGACGACGGCGAGAAACTCGCCCTGCGCAGCGAGGTCGAGGATCTGCGCGAGCGGCTCAAGGTGCTGGAACGCATCACGACCGAGGCGCACACGTCGAACGCCCAGGAAACCCGCCGCGTCGCCGATGAGATCGAGGCGCTGCGCGACCGCTGATTGTGGTGCAGCAAAAGCAAGGAGGAACCAGGACATGAGCGAGCATATCGTCGTAGCCGCCACCTCGTTGGTCGCCATCGCCATCGTCGCGTTCGCGATGCTGCGCGGGTGGCAAGGCTGGCTGACGCTGAAGGAGCATGAATTGGAACAGGCACCCACCAGGACGCGCGAACCGGACAGCGGCAACGCGCTGGGCGCGGCGCGGATCGAATTGAGCGACCTCAAGGAGCGCATCCGCAAGCTGGAAGCGATTGCCAGCGGGGTCGACCTGTGAGTGTCCGGGCAGGAGACGCCGCGCAGGTTGGCATTGGGCTTGGCAGCGCGATCGCAGTCGCGATCAGCTGGAGCTTGCACAAGTCGATCGTCTGGGCCGTGATCCAGGGGTTCTTCGGCTGGTTCTACGTCATCTACTACGCCTTCACCCGCCCGGGGGGGCTGTCGGGCTAGGACCCGAGGACAATCGGGGCTAGGGCGCCGCTCATGCGCGCGCTTGATGACATTGCCGAGGAATATGAGTTCCTCGACGCCGACGACCGTTACCGCCTGCTGATCGATCTTGGCCGCGATCTGGAGCCGATGCCCGACCCGCTCAAGACCGACGCGACACTGGTCCGCGGGTGTTCGGCAAGCGTGTGGGTATACCCCACGGGCGAACCGGACCGGTTGCATTTCCTTGCGGACAGCAACGCCGCGATCACGAAGGGTATCGTCGCGCTCGTGATCGCCGCGGTGCAGGACAAGGCGGCGGCAGAGGTCGCGGGCATGGACATCGCGGCCGCGCTGGCGCCCTTCGATCTCAAGAACCAGCTCAGCTCCAACCGCACCCAGGGTGTGCCGAACATGATTGCGCTGGTGCAGGCGCACGCTGCCCGGCTGGCGGCGGGCTAGCTCCTCCGCAGCAGGCGCGGGGCGGTCTCGGGCATGCGCCACAACACCGGCAAAACGAACACCGCCACCAGCGCGATCAATGCGCCCGGCAGCGGTGCCCATCCGGTCCGCTCGAGCAGCAGCTGCGATACATAGGGCGCAACCCCGCCGAACAGCGCGGTTGCACTGGTGACGCCGAAAGCGAGGCCGCTCAGCCGGCCTTCGCTGGGAAACTGCTCCGCCGTAGCCGACGCGGCGACCGCGCTCACCCCGCCGGCGATCAGCGCGAGCGCAACGGCCCCGGTCAACGCGGCGGAGGCGGAGGCACCCGCCAGCATGCTGAACAGCGTCACTGGCAGCGCCGCGCTCGCCAGCGTGAGCCCGATAAGCACCGGCTTGCGCCCGATCCGGTCAGACAGTGCGCCCACCAGCGGCGTCACCACGATCACCGCCAGCGCCGCCACCGTCGCGAGCCACAGTCCTGCGCTTTCATCCATCGCGCCGACCGACACCAGAAACACCGGCACGTAAGTGATCCCGACATAATACGTGATCGAGCCGAGCGCCGAGACGGCGAAACCGCGCACCATGCCTGGCCGGTGGCGGCGCAGTGCATAGGCCAAGGGTCGCTGCGGCACCGATCCGCGCGCTACCTGCTGCTCGAACTCCGGCGATTCCTCCATGCGCGCCCGGGCTATCAGCACGCTGCCGGCGAGCAGGGCGCCGAACAGGAACGGGACGCGCCAACCCCAGCTCGTCAGCGCGTCGTCAGGCAGCAGACTCACCGTCAGGGCGGAGATGCCCGCCGCCAGCAATGCGCCGATTTCGCTCGACGCCGCGGCCAGCGATGTGATCAGCCCGCGCCGCTCGGGACGTGCGCCTTCGAGCAGGTAGGCGACCACCCCGGTGTATTCGCCGCCCACTGAAAACCCCATCACGCAGCGGATCGCGAGCAGCAGCACGCCGGCAGTCGCGCCGGTCTGCGCGTGGGTGGGCAGCAGGGCCGTCGCGAGCATCGACCCTGTCATCAACGCCATCGAGGCGAGCATCGTCTGCCGCCGGCCATAGCGATCGCCGATGTGACCGAACACCGCCGCGCCGACCGGGCGCATCAGATAGGCGACCGCGAATCCCGCCAGCGTGGTCAGGACCGATAGCTCCGCGTCCGGGAAGAACACCCGCGACAGTACCGTGACCAGGTACAGGTAGAGCGTGAAATCGTACCATTCGACCACCGTCGAAAAGCCGGCGATGATCATCGAAGTGCGGGACATCGGCGCTGCGGGTCGGCCGTCGGCCAGCGGCGCCGGATTCAAGCGCCGGCACTCTCGCGGACAATCGCCACGCCGGCCTCGCGTTGGCGCTTCAGTTCGGCCTTCAGCCGGGTGGGATGGCGCGCGACGATGAACCCGAAGCTCACCCCGCCCTCCTTGCCGATGGTCGCGTGGTGGAGCTTGTGCGCCTGCACCAGCCGCTTGGCATACCCGCTTTTGGGAACCCAGCGGAACCAGCGCTGATGCACCAGGCCGTCATGCACCAGCGTGTAGATCACGCCGTAGATCAGCACGCCGACGCCGATCCAAGTTCCGGGCCACCACGCAGCCTCCCCCATGATCATCGGGCTGCCGAATGCGAACATCGCGATGCTAAGCGCCGCGCCGACCAGCGCGAAGCGGTCGTTCTTTTCGAGAAAGTTGTCGTGCGGTTCGTGATGGTCGCGGTGCCAGCCCCAGCCAAAGCCATGCATGATGTATTTGTGGCTGGCCCACGCGACAAACTCCATGCCCACGACAGCGGCGAGGGTGATAAGGAAGGGCAGCAGCAGCGACATGCCTTTCATGTAGTCGCTGACAAGCGAGAGCGCGACGATTTCTTGCCGCAAGGCCGAGTTCGCATTCTCGTGCCGTTCATATTCACAGGCGCAAATATGAATGCGTCGCCGAATTGATCGGCATACAGAAGGATACTAGCCATGAGGACAAGCACCAAGATTATCCTCGCCGCACTCGCCGGCAGCGCATCGCTTGCAACGGCAATCCCGGCGCAGGCCCAGAGCTACCAGCAGCAGCGCGATCGGTACGACGATCGGTATGACCAGCGCGACGGTCGTTACGATCAGCGCGATGGCCGCTACGATCAGCGCGGTCAAACGCACGCGATCCGCACCCAGATCGATCAGCTGGCGCAGCGCATCCAGCGCATCGACGGCCGGGATCGCATTTCGGAGCGAGAGGCCGCCAGCTTGCGGCGCGCGGTCCAGAACCTGCGCATGCAGTATCGCGATTACAGCCGCAACGGCCTGACCAATCGCGAAGCGCAGATTCTGCAGAGCCGCATCCAGCAGCTCCGTCAGCGTCTGGCATACGAGCGCCGCGATAACGACGGTCGCCGCTGGTAAGATAACGCGTGAACTTCATGAGGCGTCCCACCGGAAGGCGGGGCGCCTCGTGGCGCGTCAGGTCGCCGGGCCGGTGTCCGCATTGGTCGCGGGGAAGAACAGCCGCGAAATCTCGTCGCCGATCCGCGCCGGACGCAATGTGCCGGCATCGACACAGCACCAGCTTGAGCGCACCTCGGCCAGCACGACTTCGCCCCGCTGGATAATCGTGTGATAGAATGCCCGGGCGCCGTGGATTTTCTCAAGAACGGTGCGCGCGACGACGTCATCTTCGAGAAAGGCCGGCCGGCGATAGGTGATCTCGTGCTTCAGCGCGACCCACAACCGCTCCGCCACCGCTTCGGCCGGCGCCAGCTTGTTCCAGTGCGCCAGGACCGCATCCTGCACCCATCCCAGATAGCGGGCGTTGTTCACGTGGCCCATGAAATCGATGTCCGCGGGCAGGATTCGAATCGGGAAGTGGAAAGGGATTGCTGACATAGCTGTAAGTTAAGCGCGGCACGGTTGCTATTCCATGACTATCTCGCATCGCGCGCGTTGCGGCTTGCCGTGTGAGCCGCCAGGCGGCGTGATGCGCCGGCGGACATCTTCAAGCGCGGCGGCAGCCTGCCGCTAAACGCTGGCGCGCAGCAGCGCCAAGTTTTCCCATCTTGCGCCGCCGGGGGGCAGCGGGCCAAGCCCGGCGCATGGCCAGTCGACCGCGAACTCTGTACGAGAAGATTTGGGACGCTCACGTCGTCGAAACGCGCGACGACGGGACCGCCCTGCTCTACGTCGATCGCCATCTGGTGCACGAGGTCACCAGCCCCCAGGCATTCGAAGGCCTGCGCGCGGCGGGCCGACCCGTACGACGGCCGGAGCTGACGCTCGCGGTGCCGGACCACAACCTTCCCACGACCGCCCGGCGGGACGCGACAGGCAACCGGTTGCCGATCGCCGACGCCGAAAGCGCCGCGCAGCTGGCGGCGCTGGAGCGCAACACCGCCGGATTCGGGGTCGCCTACATCGACGCGACCGCGCCAGCGCAAGGTATCGTCCATGTCGTAGGCCCCGAACAGGGGTTCTCGCTGCCCGGCACCACCATCGTCTGCGGCGACAGCCACACCGCTTCGCATGGCGGGGTCGGCGCGCTGGCTTTCGGGATTGGCACCAGCGAGGTCGAGCATGTGCTCGCCACGCAAACCCTCCTGCTGCGCAAGTCGAAGACCATGGAAGTGCGCGTCACTGGGGCGCTGGGCGCTGGGGTGAGCGC
Organism: Altererythrobacter sp. TH136; assembly: GCF_007065885.1. Taxonomy (NCBI): domain Bacteria; kingdom Pseudomonadati; phylum Pseudomonadota; class Alphaproteobacteria; order Sphingomonadales; family Erythrobacteraceae; genus Altererythrobacter; species Altererythrobacter sp. TH136. The sequence continues at coordinate 2,157,102 of NZ_CP041409.1, read as the reverse complement.
CAAGGATCTGATCCTGCACATCATCGGCCGCGTCGGCACCGCCGGAGGGACCGGCCACGTGATCGAGTACCGCGGGGAGGTGTTCGAAACCATGAGTGTCGAAGGCCGGTTGACCGTCTGCAACATGAGCATCGAGGCCGGTGCTCGGGCTGGACTGATCGCACCGGACGATGTCGTGTTCGATTACCTGCGCGGACGGCCTCTCGCCCCGTCCGGCGAAGAGTGGACGCGCGCCGTGTCCTGGTGGCGATCGTTGCGAACCGATGACGGCGCCGCATTCGACAAGGTGGTGGTCATCGACGCCGCCGAGGTCGAGCCGACGGTGACCTGGGGGACCAGCCCGGAAGATGTCGCGCCGATCGGGGGCTCGGTTCCGTTGCCCGAAAGCTTTGCCGACCCCGCCAAGCAGGAAGCCGTGCGCAACAGCCTCGCCTACATGGGGCTCGAGCCGGGACAGACGCTGGCGGAAGTGACGATCGAGAACGTCTTCATCGGCAGTTGCACGAACAGCCGGATCGAGGACTTGCGCGCCGCCGCCGCCGTGCTGCGCGGGCGGCGCAAGGCGTTAGGCGTGAAATGGGCGATCGTGGTGCCCGGGTCCGGGCTGGTCAAGGCGCAGGCCGAAGCCGAGGGTCTCGATCGGGTGTTCACCGACGCAGGCTTCGAATGGCGCGAACCTGGCTGTTCGGCGTGCCTGGCGATGAACCCCGATAAAGTGCCGCCGGGCGAACGGTGCGCCTCCACCAGCAACCGCAACTTCGTCGGCCGGCAAGGACCCGGCGCCCGCACGCATCTTGTATCTCCGGCGATGGCCGCGGCGGCCGCCGTGACCGGCAGGCTAACGGACGTACGCGAGTTGGTCGGCTGACGAACCGCAAGGCCGCATTCCCGCCGATAACGACGCCCGATGCACGGGTGCTCATCCTCGGCAGCCTGCCCGGGGAAGCGTCGCTCGCGGAGCAGCGATACTACGCGCACCCGCGCAACCTGTTCTGGCATTTGATCGGAGGGGTGATCGGGACGGACCTTGTCGGGCTCGACTATGCCGACCGGATCTCCGCTCTCCAGCGCGCGCGGATCGCGCTGTGGGACACGGTCGCCTCGGCCACCCGGGTCGGCAGCCTCGATGCCGCCATTCGCGATGCCGAGCACGCCACGGTGGCAGAACTCGTCGCCGCTCTCCCCGACCTGCGCGCCGTGGCGTTCAACGGGCGCAAGAGCGCCGTCATCGGCCGTCCCCAACTGGTCGGCAGCGGCCTGGCCTTGATCGACCTGGCCTCGTCCTCACCCGCCCACGCTTCCCTGCCACTCGCCGAGAAAGAGCGGCTTTGGGCACGACTAGCCGATTTCCTGGTCTGACCCCTTGCGTGCATCCAGAGCGGGCCGCATGGTTGAACCATGAGCGATAAACTTTCCGGAAAAGCCATCGCAGCGGGCGCGGCCATCGGGTCTGCCGCCATCGCAGCCGCGCTGCTGTATGCCAACAAACGCAAGGAGCGGAAAGCGTCCGACCGGCCTGCGCCCCCTTCGGGCGAACCCCCGGAAACCGATTGATGGATCCATTGCGCGAAGTGACAGGCCGGGCGATCCCGTTCGGTGCCAAGAACGTCGACACCGACGTCATCATTCCCGCGCACTGGCTCAAGACAGTCACCCGCGAAGGGCTCGGGCGCGGCGCGTTCGAAACGGTGCGCGCGCAACCCGGCAACGTGTTCGACCATCCGGAATTCGCGGGCGCGCCGATCCTGATCGCGGGCGACAACTTCGGCTGCGGATCGAGCCGGGAACATGCCGCCTGGGCCCTGCGCGACATGGGCGTGCGCGCAGTGATCGCGCCCAGTTTTTCCGACATTTTTGCCGGCAACGCGTTCAAGAACGGGATCCTCGCGGTCGTCCTGCCGCAAGCCGATGTCGACCGCCTGCTGGAGGTCGCGCGCACCGATCCGGTGGCGATCGACCTGGAACATCAGGTCGTCAGCACTCCTTTTCAGGACCGCTTCGGGTTTGAGATCGACCCTTTCCGCAAGGCTTGTCTTATGGACGGCCTCGACGAGATCGGCCTCACGTTGGCGCGGAACGAAGCCATCGCCACTTACGAACAGAGGCGCGCGCATGACATGCCGTGGCTCGCCCCCAGCCTTACCAAGACTACGGAGAAAGCCGCTTGAAAGCCCTTCGCACGCACGCCGTTGGCGGACCTGACAGCCTGACGCTCGACGAGATCGACGATCCCCAGGCTGGAGCTGGCCAAGTGGTGGTCGCCGTCAAGGCATGCGCGATCAACTTCCCTGACGGTCTGATCATCCGCGACATGTACCAGTTCAAGCCCGAACGCCCGTTCGCCCCGGGCGGCGAGATCGCTGGCGTGGTGGAATCGGTCGGCGAAGGCGTGACCCAGTTCAAGGCCGGTGACCGCGTGTTCGGTGGCATCGGTCATGGCGGGCTGACGGAAAAGATCGCGGTCGACGCCAAGCGGCTGTTCCCGGTGCCCGAAGGCGTGCCGCTGGAAAAAGCCGCGTCGCTGATGATGACGTACGGCACGACCATCCACGGCCTGAAGGACCGGGCTCACATCAAGCCGGGCGACGTGATGCTCGTGCTGGGCGCGGCCGGCGGTGTCGGTCTCTCTGCGGTCGAACTGGGCAAGGCGTTCGGCGCAAAAGTCATCGCCGCGGTCTCCAGCGAGGAGAAAGGCGAAGTCGCCCGCCGCGCAGGCGCCGACGACGTGGTCGTCTATCCCAAGGATCAGATGGACAAGGATGCTTCCAAGGATCTCGCGAACCGTTTCAAGGCCGCGTGCGGGCCCGATGGCGCCAACATCGTGTACGACATTGTCGGCGGCCAGTATTCCGAACCGGCGCTGCGCTCGATCGCCTGGGAGGGCAAGTTCCTGGTGGTGGGCTTCCCCGCCGGGATCGCCAAGATGCCGCTCAACCTCACCCTGCTGAAAAGCTGCGACATCTGCGGCGTGTTCTGGGGCGCGTTCACCGCGCGCGAGCCGGAAAAGTTTCACGCGCAGGCGGACGAGCTGTTCGAATTGCTCAAGGCCGGCAAGATCGACCCGCTGATCTCAGAGACGTTCCCGCTCGAGCGGGGCGGCGAAGCGATCGCCAAGCTCGAAAACCGCGAGGCCGTCGGCAAGCTGGTGGTGACGATGGGCTAGTCTTGGCCGGCCAGCAGCCGTATGGCCGGCGGGAAAGCTACTCGAGAGGCGACAATGACCGATTTCAGTGACCGTCAGCGCGGCGAAGAACGCAAGTTCGTGATGGACGAGGAAACGACGTTCCGGGTCAACGCGCGCCGGAACCGTCTCCTCGGTCATTGGGCGGCTGAGAAGATGGGTCTCACCGCCGAGGAAACCGATGCCTATGCCAAGGCGGTGGTCCAGGCCGATTTCGAGGAAGCGGGCGACGAGGATGTGATCCGCAAGGTCCTGGGCGATCTCACGGGCGCGGGCTGCGAAGTCGACGAGGCCGAAGTACGCGCGGCGCTTGATGAGAAGAGTGTCGAAGCCCGCCGCCAACTCATGAGCGAAAGCTGATCGCATGGCGATGGCAGCGGCCGAGATCGAGGCGCTGATCCGCGCCGCCCTGCCCGATGCGCAGATCGAAATCCGCGATCTGGCGGGCGACGGCGATCACTATGCCGCGCACGTGGTCTCATCCGCGTTTGCCGGTAAGACGCGGATTGCTCAGCATAAACTGGTGTACGAGGCGCTCGGCGGGCGCATGGGCGGAGAGCTCCACGCCTTGCAACTGACCACCGCCGCTCCCAACTGAGAGTCCAGGTTTTCTCCAGTTTAAAAGGGTTCGGCCATGTCCGACGTCAATCAGCGCATCAGCGATATCGTTCATAGCAACGACGTGGTCCTTTTCATGAAGGGCACGCCGCTGTTCCCTCAATGCGGCTTCTCCAGCCGCGCAATCGCCATTCTCGACCACTGCGGGGCGCAATACGAAAGCGTCGATGTCCTGCAGGACATGGAGATCCGCCAGGGGATCAAGGGCTACAGCGAATGGCCGACCATTCCGCAGCTTTACGTTGGCGGTGAGTTTCTTGGCGGAAGCGACATCATGATGGAAATGTACGAGGCGGGCGAGCTTCAGCGACTGCTCGCCGAGCGCGGCACGGCTCAGGCCGGCTAGACCGCGACCTCCGGTAAAAGAAAGAACCCGTCCGGCTGGGTAGGCCGGACGGGTTTTCTTTTGCGTTCTGGGTTCTGGGTGGCCGGGAGGAAGAGCCGGGAGACAAAAGGCTCTTCCTCCGCACGAAGACCGTTGGGGTAACGGTTACTCTGCACGAGCCGTGCCAATCCTGCGAACCTGCGCAAATCCGGCAGGTTCGAAGGTTAATTGCCTTAACCGCTTGGGCCGGATGTAAAGTTTCCCGACATCCGCGTGGATCGCGATAGGGCTTGGCAACAAACCGGCGGCTCGCCACAACCGGGCAATGGATAGCGACCAGCAGCCCGCCTCGATCCCCGCCGCGACCGTGATCGTATTCCGTCGCTCTCCGGACGGTGGCGCACCGCAAATCCTGATGATCACGCGCCACCGGGCCATGACCTTCGCCGGCGGCATGGCGGTATTCCCGGGCGGACGGGTCGATCCCGCCGATTACGATCTCGCCGCGTCGCTCGACTGCGCATTCGATGCCGAAGAAGTCGCACACCGGATCGCAGCGGTGCGCGAAACGCTCGAGGAAACCGGGCTGGTCGTCGGCATCACCCAATGTCCATCCGCCAGCGAAGCGGCGGCGGCGCGCAAGCTGCTGCTGGAAGGCGGTGCGCTCGCGCCGGTGCTGGAAGCAATGGGGTGGACGCTCGATCTGGATGCAATCATCCCGTTCGCCCGCTGGCACCCGAAAAACGAGCGACTGCCGCGCATTTTCGACACCCGCTTTTACCTGGCCGATCTCGGCACCGGGGCGGTGGACCTGGAGATCGACGCGACGGAGAACACGCATCTTTTCTGGACTGGTGCCGCCGATGCACTGACAGCCGCCGAGCACGGCGAGATCGCGCTGATCTTTCCCACGCGCCGCAATCTGGAACGGCTGGCAGAGTTCGCTTCATTCGAAGACGCTCGCGCCCAGGCCGAGGCTGTCCCGGTCAAGACGATCACCCCCTGGATCGCGGAGCGTGATGGCGAGAACTGGCTGATGATCGACGACGACGCCGGTTATCCGATCACGGGAGAGCCGCTGACGTCGGTTGCGCGCGGCTGATGAACGCGCGGAGATCGGGCCGGCTGGACTAACCCAGCGTCATCGCCTCGCGGAATTCGGCATCGCGATCGAGCATCCTACCCGTCCCGACGTTCATGCGCCGGAGCACGGCAGCATCGCGTTCGTACCGGTCCTTCCGGAAGACCGGCCCTCCTGAGTCCGCTCCGACGGTCAAGTACGTGATGTAAACCGGGACCGGCTGATCGAGCTCGACCTGCTCCTCCCGCCTGGGCGATGCGCCCTGCGGCATTTCGCCGTGCAGCCAACGGGCCAGGCGGCGCGCATCTTCCACCCGCACGCAGCCGTTGCTCACCCACCGCTCCTCTTCATTGAACAGCGCCTTGTTCGGTGTGTCGTGCAGATAGATGCCAAACTGGTTCGGCATCATGAACTTGATCTCGCCCATTGAGTTTGCTCCGCCCGGAAGCTGCCGTACCCGGATCTTGACGTCGCCGCGCGCCACGCCCTCCCAATCCACCGATCGCGGATCGCCAACCGGCGCATCATCGGACCAGCCATCGAGCACCTCGTAACCCCGGTCGGACAGATACGTGAGCCCGCCTTTCAGCACGTTCGGAGCGATCAACCTTTGCGCGAGTTCCAGCGGCACGTTCCAGTATGGATTGACGCTGGAGAACCGCAGCGGGGCTGCCATCATTGGCGTCTCCGTATCTGGAGAGCCGACCACGACTTTCATGCTGTCCACCGGACGGCCGTTCTCATACATCCACAAGCGCGCCGATCCGGCATCGACCAGCACGTATCGTCCGCTGCTGGCGGCAGTCGGGAGCCGCCGGGCGCGCTCCATGTTCAACTGGATCAGGGCTTCATAATAAACGGCGCCCTTGTTGAGGGACTCGATGGTCTGCGCGCTGACCTTGCCGTCAGCCACCAGGCCATGTGCCTTCTGGTATTCGGAAATGCGGCTTGAAAGCGCCGCGTCGAACCGCCCCGCGCGGGACAGGCCCAGCCGCTCCCGCAAGGCCGAGACTCGGGGGTCCGTCGAGCCGGCCGACATGGCCGGACCTGTGTTGATGCGGACCTGCGGCAGTTGGCTCCACTTGCTCCGGTACTGGTCCAGCTGCTTTTGCAGATCGGCGTACAGCGGATGAACTGGGGCAAGCGGGTCGAGCGGGGCATCGCTCCACCCTTCGACCTCATCGTCCCGCTGGCGCCGCGCCAGTTCCGGCTCGGGCGGCATCGCGTCTGCGTCGATCAGGGTCATGTCCAGCCCGGATTGGCGGCTCGGCGGCACATCGATCCGCTCGATCTGCGCAGATGCCGGCGCTGCTGTCAGCATCACGGCTGCAGCCAGTGACCCCATCACGCGCAGCATTGTATCAATCTCCCAGTTGCTCAGGCACCTGATACAGGGTCGCACATGTACCCCAAGCGAACGCCGGCATCATCGGGCTCGCGTCGCGCCCTTACCGCGACGCATCAAGAGGTCGCGTCAGTCCCTGCTACCTGCATGGCCAGCAAGGCGTCGAATGCTTTCGCGACGTTCTCCAGGGTGTACGGTTTCTGCAGGATGGGCCGATGGGCATGCCGATCGGGAAGCTGCGCCTGGTCCCCGTACCCGGTGGCGAAAAAGAACGGGATGCCGCGATCGGCCAGTGCGTCCGCCACCGGCAGGCTCGTCCCCTCGCCAAGATTGATGTCCAGCATGCCGATCGTGGGCGCCGTACGGTCGAGTAACTCCAGTGCATTGGCCGCATTGGCGGCGGTGAGCACGGCCTCAGCTCCGAGCCGGTCAAGGATGTCCTCTGCATCGTAGGCGATGATCAGGCTGTCCTCGACAAGGATCACCGAATGGCCCGCCAGGATGTGGAGTGGTGGCGGCACGGGATGGCCGATCGCCGGACGCGGGTACTTGATGACCGGCATGTGATCCGCAGAGGATTCGCTGACGTGCCGGGACGGAATGCAGAAATGCGCCCGCACCCCCTCCGCCGGATAATCGATGGATGCGCGCCCGCCCAGATCATACGGGACCGAGCGATTGATGATGGTCGTGCCGAAGCCCTGTCGGCTGGGCTGTTTCACCCGCGGACCGTTCTGTTCGACCCAGTCGACTAACAAATCGCCGTCCGGGCTGCGGCGCCACGAGATGTCGACGATCCCATCGGTCGACAGGCTCCCGTACTTCGACGAATTGGTCACCAGTTCGTGGATCACCAAGGCCATCGTGGAATACGCTTGCGGGTTCAGCAGCACGTACCCGCCACTGGTGGTGATCCGATCGGGCCGATCGGACAGGAAGGCGGCCGCCTCGGCGTCAATCAGAGCTTGGATCGGAGCAGGGCCCCAATGATCGTCAGTGATCTGGTTGTGCGCCCGTGCGAGCGCGTGAATGCGGCCGTCGACCGTCTCCACAAACGCGGAGACATCGCCATCATGCTGCTTGGATTGCCGGACCAGACCGCGGATCACACCGAGGATGTTCCGGACCCGGTGATTGAGCTCGGCAATCAACAGCTCCTGCCGCTCGTTGGCTTGCTTGCGCTGGACCGTTGCCTCGTCGGCCATTCGCAGCACGACCTCGATCAAGGTGGTGCGCAAGGTTTCCGCGACCCGCAGTTCGGACGACGTGAACGGCTTGGAGTGGCCCTGGACCGTTTCCTTCCATTCGGCGAAGCTCTCTCGCGGCGTCAGTCGCGGTCCGTTGGGCCCGTATTCGACCGGCTTATGCGGATCGCCGCCCCAGCTGACCGATCGGACCAACTCCTCGCGAAACAGCAGCACGTAGTTGCGCATGGTGCGCGACAGCGGGATCGCGAGCATGCCGGCGGCCTTGTGCGCGAAATGCTCGGCACCCGGCATGATCGACGCGAGGTGATCGGTCGCCACCACGTCGCTGTTGGCGGTGGCGGTCAGGTGGCCGATGATCTGGCGAAACTCTTCGGGACTGGGGGTCTGCCCCGACATCGCGGCGGTTCCGTTCATCCAGACGCCCACGCCGTCGGCCGGGATCGCGCTCGTCAGGATGTCACTCAACCAGTCGGGATCGTTGAGCAGCGATTCATCGGACGCGACCGCGCCCAGGAGCTGGTCCGACAGGTCGCGGGCGTGCCTTTCGAACTGCACCACCTCGCGGTGTTCGCGCACCTCCAGGCCCAGTGAGAACATCTGCGCGAAGAGTTCGCACACCGAACGCCGTTTGAAGGACGGCGAGGTCGGGGAATAATGGTGGCAGGCGAACAGGCCCCACAATTCGCCGTCCACGATGATCGAGATCGACATCGATGCAGCGACGCCCATGTTCTTCAGGTATTCGATGTGGATTGGCGAAACGGATCGCAGGATCGACAGCGAAAGGTCCAGGGGATTGCCGTCATTGTCCAGTGCGGGAACGATCGGCACCGGCTCGGCCTCGACGTCGCTGATCACGCGCAGCAGGTTGCGCTTGTAAAGCTCCCGCGCCTGCGCGGGGATGTCGCTGGCAGGATAGTGCAGGCCCTTGAAACTGCCGATATCTGGGCCGCACGCCTCGGCCGCCACTTCGCCTGATCCATCGGGCGAAAAGCGATACACCATGACCCGGTCATACCCGGTCAGGCTGCGGATGAGACGCGCACTCGTGCCAAGGTATTCCATCATCGTGCCGGTGCCTTGCAGCCGGGCGACCATCGACCGGACGATGCTCGTCGCATCGCTGTCGTGATCGGCTGTCGGCTCCGCTTCGACCACGATTTCGGTGTTCGACACGTGCACCGCCAGGTCGAACCGCGCGCCGTTTGCGAACAGGTCGATGCCGAAAATCCGCTCGAGCGAATCCTCCCCGATCAGCATCGCGACCCGGTTGCGCAGCGAGTGCACCGCCTCGCTGGAGAACACCTGGTCCAGCGGCATTCCCACCGGCTGCGGGGGCGGTGCAGGGAAGAATGCGTCAAGGTTCGCCGAGGCGCGCGTGATCGTCCAGTCGGGAGCAAGCGCCAGCAGAAAGCCGATCGGCTGGATGCCGCCCAGAAGGTGGATCGGTTCCCGATCGCAGTTCGTCAGATCGACCGCTGTTTGCGGATCAGGCAAGTTCTGGTTCCTCATTCTGCTGGGCCGCACGCTCGAAACAGCGAAAGCAGTCTTTTGCGGCGCTGGCAGCAGCCTCAAGTTCAGTCGGAGACACAAGGTTCCTGTTCAGCAAGCTCAAAAGACGGGGCCAGGCCGCTGGCGGACCCGCCGCGTCCAGAAATCGTCGGGGCGCCCCGCGATACAACTGCCTGGCCAGCAGCTTGCCTCCCAGCCGCGATCCTTCGAGCACGTAAGCGGCGCCCAGCATCTCCGGTGGCCGCTCCAGGCGGCGGTCCCAGTCGGATACCGGGGCTCGCACGCCGAGCTCGGTCAGGTCGGCGAGCAGGAGGTCGCGGCGGCTGCGCGCCGGCCAGTCGTCGATCCACCGTTCGACGCCGCTGCGGTCGAGTTCTGCCTCTATGCTGCAGTAAGCGGCGCCTTGCGCCAACAGAAACGATGCATAGCCGGCGGGCGTATCCAGCCTGAACTGCGAATACAGGAGGTCGACGCGAGCGTGCTCCGCCCGGGTCAGCTCCCGAAGTGGTGACTTCAAATGCGACTCCCTGGACGCAGCGCGACCAGTTGTTGAACTTTAGTTATATGTGCGGGTCGCGAGGAGGCCAACCCGAAAGTAAGACCGCTCCCACCGAGGCGAATGGCCGCGATGTGAACCACTCGTTGCGCTGGCGCGCCCGGCAGGACTCGAACCTGCAACTCCAAGCTTAGAAGGCTCGTGCTCTATCCAGTTGAACTACGGGCGCGCGCCGGGGCCGCATAGCCTGCTTTTCGCCGCGGACAAATCGCGATAATCCGCGGCATGGACCAACCGGTTACCCGCATCGAGGGCGACGCCGCAGCGCCGCGTCACTTCCGCTACTATGATCTGATCATGGCGGCGTTCGTTGCCATCCTGCTGCTGTCGAACATCATCGGCGCGGCCAAGCCCAGTTATGTGACCCTGCCCGGCGGGACGGAGTGGTCGTTCGGCGCCGGGGTGCTGTTCTTCCCCATCAGCTACATCATCGGGGACGTCCTGACCGAGGTGTACGGCTATGCCCGGGCTAGGCGGGTGATCTGGACCGGGTTTGCCGCACTGGCGTTCATGGCGTTCATGGCCGCGGTCGTCGTTGCATTGCCGCCTGCCGCAGGCTGGCCCGGGCAACCGGCGTATGAATTCGTGTTCGGCAACTCCTGGCGGATCGTCGCGGCGTCGATGATCGCGTTCTGGGTGGGGGAATTCGCCAACAGCTTCGTGCTCGCCCGCATGAAGGTGATGACCGGGGGCAAGCACCTGTGGATGCGCACGATCGGGTCCACCGTGGTTGGCCAGGGCCTCGACAGCCTGATCTTCTATCCGCTGGCGTTTTATGGCCTGACCGGGTGGCCGCCCGAGCAACTGATGCAGGTGGTCCTGTCACAGTGGGCCATCAAGACCGCGTGGGAGGCGGCGCTGACCCCGGTGACCTATGTGGTGGTCGGCGCGCTGAAGCGCCGCGAGGGTGCCGAGGTGTTCGACACCGCGACCGACTTTTCGCCGTTCGGCCGCAGCAGCAGATAGGAAAAGGGCCGGACGTTTCCGCCCGGCCCTTCCTCCCCCCGAGAACGCAAGTCGCGTTAGAAGTTGAACCCGGCCGCGATGCCGTAGCGGCGCGGTTCAAGCGTGAAGATGTTGGTGTAGAGACCCGACGACTGGTCGGTCAGGTATAGGCCCGTGGTCGCGTTGCTGTCGAAGATGTTCTGCACGAAACCGCGCACATACCAGCGATCGTCCACTCCGTTGAGCTGCACCTGCGCGTTCGCCTGGACGTAGCTTCGCACCTTGTTGACCCGGCCGTTGAAGATATTGCCGAAGCTTTCCCCGGTGTAGGTCACGTCCGCCCGGGGAACCAGGGTCATCCCGCTGTTCATCCGGATGGTGTGCTGGATGCCCATCGACGCCTTGAAGTTGGGCGCCTGGGGCAGACTGTTGCCCTTTATGCTGACCGGTACGCCGCCGCCGTAAACGGTGATCGCACCGCCTGTACCAGCCGCGGCGGCTTCCAGCGCAGCGCAGCTGCTGAAGGCGCCGCTTCCTGCACCGACGTTCGCATCGGCCGGGAACGGAGTGGGACCCCGCAGCCCGTTGGCGGCAGTCAGTCCGCGCGAGGCATTGATGCCGTTGTTCACGCTTGTGACGAAGCCGTCGGCGAACGCCTGTCCGCCGACGTTGGCCACCACGGCGCAGTTGAACGCCTGTCCGATGTCCTTGATGATCACCGAGTTCGGCAGCCCGCCCGACGGATCGCGCTGATTGATGAACAGGGTATCGTCGGTGACCTTGGTCTTCAGGTAGCTGAAACCCAGGTTGACGAGGGTGTCGGGCCCCGGCCGAATGACGGCTTCCGCCTCTGCACCGTAGATATCGGCATTGATGTTGTCGTTGATCGACGTGCGGGCAAGAATGCGGCTGAGCTGCAACCCCTTGTACTTGTAATAGAACCCGGTGAGGTTCAGCTGCATTGCGCCGTTGGCGAACGTATTCTTCGACCCCACTTCGAACGCGTTGACGATTTCCGGATCGAACGATTCCGTCACCCCCGGGATCGAGAACTGCAAGGCTGGGTTGATGCCCCCGGACTTGTAGCCGCGCGAATACGACGCATAGATCAGATTATCGGGCGTGACCTGGAAGTCGAGCACCGCCCGCCCGGTGAACTCGTCGAAGCTGACGTCCCGAATGCGCAGTTGCTGCGCGCCCGGCAGTCCCGTGGCCCCGGTGTCGGCATCGAAGCTGCCGGCGAACGGGGAATCGAAGATGTCGGTCGTGGTGCTGTACGGCACCAGGAACGACGCGAGCGTCGAGTTCGATTCGTCGTGCTTCTTGTCGTTGTTGTAGCGGATACCGGCGGTGAGCTTGAGCCGGTCCGAGATGTCGACGTACGCTTCACCGAAGATGCCGTACGATTTCAGCTTGAACCGCTCCAGGTGGTTGCGGAAGTACGGCGAGCCCAGGTACGATGGCGGCAGGCCGTTGCTCAGTGCAGTGAAAGTGCCGAACAGGGACGCGAAATAGTCGATCGCGAATGCGTTGACGTAATAATCGCCGTTCGTGATCTCGTTCTGCGCGTAGATCGCGCCCAGCAGGAAATTGAACGGTCCGTCGAAGTCCGAACTGATGATCGCTTCCGCCGACCACGATTGGCTGCGTCCGTTCGACCTGTCGAATGCAAGCGGACCGTCGCCGCAGACGCTGTCGCCGCCGAACGCTCCGAGGCCATTGGCGTTGGTGTTCGACGTGCAGAGCTGCCCGCCCGGTCCATTGGGGATCAGGGCCGCAGCGATGGGCGCGAAATAGGCAGCGGTGCCCGGCAGGCCCGGAATGCCGTTCGCGGCCAGGAATGCGAGAGAGTTCAGCCCGGGCTGGATCGTCGTTCGCCCGGACACGTCGAGGTTGTAGTCCTGCCGGGATTCGATGCGGACCTTCTGGTAGATGCCGGTCAGTCCCAAATTGATGTCGCCGAACGACTGCTCGATGTGGGCCTGTGCCTGGATTTCGTCGGTGAAATATTCCGGGGTAAAATCGGTGTTGACCGTGCGCACGTCTCTCGGCTCGACCGCGGTGGCGTTGCCATCGGGGCCATAGAGACTGCCCACCCCCAGTCCGAGCAACGGACTGATCCCATTGAGCGCGAACACCTCGCGCGAACCCAGAACGGCCGGGAAGGTGGAGTTGCCGTTGACCTTGGCCGCGTCGCGCCGATTGTTCAGGCATCCCAGAACCCCGGTTGGATCGCGCTGGCAGAGCTGCTTCTGGATGCGCAGCCGGTCGTCACTTTCCCGGAAGTAATAACCCATCAGGTCGACCGTGGTATTCGGGCCCGGTTCCCACCGGATCGATCCACGCACCGCGTACATGTCGCGCCCGTCGATGTCGGAGTTGTCGAACAGGTTCTTCGTGTAGCCGTCGCGCTTGAGGTAGAACCCCGCGACGCGCACGCCGAGCGTTTCGCCAACGGGGACGTTGATCATCCCCTTGGCCTTGATCGAATTGAAGTTGCCGTATTCGCCTTCGGCCTTGCCCTGAAACTCTGCCAGGTTGGGCTTGGCGGTCACGAAGTTGACCACGCCCGAGGTCGCGTTGCGCCCGAACAGAGTGCCCTGCGGCCCGCGCAGCACCTCGACCCGCTCGAGATCGAAATATTCGGTTTCGAACAGGCGGGTGCCGAACAGCGGCGAACCGTTGATGTGAATGCCGGTGGCGCTGTCGCAGCTGTTGCCGACGCATAGATCGCCCACACCGCGAATGGTAAAGCTCGATCCGGTGAAGTTGCCCTTGGAGAAGGTGACGTTCGGCAGGGTCAGCTGCAAGTCCGACGCGTTGTCGATCTGCTGCGCCTCGAGGGCCTCGGCAGTGAACGCACTGACTGCGATCGGAACATTCTGGAGGGCTTGCGCGCGGCGCTGCGCGGTCACGACGATGACGTTGCCGGACTCGATCGGCCCGGCGCGTTCGGTCTGATCGGGCGGACTTTCGGGTGACACGTCTTGCGCAGCAGCCGGAAAGGCGACGCACGACGCACAGATTCCCGCCAGCAGGGTTGCTTTGACCCTCATAGTTCCTCTCCTCTGAATGGCCGTCTAGGCGCGGCTCTCTTCGGGAGCGAAGCTAATGCAATTTCCGACGTGCTGGCAATAGGCTACATGCGCGGCAGACAAACGCCCTGTTGACGAAACATTGTTGCCCATTTCCGCGAGAGGTCGCAGAGCCTTTCTGAGGCGATCCTGTTCGCACGGAGTGCGTCAAACCAGCGCGGCGCTTTGTGCGATCGCCGTGATACCCCGCCGCCCGGACGCATCCCGTCCCAGCTGGACGATGATGTCGATTACGCTGGCGGCGTAGGCGATCGTGTCGCTGCGGGTGAGGCCGATGCCGGTCTGCATGACCATCAGCGCCAGCTGGTCCAGCGCGCCGCGCAGGCTGTTGGCGTGGATGGTGGAAAAGCTACCCGGATGGCCGGTATTGATCGCGCGCAGGAAGCTGACGCTCTCCGCACCGCGCAATTCGCCCAGCACGATCCGGTCGGGACGCAGCCGCAGCGCAGCCTGCAGCAGTTCGTTGGCGGTGACCTTGGCCTCGCCGAGTTCCCCCTTCACCGCCACCAGGCCGACGCCGTTGTCGCCGGGCAGCTTCAGCTCCGGCGTATCCTCGACCAGGATCACTCGCTGGTCGCGCGGAATCTCGCCGAGCATGGCGTTGAGGAAAGTAGTCTTGCCGGTGCTGGTGCCGCCGGAGATCAGGATCGTCTGCCGCTGCGCGATGGCGGCGCGCAGGAATGCGATCGGCTCTGCCTGCGGGTCCGGCAGCGAGGCAGTCGCCGAACCGGTGAGCGGACCCGCGTCGTAGGCGTCCAACGGCAGGTCCAGCCGCCGATGGCGCCGGATCGCCATCACCCAGTGCTTGCGCGAGGCGGGCGGCCCGCAAAACTGGACTCGCGCGCCATCGGGCAATGTCGCGCCCAGCAACGGATGCTCGCGGTTGATGCCCTGGTGGCTGACGCGCGCGACCTGCTCGGCGAGGCGCTGGACCAGCCGATCGTCGATCTCGGGCGCGGCGATCCGCTGCATTCCGCCGAGCGTCGCATCCTCGATCCACACTTCGCCCGGCCGGTTGACCAGGATCTCGGTGACGGAATCGCGCGCCAACCACTGTGCGAACGGCGCGAGGTAGGCGTCGAGATAGACGCTTCGTTCGCCAACGGGCGCCACGCCGGGCAAGGGGTGGACGTCGGCGGTCATCGCGCGCGCACTACTTGACCGCCGCTACCTGGCTGAAATCCAGGTCGCGGGCGGTGAACACGCGGATCGGTTCGCCCTGGCGCACGCGCACGGTCGGCGCGATCTGCCCGTCCTGCTGCAGCGCGGTGCTGGCCGCGCTCGTTCCGCCGCCGAGCACTACCGACGCGCCGCCGGTGGCGAGGCCCCCGATGACCGACAGCAACATGGCCGATCCAAAGCGCTTGAAGAAGTGGCTGTTCACCGTACCCGCCAGCCCCGTGGTGCCGTCGAAACCCACCGCGGGAGAGGCCAGATTGACCGAAGCACCGTCGGGCCGGATCAGCCGCGTCCAGATGACGTAAGCCCGCTTCTGCCCGCCTTGCAGACCGGACTGATACTGGCCGATCAAGCGGCTGGAGCGCGGGACCAGCACGCGGGTGCCGTCGAAGCTGCGGACGTCCTGGCTCACCACCGCCCGCACGAAGCCCGGCACATCGGTATTGATCGCGGTCTCCAATACCGCAGGGATCAGGGTGCCTTGCGTGACGGTCGTCTGCGGATTGACCATGGCCTTGGCCTGAGCGGTCCCTCCCCCGACCCCGCCGACCCTGCTGGCGAAATCGTTGGCGTTGCCCGTGACGGCATCCGGATTGGCGCCTGCCGGGCCGGAGCCCGGTTCACCCATGCCTGGCGCCAGATTGCCGGCATCGAACACCACCGTCGGATTGGCAAAAGGATTGGTCACCGGCACCTGTGCGACACCTGGAGAGTATCCCGGCATCGATGACAGGACCGGTTGCGGCGCGGGGTCGGGCCGCGGCATGCCGACCGGCTGCGGCTGACCGGGCTGCTGCATGGTCGTCACAGCCTGGGGCGGAAGCATCATCGTCTGGGGCTGAGAAGCCTGCTGGCTACCGACGCCGTTCTGCGGCTGCTCCGTCCGGGCGGCATTCATCGACCACAAGGTCACGGCGCCGAGCAATCCGATCACCGCGACCCCTACGGCGAGCCCCAACCCGTCGGACTTGCCCTTGCGCTGCGTAACCGCGGGAAACGCATTGCGGCTGGCAAGATCGATGATCTCGGCGGTCTCGCCCTCGCGCGGGTCAAGGTCGTTGGCGATGGTTTCGCCCGGCTTCTTGGCCGGCAGCCGCATGGCGAGGCGCATTACCGGTTCTCCCTCAGGGTGCTGTTGTCGCTGCGGGCGAGCGAAGTCTGCGGCGCGGAGGCCACCGGCCCGCCGTTCACCAGCGTTGCCGCCTGCTTGCCCGACCGCAGAACGATTTCGCGCGGCACGCCGTCCACCACGATTACATCCCCGCGCACGGTGAAGTTCACCGGCCCTTCGGTGCCGTTGGCATCCTTGATCAGAATCGCCGGAACCGGGCTTCCCGACGGCCATGCGAGGAAGGTCGCCGTACCATCGTCATAGGTGCGCGACGGCAGCAGCTTGCGGTCGCCCTTCCCGGCCCAGGCAAAATTGAGCGCGGCCGGATCGGTAACCACCTGCGGCGCCGCCGCGGCACCCATTTCTTCTGCCGTTGGCGCGTCGGCGGCGGCCAGTTGCGCGGCGGCGTCCGCCTTCGGCTCTTCGGGATAAGTGAATCGCAGCACGTACAGCGGCTTGGCCGAGGCGCTGGCGACCAGATCGAACAGATAGGTGCGGCGATCGGTCACCACCGTCATGTTGGTGCTAGCGGTCGTCGCCAGCGGCTTCACGAACAACAGGTTGGCCCGCTTGTTCGGAGTAACCTGCCACGCCTGCGAATCGCCGATGGCGACGTTCTCGATGTGCTCGTCCTCACCAAACTGGATCGTCGCCTGGACCTTGGTGCGCCCGTCGATCCGCACGACCTGACCTGCGTCGTAGAACCTCTCCACGATGCGGGAATCGTCCGCCAGTGCGCCGGCCGAGGTTGCCGTCAGGACGAGCGCGAAAGCTGCGCGGATCATTTCACTTTCTCCGAATAGCGGGTCGGGTGCCGGGGCGGCGGCGCGCGGAACCGGCTGCCGATCCCGCGAACCCGCGACGGCGCCTCCCCCGTGACCGCACCGATCTGAGCAGAGCCTGAAGCAACCTCGCGCGTGATCACCCGCGTGTCCCGGCCCTGGGTGTGCGCGGCGGGCGAGGCATCGTTCGCCGCCGGAGCGACGGCAAACGACGACAGGGGGATGCGCCGATCTGCAGCGGGTGTGGCGGGGGACGCGGCAGGCGTCGGGGCGGCGGCCAGCGGCGGCACCGCGGACACGCCATACGACGGAGCGGACCGCCCCTCTCCCGCGCCGCCTTCCGGCACCAGGCCGAACACCCGCCAGCCAGACACCATCGTGCCGGTGACCTTGAGCACCATCACCATCAGCGCCATGTGAACCGAGCCGACGAGGAAAAACGCGACCGCTGCCTGGGGGTCGACCTGCCCCGGGGTCTGCACCAGCGCGGCGAGCACCGGCACCGCCAGTTCCAGCATCACGCTGCCTCCCAGCACCGCGAACAGCGGGACCAGCGCCAGCATCACCAGCCCCTTGAGCCAGCCGGTGAACAGCCCGCGCGTGCCCTGGAACAGCGCCAGCACCACGAAGATGGGCCCCACCGCGACCAGCACCGCCAGCGCGATGCGCGCGGTGACCAGCACGCCGACGGTGCCGAGCAGGAACAGCATCGCGCCCAGCCACATCATGCCTTCGGGCGAAAACGCGCCGACGTCCTTGCCTTCGGTCTGCGGACTTGCCTGCTGCAACGCCTGGAACACGACGTCGATCTTCTGCGCAAACACCTGTGTCGCCGAACCCGGGCTGCCGGTAATCACTCCGGCGATCCAGTCAGGCCCGCCAACGGTCAGGTTCAAAACCAGCGTGCTATAGGCAACCCAACTGGTCACCAGCGTCAACACCGCGCCCATGGTCATCATGCGCGGAGTCAGTGACCGGACGCTGAGATTCGCGCGACCCAGCAAAAGGTTGATGCCAAACCAGGCAACGAACAGCCCGAGCAGGATGGTGAGCACCGTCACCATTGCTCCGCCGGGCGCGAACAGTCGGCCAAAGGCGGCCGTCATGGTTTCGCCGGCAACGCAATCGACCGCCCGCAGCGCGGCCGCCACGCCATTGCCGAGCTCCTGCGCGGCGGCATCACAGGCCACGCTCATCCGCCGCGCCTCACTCGGCCGCCAGGCGCAAGGGCAGGTCGGCGTCTCCGCCATCCTCGAACGCTGGTGTGCCGCCCGGCCAGGCATGGCCGGTGAGCGGTCCGAACCAGTCGGCCGGATTGTCGCCCACTGCCTCGCGCAGCAGGTCGAGCCGCCGCACGCTGCTTTCGCGGCCTGACAACACCGCCAGCACCTCAGGCGCATTCGACAGATCGAGCCGCACCACCACGCTGGCATCCGGCTGGCGGATCAGGAACGCCCGGCTGTGGGCCGGCAGACTGCGGATCAGGGCCAGTTCGTGGCTCGTTAGGCCGAACCCGTCGCAATAATCCTCTGCCCGGGCGCGGGCGTTCGGCATGAAGATCATTGTCGCGGTCTGTTCGACCAGCGCGGTGGCGATCCGGCTTTCCAGCGCGTCCCGCGCCGATTGGGTGGCGAACCCGACCAGCGCGTTGCGCTTGCGCAGCGTCTTCAGCCAGTCGCGGATGCGCGCCGCGAACACCGCGTCGTCCAGTGCCTTCCAGCCCTCGTCGATCAGCACCATCGTCGGCTTGCCATCGAGCCGCTCGTCGATGCGGTGGAACAGGTACAACATCGTCGGCGTGCGCAACCGCGGGTTTTCCAGCAGCGCGGTCATGTCGAAGCCGAGCACGCGGGTGGACAGGTCCAGCCGGTCGCGTTCGTTGTCGAACAGCCACGCGTTCTCCCCGCCCAAGATCCAGGCCGACAGGCGGTCGGCAAGGTCGCCCGGCTGCGGGCGCCTGGCGCCCGACAGCAGCTCGCGGAAATGCCGCAGGCGGCGCAGCGAAGCGTCGTTGGCGTACGCCGCATCGACCGCACCGGCGATGGTCGCCAGCTCTTCCGGCCCCTCCGCCGCCAGGAGCACGCCCAGCCAATCGCGCAGGAACGCCCGGTTGGTCGGCGTGTCGGGCAGCGCCAATGGATTGAACCCGGTCGGTTCGCCCGCGGCAATCCGGTCGTAACGCCCCCCGATGCCGCGAATGAACAATTCGGCGCCGCGGTCCTTGTCGAACAGGATCGTGCGGGGGGAGAACTTCTGCGCCTGCGCGGCCAGGAAGTTCATCACCACCGTCTTGCCCGAACCCGACGGTCCGATGACCGTGAAGTTGCCGAGGTCGCCGTTGTGGAAGTTGAAGAAGAACGGCGTCTGGCTGGTTGTCTGCAGCAGCGTGACCGCCTCGCCCCAGTGGTTCTCTTCCGCCTGGCCGAGCGCCATGCCGTGCAGGGAGCCGAAGCTCGCCATGTTGGCGCTGGAGATCATCGCCCGGCGCGCGATGTACGCCTCGTTGCCGGGGAACTGGCCCCAGAACGCCGGTTCCAGATTGGTATCCTCGCGCACCACGATCGCGCCCGTGTCGGCGAGGGCAGCGGCACACGATGCGGTCGCCTCGTCGAGCGTGGGCAAGTGCGGGGCGCGCACCAGAACCGTCAGGTGGTGATCCCCGAACCCCACCGCGCCGTTGCCAAGCGCATCGCGGGCGGCCAGCATGTCGGCCCGTTCGGCCATCGCTTCCTCGTCGGCCGACTTCAGCCGGCGGATCGCCAGGTCCATCCGTTCACGCGCGGTGGTCCGTTCGGTGGGTGCATAGCTTTCGGACACGACCATCTCGAACGGCTGGCGCAGGAGCGCGTCGAGCAGCCCGGGGCTGGTCGCCTCCGGATAATCCTTGAGACTGAGGATCGCGGCAAAATCGGGTTCGCCGCTGCCGCGCAGCTCCATCGCATCGAGCCCGAAGCTCGCTCGCCGATAGGGTAGCATCTGGCCGATGTCGGTCCCCGCCGCGGGCCGGCGTACCGGGCGCATCTCGCCGTTGTAGAGCGCGCTCAGCAGTTCCAGTATTTCGTTGTTGGTGCCGCCGCTGGGGCCCTGGTAATCGCCGAGCAGCGCCGCGCCATAAGCCTGCAGCGAGGCGACCAGCCCGGTGGCCGCCGCCTTGAGCGCGCGGATGTCCTTGGGGTCAGCTTCTGCCTCGGATTGCCCCCCTCCCCGCTTACCCGCGCGGCTCCACAGCTTCGTCGCCCTCTCGGCCAAGCCTGCGCGCCCTCGAGCCGGGCGACGGATGAGGGTGACGAACTGGTCGTTGACGAACAGCGATCCGCTGCCCAGCCGCTCCTTCCAGCGGCGGTCGATGTGCGCGCTCAGAGCGTCGGGGAACTCTGCCTCAAGCTCGATCTGCACCCGCCGGCGCACGACATGATGATACAGCGCGAACCGTGCGTCGAGCGTCGATCGCAGCATCACCTCGCGGGTGGCCGCATGGTGATTGAGCGCGTCGGAATCCTCGGTTTCGAACAGCAGCCCCGGCACCTGCAGCGCGGTCATGACGCTGCCGTCGCGCAGCAACACGGTGCTGCCGTCGATCAGCCGCAGATACGGCAGGCGATCGCCTGCGCGCGCTTCCTTTGCACTCCACGCGGCGGCGCCGATCCACTTGGTCATGGCCAATCCCTCATCGGCGCGGCCTCTCGTTCACGCGGCATAGCTGTTGCAGCCCCACCGCGACCAGTTGCGCACCCGTGGACACTTCGAGACCTTGGTCAGCCACAAATCGAAAATCCGCGGCTCACGCAGACAGGCGAAATAGCCCACCAGGTGGAACCCCGCCGCGGCGGCCAACGTCCACCAGCTGCCGGTGATGAGGAACAGTTCGGTGGTCAGCGCGAAGTTGATGATGAAATAGTTGTAGGTCACGCCCGCGAACATCTGCGGCCGGGTCAGCGCACGGTGGACGCGGTGACGTGCCAATTCCACTGCCCTACGCTCCCGCCGCCGCGCCCTGGATGCCGGCGACGATCGAAGCGGCGCCGAACAGGATGAACACGCCGATGATCACGGTCGCGCCGAACCGCCAGTTGAGCCGGCCGGTCAGCATCATGAAGCCGACCGCAGCCACCGCCATGACCGCGACAGCGGTGGCGACGTTGCCCAGCAGCGTGCCCTGCAGCCAGCCGAGCGCGGCGACGATCGGCCCCGACCCTTGCGGATCGGCGGCTTGGGCGAACGCGGCAGTGGGGCTCATCAACAGGGCGATGGGCAGGAGGCGGGTCAAACGCAGCATGGTCTAGTTCGGCTCTCGTGATGAGGAAGGGCGTGAATGGTTGGGCCGGGAGTGGTTGGACAGGCGCCCCATGATCGAAGCGACGTAGCCTTGCGTTTCGCGGATACGGGGAATGCCCCCGGCCGCGATCACCCGGCCGGGTCCCGCGTTGTAGGCGGCGAGCGCCTTTTCGATATCGCCACCGAACCGGTCGAGCTGTTCGCGCAGGTACCGCGCACCGCCCTCCAGATTGGCGAACGGATCGTTGGCATCGACCCCCAGATAACGCGCGGTCCCGGGCATCAGCTGGGCGAGTCCGCGCGCGCCCACCGGCGAAACTGCGTTCGCGCGCCAGCGGCTTTCCTGCCAGACCAGCGCCTCGATCAGGGTCGGGCTGAGATCGAACCGGCGCGCAAGCTCGCCCACCTTGACGGCATAAAGCGACGGCACCACTCCCGCCTGCCGGGCTGCATCGGCGATAGCGTGCTGCGGCACCGGGAAGTCCGCCGACAGCTCGACTTGTTCGACGGCGCTCTTGGGCACCTGGGGAGACGCCGCGAGCGCCCCGGCGATCCATTGCGCGCCGTTCGGCCCGATCTCCAGCACATCAGCGCGTGCGGCGACCGGTGCGCAGGCGAGCGCAACCATAGCCATGCCGCATAGTCTGCCGAGAATCATCGCGAGCCCTCCGTCCCGGACCCTCTGCATACACTAAGTGACAATGCGGTGACAGGCTCGTGAAGCCGATGGGAGAAGCTCACGGTTGTGGGGTGCGGATCGTTTTGCGGCCTCGAAGTATGACGAGCAAGACACGCAATCGTCATAGTTAAGTCACGTTTCGATAAGCCGACTTTTGAAAATAAACTGTCACGTACGGCCCCTAGCGCTCCTCTTGCGACCTGCGTTCAACGCAATCGATTCTTCGGCTTATGAGGGGGACGTTCACGTGAATACCATTCAGCGGACCATCGTGCTTGGCTGCGGCCTGGCAATTCTGACCGGGTGCGGTCCGGATGACATCTCCTCACCCGGCACGACCGGCGGTGTCGACGTCGTCATCAACAACCCCGCGCCTCCCCCGCCGCCGCCGCCGCCGACCAGCGCGACGATCACCCCCGCCGGCGCCTGCCCGACGCTGACCAACGACGGCACCGTCGGACTGACCGATCGCGGCACGATCAGCGGCCCCACTGGCAGCTACCGCGTGTGCGAACTGCCCAGCCGCATCGCCCGCAGCGTGACCCTGCCCCGCATCTCGGGCCTGCTGTACGCGATGAACGGCCGGGTCGATGTCGGCTGCGATGGTGGCTTCAGCGCACCCTCCGCCGCCGCACCCTACACCTCCACCACCGTCGGCTGCACCGCGCCGCTAACCGCCGACACCAACGTGACGCTCACGGTCGAGCCGGGCGTGATCTTCTACGCCCGGACCGGCCAGTCGTGGCTGGCGGTCAACCGCGGCAACAAGATCAACGCGGTCGGCACCGCCACCGCGCCGATCATCTTCACCAGCCAGGACAATGTCGCCGGGCTCAACACCGATAACTCGATCGGCCAGTGGGGCGGCGTCGTGCTGCTCGGCCGCGGGCGGATCACCGACTGCGTCACCGGCTCGGTCGCCGCGGGCAACTGCGAACGCGACACCGAAGGCGCGGTCAACAAGGCGTCGTATGGCGGCAACAACGATGCCGACAGTTCGGGCACGATGAGCTACGTGCAGATCCGTTATTCCGGCTTCGTGCTCAGCTCCGACAAGGAACTGCAAGCGCTGACCCCCAGCGGGATCGGTTCTGGCACCACGCTCGACCACATCCAGTCGCACAACAGCTCGGACGACGGCGCCGAATTCTTCGGCGGTGTGGTCAAGATGAAGCACTACGTGGCCACCGGTGCGGACGACGACAGCCTTGATGTCGACACCGGCTCCCGCGCGAGCATTCAGTACGCGCTGCTGCTCCAACGTCCCGGCGAGGGCGACGCGCTGATGGAGATCGACTCCAACGGCAACGAGCTCGATCAGCCGCGCACCAACCTCAAGGTGGTCAACTTCACCGCCATCCAGCCGCTGGCGAGCAACCAGAACAACACGACCGGAGACCGGGCTTCCGCACTGTTCCGCGGCAACGCCGACGTCACGCTCTACAACGGCCTGATCATCTCGCCGAACAACGAGTGCATCCGGATGACGTCGAACACCGATGCCGCCAACGACGCGACGCTGACTGCCCGCTCGGTCGCGCTCCAGTGCTCGGGTACCGGAGACGCCAAGTTCATCGGCGACGGGTCGGGCTCCGCACCGTTCACCGCCGCCCAGGTGCGCGGGTTCATCACCGGGGATGCATCGAACAACGAAGCGTTCGTCAACTCGCTGACGATGACCTTCGTGAACGGCGCCAACGAGAACGCGGTCAACCCGACCGACCCCAGCGGCCTGTCGACCGGCACCGTAATCGCCGCCGGGTTCTTCACCGCCTCGCCCACCCCGTACAAGATCGGCGCGGCGTTCCCGGGCAACACGGCCTGGTACGCCGGCTGGACCTGCAACAGCGCGTTCGCCCCGCTCGGCGGAGCAAGCGCCTGCACCTCGCTGCCGACCACGTAAGCGGCGGCAACCCGAACTTGAGGGGGCAGCCGCCGCTTGGGGCGCTGCCCCCTCTTCGTATCGACCTTCCAGGGGAAACGAGATGTCCACCAATCTGAGGCTGGCGAGCGCGCTGCTTCTGACCAGCGCGCTGGTCGCGCCCGGTATCGTCCATGCACAGTCCGAAACGGGCGCGAGCACCGCGGTGACCCCGCCCACTGGCGATGCCGTAGCCGAACCCGCGGTCGCGGCACCCGCAGAGGATGTCGAGGTCTCGATCCCCGGCGGTAGCGGCGAAATTGTCGTGTCCGGGCGGCGCGAGAGCAACGTCGCGCGCACGTCGGCGCAGGTCGTGTCGGTGCTCGGCACCGCCGAAATCGCGCGCACCGGTGAAGGCAACATTGCCGGCGCCCTCGGCCGCGTCACCGGCCTCAGCGTGGTCGGCAGCGGGTTTGTCTATGTGCGCGGTCTGGGTGACCGCTATAGCCTGGCGCTGCTCAACGGTTCTCCGCTGCCCAGCCCCGAGCCTTTGAAGCGGGTGGTGCCGCTGGACCTGTTCCCCACCGGCGTGATCGCTTCGTCGCTCGTGCAGAAAAGCTACTCGGTTAACTACCCCGGCGAATTCGGCGGCGGCGTGATCAACCTCACCACAAGGTCCACGCCGAACGAGCCGTTCCTGTCGCTCGGCTTCGGAGTGTCGGGCGATACCGAGACGACCTTCAACACCGGCTACACATATTACGGCAGCAGCAGCGATTGGACCGGGTACGACAACGGCAACCGCGACGTTCCCCCGCTGCTGCAGGATTATTTCGACAGCCGCGCGCTGATCGGCACCGATCCGGTCGACACCACCGCGATCGCGCGCCGGCTCGTTTCTGCGCGCAACGCAGTGGTCCAGCGCGACAAGAACACGATGCCGAATTTCTCGGCCTCGTTGTCGGCGGGCAAGACCTTTCCGGTGGGCGATGCCGATCTGGGCGTGATCGCCGCTGCCGGCTACAGCAACAAGTGGCTGACACGCGACATCACGCAGCAGCGCTCGTCCAGTTTCGACCTGACCTCGATCGAACGAGATTTCCGCACGGTCAACACTGACCAGCGGATCCTGGTCAACGGGCTGCTCGGCTTTGGGTTCGAGGCGGGTGACAGCAAGCTGCGCTGGACCAACGTCTACATCCACGAAACCGTCAAGAAAGCCGCGCTGTCGCTGGGTCAGAAGCCTGCGCAGAGCGGCGCCGACACCGACTTCATGGGCCAGCGGACATCGTGGTTTGAACGCCAGTTGTTCGACAGCCAGGTGGTGGCCGAACTCAAGCCGAGCGACCGTCTCGCAATCGACCTCAGGGCAGCGTACGCGAACACGAAACGCGACGCGCCGTCCGATTTGTTCTTCGAGTACGTCCGTTCAAACAGCGGCCCCTTCGCCGGCCAGTTCGTCAACCGCCTCAACAACGGCAACGGCGGCGATGGCGAGGTGACTTTCTCCAACCTCAGCGAAGACCTGTATGCCGCCAGCGGCGACATCACCTGGCGTGCCCTGGACGGTTTTTCGCTCACGACGGGCGCCGCTTACAGCGACACGCTGCGCACCAGCACGCGCCGCGCATTCCTGTTCCTGGCCCCCAACAACTTCCGCGGCAACAGCGACGTGATCAGCGCCTTCGGCCTGCAACGGATCGACGACCTCATCGCGACGCTGACCGACCCCAAGTTCGTCGCGGCCAACACGCCGGGCGCGGGCGGGCTGACGCTGATCGAATCCGATCCAGGCACGCCTGCATTCGATGCCGGGCTGGAGATCAAGGCCGCCTATCTTAAGGGGAACGCCGCCTTCGGCCCGGTCTCGCTCGACGCGGGCGTCCGATACGAGGATGCGGTCCAGTTCACCAAGCCGCTGGCGGTGTTCGCCTCCGTCCCGCCGTCGGTCACGGGCACGGAGTTGAAGCGCGGGTACTGGCTGCCCGCGGCGACGCTGACCTTCGACCTGGCGGACGGGATGCAGGCGCGGCTCAACGCATCCAAGACCATCGCCCGCCCGCAGTTCCGCGAGCTGATCGCCCAGCCGTATTACGATCCTGATGACAACCGGTCGTACCGCGGCAACCCGCTGCTGGTCGACAGCCAGTTGTTCAACGCCGAAGCCCGGCTCGAATACTACTTCGCGCCCGAGCAGCGGGTGTCCGCCTCCGCGTTCTACAAGAAGATCGACCGCCCCATTGAGGCCTACGTGGTCAACTTCAGCGGCGACTTCACGACCTCGTACGCCAACGCGCCCGAGGCGCAGCTATACGGCGGAGAGCTTGAGGCAGTGAAGTACTGGCCGCTGGAGGGGATCGGCAGCGGGTTCTTCGCCCCACGCCGGCTGGTGACGATCGCCAACTACACGTTCAGCCAGTCCAAGCTGAAGGTGAGCGCCGATGATACCGTCGCGGTGTTCGGTGCGGCGGCATCGGACGCAGCCAGCTACTTCCGCAACGGCGCGCCGCTGACGGGGCAGTCGGACCACATCGTCAACCTGCAGCTTGGTCTGGAAGACACTGACCGCCTGTCTCAGCAGACGATCCTGCTGAGTTACGCCAGCGACCGGGTGGTCAGCCGTGGGCTCAATGGCACGCCGCCACAACCGGATGTGATCGAGAGCCCGGGCATGCAGCTCGATTTCGTGTGGCGTGAAGGCGTGGACCTGTTCGGGACCGAGGTCGAAGCCAAGTTCGAAGCGCGCAACATCCTGGGCCGCGGGCACCGTGAATTCCAGGAGTTCGGTGACCGGCGGATCGACATCAACAGCTACGATGTGGGCACCACGCTGGCGTTCTCCATCGGCGTGAAACTCTAAGCAGCAGCGCCCTGATCGCCTGCGCACGCGTGGCGATCAGGGCGTGTCGAACACATACCCGGCAGACCGCACGGTCCGCAGCGGATTGCCCGCACCCGCCGCGCGGAATGCCCGGCGCAGGCGACCGATCCAGACGTCTACCGTGCGCGCATCCAGCGGCGGATCGTGCTTGCCGAGCCCTTCGATCAGTTCCGGACGGGTGAGCACCCGGTCGGGGTTGTCGGCGAGGAAGCGCAGCAGACGAAACTCGTTGGGCGGTAGGGTCAGCGGACGCCCCGCCCAGCGGGCCTGCAACGCGTTGAGATCGATCGTCAGCGCGCCGACCACCACCTGTTGCGCGCCGCGCCGCCGGTGAAGCTGCGGATCGATCGCGAGCACCCGCTCCAGTACCTTGTCCCGGTCCGCCGGCCCGACCATGTAATCGTCCGCCCCTGCCGCGAGCGCCCGGCGGCTGTCCTCGCTGCTGTGGCCTTCAAGAATCATGGTGATGTGCGCCGCTGCGGTGCGGGCATCGGCCCGCAGCCGGCGGCACATCTCAAGCCCCGACATCTCGGGCATGACCCAGTCGACGAACGCCCACACCGGGCGCCTGCCGGCGTCCACTGCACTTGCGCCCGCCAGCGGCGCGAACGCGAACGTGCGGCCGCCCTCCTCCCACGGCTCCATGCCCGCCGCAGAGGGATCGCTCAGGAGAATTTCGACCACGTCCATGCGTGCAGCCCCCGGCCCTGCAAGACACCTTGCAAGACCGGAATGCCGCGCGGATGTGACGGGCTTGTTACGCTTCCGCCGCTGCTGTCGTTTCAGCCGGCGAGGCGCGAAGTTGCCGCGAATAGAACCAGCCGATGCCGATTAGGCTGAACCCCAGCGCCATGAACGACGCGATCCGCGCCAGCCCTGCCAGACCCGCCGCGTCGACCAGGAACACCTTCAGCACCGCGATCACCATCAACACCAGGCTGCCGATGCGCCAGCTGCGCTCATGGGTATGCGCGCCCCACGCCAGGAATCCGGCGGCGAGCGCGATGCCGAGCAGCGAGCGCAGCAAGTCCTCGGTCGGACTGATCGGCGGCGCCACCAGAATTGATCCGGCGAACATCTGGCGCAACTCGCTGAGCGCAAACAGCGCGATCACCATCATCAGCGCCGCATCGACGAGCCAGCGCATAAAGGCCGCCTCCCCAAGCCAGCGGCGGAGCAGCAGCAGCCCCGCGCAGCCCACCGCGTAAGCCGGCAAGAGCGCGTTCGCGAGTGGCAGCGGTCCAACCGCCTGCGCGCTCCACAGCGGATTGTGCAGCGTCAGGGAGAACCAGGCGAAGTGCGCCAGCGCCGACGCGGCGAGGCCCACCGCGGCCCCGCGCCACCCGCGCCGGGCGGCCAGCCATGCGGCGACGAGCAGCAGCGCTTCCCACACCATGCGCTCGGCCACTCCGGTGGCGACGAAATCGGTCCCCGCCACGGCAGCGAAAGCCTGACGGAAAATCACATGCCCGGCCACCGCGGCGAGCCCGATTGCGCCCACGGCGATGCCCTTGCGCAGTTCCGCCTTATCAGACGGTAGCACCACCCACCACGCGGCCCAGGCCGCCGCGGCCGGCACGATATGCAGAAGCATCGCGCGCAGCGCGGGAAGCGCGCTGGTCTGCATCGGCTCCCCGACCAGCGCCATCCAGCCGACCTGCAGCCACTGCGCCAGCGGCGCGAGCGCCCAACCGAACGTGATCAGCGCCAGCGTGGCGATCGCTCCCCGCAGACCGGGCAGCCGCCAGGCCAGCAGCGCGGCGGCAAGCCCGCCCGTAAAGGCGAGCGCGTCCTGGGGCAGCACCTGCGCCAGCGCGCCGAAGCCGAGCAATGCCGCGACCGCCTGCGCCGTCAGCAGCGCGTGCCCGCCCTGCGTCCCGGGCAAACGCGGTGCGAGAGCCACCGCCAGTGCGGCAATTCCCGCGAGCGATAGCGATACGAGCGCAATCAGCGGCTGCGGATCGTCCGGCAGGACCGTGCCGAAGTGCCACAGCACCGCAAGCGCGACGGCAAGCGCGAACAGCGCCGCTTGCGCCAGGTCCAGCGGTCGCCCCTGTCCGCGGGCCACTTGCGCGAGCGGGACGCCGGCGAAGATAATCGCCAGTGCTGCGGCGACGAACGCAAAGCCCCATGGGTCCGGCGTGGGCCAGAAGAGCAGCAACGCCGCCCCGACCCCGGCGGCGGCGGCGTTGGCCTCGCGCATCGCCGGTTGCCGCCAGCCGAACCACGCGAGGGCACCTCCGAGCAGCAGATACAGCGACCACTCGAGCGCCCCGAACCCGCTCTGCTGCACCAGAAAGGCGAGCTGCAGCGCCGCCAGCGCGGCCGCCCCCACCCGCACCAGCCAATGCGGCCGAGCGGCGGCGACGCCGGTAAGGCCCGGCACGATGGCTCCCAGCAGCACAAGATAGGCGCCCAGCACCGCCGCATCGGGCGGCTGCCGGATGCCGCCCGCCATCAGCAGCGCACCCCAGCCGAGCCCTCCGGCGAGGGCCGCCACGCCCAGCCACGCCCGGTCCTGCCGCTTGCCGGTCAAGGCCAGGCCGGCGGTCACGAGCGCAAGGTACAGCGTCAGCAGCGGCACATTGGCCTGGTCGCTGCCAACCAGCGCCGGGGCGGCGAACCCGCCGACCAGTCCCAGCACCGCACTGGGCAATCCGAAGCGATATGACAGCGCGATCGCCGCCCCGGTCACCGCCGCCAGGCCCAGGAACGCGAGGGTCGATCCGATCAGGCCATAAGCGCTGCCTGCGAGATAGAACGCCGCATACAGTGTCGCCAGCCCCGCGCCGGCGAGCGCCTGGGCGACGCGCGGGTCCGCCACACGCTCTCGCCAGCGATAGGCGACCTCCGCGCCGGCGATCAGGGCCGCGCCGAACAGTCCGGCGAGCAGCACACGCACGGCGGGCGTCAACAATCCGGCGTCGATCGACCAGCGCACCAGGAAAAACCCCGCGACCGCCAGCGTCACCCCGCCTGCCCAGATCGGCAGACGGCGTCCGAACAGATCCTCCAGATCGAGGCTGGGCCGCCAGGCGAGCGCATCGCCCGCGCGGCTGCCCAGGCTCGTCGGCGCAGGCTCCTCGGCCCGCGCAGCGGGCGGCGGAGTCGGCTCCAGAGCCAGCCGGGGCGCGGGATCCACAGACGGAGACGGTGCGAAAGCCGGCGTGGACGGCACCGCGGCCACCCCGTCGCGCAAGCGGGCGACCTCTCGCTCTAGGATCACAACCCGCCGCCACAGCCAGGCTACAAACCCGATTGCCAGGAGATAGAACAGCCAGGTCACGCCCTACGCTCGGCGCTCGTTGCAGAATTTTCAAGTCTGCGCGGAACCGAATCCCCACCCCAGGCACTAGGGATCACATGGTGGAGGAGGCACAACGTTACCCGCTCACGGGCCGCTTTCTCATGGGGCGGTCGCGCCATGCCATGAGCGAGGCGGACAAGCAGCTTCTCGAGGATTCGGTTTGCGAGGTCGGTGAGTACGACCGGCCGCATCGGATCCTGGCGCGCGGCGAACTAGCCCACCGCAGCGCCATCCTGATCGAAGGATTCATGCTAAGGACAATCTACGAAGGGGACCGGCGCCATATCGTCGGCATCCATGTTCCGGGTGATTTTGTCGATCTGCATGCGTACGCGCTCAAGCGGCTCGATCATGACGTGATCTCGGTGGGCCCGTCCAGGATCGGCTATGTCACGCACGAACGGATCGGCCTGATCCTGGAAAATGAGGCGCATCTGGCGCGCCTGTTCTGGTTTTCCACCTTGCTGGACGCGGCGATCCACCGGCAATGGACGCTGAAGCTGGAGCAGCTCAAGGCCAGTCGCCGGGTGGCGCACCGGCTATCGGAAATCTGGAATCGGCTCGAGATGGTCGGGCTCGGCCGGGCGAACGGCTTCCGTTCCCCGCTTACCCAGACCGATCTTGCCGACATGTGCGGGACCACCCCCATCCACATGAACCGCGCGCTGTCGGAGCTGCGGCGTGAGGAGGTGGTGGAGTTCCGCCGCGGGCTGGTGGTCGTGCGCGACCGGACCCGCCTGGAAAAGTTCGGCGACTTCGATCCGGCGTACCTGTACGGCGAAGGTCCGCTGCACCTGCAAAGCGAGCACGACAACCTCGCCGGATAACCCGCGCAGCCTAGCGCAGCATCCGCCGCCCCAGCTCGATCGCGCCGCGAATACCCGCATCGTCGCCGAGCGTGGGCGTGACGATATACCGCTCGAGCCCCGGATCGAACGCCGGGTGAACGACGTAGCCTTCCAGCAACCGTTCGGTATGACGCCGCAGCGCCGGGATCAGCCCGGGCGTCTTGCACACCCCGCCGCCGAAGATCAGCCGCTCCGGCATGTGCAGCAGCACCAGCGAGGTGGCGAACTCCGCCAGGTAGCGCGCGGTCAGATCGACCTCGAACTCGCCCAGCCGATCGAGGCTGGCACCCCACCGCGCCTGGATCGCAGGACCGGAGGCCAGGCCTTCGACACAGTCGCGGTGCCGAGCGCAGACGCCTGGAAAGTCATCGCCGTCTACCCGCCGCGGACGGACATGACCGCCTTCGTAATGGGTGATCCCGCCAAGCGGCTCGCCACCGCGCAGCACGCCCACGCCGATCCCGGTGCCCACGGTGGTATAGGCGAGCGTCTCCGCGCCCTGCCCGGCCCCCGTCAGCCACTCCCCCAGAGCCGCGGCGTTGACGTCGGTGTCCAGCGCCACCGGCACGCCGAACTCCGCCAGCGCCTCTGGCAGCGACGCGCCGCCCCAGCCCGGCTTGGGAGTGGTGGTGAACCGCCCCCAATCGGGCGCGCGACGATCGAGCGAAATCGGCCCGAAGGTGCCCACCCCGAACGCGGCAATCGGCCCGTGCTCCTGCGCGGCGGCGCGGAAGAACCGCATCATCGGCGGCAAGGTTTCCTCGGGCCGGCCGGTGGGTATCCGCGCGTGCGTCAGAATCGCACCGCGCTCGTCCGCTACGGCCAGCACGAATTTGGTCCCGCCAGCCTCGACTGCGCCGACCAGGGAAGCAGGCCGGCCGCTCATTCGCCGATGGCCGTCAGCACCACCTCGCGCGAGTGACCGCGCGCGCGGTGTTCGGCGAGGAGGACGCCCTGCCAGGTGCCCAGCAGCAGCCGGTTGGAGGAGAACGGGATCGTCAACGCGCTGCCGGTAAGCAGCGTCTTGATGTACGCCGGCATATCGTCCGGTCCCTCGTCATCATGCTCATAGCCAGTGCTCTCGGGCGCGAGCCGGTCGAGCCAGCGCAACAGATCGCGCTGCACTGCCACGCTGGCGTTCTCGGTGATCAGCAGTCCGGCGCTGGTGTGGCGGCAGAAGACGGTCAGTACGCCCGTGCGCATGCCCGACTGGGTGAGCCACCCGGCCACCTCGCCGGTGATGTCGGTCAGCCCTTGTCCGCCGGTCTCAAACCGCAGCAGGCCTTGTGCAACCGACACGCTGCGCTCACCCCTCGCCCGCGGCGGCCAGGGTGCGGCGGGCGGACTTGAGGTGCGGGATGTCGAACATCTTGCCGTCGATTCCCACTGTTCCCGCGTCCGGCTCCGCCGCGAACGCCGCGACCACGCGCCGGGCGAACGCCACCTCCTCGGCACTGGGGGTGAAGCCGTCGTTTATCGGCTCAACCTGCGCGGGGTGGATCGCCAGGCGGCCAGAGAACCCTTCGGCGCGGGCTTGCCGGCTCGACGCAAGCAGCCCTGCCTCGTCGCGGAAATCGGCATGCAGCGTCTCGATCGCCGGCACGCCCGCCGCATGGGCCGCCATCAGCGTCAGCGAGCGGACCAGGCGGTAGGTGAACAGCCACTCGCCGTCCGGGCCGCGATTGCCGGTGGCGCCCAGAGCTGCGGCCAGATCCTCCGCCCCCCAGGTCAGTCCGCGCAGCCGCGTCAGTCCGGCGGTGGCGTACTCGCCCAGCCGGAACGGTGCGAGCGCGGTCTCGGTGGCCACCGGGATGATCCCGATGGAGCCGGGCTGAATCCCGTGCGCCAGTTCCATGTGGTCGAGCAGGCTGGAAACCTTGGCGACATCATCCGGGCCATCGGGCTTGGGCTGCATGATACCGTCTGGGCGTGCGGGGATGATCGCCGCCAGGTCGCGCTCGGCGAGCCCGCTGTCGAGCGGGTTGATTCGCACCCAGAGTTCCGGCGCGCCCTCCGCCGTGCGGTCAAACCCGCGGAGAAATTCCGCCACTTTGTCCCGAGCGATGAGCTTGTTCGCCGGCGCCACGGCGTCTTCCAGATCCAGGATCACCGCATCGGCGCCGCAGCCGGCGACCTTGGCCAGCTTCCTGTCGCTGTCGCCGGGGATGAACAGCAGCGATCGGAGAGCGCGGCTCACGATGGTTTCCGCCGCTGCAGACCGCTCCGCTTGCAAGTCGCCACCAGAACTCCGTCCTGATTGAACGCCCGGTGCGCGAAGGTGACGATGCCGGCTTCGGGGCGCGACTTGCTGGCGCGCAGTTCCAGCACCTCGGTCTCGATCCGCAGCGTATCGCCGATGAACACCGGCGCTGGAAAACGCACCTCGTCCCAGCCGAGATTTGCGACCGCGGTGCCCAACGTGGTGTCCCCCACCGACACGCCGACCATCAGCGATAGCGTGAAGCACGAATTGACCAGGACCCGGCCATATTCGCTGTCTTTCATGTACTCTGCATCGAGATGCAGCGCGGCCGGATTGTGGCTCAGCGTTGTGAACAGCAGGTTGTCGGTTTCCGTCACCGTTCGGCGGATCGCATGATCGAACACCCGGCCCACGGCCAATTCATCGAACCACAAACCCGGCATCGGCGTCTCCTTTGCCGATGCGACTAGCGCGGGCCTGCGACGAATGACAGAGGGAGCGAAACCCGCGCCACCGTTGCGCGTTGGAGCCCACCATGACGATCGCCATCAACGCCCGGTTCGACTTCCAGCTCGACCAGCCCACCGACATTATCCTGCAGTTCGAAGCGGCGGATATTCCCGAACAGAAGATCATCTCGGCCAACACCCGGATAACCCCGACCGATGCCGCCCGGGTGCCCGCGCATGACGGTGTGGGGGAGCGCGTGCTG
This sequence comes from Altererythrobacter sp. TH136, assembly GCF_007065885.1. Classification (NCBI taxonomy): domain Bacteria; kingdom Pseudomonadati; phylum Pseudomonadota; class Alphaproteobacteria; order Sphingomonadales; family Erythrobacteraceae; genus Altererythrobacter; species Altererythrobacter sp. TH136. Next base: position 2,123,398 of record NZ_CP041409.1, on the reverse strand, counting down.
TTCCAGGCGGAAGGGAAGATCGAGGTCAGTTATCAGGCGGTGGTCGACGTGCAGCGGCTGGTGCCCGAACTCGCGGAGCTCGAACAACTCTCTCCCCACGACCTGCCCGGAGAGACGCTCGATTACCTGCTCGATTCGCGGTACTGCCCCGCCGACCGGTTCCAGCCGTTCGTGGAAGACGAATTCGGCGGCACGTCCGGGGGCGCGCGGGTGCAGGCGATCCACGATTGGCTGGTCCAGCATTTCACCTACGAACAGGTCAGCACCACCAGCACGACCGCGCTCGACAGCTTCGTGGAGCGGCGGGGAATTTGCCGCGATTACGCACACGTCCTGATCACGCTGGCGCGCGCCTCCACCATTCCGGCGCGCTATGTCTCGTGCTTCGCACCGGGGGTGGAGCCGCCCGATTTCCATGCGCTGGCCGAAGTGTTCCTGGCCGACCCGCACACACCCGGCGGCGGCGCCTGGTACATCGTCGATGCGACCGAGATGGCTGATCCCGCAGAAGTGGTGAAGATCGGCATCGGGCGCGATGCTGCCGACGTCAGCTTCCTGACCAGCTTCGGGGCTTCGCAATTCGGTGACAAGACGGTCAGCGTCACCCGTCAGGACGGTTAACCTCTGCCGCGCCGCTGTCCCGTGAGGGGACGCCGGCTGCCGGCCGGTGGAACCGCCTGCCGCCGTGCCGCATAGCCTGTTCCATGAACGCGATGATCAGGTGGTTAGGCGGAGCGACAGCTGCGGTGGTTCTCGGTTTTACCGGCGCCGCGTTTGCGACGGGTCAGTTCACCGCGCCGGAACGGCCCGCGACGCCGGCCGAGCCGGCGACAGCGCTCGCGCAACCGGCCCGGGCGGACCAGTCCGGCTTCTTCACGAGCCCGGCCCAGCCTTGGCCCGCGCGGGCGGAGCGCCTGACGGTCAAGCGCGTCCTGCCGATCGACGGCCCGATCAAGTACGGCGAATGGCACTGGGACGATGCGAACGTGCCCGACGGCCCGATCGTGATGACCGTCGATCTCGACGCGCGCGTGCTGTCGGTGTTCAAGGGCGGGTACGAAATCGGCGCCGCTGCGGTCCTGCTGGGGACCGACGAATACCCCACCCCGCTCGGTACCTTTCCGATCCTGCGCAAGCAACGGCACAACGTGTCGGAGAAATACGACAATGCGCCGATGCCCTGGTCGATGTTCCTGACCAGTGACGGGGTCGCGATCCACGGCGGTCACACGATCGAGAACGGCTATGCCAGCCACGGCTGCATTTCGGGCCCCGACGGGTTCATCTCGAAAATCTTCGCCATCGTGCAGCCGGGGGACAAGGTCATCGTCACCCGCGGCGAGATGCTGCAGCAGGGCGATCCGATCGTCTAGCTGACGGTCGCCCGGGGCGGCTCCGGACGGAAGGTCCACGTCCCCTTGCGAACGGAAAGCTGCACGCCAGCCAGCGTACCGCCGCGCACATCCTGGTTGATGATGGCGTCGTGCAGGCGCGCGACCGCGCTCATGGTGAAGTCCGTACCGCCCGCTTCGGCGATGGCCCGCGCAACGATGCGCAACCGCACCGCGCGCGGTTCATCCTGCGGGCTCCACTCGACCGCATCGTCGACGTAGGCGATCGTCCGGTCCCAGATCTGCGCTGCGATCCAGCCGAGCGCCAGGTCGCTTTCGTGCAGCAAGGCCGCAGAGCGCGCGATCGCCAATGGATTGAGCCAGTCCGCCCCTTTCAATGCCGCGCGAACCTGTGCCCGGTCGAAGCGGGGGTCCGCGTTCGATGGGTCCGTCGCGGGGCTTATGCCGGCACCGGTCACGATCTCGGTCAACTCATCCTTGGACCAGTTCAATAGCGGTCGGAAAATCGCGATGCCGGTCCCTGGGTGACTGGTCATCGGGCGAATACCGCTGAGACCGGAAATCCCGCTCCCCCGATTGAGCCGCATGATGACGGTTTCAGCCTGATCGTCGCCGTGGTGTGCGGTTGCCAGCGCCACCAGGTCCCGGTCGCGTGCCCAGCGGCCGAGCGCGGCGTAGCGCGCGGTGCGCGCGGCATTCTGCAGGTTTCCCCCGGAAACCTCGACCGGCAAGGTCGCGTGGCGGATTCCGAGCTGGTCACAGATCTTGGCCACCATCGCTGCCTCGGCCGCGCTGTCAGCCCGCAAGCCGTGATCGACGGTCGCCACCTCGAACTGCCCGGGACGACAGGCATGGCACAGCAGCATCAGCGCAATGCTGTCCGGACCCCCGGACACCGCCACGCCAAACGGCAACGAGGCGTCGGCCCCGGCGCGCCAGACCTGGCGAAAATCCGCCCCGAAACGTGCGATCAGCTCAGGCGAAAGCGCCGTATCAATTGCACTTAACCTGGCGGCGATCGGCGTCGTACTGGCTCTTCAACCGGCCGCTGGCGACCGCGGGATAGGTTTCGCTGAACTCCGCGAGCGCGATGCAGGCGCGCTTGGTGTCCTTCATCGCGATCATGCTTTCCGCCAGGTACAGCAGGCTGTCGGGTGCGCGCGCGCCCTGCTTGTCGGACTGGTAATTCTTGAGGAACCAGGGCGCCGCTTCCGCCGCCTTGCCGCCATCGAGGTAGGCCCGGCCCAGCAAGTTGCGGCCATAGCTGATCTGCGCGTGGCGCGGATACTTCTCGACGTACAGCGTCAGCTGTTGCTGCGCTTCGGGATAGAACTTGGCCTCCCACAGGCGGAAGCCGTAATCGTATTCGTCCTTGCCGGCATCGTCGGTTTGCGGCTTGGGGATCGCCTGCACCGCCGCGAGGCGCTGCGCGGTTGGGCCAGTCGGCGCCGCCGCCGGCGGGGGCGTGGCCGCGGCGGGCCTTTGGGCGGGTGTGACCACTGTGGAGGCGGGTTGGCTGACTGCCGCGATCGGCGGATTGGCCGCAGTCGCCGCCGTGCTGGTCACTTCCAGCGCGCCCAGCCGGGTGCCCAGCTGAGCGATGGCATTGGTGTTCTCTTCGGTCTGCGAGGTCAGCCGGGCGATCTGCCCTTCCAGCGCATCGAGCCGGGCGAGGATATCGGTGACCGCGGTAGTCGAGGGCCGCCCGGCGACCGCGCCCGCCGGTTGCGCGGCCGTGATCTCCGGTTCGAAATACTTGCCGTCCGAACCCGGGAACACCTTGCGCTGCAATGCGCGAATTTCCGTTTCCGCCTTACGCAGCCGCGCATCGGTCGAAGAATCCTGCGCAGACGCCGGCAACGCGCCCAGGCCCAGCGCCACGATCGCCAACGGCGCCGCGAAGGCGCGGTTCAACTTGATCCCCATCGATACTTTCCCGTCCAAATCTTGTCCCGAGCACCAGTGTCGCCTTCTGTGGGCGAACCGCCGATGAACCGGATGGTTAATGCCTAGGTCCCGGTCGGTCCAGCCGCGGGCGCCGCCGCCGGGGCCGCTTGTCCCCGTGCAAGGAGCGCCTGCGCCGTCACCGGCACGTCGCGGATGATGCCCTCGCTCTCAGCCAGCTTGGGCACGGGCTTGCCGCCGACGGTAATCGCCAGCGCGTCGGGCCGCCCGGTCCACACCTGTGGCCCGGTCGCTTCGGCCGGCACGGTATAGCGTTCGCCGCGCGCCATCTGCTTCTGCATCAGCTGTGCGCCGGTGCCGTCATAGAACTTGACCCACACGCCGTCCTCCAGCGCGGTGAACACCACCGGCCCCGCCGGACGGGCGGCACCCGCGCCCGGACGAGCCGCGGCCGGCGGAATCGCCTTGGCGTTCTGGGCGGCGAGCCGCTCTTCCTCCAGCAGCGAACCCGGTCCCGAACCCGGAGCCAGCACGCGGTTATAGAACATCACCCCGCCCACCAGCAGCAGGATCAGCGCAACCAGGCTGAACAGCGCCAGCCCGCGCGATGGAATGCGCGCCGGGTCGCCGGGTTCGAAAGAGGCGGCGCGATAACGGTCACCGCCGTGGCTGCGGGCAAGCTCTGCGCGCACTTCCTCGACCACCGCACGCTGGTCGAGGCCGACCGCCTTCGCGTAGGTGCGGGCAAAGCCGGTGGCATAGGTCTTGGCGGGAAGTCCGGCGAACTCGCCCTTCTCGATCAGGGCGAGGTGGCGCGCGGGAATGCGCGTTTCGGCCGACAGCTGCGCCAGGGTCAGGCCTTGCTGCTCGCGCGCCATGCGCAGGCGATCGCCCACGCCGTGCAGCGGCAGCTGTCCGTCAGGCGGACTTGTTTCCTCGTTCATCTGGCGTCCCGAACTATCGATCCACGCCCCCCCCTCCTCTTGAGACGGCAGAGCCGCGGTATGTCAAGGTTGGCCGCTGCCAGACTGTTGATCGCGCACGACGAAGCGCCGCCCCTGCGCGGCGAAGTCAGTCGGTGTCGATCCCGTTCGCTTCCGCCCAGGCCTGCAGTTCGGCGCGGATGCTGGCGGTGGGGGATGCGAGCAGCCGTTTCATCGTCTCCTCGATCTGTGGCAGGTCGACCTTGCGGATCAGTTCCTTGATCGGACCCACCGCAACCGGCGTGATCGAGAACCGGCGGAACCCGAGGCCGAGCAGGGCCAGCGCTTCCAGCCGGCGCCCACCCATTTCGCCGCAGATGCCGAGGTCCACCCCGCTGCCCACCGTGCCCTGCGTCAGCCGCGCCAGAAAGCGCAGGATCGCGGGGCTGAGCCAGTCGTACCGTTCGGCCAGCTTGGGATTGGCGCGGTCGGCGGCGAACAGGAACTGGGTCAGGTCGTTGGTGCCGACCGACAGGAAGCTGACCTTGGGCAGCAACTGGTCAAGCACTTCGGCCAGCGCCGGCACTTCCAGCATCGCGCCATAACGGATCGCCTCGGGCAGCGGCTTCTTGCGCGCTTTCAGAAAGGCGAGCTGCCCATCGAACACCGCCTTGGCCGCGTCGAACTCCCATGGCTCCGACACCATCGGAAACATGACATAGAGCTTTCGGCCCGCGGCAGCCTCCAGCAGCGAGCGCGCCTGTGCTTTCAGCAGCCCTTCGCGTTCGAGCGCCAGTCGCAGCGCACGCCAGCCCATCGCCGGGTTCTCGTCATGCTCGCTGGTCACGGAATCGAGGTACGGCACCGCCTTGTCACCGCCGATGTCGACTGTGCGGAAGATCACCGGCTTGTCGCCCGCCGCTTCCAGCACGTCGCGGTACAGGCGGGTCTGCCGCTCGCGCGCCGGCAGCGTGGCGGACACCAGGAACTGGAACTCGGTGCGGAACAGCCCGATCCCGTCCGCGCCGACCAGCGGCAGCGCGGCGAGGTCATCGCGCAGTCCGGCGTTCATCATCACCTGGATGCGCGTGCCGTCGCGAGTGAACGGCTCGATATCGCGCATCTCGGCATAGGCCGCCTGCCGCTGGCGACTTTGCGCGAAGCGTTCGGCAAACAGGTCTGCGGTCTGCTGGACGGGGCGGACGTGGGCAATGCCCTTGTCCGCATCGACCAGAATCTCGTCACCTTCGCGCACGATCCCGCGCAAGCCCCGGACCCGGCCGATCACGGGCACGCCCATCGCCCGCGCGACGATCACCACGTGCGCCGTCAGCGAACCTTCTTCGAGGATCACGCCCTTCAGCCGGCGCCGGTCGTATTCCAGCAGCTCGGCCGGCCCCAGGTTGCGGGCGATCAGGATGGTATCCCGCTTCAGCCCTTGCGTCGCCGCGGTGCCAAGCTGGCCCGAGACGATCCGCAGCAGCCGGTTCGACAGGTCTTCCAGATCGTGCATCCGGTCCGCCAGCAGCGGATCGTCGATCTCGCGCATCCGCATCCGGGTGCGCTGCTGCACCCGCTCGATTGCCGCCTCGGCGGTCAGGCCGGCGTCGATCGCCTCGTTGATCCGGCGCCCCCAACCTTCGTCGTAGGCGAACATCTTGTAGGTCTGGAGGATATCGACATGCTCGCCGCCCACGCCGAATTCGGCCTGGCTCGCCATCGTGTCGATCTGGTCGCGCATCTTGTCGAACGCGAGGTAGACCCGCTGGCGCTCCGCCTCGGTATCCTCGGCCACGACATGGTCGATATGGACGCGCGGCTGGTGATAGACCGCGGACCCGCCCGCGATCCCTTTGACCAGCGTCAGTCCCTGGAGCATCACCGGACCGCTCGCCGCCGCGCCCAGGGCAGCGGTCTCGTCGTCGACCAGGCCGGCGTGCGCGATCAGTTCCGACAGCACCATCGCCACGGTCTGCAGGGTCTCGATCTCGATATCTTCGTAGCGGCGCGGATCGGCATGCTGTACGCACAGGCTGCCAATCGCCCGTTCGCGATAGACGATCGGCACACCGGCGAATGAATGGAATTTTTCTTCGCCGGTTTCCGGCCGGTAGGCGAAGTCAGGGTGCGCGGCTGCTTCGGCCAGGTTCAGCGTTTCGCTGCGTTCGGCGATGATGCCGTTCAGGCCTTCGCCGATCGCCAGCTGGGTCACGTGCACCGCGCTTTGTTCCAGCCCGCGAGTGGCGAACAGTTCCAGCATCCCTTCGCGCAGCAGGTAGATCGAGCAGACCTCGCTATCGAGGACTTCGCCGATCACTTCGACGACGCGGTCGAGCTTGGCCTGCGGGTGCAGGCGCGATGCCATGACCTCGTGCAACTGGGTGAGGATCTGGCGGGCGGCGGCGGCGGCTGACATGCGTGTCCGGGCCTAGCCTATCCGGGCGCCCAAGGGAAACGGCCATCGCGCGGCCAAAGTTCGGTTGATACCCGACGAACACTGAACGCGGCCGCGCGCCCCGGCCGCCGCGATGACCACTCAAGCGCCTGCGGGAATGCCACGCGGGAAAAATGGCGCGCGCGGCCGCCCACTCGCTGGCAGCCGGCGCGCGCCATCCCCTCCCGCAGCTTCAGCCGCTAATCGGAAATCGTCTGTCGGCGCGAGGTCAGAGAGCGGTAAGCTCCTGCTTGATCCGGAGCTTGGCGCGCTTCAGTTGCTGGATCGTCCCTGCGTCCGGCGACGGCCGGCCCATTTCTTCGCGCAGCCGGGCTTCGATGCCGGCGTGCTTGGACTGGAGTGCAGTGGAATGGGACGAAGACAGCATGCGTGTTCTCCTGGTTGCGGACCACACCCCTGCAAGGGGGGGCGGACCTTCTTCAAGGCGACTCGTGCCCGCGCAGGCACCAGCCGCGCTGAGAGGATAGGACCACACGAATGAGGCCTTGCGAAGACCTGCCAGTCGCCTAATCGACGAGCCGCCGATTATCGCGCGATGAGCCGATGACGCATCGCGCGGGTGAGGGACGAGGGACGGTTGACCGAACAGGAACTGACCAAGCTGCTGGCTGCCTTGCGCACCGAACATCGCGACCTCGACGCCGCGATCGATGCGCTCAGCGGCACCGGATCGACCGATCAGTTGCAGATCGCGCGGCTGAAGAAACGCAAGCTGCGCCTTAAGGACCAGATCGCGGTGGTGGAGGACCAGCTGCTCCCTGACATCATCGCCTGAGAACGGGGTAAAGTGAATCCCGGGTAAAACTGTCCCATCCCGGCACGGACTGAAATTGGCGCGGGATTGTTAGGTTAGCGTTGTGGCGGCGCCGAGTCGCGAGGCGTAGCGGGGGTTGGCAATGACTGTTCCCGCCGACCTCAGCCGACCCATCATCGAGGCGCTTTATTGCGAGGCGCTGGTGCTTGCCGACGAAGTGCGCGCCGCGTTCGACCTGGCGCCGCGGCGGTGCGAGCAGGAGGATCTGGTCCGCATCGCCCTGTCGTGCGAGGGGCTGCGCACCACCACCCGGATGATGCATGTGCTCGCCTGGCTGCTCAATCACCGCGCGTATTTCGCCGGCGAACTGTCGGACTTCCAGCTCCGCCGCCACGGCGTTCTGCCGCCCGACCGCCCCGCCGATCCCGACCAGCTCGCGCTGCTGGAACCGGCGACGTGCGCGCTGATCCGCGAGACCGAAGCGCTGCACGGGCGCATCGCGCGGCTGGATAGCGCCTGGCGCGAACGGTTCGTGGTGGCGCCGGCGGTGCTCGGGCAGCGCGAACGGCTCGGCCGGGCGCTCGGATCGCTGTGAGCATGGCGCTCTAGATCGCGGCCAACGCGCGGCCCCACCGCTCCAGCCGCTCCCCGCGCACCGATCGATCCATCGCCGGAGTGAATTCTCGCACCGCGCCGCGCATGGCCTGCGCCGCTTCGTCCAGCGAGCCGAACAGCCCCGCACCGGTTGCCGCGAGCACGCCTGCGCCCAGCGCGGTCGTTTCCACCATGTCGGGCCGCTCGACGGTCAGATCGAGCATGTCGGCCAGATCCTGTGCCATCCAGTCGTTGGCGCTCATCCCGCCATCGATCCTGAGCCGTTTCCAGGCCGCCCCATCAGCGGCGAACGCGCGGGCGAGATCGTGCGTCTGGTGGGCCATCGCCTCCAGCGCGGAGCGGGCGATCTGCGCCCTGCCGCTGGCGAACGACAGCCCGGCGATCACTCCCCTTGCGTCCGCCCGCCAGTGCGGCGCGCCCAGCCCGGCCAGTGCCGGCACGATCGTCACCCCGCCGCTATCCGCGACCGATCGCGCCAGCGCCTCCGTTTCGGATGCACTGCTGATCAACCCCAGGCTGTCGCGCAGCCACTGGATCAAGCTGCCCGCGACGAACACCGAACCTTCCAGAGCGTAAGTTCGCCTGCCGCCGTGCTGCATCAGCACGGTCCCGAGCAGGCGGTGGGACGATCGCGGAACGTTCTCCCCCATATTGGTGAGAACGAACGCACCGGTGCCATACGTCGCCTTGGTCTCGCCATGCGCGAAGCAGCCTTGCCCGACCGTTGCGGCCTGCTGGTCACCGGCCAGCCCGGTGATCGGGATCGGCCGCCCGAGCAGCGCGGTCTCCGCCACCTGGCCATGGGTGTCGACGACCTGCGGCAAGGCACCGCGCGGCACGCCGAACAGCTCGCACAGCCCCTCGTCGAACTGCGCCTCGTCGAGCGGCAACAGCAACGTCCGGCTGGCGTTGGCCGCGTCAGTGACGTGCAGACCGCCCGAGAGCTTCCACACCAGCCAGCTTTCCACCGTCCCCAGCGCCAGCCGCCCCGCCTCGGCAGCGCTGCGCACTTGCCCGTCGTGGTCCAACATCCAGCGCATCTTGGTGGCCGAGAAATAGGGGTCGAGCAGCAGCCCGGTCCGCCGCTGGACCGCATCTTCGTGACCCTGCTCGCGCAGGGCGGCGCAGACGTCGGCGGTGCGCCGGTCCTGCCACACGATCGCACGCGCCAGCGGCTCCCCGCTCTGCCGGTCCCAGGCGACCACCGTCTCGCGCTGGTTGGTGATGCCGATGGCGGCGATCCGCTCAGCTCCGATCCGAGCCGCCACCTGCTGCGCGCAGGCCAGCGTGGCGCGCCAGATCTCCTGCGCGTCGTGCTCCACCCAGCCGGGCTGCGGATAGTGCTGCGTCAGCGGCGCCTGCGCGACCTCCGCCACCCGGCCCGCCCGGTCGAACGCGATCGCCCGCGTTGAGGTGGTGCCGGAATCGAGAACCAGGACGTGATCGGACATAAGCGTGACATGCGGCATGCGGCGCTCCATATGCAAGCGCATGGCAGGACCGCCCCCCAAACCCTGGCCGACCGGCCTGACCGAGCAGGTTGAACCACTTGTGCGCCGAGTTCTGGCGCCCAATCCCTCTCCCTATACGTACACCGGCACGCAGACGTACCTCGTCGGCACCGGTGAGCGGATCGCGGTGATCGATCCCGGCCCTGACGATCCGGCGCATGTCACAGCGCTGCTCGCCGCGATCGGTGAGGCGAGCGTTGCGGCGATCATGTGCACTCACACCCACCGCGACCACTCGCCCGCATCCCGCCCTCTCGCCGCCGCGACCGGCGCGCCGATCGTCGGATGCGCGCCGCTGGTGCTCGACGACAGCGGCCCCCGCGCCGACGCCTCGTTCGACCGCGACTATGCACCCGACCGCGTGATGGAGCACGGCGAGGCGATGACCGGACCCGACTGGACGCTGCGGGCGGTGCATACCCCCGGCCACACCTCCAACCACCTGTGCTTCGCGCTGGAGGAATCGGCCGCGCTGTTCACCGGCGATCATGTGATGGGCTGGTCAACCAGCGTCGTGGTCCCGCCGGACGGCGACATGGGCCAGTACATGGCCAGCCTGGACCATCTCCAGGCGCGGGAAGACCGGGTCTACTACCCCGCCCATGGCCCGCAAATCGACAACCCGCGTCAGCTCGTCCGCGGCATGATCGGCCACCGCCGCCAGCGCGAGAACCAGATCGTCCGCCTGCTGACCAACGAAGGTCCGATGCGCGCAGGCGATTTCGTGCCGTTGATGTACAAGGGGCTGGACCCGCGCCTTGTGGGAGCGGCGGAAATGAGCGTGACTGCGCACCTCGTCGATCTGGAACGCCGCGGCATGGTCGCCCGTTCAGACGATACATGGACCGCCCAGTAAGCACCCCCACTCGTTCCGGCGACGGACCCGTCGTACCCGCGCCTGCAACTCACCAACCGTCGCTCGCCCGCATCCAGGCGGTGCCGTGGCTGATCGTCGTTGCGTTGATTGCAGCGGTGGCCTGGCTCAGCTGGCGGGCATTCTTTTATAATGCAGAAGGCGATCCGGTCGGCAGCGCGATGCTGGCGTTCGAGAAGCAGAACTCGCTCAACGTATTCTCCAGCCGGTTCGAGATCGTGGCCGAGAGCCAGAACGCGCAAGGCGTGTTCGGCATCGACCTGCTCAGAAGCCGGCAGGCGACGATCATTCCGGCGACGGTCACCTACCGGCTCGACCTCGGCAACATGGACCGCGATGCATTTGCGTGGGACGCGGCCAGCGAAACCCTCAACGTGGTGCTGCCGCCGCTGCGCATTTCACGCCCCAATCTGGACGAGGCGCAGGCGCGGGTGTTCACCGAGGGCACCTGGGTGACGGCGGGCGCGCAGCGCAACCTGTCGCGCAACAATTCGATGCAGGCGGAGCGCAAGGCGGCGACGTTTGCCAAGAACCCGCAAGTGCTGGGACTGGCCCGCAACGCCGCCAAGGATGCGATCCGCCAGAACCTGGCCATCCCGTTGCAGGTTGCCGGATACCAGAACGCCAAGGTCAGCGTCCGGTTCGAAGGCGAACAGCCCGCAGACTGAATTCTCTCGCGCCCGCAAGTCTGCTATGCCCCGCAACCGGGGACGCAACTTGAGGGAGTTGTGCGATGGCGACTTTGGCACCGGGTGCAGCGCCGCTTACCGCTGAGGCGCGCGAGCGGCGATTCTTTTTCATCATGGCCTGCGCAATGGCCGCGACGATCGTCGCCGGCTTTTCACTCAACATCGCAATGGGCCGCTCTTCGTTCGCGGCTCCGCCCGTGGTGCATGGTCACGGGGTCATCTTCATGGGCTGGCTCGCGCTGTATCTGGCACAGGCTTTCACCATCGCGAGCGGACGCCGCGCGCTGCATATCCGTCTTGGCAAGGTGGCTTACGTCTGGATCCCGCTGATGGTCCTCGCGGGAGGCATCATCATGCTACGGTCGGCCCGAGTGCACGGCGGGCCTCCCTTCTTCGCGCTCAACGAATTTCTGATCAGCAACCTGGCGTTGCTGGTGTGCTTTGCCGGGCTGGCCTTGTGGTCGCTCAGGATCCGGCGCCACAGTGGTTGGCACCGTCGACTGATGCTGGTCGCGGTGGCGGTGCTCACGGGTCCGGGCCTGGGGCGCCTGCTGCCGATGCCATTGATGATCCCGTATGGCTGGACCGCCTCGTTCCTGGCTACCTTGATCTTCCCGGCGATCGCGATGATGGCCGACAGGCGCCGCCATGGCCGGGTGCATCCGGCGTATTGGTGGGGAACGGGCATTTATGCGGGCACCTTCGTGATCTCGATGCTGCTGGCCTTCAGTCCGCTGGGGTATGCGATCACCGAACGGATCGTGGCGGGCACTCCCGGAGCGGAGCGACCGATGCACGCCTTCCTCCCCCCTGGCTTCACGATGTAGCAAGCCGGGAGCCGGGCCGAACTGACCCTTCCTGCATCAGCGAAGCTGCCTCAGCATCGAGCGCGCTGCCGACGGTCAGAAAGTCTACCACCGCCTCCGCCGCGCTCACCCCTGCCATTGCCGCGCGGCGCGCCGCCCCCTATCTCGCGCTCGCGGCGCATCCATTTCGCGCCCCAGCGTCAAGGATTCCGATGACCGACCAGACCCGCATCCCGCTCGCCGGCGACGACCTGCTCAACGAGATCGACCGTCTGCGCAAGGAACGCAACGCGGTGATCCTGGCGCATTATTATCAGACGCCCGCGATCCAGGACATCGCCGACTTCGTCGGGGATTCGCTTGAATTGTCGCGCAAGGCGGCGGAGACCGACGCTGACGTGATCGCGTTCTGCGGGGTCAAGTTCATGGCCGACACGGCTAAGATCCTGTCCCCGCAAAAGATCGTCGTCCTGCCCGACATGGATGCAGGGTGCAGCCTGGAAGATTCGTGCCCGCCCGAGAAGTTCAAGGCGTTCCGCGAGGCGCACCCCGACCACATCGCGCTGACTTACATCAACTCGTCGATCGAGGTGAAGGCGCTGTCGGACGTAATCGTCACCAGCTCGTCGGCGGAAACCATTATTAGCCAGATCCCGCCCGAACAGAAGATCATCTTCGGGCCCGACCGGCATCTGGGCGGCTACCTGTCGCGCAAGTTCGGGCGCGAGATGCTGCTGTGGCCGGGCGTGTGCATCGTGCACGAAGCGTTCAGCGAGACCGAGCTGTTGAAGCTCAAGGCGCAGCACCCCGGCGCGCCGGTCGCCGCGCACCCCGAATGCCCGCCAACGATCGTGGAGCACGCGGATTACGTCGGCTCGACCAGCGGCATCCTGCAATTCGCCAAGACGTTTCCCGGCGACACGCTGATCGTCGCGACCGAGCCGCACATCATCCACCAGATGGAGCTAGCGCTGCCGGAAAAGAACTTCATCGGCGCTCCGGGCGCGGACGGCAACTGCAGCTGCAACATCTGCCCGTACATGGCCCTGAACACGATGGAGAAGCTCTACGCCGCGCTGCGTGATCTGGAGCCGCGGATCGAGATCGAGGAAGGCTTGCGGTTGGATGCGAAGCGCAGCCTCGACCGGATGCTTGAAATGGCGAGCGGCACGATCGGTCTGGGCGACCTCGGCGCGCGCTAGGCCCGGGCGCGAGGGGCTCCGCCGGGGGCCTTGGCGCGGGCGAGGACCAACGCCGCGCTGACCAGTGCCATGCCCGCAAGGTCAAGCGCGCCGAGCGTTTCGCCGAACGCCAGCCAGCCGACAACCGCAGCCAGCGCCGGTTGGGTCAGCAAGGCCATCCCGATGATCAGCGGGGAGAAATGCTTGAGGGCGAAGACCAGCAGCCCCTGTCCCACGATCTGGCTGCTGATCGCCAGCGCGACGACCGGAAGCCACCCCGCCCCGCCGGGCAGCACCGGCTCCCCCCGGACCAGTGCGATCAGAAGCAGCGGCGGCGCGGCAGCGGCGCACACCAGCGCCAGCACGCTCCACTGCCCCAGCGTCTCTCGCGCGCGCTGCGCCGGGACCAGGTAGAACACGTAGAACACGCCCGCGAGCAGGCACAGGAGATCGCCGATAAGCGAAGTCGTCGAGATTTCCAGGCTGCGGCCCAGCAGAATGGCCGCCCCGCCAAACGCCGCGGCCAGCGCCAGTATCTCCGGCCGGCTCGGCGCCCGCCGCAGCGCGATCACGCCCCAGATCACCAGCAGCAGGCTGCCCGCGTTGCCGAACAGCGTCGCGTTGCCCAACCGGGTCTGCTCGATCCCGATATGCCAGCTGGCCAGATCGGCCGCGAAGAATGCGCCCGCCGCCAGCAGCAGCCACACGGTGCGGGCGCTGGCGGTCCACGTCGCCCGCTCCCGCCACGCGAGCCAGGCGAACAGCGGCAACGGCAACAGCATCCGCCAGAACCCCGCCGCCACCGGCCCGGTGTCGGTGAGGCGGACCAGCCATGGCCCAAGCGCCAGCGCGGCATTGCCGCCGATCAGCGCGGCCAAGTGCCACGCGCCGGCACGATACTCTTTCTTGTCTGCCGGGTCGGTTGCGCTGCTCACGCGCGCCCCCTAGCTCGGTTGCGAAACGAAACCAGCGAAAAGGATCGCCATCGATGCACGAAGCCCTGTTCCAGCCGATCGATCTGGGAGCAATCCGCGCCAGCAACCGGATATTGATGGCGCCGCTCACCCGCGGTCGATCCAGCCAGCCGGGCTCGGTGCCCAACGACATGATGCTGGAATACTATCGCCAGCGCGCCGGCGCCGGCCTGATCATCAGCGAAGCGACCGGCATCAGCGTCGAAGGGTCGGGCTGGCCCGCCGCTCCGGGCATCTGGAGCGACGAACAGGTCGCCGGCTGGCAGCCGATCACCCAGGCAGTCCACGATGCCGGGGGCAAGATCGTGCTTCAGCTGTGGCATATGGGCCGACTGGTGCACCCGGATTTCCTCGGCGGCAACCCGCCGGTCTCCGCCAGCGCGACGTGCGCGCCGGGCCACGCCCACACGCCCACCGGCCGGCAGGACTACCAGCCCGCGCGTGAGTTGACCAAGGACGAGATCGCCCGCGTCGTTGCCGACTATCGCAAGGCGGGGGAGAACGCGAAGGCCGCCGGATTCGATGGCGTCCAACTCCACGGCGCGAACGGCTATCTGGTGGATCAATTCCTGCGCGATGCAACCAACCTGCGGACCGACGAATACGGCGGGAGCGCCGAAAACCGCACCCGCTTCCTGCGCGAAGTGCTCTCAGCGCTGGTCGATGTCTGGGGCGCTGATCGGGTCAGCGTGCGACTGTCACCAAACGGAGAGACGCAGGGGTGCGACGACAGTGATCCGGCAACCACCTTCGGCGCGGCGGCGCAGGTCTGCCAGGACCTGAAGCTCGGCTTCGTGGAACTGCGTCAGCCGGGGCCAGAGGGCACCTTTGGCCAGACCGACGTGCCGCAGCAGGATGGCGTGATCCGCGCGATCTATTCCGGGCCGCTGGTGCTCAACAGCGACTATACGGCCGAGAGCGCAGAAGCGGACGTGAAGAGCGGCCGCGCTGACGCGATCGCCTTTGGCCGGCCCTACATCTCCAACCCCGACCTGGCCGAACGCATCCGCGCGGGCGCGGAATGGGCGCCGAATGTCAACGTGCCCGCTAGCTGGTACCTACCTGGCCCGGCTGGCTACATCGACTACCCGGCGATGGAACAGCAACCGGCGGCGGTCGCCGACTGAGACTCAGTCCGCTTCGGCCGGCGCTGCGGCTGGAGCGGTTTCCGACGTAGACGGCGATGATGACGGGGCGGGGGCTTTCTCCTCCTCGTCGTCGTCGTCGTCCGCCGCTTCGGATGGACCAGCCCCGCTGTCGTCCGCAGCGCTCTCGCGCAGGGGCGGGCTTTGCGACCGCACCGTGTCGAGCGGCAACATGGAGTCGCTGATCGACCCGCCGAGCACTTCGCCCGCGGCGGTCTTGCGTTCGGGCTCGTCACTCTTTTGATCGCCGCAAGCGGAAAGCATCGTGAGTGCCAGCAGGGAAAGGGACAGGCGGCTCGGCAACATCAACGGTTCTCGCACGGCTTCAGCGCGGCAAGGAAATCGCCGGCGCGGGCGAGCAATGCCGCATCGAAGGCCTCGGGCGCAAGATCGATGCCGAGCCTCGCCAAGCTCGTGACGCCGAATTCGGCGATCCCGCAAGGGACGATCCCGCCGAAGTGGGCAAGGTCAGGCGCCAGGTTGACCGAGAAACCGTGCATGGTGACCCATCGCCGCACGCGCACCCCGATCGCCCCGATCTTCGCTTCGGAGCCGTCAACGTCGCGGGTCCAGATGCCGACCCGGCCCGGAGCGCGCCAGGTCTCAAGCCCGACATCGCGGAGGGCGTCGATAACCCAGCCCTCCAGCGCGTGGACGTACGCCCGCACGTCCCGTCCGCGCTGGCCAAGATCGAGCAGGACATAGCCGACCCGCTGACCCGGCCCGTGATAGGTGTAGCGCCCTCCGCGGCCCGCCTCGACCACCTCGAACCGGGGATCGAGCAGTTCGTCGCCAGCGGCGCTCGTCCCCGCGGTGTAGACCGGCGGATGCTCGAGCAACCACACCAACTCGCGCGCGCCTCCAGCGGCAATCGCACGGTTGCGTTCATCCATCTCCGCCAGCGCATCGCGATAGGGTACGCGCGCGGCCGATGTGCGCCATTCGATATCAGCTGCGAGTCCTGTGGACATCATCGTTGCGTGGGGCGGTGCGCGCCGGTTATCAAGACCTTCAACGGCGCGCAGGAGAGATAGCCCGATGAAATTCGACATGAGCGCCGCGTGGAACGAGGCGTTGCGCCTGATCTCGGCCAACCGGCAGGTGATCACGATCGTCGCGGGGGTGTTTTTCTTTCTGCCCTACCTTGCGTTCATGCTGCTGTTCATGAACCAGATGAACGCGCTGGAGGCCGCGCAGGCATCCAACCCGGATCCCGAAGCGATGGGCGCGGCGATGATGACCTTCTACGGCGATGTCTGGTGGGTCATTCTGTTGTTCATGGTGATCCAGGGGGTCGGCATGCTGGGTCTGCTGACCCTGCTGACCGACCGCAGCCGGCCTACGGTCGGTGCCGCGCTGGCGAGCGGGGCGCGGCTGTTCCTCCCCTACTTCGGCGCGCAATTGCTGATGGGCGTGGTGTTCGGATTGCTGTTGCTGGTGCCGATTGCGGTCGGTGCGGGCGCTTCCGCCGCCGCCGGCGTCGTGCTTGGCATCGCCGCGGTGATCGCGTTCGTTTACCTGTTCGTCAAATTCCTCCTGACCCCGGCGGTCATCGCGATCGAGCGGCAGGCCAATCCGATCAGCGCCCTCAGTCGTTCCTGGCAACTGACCAAGGGTAATTCGCTCAGGATATTCCTGTTCATCTTCCTGCTGTTCGTCGCCGTGATGATCGTCGGCGGCGTGTTCAGCATGATATTGGGCCTGCTGTTTGCGCTCGCTGGCGCAGAGGCCGCGGTGATCGGACAGGCGCTCGTATCCGGCCTGGTCAACGCCGTGTTCTACGTCATCTTCCTGGGCGTGATCGCCGCGATCTATCGCCAGCTCGCCGGCACGTCCGGCGAAGCGGTGCACGAAACCTTCGACTGAATGGTCAGTCCTTCCAGCCCCAGAACAGGCGACAGGGAAGAACGTTCAAGGGTTCGAACCCGCTGTCGATATGGCGAAAATGCTTCGCCATGAAATCGCGCGCGGCGGCGCTGAACTGGTAGACCAGAAAGGCGCCGCCCGGACGCAGGATGCGGTGCGTCGCCGCCGCGATCGCCGGGCCAATGCCATCCGGCAGGGTCGAAAACGGCAGACCCGAAAGCACATAGTCGGCGTGATCGAACCCGTGCGCGCGCACGATTTCCTCCACGTCCGATGCGCTGCCCAGCACCGCCTTGAAGCGTCCGTCGGTGATCGTCCGCTTCAAATAGTCGATGTACAGCGGGTTGGTATCGATCACGATCAGGGTGCCGTCGCGCCGCATCCGTTCGAGCACCGGTCGGCAGAAGGTGCCGACACCGGGCCCGTACTCGACGAACACCTGGCACTCGTCCCATTTGACCGGGGCCAGCATCTTGGCGATCGTGAAGCCTGATGACGGGATGATCGAGCCGACCATCTTGGGATGTTCGACGAACCCCCGAAAGAACACGCCCCACTGGCCGAAGAAACGCGTCGCGCGCTGGCCGAAGCTTTCTTGGCGGCGAATTGCCAACTCATTGGGAGGGGTCAAAGCTTGCGCGCCCTGTCTACGCCCCACCGGGGGGCCGAATTCAAGCGCGCGCCACTGACAGTTTAGCAGGCGCATTGCAAGCGCTGCGGACGAACGCTAGCCCCGCTAAGATGAGCGAGCGCGACCCTGACCTCCACGCCGCGGCTGCCGAAGCCGACGCGGTGCGCAAACCCATCTCGAGGGAGCGCATGGCGCTGCTGTTCATGGTCATGCTGGTGACCGCCGCGGGCAACACGGCGATGCAATCGGTGATGCCGTCGATCGGCACCGAACTGGGTGTGGCGGACGTGTGGATCAGCCTCGCCTATACCTGGTCCGCCCTGTTGTGGGTCGTGTGCGCGCCGGTATGGGCCCGCCGATCCGATCGGCGTGGCCGAAAAGCGATGATGGCGCTCGGCCTGATCGGCTTCATTTCCAGCTTTGCCTTGTGCGGCGTCATCCTGTGGTTCGGGCTGTCCGGCCTGCTGCCCGCGCTGTGGACCTTGTTGCTGTTCGCTGCGGCGCGCAGCCTCTACGGCGGGTTCGGCTCTGCTGCTCCTCCGGCCGTACAAGCCTATGTGGCCAGCCGTACGCCGCGTGCGGAGCGGACGCAGGCGATGGCGCTGATCGCGTCGAGCTTTGGCCTAGGCACCGTCATCGGCCCGGCGCTGGCGCCGCTGCTGGTGTTTCCGGCCACCGGTCTGCCGGGCCCGTTCTTTGCCTTTGCCCTGCTCGCGCTGGTGGTGCTGGTCGCCTTGCGCGTGACCCTCCCCAATGACGACCCGATGTTTCCCGCCCGCAGCCAGGTGGTCGGCGCTCCCTATGGGTCCAATTCCAATCCCCGTCCGCAGGAGGCTGACGAGGACAGCCTGGCCGGCACCGCGGATCAGTCGGCCATCCCCAACCTGTCTTGGCGCGATCCCCGGCTGCGGCCCTGGCTCGTGGCGGGCCTAGTCGGCGGGCACGCGCAGGCCGCATTCCTTGGCATCGTGGGCTTCTTCATCCTCGACCGCTTAGGCCTGCGGGACACTCCAGCTGCAGGTACCGGCTCGATCGGGCTGGTGCTGATGTGCGGCGCGATCGCGACGTTGCTGGCCCAGTGGGGCCTGATTCCGATGCTCAAGCTCGGCCCGCGCAGTTCTACCTTATGGGGAATGGCGCTGTCGATCGTCGGCATCCTGGTGTTCGCGTTGTCCGCCAACCTCCATTCGATAGCGCTGGGCATGGCGATCGCCTCGCTCGGGTTTGGTCTCTACCGTCCGGGTTTCACGGCAGGCGCCTCGCTAGCGGTGACCCGGGCGGAGCAAGGACAGATCGGAGGCATCGTCGCCTCCGTCAACGGCGCCGCATATGTGATCGCGGCGCCGCTGGGGGTGTGGCTATACGGCCACCACGCATGGATCGGCTTCTTCGCGATCTGCGCGATGTGCGCCGTGGTGTTCGTCGTCGGGTGGAGATCGCTCGCAAACGACGAGGTGCTCGAAGCACCCCGCTAGAGGATTTCCTCGATCGTCTCGGGAGGACGGCACAGCCGCACGCCCTTGTCTGTTTCGACCAGCGGGCGTTCGATCAGCCGCGGCTCGGCGACCATGGCGTCCAGCACGGTGTCATCGTCGGCGGATAGCAGTCCGCGCTCCTCCGCATCGGTCTTGAACGTGCGCACGCCCTCGCGCGGCGCCATGCCGGCGCTGCGGTAAAGCTGTGCGAGCTTCTCGCGTGTTGGCGGATTCTTGAGATACTCGACTACTTCGAGGTCCACCCCCTCACGCGCCTGCAGGATCGCGAGGGTCGCGCGCGATTTGCCGCACTCCGGGTTGTGCCAAATGGTTGCTTTCACCGCATTCCTCCAACGGGCATTATGGCAAGGTCAGTAACGCGCGACCAGCGTCACCAGCGCCTGACGACCGTCCGCCGGTACTGCGAAATGCGGGTTGCGCAGTTTCACGAAATAGCGCTCGTCGGTCACGTTGTTGAGGTTCACGCGGACGGAGAACTGGTCGCTGATCTGAAATTGCGCATGCGCATCGAACCGCAGATAACCGCCCGCAGAGATCAGGTTCGCCGGATCAGCGTAACGCCGCGAAGCGCCATAAGCACCGCCGCCGATGCTCAGTTGCGGGGTCGCTTGCCAGGCGATCGTCGCCGCCAGATTGTGCTTGGGGGTTTGCGGCAAGGTATTGCCAGCGTTCGCGGGCGCGTCGTCAGGCAGCTTTGCGTCGAGATAGGTGTAGCCGACCAGCATGGTAACGGGCCCCGCGCGTCCGCTCGCGCTCAATTCGAAGCCGCGGGTCCGGGCGGCGGCGAACACTTCGGTTACGGTGCCGGTGGGATCGGTCTGCTGGATGTTGCTGCGATCAATCTGGAACAGAGCACCAGCCAGCAGCAGGTTACCCCCAAGCACCTCTGCCTTGGCGCCCGCTTCCCAGCTTTCGGTGCCTTGCGGTCGCTGTAACTCGGTGACCAGGTTCAACGCGTCCTCACCCTCGCCGGCCGACGCGCCCGGGGGAGACTTGGAATTGCCGTAAGATACGTAAAGGCTGGCGTTGGCACTCGGCTTTGCGATCGCGCCAAGCTGGTACGACCAGAAATCGCCGCCACTCGCAGCGCTGAACGGCACGCCGCTGGTGAAGCCCGAGGCGCGCGCGGCGTAGTCCGTCCAGCGAACGCCGCCGCTGAGCAGCAGTTCGGGGATCAAGGTGACGGTATCGAACAGATAGGCGCTTGTGTCCCGGACCGCGGCGGAGCTCACGTTGGGACTGGCCGTGATGGTGCCTGACCACGGATCGCTCGGGTTTGGCGCGAACAGATCGGTGCAGTTGAACGCCGCGATGTCCGCCGGCGTGCACGCGCGGTTTCCGGTTGCGACCACATAGGGCACGTTGGACTGTCTGGTGTCAGTATACTCGACGCCGGCCGCCAGGCTGTGGGTTACACTACCCGTGGCAATTTCGGCGCTCAGGTTCAAGTTGCTGGCGACGCCTTCGGTTCGGGCATTGCGCGACTTGATGTTGCGCCAGACCAGACCGCGAACGACATTGCCGGCGCTGTCGTCGGGGTTGGTGACGATGTAGTTGTTGCGGGTCCAGCTATAGCGGGTGGTGCTGCTGAGCACGACCCCCGGGGCCAGCTCCGCCGATACCTTGCCGGTGACCGCGTCGACCTTGCCGCGTTGGAAGTCGCGGTTGACGAGACCGTAGAAGTTGTCACGGTCCACATCCGCGGGCCGGCGAATATCGGGGTCGGCCGGGTCAGCATTTAACTGACGGCGGGAGGTCAGCGGAATGCCGTAATCGGGCATCCCGTCGGTCTCGAGATGATAATACCCGACCGTCGCGCTGAGCGGTCCGTTCAGGCCGAATGTCACTGACGGGGCAATACCCCAGCGATCATCGAACACGCGATCGCGGCCGGCGACCATGGAGTCGTGATACATGCCGGCCACCCGGATCGCGACTTCGTCACCAAGCTGGCGATTGACGTCGCCCGTCACCCGGATCAGATCCGATGTCCCAGCCGTCACCTGCGCGGTAGACAACGATCCCGCCCGTGCCAGCTTGGTAACGAGGTTGATCGTGCCGCCCGCGCCTCCCCTGCCCGCCATCGGGCCATTCGGCCCCTTGGACACCTCAATGGATTCGATCGCGAACGACTCCCGCTGCTGCGAGCCGGGATCGCGCACCCCATCGACGAAGATGTCGCCGGTCGAATTGACGCCGCGGATTAGCGGCACATCGCCGCTGGATACGCCGCCCTCGCCGGCACCCAGCGTGATCCCGGGGACCGTCCGCAGCGCATCCTCGATCGAGAACGACGCCGTGTTCTGGATCGTCTCTTCGGAGATCACGCTGATCGTCCGCGGGGTGTCGACAAGCGGTGCGGTATTCTTTGGCGAGGACGTCTCGCTCTGTCCCTGTCCGTTCACGACGATCTGCTCGGCGTCTTCAGCAAGTGCCGGAGCACTGGCGATGAAGCCAATGCAGCTCAGCGCCAGGAAGCTGCCGGTCGCGGTGGTCGGAAAGTGCCTCATAAATGTCCCTGTGATTGCTTTGGCCGCGCTGTTGCGCAGACGATGCGATCAGTCAAGGCTAATGAGAATTATTCGCAAGAAGAGTTGCGCTATGGTTAGAGGTCACCCCAGCGACGGAGCAAGTTGTGATAAAGCCCCGTCAATTCGATGACGGCACGGTCGTCCGGGCCGCGCTCGGCTGACAGATCACGGATGGTGCGGTCCAGGCAGTAGAGTTGCTCTCGTTCGCCATCGTCGCGAATCATGCTCTGCAGCCAGAAAAACGCCGCCGTCCGGGCACCACGGGTAACCGGCGTGACCCGGTGCACGCTTGACGCCGGGTAGAGAACCATGTCGCCTGCGGCGAGCTTGACGCGCTGCTCCCCATACAGGCTCTCGATGACAAGTTCCCCGCCCTCGTATGCCTCTGGCGGCTCAAGAAAGAGGGTGCACGACAGGTCGCTGCGGATGCGGAAACCGGATCCGGCATCGACCCGGATGCTGTTATCGATGTGAGCGCCAAACGCCTCGCCGCCCTCGTAGCGATTGAAGAGGGGCGGGAAGACTTTGAGCGGGAGCGCTGCAGCGATGAACTCGGGCGCCCGACCCACGGCGTCCAGGACGATCTGCCCTGCTCTCGCAGCCGCCTTGCTGCCCTGCGGCAACTGGCGATTGCGCTTGGCAACGCTCGATTGGTGCCCCGACGTTTCGTTCCCGTCTACCCACTCCGCGGCGTCAACGATCGCACGCACCTGAGCTACGCCTGCGCCGTCCAGCACACCCTCGATCTTTATCATCATCGCGATCGGATGCTCTAAATGAGATTGACTTGCAATAGCCGGACTGCGAAGCGCTTGCGCCTTGAGCGGAGTGGCTGATGACGAAAGTTGGTTTGCGGAACGCCTGGTTTCAGGTGCACAAGTGGATCGGTTTGATCCTGGCGGCCGTCATCATCCCCATTTCGCTGACCGGCTCGGCGCTCGTCTGGCACGATCCGCTCGAGAAAGCGCTCAACCCCGAACGCTACGCCCTCAGCGGCACCTCCGTGCTGCCGGTGGCCCGATACGCCCAAGCGGCACAGGCGCGCCTTGGCCCCGGGGAACGATTGCAAAGAATCGAGTTGCCGGCAGAGGCTGGCGAACCAGTGACGGTTCGCGCCTCCAAGCCCGGAAAAGGCCGGCCGCAACGCCTGACGCTGTTCCTCGACCCCGCGACCGGCAAGGTGCTCGACACCGCCCGCAGTGGCGAAGGCGTGTTCCAGGTGATGCACGTACTGCACGGTTCCCTCATGGTGCCCGGCGTGGGGCGCCAGATCGTCGGATGGATCGGGGTCGCCATGCTGGTCAGTTCGATCAGCGGCCTCTGGCTGTGGTGGCCGCTCGTCGGCAGTGTCAGGCGCGGGCTGCGGTGGAAACGGCATCGGAACCTGGACGCCAATCTCCACCACCAATTCGGCTTCTGGATCTCGCTGCCACTGTTCATCCTGTCTCTGACTGGGGTGTGGATTTCCTTCCCACAGTGGTTTGCCGGCTTTGAGGCGACCCAGGCGGAGCGCGCTCCGGGCGGACCGGGGCGCTTTGCAGCCCCGTTGCAGCTACCGCTCTCAGCCGTCGCCGGCGCTGTTGATGCGGCGGAGAAGGCAGCTGGAGGACAGGCGGTGTCAGTCGCGTGGCCGACGGAAAAAGCCAGCGAGTGGACCATCGCCGTGCAGCCGGCCGCTGGGGACACCGTGGGAGAGGATTCCACGGACGTGAAAGTCGCAGCGGCGGACAACTCGGCGACTGTAGAGCGGGGCGCGGGGGAGCAGCCGAAAACGCTGGCTCGCCTGATGCGCCGCATCCACGACGGGAATGAAATGCCACTCGCATGGCAGATCATCGTGTTCCTGGGAGGGATTTTGCCCGCGGCGCTGGCGGTGACCGGGATCATCATGTGGTGGCGCGCACGAAGCTGGCGCGCTCAGCTTGCACAGCGGAGATCGGCAGTCGCGGCCTAATCTCCGCGATCGAGTGCCGGCACGGTGCGGGCCGCATCTTCGGCGCTGATGCCCGGGGCTGGCGCTGCGCTGACCGTCTCCTCGCGCCGCGCAACCCGCCCCGCCCGCTGAACCGCGCGCACCAGCCGGGGATACACGCCGCAGCGGCATAGATTGGGAAGCGCCGCCTTGATTTCGTCGACGGAGGGATCGGCGTTGCGTGACAGCAGCGCAGCGGCGGCCATGGCGATGCCGGGCGTGCAGAAGCCGCACTGGATCGCCTGCTCCGCCACCAGAGCCTGTTGCACCGGATGACTGCGATCGCGGCTCAGCCCCTCGATCGTGGTCACCACGCGCCCCTCCGCCTCGGCGACTGAAATCAGGCAACTGCGCAGCGCCTCGCCATCGACGATCACGGTACAGGCGTGGCAATCCCCCACTCCGCAGCCGTACTTGGTGCCGGTCAGGTTCGCCGCATCGCGCAGCGCCCATAGCAACGGGGTTCGCGGATCGACGTCGAAGCGCAAGGGGCGGCCGTTGACGGTGAGCGCGGTCATGCTGTTTGGCGCTACCTCCCGGCCGCCGCTTGTTCAAGCGCCGGTCGCCGCTCGCTTACGAGAGGTTAACCATCGCGCCCCCATAGCTCCCGTGGAAGGCTAAGGGGGCACCGATGGACGATCTGCTGGGCGAATTCCTGGCCGAAACGCGCGAGATGCTGACCGCCATCGGCGGCGAGCTGGTGGCGTGGGAGGCGGACCCGTGCGACCGGGCGCGGCTCGATGCGATCTTCCGCTTCGTACACACGGTCAAAGGCAACTGCGGGTTCTTTGACTTTCCGCGCCTGGAAGCGCTGAGCCACGGCGCGGAGGACGCTCTTGCCGAAGTCCGCGCCGGCCGGCGCTCGGTCAGCCCGCGCCTGGTCACGGCCGTGCTTGCGATCATCGACCGGATTGCCATCATGGTCGACGCGATCGAGGCAGGCGAGGAACTGCCTGCCAGGGGCGACGACGTGTTGCTTGCCGCGCTGGAGCCCGACAGCAACGACGCCGCGGACCTTGCGGACGACAACTTGTCCGATAACGACGGGGCTCATCCAGCCAGGGTTTCCGGGAGCGCGCAGCGCTCGATCCGCCTGCCGGTCGGCCTGCTCGACGGGGTGATGGGCAGCGTCTCCGATCTCGTCCTTGCCCGCAACGACCTCGCCCGCCGGTTGCGCGATGCCGGGGTCGATCCATCCGTCCACGGCCCTTTCGAACGTCTCTCGACAATTCTCGACCAGGTTCGCGAAGCGGTTACCCGCATGCGCATGCAACGCATCGAACACCTGTTCGGCGCGCTGCCACGGCTGGTGCGCGACCTTTCTGCAGAGCTCGGCAAGCAGGTCATGATCGATCTGGAAGGGGCTGACGTCGAACTGGATCGCGAGATGATCGAGATGATCCGCGATCCTCTCACGCACATCATCCGCAACGCCATCGACCACGGTATCGAACGCCCGTCGGAGCGATTGGCGGCCGGCAAGCGCGAGATCGGCACGCTGCATATCGCGGCTCGCCAGAGCGGTAACCGGATCATGATCTCCATCAGCGACGATGGCCGGGGCATCGACGGCGCACGCCTGGTCGACAAGGCCATCGCCGCCGGCGCCCTGTCGCGGGCGGACGCGGAAACGCTCGGCGAAACAGGGCGCCACAGCCTGATCTTCGAGCCGGGCCTGTCGACTGCGCAGGAAGTCACCTCGGTCTCCGGTCGAGGCGTCGGCATGGATGTCGTGCGCGCCAACATCGAGCGCGTGGGAGGCACGATCGAGGTCGGCAGCACGCCGGGAGAGGGCACCCGAATCGGCCTCAGCCTGCCGCTGACGCTCAGCATCATTCCGTCATTGACGGTCGGGGCTGGCGGACACCTGTTCGCACTGCCGCGATCATCCGTGGAAGAGATCGTGCACGGCGGCGCGAGCCATATCGACTTCGCTCGCGCAGGAGACCGCGTGCTGGTTACGGTGCGCGGCCGAAGGGTCGCCTGTCTGTCGCTTGCCGGCCAGCTTGGCCTCCCTGACCCGGCGGATCCTGAAGCCAGCACCCTCGTCCTGATCCGTCTAGCGCACGGAGAGCTGTTCGCGCTCGCGGTCGATCGCGTATTCGATCACGAGGAACTGGTGATCAAGCCGCTGGCGCCGGCGGTCATGGCCACCGGTATCTATGCGGGCAGCACGTTGCTCGACGATGGTCACCCCGTCCTGATGCTGGACATCACCGGAATTGCCCGCAAGGCCCGGTTGCTTAGCGAAACCCAGCGGCGCAGCCGCGTCAGCGAGGAGCCGAGCGCGAACGAAGCGGCGCGCGGTACGCCGGCGCTGCTGTTCGTCGGTCTCGGCGGAACCCGCAAGCTGGTCCGGCTCGGCACGATCAACCGCATCGAACGCGTGTCCGCCGATGCGGCCGATCTCTCCTCCGATCCGCCGCGCGTCGTCATCGGAGACGCGCTGTTCCCGCTCGCAGGCGTCGATGGCGCCCTTCCCGACCATGGACAGTTGAGCGTGCTGCGCCTCGGTGATGGCGGCAGCGAGATCGCCTATGCCATTGACCGGATAATCGATACGGTCGAACTCGTTGGCGAGATCGCCCCCGCCCGCACCGCCGGCGCCGCCGAAGGTACGGCATTGGTCGATGGATTGCCCGCCGAGGTGCTCGACACCCACTGGCTGTTCGCCGGCCTGGCCGCCCCGAGCCGGGCGTTCGATCCCCCGCTGTGCCGCTTGCCGGCCAACGATCCCTGGGCCCGGACCATCCTGGCGCCCCTCGTCGAAAGCGTCGGGTACAAGGTGGTCGACGAAACCTTTGGAGGAACCGCGGACGTGGCCATCGAGACGGAAGGCGGATCGGCCGCAACGGGCGAGCGATCGGTCATCAAGCTGTGTTCCGACCCTGCGCAGGCAGAACAGCTGCCGGGCGCGCTGTACCGCTATGACCGTGCCGGTCTCATCGCCGCGCTTTCCGCCTTGCGTAGCGGGAGGGCCGCCGCGTGAGCGACCTCGTGGTCATTGTCGAAATCGGGCATCGGCGGGCGGCGTTGCGCACCGGTGATGTCCAGTCAGTCGTGGAACTGGAGGCAATTTCAGTGGTCCCCCGGGCGCCGGCGTTCGTCCTTGGCTTGACGGCATTGCGCTCGAGCACGCTGACCGTGATCGACGCGGCAGCGGCGATCGGACTTCCTCCGTCCGGCATGCCCGCTCCGGGCACCCGCGCGTTGATCGTCGACCAGGCAGGGCACCGCTATGCCCTGGTGGTGGATGCCATCGATGACGTCGCCGCGGTTCTTGGGGATCCCGCCGCCGTGCCCGGTGATGCGGGTCCCGGTTGGGACCGGGTCAGCGCCGGGCTGATCGAAACCGACCGCGGGCCGGCTGTGCTGATTGATCTGGGAGCGTTGCTCGCAGGACCTTTGCAGACCGCCGCTTAATTGGATGGTTACCGCTCGCCGGTAGCACCGCAGGCAAAGCAAAAAAACAGGATCGCCCCGACCATGAAGCACTGCCTGATCGTCGATGATTCGCGGGTTATCCGCAAGGTTTCACGGCACATCCTCGAGGAACTCGGGTTTGCCGTCGACGAGGCGGAAAATGGGCGCGAGGGCCTCGACCGGTGCAGCGAAACGATGCCCGATGTCATCCTACTCGACTGGAACATGCCGGTGATGAGCGGGATCGAATTCATCGTCCAGCTCCGCCAGCGCGAAGGCGGGGACCGGCCCAAGGTGGTCTTCTGCACCACCGAGAACGATGTCGCTCACATCCGCGAGGCGATCAGCGCCGGCGCCGACGAATACGTCATGAAGCCGTTCGACCACGAAACGCTGCAGATCAAACTCCAACTCGTCGGATTTTCCTGAGGCTACGCAGGTGGACCCGCTGGCCCCGCTGACCGGACCGCCCGGGATCGGCCGCGGATCTGTCCGCGATCCCATCCGGGTCATGATTGTCGACGATTCGCTCGTCGCCCGCACCGTCCTGTCGCGCATTATCGAGGCTGAGGCCGATTGCGAGATCGTGGCCAAGGCGACCACCGGTGAAATGGCGATTGCGCGACTGGCGGAAACGCCGGTCGACGTGATCCTGCTGGATCTCGAAATGCCCGGCATGGGCGGCATTGGCGCCCTGCCCCGCATCCTCGACCTGGCGGGTGCCGGCCAGGTACTCGTCGTCTCGTCCCTGACTGCCGCGGGCGCCGAACATACGCTGCAGGCACTGTCGATGGGCGCCGCTGACACTCTCCTCAAGCCTCGCGCCGGCGAATTCGATGAGGGATACGGGCGCGCGCTGATCGGCAAGATCCGCGCACTGGCAGGCCGCGCCCGCCACCCCGCGCCATCGGCCGTCCGAAGCATGCCCCTGGCACACCGCCGCCGGGAACCCGGCGTGCCGCAAGCGATCGGCATCGGCGCGTCGACCGGCGGAATCCACGCGCTGTGCCTGCTATTGGCGGCACTGCCGCGATACTGCGATTTGCCAATCCTCGTGGTGCAGCACCTGCCTGAAAGCTTCATGGACACGCTGGCGCGCCAGCTCGCCGCGGCATCGGGCCGCCCGGCGGTGGTCGCGGATGCGGGGACACCGGTGCAGGCCGGACGCATCCACGTTGCGCCCGGCCATGGCCATATGGTCGTCCGGCGACAGGGTCATGAGATGGTGACCGGCATTTCCCATCACGCGGCACCCAGCGGCTGCACACCCTCGGTCGATCCGCTGTTCGAATCGCTGGCGGATGCGACCGGCGGGCAAGCCATCGGCGCGGTGCTGTCGGGAATGGGCCGGGACGGAGCGATCGGCGCCGCCCGATTGGTGGCGGCAGGGGGAACGATCTTTGCCCAGGATGCGGCCACCTCCGCCGTCTGGGGCATGCCCCGCGCGATTGCCGATGCCGGGTTGGCCACCGCGGTCTTGCCGCCCGCGCAGATCGCCGCGCGCATCGCTGCCATGGCGCGAACCATCGAAACGACCCGGGCGTGAGCGAAGTCTCTCAACGCATCATCGCCGACCTGCTGTTCGCGCGGACGGGTCAGCAGTTGACCGCCAGCCGTCGCTGGCGGATCGACACGGCACTGGCCGGGATTTTCCGCGAGCGCGGCTTGTCCAACCTCGATCAGCTCGTCTGCCTGCTGGCCGACGCGCGCGAGGAGAAGCTCACGCACGAAGTCGTCGAAGCGCTGCTTAACAACGAGACCTATTTCTTCCGCGATCGGTTGATGTTTGATCTGCTAGCGTCGGAAGTCCTGCCCGATCTCGCCAGCAAACGTGCGGAGACGCGGAGGTTATCGATCTGGTCCGCCGGTTGTTCGACGGGGCAAGAGGCGCTGTCGCTTGCGATGCTGTTCGCCGACCAGCCGCAGCGATGGCAGGGATGGCGGATCGACATTCTGGCGACCGATATCTCCAGTCGCGCCATCGAAGCCGCGAAGCGCGGTGTTTACTCACAGTTCGAAATTCAGCGCGGATTGGGCGTTTCGCAGATGCTTTCTTGGTTCACCGAGACGCCAGAGGGCTGGCGTCCGCGCCCCGAACTCAGCCGGCCGATCCGATTCCAGCGCCGCAACCTGCTCGACGCGCCGCCAGACCCGCAGCGGTTCGACCTGGTTCTGTGCCGCAACGTCCTGCTCTATTTTGCAGCCGTGAACCGTGAAAGAGCGCTCGGGCGCCTGGCCGCCGCAACCGCGCCTGACGGATGGCTGATGATCGGCGCAGGCGAAACGGTGACCGGTCATTCAGACGCGTTCTCCGCCGCTTGCGACACCAGCGGGTTGTACCGCCGCCTTCCGCGCAGCGCGCCCCAGCCGGTAAAGCTCGGAATCGGAAGGTAAATTCTGGCTTAGCGGTTCATTAGGCAATGCACGTTAGGCATCTTCCCCGGCGTCTGTTCTGGGGTGACGCCGGGGGGAATCCAGTGAACGCACGAGACAACACGTCTGCTCTCGGTCCGCGTGTGCTGGTGTTCGCGCCGCTGATCATCCTGTCTACCATCTTCGGCATGTTTGCGGGCTTGCTGCTGGTCGGTGCGCAGATCGATCACATCGCCACGACATGGATCGCCGCCATATGCATTGTAATCTACGCGGCCGCGGTTCTCGCGCTGGGCCGGTTCGGCCTTACGCACGTGATCCGGCTGGAAGATCTGAGCCGGACGGACAGCCTCAGCGCCTTACCCAACCGGCGCGCGCTGCATGAGGATGCTGTGCGCCTGGCAAAGCCCGGCGAGGAAGTGGCGGTCGCGCTGATCGACCTCGACGGGTTCAAGCTGGTTAACGACCACTATGGCCACGTCGTCGGCGATCAGGTGCTGATCGAGGTGTCCCATATCCTGCAGGAAATCTGCATGGGTGAAGCGCGCTGCTATCGTCTGGGCGGAGACGAGTTCGCGGTACTCAAGGTTGGCCCCGTGGCGGGCACCATTCTGGAAGGCATTTGCCGCACCCTAATCGAGCGGTTGGGAGCGCCGATCCCGCTTGAGGATCGCCGCATCCTGCTTGGCGCGAGTGTGGGCCTGTCGCGTTCGACCGGACGCGATGGGCTAGGCTCGTCCGAATTGCTGCGACGGTCGGATGTCGCGATGTACGCGTCCAAGCGCGGCGGCAAGATGCGCTGCACCTGGTTCTCGGACGACTTCGACCGAAGCCGCGAGGCGACGCAGAAGCTCGACGAGGAACTGCGTGGCGCGCTGGCCAAGGGCGAATTCACGATCGCTTACCAGCCGCTGGTCGATGCCCGCAGCAGCGAAGTCGTCGCGGTGGAATCACTGCTCCGCTGGGACCGTGCCGATGGCAAGAAGATCGGCCCCAACATATTCATTCCCGTCGCCGAGGAATCCGGCCTGATCAACGGGATCGGCCTGTGGGTGATGGAGCGGTCGTGCCGGGACGCACTCGCGTGGCCGACCATCAAACTCTCGGTCAACATCTCGGCCGCTCAGCTCCGGAACCCGGAATTCCCCTTCCAGTTGGGCCAGATCCTCGAGGAGACAGGGTTTCCGCCGGAACGACTGGAGCTGGAAATCACCGAGACCTGCCTGGTCATCGATCCGGTGGTGGCGGAGCGCTGCCTGAACGTAATCCGCGACTTTGGCGTGAGCATCTCGCTCGACGATTTCGGCACCGGGTATGCCTCGATCGGTTTCCTGCGCCAGTTCCGGTTCGAAAAACTGAAGATCGACCGCTCGCTGGTGACGGATGCCCAGAGCGACGAGGGCAGCCGCGCAATGATGCTGTCGAGCATCTCGGTCGCCCGGGCCATGAACATGGACGTGACCGCCGAAGGGGTCGAAACCGAAGAGCAGGCCGATCTGGTCCGCGCCGCGGGGTGCGATCAGATCCAGGGCTGGCTGTATCACAAGGCGATGCCCGCCGATCAGGTGGCGAGGCATTTGGGCAAGCCGGCGAAACGCACGGCAACGAGGGCAGCATGAACGCGATCACGACATTCGAACCGGGCACCCTGCACGCGGAAATCGCGAGCGTGACGCTGGGCGACGAAGCGGTTCACCGGGAGGTCTCCCGCCAGCCGCTGCCGACCTGGTTCAACAACCTGCCGCTCGATCGGAAGTTCAAGCTGCTCGCGGGGCTGCCGCTTGGCGCTCTGACATTGATTGTGTTGTCTTTCGTCGCGGTTCTGAACGCCAGCGCCGCCCAGGGCGCCCTGCCCGTGATGCTCGCCATCGTCGTGCTGTGGGCGGCTACGCTGGTGCTGACCGGCCTCGCCTTGCGACGCAGTCTGATCGACACGGCGATGCCCCTGCGTCAGCTCACCAGCGATATGGCCGACCTCGCGAGCGGCAACCGCGGCCATAAGCTGCGCTACCTCGACCGGGCGGACGAGATCGGCGACATGGCGCGGGCATTCGAGGTGTTCGTGAAGTCGGGTTATAAACTCGACGAGATGTTCGCGGATCGCAAGAAGGCGCGCGAGGAACAGAAGCGCATGCTCCTCCAACTCAGCGCCGATTTTGATCGCGAAGTGAGCGACGTGGTCAATGCCGTCGCTTCGGCAGCCGCTCAACTGGAGGGCGCCGCCAGTTCGATGGCCACCGCCGCGGAGCATGGGGCCGATCAGATCGACATCGTCTCGCGCTCCATGACGGAAGCGTCTTCCGGCGTCTCTGCTGCCGCAGCAGCCAGCGACGAGTTTGCCATGTCCATCGGCGAGATCAGCCGTCAGGCGGCGCACTCCGCCGTGCTGGCGCGGGAAGCGACGACCGCGGCGGAACAAGCGGACGGAACGGTCAAGGCGCTCGCCTGTTCGGCCGACCAGATCGGGGAAATCGTCGAACTCATCGGCTCCATCGCGCGCCGCACCAATTTGCTGGCGCTCAACGCGTCGATCGAGGCGGCGCGCAGCGGCGAGGCGGGCCGCGGGTTCGCGGTGGTGGCCAGCGAAGTGAAGGAACTCGCCGCCCAGACCAGCAAGGCGACCGAAGAAATCGCCGCGCAGATCCGCGCCATGCAGAACTCCACCGGTGACAGCGTCAGCGCGCTGCAGGCCATCTCCGGTCAGGTGCAACAGCTGGAGGCGACGGCCGTATCGATCGCTTCGGCGGTCGATCAGCAGTCGGTCGCGGGTCAGGAGCTGGCGCGCAACATCGATACCGCGGCGCGGGGTACCGGCGAGGTGAGCGCCAACGTCGTGCACGTGCGGGAAACCGCGCTGGCTACCGGGGCCACCGCATCGCAGGTCTTGAGCTCGGCAAGCGAGTTGAAGCATCAGGCATCGACGTTGCGCCACAAGGTCGACGGCTACCTGAGACACGTCCGGGCGAGCTGAGCGCAGCAGCCCACAACGCGGTTGCCACTTACTCGGCCGGCGCGCCGGCCCGCCGTTCCATTCTCCGCCAAGGCAACCCCCGCGAGCTCGCGTTTTGCGCGCGGGAGTGAATCGTTGCACCTTGAAACGGAAAGGCTTACGTTCGCGTCAACCAGGAGACAGAGTGATGAGCCTGACCGCGTGCGACCACGACGTGCTGATCGTCGGCGCCGGGATATCCGGCATCGGCATGGCCGCTCACCTGGAAATGATGTGTCCGCATCGCAGCTATGCCGTGCTCGAAAGGCGATCCGATCTTGGCGGTACCTGGGATCTGTTCCGCTACCCTGGCATCCGCTCCGACAGCGACATGCACACGCTCGGGTTCAAGTTCGAACCTTGGAAGCACGAAAAATCGATCGCTGATGGCCCTGCGATCCTCGACTATCTCCACCGGATCGTCGACGAGCGCGGCATCCGCGACAAGATCACCTATGACAGCAAGGTCATCGCCGCCGACTGGCGTGCGGATGAAGCCTGCTGGCATGTGACTTACGAGCAGGACGGCAAGCGCGCCACGACCACGGCCAACTGGCTGTACCTCGGCACGGGCTATTACGATTACGACGATCCGTATGACGCCGGCTTCGATCTGTCGCAGTTCGAAGGGCAGGTGATCCACCCACAGTTCTGGCCCAAGGACCTCGACTACAGCGGCAAGCGGGTCGTGGTGGTCGGCTCTGGCGCGACTGCCGTGACCATCGTCCCGGCCATGAGCGACCGCGCCGCCAAGGTGACGATGCTCCAGCGCACGCCGACGTGGATGTTCTCCCGCCCGGCGAAGGACGGAATTGCCAATACCCTGCGCAAATACCTGCCGGAAGAACTCGCCTACCGCATCACCCGGTGGAAGAACGTGCTGCTGCAGGACGTCGCCTTCAAGCGCGCCCGCTCGGCGCCCGAAAAGGTGAAGGAGGCGCTGCACAAGCGGATCAAGAACTCGCTTGGCGACCGATACGATGCGGCCACCTGGACCCCGCCTTACAACCCCTGGGATCAGCGGCTCTGCCTGGTGCCGGACGACGATCTGTTCACCGCCATCCGCGAGGACAAGGCCGAAGTCGTCACCGGCAACATCGCGGCATTCGAGAAGGATGCGGTTCGCCTGACCGACGGACGCCGCGTCCCGGCGGACATCGTGGTCACGGCAACCGGTCTCAAGCTGGCCGTCGCCGGCAAGATCGCTGTCAGCCAGGACGGCGCGCCGGTCGAGTTCAGCGAGCGGTTCTATTACAAGGGCTGCATGTTCTCGAACCTGCCGAACTTCTCTGTCGTGTTCGGGTATCTCAACGCCAGCTGGACCTTGCGCGCCGACATCAACTCGGAATTCGTCTGCAAGGTGCTCAACCACATGGAGGCGATTGGGGCGAACGTCGCCGATCCGGCGCTGCCGGAAGACCACGGGCTGGTCGAGGAAGACCTGTTCGACTTTTCGAGCGGTTACATCCAGCGCAGCAAGCACATCATGCCCAAAAGCGCGGTCAGCCTGCCATGGCGGTTGAACCAGGACTATCGCTTCGACCGCAAGGCGCTGGCCACCTCGCCCATCGATGACGGCGTGCTCAAGTTTGACCGGGCGGCCACGTCCACCGGACAGCAGCTTGAGGCGGCCGAGTAACTAGGCAGAACCCGGGAAATCGCCTAGCCCGCGCAGATGACCACCCCCGATCGCATCTGGACCGCTGCGCTGATCGTGATCGGCGACGAGATCCTGTCGGGCCGGACACACGACAAGAACATCGCCCAGATCGCCAGCTGGCTGCAGGTGCAGGGCATCCGCCTCGCCGAAGTGCGGGTGGTGCCGGATGTCGAAGGGCGGATCGTCGAAGCGGTGAATGCCCTGCGGACCCGCAACGATTATCTGTTCACCACCGGAGGCATCGGCCCCACTCACGACGACATCACGGTCGATGCCGTGGCCGCCGCGCTTGGCGTGCCGGTGGTGATCCATCCGCAGGCGCGGGAAATGCTGGAGCGGTACTACACCGGCCGCGGCAGCGCGCTCACCGATGCGCGGCTGCGGATGGCGCGAGTGCCCGAGGGCGCCGAACTGATCCCCAACCGCATGTCCGGTGCCCCCGGGATTCGCATCGGCAACATGTTCATCATGGCCGGCGTCCCGCATATCACCGCGGGTATGCTCGACGCGCTGACCGGCACGCTGGAAGGCGGCGCACCGCTGATCGCGCGGACCATCGGCTGCTGGGTGGCGGAAAGCGAAGTCGCTGACATCCTGCGCGCGGCTGAGAAGAAACACGAAGGGGTGCAGATCGGCAGCTACCCCTTCTTTCGCGATGGGCGGGTCGGAGCGAACTTCGTGGTCAGATCGACCGACGAGGCGGTACTGGCGGACTGTGTCGCCGCACTGACGGCCGACCTGCAGCACGCCGGCTACGCGGTTCATCCCGAAGAGATCTAGCGACCGCCAGCGACAGTGGCCTCGCGATTGCCGCACGGCACGTGACGACATGAAAAAAGGGCCGGCGGATCGCTCCGCCAGCCCCTTATTCCGTCAACCGAGGACTCAGGCGTTCTCGATGTCAGCGATGTCGAGCTTAAGGCCCGGTCCCATCGTGCTAGTGAGCGAGACCTTGCGCAGGTACTTGCCCTTGGCGCCGGCTGGCTTAGCCCGCACGATCGCCGAGGTGAAGGCCGAGAAGTTGGTCTTCAGGTCTTCATCAGAGAACGACAGCTTGCCGAGCCCTGAGTGGATGATGCCCTGCTTCTCCACGCGGAATTCGACCTGGCCGCCCTTGGCGTCCTTGACGGCCTGCTCGACATTCGGGGTCACCGTGCCGAGCTTCGGGTTCGGCATCAGGCCCTTGGGACCGAGCACCTTACCCAGACGCCCGACCACGCCCATCATGTCCGGCGTGGCAATCACGCGGTCATAATCGAGATTGCCGGCCTGCATGTCTTCCATCAGGTCTTCGGCACCGACCTTGTCGGCCCCGGCGGCGAGCGCCTTGTCGGCGTTGTCGCCACGCGCGAACACCGCGACCTTGACGGCCTTGCCGGTGCCCGAGGGCAGCGACACCATGCCGCGGACCATCTGGTCAGCATGGCGCGGATCCACGCCCAGGTTCATCGCGACTTCGAGGGTCTCGTCGAACTTGGCGCTGGCGTTCTCGCGCAGCAACTTCAGCGCAGCGTCGAAGCTGTACAGCTGGTCGCGGTCGATCTGCGAAACGGCTTTCGCCTTCTTGGTCTGCTTGGCCATCGTCTCAGCCCTCCACGACTTCGAGACCCATCGAGCGGGCGGAGCCTTCGATGATCTTGGTTGCCTGTTCAACGTCGTTCGCGTTGAGATCCTTCATCTTCATCTCGGCGATCTCGGACAGCTTCGAGCGAGCGATCGTTCCGGCCGAAACCTTGCCCGGCTCCTTCGAACCCGACTTCAGGTTCGCAGCCTTCTTGATGAGGAAGCTGGCAGGGGGCGTCTTGGTGACGAAGGTGAAGCTGCGGTCGCTGTAGACGGTGATGACGGTGGGGAGCGGAATGCCCTTTTCCATCTCGCCGGTCGACGCGTTGAACGCCTTGCAGAATTCCATGATGTTGACGCCGCGCTGACCCAGGGCGGGGCCGATCGGGGGCGACGGGTTGGCGGTGCCCGCGGGCACCTGCAGCTTGATATAGCCGTCGATCTTCTTGGCCATGAAAGGCCTCCTTTCTCACTGTCGCCGCGCTGGACAGGGCCAGCGCAGCTCATGGTAAGCGGTCAACGAGAAGCTCCGAAAGAGTTCTCTCCCGCGTGGAATCCCGGTGCTGATGCGTGGGGAAGGCGCGCCCTTACTCAAGTGTCGGCGCGTATGCAAGGTTATCGGCTCAAGGACGCCCCAATGGACGCCCGCGATGAGGTGATCAGAAACGCCGGCTCACTTGACCAGTTCGACTTCCTCGAACCCCAATTCGACCGGAGTAGCGCGTCCAAAGATCGATACGCTGACCTTGACCCGCTGCTTGTCGAAATCGAGCTCCTCCACCAGGCCGTTGAAGCTGGCGAAAGGACCGGCATTGACCTTGACCTGATCGCCGATCTCGTAATCGACGCTGACCTGGCGCTTGGGCGCGGCCTTGGCTTCTTCCATCCCGCCGAAATAGCGCGCGGCGTCGCGTTCGGAGATGGCCTGCGGCTTGTTGCCGGAACCCAGGAAGCCCGTGACCTTGGGGGTGTTCTTGACGAGGTGGTAGACGTCGTCGGTCATCGTCAGCTTGGCCAGGACGTAGCCCGGCATGAACTTGCGTTCGACCTGGACCTTCTTGCCGCGCTTCACCTCGGTCACGGTTTCGGTCGGCACTTCGACCGCTTCCACCGCTTCGGACAAGCCCAGCCGTTCCGCCTCGCTGATGATCGCGTCGCGAACCTTGTTCTCGAACCCGGAATAGGCGTGGATGATGTACCAGCGAGCCATACTTGCGTCTGAAGTCCCGTGAAAAGCGTCAGGCGAGCGACAGCAGGAAGCGCATGATTGCGCCAAACAAGGTGTCGACACCCAGGAAGAAGACGGAGAGGATCACCATCATGATCGCCACGAAGATCGCGGTGCGAACCGTCTCTTCACGGCTCGGCCAGACGACCTTGCGCCCTTCGGCGCGTACCTGGTTGATGAATTCCGCCGGGCTGGTCTTGGCCATGATAACGTCAGCTCTCGCTTCGATTTGGTTGCGCGTCTTCCGGGAGAGGCCCCCCTATTTCAGATAGGACTTGCCGCCGCCCCGGTTCAAGTGCCGGGATGGCAAGCAATGCTCATCTGTCGGAAAAAGCGGGACCGCCATTACGGCGGGCTGACAGCAAAAGCAAGCGAGCGACCAGGGACGGTCGCGCGCCAATTTCAACCGGTGCCGTCAGCCGCGCCCGAACAGGCGCGCCAGCAGGCCCGGCTCTTCCATCGGGCGGATGGGGCCGTACATCTGGTGGCGCGTCGATGCGTCATGAAAGGGACGCGGGTGCACCCAGGAATCGGGGCGGCTGCTGCGGAAAGAGAGACCAGACATGTAAATTCCTCCTAGAACCGTTTGCCCTCCGGTTGTCGCTGGTAACGCTCGCTTCGACGCCGCGGTTCCGGGACTAACTAAAGCTAACCCGCTGAATCCGGCGCAGAAGCCGGTTCATCCAGATGGATAGTCAAACTGACCAAGGTTTGGGAGAAATTGGCAGGGGTGACAGGATTCGAACCCGTGGCCCTCGGTTTTGGAGCACCGCGCTCATGCTCGCTTGATGGCTCCGGACGACTCAAGATGCCTCGAATGTCCACACTTGTTCCCTTCTCGTTTCGCTTTTCCCCATCGCACGCCTTCACACGGTTCCGCTAGCGTGCTAGTCCGGTGCTTATCCGATGGCTACCGGGCGCATCACCAAGCGGGCTGTCGACGCTATAGCGCTCCCGGCAGGTGGAAAGCGGGCTTACCTGTGGGACGACACGCTCAAGGGTTTCGGGTGCATGGTCACCGACCAGGGCGCGCGGTCCTACCTCATCCAATACCGGGTCGGCGGGCGGGGTTCTCCAACGCGCCGCGTCACGATCGGGCGCCATGGTTCTCCGTGGACGCCGGACACCGCCCGGGATCGCGCCGCCGAATTGCTGGAGCAGGTTCGCCGCAAGGTCGATCCGTTTGAGGCTGAGCGCCAAGTTGTCGCCGCTGCCAAGACGCGGGCAGTGCAACAGGCCGAAACCGAGGCCGCATTACAGAAGCTGGCTTGTGGGATCGCGGCAGACAGTTACGTAACAACTGCAAAGAAGTCTCTCCGGCGCTGGAAGGAGCAGGACGCGATCATTGATCGCGATCTGCGGCCTGCGTTTGGTGCCACCCCCCTGCCCTCGATCGGCGCGGACGATATAAACGACCAGCTTGCGAAGGTTGGCGAGCGTAGCCCCTCTGCCGCGCTCAAGGCTCATGTCGCGCTGCGGGCGATCTTCGCCCACGCCCACGCGAAGCACCGCAAGCTGTTCCCATTGTCGCAGTCGCCCTTCGCGGAAGTCGATCGCCCGCAAGCCGGGGGTAAGCGGGAGCGTCACCTAGACCGCCGCGAGCAGCGTCTGATGTGGGTAGCGTCGAAAGTCCTCGGGTAGCCCTTCGGCCCGATCTACCAACTGTTGCTCCTGACCGGCCTGCGGCTCCGGGAGGTCGCGGAAGGTCGCTGGTCGGAAATCGACTTGGACGAACGCAGTTGGTTGATCCCCGGCGATCGGATGAAGAATGGCCAACCCCATTGGGTTCACCTTTCGCCCGCGGCGCTGGCAATCGTGAAGGACCTGCCGCGTATCCAAGGGAAAGAGGGCAAGGACTTCATTTTCACAACCAACGGGGAGTCGCCGGTGTCCGGGTTCAGCCGAGCCAAGCAACGGCTCGATAAAGCGATGCGGGCGGTGGAGGCGTGCGAGGCCAAAGACGACGACCGCGCAGCACTGCCGATCGAGCCCTTCGTGGTTCATGACACGCGGCGGACCTTCGCCCGTGGATGCCAACGAGCGGGAACGCCCCCCGAAGTGGTCGAGAGGCTGCTGGGGCACCGCACCGAAACAGAGTCCGGGGTCAAGGGCGTGTACCAAGTCTATGCGTTCGAGCCGGAGCGCCGGGCGGCGCTGGACAAATGGGCCGACACGCTGCTGGCGACCGTCGCGGGCAAGGCGCGCGTCGTGAAGCTGCGGGGCGCTGCATGAAAAATGCATCCCTAGGACCGGGCGCTGCCGCTCCAACCTGGCGCTGCGCTTCGTCCGCGAACGTGGCCCCGTTGGCGCGACGAGCGATGAAGTCGCTAGCCGGTACGAGTGGGAGCGGTATTCCAGCCGCCCCCGCCTAGCCGAACTACACAAGCGCGGTTTGATCGTGGACAGCGGGCGCCGCCGTGAAGGTGTAAGCGGTCGCAAGCAGGTGGTGTGGGTCGTGCCTGAGTACGGGCCTGCGCCGACCGATGGGGTGCAGCTCGACCTTCTGGCTGTGGCGTAAGGCCGCCCGGATGGCCCACGCCCCCGATCCTCAACGGATTGCCGCTGTCCTCGGCGGGGTGGTGAACGGAGATACCGTGCACTGCCCTACCGAGGGCCATTCGAACAAAGACCGGGGGACCACGGTAAAGGTTGATGCGAACGCCCCTGACGGCGTGCTGGTCCACACCTTCAATGGTGGCGACGCGCTCGCCGTGAAGGACCGGCTGCGCGAGGCCGGGATAATCTCACCCCTCGGAGCCGATCGGCCCCAGGCGCCTCCCAAATGGCGGGAGACGGGGGTTCATGTTTATGACGACAGGAACGGCGAGCCGGTCTTTCGGACGCGGCGGCTTGAGGCGCTGGGGCATAACAAGCGCTTCGTAGCTGAGCGGTTCGAAAGTGGGTCGTGGGTGGCCGGTTTAGATGGCGTCACCCGCCTGCCCTACCGTTTCACGGAACTGGTGGACGCGGCTCACAAAGCCCGTGCGGCTGGTGAGCCCGAGCCACCGATCTTCTTCGTCGAGGGGGAGCGGAAAGCGGACAAGCTGGCGTCGTGGGGTTTCCTCGCCACCGCCGTTGCCTTCGGCGCGAACGGATGGCGCGAAGAATACGGGGAGGCGTTCGGTGAGGGTACTCGCCTTGTCATTCTGCCCGACAACGATGCGCCCGGGCTCGCGTTCGCGGAGAGGGTGAAAACCGAGGTCGAGGCGTACGGCGGCAGCGCTATCATCCTCGAGCTTCCCGGGCTGCCGCCGAAGGGCGATATTATCGATTGGACCGGCACTGCAGAAGATCTGCGCGCTCTTGCCGACAAGGCGCTGGCCGGTGGCGCCCTGCCCATGCCGACGCTCGATCTCGATGCGCTCTCCAAGGTCCGGCCCATCGCCAAGGTGTTCGCGGTCGAGCGGCTGGCGCCGTTGGCGGAAGTCACGCTGTTCACGGGTGCGGGAAGCGCGGGCAAGTCGCTGCTCGGCCAGCAGCTTGCGACCTGTGCCGCGGCCGGGTTGACTTGCCTGGGGGTCACAACCCTCGAGTGCCCCGCGATCTACCTCACCTGCGAGGATGACGAGGCGCAGCTTCATTGGCGCCAGGAGCGTATCTGTGAGGCGCTCGGGGTGCGGATGGATGCCTTGGCTGGGAAACTGCACCTGATTAGCCTGAGGGGCGCTCTGGACAACGAATTGGGGCTATTCGCGGCTGACGGCACCTTGACCCCCGCACCCGCCTTCGATCGGCTGCAACGGATGCTCAAGGCGACTGGCGCCAAGATCGTGGCGCTCGACAACGTGGCCCACCTATTCGCTGGCAACGAGAACAGCCGAGGCGACGTGACCCGCTTCGTCAACTTGCTGAACCGGCTCGCCGGAGAGACGGGTGCGGCGGTGTTCTTGATCGGGCATCCCAACAAGTCGGGGGCGGATTACTCGGGCTCGACGGCCTGGCTCAACGCGGTGCGCTCGCAAATCGTCCTTACGCACGATCTTGAAACGGATGTGCGGACGCTCACGGTTGGCAAGGCCAACTATGCCGAAAAGGGTGAAGCGCTGCGCTTCCTGTGGGTGGATGGAGCCTTCGTTCGCGAGGATTCGCTGCCCCCCGAACGGGCCAAGGAACTGGCTGCCACGATCAAAGCGACTGCTGACAATGACCTGTTCCTAACCTGCCTCCGGGAGCGGGTGAAGCAGCAGCGCGCCGTGTCGGAACGCCGCGGGCCAACGTACGCGCCCACCGAGTTTGCCAAGATGGTCGAAAGCAAGAGCATCGGGAAGGACCGGCTGGAAGCAGCGATGGATCGCCTGTTCCGTATCAACGCAATCGAGCGCGCGCTGCTTTGGAATGGCCCCGATCGCAAGCCAGTCTTTGGCCTGCGGGAAACTATTGAAGGGGCGGGCTAAGTGCTTGATATTGTTGCGGGCAACGGTGCGGGTAACACTTGCGAGGAACGCGGGAGAATACCAGCCAACCCATTGAAAGCACTGCGGGTGACTGAGGGTAACACACACACTGTACTACGTACGCGCTGGCGCGCCCCATTAGGGGCCCTGCGCTTGCGTCTTGGAGTATTGATCTGATGGCCACGCGCAAGGCGTCCTCGGCTGATAATACAGCCACAAAACAGCCGGACTCGCGGCCCGCAGCGTTCATCGTATCGGGCGAAGGTACGGACGACGAGATCGCCGAACGGTGCGCTACGCACCTGCCGGGATGGGCCAACCTGCCGAAGCAGTCGAAGCAGGAGGTCGTCCAGCTTATGCGGCGCTTCTGGGAGCGTGCCAATCCACCGAGCTACGTGTTGGCCGATGGAGAGAAGGGCAAGACGATCGGACCGGGCAACACGGGGCCCGAGCAAGTGACCCTGACCATGCTCCGCCTGACCGACGCAATGGCGAGCGGGAAGCAGGAGTATCTTGACCAGCGGCTAGGCGACCTCGCCAACTATCACGGCAAAGCCGATCGCCACGGGTTGACTGCTTCGCGGCTCAATTCCGACCTGGCCTTCATCACAGGCGGAGGGGCCAAGGACACGGTGCAAAGCACGCTGCTAGTTCAGATGGCGGCGACCCATGACGCCGCGATGCGTGCCCTCGCGAACATCGGGCAGTCGGATATGGTCGATCACGCCCAACTGTTCGGCAATCTCTCGACTAAGCTGTTGGGACTCTACACCCGGCAGGCGGAGGTCTTGGCCAAGCTCCAACGCGAGGGCACTCAGACCATCAAACATGTGCACATCGACAACCGCGGCGGCCAGGCGGTCGTCACCGCGACCGTGCAGACAGGGGGGATGAATGGAAAAGGCGAGCAACAACCCTATGCACTCGGCCCCGCGCTGCTTGGCTCGGACCCGTTCGGGGACGGAGTGCCAATCTCCAGCGATCAAGGGGAGGAATCGCTGTCGGATGCACGGGGGGCAGTCCCCCGGCGCGCCCAAGGGAAATAACAACGCTCTCAAGCATGGGCGCTACTCGGCTGACACCCTGCTGCTCGCCGCGGAATTGCGCTCAATCTTGCGGCGGGGACTAGCGGCGCTCGATTAGCCTCCTCGGCATGAAGCGTGGCGGTTCCGTGCATATGAGGCCTCTACGGTGCGCCTGCTTACGGTCGTGCACTGCGCCAAGGGCCCAATCGGCGTGAGACGGCTAACTGATCTGGGGCAACATAAGCTGCCATTCCGCTAACGACCCCATAGCAGACGCTTACGCACCTCCGCTGCTCTGCTCAGCAGATGGATGAGTAAGCGCACTAACACTCGACCGCTAGCGAAGCGTCTAATCTGCTTGGGTTATTGACGCACGGTGGCATCGAGAGCACCTTCGCGCCTAACGACAGGTTACCGAACGAGTCGCGTGCCTCGTAGTCCCAATGCTGCGGACGCGATCATGTGGGGAGTGTCGACATGGGTAAGCCAACCAAACCACCAGTAGATCGGACGCTAACGGGGACTGCGCGCGATAACTCACTAGCTGGCGACAGCGGAAACGACACCCTGAACGGGTTGGGTGGCAATGACTACCTTTTTGGCCGCGGCGGAAATGATAAGCTTTATGGCGGCGATGGCAACGACAGGCTCTACGGTGAGCAGGGCGATGATTATCTAGATGGTGGCGCGGGCAATGACACTCTGATCGGTGACGATGGGCGCGACATTCTTTCTGGAGGATCCGGCGTTGATATATTGAACAGTGGCGTAGGCGACGACACGCTCGATGGAGGGCTTGGTCATGATGAATTGTTAGGAGCGGGCGGAGCAGACACGCTGACCGGCGGAGCGGATGACGATTGGTTCATCTTCTTGAATCAGAGTGACTCCCGCGGGATCGGCGACATCATCACCGACTACCAGGTCGGCATCGACCGTATCTTCGTGGGTTATTCAGAAGATCGTTGGGACGCCAATGAATCGGTGGAGGGAGTCCAAACATACGATTTTGTTGGAGACTCACCGCTTGACCAACCGTCGGGCGTGAACGGGCAGGCAACAGTCTTACTTGTGGGTGATACCACGGTCCTCAAGTTGTTCAACAACGACGGTGATACTACAGCGGATTTTGTGCTCACGTTCCAAGGCCACTATCAGCCTTCTGATTTGCAACTCTCATTTATGGAAATGGGTGGTCCAACACCGGTATTCACTGAAATGATCCACTTCCCTTGATGTCCGCTTCCCACCCAATATCGGGAGTAGCTGCGAATCTTAGCTGTGCCTCTTAGCCGATAGTCAGCTTCTCGGCTGAACCGGCCAGAAGCCGACAGGCGGCAAACGACCCCATAGCGGACCATAGCGTCAGCCCCGCCTGGCTAGACCACACTACTTTCCCGTCAGCTTTAACCAAACAGTTACCATATCGTCGTATCCAAGTCTCGCGGCCTAGCCCTCTCTCCTCTTGACGATCCATCAGACGAGACGCCGGGGCTAGACCGCAACCCTCTCCATCAAACGCGTGCCGCAAAGAGCGGACTCATCGCCAACGCCGCGTTTACTAAATTCTATTCCTTGCTCGCTAACGAAGCGGGATGGGGAAAGAGTTGTGACCATGCTGGTGAATCGCGCAATTGGTGCCGCAACCGCGGCTTGCC
This sequence comes from Altererythrobacter sp. TH136, assembly GCF_007065885.1. NCBI lineage: Bacteria > Pseudomonadati > Pseudomonadota > Alphaproteobacteria > Sphingomonadales > Erythrobacteraceae > Altererythrobacter > Altererythrobacter sp. TH136. The sequence goes on along the minus strand of NZ_CP041409.1, from coordinate 2,079,405 downwards.
TTGCGTTCGCCTGCGCCCCCGTTTCTGCCGGGACAGCCACCAACACCGTGCCAGCTATTCTGCGAGTTGAATCGGGTTGCTCCCTCCAAGCACGACCGTTGTCGTTTGTGGCAAGCAACGCCCTGCTATCAGTGAATATCGACGCTACTACCACACTGACCGTCGCGTGTGCCCCGAACACTTCCTTCTCGATTGAGATTGACGACGGCCTGAATCCCCAAGCAACTAACAAGCGGCGAATGACAGGCCCTCTTGGTACATCACTGGCCTACAATGTCTATTTAGACAGCGGGCGGAAGAATGTGTGGGGCAAGGGAAATTCTAAAAACTTTTCCGGAAATTCGGGTAGTGGATCACCGATCAACGTACCGGTCTACGGACGAGTGCCGGCTGCTGCGCTGACGATTGTCGGACAATATGACGATACTTTGACGGTGACCCTGAACTTCTAATTGTGAGGTCTTGCTTGCTCAGGAGCTCGCAAATTTCCGTTTTCCACCCAATATCAGACGCAGACGACCGGCGCTGCCCCGCCTGCTAACAGATCGACCGCTTCGCACCCGCGCTCTCGAAAAGCGGACCAGCCGCAAGCGACCCCATTGCGGACATTCGGCGCGGATCGCATGGTTGGCAGCGAGGAGACCCGGATGGATCACGCCACGCCTAATCTGCCGTCTAGGGACTTCGAGGCAACTTCCCGCTTTTACTCGGCTTTGGGTTTCGTCGAAGGTTGGCGCGACGATGGCTGGATGATCCTGACGCGGGATGGACTAACGCTTGAGTTCTTTCCTCACCCCGACCTGAACCCAGCAGAAAGCTGGTTCAGTTGCTGCCTTCGGCTGGATGACTTGTCAGGATTCTATGCCGTTTGCGTTGACGCGGGGGTGCCAGAGCAATGCTGGGGGCAGCCTCGTGTTCAGCCGCCACAGGAAGAGGACAGTGGACCTACTATTGCGGCGCTAATCGACCCGGACGGGACACTCCTGCGGATTATTCAAACCTGATGACTGCGTTTACTTACATTGGGGCGGCGCTTGCCGAGATCGCAGGCTGCTTCGCATTTTGGGCATGGCTGCGGCTGGATAGATCGCCGTGGTGGGTGGCTCCGGGCGTCGCATCGCTCTGTTTGTTTGCCTACCTGCTTACTTTGGTCGATGCCGAACACGCGGGTCGAACCTACGCGGCCTATGGCGGCGTCTACATAATCTCGGCTCTGCTTTGGCTCTGGCTTGCCGAAGAGGTGAGGCCGGATAGGTGGGATTTGGTGGGTGGAGCGATCTGCCTGATCGGTGCGGCAATAATCCTATGGGGGCCTCGCGGCAGCTACGCCGCCTGAATATCGACCACGATTGAGCTCGATTCGGTTGGTCCGCAGTCGCCTTGGCCCTCGCAAGACATTCATGTGGATCGCCGCTCGACCGCTTTCCACCCAATTCCGGACACCAGCCGAACGGCAGCAAGCGCCGCTAAGCAGACATGAAATCGCATCTGCGCGCCGTGAGCACTAACATCAACAAGAGGGGGAGGTTGTGGATTTCGGCCCCCGCACTGACCGCAAGCGAAGATAGGCTCAGCATTCTTCCAACCAGCGCAGGATTGCGCGTCTGCCGATTGCCATGCAAACCTCGTCGGGAGGGGAGTGACAATGAATGGCTGGCAGCGCCTGTGGCTTGTAGTCTCGATCGCGTTGGGGATTTTACCAGCAGTTCTCGCTTACGATATCCACGACACCACGTCATTCCGAGTGCCGTTCACGTCCGAGGAAATGGATCTCACGCAACCCGAACGGGGCCGTCTTTTCTGGGAGCGAGCTAGCAGCTTGCCCGAGGCCCAACCTTGCGATCGGTCAGGATCGTGGAAACCAAGCGGGTCGGCACAACATGGTTGGTATGTCGAGTGCCCTACTCGCACTGAGTATCTTTGGACGCGGACAATTTTTTACGGCGCACTGCCCGCCGGGGTGCTTTATATCCTTGGCATGGCCGTGGCATGGGTTCGACGAGGTTTCCGAAACGCGAAGCCGACGAGTAGCGCTTAGCGATTTAGCCACTTAGTCAGCGCTGCGGACACCTTCGCCCGACGCTCCCCGCACTTCGAGCTGTTCGACCTGATTTACCGCGAGCGACTGCCGACGCCCATGTAGCTGCACCATAAGTTCGACCGCGATCGCGTCGATCACGTAGTCATGCCTGGCAGGTAAATCGCACGCGATAGCCCAGCCGGGCAAACTCTTTGACCGAATCGAGTACTTGGCGTCCCATTCCTTATCTGGAACGAAGAAGGAACAGAACGCAAGGTGATCACCCTGTCAGCCGCTCATAAGCGAACATGCACGCTGCCCATACGTCACCATGAGCATCGCAATGATCTGAGACTTCGGCAGTAGCTTCCCAGATAAAAACGACCTGCGGCGTGCCTTCCGGGCCTCAACACCAAGGTTCCCGGCGCCCAGTCCACGTTCTCGCTAGCCTTTCGCTTACGAGTTGATCGCCAAGCGATCGTCCGTCGCGGGTGACGACCCGCAACTTTCGCCCATATTGATCCTCGTCTCGGTCGCTTATTGGTTGAAGCTCGAATGGCCCTTCGCTCAGAAGCACGGCCAGCCGATCCCGCGCCTCCTGCGCCTTCTGGATTTCCCAATCGCACCGCCCTTTCAATTCTGGCGTATCGATATCAGCGATGCGAATTTTCACGCCATCGAGATGAAAGGTGTCCCCGTCGATCACACAATTTCCGCCCATAAGCCCGCAGACGGCGAATGCGGGAGATCGGGACGAAGACCACAAGCTGCCGGATATCGCTGGCCATGATATGATGCTCAGCCCAAGCGCCACACCGGCTCCCAGGCCACCTGCGATCAGCTTCAGCGATGCCATGCGACGCGTACGCTTCGAACGGCGAACCTCCTTTCGAAAGTCGAAAAGCTCGACCGGTCGCCGCTTTATATGCCTGCCTGGGCCCCTCATGATCCCAAGATGCCACCATTAGGCGAAGCATCCAATAGCCGGGCCGCTCTAGCGACAGGTTGCCCCGCTACGACCCGCAGGCACGGCCGGTTGTCAACGATGGGGCACCCGCGCGGGGAATGGCCACAAGGGGCCGATGCTCGGCGGAATGGCGAGCCGCTCCCACCCTGAGGCGCGGTCGCGGGCCGGTTTACCGGAAACTACCGAAAGTATCTCGCATTTCAGGTTTCAGGGCTGCCCTCAAAAAATGGCAGTATTCCGCCGGTTTTGGACGCTTTCGCTCTAAACCCCCGTAATGGCACTTTCGGGTAGTCGAGATCAGACGATTGCTGGCAGACTGAGCGCATGATGACCCGCGACAAAGAGCTTTGGGCCGTAGCCCTGTGGGTCGAGAGAACGCACGGTGAGTATGGTCCTCAGTACATAGCCGAGCAGATCGGACGGCTTGCTCTTGAAGGAGACGAAGGCGGCATCGCGATGTGGCGATCGGTCGCGGAACGGTTCGACCAGCTAAGTGAGCGCGAAAACTCGCCCCTTGCTTAGCGGGTGCTTATCTGGGCTAGAGGTCCCCGTCACGGGGCGGTTCTGCTTCGACCTAACTATCTAAAACAATTGGCAGGGGCGGAGGGACTCGAACCCACGGCCCTCGGTTTTGGAGACCGATGCTCTACCAGCTGAGCTACACCCCTGCGCTGGAGAGCGCGCGCTGTAGGTGCAAATGCGTTGCATCGCAAGCGGCCAAACCTTGCTAGGATTGGCGCAATGCACGCCCCCGCTTCTCCGCCGGTCATTCCCAGCGATCTGCTCCTGCTCGCTTACCGTAACGGCATCTTTCCCATGTCCGATGGGCGCGATGATCCGGAAGTATTCTGGGTCGAGCCCAAGATGCGCGCGATCCTGCCGCTGGACGGGCTGCACGTCTCGCGGTCGCTGGCCAAGAAGATCCGCAAGGACCACTTCCAGGTCACCTGCAACGCCGCGTTCGACCGGGTGATCGAAGAATGCGCTCGCCCGCGGATCGACCATCCGGACAGCTGGATCAGCGCGCGCATCATGGCGAGTTACCGCGCCCTTCACGATGAGGGCCATGCGCATTCGATCGAATGCTGGCGGGCCGGTGATGAAGCGCCCGAACTCGTCGGAGGCCTTTACGGCGTGCAGTTTGGCGGGGTTTTCTGCGGCGAATCGATGTTCAGCCGCGCCGACGATGCAAGCAAGGTCGCGCTCGCCTGGCTGGTCGGATTGCTGAAGCGGGGGGGATCAGTCCTGCTGGACTGCCAGTTCATGACCGAGCATCTGGGCTCGCTCGGCGCGGTAGAAATCCCGCAACCTCGTTATGTAGCGTTGCTCGAAGACGCGGCGGGTGTCGGCGCTGCTTCGCTCCCGGCAGCGTTCGGTGCACTCGACGAAGCGGCCGCCGGTCGAGGCTCGTCGCCCGGAAAGCTCATCTTACAGTCCTTGACCCAGACGTCGTAGATCGGGTGCTCGACCACGTTCAGGCTGGGCGATTCCTTGAACAGCCAGCCTGAAAACTGCTTCTTCCAGGTATCGTTGTCCCCGGCTCCGCGGACGAAAACCTGGGCGAAGGCGCCTGTCTGCTTGGGAAACTCCCACGGCGCCGTTCGCTCACAAGCGGCCAGGCGGACGATGACGTTATCCCACCGCTGCGCTTCGCCAGGCTTCATGGTGAAATCGCGCGACAGGTTGTTCCGCTTGTTCAGCACCCCGATCACCGCGACGCGGTCCTTCATCGGGCTGCCCTCTCCGGCATCGACCGGCCGAACGGATTGCGTGCTGCGCAGATCTTCCGGAATATCGGTTTCGACGGGGCGCGGCGCCGGCGGACCTTTCGAACAGGCGCCCAGCGCGATGAGCGCCGGTGCCATCAGAGCGACCTTGAGCGACATCGTCAGGCTTCCGGGTTCCACGCTTCGTAGTCACCGGTCGCCGCCGCGCGCCGCCCACCCCGCTCCAGCGCCCCTTGCGGACGATATGCCTGGAGTGTGCCGGTCGCGTTGGGAGAGTGTTCGGCCTCCCAGATGCGCGCGGGCGGCAGGCGGCTTTCGGGCACGCCGTCGAATTGTCCGTGCAGCCAACCGTGCCATTCGGGCGGCACGTTGCTGGAATCGTTCGCGCCCGAGTAGATCACCCAGCGCCGCTCGCTACCCGCGAACGGCTGGCCCGGTTTCACCCGCTTCTTGGCGCGGAAATACCGGTTGCCGGCCAGATCGCTGCCGACCTCCTCGCCATTGAGGGCGCTGAACAGCGAGGTGCCGATGGTCGCACCGTTCCACCAGGTGAAGATTTTGGAAAAGAAACCCATGGCCGGCGCGGTTAGCCGATTCGCGCACCAGCGCCAAGCGCTACCACGAGACCCGTGCCCCCGGCCCGATGCCGAGTTCGGCGGCGCGGCCACCGGGGATTTCCAGCACGGCGCTCGACAGACCGACCGCCCCCACCGAAGCCAGCGAATACGGCGTGGTGCGGGCGGCGATGTTCAGCACCCGCCTGTCCGGACCGATGAAGATGATGTCGAGGGGCAGCGGCGTGTTCTTCATCCAGAAGCTGGGCACATCGTTCGGCTGGCGAGGAAAGATCATCCCTTCATCAGGCCCAAGCTTGGTGCGGAACATCAGCCCCTGGGCCTGCTCTTCAGCGCTGCGAGCAACTTCGACCTGAAACGTGTGGCTCCCCTGGGGGGTGGCCACCGTCAGCGGAACGACCGGCAAGCCCGACACCGGGTGGGCTGAGGCGACGGTCGGCGCCGAACCCGCCTGTGTCGCAGGCTGGGGTGAACAGGCAGCGAGCGCTGCTACGGCGGCTGCGGCGATCATGCGTTTCATGGGGTTTCCTCGGGCTCTGCAGCCCACTGCTCGGCCGCGGCGATACTTGGCGCTTCGATTACCGCGCGCGCCGCGTCAAAGCCATGCCCCGCGCGCAGCATCGCGGCGAGTTGTTTCTGGCGCAGGTCACGGTCGGACGGCGGGCCCCACGGCCCCAGCCTGCGGCGGGCGGCAAGCGCGATCGCGGCGCGGCGTTCCTCGCCCTTGTCAGCCCGGATTTCGTCGCGCACTTCCGCCGCGATCCCGTCCGCGTTCAACGCCTGGGCGACCCGGCGCGGGCCGTATCCCCGGCGCAGCAGGCCGCCGCTCTTGGTGCGGGCGTAAGCCTCGTCGTCCAGATAACCCAGATCGACGAACCGCCGGGCTATGGCCGACGGGTCGGCGGATCGTTCGCCGTCCCAGCCCCGCTCCCGGATCTTGCGCACGAGGTAGGCCTCGAGCTTCGCCTCGCTGGTGGCGAACCGCGCGACATACGCCAGCGCCAGTTCCTCCAGCCGCGCGGAGTCGAGCGGACGGGGCTTGCGAGGGCGACGGGAGCGGTCATCTGGCATGGCTCGCCATATTCGTGCCACACTGTATCACGATTGGGAAATATGAACCATACGGGGGTTGGGACGCGCACCGGCTCGAACCGCGGGCGATAAGCGCCGGGACTGTGCGCTGACGACGGGTTTCTCACCAGACATGACAGATACAAAGCAGATGCAAACGCCGAACGACTGTCCCCTGCCCCGCCGGCGGGCCGACTTTGCGAGTTTCGCGGAGGCGATCGATTACGCGGCGCGCAGCGCCAAGGGGCTGAATTTTCACGACATGCGCGGGGACCTTGAACGTCCCTACTCGTTTCGCGAGATGCGCGACGATGGCCTCGCGATGGCCCGGCGTCTGGTCGCCGCCGGCATTGGCAAGGACGATCGCATCGCCCTGATCGCGGAGACCAGCCCCGAATTCGCCGCGCTGTTCTGCGGGTGTATCTATGCAGGTGCCTGGCCCGTGCCCTTGCCGCTGCCGACGACGTTTGGCGGCAAGGAAGGCTATATCGAGCAGCTGGCGGTGCAGCTTGAAAGCGCCGATCCGGCGATCCTGTTCTTCCCCGCAGAGATCGGTGAGATGGCGCAGGCCGCGGCCGATCGGCAGGGCTGCAAGGGTGTAAGCTGGGAGGATTTCGCGCGGGCCGATGCGCCGGATTGCGCTCTTCCCGAGGCGCAGCCGGACGACATCTGCTATCTCCAATATTCCAGCGGATCGACCCGTTTCCCGACTGGCGTTGCGGTCACTCACCGCGCGCTGCTGCATAACCTGTGCGGTCACGCCACCGGGGTGGATCTGGGCACGAACGACCGGGTGGTAAGCTGGTTGCCGTGGTATCACGACATGGGCCTGGTCGGTTGCTTCCTGTCACCGATCGCCAATCAGGTAAGCTGCGACTACCTCAAGACCGAGCACTTCGCGCGGCGGCCCCTCGCCTGGCTCGATCTCATCAGCCGCAATCCCGGCAACACGCTGAGCTATTCCCCCACGTTCGGGTACGACATCTGCGCGCGGCGTATTTCCAGCCAGAGCCAGGTCGCCGAACGGTTCGACCTATCGCGTTGGCGGACCGCAGGCAACGGGGCGGACATGATCCGGCCCGACGTGATGCAGAGCTTCGTCAACGCGTTCGCGCAGGCCGGGTTCAAGGCAAGCGCGTTTACGCCGAGCTATGGCTTGGCCGAGGCGACGCTGGCGGTCACCGTCATGCCTCCGGGCGAAGGCATCCGGGTCGAACTGGTTGAGGAGGAAGCGCTGTCAGGCGCCCCGCGCGATCTCAGCCGCCCTGCGCGCTACCGGGCGATCGTGAACTGCGGCAAGCCGCTTCCGGGAATGGAAGTCGAAATCCGCGGCGAGCAGGACCGGGTCAAGGGCGACCACCAGATCGGCAAGGTGTGGTGCCGGGGCGAAAGCGTGATGCACTCGTACTTCCGCAACGAGGAAGCGACCAACGACTGCCTGGTAGGCGGATGGCTCGACACCGGGGACATGGGTTACATGGCGGACGGTTATCTGTTCATCGTCGGGCGGGCGAAGGACATGATCATCATCAACGGCAAGAACCACTGGCCGCAGGACATCGAGTGGGCGGTGGAGCAGCTTCCCGGCTTCAACCACGGCGATATCGCGGCTTTCTCGGTCGAATCGGAGAACGGTGAGGAGGTGCCCGCGGTGCTGGTCCATTGCCGGGTGTCGGACCCTGAGGAACGGGTTAGGTTGCACGACCAGATCCGCGACAAGGTGCGTTCCATCACCGGCATGAACTGCGTGGTTGAACTGGTTCCGCCGCGCACCCTGCCGCGCACCAGTTCAGGTAAGCTGTCCCGCGCCAAGGCCAAGCGGCTGTACCTGTCGGGCGAAATCGAGCCGATCAAGCTGCTCGAAGCCGCCTGAAGTCCACGCACAAAAGGTTCAACCTCGCGTCTGGCGTGCTAGACGGGCTTGAAACACGCGCTACCTGTTTTATGTAGCTAACACAGCGTGCCGAGAGGACCCATGGCCGAAACCCAGACCAAGACCGCCACCGCGACCGAATTCGAACTGACCCCGCCCGATCCGGTGCCGGTTGTTTCGGCTGAAAAGGCTGCCGGTCTGGTGCCGGTGGGCGACGACAAGAAATCCAAGCTGGAGGAAAAGGCCGACGCGTTCGTCGCCGACCTCGTGGCGCAAGATGCCAATTCCCCGGAATTCGGGCGCAAGGTCGACCAGATCACCAACATGGGCCGCAAGGAGATCATGGCGGCCGCCGGGCATTCCAACCGGTTCCTCGACCGGCCGGTCCGGGCAATGGACAAGGATGAGGGCGTCGGCGCGAACCTCGCTGAACTGCGGCGGGTGGTGGAGGATCTCGATCCCGGCCGGCGCGGGGCGAAAAGCGGGACACGCAAGATCCTGGGAATCATCCCGTTCGGGAACAAGCTGACCAATTATTTCCGAAGCTACCAGTCCGCGCAGACTCACATCCAGTCGATCCTGGGCAACCTGGCCAGCGGCAAGGACGAGCTGCTGATGGACAATGCCGCGATCGACGTCGAGCGGCAGAAGCTGTGGGAGGCGATGGGCAATCTGGAACAGATGATCCACATTTCCAAGACGCTCGACGAGAAGCTGGAGGACAAGGCCAACGAACTCGACGCGACCGATCCCGCCAAGGCGCGGGCGATCCGCGAAACCGCGCTGTTCTATGTCCGCCAGCGCACCCAGGACCTCCTGACCCAGATGGCGGTCAGTGTGCAGGGGTACCTGAGCCTGGACCTGGTCAAGAAGAACAACGTCGAGCTGGTGAAGGGCGTCGACCGCGCCAGCACCACCACCGTAGGCGCGTTGCGCACCGCCGTCACCGTGGCCGAGGCGATGACCAACCAGCGGCTGGTGCTCAACCAGATCACCGCGCTCAATTCCACCACTGCCAACATCATCGACAGCACATCGAAGCTGCTGCGCGAGCAGACCGGCAAGATCCACGAACAGGCCGCCGCCAGCACGATCCCGCTGGAAACGCTGCAGCGCGCGTTCCAGAACATCTACGACACGATGGACGAGGTGGACGCGTTCAAGCTGCGGGCGCTGGATTCGATGAAGCAGACGGTGACCACGCTGTCAGGCGAGGTCGAACGGTCGAAGGGCTACATCGCCCGCGCCGAAGGGCAGGCCAAGGCCGCCGCGCAGATGACCGAATCCAAGCTGCTGAGCGTCGAGAGCTAAAAGGAATAGCCGCTTGGCCAACCTAACCCGCGATACCGATCGAGCGCTGGCCGAAGCACGCCGGGTGCGTGACGACAACCGCGCCGGCGGGCGTCACCGGCGCGCCGCGCAGGCATCCATCGGGCGCGAATCCAAGCGGATGAAAAGTCGCCATCTCGGCAAGAAAATCCGCAACATCCTCATCGCGCTGTTCGCGCTGTGGATCGCCAGCGGCGTGTTCGGGACGATCGTGGGCGGCATCGGCTTCATGGGGGTCATGGCGCTGATCGTGGCCAGCGTGGTGGCGCTGGTGGTGCTGACCAGGTTCCCCCGGATGAAGGTGCCCCAGCGCGCCGACCTTGCCCGCGCGACCGATGCGCAGCAACTGGTCGGCCGCACCGAACTGTGGCTGGAAGCGCAGCGCCCCGCCCTGCCCGCCCCGGCCGCCGAAATGGTGGGCAAAATCGGCGTCCAGCTCGATGCGCTGGGCCTGCAGCTCGGCGGCATCGACCCTGCTCACCCCGCCGCGCACGAGGTCCGCACCCTGGTGGGCGAAACCCTGCCCGAAGTGGTCGACAGCTATCGCCGCATCCCGCAGCACCTGCGGACCGAACAGCGCGCCGGCGCCACCCCGGACGACCAGCTCGCCGGGGGCCTCAGCAAGATCAGCGACGAGATCGACCGGGTGACCCGGCAGCTCGCCGAAGGATCGCTCGATGATCTGGCGATCAAGACCCGCTACCTCGATTACAAGTACGGCGAGGGCGACGTCGCTCTGCCCGCTCCCCCGATCTCCCCAGCCAAGGACCCCGCCTGATGCGCGTCGCCATTCCGCATACGCTTGAAAACGACGTGGTGCGCGATCGGCTCAAGTCGAAAAGCCACAAGATCGCCGACAGCATTCCCGGCGGCGGGACGGTGCGGACCATGTGGCCGAGCGAGAACCGGATGACGATGGACATCATGGCGATGGGCCAGACGCTGCATGCGCACGTCGATCTGGAACCGGGGCAACTGGTGTTCGAAGTGCCGCTGCCGGCGGCGCTGTCGTTCGTCGAGCCGATGATCGCCAGCGCGATTCAGTCGCAGGGCAAGAAGCTGGTCGCCCCGCCGAAGGACGCGTAACCGCTCCCCCTGCGGGAGACACCCCTACAGCGGCCGTTCCTGCTCCAGGTATTCCGCGGGGATCCGCAGCGCGGCCGAGGCGGTCTGCGTTTCGCGCAGGAACAGCACCAGCGCCCACATCAGCAGGCCGATCGAGGCCATAAAGGTGCCGGCGGCCACGCGCTGCAAATCGAGCCCGGCCAGCTCCTCTAGGAACAGCAGCGCTACGGTCAGTCCGATCGCCAGGCTGCCCACGACCAGGCTGCGCATCGAGCGGCCGATCAGGTTGATCCGCCGGTCGATCATGCGGATTTCGCGCACGACCATGTCGTGATCGGCGCCCTCGGTTTCCGCATGGCGGCCTTGCAGCGCACGGCTGCGATCGACCACCCGGCTGAGCCGGGTGGACAGCAGGTTGAGGATGTTGCTGATCGCCACCAGCACGAACACCGGCGCGAGCGCGAGTTGGATGGTCTGCGCGATCATGTCCGCCGCAGATAGGTACCCCGGGCACCGATTGGAACCGAATCTGCCGATGAATCGCTGACCCTGCACAGCAAGGGGATAACCATGGCCGCACGCGCATATTGGACGGGTCAGATCAGGCTGGCGCTCGTCTCCATTCCCGTCGAAATCTATTCCGCCACCAAGAGCGGCGCGGCGATCCAGTTCCACCAGATTCACGAACCCAGCGGCAAGCGGATCAATTACGAAAAGGTCGTCCAAGGCATCGGTCCGGTCGACCGGGACGAGATCGTCAAGGGCTTCGAGGTATCCAAGGGCAATTACGTCTTGCTGGAAGAGGACGAGATCGAGGCGGTCAAGATCGAGAGCAAGCGCACGCTGGAACTGGTGCAGTTCGTCGACACCAACGAGATCGACGTGTTCTATTTCGAAAAGCCGTATTACGTCGTGCCGCAGGACGAGCTGGCGGAAGAAGCCTTTGTGGTGCTGCGCGAAGCCTTGCGCGCCCGCAAGAAGACTGCGCTGGGCCAGCTGTCGATGCGCGGCCGCGAACAGCTCGTGTCCCTGAAACCCTGCGGCAAGGGGATCGTACTGGAGACCTTGCGCTACGAGGACGAGGTCAGGAAAGCGCAGGATTATTTCAAGGACATTCCCGCCACCAAGCCGGCGAAGGAGATGCTGGAACTGGCGGGATCGCTGATCGACCAGAAAAGCGCGCCGTTCGATGCGAGCGAGTTCCATGACCGCTACGTCGACGCCCTGCGCGGGCTGATCGAGAAGAAGGCGAAGGCCAAGGGCAAGAAGATCCTGGAAGAAGTGGAAGAGCCCGCCTCCGCGCGCGGGTCCAACGTGATCGACCTGATGGCGGCGCTGAAGAATTCGGTCGGCGGCGGCGACAGCGGCAAGAAGGCGGCGAAGCCCGCCGCCAAGGCCAAGACGCCGGCCAAGAAGCCAGCAGCCAAGAAGGAGGCTGCACCCAAGGCGAGGAAACGCGCCTGATGGAGCTCAACGATCCGATCCTGGTGCACTGGCTCGACACCGATGTGCTGATGCGCATCGGGATCGCCGCCATCATCGGGCTGCTGCTGGGGATCGACCGCGAAGTTCACCGCCGCGCGGCGGGCCTGCGCACGCACGGTCTGATCTGCGTGTCGGCGGCGACCATGACCGTGTCGATGATCTCGCTATACAACCAGATCGGCGGCGAGCGGGCCGATGTGCTGCGCATCTTCGAGGCGACCGGATCGTTCATCGGCATCATCGGCGCGGGGCTGATCGTGTTCAGCAAGGGCCGGGTGCAGAACCTGACCACGGCGGCGCATCTGGGGCTGACCGCGGTGATCGGAATCGCCTGCGGCGCCGGGCAGTGGCCGCTGGTGCTGATCGGGTCGCTCGTCTCGATCGTCATGCTGACCGTGCTGGGGGAACTCGCCAAACGCTTTTGGCCCGATCAGGAGGTCGTGGAATGACCAGCGCCCGCACGAAAGCCGCCGATCCGCTCAAGGAATACAACGCCAAGCGCGATTTCAAGAAGACCGCCGAACCCGCCGGCAAGCGGGCTGCCAGCGCCAAGCAGGAAGGCGGGCGGCTGGTGGTGCAGAAACACGATGCGACGCGCCTGCACTGGGACTTGCGGCTGGAAGCGGACGGCGTCCTCAAAAGCTGGGCGGTGACCAAGGGCCCCAGCCCCGATCCCGACATCAAGCGGCTCGCGGTCCAGACCGAGGACCACCCGATGTCCTATGGCGATTTCGAAGGGACCATCCCCAAGGGCGAATACGGCGGCGGCACGGTGATGCTGTGGGATCGCGGCACCTGGGAGCCGGTCGAGGGCAAGAGCTGGAAAGATCTTGAGAAGGGCCACCTCCATTTCCGCTGCGACGGGGAGCGGATGAAAGGCGAATGGCTGCTGATCCGCCTCAAGCGCCGGCCGAAGGAAAAGCGCGACAACTGGCTGCTGCGCAAGATCAACGATGAATACGCAGCCGAGGGCGATCCGTTGGTCGACCACGCCCTCACCAGCGTGCTGACGGGTCGCTCGATGGCGGAGATCGCCGCCGACGCGGACGGGGCGCATTCGCTGAAGGGCAAGCGCGGCGATACCTTTGCCAGGGAAATGGCCAAGGCTGCGAAGCACAACGCCGGCAAGGCCAAGCCGAAGCCGCGCGCGAAACAGAAGTCCGGCAAGCCGCCGGCCTTCCGCGAACCGCAGCTCGCGACGCTGGTCGACAGCGTGCCGGCGGGCAACAAGTGGATGCACGAGATCAAGTTCGACGGCTATCGCGCGCTGATCGCGGCCGCCGGCGACAAGGTCCAGGTGTGGACCCGCGGCGGCAAGGACTGGAGCGACAAGTTTGGCCCCCTTGTCGAAGCGGTCGCCGCGCTCGACCTGCCGCCGTGCCTGGTCGACGGCGAGATCATCGCCTGCGACGCCAAGGGCAATCCCGACTTCTCCTCGCTCCAGGCGGTGCTGAAGCGCGGCCACGGCAGCCAGAAGCCGAGCGACAAGCTGTCGTTCCACGCCTTCGACCTGCTGGAGGCGAATGGCGAGGACCTGACGAAGCTCCCCAACATCGAACGCAAGGAGCGGCTGGAGGCGCTGCTCGCCGCTGCGCAGCCGCCGATCCACGTCGCCGATCACGTGCTCGGCGCGGGCGAGAAGCTGTTCCGGGCGATGTGCGACGCGGACCAGGAAGGGATCATCTCCAAGGCGATCGACGCGCCATATCGCCACGCGCGCAGCAAAAGCTGGGTCAAGGTCAAGTGCACCCGGCGGCAGGAATTCGTCATCATCGGATGGAAGAAATCGACCGCCAAGGGGCGGCCGTTCTCCTCCATCCTGCTGGCGCAGCACGAGGATGGCGCGCTGGTCTACAAGGGCAATGTCGGCACCGGCTTCAACACCGATACCCTGCATGATCTGGCGGCGCGGTTCGCCAAGCTGCAAACCGATGATCCGCCGGCCGAGGTCGACCGCGTATCGCGCCGGGGCGTGACCTGGGTGAAACCGGAACTGGTGGCCGAGATCGCCTTTGCCGAATTCACCGGTCCCACCAGCGAAAGCGGCGGCGGCCATATCCGCCACGGCAGCTTCCTGGGCCTGCGCGGCGACAAGGATGCGGCCGAGGTCGTGCCCGAAGTGCCGCAGGCGGCGCCCGAAGCTCCTCCGGCCAAGGAACTGGTCAAGATCTCCAACCGCGAGCGGGTGATCTTCCCCGAAAGCGGCCAGACCAAGGGGCAGCTCGCCGACTATTACCAAGCGATCGCCCCGCTGATGCTGCCGTGGGCCGCGCAGCGCCCGATCAGCCTGGTGCGCTGCCCCCAGGGCCGCGGCAAGAAATGCTTCTTCCAGAAGCATGACAGCGGATCGTTCGGTGCCTCGGTCCACCACGTGCCGATCCGCGAGAAGGACGGGCACCACGAGTACTACCTTTATGTCGAGGATGTCGAAGGGCTGCTGACCTGCGTGCAGATGGGCACGATCGAATTCCACGGCTGGGGCGCCCGCACCGCGGACGTCGAGCTGCCCGACCGGATGGTGATCGACCTCGATCCCGACGAGGGGCTGGATTTCGAAGACGTCAAACGCGCCGCGATCGACTTCCATGCGCGGCTGGAGGACCTGGGCCTGGTCAGTTACGCGATGCTGTCAGGCGGCAAGGGGGTGCACGTGGTGGTGCCCCTGACCCCGGGTCATTCGTGGGACCAGCACAAGGATTTCTCCAAGCGCTTTGCCGAGGCGATGAGCATGGCCGAACCCGACCGCTTCGTCGCGAACATGAGCAAGGCCAAGCGCGTGGGGAAGATCTTCATCGATTATTTGCGCAACCAGCGCGGCAGTACCGCGGTGCTGCCCTACTCCGCGCGCGCCCGCCCCGGCGCTCCGGTGGCGGTGCCGGTGTCGTGGGACGAGCTGGAAGGGTTTCCTTCCGCGCACGAATTCAACATCCTCGACGCCGATAAGCTGCTCGAGCGGGCAAAGAACAAGGCGCTCGCCGGCTGGGGCTTTGCCGAACAGTCGTTGCCGGATTTCTAGCTCAGCCGAGGCCGCGCGCCAGGTCCATGCGGCCCGCATCGCCAACCGAGCTGCCGCCGTCGACGTCGAGGATCGCGCCGGTGATATAGCTGGCGGCGGGCGAGCACAGGAACGCCGCCGCATCGGCGATCTCGCCGATCTCGCCCCAGCGCTTCATCGGGATGCGGCTCTCGCTCGCTTCCTTCATGCCGGGATTGGGCGAGAGGCGCTCCATCCCCTCGGTCCCGGCGATCGGCCCGGGCGAAATGCCGTTGACCCGGACGTCCGGCCCCCACTCGATCGCCAGCGTGCGAACCACCTGGTTGACCCCCGCCTTGGCCGCGCAGGCATGGATCTGCAGCGCCATTGCCTGATCGGCCTGGCCCGCGGTGATCGCGATCAGCGAGGCACCGGGTTTATTGAGGAGATCGTGGCACGCACGCAGCGTGTTGAAGGTGCCGAGCAGGTCGATATCGACCACCGTCTTGAACGCATTGGCCGACATGCCGAGCGCGGGCGCGAGGAAATTGCCCGCCGCGCCCGCGATCACGATGTCGAGGAGGCCGAAATCGCCCGCGGTCTGTTCCAGCGCCGCGCGGATCGCGCCGTAATCGCGCACGTCGGCTGACAGGCCAAGCGCGTCCCCGCCGATCTCGCCCGCGGCGCGCGCTGCCTTTTCCGCGTCGCGCCCGCACACCGCGACCTTCGCGCCCAGCTCCGCCAGCCGCTTGGCGATGCCAAGGTTGATCCCGCTGGTCCCCCCGGCGACGAACGCCACCTTGCCGGCCAGCAACCCGTCGCGAAAAGTCGTCATCGGTCATCTCCCCTGGCGCGGCATCACATGCTGCGCGCGATCAGCATCTTCATGATCTCGTTCGATCCGCCGTAGATGCGGCTGATCCGGCTGTCGCGGAACATGCGCGCGATCGGGTATTCGTTGATGTACCCCCAGCCGCCGTAGAACTGCAGGCACTTGTCGACCACCTCGCCCTGCAACTCGGTCAGCCAGTACTTGGCGATCGATGCGGTCGTGACGTCAAGCTCGCCCTTCAGCACCTTGTCGGTGCAGTCGTTGATGAACACCTTGGCGGCGGTCGCCCGCGCCTTGAGGTCGGCGAGCACGAACTGGGTGTTCTGGAAGTCCCAGATCGTCTGGCCGAATGCCTTGCGCTGCTTGACGTATTCGACCGTGGCGTCGAGCGCCTTTTCGATGGTGATCATCGAGCCGATGGCGATCGACAGGCGTTCCTGCGGCAGTTCGCCCATCAGCTGATAGAACCCGCGCCCTTCCACTCCGCCGAGCACGTTCTCGGCCGGAATGAACACGTCATCGAAGAACAGCTCGCTGGTGTCCGCCGCGTCCTGGCCGATCTTGTCCAGCTTCTTGCCGCGGCGGAAGCCGTCGGCGCCGTCGGTTTCCAGGCACATCAGGCTGATGCCCTTGGCGCCCTGGGTCGGATCGGTCTTGGCGACCACGATGATGAAGTTGGCAAGCTGGCCGCTGGAAATGAACGTCTTCGCGCCGTTGAGGCGGTAGCCGTTGCCCTCCTTCGTCGCGGTGGTGGTGATGCTCTGCAGGTCCGACCCCGCGCCGGGTTCGGTCATGGCGATCGCGCTGATCAGTTCGCCGGTGACCAGCTTGGGCAGCCACTTCTTCTTCTGCTCTTCCGTGCCGTGACGCACCACGTAGGGCAGGATGATCACGTTGTGGAGCGACGAGGCGAACCCGTCGACGCCCTTTTCCGCCTGCTGTTCCAGCAGCACCAGATCGTGGCGGAAATCCCCGCCGTGGCCGCCGTATTCCTCCGGCACGGTCATGCCCAGCAAACCGGCTTGGCCCGCCTCTTCCCAGAACGCCCGCTCGACCATCCCGTCCTCGCGCCATTTCTCGACCCGCTGTTCGGGCGCGTGCTGGTCGAAGAACTTGCCCACGGCGTCGCGGAACACCGCGATCTCCTCATCCTGCATGAACTGGGGATCGGGAACGTCGATGACGGGCATGGCTGGTCCTCTCGGGTTTTCTGTGGTTGGACGAAACCGTATCAGGCGGGTAGCAATCCGCAACGCATTTTGACGCTTACGTTAAGGGCAACGCATGACCGTATCGGGGCCAGTGGCCAGCGGGCCGACCAGCCAGAGTTATATCTCGCAGCGAACCAAGCTGCATTACGCGGACTGGGGCAACCCGGACGCACCGCCGCTGATCCTGCTGCATGGCGGGCGGGATCACTGCCGCAACTGGGACTGGACCGCTGAGGCGCTGCGGAGCGACTGGCACGTCATCTGCCCCGATCTGCGCGGCCACGGCGACAGCGAATGGAACAACAACGGCCTCTATTCGACGATGGGCTATGTCTATGACCTGGCGCAGCTGATCCACCAGCTGGGCCTGGCGCCCGTGACGATCGTCGCGCATTCGCTGGGCGGCAACATCTCCACCCGCTACACCGGGCTCTACCCCGACAACGTCCGGCGGCTGGTGACCATCGAGGGTCTGGGCCCCAGCCCCAAGATGGTCGAGCAGCGCCGCGCCCGCCCGTATGGCGAACAGTGGACCAAGTGGATCGACAAGAAGCGCGAGGCGAGCGCGCGGTCGGTGCGCAAGTACGCCACGTTCGAAGACTGCCTGCAACGGATGCGGGAGGCGAACAGCTACCTGTCGGACAGCCAGGCCCACCACCTCACGCTGCACGCGGTGATGCGCAACGAGGACGGTACGTTTAGCTGGAAGTTCGATCCGCACCTCCACGCGTGGCCGCCGGATGACGTTCCGACCAAGGGCCAGCAGGCGCTGTGGGGCGCGATCACCTGCCCGACGCTGATGATCTACGGCGCGGATTCCTGGGCTTCGAACCCGGAAGCCGACGGGCGGCTGCAGCACTTCGGGCCGAACGTGCGGGTCAGCGAATACGAACGCGCGGGCCACTGGGTGCACCACGACCGGTTCGATGACTTCATCGCCGAGGTGCGGGAGTTCATCGCCTGATCAGTCGGTCGGCAGCGAAGTCTCGATCCCGCGGTTCTTGTAGTAGTTCCCCAGCTTGCGCAGGGAGGGCGTCACCAGCACTCCGTGCATCAGGATGGATACGGCGATGATCAGGCCAAGCGTGCCCCACAAGCTGTATTCGTAATCGAACGAACCGTGGTTGAGGCCATAGCTGAGGTAGTAGACCGACCCCAGCCCGCGGATGCCGAAGAAGGCGATGATCGCCAGTTCCAGCTTCGGACGCTTCACCCCGATCAGGCTGATCGCGCCGGCGAGGGGGCGGATCACCAGCAGCATGATCGCGGCGAACAGCGCCTCCTCCCACCCGATATCGGCGAGTAGCCCGGCCGCGATCATGCCGCCGAACAGCAGCAGCAGCAGCATCATCATCAGCCGTTCGGATTCGTCGGCGAAATCGTGCAGCTTGCGGTTGAAGTCCTGGTCGCTGGCGGCGCGGCGGATCGCCAGCCCGGCGACGAACACCGCGAGAAAGCCGTAGCCATGCGCGAACTCGGTGGCGGCATAGATGAACAGCGTCGCGCCGAGCGCGATGAACCCGTCTCCGGTGCGCGAGAGGCGGGTATCCGCCGGCAGGCGATAGATGATGTACCCGATCAGCCAGCCCAGCCCGGTCCCGACGATCAGGCCGACGACCAGCTTCTGCACCACGTCCACCAGCACCCAGTGGCTCATCACGTCAAGCGTGAGGCTGCCGGCCGCGGCGACGGCGATGGCCAGGTGGATGAACGGGAACGCCAGGGCATCGTTCAGTCCCGCCTCGCTGGTCAGCGCGAACTTGGATTCGGCTTGCCCCTCGTCCTCGTCGTGTTCGATCTGCACGTCGCCCGCAAGCACCGGATCGGTCGGGGCGAGCGAGCCTGCCATCAGCAGCGCCGTCGCCAGGCCCAGCCCCAGCAGATGATGGCCCAGCAGCATCACCATCGCGATCGTCAGCGGCATGGCGATGCCCAGCAGGCGCCAGGTCACGTTCCACCGTTTCCAGCTGATCACGCGCTGTATCTTCAGCCCGCCGCCCATCAGCGATACGATCACGATCAGTTCGGTCGCCCGCTCGACCAGCACCGGCGTGTTGTCCGGGTGCGGCGCCCAGCTGGAAAACGGGGGAAGGGAAAAGATCGCGAAGCCGATGCCGACACACATGATCGGCAGCGACAACGGCAGCCGCTTGAGGAACAGCGGCACCCAGGCGACGAACAGGATCATCGCGCCGACCCCGAACATCATCGGCAGGTAATATTCCGCCAGGCGCGGCGCCTGAGCGGCGATGGTCGCAGCTTCGGACAAGAGCGGGATCACGGCGTCTCCGGGGGAAATGTCGCCCCCCGCCAGCGCCGGGGATGCACACAAACGAACCGGAGGCGATAACGTGCCGCGGTCAGCCCGCGACCTCCATTCTCAGGCGACGGTCCCCGCCACGCGCAAGGTGCCGATCTCGTCCGCGCCGATGCCCAGCGCGCTTAGGATGCCGTCCGTCTGGTCCCCCGGCATCGGCGCGGGCTGCGGCGTGGCAGTTGCGGACCCGGAATAGCGCGGCGCCGGAGCGGGCTGCACATGGCCGCCCACCTCGACGAACGTCTGGCGCGCCTGGTTGTGCGGGTGTGCGGCGGCTTCGCTCATGGTGAGCACCGGCGCATAGCAGACGTCGGAATGTTCCATCAGCGTGTCCCACTCGGCGCGGGTCCTGGTCTTGAACAGCGCGGCCAGCTTGTCCTTGAGCGCGCCCCACTGCGCGCGGTCGTGCTGGGCGTCGAAGTCGGCGTCCTCCGCCAGACCGGCGCGGGCGCGAAGCTCGGCATAGAACTGCGGCTCGATACTGCCGATCGAGACGAACTTGCCGTCCGCGGTTTCATAGGTGTCATAGAAATGCGCGCCGGTGTCGAGCATGTTGACGCCCAGGTCCTCCGACCAGACGCCCATGTTCTTCATGCCGTGCAGCATGCTCATCAGCACCGCGGTGCCGTCAGTCATCGCGGCGTCGATCACCTGGCCTTCACCGCCGTTTGCGACGTGCAACAGCGCGGAAACCATGCCGAACGCCAGCATCATCCCGCCGCCGCCGAAATCGCCCACCAGGTTGATCGGCGGGGTCGGCTTGCCCCCCGCGCGCCCGAAGTGCGCCAGCGCCCCGGCGAGCGCGATGTAGTTGATGTCGTGCCCGGCATAGGGGGCATACGGCCCCGTCTGCCCCCAGCCGGTCATCCGGCCGTAAACGAGCTTGGGATTGTCGGCGAGCAGCTCCTCAGGACCCAGCCCCAGCCGCTCCATCACGCCGGGCCGGAAGCCTTCGATGATTCCGTCGGCGCTCGCCGCGATCTTCCGCGCCAGCGCCACGCCTTGCGCGCTCTTGAGGTCGATCGCGATCGACTTGCGGCCGCGCGCCAGCACGTCAGCCGACGTGACCGGCTGCGATCCGCCGCGTGAGCCGCTGGCGCGATCGATGCGGATCACCTCGGCACCGTGATCGGCCAGCATCATGCCGCAGAACGGCCCCGGCCCGATGCCGGCGAACTCGACGATGCGGATGCCGTCCAGCGGTCCCTTGCCGGCCTGGGGCATTACTTGCCTTTCCAGTTGGGGCTGCGCTTTTCCGCGAACGCCAGGCTGCCTTCGCGCGCGTCCTCGCTCATGAACACCTGCGGCATCAGCTCGCCCTGCTTGTCCCAGCGCTCCTCCATCGACCAGCCGGGCGATTCGTTGATCACCTGCTTCGATACGCGGACGGCGACCGGGCCGTTGGCGGTCACGGTCTTGGCGAGCTCCAGCGCCGCATCGAGCGCGGGACCGTCAGTCACCCGGTTGATGAGGCCAAGATCATAGGCGCGCTGCGCGTCGATGAAATCACCGGTCAGCGCCAGCTCCATCGCGATCTTGGGCGGGATCATCGTCGGCAGCTTGACCAGCCCGCCCGCCGCGGCGGCAAGCCCGCGCTTGGCTTCGGGAATGCCGAACTTGGACTTTGAGTTGGCGACGATCAGGTCGCAGCTGATCATCAGTTCCATGCCGCCGGCCAGCGCATAGCCTTCAACCGCCGCGATCAGCGGCTTGACCGGACCTTTCTCGGTGATCCCGCCGAACCCGCGCCCTTCGACGAACGGCCGTTCGCCGCGCAGGAAGCCTTTGAGGTCCATCCCCGAACAGAACGTGCCGCCCGCGCCGGTCAGGATCGCGACCCGCAAGCTATCGTCGGCATCGAGCCGGTCCATTGCTTCTGCGATCGCTTCGGCCGCGGCCTTGTTCATCGCGTTCTTGGCTTCGGGGCGGTTGATGGTGACGATCAGGACGCCATCGCGCACCTCGGTCAGAACTTCGCCCTGCGTTTCCTCGGCCATGGCCACTCTCCCATTTCGCTTTGCAACTTGACTTGTGCGGGTTGTCGGCAAGGTTTACGCTTGCGTCAACCTGATTCCAGAAGCGAGAGGATTACCAGCATGGGCGAGGCATATATCATCGACGCGGTGCGCACCCCGCGGGGCGTGGGCAAGCCGGGCAAGGGCGCGCTGAGCCACCTGCATCCGCAGCATCTGGCTGCCACGGTCCTCAAGGCGATCAAGGAACGCAACCACCTCGACACCGCGACGGTGGACGACATCGTCTGGTCCACCAGCAGCCAGAACGGCAAGCAGGGCGGCGACCTCGGCCGCATGGCGGCGTTGTCCGCCGGCTATGACGTCAAGGCCAGCGGCACCACGCTGGACCGGTTCTGCGGCGGCGGCATCAGCTCGGTGAACTTCGCGGCGGCTTCGGTCATGTCGGGCATGGAAGACTGCGTCATCGCCGGCGGGACCGAGATGATGAGCTACACCTCCGCCTACGCGGCCGAGCAGGCCAATGCCGGGCTGCCGCCACGGGGCATGGGGTCGGGGCACAAGGCGCTCGACGAGCTTCACCCCCAGTCGCACCAGGGCGTCTGCGGCGATGCGATCGCCACGATCGAGGGGATCGACCGCGAGAGCCTCGACGCGCTCGCCCTCGAAAGCCAGCGGCGCGCTGACCGCGCGATCAAGGAAGGCCGGTTCGACAAGTCACTGGTGCCGGTGCACAACCCCGATGGCTCGGTGGCGCTCGACCGCGAGGAGTTCCCTCGCCCCGAGACGACCGCCGAGGGTCTGGCGGCGCTGAACCCCAGCTTCGCCAAGATCGCCGATTTCGAAATCGGCGGGACGACCTTCCGCAAGCAGATCAACCGGCGCTACCCCGACGTCGAGATCCAGCACTTCCATCACGCCGGCAACAGTTCGGGCGTGGTCGATGGGGCCGCGGCGCTGCTGATCGCTTCGCCTGAATATGCCCAGAAGAACGGCCTCAAGCCGCGCGCGCGGATCGTGGCCTATGCCAACCAGGGCGACGACCCGACGCTGATGCTCAACGCGCCCGTTCCGGCGGCGAAGAAGGTGCTGGAAAAGGCCGGCCTGACCAAGGACGACATCGACGTGTGGGAGATCAACGAGGCGTTCGCGGTGGTGGCTGAAAAGTTCATCCGCGACCTTGATCTGCCGCGCGAGAAGGTAAACCCCAACGGCGGCGCGATGGCGCTCGGCCACCCGATCGGGGCGACCGGTTCGATCCTGGTCGGCACCGCGCTCGACGAGCTGGAGCGGACCGGCGGCCGTTATGGCCTCATCACGATGTGCGCGGCGGGCGGCATGGCCCCGGCGCTGATCATCGAGCGGATCGACGCGGAAGCCTGATCCCGCCCGATCCCCTGGAACGACCTTGCAGCGGCGGGCTTTGACGGAAAGCCCGCCGTTTGCTATTTGGTTGCACAAGAAACTACTCCGGGAGCACTGCCATGGCCGACCTGTTCGACAATCCCATTGGCCTCGACGGGTTCGAGTTCGTCGAATTCTGCGCGCCCGAGAAGGGCATGCTGGAACCGGTGTTCCAGAGCATGGGCTTCAGCCACGTCGCCAACCACCGTTCCAAGGACGTGCAACTGTGGCGTCAGGGCGGCATCAACCTGATCGCCAACTACGAACCGCGCAGTGCGGCGTGGTACTTCGCGCGCGAGCACGGCCCCAGCGCGTGCGGCATGGGCTTCCGCGTGCGCGACGCGCGCCAGGCATATGCGCGGTTGCTCGAAAAGGGGGCAGAACCGGTGCAGGTGGAAACCGGGCCGATGGAACTGCACATTCCGGCAATCCGCGGCATCGGCGGTGCGATCGTCTATTTGATCGATCGATACGAAGGGAAGACCGGTGAGGACGACCTAACCATCTACGACATCGACTTCGAATACCTGCCCGGTGTGGAGCGCCGCCCCGCAGGCGCCGGTTTCAGCCACATCGATCACCTGACGCACAACGTCTACGGTGGGCGGATGAAGTTCTGGGCGGATTACTACGAAACCCTGTTCAACTTCCGCGAGATCCGCTTCTTCGACATCAAGGGCGAATATACCGGCCTCACCTCCAAGGCGCTGACCGCGCCCGACGGCAAGATCCGCATCCCGCTCAACGAGGAAGGCGAAGGCGGCAAGGGCCAGATCGAGGAATTCCTGCGCGAATTCAACGGCGAGGGCATCCAGCACATTGCGCTGATCTGCGACGATCTGGTGACCGCGTGGGACAAGCTCAAGCAGTACGGCGTCCCCTTCATGACCGCCCCGCCCGAAACATATTACCGGATGCTCGACGAGCGGCTGCCGAACCACGGCGAGCCTGCCGAGGAACTCAAGACCCGCGGCATCCTGCTCGACGGCACGACCGAAGGCGGATCGCCCCGCCTGCTGCTGCAGATCTTCGCCCAGGCGCAGGTCGGGCCGGTGTTCTTCGAATTCATCCAGCGCAAGGGTGACGAAGGCTTTGGCGAAGGCAACTTCAAGGCGCTGTTCGAAAGCATGGAGCGCGACCAGATCGAACGCGGCGCGCTGAAGGTGGACCAGCCGGTCGGGGAGCCGGCGGAATGAACGCGCAGGCACCCAGGCTCGGCGGCATCCATCACGCGGCCTATCGCTGCAAGGACGCCAAGGAGACCGTCGAATGGTACTCCCGCGTGCTCGGCATGGAATACACCACCGCCTTTGCCGAGGATCACGTCCCCTCGACCGGCGAGTACGACCCGTACATGCACGTCTTCCTCGATGCGGGTAATGGCAACGTGCTGGCGTTCTTCGAACTGCCCAACCAGACCGACATGGGCCGCGACGAGAATACCCCGGCCTGGGTCCAGCACCTGGCGTTCAAGGTCGCCAGCGAGGACGAGCTGCTGGCCGCCAAGGCGCATGTCGAGGCGCAGGGGATCGACGTGCTCGGCCCCACGCACCACGGGATCTTCAAGTCGATCTACTTCTTCGATCCCAACGGCCACCGGGTTGAACTGGCGACCGACATCGGCACCGATGAACAGTATGCCGAGCTGAAACGGGTCGCGCCGATGATGCTGGAGGAATGGAGCCAGACCAAGAAAGCGCCCCGCCACGCCGACTGGCTGCACGAACTCGCCCGCCAGGAACACGCCGCCAAGCAGGGTTAACGGCTTCGTAGATGGCCGGTGCTAGCGGGAGCGCCATGAACCCGCGCAAGGTCCTCAACGTTTTCGGCACCCGCCCCGAAGCGATCAAGCTGTTCCCGCTGATCCATGCCCTGGGGGACGACCCGCGCTTCGACAGCCGGGTGTGCGTGTCGGGCCAGCATCGCGGGATGCTCGACCAGGTGCTGGAGATCGCCGCGATCGTGCCCGATCACGATCTCGACCTGATGCAACCCGACCAGACGCTCGACGCGCTGACCGCGAACCTGCTCACCGGCATCGGCCGGGTGCTGGATGCCGAAGCGCCCGACTGGGTCGTGGTACAGGGAGACACGGCCACGGCCATGGCCGGAGCTCTTGCCGCCTATTACCGCAAGATACCCGTCGCGCATGTCGAGGCGGGCCTGCGCAGCGGCAACATCCACCATCCCTGGCCCGAGGAAGTGAACCGCAAGATCGTCGGCGCGTTCGCCGCGCTGCACTTTGCCCCGACCGCAACGGCCGCCGAGGCGCTGCGGCGCGAGAACGTGGCGCCCGGCACAATCCACGTCACCGGCAACACGGTGATCGACGCGCTGCACTGGATCACCGCCCGGATCGAGCGGGAGCCCGGCCTTGCCGGGGGTCTCGCCGAGCTGGAAGCGCGGTTCGCCGGCAAGCGGATCATCGGCGTGACCAGCCACCGCCGCGAGAACTTCGGCGGCGGGATGGAAGCGATCGCCGAAGCCGTCACCCGCCTCGCTGCGCGACCCGATGTGGCGGTGATTTTCCCGGTCCACCTCAACCCCAATGTCCGGCGCGTGATGAACGCGGGCCTGGGCGGGCTCGACAACGTGGCGCTGATCGACCCGCTCGACTACCCGCACTTCGCCCGCCTGCTCGGCATCTCCACCCTGATGCTGACCGATAGCGGCGGGGTGCAGGAAGAAGCGCCCGCGCTCGGCAAGCCGGTGCTGGTCATGCGCGAGACTACCGAGCGCCCCGAAGGCGTGGCCGCCGGGACGGCCCGCCTGGTCGGCACCGACGCCGACCGGATCGTCGCGGAGGCCGAGCGGCTGCTCGACGAACCTGCCGCCTACGAAGCGATGGCCCGCGCGCACAATCCGTTCGGTGACGGCAAGGCGACCGGGCGGATCGTGGAACTGCTCGCCACCTGAGCGGCATCGTTACCGCATTGTTTACTCCCCCGCGCCTAGGGCTCGGCCAAAGCAATTTGCGGGAACATCATGCGCGGGACAAGCAAACCGGAAGTCTGTGTCATCGGCCTTGGCTATATCGGCCTGCCGACGGCGGCGATCATCGCCCGCGCGAACTGCCGTGTCACCGGGATCGACGTGAATGCGCAGGTGGTCGACACGATCAATCGGGGCGAGATTCATATCGAGGAAGTCGACCTCGACGGGCTGGTCCAGGGCGTGGTGCAGCGCGGCATGCTGCGCGCCGCGACCGAGATCGTGCCCGCCGACGTGTTCGTGATCGCGGTGCCGACGCCGTTCGAGAAGGACGGCAACCACACGCCCGACGTCAGCCATGTGCTCGCCGCCGCGACCAGCCTCGCCGCGGTGCTGAAAAAGGGTGACTGCATCATCCTCGAATCGACCTCGCCGGTCGGCACTACCGAGAAACTGCGCGACCGGCTGGCAGGACTGCGGCCGGACCTGAAGATGCCGGGGCTGACCCGGGACACGCCCGATATCTCGATCGCCTATTGCCCCGAGCGGGTTCTGCCCGGCCGCATCCTGGAGGAACTGACTCACAACGATCGTTCGATCGGTGGGATCACCCCGCGCTGCGCGCGCAAGGCGCTGGCGTTCTACAAGCTGTTCGTGCGCGGCACCTGCGTCACCACCGATGCCCGTTCAGCCGAGATGACCAAGCTGGTCGAGAACGCCTATCGCGACGTCAACATCGCGTTCGCCAACGAACTGTCGATGATCGCCGACCGCATGGGTCTCGATGTGTGGGAGGTGATCCGCCTCGCCAACCGGCATCCGCGGGTCAACATCCTCCAGCCCGGCCCGGGCGTCGGCGGCCACTGCATTGCGGTGGACCCGTGGTTCATCGTCAGCTCCGCCCCCGAAGAGGCCAGGGTCATCCGCACCGCGCGCGAGGTCAACGACGCCAAGATGCACCACGTGCTCGCCCGCGCGAACGCGCTCGTCGAAGCGCACCCGCACGTGCCGGTCGCGTGCCTCGGCCTGGCCTTCAAGGCGAACATCGACGATTTCCGCGAAAGCCCCGCCCGCTTCGTCGCCGCCAGCCTGGCGCGCAAGTTCGGCAGCCGGATGCGGGTGGTCGAGCCGTATGCCAGCGAACTGCCGCCGGAGTTCGCCGATACCGGCGCGACGCTGGTCGACATCGACACCGCGCTGGAGACCTGCGGCGTGCTGATCGTGCTGGTCGATCATGACGTGTTTCGCGTGGTGCCGCTGGAGGAACGCAGCCGCGCGGCGGTCTACGATACGCGCGGCATCTGGCCCGACGCCGGCGAACCCGCCCGGCCGGACCTTCGTCTGGCAGGCTGAGAAGCGTTCCGAACCCTTTGTTGCTTCGCCAAGGGCGCACTACCCCGTCCGAATTGCTCCGGAATGGACGGGAACAGCCTTTGCGAGTGGTTATCTTCGGCCTCGGCTACGTGGGCTGCACCGCCGCTGGCTGCATCGCGAGCCAGGGCCATCACGTCATCGGGATCGACGTGTCGCAGGCGAAGGTGGATGCGATCAAGGCGGGCAAGTCTCCGGTTCATGAACCGGGCCTCGATGCGCTGATCGAGACGGCATCAAAGACGCATGCGACGCTTTTACCGCTTCGTAGAGATCGCCTCCTCGTCGCGGAGTTCATCAACTGACGGACCGGCGCGCCGTGCCAGGATGTCCTCCACGCAGCCCAGCGTCCGGTCGTTGTCGACGTCGATCGCCTGCGATCCGTCACGGATGATCACCGGGGTCACGGTGCGGCCGATCCGGCGTGAAATCCGCCGCATCGCAGCCGCCAGGCTAAGGACCGAGAGCCGCATTAGGACGAGGTTGAGCACTCCGAACGCCTCCACGATCCGGCCGACGTTCTTGGCGAACTGGCCGCCGCCGCGGAACACCTCGGCCGCGGCGAGCGACGACCGGTCGGCCATCGCGTACAGGTTGCAGTTGGAATATTCATCGTCGCGGAAGCGATAGAACCGCCGCTGCCCTTCGGCGTGGGCAGCCAGCACCGACGCCTTGTTCGCCATCCCGATGGCGACGTCCGAACCGGTGACCGCGTCGAGCATCGCATCGATCGATGCTGCCGTCAGCAACGCATGATCGGCGGTGGTGATCAGGATCGGCCCGGCATGCTTGCCGACTGCGGCAAATACGCTATCGGGCAAAGTGCCGGCGGCCGGCGTGAAGCTGACCTTGGCCGTGCTGATCGAGGCGCGCCGCAGCACCTCGGTAATCGGATCGAATGCCTCCGGCTCGGCCGAGATGACGATCTCGGAAATCCGCTCATGATCCGCCAGCGTCCGCGCGACATAGGTGATCAGCGGCTCGCCCCGCACGGGGATCAACGCCTTGTGCGACAGGCCGAATCTTTGCGCCAGGGCATTGACCGTGCCCGCGCGCTGCCCGGCCAGGACGACCGCTCGCGCCGCAGGACCGCTCATGCCCAGAGCCGCGTGCCGGACCCGAGCAGGCCGTGCCGGTCGAGGCTTTCGGTCAGGATCGTTTCGATCAGCTCGCTTTGCGACCAGCCAAGCAGCGCGGCGGAACGGCCGAACACCTTCTGCGACCACAGGTTGCAGTTGAGGTTGACCTCGAGGAAGTGAACGACACCGCTGCTCGCATCGTACCGGAATTCGAACCGGCCGTAATCGAACGGGTGGTAAGTGGTCGCCAGCGCGCGGGTATGCCGCGCGATCAGGTCAATCACGGCAGGGTCGGCCGAATCCGCCAGCGGCACGAGACTGTATTTCTGCTCGCGTTCCACCAGGTCGCGCTTTTCCTGATAGGTGCGAAGGTGCGCCGGGTCGGCCTGTTCGAACAGCATCATCGGCATGATCGCGGGCTGACCGCCGCTGATGATCACCGGGACTTCGACATCGCTCCCGTCCAGGAACGGCTCGACGATGGCGTCGTGGCCGTCGTCGTGGATTTCCTCGATCGCCTTCACCGCCGCCGCCGTATCGGACGCATCGCGCACCCCCCAGCTGGCTGACGAGGCATTGGGCTTGATCACCAGCCGGTCGCCGGCGGGCAGCGTGGCCGCGTCCACCGGGGCGCCGCGGCGGAAGATCGCCCACGGCGCGGTGGGGACGCCTTTCGATTGCGCCTCCAGCTTCGCCAGATGCTTGTCGTCGCTCAGGCCGCGCAGGATCGGGGTCGCCCCCAGGTACGGCACCCCGAGCCGGGTCGCGAGCAGCGGCAGCAGCATCTCGGAATTCAGAAAGCCCCCGCGATTGAGCAGCGGAAAGATGAAATCGCAGCCCGGATCGGCGAACAGCGCCTCGTAGCTGTCGGCCAGTTGCAGGTTGATCCCCAGCCCCTCCAGAACTTCGCGCATCTCGCGGTGGTAGGCCGCGTGATTGCCATCTTCGTGGTGCAGCCCGCTCTGCCAGAACACATGCTTGGCGATGAGGAGGATCCGCAGCCGCTCCCGCGCGGTTTCGGGCAAGCGGGCGCGCCGCGGTTCGGCAAAGGCCAGGTTGGGGTGCATCAAAGTAGTCTTTCTCTTGTGTGCTGCGCCGCTATGTAGGCGGGCGGGGCGCCGAACAGAAGGCGCTCCACTAGTCGCGGACGACCGGCAGGTGAAGAGAATGGTGGAAGCAAGGTTCGTGGCCGCGTTGCTGGCGTCCGGCGGGGATGGCCGGATCGAGCTGCGCAGCGGCGCGAATACGAACCAGTACGGCGCCTCCCCCTTCCCGCGATCGGTGCGGGCCTATGCCTCGTCCACCGCGAACGACGTGTCGCTGGCGGCGTTCGAGCACTTGCACGATGTCCTGTCAGGCTGGCCGCAGGACTTTGCGCACAGCCCAGACTTCTACCGCGCCTCCCTGGAACAGCTGCGCACCTGCATTCGCCAGTCGTGGATGCTGGCCGACGAGGTGGAGATCGCGTTCGCCGCGTCGGGCACTGATCTCGAATACCTGCCGCTGGCGGCGGCGGCTGCCAACAGCGCCTTGCCGGTCACCAACATCCTGGTCGGTCAGGACGAGGTCGGCAGCGGTTGCCTGCTGGCCGCGAGCGGCCGCCACTTCGCTGACAAGACCCCGCTCGGGATCGCGGTGGCCAAAGGAGAGGCGCTGGCGCAACTCGGGGCGACGACGGTCGTGGCCGTTCCCATCCGCGACGACGCAGGCACCGCGCTGACCAGCGCCGAACTCTCGGCCCTGATCGAACACGCCGCGCGGCAGGCCATCGCCGATGGGCGGCAGGTGCTGATCCACGTGGTTCACGGGTCGAAAACCGGGCTGGTCCTGCCCGACCTCGCGGCGATCGACGGCTTGCGGCAGCGGCTCGGCGAGCGCGCGCGCTTCGTGGTCGACGCATGCCAGGCGCGCTCGTCGCCCGAAATGCTGGCGCACTATCTTGAACGGGACTGCGCGGTGATGGTCACGGGGTCCAAGTTCATCGGCGGGCCGCCGTTCTCAGGCTTCGCTTTTTTCCCTGCCGCATGGGCGCCGGCCGCGCCTCTGGCCACTGGTCTGAGCCGGGTGTTCGCCCGCAGCGAGTTGCCCGCGAGTTGGACCGCCGCCGCGTTCCTCGACGAACGAACCAATCCCGGACTGCTGTTGCGGCTGCTCGCGGCACAGTTCGAAGTGGAGCGCTTCGCGGCGGTCGCCCCTGATCTGCGCCATCAGGTGATCTCCGCCTTCGGGTCGGCGGTGCGCGGGCTGGCGGAATCGCTGGGTGCATCGCTGGTGTCGCCCTCGCTCGCTACCGACGAACTGCACCACGCCACGCTCGCGACGCTCGATCTGTCGGCGCTTCGTTCGGCTCCGGACTTTGCGATGGCCCAGCGCTGGCACCGGGTGCTGGCCGCGCGCGGGTTGCGGCTGGGGCAGCCGGTGAAATGCGTGCGGCAGAGCGACGGGAACTGGGGCGGGACGCTCCGGCTCAGTCTGTCGATGCCCCTGATCGTGGAGTTTGCGAAACTGTCGGCGGCCGACCTGCGGCACCGGTTGACGACTGACATGAGCCAGATTGCCGATGTGATCCGGGCTGCGGAAAAGCCGGTCGTCGCCTGACGGGGGCGGAAGCTGCGATCGGCAGCGCGGCGAATTCGGCGATCTACGTGCCGGGGCGGGGTATTCGCTTCCCCTTGGTGCGGCTGGTCAAGTGTACCCGTCGGCACCGGTCGCAGCGATAGTGCCGCAGCTCCAGACCTGATCGCGCGATCGCGGCGACAGCCTCGTCGACCGACTCGAACGAAGCCTTCCGGCGGCAGACACTCAGCCTGGTTCGCATCCGCTCCTCTGGCGCCGTTCGTCGGCCCGTGCGGCGGCCCGCGTCATGCCACGCGCTGTTCCAGGCTTTCGCTGGCGCTCAACCAGTCGCTCTCGGCAGCGGCGAGATCCTTTTCCAGGCTCGCCCGGCGCCGCGCCAGGTCGCCCGGCGACGCGGCTGAGCCGCCGATCAGTGCTTCGTCCAGGCGGGCGATCTCGCCCTGCAGGCCCGCGATCCGTTTTTCGATCTCGCCGATGGCGCCGCGCGCCAGACGGGCGTCCTCGCGTTCCTTGGCGCTGGAGCGGCGATCCTTCTTCCCGCGCCCGGCCCGCTTCTCCTTCGGCTGGTTCCGACCGAGCACGAAGTCGATGTAATCCTCGATGCTGCCGTCATAATCGGTCGCGGTGCCGCCATCGACCAGCACCAGCCGGTCTGCGGTGAGCTCCACCATGTGCCGGTCGTGGCTGATCAGGATGACTGCGCCTTCGTAATCGTTGAGCGCCTGCACCAGCGCCTCGCGCGCATCGACGTCGAGGTGGTTGGTCGGCTCGTCCAGGATCAGCAGATGCGGCGCGTCGCGGGTGATCAGCGCCAGCGCCAGCCTCGCGCGCTCCCCGCCCGACAGCTTGGCGACCTGCGTCGTGGCTTTCGGCCCCGAAAAGCCGAATCGGCCAAGCTGCGCACGCACCGCCCCGGGGGTTTTTCCCTCCATCGCGCGTGTCATGTGCTCCAGCGGCGTGGCATCCGAAGCCAGTTCCTCGACCTGGTACTGCGTGAAGTAGCCCACCTTCATCTTGCCCGAGGCCTGCATCGCGCCATCGAGCGTGGGGAGCTGGGCGGCGAGCAGCCGCGCCAGGGTGGTCTTGCCGTTGCCGTTGCGGCCCAGCAGCGCCAGCCGGTCGGTGGGATCGAGGCGCAGGTTCACCCGGCTGAGCACGGGCGTCCCGCCATAGCCCACCGCCGCGTGGTCGAGCACGATGAGGGGCGGCCGCATCTCCTCCGGGCTGGGGAAGTCGAAGCTGAGGCTGGGATCCTCCATCAGCGCCGCGATCGGCTGCATCCTCGCGAGCATCTTGGCCCGCGACTGCGCCTGCTTGGCGGTCGAGGCGCGGGCGCTGTTGCGCGCGACATAGTCCTGCAGCTTGGCCCGCTGCGCATCCTGCGCCGCCTTGGCCGCGGCAAGCTGCGCCGCCCGTTCGGCCCGCTGCGCCTCGAACGCGTCATATCCGCCCGCGTACAGGGTCAGCTTGCCGCCCTGCAGATGCAGGATCGCGGTGACCACGTTGTTCAGCAGGTCCCGTTCGTGGCTGATCATGATCAGCATGCCGGGATAGCTTTTCAGGAAGCTTTCCAGCCACAGGGTGGCTTCCAGATCGAGGTGGTTGGACGGTTCATCCAGCAGCAGCACGTGGGGCGCGGAAAACAGCAGCGCGCCCAGCGCTACCCGCATCTTCCACCCGCCCGAATAACTGTCGAGCGGCTGCGCCTGCATCTCTTCGTCGAACCCCAACCCGGTGAGGATGATCGCCGCGCGCGCTGGCGCCGAGTAGGCGTCGATCGCCAGCAGACGGTCGTGAATGTCGCCGAGGCGGTTGGGATCCTCGCAGGTCTCCGCTTCGGCCAGCAACCGCGTGCGCTCAAGGTCGGCCGCCAGCACCGCCTCGAACGGAGTCGTCTGCCCGCTGGGCGCTTCCTGCGCGATGTAGCCGATCCGCGCGCGGCGCGGCATCTCGATCTCGCCGTCGTCCGGGTCGATTTCGCCGATGATCGCCTTCATCAAGGTGGACTTGCCAGCGCCGTTCCGCCCGATCAGTCCGATCCGGCCGTCAGCCGGGATTGTCGCGTTCGCGCCATCGAGGATCGTGCGGCCGCCCAGCCGCACCGTGAGGTTGTTGATGCTGATCATGATGCGCGGCGCCTAGCAGCGGTGCGCGCGAATCCCAACCATCCTCCCGTCCCGGGTCACTCGCCGCCCACTGCCTGCCATAGCAGGACCCGGGCCCGGCGCGCCCGGCCGGCGGCCGCGGCTGCCCGCTCGCCGCTGCTGTCGGCCGCTCGCCGGGCTTCGAGCACAGTCAGGAAATCGGCCAGTCCCGCTTGTTGGCGAAAGCCCGCCAGCTGGGCCGCGCGCTGCAGGCTGGCCGCTTCCTGGGCGGCGGCGGCGGCCTCCCGGTCGGCCGATGCGACCAGTGCATAGGCGCCCTCCGCATCGCCAAGGGCGGTGACCACCGCCCCGCGATAGGCCTCGAACGACGCCGTTTTCTCGGCTGCCGCCCCCTCAATTTCCGCCCGAATCCGGCCGAAATCCAGCAGCGGCGCGACGACCGAGGCGGCCAGATTGCCGATCACCGAATCGGTTTCGAGCAGATCCCCCAGCCCGAACGCGAGCAGGCCGACGGCGGCCGACAGGTCGAACACCGGGAACCGCCGCCGGGCCGTCGCCGCGAGTTCCGCGTCAGCGGCGGCGAGGGTCGCGGCAGCCGCCACGATGTCCGGCCGGTTGGTGAGTAGTGCGGACGGCAGCGCCGGCGGCGGTGGCGGCAGCACCGCCGTACCCGCTTCACGGGCCAGCGACGCCCGCACATCGCCGGCGCCCTGAGCGGTCAGCGTCACCAGGCGGCCCAGCAGCCGCGCGCGATCGCTGTCGAGCGCGGTGAGACGGCTGCGCGAGGACGCCGCCGAACCTTCTGCCCGCACCCTGTCGAAACCGGGCGCGATCCCCGCCCGTTCGCGCACCCCGGCAAGGCGCGCCAGCTCTTCGGCGGAGGCAAGGTCGGCGCGCAGTTCCGCTTCGCGCGCAGCCAGCGTCCGCCAGTCGATCACGGCGCCCGCTATTTCGGACACCAGCGCGATGCGCACCGCGCGGGCCGAAGCGGTCGTCGCGTCGATCCGCGACAGCGCCGCGCGCTCCCGCGCGCGCAGCCCCCCGAAGATATCGGGGTCCCAGCGGGCGGTGAGGTTCGCCGCATACGCTACCCGCTCGCTGTCAGCCTGTATCCCCGGCGGCAGGTTCGCGGAAAATTGCGCCGGATTGGAGCGGGTGCCGGTCACGCCCCCGTTGATCCCGATTTCGGGAAGGCGCTGCGCCCCGGCGCGGTCGGCACCGGCGCGCGCCTGCTCGATCCGGGCGGCGGCCTCGGCCAAGGTGGGCGATGCGGCGAGCGCCTGCGCCGTCAGCAGCTGGAACGCCGCATCGTCGCGCGGCAGCAAGGCCGCCAGCTCCGCGCCGACCGTCGCCTCAGGCGCGTAAGCATACGTTTCGGGCAGTTCCGGCACCGGCGTGGCGATCTCGGGCGGCGGTCCTGCGGCGCAGGCCGACAAGGTCACGGCGCTGGCCGCGGCCAGAAGCATGCGCGTCATCACGTGGTCGCTTTCGCGGTCTGGCTGGGGGCGGTCTTGCGGGCGGCAGCCTTGCGGGCGGGAATGTACGCATCGACCTGCTGCCCCACGCGAAACAATTCGTCCGCCGGGGGTAGCTGGTAGATCACTTGCAGGACCCGCACGTCGACCCGTTCGGCGGCGCTGTTGGTGAGCGAGCGCTTGGGGACCACCAGCGGTTCGGCGCGAACGAAGGTCGCCTGCACCTGCCGGTCCGCCGCCCCGCGCGGCGATACCGTGGCGGAGGCGCCCAGCGCGACGTGGGGCGCCTGCTCTTCGTCGATGTCGATCCGTACGTGAAGCGGCTGCGTCTGGCCCATCTCAATGAACGGTTGCGCGTTGCCGCCTGCGCCTGTCGTGCTGACGTATTCACCTTCGCGGATGTTGACCGCCAGGATCTCGCCGGCGCGCGGCGCGCGGACCGTCAGCCGCCCGATCTCGGTGCGGGCGGAGTTGGCGCGCGCTTCCGCCGACTGGAGCTGCGCCCGCGCGAGCGCGATGCGTTCGCCCGCCGCCGCGGCCTCTCCCTCGGCGCGGATGACCTCGACCCGGCTGACCGCGGCGGGATCGGACACGCTGCGGAACAGCGCCAGCTGGCGCCGTGCGGTCACCGACGCACTTTGCGCTTCGGCGATCCCGGCCCGCGCCGCGGCGATGGCGGCCTCCGCCTCGCGCAGCTGGGCGCGCACCGCGCGGTCGTCGACGGTGAACAGCACTTGTCCGCGCGCCACCTGGTCGCCCGGTTGCACCGCCAGCCGCGTCACCAGGCCCGACAGCGCCGAGCCGATCTGGATCAGCTCGCTCGACGGTTCGACCACCCCCGACCCGGCGACCCGGGGCTGGCTGGCGAGCGCGGCAGGTGCGCGTGCGGGTTCGCGGGCAGGCTCGGAAAGCTGGCGGTCAGGCAGTCCGCCAGCGATGAACAGCGCCGCCACCAGCAATCCGGCTACCGCTATCGCCGGCAGGACCTGGCGTGAGAAATTGAGGTTCTTCCACTCGATCGTCATGTCAGTGTCCTTCGGGCATGTCCTTGCCGTCGTGGGTGACGCGGCCGTCCTCCAGCACGAGGATCCGGTCAGCGAGATCGAAAATGCGATTGTCGTGCGTCACGATGATGCACGCGCGGTCCGGCGCCACCGCCACCTCGCGTAGCAGGTCCATGACCCGGCGACCCGATGCCGCGTCGAGCGCGGCGGTTGGCTCGTCGCACACCACCAGGCGCGGCTGATGGACCAGCGCCCGCGCGATCGCGACGCGCTGCTGCTGGCCGCCCGACAGCTGGCTGGGCAACTTGGCCGCCTGGTCGCCGATGTTGAGCTTGTCCATCATGGCGACCGCCCGGGCGCGGGCCTCGCTCCGCCCCATCCCCTGCGCAATAAGTGGCACGGCCGCGTTGCTCGCGGCGTCGATCGAGGGGATCAGGTTGTACTGCTGGAAAATGAAGCCGATGTTGTTCAGCCGGAACTCGACCAGCGCCGTGTCGCTCAGGCCATAGATGTCGGTCCCGAACACCTTCACCTCGCCCAGCGTCGGCCACAGGATGCCGCACATGATCGAGATCAGGGTGGTCTTGCCTGAACCGCTTTCACCGACGAGGTAGGTCAACTCTCCCGCCCGGACATCGAGGTCGATGCCGTGGAGCACGGTGATCGTCTGCTGCCCCGCCTTAAAGTCGCGCGTGACGCCGCGGGTGCTGATCGCCGCTTCCCCGGGCGCGCTGCCGCCGATCGGGCCGCTGTCCATCGCCGCATCCATCAGCGGAACACCGAAGCGGGTTCGGTGCGCAGGACGTTGCGCAACGCCAGCCAGCCCGTCAGCGCCAGGATCAGCGCGACCGCCGCCAAGCTGATCAGCGGGATCTGCCACGGGATGTAGAACCCCTTGAAGGTGGGATTGCTGGAGAAACTCCAGATGAAGGCGACCGTCCCCAGCACGCCCAGGCCATAGCCGATCAGGCCGACCAGGCCGGCTTGCGCGGCGACCATTCGCCTGATCTTGCCGTTGGTCACGCCGATCGCCTTGAGCGCGCCGAACTGCTTGATGTTGTCGCGGATGAACAGGCTGAAGGTCAGCCCGACGATCGCTACGCCGACGATGAACCCCAGTGCCACGGTGATCCCGAAGTTGAGCGGGATGCCGGTGTTGTCGATGATGAACTGAATGCCGTCTCGGGCCAGCTCGTCGCGCGTCCGCGCCCGCAGTCCCGTATCCTCGTGAATGCGCTGCGCCAGGGTGCCTGCGGAAACGCCGTCCGCCGCCCCGACCAGCACGAACGACAGCCGGTTGCGCGTTCCCGGCACGTAGCGAAGCGCCTGCGTGTACTTGGTGTACAGCGTCACCTGGCTGGTGAAGCTGGGAAGCGCATCC
Organism: Altererythrobacter sp. TH136; assembly: GCF_007065885.1. Classification (NCBI taxonomy): domain Bacteria; kingdom Pseudomonadati; phylum Pseudomonadota; class Alphaproteobacteria; order Sphingomonadales; family Erythrobacteraceae; genus Altererythrobacter; species Altererythrobacter sp. TH136. Next base: position 2,042,659 of record NZ_CP041409.1, on the reverse strand, counting down.
GCCACGCCGCGGATCACCGCCCGCTGATCGTTCAGCTCCAGCCGCTGGCCGATCGGGCTGCTGCCATCCTCGAACAGCCGGGTGACGCCGACATCGTCGATAATCACGCTGTCGGGCTGCGACAGGACTTCCGCGCTGCCCATGACCATCGAGCGCGGCAGGCCGATGAGGGTCGCGTCGTCCACCCCGATGATCGCCACCCCTTCCAGGTCGCCATCGCCCGAACGCACCGAAGCTGATGCGCGCAGGTGCGGCACCGCCCATTCGACGCCCGGCACGCTGCGCACCTTGTCGAGCGCGGTCGATGGCATCGGATAATTGACATCGGTGGTGCGGCTGACCTCGTCCATCACCCACACATCGGCGCTGGAGACGTTGTACACCCCGCTCGATCCGCGCTCGATCAGGTTGACGAAGATTGTCAGCTGTTGGGTGATGAGCAGGGTCGAGAACGCGATGCCGAACACCAGGCCGTAGAACTTCTGCGCGTCGCCGGTCAGCATGCGGATGGCAATCCAGATCATGCCGTCTTGCCTCCCTCCATGCGCAGGCCCATTACTGAACGCCTGCGTTTAATTGAACTGGACCGTTCAGGATGTCAAACGATCATGGCTCTACCAAGGGTCGGCCGGCCGATCCGGCGAAACGCGAGGCGATCCTCGCCGCCGCCAGCGCGGCGTTTTTCGAACACGGGTTTGGCGGAGCGTCGATCGAGCAGATCGCGGCCGACGCGAATGTGTCCAAGGTCACCGTGTACAATCACTTCGGCGACAAGCGCGCATTGTTCACCGCTGCGGTCGAGGAGGAGTGCAGCCGCCTCAGGACCCATTTCTCGATCGATGATATCGGCCGCAGGTCCTTGCGCGAGCATTTGACCGCGATCGGCACCGGGATGGTCGCGTTCCTGTCGCGCCCCGAGATGGTCCAGTTCGAGCGCCGCATCGCTGCGGAGACCGAAAAGGAACCTGAACTGGGCGCGGTGTTCCTGGCGGCGGGTCCGCACCGGATGAAACAGGCGTTCGCCCGGTTCATCCGCCAGATGTGCGATGCCGGCACGATGCAGGCGGACGACCCTGACCTCGCAGCGGAGCAGTTCGTCAGCATGTGCAAGGGGATGGGGGATCTGGAACGGCGGTTCGGCCATCCCAGCGATCCGGTTCGCAACCAGGCGCGGATCGCCGGCGCGGTCGATGTGTTCTGCTGCGCCTATGCCGCGGAAACGCCGTAACGCGGCGACCACCTCGTACGCTTTGCCAGGCGGCTGGACGCTACCGGCGCAGCGCCTCGGCCACGAAATCGCGCCCCAGCCTGATCCCGTGTGGATCGACGCTGTGCCCCAGCCCCATGGATACGTGCGTGGTCACCTCGACGCCTGCGCGCCTGAGCTCGCTCTCCGCCAGATGGAGCGCGGCGACCGGCACCACCGGATCGGCCGAGCCGTGAACCAGCAAGACCGGCGGCTTGGCCTCCGGAAGACGGTGCAACTCGCCGGCTCCGGTCAGCATGCCGGAATAGCCGACGATCGCCGCCACCGGCCGGGGTCGTCGCAAACCCACGTGCAGCGCCATCATCGTGCCCTGGCTGAACCCGACCAGCGCCAGGTCCCGTTCGGTCAGATCGTACTGCGCCAGCTTGCGATCGAGGAACGCGTCGATCGCGGGCGCGGCGGACGAGGCACCTGCGGCAAGCGCCTGCGGGTGGAAGCCGGTCAGGCCCCACCACTGATACCCTGACGCCATGAACCCGCACCGCTGCGGGGCATGCGGCGCCAGAAACAGCGCGTCCGGCAATGCGTCCTGCCAATGCGGCGCGAACGAGATCATGTCTTTGCCGCTCGAGCCATAGCCATGGAGCAGCAGCACGATCTGCCTGGGTGCCCCGCCAGAACGCGGCGCGAGGCTGGCACCGTTGACGATCTTCAATTCGCGTAACTCCCGCTGGCGCCGGTCCACCGCCTCGGACCCGCTGCGCCAAGTGGGGTGGCGCGGCGCGATGTCCAACCCAGGCTGCGTAATGCTTCGCCTTGGGCGCGAGCGGCGCTAAGCCCGGGTCATGGACCTCGATCATTTGCTCGACCATTACTTCGGCACCACCGATCTGGCGCACGCGTCGCTCGCGATGCGGGAAGCGGGGCTGGATCGCCTGCGCGTCGATTTCGGCCTGTCCGCCGACCGGTCGCGCCGCTTCGCGCTATGGTCGCTGCTGTATCTGCTGGGCGAAGCGCCGGATCTCGATATAGCGTTCAAGCTGGAGGAGGATCGGGACGCCGCGCGAAACCTGATGGACCTGCTCGCACGGACCGAGCAGGAAACCTGATCCCGAACGGGTACCGCATGTCTCTACGCCGTGCCGTCCGCCTGCCACACGCGCGCACCCCACCAAATCTGACGAGGCGCCGCACGTCTGTGAATGGCTGCGGGAGTGGTGAGCCCTGCTGGGTTCGAACCAGCGACCTACTGATTAAAAGTCAGTTGCTCTACCGACTGAGCTAAGGGCCCCACGCGGTGGGCCCTAGGGCAGCGGATTGCTGCGGGTCAAGCGGGCGTAGAGCTGGCGGACGGTGAAGCCGGTGACCGGATCGCGCCAGCGGGGTGCGATGCGCGTGGCCGGCGCCAGAACGAACGTGCGCTCGCGGTAGCGGGGGTGGGGGATGGTCAGCGGCCGGCTCGCCCAGGCGCCGGCGCTCCACAGCACAACATCTAAATCCAGCACGCGGGCGCCCCAGCGCTGGCCGCGGCGGCGGCGGCCATAAGCGCCCTCAATGTGCTGCAGCCTCTCCAACAGGCATTCGGGCGGCAGCGCGGTGGCGATGAGCGCAGCGCTGTTGGCATAGCGGCGGCGCGAGGGGCCAAGCGGTGCGCTGGCGATGACGGGCGCGGCGGCGAGCACGGTGATGCCGGCGCGGCCCAGTTCCTCCAGCGCCGCCGCGATCACCGCCCGCGGGCTTCCCAGCCGCGCGTGGCGCATGTTCGAGCCGAGCGCGATCAGGTAGCGGTGCGGCCGCTTGGCCAGGCGCTCAGATATCCTCGCAGATCCGGCCATAAAGCTGCGGCCGGCGATCGCGGAAGAAGCCCATGCCGGCACGGTGCTTCGCCGCCCGGTCAAGGTCGAGGGTGGCGACCAGCGCCCCGCTTTCGCTCGCGCCATATTCGCTTACGAAATCGCCCCACTCGTCGGTGACGAAGCTGTGACCATAGAACCGCGCGCCATCCTCGTCGCCGATCCGGTTGGCGGCGATCACCGGCATGCAGTTTGACACCGCATGGCCCAGCATCGCCCGGCGCCACATGCGGCTGGTATCGAGATCGGCGTCGTATGGCTCGGACCCGATCGCGGTGGGATAGAACAGCAGTTCGGCGCCCAGCAGCGCCATCACCCGCGCGCATTCGGGATACCACTGGTCCCAGCAGATGCCGACCCCGATGCGCGTTGCGCCCCCGTTTGCAAGCGGCACGTCCCACACCTTGAACCCGTCGTTGCCGGGGCGGAAGTAGTACTTCTCCTCGTACCCCGGACCATCGGGAATGTGGCTTTTGCGGTACGTGCCCATGATCTCGCCATCGGCGCCGATCATCGCCAGGGTGTTGTAATAGTGGTGCCCGTCGCGCTCGAAGAAGCTGGTCGGGATCGCGACCTCCAGCCTCGCCGCCAGCTTTTGCATGGCCACCACCGATGGATGCTCGGCCACGGGGCGGGCGAGCGCGAACAGCGCCTCGTCCTCCACCTGGCAGAAATAGCGGCCCGAGAAGAGCTCGGGCGGGCAGACGATCTGCGCGCCCTTGCCCGCCGCCTCCTCCACCAGCGCCGATACCGCGGCGATGTTCTCGCTCTCGTCGTGCGAGGACAGATCGAGCTGGAGCGCGGCGACGGAAACGGTGCGGGCCATAGCGCAGCGGTTATTTCGGGCGCAGCGCGAAGTCCACCTGAATGAACACGTCCGAATTCGTGGTGCCGATCATCATTCCCGCCCCGCCGCCGCGCATCACTGGCGGAGGTGGCGGCGCGACGGGCACCGCCTGTTCGGGGCGCGGCGCGGCGACGTCGATCGCGGTGGCGTCCGCGGCGCGGAAATAGGTGCTGCCCTGGCTGCCGCCCGCATCGCGGATGTAGAGCACCCGGCTGACCTCCATGTCCGCCGCCCTGGCGTAAGCGTTCGCGCGGGTGCGGGCTGCCTTGTAGGCATCGGCATAGGCGAGGTTGGCGGTCGCTTCCGGATCGGTCATCGACAGGTTGGGGCCGGAGACGATGTTGGCCCCCGCCTCGGTCACGGCGGTGACCGCGGCGCTGGTCCGGGCCGGGTCCCGCAGCGTGACGTTGACCACGTTGGCGGCCTGGAATTGCCCGCGCCGGTCGCCGTAATCGATCCGCTGGACCGACACCGCGCGGGTCTGCAGGTCCCGTTCCGGAACGCCGAGCGTCCGCAGCGCGCCGACGATCTCCTCGATCTTGGCGTTGTTGGCGGCGCTAGCATCCTTCGCGGTACGGGCCCAGGTCTCCACCCCCGCCTGGAACTCGGCCTTGTCAGGCTTCGATTCGGCGTGGCCGGACGCGCTCACCGACAGCAGCGTCTCGCTCCGGTCGACCCCGCGCGGATCGTCCGCCCCGCCGCCGCAGCCAGCCAGCACGAGGCTCGGGGCGATAAACAGCAGACGTGGTGGCATGAGACGCGACTCCAGGGTTCGATGTAACAGTGTCACATCGAACCCTGGCTTTGGCAATCGGTTAAGCGCGCTTGCGGAACAGCAGGGTCATGCGGTCGCTTTCGCCCAGGTTCTCAAGCTCCGGCCGCTTGGTGCTCCATGACGGCTTCATTTCCCACACCCCGCCGGCGTGGTTGGCGGGATCGCGCGAGTTGGCGTTATAGTCGGCGGTGCCAACCAGCTCGAACCCGTTGATCTCCATGAACTTGATCACGTCGGCTTCGCGCAGGTAGCCCTTGCTGCCGTCGGTGTAGGAAAACGGCGCATCGGCCTTCGCGCGGTGTTGTTCGATGCCGATCATGCCGCCGGGTTTCAGCAGCTCGCGCATCGCCTTGATCTCGCGGTCGGCGATGTTCCAGCGCATCAGGTTGTGCATCATGCGCATGACCAGGATGCGGTCGAACGTGCCCTTCTCCGCTTCCGCGGGGGCTTCCAGCGTCATGGCGGCGAAGCGATCGGCCGGGATGCCCGACCAGCCGGCGATGTCGGCGGGGTACTTGGCCGCACCTTCGCGGATGCCGGCTTGCGTCTTTTCGTTGAACGCGCCCGAGGTGGGATCGAAATAGAGGCCGACCAGCTTGCCCTTGGGGCCCAGGTACAGTCCCAGCAGGCGCGAATACCACTCGCCGCCGGGCGCATATTCACCGACCTTCATGTCCGGCGCGACCTGGAAGAACGCGAGCGTTTCGGCGGGCTTGCGCCACTGGTCGCGCGCGCGGTCCGCGTCCCGGCGCGGATCGGCGACCGCAGCCGCCAGCGCCGGATCGACTGCAACCGCGGCGGCGGCGGTGGACGTCGGCGGGGTCTGCGCACTGGCCGGAACGGCAGCGGCGAGCATCGGCAACAACAACAGCGCAAGTGAGCGCATGACAGGTCTCTCCCTAAAAAATTCGCCCGCAGCTTATCCGAGCGGGTGGCGGTGACAAGCTCTGCTGCGCTTCCTATCTCCCCGGCCAAAGGAGATTGGCATGAGCGAACAGGCTATCATCGCAGGCGGGTGCTTCTGGTGCACCGAGGCGGTCTTCCGCGACGTGGTCGGCGTCAGCGCGGTCGAAAGCGGTTATATCGGCGGCACCGTCGCGAACCCGACCTACAAGCAGGTCTGCGGCGGCGACACCGGCCATGCCGAAGCCATCCGCGTGACGTTCGACCCGCACGCGATCAGCCTGGCGGAACTCTACGACGTGTTCCTGGGCACGCACGATCCGACCCAGCTCAACCGGCAGGGCAACGACGTGGGCACGCAGTACCGCAGCGCGATCTTTCCGCTCGATGACACCCAGCGCGCCGAGGCCGAAGCGGCCATCGACCGCTGGAACGCCGAGCATGGCGGCAACGCGGTGACCACGATCGAGGACGCGTCGCAGTGGTATCCGGCCGAAGACTACCACCAGGAGTACTGGGAAGGCGAAGGCCAGCGGAACCCGTATTGCCAGGCGACCATCCCGCCCAAGCTGCTCAAGCTGCGCAAGAGCTTCCAGAACAAGGTCAAGGCCTGACCAGCCCACCGGCACCGCCGGGATGATGGCCGCAGCCCCCATCCCGGCGGCGCTGCCTACGCGCCTTCCACCCGGGCCGGGATACCCTGCCCGCGCGTCTTCCACAGCGACCAGGCGACACCCCCGGCCAGGATCGCGAAGGTGATGCCGAGCGACACCGACGGCGGGATCTTCGCCAACCCCAGCGCATCGGCGACGAAGATCTTCGAACCGATGAACACCAGCAGCAGGCTGAGCGCGTACTTGAGGTAGTGGAACCGGTCGACCATCGCCGCGAGCGCGAAGTACAGCGCGCGCAGTCCCAGGATCGCGAAGATGTTCGACGTGTAGACGATGAACGGATCGGTGGTGATGGCGAAGATCGCCGGCACCGAATCGACCGCGAACACCACGTCGACGAATTCGATCATGATCAGCGCCAGGAACAGCGGGGTCATGAACCAGGCAACCCGGCCGGTGGCCGGATCGGGCTGCCGCACCCAGAACCGCTGGCCGTGCAGTGTATCGGTCACGCGAAAGCGGCGCCGTACCCAGCGCAGGATCGGGGAGGCGCCGACATCGTACTGCTCGTCAGCCGAACGCCACATCTTGATCCCGGTCAGGATCAGGAACCCGGCGAACAGGTACAGCACCCAGTCCCATTCCTGCACCGCCGCGGCGCCGAAACCGATCATGATCGCGCGCAGCACGATCACGCCCAGCACGCCCCAGAACAGCACCCGGTGCTGGTACAGGCGGGGAATCCCGAAATAGGCGAAGATCATCGCGATGACGAAGACGTTGTCCATCGCCAGGCTTTTCTCGATCACGAAGCCGGTGATGTAATTCATGCCCGCAGTAGCGCCCATGTACCACCACACCCACGCGCCGAAGCACAGCCCCAGCGTGATGTAGAAGCCCGACATCACCAGGCTTTCGCGCACCCCGATCTCGCGCTCCTTCCGGTGCAGAACGCCGAGATCGAGCACCAGCAGCGCGATCACGATGCCGATGAAGCCAAGCCAGATCCATACCGGCGTGCCCAGCCACAAAGCGGTCAAAGGCTCCATGGTTCAGCTCCCCACTGGTGCGGGGGTGAGCAGCGCGCGGGACAACCGCCGACCCAGCTGCGCGCGGCGGCGGCGCAGCAGCGCCAACCGGCGCGGATCGTGCGCGGACTTGATCCGCTCCAGCCGCAGGGCATCGTCGATGCGTTGCTGCATCAGCATCGAAAGAAAAGTGAAAGGTCGCATGTGTGCCATCCTCCTTGTGCGTTGCACGTGATCGGATGACAGCGACGAAGCCGCATTGGACCCTGCACCGGTGTCACCCGATGCGGTCCGACATCGCGCCGCGCGAAAGCGCTGCGCCAGAGGGGCCCGGCCCGCTGTGATCAGGAATAGGTGCGGTCCATTGGCGTTTCAAGAACGCGAAGGACGAATTCGCGCCGCTACCCTCTCCAGCGGGCGACGAAGAAGCCGTCGAGCCCGCGTTCGATCATCGCGGGATCGGTGCGCAGCCACCCCGCGGCAGTCGGGACCAAGCCCGCCGGAAGCTCGTCAGGCGCGATCGGGGCGGGCGCAAGACTGACGCGGGCCGCCTGGTCCTCCCCCTCTTCCCGCTCCAGCGAGCAGGTTGCGTAAACCAGCGTCCCGCCGGGCGCGAGCCATCCGGCGGCGCGGCCCAGCAGCGCCGCCTGCAGCTCCGCCATTTCCGCGATCTGCCGCGGGCCGATCCGGTGCAGCACATCGGGATGGCGGCGGCAGGTGCCGGTCGCGGTGCACGGGGCATCGAGCAGGATCGCGTCGTATGGGCGGGCAGGCTCCCACTTCAACGCATCGGCGGCGACCACTTCAGCGGCCAGGCCCACTCGGTCGAGATTGTCGACCAGCCGGTCGAGGCGTTTCACGCTCTTGTCGAGACTGGTGACCTGCCACCCGGCGGCGGCGAGCTGCAGCGTCTTGCCTCCGGGCGCGGCGCACAGATCGAGCACGCGGCGCCCGTCGCCCTCGCCCAGCAGACGCGCGGGGATCGACGCGGCGAGATCCTGCACCCACCAGGCGCCCTCCTCGAACCCCGCCAGCCGCTCCACCGCGCTGCCCCGGGGAAGCCGCACATGGCCGGGAGCCAGCGAGATACCGCCCAGTTCCTCCGCCCAGCGCGTCGTCTGCGTCCAGTCCTTAAGCGACAGGTCAAGCGGCGGCGGTTCGGCCAGCGCGGCGGCGATGGCGGCCGAGCGTTCCCCCCAGCGCTCGATCACGGCGGGCGGCAAGGTCGGCACCGGCGGCAGCGCCGCCGCGCGCTTCACCAGCGTCGAGAACACCCCGTGCGCCAGCCGCCGCGGGCCGCCGTCAAGCAGTTCCAGCCCGGTGGAGATCACCGCGTGCGGCGGGGTGTCGAGCCGCAACCACTGTGCCAGCATCATCCGCAGCACGGTCCGCGGCTTGGCGTCTTCAGGCAGCACGTCCCTGGTCGCGCTGTCGATCAGCGCGTCGAGATCGAGCAGCCAGCGCAAAGTCTCGCTGGCGATCGCGCGGGCCAGGCCGCGGTCGCTCGGCGTCAGACCCTTGGCATACTGGCCTTCCGCCAGATCGAGCGTTTCGCCCCGGCGCAGCACGGCGTCGAGCATCCGCAGCGCCGCGGTGCGCGCGGCCAGTCCCTGAATTTTCGCGCCTGCTGTTTTCGCCATGCCGCGCGCCCTATCGGCGATTGCAACCGAGCGCCAGCGCACCCATCTCGGGCGCCATGGAACGAGCGACCAAGCGCCCCGAGAAATTCGACAAGCCGGCCCACTGGACCAATGCGCCGGCACCCGAACCCGCACCCGCCACGGAGGAAGAGGTACTCAGCCCCACCCGCTATGGCGACTGGGTCAAGGACGGCGTGGCAATCGATTTCTAGCGGACGCGCCTAAAGCGGCCGGAAGGTGACCTTCAAACCGTCCTTGGGCTTGGGGATCGGCCACGGCTGCCACTCCGGATCGTACCCCTCGGCAATCTCGATCCGGTAGCGCTGCAGCAGCTGCGCCATCAGGATCTTCACCTGCATGTACGCAAAATGCAGTCCCAGGCACATGTGCGCGCCGCCGCCGAACGGGATCCATGCATACTTGTGCCGCGCCTTTACCTTGTCGGGGGTGAACCGCATCGGGTCGAAGGTTTCCGGGCTGTCCCAGTATTCTTCCATGTGATGGGTCAGGTGCGCGTTGAACCCGCACTGCGCGCCGGCCGGGATGCGGATGCCGTTGAATTCGAAGCTTCTCAGCGCCCGGCGCGGGATCGACGGAACCGGGGCGATCAGACGCAGCGATTCCTTGAACGCCATCTCCATCAGCTCGAACTTGCCAAGGTCGTCGTAGGTCGCGCCGCGCGGATTGCCGCTGGCGTCGGGACCGCCGGTGACCGCGAACACCTCCTGCCGCACCTTCTCCTGCCACTCGGGGTTCTGCGCGAGGTGGAACACCAGGCTCGTCGCGCTCGAGGTGATGGTGTCGTGCGCCGCCATCATCAGGAAATTCATGTGATCGACCACCTCGTCGACCGGCAGCAGGCTGCCATCGTCACGGGTCGCGGTGGCGAACTGGCTGAACATGTCCTGCCCCACGCCCTCGCCCGCGCGGCGCTTCAACGTTTCGCGGGTGAAATACTCGACCAGGAATTCGCGGCCCTTCACCCCCTTGCGCATCTGGGTGAACGGCAGGGGCTTGCGCACCGGGGTGATCGAGGCGGCGACCATGTCGACGAACGCCTGGTTGATCTTGTCCGCCTCCGGCCCCCACGGCACGCCGATGAAGCTGTCGGCGGCCAGCTCCAGCGTGAGCTGCTTGATCGCGGGGTAGAACAGCATCGGGCCGGTCCACTTGGCGACCTCGGCGGCGATCCCGCGGTCGAGCGCGCCGGCGTAATGGCGCATCGGTTCGGGCTTGAAGGCGATCGACAGCGCGCGCCGGTCCATCCGGTGGTGATCGAAATCGAGCAGCATCAGCCCACGCGGGAAAAGCTTGTGCAGGGCCGGGCTCCACCCCTGTTCGCTGGAGAAGATCTTGTCGCGGTCGAACAGCAGTAGCTCGTTCGCCTCCGCCCCGATCAGCGAGACGTGCCAATGACCCAGGTTCCGGTTCTTGTAGACCGGGCCATACGTGCGGAACATGCGCCAGGCGAACCCGTGCGGGTCCTTCAGCATGTTGAACAGGTTGCCGATCACCGGCGGCCCCGCCTCGCCCGGAATGTGCGCTACATCGGCATCGGACAGCCGGCCTTCCGACCAGTGGGAGGGCGAAGTTTCCTCGCTGACGTGCGGCGATGCGACAGGCTTGGCAAGCGTGGCCATGGCAGGCTCCTGATAATTGACAGGAGTGTAAGTGAGCTACACCCAGCCTGCAAGTTCGCGCCTTACCAGCGCCTCCAGCATCGCCATGCCTGGTTCGCGGTCGTTCAGGCAGACCAGGGTGGTGAACTCCTCGCCGCCGGCTTCCAAGAACGTCTCACGCCCCCTGATCGCCAGCTCCTCGAGCGTTTCCAGGCAATCGGCCGAAAAACCCGGCGCGGCGATCGCCAGCCGCTTCGTGCCGCGGCGAGCCTCATCCACCAGCACGACGTCGGTTGCCGGTTCCAGCCACCTGGCCCGGCCGAAGCGGGACTGGAACGTGGTCACGATCCGCAAGTCCGGCCGGCCCAGCTTCGCTTCGAGCAGCCGCGCGGTCTTGCGGCAATGGCAGTGGTATGGATCGCCCAGTTCAAGCGTGCGCTGCGGCATTCCGTGGAAGCTCAGCAGCAGGACCTCGGGCGAAATGCCAGGTTGCATCAATTGTGCGCCGAGATCGGCCGCCAGAGCGTCGATATAATGCGGATCGTCGTAGTATGCGGGCAGCGTGCGCAGCGCCGGTTGCCAACGCATTGTCCGCAGCTTGTCCGCAGCCTTGTCCACCACCGTCGCCGTGGTCGCGGCGCTGTATTGCGGATAGAGCGGGGCGAGCAGGATGCGGTTGCAGCCGGCATCCATCAGCGCCTGCAAGGCCACCCCGATCTCCGGCTTTCCGTAGCGCATGGCATGGCTGACTTTGACGGTTTCCCCTAGCCTTTTCTGGAGCTTAGCGGCCTGCGCGGCGGTGATCGCCGCCAAGGGGGAGCCGTTCTCGGTCCATACCTGAGCATAGGCATGCGCGCTCTTTTTGGGGCGCGTCGTCAGCACCGCGCCGCGCAGGATCGGCTGCCAGATCAGCGGCGGAATTTCCACCACCCGCCGGTCAGAAAGAAATTCCGCGAGGTAACGCCGCACCGATCGGGCATCGGGCGCATCCGGGGTGCCGAGATTGACCAGCAGCACCCCGACTTTGCCGGTTTCAACCCGGGGATGTCCGGCTGGCTGGTTCATATTCCCTCCGATAGCAGTGGCAGGCGGCGCAAACGCAGTCCGGTCGCAGAGTGCAGCGCGTTGGCGATGGCCGGAGCGGCGATCACCGCGCCGATTTCGCCGGGGTCGGCCGGTTCGCCGTCGCCGGCGATGATCTCGACTGAAATGTCAGGACAATCCGCGAGCCGCGGCAACGCCAGGGCGCCAAGGCTGCTCTCGGTCGGCAGCCCGTCCGCGAACGAAATCGCCGACCCGGTGGCAAGACTGGTGCCGAACACCAGCCCGCCTTCGATCTGCTGGCGCGCAATATCCTGATTGACCACCCGCCCCAGGTCCACCGCAGCGGACAGCTTGCTCACCCGCACACCGCCCTCGCCAGCCCGGGCGGTGGCGACGCAGGCGATGCGTGCGACCGCCTCGCCAGTCGCGGGATTGCCGATCCGCCAGCACGCCAGCCCATTTCCGCTCTGCCGCGCACCGCCATCCCATTGGGCCAGGCGAGCCGCCCTCTGGAGGCATTCGGCCAGCCGGGGATCCCCGCCCAGCAGCGCCATGCGAAACGACAGCGGCTCGCGCCCCACGCGGGCGGCGAGTTCGTCGATGAAGCTTTCAACGATGAACGCAAGATACCCCGCCGCATTGCCGCGCATGCGCCCGGTCGGCAGGCCGATATCGACCGGCACGTGATCGATCGCGACCGCCGGAATCGCGTAAGGGCTCAGCGCGCCTTCGAACGCCAGCGGATCAGGATCCTCCGCCGCATCGAGCGCGGCGAAGGCGGTCTTGTTGCCAAACAGGCGCTCGCCGAATTCTCGCGTCGTGGCGGGCATCGCCACCCGCATGCGCAGCGCACCGGGCGTGCCGTCCTCCCGCGCCGTCCAAGCGCTGGCGAGGCAAGCAAGCGGCGACCGCGGGCGCCCCGCCACCATCTCCTGCCAGCGCGACCATACGAGTTGAACCGGTGCGCCGACTTCAGCGGCGATGACCGCCGCCTCGATCGCGTGATCATGCTCCAGCCGCCGGTCGAAGCTGCCCCCGGCACTCATTGGATACAGCACCACATCGGCGGCGGAGAGCCCGACCGCCTTCGCGGCCGCAGCCTTAGCAGCGGCGGGGGCCTGGCTTGCAAGCCAGAGCTCCAGCCGCCCGTCGGCGACCCGCGCGGTCGCGCTGGCGGTTTCGAGCGTGGCGTGAGTGGCCGGCGCGATTTCATAGCGGTACGTGACAGTCGGCTCGCCGAGATCGCGGTCGCCCTCGCCGCGCGTCGCGATCCGGCTGGCTTCGCCCTTGGTAAGCGCTTCGTCGAGCCGCTGGTCAATGATCCCGCTGTCGGCACGGTTCTCTGTCCGCCAACGCGGACGCAGCGCCGTCAGCGCCTGTTCGGCAGCCCACCAAGTATCCGCCACCGCGGCGATCCAGCGGCGCGATTTGACCACCTGGCGCAAGCCCAGGGTACGGGCGCCAGCCTTGCTGCCATAGCCGCTGAGCACGGCGTCACCCACCGGCCCGTGACGTATCGCGGCATAGAGCATGCCAGGCAGGCGCACGTCGCCCGCGAACTGGAAACCGCCGTCCACCTTGGCGGGCAGATCGAGCCGCGGGTAGGCAAGGTCCTGCGACGCCCCGACCGCGATCGGCCGTTCGCTGTAGGGAGCAGGTTTCAGCGGCGGCGGATCGGGGGCGTCGAACCGCGCCGCCTCCTCCGCCAGCGCGGCGAACGAGAGCTGCCTACCGCCGTGGAGAACCAGCCCCCCTTGCGCCTCGCACTCCTCGTAATTCACGCCCCAGCGCTCGGCCGCGGCCATGCACAGCATCGCGCGCGCCGCGGCGGCCGCTTCGCGCGCCGGGCGCTCGTAAGCGCCGAGCGAGGTGCCGTCCGCCGTAGCCATGAAACCGTTCTCCCCCGCCCAGCGACGGGTGACGAGATCGCCAGGCTCATCCGCAACTCCGGGTGCTAGCGGCAGCCATAGCGGCGCCCACTTCGCGGCCAGCGGCAGGTTGGAATAGGCGCCCGAGACCGGCGCCGGCTCGACCGCCACCTGCCGCCAGTCGGCGCCCATTTCGGCAGCGACGATCTGCGGGATCAGGGTGGTGATCCCCTGCCCCATCTCCAGCTGCGGGACCGCCACCGTCAGCACCCCGTCGCGGGCCAGCTTGAGCCAAGCGCCGAACGCCCATTCGCCCCGCCCGGGGGTCAGCGGCACGCCATAGTCGCGCGGCCACAGTCCCCATGCCACGAGCAACCCGCCGCCGACCGCGGCTCCCGCGAGCAGGCCCCGGCGGCTGATCTGCATCGTCAGGCGGAACCCGGCCCGGCCCGCTGGTCGAGCCACTGACCTAGCCTGGCGGCGATCGCGTGAAACGCGTCCGCACCCTCTCCGTCGCCCGCGGCGGGAGGCGTTCCGGCATCGCTCGCCTCGCGCACCGCCAGGCTCAGCGGAATGCGTCCCAGGAATGGCAGGCCCGCCTCCGCCGCCGCATCCTCGACCCCGCCGCTTCCGAACGGATCGCTCGATTCGCCGCAATGCGGGCAAACATACCCGGACATGTTCTCGACCAGCCCGATGATCGGGACGGCGCCCTTGCCGAACAGTTCGGCTGCGCGCTGGGCGTCGATCAGCGCTAGGTCTTGCGGCGTGGAGACAATGACCGCACCTGCAGGCTTGTGCTTCTGCAGCATGGTGATCTGCACGTCGCCGGTGCCGGGCGGCAGGTCGAGCAGCAGGACTTCCGTGTCGCCCCAGTGCGCGTCGACCAGCTGGCCGAACGCGCCGCTCGCCATCGGACCGCGCCAGGCGAGCGCCTTGCCCGGCTCCACCAGATGGCCCATCGACAGCATCTTGACCCCGAAGCGGCTGTCGATCGGGATCAGCTTGTCGTTTTCGGCCTGCGGTCGCTGCCCTTCGGTGTCGAGCAGCGTCGGCTGGCTGGGACCATAGACGTCTGCATCGACCAGCCCCACCTTGCGGCCGCTGCGCGCCAACGCCACCGCCAGATTGGCGGTCAGCGTCGACTTGCCGACCCCGCCCTTGCCCGACCCCACGGCCACGATCACCGGACCGCTGCGCACCGGTTTGTCCGCCATGATCGCCACTCGCACTTCGGCCACGTCGGGTGCCGCGCCGAGCACATCCTTCACCGCCGTCTCCAGCGCATCGCGTTCGGCAGCGCCCAACCCCGATCCGTCGAGGATCGCGGTCACCCTGCCGTCCGTCCACTTAAGCGACTGCACGCGGGCCGCGACGGGTTGCGGCAGGCGCGCGGTCAATGTTGTCTCGTCCATCAGGGCCGGCGCACTAGCACCAATTTCGCCGTCACCACCCCTGTTTTTCCGGCCGATGCCACCTATAAGTGTAAGCATGGACATCAATGATGGGATGGGGCGCCTGGTCGGCCTCGCCATGGCTGGAAAAAGCCCGTGGGGTGGAAAGCAGCCGGGGGACAAGCCTGGGCCGGACAAAGGCGGCCCCGGCGAGACGGCGGGATCGGGCGATGGTCCGCCGAAGGCGAAGGGTCCGCGCAACCCGTGGTTGCCTTCAGCCGATGAGCCGCGTCGCTCGGCGAGTATCGAGGACATCTTCAAGAACCGCGGTCCCGAAGGTCCGCGCCGCACCGGCGGCGGCGGGCCGGGCTTCCGCCTTCCCGAGCGTCCTGGCGGAAAGAGCTGGTTCCCGCTTGCGGTCGGGGCGATCGCGCTGGTGTGGCTGGGCATCTCTGTGGTCCATCAGGTGGGCCCCAAGGAACAGGGGATCGTCACCACGTTCGGAAAATATTCCAGCACCATGCAGCCGGGCCTCAACTTCTCGTGGCCGTGGCCGATCCAGCAGGTCGACATCGAGGAGGTCAGCGAGTTCCGCATCGAGCAGATCCCCGAAGGATCGGCGCAGAAGCTGATGCTGACCGGCGACCAGAACCTGGTGGATCTCAGTTACATCGTCCGCTGGACGATCAAGGATCTGAAGCAGTTCCGCTTTCAGCTCGATGCGCCCGAGGAAACCGTCCGCGAAGTGGCCGAGGCTGCCATGCGCGCGTCGGTCGCGCAGAAGACCCTCAACGATGTGCTGTCCGGTTCGGGGCGTGCCGACATCGAGCAGAGCGTGCTGACGCGGATGCAAGGCATCCTCGATGCGTACAAGTCGGGCATCGCGGTGCAGGGCGTGCAGATCCGCAAGACCGACCCGCCCAAGGAAGTGGAAGAAGCGTTCAAGGACGTGTCCGCCGCGCAGCAGGATGCCGACGCCGAGATCAACCGCGCCGAGGCCTATGCCCAGCAGATCCTCGCTCGCGCGCAAGGTGATGCGGCGTCGTTCGACAAGATTTATGCTGAATACAAACTGGCCCCCGAGGTGACCAAGCGGCGGTTGTATTATGAAACCATGGAGCGAGTCTTGCGCCAGAACGACAAGACGGTGGTCGAGACAAACGGCGTCCAAACTTACCTGCCCCTGCCCGAACTCAAACGCCGCTCGCAGAGCGCCAATCCCCCGGAGGCCCAGTAATGGAAGCGTTCTGGCAAACCCACCGGACGTCGCTGATCGCGGTCGCGGTTGCCGTGGTCGCGTTGATGTCCACGTTGATCGTCGTGCCCGAAACCCAGCAGGCGGTGATCATCCGAACCGGTGAGCCGGTGGCGACGGTGAATCAGTTCAAGCCCGATCAGCCGTTCGGCCGCACTAACGCAGGTATCTGGTGGCGCATTCCGTTCGTGGACCGGGTGGAGCGCATCGACAAGCGAGTCCTCAGCGTCGACATGGAGCCGCAGACCGTGCTCTCGACCGACCAGTTGCGGCTGAATGTGGATGCCTATGCCCGGTATCGGATCATCGATCCGATCAAGATGGTGCAGACCGCCGGCAACCTGGCGACAGTCGAATCGCAGCTCGGCCAGGTGCTGTCGTCGGTCGTGCGGCAGGAACTTGGGCGGCGCAGCTTCACTGCGCTGCTCGCCGCTGAGCGCGGAACCACCATGGCGAACATCCGCACCAAGCTGGACGTACAGGCGCGCAAATACGGCGCCCAGGTCATCGACGTGCGCATCAAGCGCGCCGATCTGCCCGACGGCACGCCGCTCGAGTCCGCGTTCCGCCGGATGCAGAGCGCACGGCAGCAGGAAGCTGCCACGCTGCGCGCGCAAGGGTCGAAGAACGGCCAGATCATCCGCGCCGAGGCCGAAGCCCAGGCTGCCAAGATCTACGCCCAAGCGTATGGCAAGGACCCGGAGTTCTACGATTTCTACCGCGCCATGCAGAGCTATGACACCACCTTCGCGGCCGATTCCAAGTCGTCGAGCACGATCATCCTGTCGCCCGACAACGAGTATCTGAAGCAGTTCCGCGGAAACAACTGACGAGCCGGCGGATGTTCAATCGCGGTTCAGCCCCGCGGGCGTGATTTCACGCCGATACCGAAACTGGGGGAACACGGCGGAGGCGCCTGCGCTTCCGTCACGCAAGAGGAAGCAAAGGACGTTATGCGCGTGCGATATTCTTACGGACTGACCTCGGCGCTGCTGATCGGAGGCGCCGCGATCTCGCTGGTCACCGGCAACCCCGCCGGGGCTCAGGTGGCTCAAAACGACGACAGTCAAATGGCGCGCGTGGTCCCCCGTGCCGGAGCGCCCGAAAGCTTCGCCGACCTGACCGCGCAGTTGCAGCCGGCGGTGGTCAACATCTCCACCCGCCAGCGCATCCAGGTGCAGGCGCAGCAGAACCCGTTTGCCGGCACCCCGTTCGAAGGGCTGTTCGGCGGACGCGGCGGCAACGGCGGCGCGCAGCAGCCGACCACGCGCGAGGCGCAATCGCTTGGTTCCGGTTTCATCATCTCGGCCGATGGTTATGTCGTCACCAACAACCACGTGATCGCGCCGCAGGGCCGGGGCGAGGTGGCAGAGATCACGGTCACCACCCCCGACGGAACCGAATACCCCGCCGAGCTGATCGGCAACGACGCCGCGTCGGATCTGGCAGTGCTCAAGATCGGCCGTCCGGAGCCCTTCCCGTTCGTGAAGTTCGGCGATTCGCGGCAGGCGCGGGTCGGTGACTGGGTGATCGCCATCGGCAATCCCTTCGCGCTCGGCGGCACCGTCACCAGCGGGATCGTGTCGGCGGTGTACCGCACCACCGGCTCGGGCACCGCTTACGACCGTTACATCCAGACCGATGCGAGCATCAACCGCGGCAACTCGGGTGGGCCGCTGTTCGACATGCAAGGCAACGTCATCGGCATCAACAACGCGATCTTCTCGCCGTCTGGCGGCAGCGTGGGCATCGGCTTTGCCATCCCTGCCGAGATCGCGGCGCCGATCGTGCAGAAGCTGCGGTCCGGCGTCGAGATCGAACGCGGATACCTCGGTGTCTCGCTGCAGTCGGTCGCGGGTGACCTGGCCGATTCACTCAACCTGCCGCAGAATCGCGGCGAATTCGTCCAGTCGGTCGAGCCTGGCCAGGCGGCGGACAATGCGGGCATTCGCCCGGGCGACGTCGTCACTAAGGTGGGCGGCAAGGACGTGACGAGCGATCAGACGTTGTCGTTCCTGGTGGCGAACACTGCGCCCGGCACCCGGCTCCCGATCGAAATCCTGCGGGATGGGCAACGGCGCACGGTGAACGTGACAGTCGGCAAGCGCCCGACCGAGGAGGAGCTTGCCCAGTCGCAGCTGTTCAATAGCGAAGGTCAGGCGGAAGACGACCCGAGCGGCTCAGCCGGCCGAGGGGATGCGTCCCTGGCGCAAAGCCTTGGCCTGCAGCTGTCGCCGATGACGCCGCGCTACGCGCAGCAGCTCGGCGTTTCGGCAGAGACGGACGGGCTGGTCATCCTGGACGTCGCGGCCGGCTCCGATGCCGGCAACAAGGGTCTGCGTCCCGGCGACATCGTGGTGAGCGCGAACTATCGCGAGGTCGATACGGTGGCCGCGCTGGGTTCGATCGTGTCCGCCGCGCAAGCCGCGGGACGCGAGACGGTGTTGCTGCGCATTCAGCGTCGCGGCCGGCCGCTGACCTACGTGCCGATCCGCATCCGCTGAATTTGCTCGCAATGAATGAAGGCCCCGTTCGGCACGTGCCGCGGCGGGGCCTTTCATTAGAACGGCGGGCGTTGGCTGGCGGTGGGCTGGGGTGCCGGAACTCTGATCCGGGGCGGCGGTGGCGCGCCACTGCCCCCCGTCGCGCTGTTCAGGAAATCGTCGCTTGCCGCCTGCGTGCCTTCGTCGCTGGGCTGCGGGCGACGTGCCGGCGGCAACGCCGGTCCCGGCCCACCTTGCTCACCATTGGCCGGGAAAGGATCCTGACCTTGTCCGGGCGCGCCCGATGCCGGCCTTTGCGGCTCAATCAGATTGCCACCCTCGTCGATGTAATAGTAGTCGTCGGGGTCCCCGTACATCTGCTCGTCGTCCGGCTCGAGCTGCCACTCCGGCAACTTCAGTTCAGTGTTGAACTGCTCGATCGGCCGATCGCGCACCGCGTACTTCATGTACGCCGCGAACGCGCGCGCGGGGGCCGTGCCGCCCTGCAAACCGCCAACCGCCTTGGCATCGTCGCGGCCCATCCACACGCCGGTGGTGATCCCGCTCGAAAAGCCCAGGAACCAACCATCCTTGTTGGAGCTGGTGGTGCCGGTCTTGCCTGCGACGGGACGTCCAATCTGCGCGGAGCGCCCAGTGCCGGTGCTGACCGCCGTCTGCAGCAGGTCAGTCATGCCGGCCGCGACGTAGTCCGGCACCAGCCTGGTCGAGTTCTTCGCCTCGTGCCGGTAAAGCACTTCGCCGCCCGTGGTGGTAACCTTCACGATGCCGAACGGTTCGACGCTGTTGCCGCCTGCCGACACCGCCGCAAATGCGCGGGTCATGTCGATCACCCGTGTCTCGCTCGATCCCAGAACCATGGCGGGAAAAGTCGAAATGGGTGTCGAGATGCCAAACCGGCGCGCCATCGACGCCACGGTGCCGAAGCCGACTTCGTTCCCGAGCTGTGCGGCAACGGTGTTCTTGGAATAGGCGAACGCGGTACGAACGTTGATCTCACCCGCGTAGCTGCCGCCGGAATTCCTCGGACTCCACCCGTCGATCGTCACCGGCACATCCTTGACGGTGTCTTCGGGCGTGTACCCCGCCTCCAGCGCGGCAAGGTATACGAACAGCTTCCACGCCGAACCCGGCTGCCGCAAAGCTTCGGTCGCGCGATTGTAGTTGGTCGCCACGTAATCGGTCCCGCCGACCATCGCCAGGATTGCGCCGTCACGGTCGATGCTGACCAGCGCTCCTTGCGCGCCGCTTGGCACGTTGGACTTGATCGCGGTCGCCGCCGCTTGCTGCATGCCCGTATCGAGCGTCGTCCAGACCTCGATCGGCTCGAACGTTTCCGGCAGCAGGATGTCGAGCTGGGGCAGCGCCCAGTCGGTAAAGTACCGAACCGAGTTCTGGCTTTCGTCCTTCTTCAGTTTCACCGCGCTGGGATCGACCGCGGCCTCGCTCGCGGAGATGCGGCCCTGTTCCCGCATCAGGCCGAGCACCACGTTCGCCCGCCCCACCGCGGCGTCGACGTCGGCGGTGGGCGAAAACCGGCTTGGCGCCTTGACCAGCCCGGCGATGATCGCTGCTTCCGCCGTCGACAGCTCGGTCGCGTCATGGCTGAAGAACTTGCGGCTGGCCGAGTCCACCCCGTAAGCGCCACCGCCGAAATAGACCTTGTTGAGGTACAGCTCGAGAATCTGCTGCTTGGAGAACTTGGTCTCCAGCGCCATCGCCAGGATCGCCTCGCGCAGCTTGCGGTCGAACGAACGATTGGAATTGAGAAACAGGTTGCGCGCGAGCTGCTGCGTGATCGTCGACGTCGCCTGAAGGCGCTTTTCGCCGCTGAGCCAGACATAAACCGCGCGTGCCAGGCCGATCGCATCGACCCCAGGATGCGAGAAATACCGCCGATCCTCGACCGAGATCATCGCATCTTTCATCACCTGCGGTATCTGGCTGCTATCGAGCCACTTGCCATAACTCGGCCCCAGCTCGACGATCTCGGTTCCGTCGCGTGCGCGTACGACGATGGTCTGCCCGGGCTGCGTCGCCTTGAGAGCGGAATAAGTCGGCAGCGAGCGCGCGGCGAACAGCACTGCCAGGCCAAGGAACAGCGCGCCGAGCAGCGCGGCCGCGCCGCCCCAGATGACGCCGCGGCGCAGCCACAGGCGCCAGCCGGACCGCTCAGTGGCCCTCTTGCCGGGCCGATTGCTCGATTGCCGCCTGCGCTGCGTCTCCGCAGCGGCGCGCCGGCTTCCTCGCTGAGCCATCTATCGTCCCGACACCCTCATCACGCGAGGGTGCATAGGCGAGATGGAACCCGGCGTGAACGGTTATTGCGCGCCGCCTCCGGCGTCACTGTCCTGCGGGGTGAAATCGAGGGAGGCTGAATTGATGCAATAGCGCAGCCCGCCGTGGTCGCGCGGTCCGTCGGGGAACACGTGGCCCAGGTGCCCGTCGCACTTGGCACAGGTCACTTCGGTTCGGACCATCCCGTGGCTGAGGTCGCGGTGCTCCTCGATCCCCGAACCCTCGGCCGGGGTGTGGAAGGCGGGCCAGCCGCAGCCGCTGTCATACTTGCCATCGCTGTCGAACAGCTTTTCGCCGCACCCGGCGCAGCGATATTCGCCGGCGCCATAGTTCTTGTCGTACTTGCCGGTGAAGGCACGCTCGGTGCCTTTCTCGCGCAGGATGTGAAACTGCTCGGGGCTCAGCTTTTCACGCCATTCGGCAGCGGACAGGTTCTTGAAATCGATCGTCATCGGGAGGTCTCCTTCACGATCATATGGGGTGCACGCGCGAGCCGCTCAACCGTCGACCTGCGCATAGTGGACCGGCGGCTGGATCACCTCCATGCGCTCGGTCAGCAGCGGGCGGAAACTCGGCCGGCTCTTGAACACCGAGTACCAGCCCCGCGACTGCTCGTGCCCGGTCCAGTCGATCCCGCCAAGATAATCCGCGACCGAGATCTGCGCCGCCGCGGCGAGATCTGCCAGGCTCATCGTCGAACCGGCCAGCCACGCCCGCGTATCCACCAGCCAGTCGATATATTCGAGATGCTCGTGCGCCAGCTTCATCGCTTCGCGGAGCACCTTGGAATCGGGCGGCTGACGCAGGACGATGCGCTTCTTCATCCGTTCGTGCAGCAGCGGCGCGGTGACATCGCCATAAAAGTTTTCATCGAACAGCGCGACGAGCCGGCGGATTTCGGCCCGGTTCGTCGCGGTGCCGTTGATCATCGCTGACCGGTCGACGGTTTCCTCGAAGTATTCGCAGATCGCCCGGCTGTCGGCCAGCACGACCCCCTTCGCCTGATCCTCCAGCACCGGGGTGCGACCGGCGGCATTGAGCCGCCAGAATCCATCGGAGGGATCCCACGGGTTTTCCCGCCAAAGTTCGTAACCGACCTGCTTCTCCGACATGAGCAGGCGCACCTTGCGGCTGAACGGGCAGAGCGGAAACTGATAGAGGCGCCACATGGCCGCCGGTCATGCACCACCCCGGCAGCGGAATCTACCGTGGCGACGGAGAATACCCGCGGGAAATCGTCAGCGGATACCGGCCTGGTCGACCGCGTCCTGCATCCGAGCCGCCATCTCGCGCAAAGCCGGGATCATCGCCGACACGCCGCCCGCCATTCCCGCGACCGCATCCATCGCGCGGGGCAGCTTGTCGTGGATCTCGGACGGCACGGTCTCGGCATCTGGAGAGACGTGCCGCAATGTCAGGTTTGGATTGATATCGCGCGGGTCATCCCCAGCAGCCTCGGCCACGGCGCGCGCCAGCGGAGCCAGCGGCACGTCTAGCAAGGCCTCGCTCGCGGCGGCCATGCCCTGGGCCACGCTTTGTTGCAGCACCGGGTCCCGCAGCATGTCGGCCACCCGGGCGGCGTCCTCTTCGGTATGGTCCTGCGCCAGAACAGGGGCGGGGACGACAAGCGCGGCCAGCAGTGCTGATGCAGCGATCATGCGCATGGGCTTCACCTTTCAAGACAAGACGACGGCGCAGTAATCTAAAGTTGGGCCACTTGCCCGCCGCTGAACACACCGCTCGGCCCGTCGCGTCAAAGCCCCGATGCGTCGAGAAGCAACAGGCAGGGGGTCATGGCGGCATCCAGTGCACCGGGCGCCGCAAGCGCTGTCGCCTGCTCCCGTGTCCGGATCGCCACCAGGTCACGGCTCCAGCCGGTCTCATCCATGATCCTGGCGGATGCTTGCACCATAAACTCGCGTCCCCGCTCGCCCAGCGCCGGCCACTGTGCGCCTTCTCCGCGCGTCTGCATCGCCGCGCCGAGCGCAAAAGCGGCCGAACACTTGAGCGCGCTTGCCTGGGGCAGGGACAGCGGCGCAGGTTCGGGCGCGGCATCTGGAACAGTCTGGGCCGCGAGCGGGGAGGCAGCGAGGAGAGCGAGCGGCAGCAGGCGAAGGGTCATGCCGCAGCCTCTAACCGGGTGATCCTGAACCGCGCCAGTCCGCATTGACGGCGCTTGCCCGCCGCGTCATCGAGCCCGCCAAAGGAGAACCGACCCATGGCCGACCACCCCGCTTGCCACCTGCTGATCGCCGGCGAGGCGCTGTCGGGCGAAGGCCGCGACACCCAGGACATCGTCGATCCGGCCACTGGAGAGATGATCGGCAGCGTGCCGCACGCGACCGCCGCAGACCTCGACCGGGCGCTGGAGGCGGCGCAGCGGGGGTTTCGCACTTGGCGCGATACGTCCGCCGATCAGCGGACCGCCATCCTGCTGAAGGCGGCCGCGTTGATCCGCGAACGCGCCGCCGCGATCGGGGAGGCGTTGACGCGCGAACAGGGCAAGCCGCTGAAGGAAGCGATCGGCGAGACCGTCTATTCGGCCATGCTGCTCGAATTCTACGCGCAGGAAATCAAGCGGGTCTATGGCCGCACGCTGGTGCGCCCCGCCGGCCAGAGGGTCGAGGTGCAGTACCATCCGGTGGGCCCGGTCGCAGGGTTTGCCGCCTGGAACTTCCCCTCGCTCAACGTGATGCGCAAGATCGGCGGCGCGTTGGCTGCCGGTTGCTCGGTCATCGTCAAGCCGTCGGAAGAAACCCCCGCTGCGGGACTGGCGCTGGTGCAGGCATGTATCGACGCAGGCGTACCGGGCGATGCGGTGCAGTGCGTGTTCGGGGTGCCCAACGATGTCAGCACGCACCTGCTGGGCTCCCCCATCATTCGCAAGGTGACCTTCACCGGCTCCACCCAGGTCGGCAAGCACCTGGCGAAGCTGGCGGCGGACGACCTGAAAGTCGCGACGATGGAGCTCGGCGGCCATGCACCAGTGCTGGTGTTCGCCGACGCGGATATCGACCGGGCGCTCGACACGATGGCCGCCAATGCGTTCCGCAACGCCGGGCAGGTGTGCGTCAGCCCCACGCGCTTCCTGATCGAGGAGCCGGTGTTCGAACAGTTCCGCGACGGCTTCGTCGAACGAACCGAGGCGCTCAAGGTAGGGAACGGGTTTGCCAAGGATACGGACATGGGGCCGATGGCATCCAGCCGCGGACTCGAGCGGATGGAACAACTGATCGGCGATGCCCGCGACCGTGGCGCGCACGTGCTGACCGGCGGTGAGCGGATCGGCAACCAGGGGTTCTTCCATCAGCCCACGGTGCTGGCCGAGGTGCCGGTGGACGCGACGATCATGAACGAGGAGCCGTTTGGCCCGATCGCGCTGCTCAATCCGGCGGCCGGAGAGGACGCGATGATCGCCGAGGCCAATCGCCTCCCCTATGGCCTGGCAGCGTATACCTGGACCAAGGACCCGGCCCGGCGGCGGCGGCTGGCGGCGGAAATTGAAACGGGCATGCTGGCGATCGATACCGGCAGCGTTTCGGCTGCCGACGCGCCGTTCGGCGGCGTCAAGTGGTCCGGCTATGGCAGCGAGGACGGACGCGAGGGCGTACTCGCCTGCATGGTGCCCAAGACAGTCCACGAAGGCTAGGGTCGCGGGGCTGACCACCACGATCGACCTTGCCCTTGCGGCGCGTTCGGGTAGCAAAGCGCAACTGACAACCGGAGGAGGAAAACGATGTACAGCCACATGATGGTCGGCTCGAACGATATCGAGCGGTCCAAGAAGTTCTACGACGCGACCTTCAAGGCAATCGGCGGACGCGAAGGCATAGTCGATCCCAAGGGCCGGCTGATGTATCTCTACAACAACAGCGCGTTCCTGGTCACCCAGCCGATCGACGGCCAGCCGGCGACCGCGGGCAACGGCTGCACGGTCGGGTTCTCGATGACTCCCGAACAGGCCAATGCCTGGCACAAGGCAGGCGTCGAAGCAGGCGGCACCGCGATCGAGGATCCGCCGGGCGAGCGCGAAGGTTCGGGCATGTACCTTGCCTACCTGCGCGATCCCGACGGCAACAAGCTGTGCGCGCTGCACCGCATCCAGCAGTAGCGTGTGTGAGCGGCGAGGTCGGCTTGCTGGCGGACCTCGCCGCGCTCCACATTCCGTATGCGGCGCATGAGCACGCGGCGGTCTTTACCGTCGCCGAAAGCCGCGCGCTCGATGCCGGCATCCCCGGCGCTCATACCAAGAACCTGTTCCTGAAGGACGCGGCAGGCGCATTCTGGCTGGTGACCGTACCGGCGGAAGCGCGGATCGATCTCAGGGCGCTGCCGCAAGCGATCGGCTGCAAGCGGGTCAGCTTCGCCAAACCCGAAGCCATGCAAAGCCTGCTCGGCATCACGCCCGGATCCGTGACGCCCCTCGCGATGATCAACGCCGTGCCCGATAGCGTCACGGTCGTGCTGGACGAGGGACTCGCGGCGGCTGGGCGGATCAACGTCCATCCGCTGCGCAACACCGGCACGCTTGGCCTGTCGGGCAGCGATGTCCTGCGGCTGCTGCGGCACTGGGGGCACACCCCCGTCATCGCTGCGATACCGGTGACTGGTTAGCGGCGCCGGAAGCGGAAGTACCAGACCTCGTGGTTGTAGACGGTGCGCGCCTTGTGCTCGTACCGCGTCTCGGGCCAGCCCGACGGACGATTTTCCCAGTTTGCGCGTCCGTCGACCACCCACTCGAAGACGTCGGTGAACCGGCGCATCACCATCAACGCGTGGCGCAGGTATACCGCGTGATCGGTCCCGAAGCGCAGTTCTCCCCCTGGCTTGAGCTTGTCCGCCATCATCCGCACTGGCCCGTCGTTCATCATCCGGCGCTTAGCGTGGCGCGCCTTGGGCCACGGATCGGGGTGCAGCAGGTAGAGCATCGTCAGCGCCCCATCGGGCACCCGCGCGAGCGCCTGCAGCGCGTCCCCATGCTGGATGCGGACGTTGGCCAAGCCGCCGTCGCGTACATGTACCAGTGCCTGGGCAACGCCGTTGACGAACGGTTCGGCGCCGATGAAGCCGTGGTCGGGCAGCAGGTCGGCACGATAGGCAAGGTGCTCGCCGCCGCCGAAGCCGATCTCGAAATGCAGGGGGCGATCATCGCCGAACAATCGCGCCGAGGTGACCTCCCCCTCCTCCGGCACCGCGATCTGCGGCAGGAGGGTATCGACCAGCGCCTGCTGCCCGGCTCGCAACGTCTTACCCTGGCTGCGGCCGTAAAGGCGGTTGAGCGTGGTCGGGTCGCCGGGTTTGTTCGCGGTCATCGCCGCGCGCCTAGCCTTACTTGAACCAGGCGGTCCAGACTCCATTGGCGCTAGCCAGCCCCGTGCACGAGGCTGGCCCGGATCTGCATGACTTGCGCCGGGATGTGCCCGGCGCTGCCCAGCGCCGCGACCGATCCAGCGCGGAGCCACGGCGCGTCCGAAAGATCAGCTTATTTCAGTTTTTCAGCCTTGCTGTCGGCCCACTTCTTCCCGGCGTCCCCGCCCCATAACAGCCAGGCGATGAAGCCGGCGGACGGGTCGCTGTCCGAGTTCCACTTGTGGCTACCGGTGTCTTTGTCGACCGCATGGCGCGCGAAGTAGCTGTGCATCGATTTCACGTCAGCTTCGCTCAAGTCGCGGCGGTCGGCGAGCTGGTGCGCGCGTTGACCCCCACTTCGGTACCGCCGCGGCCGAATTTCTCGCGCAGGCGCAAACCGCGCCTCGCTGCCGATGCCATCCGCTGGGTCGGAGTAAAGGTCCGCTCTCCCGCCACCGGTCAGGCCTTGTCGAGCGCCGCGGGTTTATGCGCCGCACGCTTCCCCTCATCGGTCTCGACGATGTATTCGGGATTGTCTTTCGACGCGGCGACCTTGTGCCCCTTGATCGTCGTGGGAGACGTCGCCTTTCGCACCACCTTGCCGTGCGCGGTGCCGCCGTGGCTTTTCCAGGTGACCTTGTCGCCCTTGCTCAGTTCCTTCGCCATCGCTCGTGTTCCTTCACATCTTACCGAGCAACGGAGCGACTTGCGCACCGTTCCGGTGGGCGAACGAAAACCGCCCGGGGACCTTGGCGGCACCCGGGCGGCTCTTCCCCGTCCAAAAGGAACTGGTCGTAAGGCGGCGCTTAAGCGGCCTGCGCCTCGTCCTGCGGGTCGCGCAGCACATAGCCGCGGCCCCAGACGGTCTCGATGTAGTTCTCGCCGCTGCACGCGTGGCTCAGCTTCTTGCGCAGCTTGCAGATGAACACGTCAATGATCTTGAGTTCGGGCTCGTCCATCCCGCCGTACAGGTGGTTGAGGAACATCTCCTTGGTCAGCGTGGTGCCTTTGCGCAAGCTGAGCAGCTCCAGCATCGCGTATTCCTTGCCCGTCAGGTGGACCCGCGCGCCGTCGACTTCGACGGTCTTGGCATCGAGGTTGACCGCCAGTTTGCCCGTGCGGATGACCGACTGGCTGTGTCCCTTTGACCGGCGCACCACGGCGTGAATGCGGGCGACCAGCTCTTCCCGGTGGAACGGCTTGGTCACGTAATCGTCCGCGCCAAAGCCGAAGCTGCGGATCTTGGAATCCATCTCGGCGATACCCGAAAGGATCAGCACCGGTGTCTGCACCTTGGCGACACGCAGTTTCTTGAGCACGTCGTACCCGTGCATGTCGGGCAGGTTCAGGTCGAG
The DNA here is from genome assembly GCF_007065885.1 of Altererythrobacter sp. TH136. NCBI lineage: Bacteria > Pseudomonadati > Pseudomonadota > Alphaproteobacteria > Sphingomonadales > Erythrobacteraceae > Altererythrobacter > Altererythrobacter sp. TH136. The sequence continues at coordinate 2,015,109 of NZ_CP041409.1, read as the reverse complement.
CAGGATGATGTCGTAATCATACAGCTTGCCGAGGTCCAAACCCTCTTCCCCGAGGTCGGTCTGATAGACGTTGAATCCCTCGGTCGTGAGCATCAACTCGATCGCCCGTGCCGTCGTCGGCTCATCCTCGATCAGCAGTACGCGCATCGCCGGTCCCCCCTGAAATCCCACTGCCCCTGGTAACGCCCCGTCAACGGGTGTTGCCCTTGGTTAACCACAAAACATCTGAAGGAAAAAGGTTAACGAGGCGTAAAGGGGATTAACACTTTCTGGTGTGGCCCGTCGGACTCAGTGGGTCATCCAACGCCTGCCAGCTTCTTCTGCCGCCTCCGCTGGACGCTCGAGCCGATCCCCAGCGCCTCGCGATATTTGGCGACCGTGCGGCGGGCGAGGTCGAAGCCCTTGTCCTTGAGCAGATCGACCAGGGTGTCATCCGACAGGATAGCTTTCGGGTGCTCCGCCGCGATGAGCGCGCGAATCGCCGCCTTCACCGCCTCCGCGCTTGCCCCACCCTCCCCGTCCGAAGATGCGACGCCGCTGGTGAAGAAGTACTTCAGCTCGAACGTCCCTCGCGGGCAGGCGAGGTATTTGTTGCTGGTCACCCGGCTGACCGTGCTTTCATGCAGATCGATCGCTTCGGCGACCGCGCGCAGGGTCAGCGGCCTTAGTTCGGCCACCCCGCGGCGGAAGAACCCCTCCTGCCGCTTCACGATTTCCGCGGCGACCTTGAGGATAGTCCGTGCCCGCTGGTCGAGCGCCTTGAGCAGCCAGTTGGCTTCCCCCAGCTGTTCCTTCAGCCAGGCCTCGGCCGCCTTGCCGCCGCCTTGCCTGAGCTGGAGATAATACGTCCGGTTGACGATCAGCCGCGGCAAGGTCGCCTCGTTCAACGCGATGTCCCACCCGCCGCCGGCGGGGCGGAGCAGAATGTCCGGCACCACCGCCGCCTCCCCGCCGCCGCCGAACCGCAGCCCGGGCCGGGGATCGTAGGCGCGCAGTTCGGCGAGCATGTCGGCGAAATCTTCGTCATCGACCTCGCACATGCGTTTCAGGCGGGCGACGTCGCCGCGGGCGACCAGGTCGAGATTGTCGATCAGCCGGGCCATGCACGGATCGTAACGGTCGGCTTCGCGGGCCTGCAGCGCGAGGCATTCGGCCAGGGTGCGGGCGCCCACCCCGGTGGGGTCGAGCGATTGCACCACCGCCATCGCGCGCTCCGCCTCGGCCAGCGGGACGCCCAGCGCGTCGGCAAGTTCTGCAAGCGTGCCAGTGAGATAGCCTGCTTCGTCGAGCTGGTCGATGATCGCCCGCGCGACGAATTCCTCGCGCCCGTCGCCCGCTGCGGCGCCGACCTGGGCGTGGAGGTGTTCCGCCAGCGTCGGTCCATCGGTGGCACCCCGTTCGTCGATCCCCGGCCCTTCTTCCCCGCTACCGGAGGAAGCGGCGCTCCACTCGTCGCCGGTGTCGCGGTCGCGGTCGAGCGCGCTTTCATCAAGGTCCAGCGCCGCCTCACCGTCGCCGCTGTCGGCGCCAGCTTCGCGCACAAGAGGTTCAACCTCGCCTTCCGGGGCGTCGTCGCGCCGCACCTCGCCCAGTTCGAGCAGCGGGTTGGCCTCCAGTGTCTCGCCGATGAACATTTCGAGCTCGAGGTTCGACAGCGCGAGCAGGCGGATCGCCTGCTGCAGTTGCGGCGTCATCACCAGCGATTGGCTTTGCCTGAGGTCGAGGCGGGGACCCAGAGCCATCGATCGGCCTACAGGGTGAAGCTTTCGCCGAGATAGAGCCGGCGGACGTTCTCGTCGGCCACCAGCGCTTCGGGCGTTCCGGCGAACAGCACCTGCCCGCCGTAGATGATGCAGGCGCGGTCGACGATCTCGAGGGTCTCGCGCACGTTGTGGTCGGTGATGAGCACGCCGATGCCGCGGGTCTTCAGGTCCTTCACGAGGTCGCGGATGTCGCTGATCGACAGCGGGTCGATCCCGGCAAAGGGTTCGTCGAGCAGCATGATCGACGGCTTGGCGGCCAGCGCCCGGGCGATCTCGCACCGCCGCCGCTCACCGCCCGACAGTGCCATCGCGGCGCTGGTGCGCAGTCGCTGGAGCCCGAACTCGTCGAGCAGCCGGTCAAGCTCGGCCGCACGGGTCGCCTTGTCGGGCTCCACCAGCTCGAGCACGCTGTTGATGTTCTGCTCCACGGTCATGCCGCGAAAGATGCTGGTTTCCTGCGGCAGGTAACCGAGACCCAGGATCGCGCGGCGGTACATCGGCAGCCGGGTCACGTCCTCGCCATCCATCAGGATGCGGCCCGAATCGGGGCGGACCAGGCCCATGATCGAATAGAAGCAGGTCGTCTTGCCCGCGCCGTTCGGCCCCAGCAGGCCAAGCACCTCGCCCTTGCCCACCGTGAGCGAGATATCGCTCAGCACGCTGCGCTTGTCATAGCTCTTGGCGATCGAGATCACCTCCAGCCCGCCGTTCGGCAGGGGCGCGGTGGCATCGGCCGCCGGTATCGGGGCAGGCGCCGGGGCAGGATCGGTAGCAAGCATGGTCATCGCCCCAGCATGTAGCACCACACGAAAGCGTGAAAAGCCCGGTTGGCAGGATTCGTGCATGGTTCGCGGCGGGACGCTTGCCGAATCGTGCGCGGACACCGCCCTTGCGCTTGGCCCACGAATTTGAGACAGTTCCCGCCGGAGAGAGAACTGGGGAGAACAGGGCGATGCCCAAGGCGATCGAGCGCAGCGAAGCGCTGCATCCCACGCATGCGGGCCGTCTGCGCAAGAGCGGGCGGCAGCGCCTCGATTGGCGCAAACGCATGAGCGACAATGTCGCCTATGCCCTGCTGGTTTACACCGGCCTCCAGATCTTCGTCACCGTCCACGCGCTGAAGTCCGGTGCCGACTCGTCGTCGATGATGCCCTACCTCGCGCTGGTCGTGCTGGTGGCGGCGATTATTCCCGCCTGTCGCGCGTTCGAAGGCCGCTGGCTGGGCATTTCGGACGAAGCCGCCGCCGATCCGGGGTACCGGGGCGCCTATCGCCGCGACCAGGCGCTGCTGTGGATTGTCGCCATCGGCCTGCCGTTTGCACTGACCGCGCTGTTCAAGACGCTGTCCTCGGTCTTCTAGCACCGGCTCTCTTGCGCCCGTTGCGGGGCGCCACTTGCCGCGGAGTTTGCGGCACCCTAGCTGCCCCTGCATGCAATCATCCCATCTGCTCGACGCCGCCAGCGCGCTGATCGATCACGCCCGCCGCTGCGGCGCCGACGCCGCCGACGCGACCGGCCACACCTCGTCGGCGCACGGCGTCAGCGTCCGGCTGGGCGTGCTGGAGGACATCGACCGGTCGGAAAGCGCGCAAGTGGGCTTGCGGGCGTTCGTCGGCCAGCGGTCTGCCAGCGTATCGACCAGCGACCTGTCGCCCGCCGGACTGAAGGAATTGGCCGAGCGGGTGGTGGCGATGGCCCGCCATGCGCCGGAAGATCCGTTCGCCGCGCTCGCCCCCGAAGCGGCCGTGGCGCGGGGCCCCTTTCCCGACCTCGCCATCGCGGACGCGAGCGAGCTCTCTGCCGAGGAGCTGCGCGACCGGGCCCGCGCAGTCGAGGACGCGGCGCACGCGGTGTCGGGGGTGCGCAACAGCGAAGGCGGCAGCGCGAGCGTGGGGCGCGGCGGATCGGTGCTGGTGACCAGCACCGGCTTTGCCGCCGCGTTCGAAGGGACCAGCCACGCGCTGTCAGCCAGCGTCATCGCCGGCGAAGGCGACGGGATGCAGCGCGATTACGCGGCACGCAGCGCGCGCCACCTGGCGGACCTGCCGGACCCCGCCGAGGTGGGCCGCCTGGCGGGCGAGCGCGCGGTCGCCCGGCTGGCTCCGGCCACGCCTTCCAGCGGAGCGATGCCGGTGGTGTTCGACCCCCGGGTATCGGCCTCGCTGGTCGGCCACCTGCTAGGTGCGATGGCAGCGCCCTCGATCGCGCGGCGGGCCAGTTTCCTGGTCGGCCGGGAAACGGAGACCCTGTTCCCGGACGGCATCCGGATCGTCGATGACCCGCTGCGGCCGCGCGGACTACGCTCGCGCCCATTCGATGGCGAAGGCATCGCCTGCGCGCCGCACGCACTGGTGGAAGACGGGCGGGTGACCGGCTGGCTCACCAACGTCGCCTCGGCGGCGCAACTGGGCCTGCCCCTGACCGGGCACGCCTCTCGCGGGGGCGGCGGCACGCCGGGGGTGAGCCCCAGCAACGTCGACCTGCTTGCCGGAGACCAGACGGTGAAGGAGTTGATCGCCGACATCGCCGACGGCGTGCTGGTCGATTACCTGATCGGCCAGGGGATCAATCCCGTGACCGGGGATTACAGCCGCGGTGCCGCGGGCCGGCGCATCGTCAATGGCCGGATCGAAGGGCCGGTGGCCGGGTTCACGATCGCCGGCAACCTGATCGACATGTTCGCGTCGATGCGCGCGGCCAGCGACCTCGAAACCTACCGCGCGATCAACGCGCCGACGCTGCGGATTGACGGGATGACGGTCGCCGCCGCCTGATCAGGTGGCGGACGGCTCGATCGGCGTCCGCTTGTACCGTTCGATCGCGTCCACCACCGCGCGGCGGGCGTCGGCCGCATCGCCCCACTTGCCCACCCTCACCCACTTCTCGTGCTCGAGATCCTTGTAGTGGGTGAAAAAGTGTTCGATCTGCTGGAAGATGATCGAAGGCAGGTCCTGCCGTTCGGCCACGTCCGAATAATACGGAAAGGTCGTGTCGATCGGCACGCAGACGAGCTTCTCGTCCCCGCCGTGCTCGTCTTCCAGGTTGAGCACGCCGATCGGCCGGGCGCGCACGACGCAGCCGGGAATGAACGGGCTGCGGCTGATCACCAGCGCGTCGATCGGGTCGCCGTCATCCGACAGGGTATGCGGCACGAAGCCGTAGTTCGCCGGATAGCGCATGGGCGTGTGCAGGATGCGATCGACGAACAGCGCGCCCGACGCCTTGTCGAATTCGTATTTCACCGGCTCGCCCCCGGTGGGCACCTCGATGATCACGTTGAGGCTTTCGGGCGGATTGTCGCCCACGGGAATCTTGTCGATCTGCATGGCGCGCGCCCTAGCGGCGCTGATGGTGCGCCGCAACAAGGTTGATCCTCAGTTCGCGGCTTTCGCCGCCAGCAGCCGGTCGAGCGGCTGCTCGCCCGGCGCGGCGGGTTCGAGCCAGGGATAACGCAGCCCGCCCCGGTAATCGAGCGTGATGGTGTCGTAGAGATCGCCGCGCTTCACCAGCAGCGCGATCGGTGCCTTCGACCGGGCGGCGGCGGTGATCGCGTCCTTCATGCCTTGCGCGCTGTACGCCTCGCCGCCGACCGCGACGATCTTGGCGCCGTTGACGATGCCGGCGTTGAACGCCGGGCCGTCCCACCGGGTGGAGGTGACCGTGCCGTCCTTGTCGAGGTTGAACCCCAGCGAATAGGTCAGCTCCAGCCCCTTGCCGTGATCCATCGCCCCCTTGTCGAACGGATTGGGGGTATCGCGCCAGACCAGCCGATAGCCTGCCATCTCAATGCCCCTGGTGGGCGTGGGCTGGCCGGGCGTGAGCAGGCGGGTCGTCAGGAACTCTGCCCAGTCGTATGGGTGCACGCCGTTGAGCGCGGTGACCACGTCATCGAACGTGTAGGTCAGCTGGCCCCAGTCTCCATCGCGCATCCCGAAGAACGCCCGTGCAAAATCATCGAGGCCCCTGCTCCCGCCGGTGCCTTGGCGAATGATCTGGTCCGCTTCGAGCCAGACGAGCGAGCTTTCGACGTAGTAGTCTTCGCTCCGCTGCAGCGAACTGTACGGGTGCGGCCGGCGGGCGGCCATGATCGGATCGTTGGTGGTGTCGCCGACATCGCGCCATGCGCGGCCCGGCTGCCCTTCGCTGTACACCGCCGCATCGCGCGCCATCCGGCCCAGGATCGTCTCTTTCTTCTGCAGGCCGGAACGCGCGGCGAGCACGTTGCCCCAGAACTGGGTCTGCCCTTCGTACAGCCACAGCAGCGATCCCTGCATCGGGGTGCGGTAGTCGGGCGTCCACAGATCCGCCGGGCGGCGGTACTTGCCGTTCCAGCTGTGCACCAGTTCGTGGGCAATGACGTTGTGGTCCCAGTCCATCGCGTCCCAGTCGGTGAACGAGGTCGGCTCGTACTGGTTTTCGGAACTGCGGTGATGCTCCAGGCCGATGCCGCCCATCCGGTCGGTCAGCGCCAGCAGGAACGTGTATTTGTCGAAATGGCGCGCGCCGAACAGCGCATCGGCCTCGATCACCAGCTTGTTGAACGTGGCGAGGTTCTGCGGCGCGATGGCGAGCTGCGCGGGCTTGTCCGCCACCACGTCCAGCCGCACGTCCTCACCGATCGGCCAGGACTGCGCGTGCTTGCCGGCGAAGATCGGCGAATCGACCAGCGTTTCGTAATCGGTCGCCGCCCAGGTGACCTTGTCACCGGACCGCTTCTGCCCGTCGAGCGCGGTGAACACGCTCCACCCGGCGGGCACCGTCACCGTGGGCCGCACCGCGATCCGGCGGGTGTAATGGCCGGCGGGGTACAGGCTCATCTTCTCCCACTGCAGGTTGAGCATCTCCTGCGTCATCGTCACCCGCCCTTCGGACCCGGTGACAGGCGAGGTGTGGACGAAGCTTGCCACCACGCTGCGCGCTCCGGCAGGCAGTGCCAGCTTGAAGGCATAGACGTCGAGCGGGTCGCGCCGCCACGCGACCGGCTTGCCATTGGCGGTAAAGCGGATGTCCGACAGCAGGCTGATCGGCCCGCGCGCGGCATGGTTGCCGGGGAGCCATTCGGGGTAGAGCAGCGTCAGTTCGCGGGTGCCGGGGCTGAGCGGGATCGTCTGGATGACCCGGTACACCGCGCGGCGGGTGTCGGTCGCGTCGATCGCCAGGTCGATCGTCCCGCCGGGCCAGGCGGTATCGACCGGCAACGGCGTGCCGTCCGCCACCTGGACCGCGACCGGCATCGACCGGTTGGCGTCCTGGGCTGCGACGGGGATGGTGAAAGCGAGGGCGAGGAGCGGGAGCGCGAACCGGTTGATCATGCGGCAAGTCTGTGTCGGATGCGCGGACGCGGCGCAAGCGGCTGCTCGACGAGCGGCTTTCCCGGCAGACACGAACAGGCTAGTGCGCGCCGCGAAATGAGCCAGAAAACCCCGCAAGCCATCCGCGGCACCCAGGACATCTTCGGCGCGGAGGCCGAAGCGTTCGCGTTCGTGGTCGAAACGTTCGAGCGGGTGCGCAAGCTCTATCGCTTCCGCCGGATCGAGATGCCGGTGTTTGAACGGACCGAGGTGTTCGCCCGCTCGATCGGCGAGACCACCGACATCGTGTCGAAAGAAATGTATTCGTTCGAGGATCGCGGCGGCGAGAGCCTGACCCTGCGCCCGGAATTCACCGCCGGCATCGCCCGCGCGTTCATCACCGACGGATGGCAGCAGCACGCGCCGCTGAAGGTCGCCACCCACGGCCCGCTGTTCCGCTATGAACGCCCGCAGAAGGGCCGCTACCGCCAGTTCCACCAGCTCGACGCCGAGATCATCGGCGCCGCCGAGCCGCAGGCCGATGTCGAGCTGCTGGCGATGGCCGACCAGCTGCTGAAGGAACTGGGCATATCCGACGGGGTGACGCTCAACCTCAACACGCTGGGCGATGGCGACAGCCGCGAGGCGTGGCGCGGGGCGCTGGTCGATCACTTCGCGGGAGTGCGCGGGGAGCTGAGCGAGGATTCGCAGGAACGGCTCGACAAAAACCCCTTGCGCATCCTCGACAGCAAGGACCCGCGCGACCAGGCGTTCGTCGCCGACGCTCCCAAGATCGACGATTTCCTGAGCAGCGAAGCGCAGGACTATTTCGCCAAAGTATGCGCCGGGCTGGACGCCGCCGGCGTCGCGTGGACCCGCAACCCGGCGCTGGTGCGCGGGCTCGACTATTACCGCCACACCGCTTTCGAATTCGTCACCGATCGGCTGGGCGCGCAGGGGACGGTGCTCGGCGGCGGGCGCTACGACGGGCTCATCGAGAGCCTCGGCGGGCCGCACACCCCGGCGGTCGGCTGGGCCGCGGGAATCGAGCGGCTGGCGATGCTGGTGGGGGAGCGTCCGCAGGAACGGCTCGATGTGGCGATCATCCCGCTCGACGACGATGGCCTCGCCGATGCGAACCGGATCGCGCGCGACTTGCGCGGTCACTGGAACACGGTGGAAGTATTCGCGACCGGCAAGATCAAGAAGCGGATGAGCCGTGCCAGCGAAGGCGGCGCGCTGCTCGCCGTGCTGATCGGGGAGGATGAACGGCTGGCAGGCGAAGTCACCGTGCGCGACCTCCACGGCGGCGAACAGGTGCGCATGCGGCCCGCAGATTTGCGCGACGCCGTGGCGCAAGCGCAGAACGCCGACTGGCTGCGCGGCCTGGAGCGTGACGGGATCACGCCCCCCGACGAGCCTGATTTCGGATGACTATCCCCGCCGAACGGCTCAACCAGATCCGGCACCGCTTTTCCGAGCTCGAGGCGCGGCTTGGTTCGGGCACGCTGGAGGGCGCGGAGTTCGTCTCCGCCAGCCGCGACTATGCGGAACTGGAACCCGTGGCGCGCACCGCCGAGGAGGTGCTGCAGATGCGCGCCGAACTCGCCGAACTGGAAGCGCTCGACGACAGCGATCCAGAAATGCGCGCGCTGGCGGAAGAAGAGGTACAGCGCCTGCGCGCCGCCCTGCCTGCCGCCGAGCGGGCGCTGTCGATCGCCATGCTTCCGCGCGACAGCGCCGATGCGAAGCCTGCGATGCTGGAAATCCGCGCTGGCACCGGGGGCGACGAGGCCGCGCTGTTCGCGGCGGATCTCTACCGCATGTACGAACGCTTCGCCGCGGAGCAGGGCTGGCGGGTCGAGCCAGTCAGCATGAACGCGTCCGACATCGGCGGGTTCAAGGAAATCGTCGCCAACGTCGCCGGCAACGGGGTGTTCGCCAAGCTCAAGTTCGAAAGCGGCGTGCACCGCGTCCAGCGCGTGCCGGTGACCGAAAGCGGCGGGCGCATCCACACGAGCGCGGCGACCGTCGCCGTCCTCCCCGAGCCGGACGATGTCGATGTGCAGATCGAGGACAAGGACCTCAAGATCGACGTCTACCGCGCGTCCGGCGCCGGCGGCCAGCACGTTAACACCACCGACAGCGCGGTGCGCATCACGCACCTGCCGACCAACACCGTGGTCACCTGTCAGGACGCCCGCAGCCAGCACAAGAACAAGGACAAGGCCATGCAGGTCCTGCGCGCCCGCCTGTTCGAGGCGCAGCGCGAGGCGACTCAGGGCGCCGAGGCCGAAGCGCGCAAGGCGATGGTCGGCAGCGGCGACCGGTCCGAACGCATCCGCACCTACAACTTTCCGCAAGGCCGAGTGACCGATCACCGCATCGGGCTGACGCTGCACAAGCTCGACGAAGTGCTCGCGGGGCCGGGTCTTGCGGAACTGGTCGACGCGCTCACCGCCGAGGACGAGGCCAAGCGGCTTGCCGCTCTCGGCGAATAGGCTGGGCGGCGCATGACCACCGTGGGCGAGGCGCTCCGCGCGGCGGCGGAGCGCCTAGCCGCCACCTCCGACACTGCCCGGCTCGATGCCGAACTGCTGATGGCGCACGCGCTCGGCTGTTCGCGCACCGACCTGTTGCTGCGCCACCTGCGCGATCCGGCGCCGGCCGGCATCGCTGCGTTGATCGACCGGCGCGCGGGGCATGAGCCGGTCGCCTACATCACCGGCACCCAGGACTTTTACGGCCGGACCTTTTCCGTCTCTCCGGCAGTGCTGATCCCGCGCGGCGACAGCGAGACCACGGTCGTCGCGGCGCTGGAGGCGCGGCCGGCCGCGCGGCGGGTGCTCGACTGCGGGACCGGCTCGGGCGCGCTGTTGCTCACCCTGCTGGCCGAAATTCCGCAGGCGCTCGGCACCGGCATCGACCGGTCCGCCGAGGCGCTGGAGATCGCCCGCCGCAATGCCGCCGTGCTGGACCTGGCCGCGCGCGCGCGCCTGGTCGAGGCCGACTGGTCGCGGGCCGGCTGGTCCGCCGGGCTTGGCCGGTTCGACCTCGTCATCGCCAATCCGCCTTACGTAGAAGATGATGCGGCGCTGGATGCGACGGTGCGCGATCACGAACCGCACGGGGCGCTGTTCGCCGGGCCGGATGGGCTGGCGGACTATCGCACGCTGATCCCGCAGTTGCCCGCGCTGCTGGAACCAGGCGGGGCGGCGGTGGTCGAGATCGGCCACGCGCAAGCGGCCGCGGTGAGCGCGATTGCGCGCGAGGCGGGCTTTACCGCCGAACTGCGCCGCGACCTTGCCGGGCGGCCCCGCGCGCTTATCCTCCGCCGCGGCTGAGTTTGGGCTTGGCAAACGCGCCTGCGATAGCTACCTCTTTCCCCAAGCCCAGCGGTTTGCGGCGCGTTCGCCACCCGTATGCGGCCCAGCTCCAACATTTGCATGATCTTTTCGGGTTCGGCCCGTGGGCCAGACAAGATGGACAAGGCAAAGCAGGGCACCGCGCACCGATTTCGCGCGACGAGGGGTCATGAGGACGGTTTACCGGCGCGCGGAGCGTCGGCCGATCCACCAGAAGGAAGAGTTTTTCCTTGAACAACAATAACAACAGCAATCGCGGCAATAACAACAACCGGCGCCGTGGTCGGGGCAATCGCCAACAGCAAGGCGGCGGCAACCAGAACCGGATCGACAGCCGCGCACGCGGCAATGCGCCGCAGATGCTCGATAAATACAAGAAGCTGGCGCAGGACGCGCAGCATCACGGCGACCGCGTGCAGGCCGAATATTACCTGCAATTCGCAGATCACTATTTCCGGGTGATCGCCGACAACCGCGTACGCCAGGAAGAGCCCCGCGGCGGCCGCCGCGAAGAGCGCGACTTCTCGAACGAGGAAGACGGCGACGAGGACGATTTCGGCTCCGCGCGCAATGCGCGTGACGATCGCCCCCGTGAAGAACGTCAGCGCGACGACCGCCCCCGAGAAGACCGTCAGCGCGATGAACGCCCCCGCGACGATCGGCAGCGCGACGATCGCCCTCGGGAAGATCGTCCCCGGGAAGACCGTCAACGCGAAGATGGTCAGCGCGACGCCCGCGGCGGCAAGGACCGCGGCCGGGGCGCAGAGCGTCAGCGCCGTCCGCGCGAGGACAACGACGGCAACCGCGAGCAGGCCGAAGGCGAGCGCGCGGTCGAAGGTGACAGCGCCGCAGCCTACGAGCCGGCCGAGAACCCCTTCGTCCGTCCCGCCCGCGAGCGCACCGCCCGCCGGCCACGCACCCGCGCCACTGAAGGCACCGACGAAACCGAAGAGATGGTCGGCGACCGCGGCGAAATCGATGCCGCCGCCCTGCCCCCGTCGATTTCCGCCGGCAGTCCAGTCGCCGACACGGACGGTGAGGCTGCGCCCGCTACGCGCAAGCTGCCCCCGCGCCGGCGCCGCAAGGTGGCTGACGAAGCCGGCGAAGGCGACAACCTGACCGCGGTCGGCTGAGTTCGGCCCGATGGCCGCCGCAGTGCGCGAAGGCCGTGTTCCGGTGGCGCGCGCATTCCTGGCGCATCCGCGGCTAAGCGGCCTTGCCTGCGGGCTGGTCGCCGCGCTTGGCTTTCCCCCGCTCGGCCTGTGGCCATTCACGCTGCTCGGCGTCGCAGGGCTGGCCGCCCTGCTCGCGCGCACGTCCGGCTGGCGGCAGGCGGCGTGGATCGGCTGGCTGTTCGGGCTGGCGCACTTCACCTTTGCCAACAACTGGATCGCGACCGCGTTCACCTATCAGGCGAACATGCCGGCGGCGCTCGGCTGGGCGGCGGTGCCGCTGCTGGCCGTCTATCTCGCGGTCTATCCCGCGATCGGCGCGGCCATCGCCCGCACCGTCGGGGGCACCCGGCCCGTGCCGCTGGCGCTGGCGCTGGGGGGCGGCTGGATCGTGTCCGAATGGCTGCGCAGTTGGGTGTTCACCGGTTACGCATGGGATCCGCTGGGCCTCGCGCTGCTGGGTCCGTTCGACCGGCCGGGCCTCGCCGCGCTGCTGCCGTGGCTCGGCACGTACGGCTTGTCAGGACTGACGGCGCTGATCGGTGGCGGCCTGGCCGCGCTGCTGGCGATCCGCGCCTGGTGGCGCGCGCTCGCCGTGCTCGCGCTGACGATGGTCGGGATGTACCTGCCGGCGCCGCCCAGCCGAGAGGGCACGCTGGCGGTCACGCTGGTCCAGCCCGGGTTCCGGCAGGAGGAGCTCGATCGCCGGGACCTGTACGAACGCCAGTTCGCGGACCTGGCGCGCATGACCGCGCCGCGCCGCGATGCCGGGCAGCGGCTGGTCCTGTGGCCTGAATCCGGCCTGCCCGATTACCTGCGCGACGGCTATCCGCGCCACTACTACCTGGGCGCGACCGCGGGGGCCGATCCGCGGTTCGCCCGCACCCGCATCGGCCAGGTGATCGGCCCGGGCAGCCTGCTGATGACCGGCGCGGTGGACCTGGAGATTGCCGACGGACGCGCCGTGGGCGCGTACAACGTGGTCACCGTGCTGGACCCGGCGGGCAACATCCGCGGCAGCTACAGCAAGGCGCATCTGGTGCCGTACGGCGAGTACCTGGCGCTGCGCTGGCTGCTCGAGCCGCTCGGCGCGTCGCGCCTGGTGGCGGGAAGCTTTGATTTCATCCCCGGTCCGGGACCACGCACGCTCGACCTTGGCGCCTATGGCCGCGCCGGCATCCAGATCTGCTACGAGATCATCTTCTCCGGTCAGGTGGTCGATCGGGCACACCGGCCGGAATTCATCTTCAACCCGTCCAACGATGGCTGGTTCGGCCACTTCGGCCCGCCGCAGCACCTCGCGCAGGCGCGGATGCGGGCGATCGAGGAAGGGCTGCCGGTGCTCCGCGCGACGGTCAACGGCATCAGCGCGGTGGTCGACGCCCGCGGGGTGGTGCGCGCTCACCTGCCCACCAGCCATGTGCCGGGGCGCATCGACACCGTCGTTCCGCCCGCGTTGCCGGCGACGTTGTTCGCGCGGACGGGCAACGTACTGCCGCTTGCATGGGCGATACTGATCCTAGCCGCCTGCGTGCTTGTCAGGCGCAGGCGCGGCGGCTAGGCGGCAGCCAACATATAAAGCTTTCCTTATATGGGGAACTCAAGCCGATGCGCGCCGAATACCTGTTCACGTCCGAAAGTGTCTCCGAAGGCCACCCGGACAAAGTCTCTGACCAGATTTCCGACGCGATCGTCGACCTGTTCCTGTCGAAAGACCCCGAAGCGCGGGTGGCGTGCGAGACGCTGACCACCACGCAGAAGGTGGTGCTGGCGGGCGAGATCCGCTGCAAGGGCGTGTACGAGAACGGCCAGTGGGCCGATGGCGCGCTGGACGAGATCGAGCGTACGGTGCGCGATGTCGTGAAGGACATCGGGTACGAGCAGGACGGCTTCCACTGGCAGACGCTGGACTTCCAGAACAACCTGCACGGGCAGAGCGCACACATCGCGCAAGGCGTGGACGCGGGCGAGAACAAGGACGAGGGCGCGGGCGACCAGGGCATCATGTTCGGTTTCGCCTGTGACGAGACCCCCGACCTGATGCCGGCGACGCTCGATTACAGCCACAAGATCCTCGCCCGGATGGCGGCCGACCGCCACTCCGGCAAGGCGCCGTTCCTGCAGCCCGACGCCAAGAGCCAGGTCACCCTGCGGTTCCGTGATGGCCAGCCGGTCGCCGCGACCGCCATCGTCGTCTCGACCCAGCACGCCGAAGGGTATGATGAGGGCGCGCACGAGGCCGAACTGCACAACTATGTAAAAGCCGTCGTCGCCGACGTGCTGCCGCGCGAATTGTTGACCAACGAGACGGTCTACCACATCAATCCGACCGGCAGCTTCGTGATCGGCGGGCCTGACGGCGACGCCGGGCTGACCGGGCGCAAGATCATCGTCGATACCTATGGCGGCGCGGCCCCGCACGGCGGCGGCGCCTTTTCGGGCAAGGACCCGACCAAGGTCGATCGCTCGGCCGCCTACGTCACCCGTTACCTGGCCAAGAACGTGGTCGCCGCTGGCCTTGCGCGGCGCTGCACGATCCAGATCGCCTACGCCATCGGCGTATCGCAGCCGCTGAGCCTGTACGTCGACACCCACGGCACCGGCACCGTCCCGGACGAGAAGCTGGAGCAGGCGATTACCGAGGTTGCGGGCAAGCGCCTTGGCGGCCTGACCCCGCGCGGAATTCGCGAAGGGCTCGGCCTCAACAAGCCGATCTACCGCAAGACGGCAGCCTACGGGCACTTCGGGCGGACTCCCACGGGCGAGGATTTTCCGTGGGAGAAGACCGATCTCGGCGACGCGCTGAAGGCGGCGACCGCCGCCTGACCCATCCGCCTAGGCGCGCAGTTCGCGCACCGCGGCCAGATCGTCGTTCAGGGTGCGGCCGGCGCGCCAGTAGTGCGCCGCCGCCCACCACGACATCAGCGCCGTACCTGCCATCGCGTAACCGAGCGCGACGTCGCTCGGCAGCCCGTCGGCGGCCAGGCGGTCGCTCAGCCACCCGACCAGCACCGGCCCCAGCCCGCCGACCATGCCGGTGAAGATGTTCACCAGCGCATGGCCGGTCGCGCGCATCCGCGGGTCGAGCAGGTTTTGAATCGTCCCGGCGGTCGGGCCCAGGAAGGTGAACAGCAGCAGCGTCGACACCGCGCTCAGCACGAACAGCGATCCGAAATCGCTGCGGGTCATCGCCAGCGCGAACAGCGGCGCGGCGAGCAACAGGCACAGCGCGGGGAATTGCCCGTAAGCGCCGGGGAAGCGGGGAGCCAGCCGGTCGACGATCGTCCCGCCCAGCGCCACCGAGATCGCCGCCGGAACGCTGGCGGCAAGCGCAGTCATTAGGCCCGCTTCGCCCACTGGCAGGCCGAACCGGCGAGTCATGAGCGCCGAGAAGAATGCGATCAGCCCGAACCCGACCATCGAGGCGAGCGCCGACCCGATCACCAGGTGCTTCACGCTCTTGAGGCGCGCCATCCGGGCGATCACCGCCTTTAGTGGAGGCACACGCTCATCGGTCACGGTGTCGTGCCCGCCGCGCACCGGCTCCTTGACGAACAGCCAGACCAGCAGCGCGAGCAGGATGCCTGGCAGCCCGGTGACGATGAACGCCCAGCGCCAGCCCCATGCCTGCGCCACGAACCCGCCGCCCGCCAGCCCGATCATCGCGCCGAGCGGCGCCGCCAGCAGGAGGATCGACATCGCGCTCGCACGGCGGTTCGGCGGGTAATAATCGGCAATCACCGACTGGTTGGCGGGCAAGCCGACCGCCTCACCAATCCCCACCGCGACCCGCGCGGCGAGCAACTGGGTCCACGTAGTGACCGCGCCGCTCGCGGTTGCCGCCACCGACCACAGCAAGGTGCCTACGGCGGTGAAGGTGAGCCGCCGCCGGCTCTCCGCCAACCGTGCGACGAACACGCCCAGCACGATATTAAGCGACGAGTAGGCAAAGCCCAGCCAGCCGATCTGCTCGTCGTTGAGGCCGAATTCCGCTTTCAACGGCTCGACCAGCGCGTTCACCACGACACGGTCGACGAACCCGATCGTCCCGATCGCGGTCAGCAGGATCAGCGCAAGTGTTGGCGAGCGCCGCCGCCAGCCGCTCAAGCGAGCGACCCGCTCAGCCGCTCGACCGCCTCGACGAATTCCTCGCGGAACGCCTGCACCACCGCGCGGGCCGGGCGCACTTCGTCCACCAGGCCGACGCCCTGCCCGACGAAGTAACTCACCAGTTCGCGCGCTTGAGCGTTCCCGGCCTCGGCAGCGCGCTCGATCCGGGCGAACGCGGGTTCCGACACCATTCCCATCAGCGGCATGGGCAGGGTGCCCGGACCGTCCGTGGCATCCCACGCCTCGTGCCACGCGGTGCGGAGCTGGCGCGCAGGCTTGCCCGTGCGGCTTTTCGAGCGGACCGTGTCGCGGCTGCGGGCAGCGACCATCCGGGCGCGGAAGGTCTCGCTGGTTTCCGCCTCGGGGGTGGCGAGCCAGACGCTGCCGGTCCACGCCCCTTGCGCGCCGGCCGCCATCATCGCGGCCATCTGGCCGCCCGTCATGATGCCGCCCGCGGCAAGCACGGGGGTCGCGTGGCCGGCCTGCTCCAGCGCGCGGACCACTTCGGGGATCAGCACCAGCGTCGAGACTTCGCCGCAGTGCCCGCCCGCTTCGCCGCCTTGCGCGACGATGATGTCCACCCCTGCCGCGGCCTGCCGCAGGGCGTGTTCCTTGGCGCCGACCAGCGCCGCCACCGGCACGCCGCGCCGCTTGCCCTCCGCCACCATTTCAGGCGGCGCGATGCCGAGCGCGTTGGCGATCAGCCGGATCGGGTGGCGAAAGGCGACCTCCATCAGCGCGAGGCCGTTTTCTGGCGTGATGCCCATCCGCTCACGCAGTTGCGGCACCTCGGCGCTCGCCTCGATCCCGTAGCGCGACAGGATGTCCGCGGCGAACCGGGGGTACTGCGGATCGATCGCTGCCGCTCGCTCGCGGTTATCGCTGAAGCCGGCGACCCGCGGGTCGATCGTTTCGGGCACCAGCACGTCCACGCCGTATGGGGCGCCATCGACGTGCGCGTCGATCCACGCGAGTTCTTCCTCCAGCTGTTCGGGCGAAAAGCGGGTTGCGCCCAGAACGCCGAACCCGCCCGCCTTGCTGACCGCCGCCACCACGTCGCGGCAGTGGGAAAAGGCGAACAGCGGGAACTCGGCGCCGGTCAGGCGGCAGACGGCGTTGTTCATGCCGCGACCGCCACGTCGTACTTCGCGGTGGTCTTGGCGGCGATCTCGTCGGCGGTGACCCCGGGTGCGGTCTCCAGCAGGCGGAACGGGCTGGCGTGGTCGGGCCGCTGGAATACCGCGAGATCGGTGACGATCATGTCGATCACGTTCATGCCGGTCAGCGGCAGGGTGCACTGTGGGATGAACTTGGGGCTGCCGTCCTTGGCGGTATGTTCCATCACCACGATGATCTTCTTGACCCCGGCGACCAGGTCCATCGCCCCGCCCATGCCCTTGATCATCTTGCCGGGAATCATCCAGTTGGCGATGTCGCCCCCTTCGCTGACCTCCATCGCACCCAGCACGGTCAGGTCGATGTGCCCGCCGCGGATCATCGCGAAGCTCGCCGCGCTATCGAAATAGGCGCTGTTGGGCAGTTCGCTGATGGTCTGCTTGCCGGCGTTGATCAGGTCGGGATCGACCTCGTCATCGTAGGGGAACGGCCCGATGCCGAGCATGCCGTTCTCGCTCTGCAGCGTCACGTGCATCCCCTCCGGGATATGGTTGGCGACCAGCGTCGGGATGCCGATGCCCAGGTTGACGTAAAAGCCGTCCTGCAGCTCCCGGGCGGCGCGGGCCGCCATCTCGTCACGGGTCCAGGGCATCGCGTATTCCTTCAGCTTGGTGAGGGGGAGGTCAGGGGTTGGGGAATCAGGAACCAGCCCTTGCCGATCAACGCTTCCAGCGGCGCGGCGGCGGCGGGGTTCTTGAGATACTGGAACAGTTCGTCGAAGTCGGCGCGCTCGTCACCCGCCAGGGCGACGACGCAGAATTCGGCCGCGAAGTCCGCCAGGCGGGTCTGCTTGCGCTCCTGCGGATAGCGCAGCAGGACCAGTTCGTCCCGGCCCGCGGGATCGAGGCCCGCCGCGATCAGCGCCTTGCGCACCGCGCCTGCCTGATCGGCGGTGTTCGCGGTGGTCCACGCCACCGCGATACCTTGCGCGCGCAAGCTCGCCAGCGTGCCTGCCAGCAGCGGATCGCCGCGCAGCGCGCCGGACGGGTCCAGCAGGCTTTCGCCGGGATCGAGGTCGATCAGCACGGCGGCGGGCAGGGCCGTGCAGGCTTTCGTCGCCGGCCTCAATGTGCCGGGGCTGACCAGCAGCGCCGAACGCCGCTCGTCGCTGCTCTCCGGCAGGGCACCTTGCGCGGCGACATACGTGGCGAACTGGTCGTAAGCGACGATCCGTAGCTGGACCGGATCGAACCGCGCCGGATCGATGACCTGCGCGTGGACCCCGCCTGCAAGGCTGTGGGGCGGCAGACCGGACGCGATGGCAGCAGGGGCAACGGTGGCGGGTGCATCGGCAGCGGGAGCCAGGTCAGGCGCGACTTGCTGAGCGGCGGCGACGGATACCTCAGGTGCGGCGCGATCGCCCCTGCCCGCCGCCAGCCCGCCCGCCGCCAGTACCGGCAGCGCAGCCGCCACGCAGCCTGACATCAGCAGCGCCGACGCGGCAAGCAGGCAGATCGACAGCGGCGTGCGCACGGATCAGTCGCTCAGGCGACCCGCTCGCGCGTCGTGCGGAACTCGATTTTCTTGTCGTAGGGCGCGCCGACGATCATCCGCTGCACATAGACCCCGGGCAAGTGGATGCAGTCGGGATCGAGGCTGCCGGCGGGGACTACTTCCTCCACTTCGACGACGCACACCTTGCCGCAGGTCGCCGCGGGCAGGTTGAAATTGCGCGCGGTCTTGCGGAACACGAGGTTGCCGGTTTCATCCGCCTTCCACGCCTTCACGATCGCCAGGTCCGCGAAGATCCCGTGTTCGAGGATGTAGTCCTCGGGACCATTGGGACCCGCGAACGACTTCACTTCCTTGCCCTCCGCCACCGCGGTGCCGACGCCGGTCTTAGTGTAAAAGCCGGGAATGCCCGCGCCGCCGGCCCGCATCCGCTCGGCCAGAGTACCCTGTGGGCAGAACTCCACCTCCAGTTCGCCGGCGAGGTACTGGCGCTCGAATTCCTTGTTCTCGCCAACGTAGCTGGAGATCATCTTCCTGACCTGCCGGGTGCGCAGCAGCTTGCCGATGCCTTCGTTGTCGATGCCCGCGTTGTTCGAGCAGAACGTGAGGCCGGTGACGCCGCTGTCGCGGATCGCGTCGATCAGCCGGTCGGGCACCCCGCACAGGCCAAAGCCGCCGCTGGCGATCAACATGTCGTTGCGCAAAACCCCTTCGAGAGCGGCGGCGGCGGTCGGGTAGAGCTTGTCCATGCGCGGTCTTTAGATGCTGCCCCGCCCGCTGTCACGGGGCGGCGAAGGGCAATCGCATCTACCGCAGTGCGTCATAACGCTGACACAAGCGCGTGGAGAGCGAGCCTTTTTCTCATATCGGCCAACGGATTAACTATAGAGTTGCGTATCGCGCAACTGTCCATGTCTTTTTCGCACTTGCACAAAAACGGCTCCCTCCGCATATCGGGCGGGCCTTTTCAGGCATCCTCTCCCAAGACTTCCAAGGCCCGGCGGGTATATCCCTCCGGGCCTTTTTTTCGCCGCCGGTCGGCGCGATGGTCGGCCGATCGGGGCACCGAATGTCTTGCCGTTCATTGGCAAAGCATGGCCGGCTTCCTAGCTCTGGGAGGAACGGGATAGAGCGACAGGAGGGTCCAACCCGATGGCCGACAACAACGCGCCCAGCGCGACAGACGATAACACGATCCGCCTCCAGGTTGCCGCCGCGCGGCAGGAAGAAAGCGGTCAGGGCATTGCCCGGATGCCGCGCAGCGTCTTCCAGGCGCTCGGCATCACCGAAGGCGATGTGGTGGAGATCAGCGGGAAGCGGACCACCGCCGCCATCGCCGTGCAGGCCTACGACGAAGACCAGACGCTGGAGGTGATCCGCCTCGACGGTCTGCAGCGCGGCAACGCCGAGACCGCGTCGGGCGAACACGTGATGATCCGCCGGGCAGAGGCCCGGCCGGCGACCCGGGTGGTGTTCGCGCCCGCGCAGCGCGAGATGCGGCTGCAAGGCCCGACCGAGGCACTGAAGCGCAATTTCTTCCGCAAGCCGCTGACCGCCGGCGACGTGGTCGCGACCACCGGGCAGCAGCCGGTCAACAACATGCCGCCCGAAGTGCGCCGGATGTTCAACGCGCCGGCCTATGCGCTCACCCAGATCCGGCTGACCGTGGTCTCGACCACGCCGAAGGGCATCGTCTGCATCGACGAGAATACCGAAGTCGAACTGCGTTCCGAATTCGAAGAGCCGCGCGATGGCCGGGCGGTGGTCAACTACGACGATGTCGGCGGAATCGGCGACACCATTCAGCAGCTGCGCGAGATGGTCGAGCTGCCGCTGCGTTACCCCGAACTGTTCACCCGCCTGGGCGTCGATCCGCCCAAGGGCGTGCTGTTGCACGGTCCGCCAGGCACCGGCAAGACCCGGCTTGCGCAAGCCGTCGCCAACGAAAGCGACGCCACCTTCATCACCATCAACGGACCCGAGATCATGGGTTCGGGCTACGGCGAGAGCGAGAAGCGCCTGCGCGAGGTGTTCGAGGAAGCTGGCAAGAACGCGCCAGCGATCATCTTCATCGACGAGATCGATTCGATCGCGCCCAAGCGCAGCCAGGTCGCCGGCGAAGCCGAGAAGCGCCTCGTCGCGCAGTTGCTGACGCTGATGGACGGGCTGGAGGCGCGCTCCAACATCGTGGTCATCGCCGCCACCAACCGGCCGGACGCGATCGACGAGGCGCTCCGCCGTCCAGGCCGGTTCGACCGCGAGATCGTGATCGGCGTGCCTGACGAGAACGGCCGCCGCGAGATCCTGGCGATCCATACCCGCGGGATGCCGCTGGGCGACCGGGTCGATCTCGACGAGCTGTCGCGCACCACGCACGGGTTCGTCGGCGCGGACATCGCTGCGCTCGCTCGCGAGGCGGCGATCGAAGCCGTCCGCCGGATCATGCCGCGGCTCGACCTCGATGCCCGCGAGATTCCGCCCGAGGTGCTCGAAGACCTGATGGTCACGCGCGAGGACTTCTTCTCCGCATTGAAGCGCGTGCAGCCGAGCGCGATGCGCGAGGTGATGGTCCAGGTGCCCAACGTTGGGTGGGACGACATCGGCGGTCTGGCCGAAGCGACCGAGAAGCTGAAAGAGGGCATCGAGCTGCCGCTCAAGAATCCCGAGGCGTTCCGGCGGCTGGGTATTCGCCCGGCCAAGGGGTTCCTGCTTTACGGTCCTCCGGGCACCGGCAAGACGCTGCTGGCCAAGGCGGTCGCCAAGGAGGCGGAGGCGAACTTCATCTCGATGAAGAGCAGCGACCTGCTGTCGAAATGGTACGGGGAAAGCGAGCAGCAGATCGCTCGCCTGTTCCAGCGCGCGCGGTCGGTCAGCCCGTGCGTGATCTTCATCGACGAGATCGACAGCCTGGTCCCCGCGCGCGGATCGGGTCAGGGCGAGCCGGCGGTCACTGGGCGGGTCGTCAACACGATTCTGGCCGAAATGGACGGTCTTGAAGAACTGCAGTCAGTGGTTGTGATCGGCGCGACCAACCGCCCGACGCTGGTCGATCCGGCGCTGCTTCGCCCCGGCCGGTTCGACGAGCTGGTCTATGTCGGCACCCCCGACAAGGCGGGGCGTGAGCGCATCCTGGGCATCCATGCCAAGGACATGCCGCTCAATGCCGACGTCGATCTCGGCAAAATCGCGGCCGATACCGAACGGTTCACCGGCGCCGATCTGGAGGACGTGACCCGCCGTGCCGGCCTCAACGCGCTGCGCCGCGCGGGCGGCGATGTGCAGGACGTGACCGCGGCGGACTTCGCCAAGGCGCTGGATGATTCGCGCGCCACCGTCACTCCGGCGATGGAGGAGGAATACAAGAAGCTGCGCGGCGAACTGAAGAAGCGGGCGGCGGAGACCGGCTCCGGCATCGGCTTCATCAGCGAAGGGATGGTCACGCCGACGCGCGAGTACAAGCACGCGCCCGCCGCGATCGACCGCAAGGACGACGGCGACTAGCTGCCCGAGCCGGCAGCGACGGCGGCGTGGAGCAGCGCCTTTGGCTGCTCCCGCCGCAGCCAGTCGAGCATGTGTTCACGCAAGGCGCTGCGCAGTTCGAACAGGTCGCCGACCGTGGCTGCGCTGACCGACAGGCGTAACTCCATCGATCCGGGCCGCGTCTCGGTGACGTAGACCGCGCCGGTGCGCTTGTCCCATTTGGGCTGACTGGCCAGGAACCGCTCAAACTCCGCTCGGATCGGCGCGACTTCGGCCGCCTGGTCGAGGTGGAGGAACACCGGCCCGGTCAGCAGCTCGCTCATCCGGGTCCAGTTTTCGAAGCTGTTTTCCAGGAACCGCACGGTGGGCACGATCGCCACCCGCTCATCCCACATCCGCACGACCACGAAGCTCATGCGGATTTCTTCCACCCGGCCCGAGAACCCGTCGATCACCACAAAATCGCCCAGGCGCAGCGGTTCGGTCAGCGCCATCTGCAAGCCACCGATCAACGACTTCAGCGCCGGCTGGGCAGCCGCGCCGACCGCCAGGGCCGCCAGACCGGCTGAGGCGAGCAGGGTCACGCCCACTTCGCGCACGCCCGGCAGCTGGAACAGCACCAGTCCCACGGTGATGAAGACGATCACGAACGTCGCGGTGCGCGACAGGATCGCGACCCGCGTGCGGCGGCTGCGCGCGGCGGCGATATCGGTCGAGATCTCCGCCCGGTGCTCCAACGCGGCAGACAGCGCCCGCACCACCGCGTACGCAATCCAGCCGAGCAGCGCGGGCACCACGAACTTGCCGACCACGTTCCAGACACTCGCCACCCACACATCGGCCTGAGCGGCCAGGGACACCGCGACCGCCGCGGCGGCCCAGCGCGCGGGGCTGCGCACCTGATCGACGATCACGCCATCGACCGGGGTGTCGGTACGGCCGGCTATCCGGCTCAGAATGGCGAACACCAACCGGTGCACCACCGCCGCCACCAGCAGCGCGCCGCCCAGGACGATGGTAGCGTGGAGAACTTCGACCCAGTCGAGATTGTAGCGGGAGGGATCCAGGTCACGGAACATGGCCGGGGACTTATGACCCGGCGGCGGGGGACACAACCCCGCGGGCGCCTAGCCCGACAGGGGGAAGCGCATCGCCACGTGCACGCCCCCGGGGGTGAACTGGCGCTCGATCGTGCCGCGTAGCTGGCGCGCTGCGCTGGTCATCAGCAGGCTGCCGAAACCGGCCCGTTCAGGCTCCGCGACGCATCCTGGCTGTTCCTCGCGCCATTCGATCTCCAGGTCGTCGTCGATGCGGCGCCACTCCACGGTCAGTGCCCCACCCTCCGACCAGCAGCCGTACTTGACCGCGTTGGTGGCGAGTTCGTGCAGCACCAGGCCAAGCGGCGTGACCTGGCGCGCGGGCAGCGCAGTTTCCGGGCCGTCGAGCGTCGCGCGGCGCTCGGACGACAGGTACGGCTTGACCGCGGTTTCGATCAGCGCGCGGAGCGAAGCGCCCATTTCGGGCGATCCTTGCGTCACTTCGTGAGCGGCCAGCAACGCGTGGATGCGATCGGCGATACTGTCGACCACCGGCTTGGCCTCGGGCGCGTCCTTGGCGCTCATCCGGACGATCGCCAGGATCACCGCGAACAGATTCTTCACCCGGTGGTTGAGTTCGCGCGCCAGCAGGTCGGCCTGATCCCGCGCCTGCGCCACCAGCTCCGCCTGCGCGGCTTCCGCATCGGCCCGCGCGGCCCGCGCGACGAGCCGGTAGCCAAGCGCGAGCGCGACCAGCAGCAGCGCCGAAAGCCCGATGAGCAGGGGTACCACGCGCCCTTCCGCCGCGGCGGTCTCACGGGTCGCGAGCGCGAGCTGTTCCTGCTCGATCCGCTCCAGCTCGCGGAAGGCCATGCGCAAGCGCTCCATGACCTCCTGCCCCTCGTCGGTCAGCACCCGGTTGCGCGCCTCGAGGACCTGCCCGCTCGACACCAAGGCCACCGATTCAGCCATTTCGCCGAACTTCGAGACCGTCAGGTTCTCGACCTGGTCGATCAGCTCGGCCTGCCGGGGATTGGCATCGTTTCGGACAAGCTGGCGCAGCCGCGAGAACGCCGGCCCGTACTGCTCACGCGCCAGGTGGTACGGCCCCAGATAACGCTGATCCAGAGTGATAAGGTAGCCACGCTGGCCGGTTTCCGCGTTCAGCACCGCCCGGTTGATGATCGCCAGTTCAGACAGGACATTGCTCGTCTGCCGCGCCTCCGCGCGTTCGCGCCGCTCGGACTCGACCGTCTGGAAGATCAGCACAACCGCGCTCAGCAGCGATACCGCGACCAGCGTGAACGCGATCAGGTTGGCGCTGCGCGCCAGCGCGCGGCGAAAGACCGGGCCGCGCCCGTCAGTGCTGTGCGATGCGTCCATAAAGATCGACTAAGCGCGAATCGGGGGCCGGGCTAGTGCGCCGCGCCCCAACTCGTGCCGGTGCCGATGTCGATCCCCAATGGCACATCGAGCGCCACTGCAGGCCGCGCCGCTTCGGCCATGATCCGCTCGATGACCGGTCGCGCTGCCTCGACGTCGCCCTCGGGCAGCTCGAACACCAGTTCGTCGTGGACCTGCAGCAGCATGCGCACGTGCCCCAGCCCTGCGTCCTCGAGCGCGGGCATCATCCGCGCCATCGCGCGCTTGATGATGTCCGCGCTGGTCCCCTGGATCGGCGCGTTGATCGCCGCCCGTTCCGATCCCGAGCGTTCATTCGGGTTCTTGGAATTGATCCGCGGGAACCAGGTTTTGCGGCCGAACAGGGTTTCCGAATACCCCTTGTCCCGCACGCTCTCCAGCGTGGTGTGGATGTAGTGCTGGATGCCGGGAAAGCGCTGGAAATAGGTGTCGATGATCGCCTGCGCCTCGTCCGCCTCGATCCCCAGCCGGCCGCCCAGCCCCCAACGGCTGATGCCGTAGAGGATGGCGAAGTTGACGGTCTTGGCCTTGGCGCGCGTATCGCGGTCGACCGTGCCGAACATCTCGAGCGCGGTGCGCGAGTGGATGTCCTCGCCGCCCGAGAATGCCTCTTTCAGCGGGGGGACATCGGCCATGTGCGCGGCCAGCCGCAACTCGATTTGGCTGTAATCGGCAGCGAGCAGCACGTGCCCCTCCTCCGCGACGAACGCCTCGCGAATCTGGCGGCCGATCTCGGTCCGGATGGGAATATTCTGCAGGTTGGGATCGGTCGAGGACAGCCGCCCGGTCTGCGCGCCCACCAAGCTGTAGCAGGTGTGCACCCGGCCGGTGGCGGGGTTGATCGCCGCCTGCAACGCATCGGTGTAGGTGTTCTTGAGCTTGGTCAGCTGGCGCCATTCGAGCACCTTGGTGGCGACTTCCGCCCCCTGCGCCGCGAGCCCTTCGAGGATCGCCTGGTCGGTCGAGTACTGGCCGCTCTTGCCTTTGCGCCCGCCCTTGTAGCCCAGCTTGTCGAACAGGATGTCGCCGAGCTGCTTCGGGCTGCCGATGGTGAATTCGACTCCGCAGCAGTCCCACACCTCGCGCTCGATGCGGGTGATCTCGCGCGCGAATTCATCGGACAGTTGCGCGAGGCGCGCACGATCGACCTTGATCCCGTGCCGCTCCATCTGCGCGACCACCGGGATCAGCGGCCGATCGACCCGGTGATAGACCCTTGCGCCGCCCTCGGTGGCGAGACGGGGCTTGAGGTGTTTCCACAGCCGCCAGGTGACGTCGGCATCCTCGGCCGCGTACTGCGTCGCCTTGTCGAGCGGCACTTCGCCGAAGGGAATCGCTTTCTTGCCGGTCCCGCAGATTTCTTTGAACGTCAGCGTCGTGTGGCCGAGGTGCCGCTCTGACAACTCGTCCATCCCGTGCCCGCCGCCGATCCCGTCAAGGCTGCGGCCCGCGTCGAGCGCAAAGCTGACGATCATCGTGTCGTCGATCGGCGCCAGATCGATCCTGGCGCAGCGCGACAGGATATTGATGTCGTACTTGATGTTCTGCCCGACCTTGAGGACCGCCGGGCTTTCCAGCAGCGGACGCAGCGCATCGTACGCGGCCTGCCGTTCGATCTGCACCGGCCGCTCGGCAAACATGTCGCTGCCGCCGTGCCCGAGCGGAATGTAGCACGCGTCGTTCGGGCCGAGGGCGAGGCTGATCCCCGCGAGTTCCGCCGTCATCGCGTCGAGGCTGCTGGTCTCGGTATCGATCGCCACCAGCCGCGCGGCGAACGCGCGCTCGATCCAGTGCATCAGGCGTTCGAGGCTGGTGACGCATTCATAGGCGGTGCGGTCGACCGGCGGATAATCGGGCAGCGGCTGGCGATTGCCGTCGGGCGCGGCGGGCGCCCCGGCATTCTGTGCCTTGGCCGGGTTGAGCTGGGTGGCGCGTTCCGGGCTGCCCTTGCCGCCGTCGAGCCGCTTCAGCAGGCTGGTGAAGCCGTGTTCGGACAGGAAAGCCGCGAGCGGCTCCTTCGGCACCGTGTCGAGCTTCATGTCGTCGATCGGGATCGGCAGGTCGCAGTCCTCCTTCAGCTGCACCAGCGTGCGGCTGAGTTCCGCCATCGCGCGCCCCTCGATCAGCCGCTCGCGCAGCTTGCCGGCCTTCAAGGACGGCGCGGCGTCGAGCGCGGCGGTGAGGCTGCCGTGATCCTGGATCAGTTTCGACGCGGTCTTGGGCCCGATCCCGAAGATGCCCGGAATGTTGTCGACGCTGTCGCCCATCAGCGCCAGCACGTCGCCCACCAGTTCGGGCGGGACGCCGAACTTCTCGACCACCTCGGGGATGTCGATCCGCTGGTTCTTCATCGTATCGAGCATGTCGATACAACCCCCGCCCTCGGCACATTTGCCGACCAGCTGCATCAGATCCTTGTCGCTGGAAACGATGGTGACGTCCCATCCCCGGCGGGTCGCCTCGCGGGCGTACGAGGCGATGAGATCGTCCGCCTCGAGATCGTCCTCCTCGATGCAGGGCAGGCTGAACGCGCGGGTCGCGTCGCGGATCAGCGGGAATTGAGGCACCAGGTCGTCAGGCGGCGGCGGGCGGTTGGCCTTGTACTGATCGTACAGTGCGTTGCGAAAACTGGTCGACCCCTTGTCGAGGATTACCGCGAGATGCGTCGGCCCATCCGCCTTGTTGAGGTCTTCCGCCAGCTTCCACAGCATGGTGGTGTACCCGTACACCGCCCCCACCGGCGTGCCGGCAGGGTTGGTCAGCGGCGGCAGGCGATGATACGCGCGGAAGATGTAGGCCGATCCATCGACCAGATAGAGATGCTGCTTGTCTGCCATCGCCGCCCTGCTAGCAGCGCGCGGCCTGGGCTGACAGCCGCTTTTGCGGAACTTCCAACCCGGCGGCACAGCGGTGGCCCGCCCTAATTGCGGCAACAATTTGGCAAAAAGGCTTGCGCTGCCACAAAGCCGCCACTATTTGGGTGGGGCACGGTGTCTCACCGAGCATTCAGAGCTGTTCAAAGGAACAACGAACTATGCGTAAGATCATTCTCGCCGCCGCCGCTGGCGCCGCCGCCCTCACCCTGTCGGCTTGCTCGGAAAAGACCGAAGACGCCGCTGCGACGACCGCCGATTCGGCCATGGCCGACACTTCGGCGAACGCTGAAGCCGCTGGCGAAGCCGTTGACGCTGCTGCCACCGACGTCGCGACCGGCGCTGCCGAAGCCACCGACGCTGCCGCTGCTGGCGCTGCCGCTGCTGAAGCCGAAGTGCAGGACGAATCGACCGCCGAAGCTGCGGTCGACTAAGCTTTCGCACTCGCGAAACAAACAGAAGGGCGGTGCCGCGAGGCGCCGCCCTTTTGCTTTGCCGGGCGTACGCAGGATGAGCGCGCCGCCTGGACTGTCTTCAGGGGTCAGCCGGCGCTGTCACCGGCAGCGGGGGCCAGCGCGTCGCGGCACAACGGCCGCGACATCAGCGAAACGTCAGTAGCTGGCCGAAGCGTACGCGCGGGCGGGCTGCGTTGCATAACCGTCGTACAGCGCACGGGCGATGTTCGCGATCTTGGCCTCACGCGCGGGGCGCGAGCCTTGCCCCGTCACATAAATCGCCACAGCGATCGCGCGGCCATCGGGGGTGTTGATGATCCCGATGTCGCTGGACGTGTTGTTGAGCGAGCCGGTCTTGTGCGCCACTTGCGCGCCGCTGGGCAGCATCGCGGGGATGCGGCGGGTGCCGGTCTTGCAGCGGCTCATCGCGCCCAGGATCACCTGACGGCTGCGGTCGGTCAAGAACTTGCCCTGGTACAACCCGGTGAGCAGGCTGACCATCGCCTGGGGCGTGGCGCTGTCACGGACATCGACGCTGCGTGCCGGATCGATCTCGCCATCGTCGCGCACCAGGGTGGCGATGTCGCGGGTGAGGTTAAATTCGCCGATGCCGTTGCGCTGCGCCCAGGAATTGACCGCCGCCGGTCCGCCAACCGCCGCGAGCAGCGCGTCGGTCGCCGGATTGCTCGACCGGGTGATCATCATCTCGATGAGGTCGACCGCCTTGTAGTACTTGCCCGGCACCACCGGCGCCTTGCTGGAGGAGAACCGTGCCGAGGCAACGGGCACCATCAACGGAAATTCGCTGGTGAGCGAGAAACGGCCGCGCTCGACCCCTTCCATGAAGGTGGCGGCGATGGCGATCTTGCTGGTGGAGGCCATCGGAAAGCGCTGGTCGCCCAACACCGAAACCTGCCGACCGCTCGCCAAGTCAACCGCGTAGACGCCGATCCGGCCGTTCGAACCATCAGCGATCCGCGCGACCATCGCCTCGATCGGACTGCGCGCACCCGCGTCGTAGCTCAGCGGTTTGCGGACCTCCGTCCCCAAGACCGCGTCGAACGTGTTCGCGAAGTCGGCCTCAGCCGCCTGTGCGGAGCCGAAGCTCGTGAAACCCAGCGCCAGCGCGGCGCACCATTTTCCGATACGGTTCATCGCCATGACCCCCAATATGATCCCGTCATGCTTTGCATCTGATTAACGGGAAGCGGCGCCAAGGCACAACGTGCGCGCGACGAGGAGTGTCTGTCGCGCGACACAAAGAACCTACGCGCGGGAACTTGGGGTCAGATCATTAAAACGAAACTGCGCTCGAGCGTGATCTATTGTCGGACGATCCCGAAGCGCACCGGCCAAAACGTGACCGGACGTTGGGACTCACTCTCGGCAGCGTTGCGCGCGGCGGGTCAGCCGCGCGCACCGACCAATGTTTACGCCAATGTGAGCGCCCGTTCGATCGCCTCGAGCGGCTGATTGGTCAGGTCCTTGGCCACCTCGCCCACGATGCGGTCCTTGACCACCTGGTGGCACTGCAAGCGGATCTCGCCGAGGGTCTTGGGGTCGGCGGCGATGACCAGGGGGTCGGTCTCACCGTCGTGCGTCGCCTTCTTGAAGAAATCGGCGATCGCCGCTCCGTGCGCGAGTTCATCGATGTTGCTCGACGAGCCGGCCGTGTTCGCAGCCTCGTGGTGGCGCACGCCGGCGCTGAAGTTGGTCAGCAACAGGTCCTGCTCGCTGACCTTTTCGAGCTTGGGCTCGAACGGCTGGCCGACATTCCGCATGATGATCAGTCGCTCTCCGTTGGCGAGGGCGACGAGTGCGTGGTGCGGAATTTTCATGTCGGGGGGTCTCCTTGTGGCTTCGCAGGGATCAACGGGCGGCCCGCCCCTTGGTGCCCGTTAACATGCCGCTGACGCATGCCTGCTAGGGGTTTTCGCTCAGGAGACCGATCATGAAATTCGTAATGCTCAACTCGCGCGGCGGCGACTATCTCGTCGTAGCGCAGAACATCGCCTGGCTGCGAACGGATGAGAACGGCCAGACCAAGGTGGGCATCGTCGGCGGGCAGCCCCTGTTGGTGACGGGTTCGATCGACGAGGTCGCAGCCACCGTTCTCGCCGCATAGATCACGTCAGGATCAGGGCGCGCAAAGGAAACGGGCCGGGGGATCGCTCCCCCGGCCCGTCTTTTTATCTGAGCGGAACGCCCGGGCAGGACCCGGGTGGACCGACAGCGCGGACTTAGAAGCCCATGCCGCCCATGTCGCCCATGCCGCCGCCGGGCATTCCGCCCATCGCCGGCTTGTCGTCGGGCTTCTCGCTGATCGCTGCTTCAGTGGTGATCAGGAGGCCGGCGACCGAGGCCGCGTTCTGCAGCGCGGTGCGCACGACCTTGGTCGGGTCGATCACGCCGGCGGTGACGAGGTTCTCGTAGGTATCGGTCTGCGCGTTGAAGCCGATGTTCTCGTCGTTGCCGTCGATCAGCTTGCCCGAAACAACCGCGCCGTCATGGCCCGCGTTCGAAGCGATCTGGCGCACCAGCGAGGTGAGCGACTTGCGGACGATGTCGACGCCGCGGGTCTGGTCCTCGTTGGCACCGGTCAGGCCTTCGAGCGCCTTGGCCGAGTACAGCAGAGCCGTGCCGCCGCCGGGGACGATGCCTTCTTCAACCGCCGCGCGGGTCGCGTGGAGGGCGTCGTCGACGCGGTCCTTGCGCTCCTTCACTTCGACTTCCGAAGCGCCGCCGACCTTGATCACGGCCACGCCGCCGGCGAGCTTCGCCAGCCGCTCCTGCAGCTTTTCACGGTCATAGTCGCTGCTGGTCGCATCGATCTGGGTGCGGATTTCGCCCACGCGCGCCTTGATGTCGTCGGCCGAGCCGGCGCCATCGACGATGGTGGTGTTGTCCTTGTCGATCGACACGCGCTTGGCCTGGCCGAGCATGCCCACCGTGACGTTCTCGAGCTTGATGCCGAGGTCTTCGGAAATCATCTCGCCCTGCGTCAGGATCGCGATGTCCTGCAGCATCGCCTTGCGGCGATCGCCGAAGCCGGGAGCCTTGACCGCCGCGACCTTCAGGCCGCCGCGCAGCTTGTTGACCACCAGGGTCGCCAGCGCTTCGCCTTCGATGTCCTCGGCAATGATCAGCAGCGGACGGCCCGACTGCACCACGGCCTCGAGGATCGGCAGCATCGCCTGGAGCGACGACAGCTTCTTCTCGTGGATCAGGATGTAGGGGTTATCCAACTCGACCGTCATCTTGTCGGGGTTGGTGATGAAGTAGGGGCTGAGATAGCCGCGGTCGAACTGCATGCCTTCGACGACGTCGAGCTCGAACTCGAGGCCCTTGGCTTCCTCGACGGTGATCACGCCTTCCTTGCCGACCTTTTCCATCGCTTCCGCGATCTTGTTGCCGACTTCGGTGTCGCCGTTGGCCGAGATGATGCCGACCTGGGCGATCTCGTGCGAGCCGGACACTTCCTTCGAACGGCTCTTCAGGTTCTCGGTGATCTTCTCGACCGCCATGTCGATGCCGCGCTTCAGGTCCATCGGGTTCATGCCGGCGGCAACCGACTTCATGCCTTCGGTCACGATCGCCTGGGCGAGCACGGTGGCGGTGGTGGTGCCGTCACCGGCGTTGTCGTTGGTGCGGCTCGCGACTTCCTTGAGCATCTGCGCGCCCATGTTCTCGAACTTGTCCTTGAGTTCGATTTCCTTGGCGACGGTGACGCCGTCCTTGGTGATGCGCGGCGAGCCGAAGCTCTTGTCGATCACGACGTTGCGGCCCTTGGGGCCCAGCGTGACCTTTACGGCATTGGCGAGGGTGTCGACGCCGGCGAGAATGCGTTCGCGCGCGTCGCGCGAAAAGCGTACGTCCTTGGCAGCCATTGGTGTTTCTCCTGAAAGTCTTGGGTAAGTGAAAAGCGGTGGGGGTCAGGCGATCAGCCGACGATCCCCATGATGTCGCTTTCTTTCATGATCAGCAGGTCTTCGCCGTCGAGCTTGACCTCGGTGCCGGACCACTTGCCGAACAATACGCGGTCGCCGGCCTTGACCTCGAGCGGGTGAACCTGGCCCTGGTCGTTACGCGCGCCGGTGCCGACGGAGACGACTTCGCCTTCGCTCGGCTTTTCCTGGGCGCTGTCGGGGATGATGATGCCGCCGGCGGTCTTGCTGTCAGCCTCGATACGGCGGACAAGAACGCGGTCGTGCAACGGACGAAATGCCATGTCGCTAAGCCCTTTCGGTTGGTGAATGCTCTTGGCACTCTCGATGCAAGAGTGCCAGCGCCTGGGCATTTAGTGCGCCATCCCGAGGCGTCAAGCAGCGCGGGGCGGATAAATCGTCAGGCGGCGCGCGCGGTCAGCCCGATCCGGTCGCGCAAGGCCCATCGCCAGGTCAGCAGCGCGGCCGAGAATACCAGCCCGATCGCCAGGCCCACCCACACGCCGAACCCTTCGAGCGGGGTGAAGAAGCCGAGCCAGATCGCCGCGCCGAACCCGGGCACCCAGTAGCTGAAGATCGCGATCGCCATCGGCACGCGCGTGTCTTGCACTCCGCGCAAGGCGCCCGCCGCGACCGCCTGCACCCCGTCGAACAATTGGAACGCCGCGGCCATAATCATGTAGCTGACCGCGAACCGCACCATGGCGGCATTCGCGGGCGCCGCAGGATCGACGTAGATGCGCAGGAGCAACGTCGGCATGAACAGCATCGCCGCCGCGGTCAGGCACATGAAGCCAGCGGCCACCGCGATGCCGATCCAGCCCGCCCGGCCGATCGCGTCCCGATCGCCCGCGCCGAAATGGTAACCCACCCGAATGGTCGCGGCCTGGCCGATCCCGAACGGCACCTGGAACGCCAGCGCCGCGATCTGGAGCGCGACCGTGTGGCCGGCGAGTTCCGATTCTCCGATCCGCCCCATCAGCAGGGCCGCGCCGCTGAACAGCCCCGCCTCCGCGATGATGATCACCATCACCGGCGTGCCCAGGCGAGCGATCTCGCGCAGCCGGGTCCACTCAGGGCGCCACCAGTTGCCGAGGATCCGGTATCGGCGGAGACGCCGGTCCGCGCCGATGGCGACGACATAGCTCGCCAGCACGAACAGCGAGGTGAACACGCTGGCAAGCGCCGACCCCTCAAGACCGAGCGCCGGTGCGCCCAGGTTGCCGAACACGAACATCCAGTTGAACAGCAAGCTCGCGCCCAGCGCCAGCGCAGTGATCGCGGTGGCGAAGATCGGCCGGCCGAGAGCGGAGACGAAGTTGCGCAGCACGCTCGCCATCACCATCGGGATCATCGCCCACATGATGATCTGCAGGAAGTCCCCCGCGCGCCGGGACAAGGCGGCGGACTGTCCGCTGGCGAGCATCAGCGCTTCGCCAAACCAGCAGATCGCCATGCCCACGCCGCCGGCGACCACTGCCAGCCACAACGCCATGCGGACTGAGCGGCGCACTTCGCGCACGGCGTGCCGGCGCCGGCCAAGTTCTTCCGCAATCAGCGCCGCGACGATTCCGGTCAGCCCGGAGAACGCCCACATCAGCAGGCCGAACAAGGCGATGCCAAGCGCCGAGGCGGCGAGTTCGCGTTCTCCCAGCCGGGCGACGAAGATCACGTCAACCGCGTGGACCAGCATCTGCAACAGGTTGGCGAGCGCCAACGGCCAGGCGAGCGCCAAGGTGGCCGCCAGCTCGGCGCGCCAAAGTCCGTTTCGGGCCGAGGGGGCTGCGTGCGCCATAAAGCCGGCCCGGATAGGCGCGCGCCGCGATACAGGAAAGCGCCGGATCGGGGGCGCGCCCGTTTGCCTTCAGCTTGCCGCAAGCTTGCCACAGCCAGAGGCGGGCGATGAAGATCAAGCTCTCTCTCGCCGCTGCGCTCGGCGCGGCCGCAATCGCTGCTCCCGCTCATGCGGGCGAACTCTACGGCGGCGTGTACCGGCACGCGGTCGATACCCCGTTCACGCTCGATACGCAGGAAGGCGGCGTCGACGTGCAGGTCGGTTACCGGTTGGACCCTGTTCTGCCGGTAGTGGGGATCGAGCCCTACGTGTTCGGGTCGGTCAACAGCGAGAGCGGCGGGACCGACTTCGTGGGCGCGGGCATCAGCCGCAAGTTCAGCCTGGGCGGCGTGTATGTGCGTCCGGGCGTCGGGCTGGTGCTGCACAACGCGCCGTCGCTGCGGACCAATCCGGACACCGGCGTGCGCACCGATCTTGGCAGCAGAGTGCTGTTCGAGCCGGAAATCGCCATCGGCCTCGCGCTCGCGCCGCGCGTCAGCGTCGAGGCGAGCTGGGTGCATATCTCCAACGCGCGATTGTTCAATTCACAGCAAAATCCCGGCATCGATTTGATCGGCGTGCGCGCCAACCTGAAGCTTTGACGGCCACGCGGTAAGCTTTACATGGCGGGAGGCGCACTCCCGCGCCCGGAACGCTGCATCGCATGATCCGCTGTGCCCTTGCCGCATCGGCGATCGTTTTGCTCACCGCTTGCGGACAGGCGGCGCGCGAGAGCGACAACCCCGCGCCCGATGCGTCGCCGGGGACCGGTGGACATGCTTCCGGATCCGTGGTGGCGCAGGCTCCGGCCGCGTTCGGTCAATGCACGGTCTGCCACACGACCGAGCCGGGCAAGCACCTGGTCGGGCCGTCGCTCGCGGGGGTCTATGGCCAGCCGGCCGCCTCGGCTGCGGGCTATCCCTATAGCGCCGCGCTGAAGCAGGCGGGGCTTACCTGGGATGATGCGTCACTCGGCCGTTTCCTGGAGGCGCCGATGCGGGCGGTACCGGGCACCAGAATGACTCATGCCGGTCTGAAGGATCCGGCCGCGCGCGACGCGGTGATCGCTTACATGAAGGTCCTGTGATGGAGGCGGCGCACGGCACCAGCCACTTCCTGCGCGACGGAGTGGTGATGCTGGGCTTCGCGCTCGGCTTCGTGCTGCTGTTCCGCCGGCTCGGACTGGGGGCCACGCTGGGCTACCTGGTCGCGGGCGTGGTGATCGGGCCGCAAGTGCTGGGCCTGATCGGCGATGCCGAATCGATGATCGGCTTTGCGGAACTTGGCATCGTGCTGCTGCTGTTCATCGTCGGCCTGGAACTGGCACCGGCCCGCCTGTGGGCGATGAAGCGCGAGATCCTGGGCCTGGGACTGGTCCAGGTGGCGCTGTGCGGCATCGCCCTCACCGCCGCCATCGGCCTGGCCACCAACTTCAGCTGGGCGGCGGCGGTCGCGCTCGGCATGCCGCTGGCGCTGTCCTCGACCGCGCAGGTGCTGCCGATGCTGCAATCGGCGGGGCGGCTCAAGACGCCGTTCGGAGAGCGGGCGTTCTCGATCCTGCTGTTCCAGGACCTGTCGATCATCGCGATGATCACCGTGGTCGCCGCGCTGTCGCGCAACCCCGCCGACGCCGGGGGACCGCCGGGCTGGCAGCTGGCGCTGATGACGCTCGCGGCCATCGCCGGGCTGATCATCGCGGGCCGGTTCCTGGTGCGCCCGCTGTTCCGCCTGATCGGCGGACTGGGCGAGCGCGAGATGTTCATCGTCGCGGCCCTGTTCACCATCGCCGCGTGTGCCGGAACGATGGAACTGCTCGGTCTGTCGACCGCGCTGGGCGCGTTCCTCGCCGGGGTGATGCTGGCCGACACCCCGTACCGCCACGAGCTGGAGACCGACGTCGAGCCGTTCCGCTCAATCCTGCTCGGCTTGTTCTTCCTGGCCGTTGGCATGATGCTCGACCTCCAGGCCATCGCCGACCGGCCGGTGTTCGTGGCGGTGGCCGCGATCGGTCTGATCGCGATCAAGGCGTCGGTGATCGGCGGCATTGCGATGATCATCGGCATGGGCTGGCGCAACGCGCTCGCCCTGGGCCTGCTGCTCAGCCAGGGCGGTGAATTCGGGTTCGTGATGTTCGCCCAGGCACAGGCTGGCCTGCTGATCAGCCCCGAAGCGGCGAGTCTGTTCGGCGCGGTGGTGACGCTGTCGATGGCCTCGACCCCGTTCCTGATGATGCTCACCGCCCCGCTGCGGCGCGCGGCCCAGTCCACCGAGCAGCGCGAAGAACCCAACAACGATGGCGCGGGCGCGCTGGTCATCGGCTATGGCCGGTTCGGCCAGACGGTGGCACAGATGCTGATGCTGAGCGACATCAGGGTCACCCTGATCGACATCGACACCGAAATGATCGACGTCGCCGGCACCTTCGGTTCGAAGGTCTACTTCGGCGATGGCACCCGGATCGATCTGCTGCGGCAGGCCGGGGCGGCGGATGCCGAGGCGCTGCTGTTCTGCCTCGACGGCGCGCAGCTTGACGCGGGCGTGCTCGGTGCGGTGCGGGAAGCCTTCCCGCGCCCGAAAATCTTCGTCCGCGCGTTCGACCGCCGCACGCTGATCGACTTGCGCGACGCCCCACACGACTTTGCGGTGCGCGAGGTCATGGAATCCGCCGTTACGATGGCCCGCGCAGCGCTGGAGATGCTGGGCGAAAACCTCCAGGATATCGATGCCGCGGAGCAGGAGTATCGGCGCAACGACGACGAACGGCTCGATGCGCAGCGCGCGGCGGGCGATTATGGCGCGGCCCGGGAGATGGTCATCAGCCACCAGACCGAACTGGCGGCCCGCGCAAGGCTGCGGATTCCGGGTCGCCCCACGAACCGTACAGGAGCAGGACGATGAGCAACGACAGCCGCGAATTCGACATCGTGATCTACGGCGCCACCGGCTACACCGGCCGCCTCGTCGCCGAGCATTTCGTGCGCGAATACGGCACCCGGCCCGACGCGCCCAAGTGGGCGATGGCCGGACGCAGCAGGGACAAGCTGGCAGAGGTGCGCGACCTGATCGGCGCGCCGGCGGACACGCCGCTGGTCATCGCCGACGCAAGCGATCCGGGCACGCTCGACGCGCTGTGCCACCGCACCCGCGTGGTGCTGACCACCGTCGGCCCGTACCAGCTGTATGGCAGCGAACTGGTCGCCGCCTGCGCCCGCTCCGGCACCGACTATGCCGATCTGTGCGGTGAGCCGGCCTGGATGCGCGAGATGATCGACGCGCATCACGAACACGCCAAGTCGAGCGGCGCGCGAATCGCCTTTTCCAGCGGGTTCGATTCGATCCCGTTCGATCTCGGCGTGCTGATGCTGCAGAAGGCGGCGGTCGCTCGCTTCGGCAAGCCGGTCCCGCGGGTGCGCTGCCGGGTGCGCGACATGAAGGGGACGTTTTCGGGCGGGACCGCGGCCAGCCTGACCGCCACGATGAAGGCGGTGGCGAAGAACCCGCGGCTCGTATCGCTGCTGTCGAGCCCGTTCGCGCTCACTCCGGGGTTCGAAGGACCGGACCAGCCGGCGGGCATGATCCCGCACTATGAGGATGACTTGGGCCGCTGGGCCGCGCCGTTCATCATGGCGACCATCAACACCAAGAACGTCCACCGGACCAACTTCCTGAGCGGTTTCCCCTACGGCGAGGACTTCCGCTACGACGAGATGATGCTGACCAGCCCAGGAGAGGCCGGCAAAGCCGCCGCCAACGCTGTGGTTGAGCTGCTCAAGAACCCGTTCGGGGCCAAGCCGCCCGCGCCGGGCGAAGGCCCTACGCCCGAGGAGCGCGAAAGCGGGCACTACGACGCGCTGTTTGTCGGCGAAATGCCGTCCGGCGAAAAGCTGCGATATGCCGTCAAGGGCCGCTACGATCCGGGATACGGCTCGACCAGCCGGATGCTGGGCGAGACCGGCATGGCACTGCTCGCAAGCGACGCGCCGGGGGGGATCGGCACGCCAGGCTCGATTCTGGGCGAAGCGCTGGTCGAGCGACTGCGCGACCATGCGGAGATCACCTTCGCGGTGGAGGAATAGCCGCGCCGGCACCTTTGCCGGCGTCGATGCGTTGAGGGTCGCATAAGGGGAAAGGAATACCGCCATGTCCACTATTGCCGCCGTCATCGGCCGCCTGATGCTCGCGCTGATCTTCGTCGTCTCCGGCATCCAGAAGATCATCGACCCGGCGCCGACCGCGCAGATGCTCGTCTCGAAAAGCCTGCCGGCCACGCTGGCGATGCCGACCGGCATCTTCGAGCTGGTCGCTGGGCTGCTGCTCGCGCTCGGCATCATGACGCGGCTGGCGTCGTTCCTGCTCGCCGGCTTCACCTTGCTGACGATATTCTTCTTCCACAACCAGTTCGGCGATCCCATGCAGGCGACGCAGGCGTTGAAGAACACCGCCATCGCGGGCGGGCTGCTGGTCGTGTTCGCATATGGGCAAATGCGCTGGAGCTACGATCACATGCGTGCGAACCGGAAGGGCGAGCTCGCCGCGCGCGAGGCGGATGAGCGCGCGCGCGAGGCCGAACTGCGCGCCGCGCGGGCAGAGGGCGCGGCGACTGCCGCCGGCGTCCCCCTGACTGACGCGGACCACCACGGGCGCACCAAGCGCCGGTGGTTCTGAACGCTCCTGCCGCGCGCGCCAGCTAGAGGCTGGTGCGCAGCGACAGCCTGAAGCTGCGGCCCGGCAGCGGGACGAAATCCTTAGTGAAGCTGACGTGCCGGCGGCCTTCGGTGTCGAAGATATTGTCGACCGCCGCCAGCACGCTGATGTTCTGCCGCCCGCTGAAGGGACGCCAGGCGATCGAGGCATTGACGAAGGCGAAGCTGTCGGTGCGCGTTTCGAACGGCGCGGTGCGGTTCTGCGCCGCGAACCATTCGACCTCCCCCCGCACGTCAACCGCGCCGGACTCGAGCGCCAGGGCACCGGACAGGCCGAGCGGCGGGATTCGCGGCAACGAGGTGCCGCCGGCCAGCTTGGCCCGGACGTATTCGCCGCGCGCTTCGGCCATCAGCCGCGCATCCGGGCTGAAGGTGGCGACCGGCAGCTTAACCTCGCCCTCGACCCCGAAGTAGTCGGCATCCCCCTGCCGATAGGCAAACACCGGCAGGTCGTCTTCCTCCTCGCCGGTCTCGTCGAGGTAGATGAAGTCGGAAAACCAGTTCTTGAACACCGCCATGCTCACTTGGGCAGGTCCAACCGCTCCGCGAACATAGCCTTCAAGTCCCCAAGCCTTTTCCAGCGTCAGGTCGGGATCGCCGACTTCGAACGCCTGCGTTGCAATGTGCGGTCCGTTGGCGAACAGCTCCTCGCCCGCCGGCGCCCGCGCCACGCGCGTACCGTTCACCCCCGCGCGCAGGCCCGATCCCAGACCGAGCGACACGCCGAGCGCGCCCGAGAAGCCATTGAACGAGCGTGACAGTCCAAGCGTGCGCGCGCTGACGTTGCTCTTCTCATAACGCACCGCGCCCTCGATCTCGAACGGGCCGTTGCCGTATTCCTGCAGGGTGAAGAAGCCGATCTGCTCGCTCTGGTTCGGCGCCACGAAGGCCTCCTCCCCCACCGCCGAGAAGTCGCGGAAGTAGTATTGCGCGCCGAACGATCCGCGCAGTGCGCCGAGGTCGGCCTGGACGAACTCGAGCCGCGCCTCCAGCCCCTCGATGTCGAACACGGTGCCGACCTCGGCGCCTTCGAATTCGGTGTGGGTGTAGTCGCTGTATCCGACGCGGGTCAGCAACCGGTCGACGAACCCGCCGCCAATCGCCAGATCGCCCCGGAAATCGGCCCGGAACTGGCGCAGGTCGATCGACACGCCGCCCTCCTCCTCGCCGGCATCCCCGGCCTCTTCGCCCTCTTCATGATGGTGGTGACCCGCGCCCGGGCGTTCGGGCACGCCGTAGCGGCTGTCGTACCAGCCGGCCGAGATTCCCATCGTGCTGTCGCCGCGAAACAGCGCCAGCCCCGCGTTCGCCGACCATGCACGGGCGAAGCTGTTGGCTAGCGTACCGCGCTGGTCGGCGGCCTCGCGCAGCTCGGCGGCTTCGTCCAAGTGGCCCTCCGCCTGTTCCTCGGACGCGGCGGCCAGCAATTCGGCGCGCAGCGCCCTCGACGCGACGAAGCCGGGCACGGTCAGGTCGCCCGCATCGCGGTAGGACCCGTCGGCATGAAACACAAAGCCGCCACCCAGCGGCGCATCGACCGACCCGCCGAGGCTGTATTCGTCGTTCACCGTCGCATAGCCAGCGAGCGCGTCGACGTGGATCGCCTCGTCGGGCACCCGGCGCGGGATGCGTTTGTCGATCACGTTGACCGCACCGCCGATCGCCTGGCTTCCATAAAGCAGCACCGCCGGCCCGCGCAGCACCTCGATCCGTTCGGCTGTCAGCGGATCGATGCTGACGCCGTGATCGTCGGAGGTATTCGAGGCGTCGAGCGCGCCGATCCCATCGAACAGCACCCGCACCCGCTCGCCGGAAAAACCGCGCAGGACCGGCCGCGCCACCCCGGGCGCGAAGCTGGACGAGGTGACCCCGGGCAGGTCCTCCAGCACATTGCCGATCTGCCCGGTCAGGTTGCGCTGAAGTTCCAGCCCTTCGACCACGCTGGTGCCGGCCAGCACATCGAGCCGTTCGAGACCCGGCGCGGTGACCACGATCTCTCCAGTCGGGTCGGTTTGCCGGGTATGCAGGTCATCGACCACCGCCCCGCGCGTGGCGGGGATGCCGGGTGTCGGTCCAGCGGTCTGGGCCAGGGCCGGCTGACTGGTGAGGGCGACGGCAAGTGCCGACAACGATACGCGCGCGGAAACCAGAGGGGCCATGATCATCCTGATGTTTGGACCAAAGGCACACGCAAGCCTTGCGTGTGATGAAATATCATCGCGCCATAGGGATGCGCCAGCGGCTTGCGCAAGCCCCCCTCGCGATCAGCGGAGGCTGCCGGCCGATCAACGGAATCCGGGATCGCAGGGATGCTGAGGAAGCCTGGAGCGGGCGAAGGGAGTCGAACCCTCGACCTTCTGCATGGCAAGCAGACGCTCTACCACTGAGCTACGCCCGCTCAGGCGTGTGTCGTCCGTATCGGGACGACCGAAGGAGCATGCCCCTCCGGTGGGAGGCGCGCGGTTAGCAAAGCACCGATGGGGCCGCAAGCGCTATTTGGCCTCAGGCGTTTTCGCTTCACAATCGGCCGCGAACGCCCACATTAACGCGGTACCGGCGTGCCGGCTCAACAGCCAAGGGGATAGATACGTGGCCAGCATGGGGCTCAACCTAGAAGAGCAGAAGGCGGTCGACGCCTTCCGCAAGAACATCGTCGAGCCCTCGATGACCAACCTGGTGGTCCTCGATTTCTGGGCCGAATGGTGCGGTCCGTGCAAGGCGCTGACCCCGGTCCTGGAAAAGGTGTGCGGCGAATACGCCGACAAGGGCGTGGTCCTGGCCAAGGTCAACGTGGACGAGGAGCAGTTCATCGCCGCGCAGTTCCAGGTCCGCTCCATCCCGACGGTCTATGCGATGTTTCAGGGACAGCCCGTCGCTGACCTGACCAATGCGCGCACCGAATCGCAGCTGCGCGAAATGCTTGACCAGCTTCTTGCCCAACTGCCGATCGGCGCGGCGGAGGAAACCGCGCCCGAGATCGCGCAGTTCATCGAGATGGGCGAGCAAATCCTGGCCGAAGGCGACGCCGAACGCGCCGCCGGCATTTTCGCCCAGGTGACCGAGATGGCGCCCGACAATGCCCCTGCCCGCGCCGGCCTGATCCGCGCGCTGGTCGCCGCCGGCCGCACCGATGAAGCCCGCGCGGCCAGCACCGGTCTGGATGAGGCGCTGGCTGGCGACCCGGCCGTGAGAGCCGCGCTCAGCGCGCTGGAGCTTGCGGGAGAGCGCGTCGACGACAGCGAGTTGCAGGCCCTGCGCGCCGCTGCCGCCGAGCGTCCGACCGACATGGATGCGCAGCTTGCCTTCGCGGAAGCGGCCTATGCCGCCGGTGAACGCGACGACGCCGCCGGCACCCTGTTGGCAATGATCCAGCACGATCGCGAATGGAGCGACGGCGCGGCGCGCGCGCGACTGCTGAAGATCTTCGAAGCGGTGGGCCTGGAAGATCCGTGGGTCGTCACCACCCGGCGCAAACTGTCGCGCGTACTGTTCGGCTAGCCGTGCCCACGCGCCTGTCCATCTTCCCCATTCCGGGTGCGATCCTGTTTCCGGGTCTGCATCTGCCGCTTCATGTGTTCGAGCCGCGGTACCGCGCGCTGGTGGGCGATGCGCTGGCTCGCGATCGGCGGGTGGCGATGATCCAGCCGCAGCGCGCCGCCGACGACGCCCCGCTGTACGAGGTCGGCTGCGTCGGCAAGATCGAGGAGGTTGAGGCGCTCGACGACGGGCGGTACAACATCGTGCTGACCGGCGAGGCCCGCTTCCGGGTGCTGCGCGAACTCGATGTGTCGACCCCCTTTCGCCAAGTCGAAGGCGAACTGCTGCCGGAAGACGAGCACGCCGCCCTTGCCAGCGTCGAACGCGCGGGGTTCGAACAGGAGGCGCGGCGGTTTGCCGAAGCGCAGGGCTATCTGGTCGATTGGGATTCGGTGGCCCGGCTCGACGACCGGACACTGATCGATGGGGTCAGCCAGATCGCGCCGTTCGATGCCGCCGCCAAGCAGGCGCTGCTCGAATGCCCGTCCTTGACCGAGCGGTGCGAATTGCTCGTCCAGCTGATGCAGTTCTTCGGCCATGGCGACCCTGAAGAAGGCCGCGTGACGCTGCAGTAGGTTACAGCGCGAAGCTCTGCTTCAAGCCATCGATCACGTATTGCGCGGCCAGCGCGGCCAGCAGCACGCCCAGCAGGCGGGTTATCACCGCTTCCACCCGCGCTCCGAACAGCTTCATCAGCGGGCTGGCCGCGATCAGCGCCAGCAGCGTCAGCACCAGCACCGCCGCGAGCGCGGCCAGCACCATCGCGGTGTTCGCCACGCCCTGCGCCTTGGCCGTCAACAGCATGATCGACGCGATGGCGCCCGGTCCTGCCAGCATCGGCATGGCCATGGGGAAGACGGACACGTCCTCGATCTCCGTGCCCTCGTGCTCCGCCGCGACGCGCTCGGCGCGTTGTTCGCGCCGTTCGGTGCGCTTTTCGAACACCATGTCGAGAGCGATGAGGAACAGCATCAGTCCTCCGGCGATGCGGAAGCTGTCGAGTTCGATGTGCAGCG
Source organism: Altererythrobacter sp. TH136 (assembly GCF_007065885.1). NCBI lineage: Bacteria > Pseudomonadati > Pseudomonadota > Alphaproteobacteria > Sphingomonadales > Erythrobacteraceae > Altererythrobacter > Altererythrobacter sp. TH136. The sequence goes on along the minus strand of NZ_CP041409.1, from coordinate 1,972,479 downwards.
CGCCGAGCAGGTCCTCTCCGAACAGGGCGAACACCACCAGGATCGCCCCGGCGATCAGGCACGCCCGCACCGCCATGCTGCGCGACTGGGCCGGTGTCGCGCCCTTGGTCAGCCCGGCATAGATCGGCGCACACCCGGGCGGGTCGATCACCACGAACAGGGTGATAAAGGCGGAGAGGAACAGCTCGATCATCGCCGGATCAGCAGCTTGGCCTGGTGCCGTTGGCGGGCACGGCCGGCGCCTTCGCCACCTTGCGGAACACCTCGTGCATCGCGCCGTCCTGCATGGCGTTCAGCACCAAGGTTCGGCCGCAATCGGCCCGCAGCTCGGTAGTCCACGACAGCGTGCCGTCGTCCGACTGACCGGACGCCCACGTCGCGGCGCGGCGCGCCTTGGCGACACGCGCCACGCGGTTGGAACGGCCCTCGGGACAATCGGCGACCCGCGCGGCAATCATCTCCGGTTCGGCATAGCCCGCTTCGAGGTCAAAACCCTGATCGAGCACCCAGCGGTAGTCGCCGTTGTCCTGCCGCTGCCAGATGGTCACGAACCGGGTGCGCTTGCCGGTCGGGTGGAGTGCGGGACCGGTCGACAGCGCGAAGCTGCCATCGCAGCTGGACCACACCTGGTCGGGTTCCCATTCGATCGCCTTGGCGGGGTCGGGCGCATCCTTCAGCGCGGCTTGCACGTTTTCCCATTGCGGCCCCGGCCATTGCGCGTCCCTGGTCGCGAACTGGCGAAAGGCGGTCCACGTCCCCTGGTCCTTCGCCGCGCGGGCGAAAGCGAGTTCGGTCGCGATCACCTCGCTCGGATTCGCGATGGGCCGCAGCGGCCGGTTCGTGCCGGTCGGGCCGGCAGCGCAGCCTGCGAGCAACAGTGTCATGGCCGAGGAGAAGGCCAGCGCGGCAAGTGTCTTCATGGGACGTTTCCTACACCTTCGCGCACCGCTTGTCTGTCCCGCCTGCGGTCAAAGCCCCGCCGGCGCCGGGATACCTGCGATGCGATGCGCGGCGACGATCGTGTTGCGCAACAGCACGGCGATGGTCATCGGGCCGACCCCGCCCGGCACCGGGGTGATCGACCCGGCGACTTCGCTCGCTTCGGCAAATGCCACATCCCCGACCAGCCGTCCCCTCGCCTCGCCCTCGGCGGGAGGGAGCCGGTTGATGCCGACGTCGATTACCGCCGCGCCCGGCCTGATCCAGTCCGCGCGGACCATTTCCGGCCGGCCGACCGCGGCGACCACGATGTCGGCCCGGCGGACCACGTCGGCAAGGTCTTGGGTGCGGCTGTGCGCGACCGTCACGGTGGCGTTGGCGTTGACCAACAGCTGCGCCATCGGTCGCCCCACCAGCTGCGAGCGGCCGATCACCACCGCGTCCTTGCCCGACAGATCGCCCAGCCGATCCTGCAGCAGCAACATGCAGCCGAACGGCGTGCACGGAAACAGGCCCGGCCGCTGGTTGGCGAGCGCGGCGATATTGGGATCGGTCAGCCCGTCCACGTCCTTCGCCGGATCGATCAGCGCGATCACCGCCTGGTCGTCGAGCGCGGCCGGAAGCGGCAGCTGGACCAGGATGCCGTCGACCGCCGGATCGGCGTTCAGCCGGCGGACGAGCGCCTCAAGCTCGGCCTGCGCGATGTCTGCCGGGACCCGGTGTTCGAAGCTCGCCATGCCGGCAGCAAGCGTCGCGTTGCCCTTGGATGCGACATAGACCTGGCTGGCCGGATCGTCGCCCACGAGGACCACCGCGAGCCCCGCCTTGCGCCCTGCCTGCTGTTCGAACGCGGCGGCCGCTGCGGCGACCCGCTCGCGCAGGCGGGCCGCGAATGCTTTTCCGTCGATGACCTCGGCGGCCATCAGACGCCCCGGACGCTCTCGAGCACGATGATGATCGCGTAGATCAGCAGCAGCAGGACCATCGGCGAGAAATCGATCGCGCCGGTATCCGGCAGCAGGCGGCGGATCGGGCGCAGGATCGGCTCGAACAACCGGGCGATGGCATCGTGCACCGCGACAAAGAAGGTGTTGTCGCGTCCGATCACGTTGAAGCTGAACAGCAGCCCGATGATGAACCAGATGATCACGAGCATGTTCGCCGCGTTGGCGAGCATCATGAAAATGTCGATCAGGACGTCCATCGGTTCCTCAAGGATGTGGAGGGTTGCAAGGTTGCTCTAGCCAGCGCAGCGGGGTGTATCAACCGGGCAATACGGCCTAAGCCGCATGGATCAGCGTACCGACGCCGGTAGCGGTGAAGAATTCCAGCAGCATCGCATGCGGCACCCGGCCGTCGAGCACCACCGCCGCCTCGCAGCCAGCCTCCACCGCCTTCACGCAGGTCTCCAGCTTGGGGATCATCCCGCCGGTGATGGTCCCGTCGTCCAGCAGCGCGGCGACATCCGCCGGCGTGAGATCCGCCAGCAGGGTCCCGTCCTTGCCCAGCACGCCCGGCACGTCGGTCAGCAGGAACAACCGCGCCGCGCCCAGCGCCGCCGCGATCGCGCCGGCCATCGTATCGGCGTTGATATTGAAGGTCTCGCCGCCCGCGCCCGCGCCGATGGGAGCGATCACCGGGATCATCCCCGCAGACACTGCGGTATCGATCAGGGCGGTGTCCACCGTCGCCGGTTCACCCACGAAGCCCAGGTCGACCGCCTGTTCGATGCGGCTGTCGGGATCGGTCACCGTGCGCGTGACCTTGGTTGCGGTGACCAGGCCGCCATCCTTGCCCGACACGCCCAGCGCCTTGCCGCCGGCCTGCGCGATCCAGCCGACCAGTTCCTTGTTGATCGCACCCGACAGGACCATCTCGGCCACTTCGGCAGTCGCCTTGTCGGTGACCCGCAACCCGTCGACGAACGTGCTCTCGACCCCCAGTTTCTTGAGCATCGCCCCGATCTGCGGCCCGCCGCCGTGGACCACCACCGGGTTGATGCCGACCGCTTTTAGCAGCACGATGTCTTCCGCAAAATCGCGCGCGGCGGCCGGATCGCCCATCGCGTGGCCGCCGTATTTCACCACGAAGGTGCGGCCGGCGTAGCGCTGCAGATAGGGCAGCGCCTCGATCAGCACTTCGGCCTTGGCCAACGTGGTGTGGGTCTCGCCGGTCATCGTTTGTCCTTGGCAACGCTGGAAGGGGCGGGAGGCGGCATGCTTCGCGCGCTTAGCGACTGCGCGGCACAAGGGAAAGCGTCCGGGTTGCCCGGCCTCCCCAATATGGATAGGGCCCGCCGCAAGAAAAAAGAGCACGGGTCAGCAAGTGTACGAACAATTCCGGCAGCGCCTCGCCGCTGCCTACGATCAATGGGGCGAGAGCCGCGGCACCACCCCCGCCTCCTTCTTCGACCTCATGGACCAGGCGATCGAGTTCCACTCGGTGCTGGAACGCGCCTTTCCCTGCGATTCGGTCAGCGGTCCGTTCAGCGGCAAAGCGGCGGTGATCGGGTACTGGACGGCGCTGGCGGAAAGCTGGGAAATGCTTTCGAGCAAGACCGAGGCGATCGTGTCCGAAGGCGACAGGGTGGTATGGATCGGCCGCGTCCACTGGCGCCACCGCCGGACCTTGCGCACGCTGGAAACGCCCAAGATCGACGTGTGGACCGTCTGGCAGGACCGCGCGATCCGTTATTACGAGATGGTCGACAGCGCCAGCTATGGCCGGGCGGTCGCGGCACAAGAAGAGAGCGTGCACCAGGCCTGACGCCCGCGCGGTGCAGCCGGCGGTTTCGCCGCTACTGCGAGAACAACAGCAGGCTGTGACCGCCGCCTGAAATCAGCACTCCATTCTGCTCGGTCCGGACCACGGTGGTCGCCGCGTCCAGCGCGCGCATAACGTGGGGCAACCGCGGCAACAGTCCGATCGTGCACACCGGTTCGGGCGGCGTGCCTGGCGGCGGCGGCGGGCCCGCGCCAGCCGGGGGGCCAAACTGGATGCCGGTCCCGCTGATACGATAGCTGCGAATGAAGCGGGCACAGCGCGGCTCCCACCAGAGTTCGTCCGCGTTGCCGCTCAAGGCCAGTCCCACCGGCTCGTTGAAGTCCGCGCCGTCGATGCCCGCGACCCGCCATTCGCCCGCCAGGCTCGTCACCAGGGCGGTTGCCGGTGCAGCGGCGGGGGAAGATGCGGGGGACGCGGCCGGGGGCGCGGCGGCGCCGGTGGATTCGGGCCGGTTCGCGTTGTCGGACACTGGGGTTGGCGTGGGCGCCCCGTCGGGAGCGCACGAGGCCAGCACCGCGCTGGAAAACAAGACGATCGGGAGTCGCATGACCGCGGCAAGGTGCGCCGGGGCGCGGCAAAAGAAAAGCCCCGCCGGATCGCTCCGGCGGGGCTTCATCTCGCGCGTGTCCGCGACGATTACTCGCCTTCGGTCTCGGCCTCGACCGGAGCTTCGTCGCTCTGCAGCAGGTAGTCCCCGGCATCCGCATCGGTGCCGTGGGTCTCCCCCTCCATTGCGCCGAGCGGATCGTCGCCGATGGCCGCTTCCGGGCCCTGAGCGAGTTCGGCTGCATGCTCCTCTTCAGCCGAGTTCGCCGCGATCAACGCTTCCTGGGTCTTCTGCCAGGCGGCGCGGAGCGAGGCATCGCGGCTGTTGGCGGCAATCCGCATCCGGTTCATGCCGGCGCCAGTGCCCGCCGGGATGAGCCGGCCGACGATGACGTTCTCCTTGAGCCCGATCAGCGAGTCCTTCTTCCCCTCGACCGCCGCCTGCGTGAGCACGCGGGTGGTTTCCTGGAAGGAGGCCGCCGAGATGAACGACCGGGTCTGCAGCGAAGCCTTGGTGATGCCGAGCAGCACCGGCTTGCCTTCGGCCGGGGTCTTGCCCTTGCCGAGCTTGCTGTTGAGCTCGTCCATCTCCTCGCGGTCGACTTCCTCGCCCGGCAGCAGCACGGTGTCGCCGCCGTTCGTGATCTCGACCTTCTGCAGCATCTGGCGAACGATCACCTCGATGTGCTTGTCGTTGATCTTCACGCCCTGGAGCCGGTAGACTTCCTGGATCTCGTCGACGAGGTACTCGGCCAGCGCCTCGATCCCCATGACTTCGAGGATGTCGTGCGGGTTGGGCGAGCCCGAGACCAGCGTGTCGCCCTTCTTGACGTTGTCGCCTTCCTGGACGTCGATCACCTTGGTCTTGGCGATCAGGTACTCCACCGGATCGCCCTCTTCCGGAACGATCGCGATCTTGCGCTTCGCCTTGTAGTCACGGACAAACTCGATCCGGCCGCTGATCTTGGCGATCACCGACACGTCCTTAGGCATCCGCGCCTCGAACAGCTCCGCCACCCGCGGCAGACCGCCGGTGATGTCGCGCGTCTTGGCCGCTTCGCGCGACGCACGGGCGAGAATGTCACCCGCGGCCACTTCCTGACCATCGTCGACCGACAGCGAGGTACCCGGAGCCAGCATGTAACGCGCCGCTTCCGTCTCGTCGCCGGCTTCGTTCAGCAGGGTCAGGCGGGGACGCAGATCGTCCTTCTTCTTGCGGCTCGACGCACGCAGTTCGGTGACGACGCGCTGGGCGATGCCGGTGGCGTCATCGACGCGCTCTTCCATGGTCTGACCGTCGATCAGGTCCTGGAAGCGCACGATGCCCGACTGCTCGGTGATGATCGGCAGGGTGAACGGATCCCACTCGGCCAGGCGTTCGCCTTCCTTCACCTGGTCCCCGTGGGTGTGCATCAGCACGGTCCCGTAAGGCACCTTGTGAATTTCGCGCTCGCGCCCTTCGGCGTCGATCACCACGATCTCGCCGTTGCGGGCGAGGCTGAGGATGCGGTTCCGCTTGTCGACGATCGTCGGCATGTCGCGGTATTCCACCCGGCCGTCCGAGATCGCCTCGAGGTGCGATGTCTCGTTGACCTGCGCGGCGCCGCCGATGTGGAACGTGCGCATGGTCAGCTGGGTGCCCGGCTCACCGATCGACTGCGCGGCGATCACGCCGACCGCCTCGCCGATGTTGACCGGCGTACCGCGGGCGAGATCGCGCCCGTAGCAGGTGCCGCAGACGCCCTGTTCGGCCTCGCAGATCAGCGGCGAACGGATCTTGGCCGACTGGACTTCGGCCGCCTCAATCGCGGTGACCATCGGCTCGTCGAGCAGGGTGCCCGCCTTGACGATGACTTCGCCAGTCTTGGCGTTGACCAGATCTTCCGCGGTCGTGCGACCGAGGATGCGCTCGCCGAGCGAGGCGATCACCGAACCACCCTGCACGATCGCGCGCATTTCCAGCGCCCGCTCGGTGCCGCAGTCGTCGACGATCACGACGCAATCCTGCGAAACGTCCACCAGGCGGCGGGTCAGGTAGCCCGAGTTCGCCGTCTTCAACGCCGTGTCCGCGAGGCCCTTGCGGGCGCCGTGGGTGGAGTTGAAGTATTCAAGAACGGTCAGGCCTTCCTTGAAGTTCGAGATGATCGGCGTCTCGATGATCTCGCCCGAAGGCTTGGCCATCAGGCCGCGCATCCCGGCCAGCTGCTTCATCTGCGCTGGCGAACCACGCGCGCCGGAGTGGCTCATCATGTAGATCGAGTTGATCTGCGCTTCCTTGCCGTTCTCGTCGACCGGCTGCGCGCGGATTTCGTCCATCATGGCATTCGCCACAGTGTCGCCGGTCCGGCTCCACGCGTCGATCACCTTGTTGTACTTTTCCTGCTGGGTGATGAGGCCATCCTGGTACTGCTGCTCGTAGTCCGCCACCAGCGCCTTGGCCTCCTCGATCAGCCCTTCCTTGGCGTCGGGGATGATCATGTCGTCCTTGCCGAAGCTGATGCCCGCCTTGAACGCGTTGCGGAAGCCGAGGCTCATGATCGCGTCGGCGAACAGCACCGTGTCCTTCTGGCCGGTGTGACGATAGACCTGGTCGATGACGTCACCGATCTCCTTCTTGGTGAGAAGGCGGTTGATGACCTCAAACGGCACGGTGTGCTTCTTGGGCAGGCATTCGCCGATCAGCATACGGCCGGGGGTGGTGATCACCCGCTTCATGTATTCCTTGCCAGCCTCGTCGACCTGCGGAACGCGCGTGATGATCTTGGAGTGCAGCGTGACCATCTTGGTCTCGAGCGCCTGGTGCACTTCTGCCATGTCCGAGAAGCGCGGCAGCCGCTCGATCTGCTCGCCATTCTCGCCGTCGATGAACTCAGGCGTCTTCTCCTGGCGTTCCATCGACAGGTAATAGAGGCCCAGGACCATGTCCTGCGAAGGCACGATGATCGGCTTGCCGTTGGCGGGCGAGAGGATGTTGTTCGTGCTCATCATCAGCACGCGCGCTTCCAGCTGTGCCTCAAGGCTCAGCGGAACGTGCACGGCCATCTGGTCACCGTCGAAGTCGGCGTTGAACGCGGCGCAGACCAGCGGGTGCAGCTGGATCGCCTTGCCTTCGATCAGCACCGGCTCGAACGCCTGGATGCCCAGGCGGTGAAGCGTCGGCGCGCGGTTGAGAAGAACGGGGTGCTCGCGGATCACTTCGTCCAGGATGTCCCAGACTTCCTTGCGCTCCTTCTCGACCCACTTCTTCGCCTGCTTGAGGGTCATCGACAGACCCTTGGCGTCGAGGCGGGCGTAGATGAACGGCTTGAACAGCTCGAGCGCCATCTTCTTGGGCAACCCGCACTGGTGCAGCTTGAGTTCCGGCCCGGTGACGATCACCGAACGGCCCGAATAGTCGACGCGCTTGCCGAGCAGGTTCTGCCGGAAGCGGCCCTGCTTGCCCTTGAGCATGTCGGACAGCGACTTGAGCGGACGCTTGTTCGCACCCGTGATCACACGGCCACGGCGGCCGTTGTCGAACAACGCGTCGACCGCTTCCTGCAGCATGCGCTTTTCGTTGCGGACGATGATGTCCGGCGCGCGCAGTTCGATCAGCCGCTTCAGGCGGTTGTTGCGGTTGATCACGCGGCGGTAGAGGTCGTTAAGGTCCGACGTCGCGAACCGGCCACCGTCAAGCGGCACCAGCGGGCGCAGCTCGGGCGGGATCACCGGAATCACTTCCAGGATCATCCATTCCGGGCGGTTGCCCGAATCGATGAAGCTTTCGACGACCTTCAGCCGCTTGATGATCTTCTTGGGCTTGAGCGTCGACTTGGTGGTCTCGAGCTCTTCGAGCAGCGCGTCGCGCTCGCCGACCAGGTCGAGGTCCATCAGCATCGTCTTGACTGCAGCCGCGCCGATGTCGGCGGTGAACGCGTCTTCGCCGTACTCGTCCTGCGCGTCGAGCAGTTCATCCTCGGTGAGGGTCTGGAACTTCTCGAGCGGGGTCAGGCCGGGCTCGGTGACGATGTAGGCTTCGAAGTACAGCACACGCTCAAGCTGCTTCAACTGCATGTCGAGCAGCAGGCCGATGCGCGACGGCAGCGACTTCAGGAACCAGATGTGCGCAACCGGCGCGGCCAGCTCGATGTGGCCCATGCGCTCACGGCGGACCTTGGTCACGGTTACTTCGACGCCGCACTTCTCGCAGACGACGCCCTTGTACTTCATCCGCTTGTACTTGCCGCACAGGCATTCGTAGTCCTTCACCGGACCGAAGATGCGCGCGCAGAACAGGCCGTCACGCTCTGGCTTGAACGTGCGGTAGTTGATGGTTTCCGGCTTCTTGATCTCGCCGAACGACCAGCTGCGGATGCGCTCGGGCGAGGCGATGCCGATCTGGATCTGGTCGAACGTCTCGGGCTTGGCGAGCTGGTTGGTGAATTTGGATAGTTCGTTCATGGTTCTTGTCCCTTACGGGTGAATTCCTGTGCGCGGGCTGAAGGGGAGCCGGTTGAAGGCTCTTGGGCTCCCCTCCCGATTACTCCGCCGCGATGGCCAGACCGTCGCCGTCCTCGTCCTCGCCAAGCGAGGAGAGTTCGACGTTGAGGCCGAGGCTGCGCATTTCCTTGACGAGCACGTTGAAGCTTTCGGGAATGCCGGCCTCGAACGTGTCGTCACCCTTGACGATCGCCTCATAGACCTTCTGCCGGCCGACCACGTCGTCCGACTTCACGGTGAGCATTTCCTGCAGCGTGTAGGCGGCGCCGTAGGCCTGGAGCGCCCAGACCTCCATCTCGCCGAAGCGCTGGCCGCCGAACTGCGCCTTGCCGCCCAGCGGCTGCTGAGTGACGAGGCTGTACGGCCCGATCGAACGCGCGTGGATCTTGTCGTCCACAAGGTGGTGCAGCTTCAGCATGTAGATGTAGCCGACGGTCACCTTCCGGTCGAACGCCTCGCCCGAGCGACCGTCGTAGAGCGTCACCTGGCCCGAAGTGTCGAGCCCGGCCTGCGCCAGCATCGCCGACACGTCCGCCTCGCGCGCACCGTCGAACACCGGGGTGCCGAACGGGATGCCGTTCTTCAGCGTGCCGGCCATTTCGACGATATCTTCAGCCGAGCGGCTGTCGATGTCCTCGTGGTACTGCTCGCCGTAGACTTCCTTGAGCTTCTCCACGACCGCGGTCGGCGGTGCTGCCGCGGTGGCATCCGGGTTCGCCTCGCGCCATTCCTCCAGCGCCGCGGTGACCTGCTGGCCAAGACCGCGGGCCGCGAGGCCAAGGTGCGTCTCGAAGATCTGTCCGACGTTCATGCGCGACGGCACGCCCAGCGGGTTGAGCACCAGATCGACCGGAGTGCCGTCTTCCATGAACGGCATGTCCTCGGCGGGCAGGATGCGGCTGATCACACCCTTGTTGCCGTGGCGGCCGGCCATCTTGTCGCCCGGCTGCAGCTTGCGCTTCACCGCGACGAACACCTTGACCATCTTCAGCACGCCCGGCGCGAGTTCGTCGCCCCGCTCCAGCTTTTCCTTCCGGTCTTCGAAGCGTTCGTCGATGACCTTCACGGCCTCGTCGTACTGGGTCTTCACCGCTTCGATCTGCGACTGGCGCGCATCGTCGGCGACGGCGAACTTGAACCATTCGAAGCGGTCGATGCCTTCCAGCATCTCGTCCGAGATCGTCTCGCCCTTCTTGACGCCCTTGGGCGTCGCGCTGGCGACTTGGCCGACGAGCATCTCGCGCAGGCGGTTGTAGGTCGCCCGGTTGAGGATGGCGCGTTCGTCCTGGCTGTCCTTGCGCAGCTGCTCGATCTCTTCGTTCTGGATCGCGCGGGTACGGTCGTCGATCTCGATGCCGTGGCGGTTGAACACCCGCACATCGACGATCGTGCCGGTCACGCCCGGCGGCAGGCGAAGCGAGGTGTCGCGCACGTCGCTGGCCTTTTCGCCGAAGATGGCGCGGAGGAGCTTTTCCTCCGGCGTCATCGGGCTTTCGCCCTTGGGCGTGATCTTGCCCACCAGGATGTCACCCGGCTGCACTTCGGCGCCGATGTAGACTATGCCCGCTTCGTCGAGGTTGCGCAGCGCTTCCTCGCCGACGTTGGGGATGTCGCGGGTGATGTCCTCCGGCCCCAACTTGGTGTCACGGGCCATGACCTCGAATTCGTCGATGTGGATCGACGTGAACACGTCGTCCTTCACGATCCGTTCGGAGATCAGGATCGAATCCTCGTAGTTGTAGCCGTTCCACGGCATGAACGCGACGAGGCTGTTGCGGCCCAGCGCCAGCTCGCCGAATTCGGTCGAGGGACCGTCGGCGATGATGTCGCCGGTTTCCACCGTCTCGCCCACCTTCACCAGCGGACGCTGGTTGATGCAGGTCGACTGGTTGGACCGCTCGAACTTCTGCAGGCGGTAGATGTCGACGCCGGACTGGCCCGGCTCGACGTCGCCGACGGCGCGGATCACGATCCGGGTCGCATCGACCTGGTCGACGATGCCGCCCCGGGTGGCGGAGATCGCCGCGCCCGAATCGCGCGCCACGGTCTCTTCCATGCCGGTGCCGACGAACGGCGCCTCGGCGCGAACCAGCGGCACCGCCTGGCGCTGCATGTTCGAACCCATCAGCGCGCGGTTGGCGTCATCGTTTTCCAGGAACGGGATCAGCGACGCGGCGACCGAGACGAGCTGCTTGGGCGACACGTCCATCAGCGTGATCTGGTCGTTGGGCAGCATCACGAACTCGCCGCTCTGGCGGGCCGAGACGAGATCCTCGACGAACGAGCCGTCCTCGTTGGTTTCGGCGGACGCCTGCGCGACGGCATGCTTCTGCTCTTCCATGGCCGACAGGTAGACGACCTCGCTGGTCACCTTGCCGTCCTTCACCAGGCGGTACGGCGTCTCGATGAAGCCGTACTTGTTGACCCGGGCAAACGTGCTGAGCGAGTTGATCAGACCGATGTTCGGGCCTTCCGGCGTCTCGATCGGGCAGATGCGGCCATAGTGCGTCGGGTGCACGTCGCGCACTTCGAAGCCGGCGCGCTCGCGGGTGAGGCCGCCCGGCCCCAGCGCCGACACGCGGCGCTTGTGGGTGACTTCGGACAGCGGGTTGGTCTGGTCCATGAACTGGCTGAGCTGCGAGGAACCGAAGAATTCGCGCACCGCGGCGACCGCGGGCTTGGCGTTGATCAGGTCGTTCGGCATCACGGTCGACACGTCGACCGAGCTCATCCGCTCCTTCACCGCGCGTTCCATGCGCAGCAGGCCGACGCGGTACTGGTTCTCCAGCAGCTCGCCGACCGAACGCACGCGCCGGTTGCCGAGGTTGTCGATGTCGTCGACCTCGCCCTTGCCGTCCTTCAGGCCGACGAGTTCCTTCACCACCGCCAGGATGTCTTCCTTGCGCAGCGTGGTGACGGTGTCCTCGGCATCGAGGCCCAGACGCATGTTGAGCTTGACGCGGCCGACGGCCGACAGGTCATAGCGCTCGCCATCGAAGAACAGGCCTTCGAACAGCGCTTCGGCGGTTTCCTTGGTCGGCGGCTCACCCGGACGCATGACCTTGTAGATCGCCTCCAGGCCCTCGTCGCGGTTCTCGGCCTTGTCGACCGCCATCGTGTTGCGGATCCATGGACCCGTGTTCACGTCGTCGATGTCGAGCAGCTCAAGCCGGTCCACGCCCGCCTTATCGAGCGCTTCGAGATTTTCCGGCGAGACTTCGTCGCCCGCCTCGATCCAGATGCGGCCGGTGGATTCGTCGATCAGATCCTTGGCGGCGAAGCGGCCAAAGATTTCCTCGGTCGGGATCAGCAGTTCGGCGAGCCCGTCCTTGGCCGCCTTGTTCGCGGCGCGCGGGCTGATCTTGGTGCCGGCGGGGAACACTTCCTCGCCGGTCTTGGCGTCCACCAGCGGGAACGCCGGCTTGGAGCCGCGCCATGCGTCGGGGCTATAGGGGATCTTCCACCCGTCGCCAGCCTTGCCCGACACCCGCTCCCACGACATCGTGTCGTAGAAGTGATCAAGGATATCCTCGCTATCGAGGCCGAGGGCATACAGCAGCGAGGTCACCGGCAGCTTGCGCTTGCGGTCGATGCGGACGTTGACAATGTCCTTGGCGTCGAATTCGAAATCGAGCCACGAGCCGCGGTACGGGATCACGCGGGCGGCGAACAGCAGCTTGCCCGAAGCGTGGGTCTTGCCGCGGTCATGGTCGAACAGCACACCCGGCGAACGGTGCATCTGGCTGACGATCACGCGTTCCGTGCCGTTGATCACGAACGTGCCGTTGTGCGTCATGAGCGGCATGTCGCCCATGTAGACGTCCTGCTCCTTGATATCCAAAACCGAGCGGGTTTCGGTTTCCGTGTCCACTTCGAACACGATCAGGCGCAGGGTCACCTTCATCGGCGCGGCATAAGTGATACCCCGCTGACGGCATTCGGTGATGTCGTACTTGGGATCCTCAAGCTCGTAGTGCACGAAATCGAGCTCGGCCGTGCCGGCGAAATCGCGGATCGGGAACACCGAGCGCAGGGTCTTCTCCAGGCCCGAGACGTAACCGGTCGCCTTGTCCGAACGCAGGAACTGCTCATAGCTCTCGCGCTGAACCTCGATCAGGTTCGGCATCTGCACGACTTCGTGGATGTCGCCGAAGATGCGCCGGATGCGCTTCTTGGCCGTGCCGGTCTGCTTGCCGCGAGTGGGAGCCGGGGTCTTTGCCCCAGAGTTCGCCTTCGTTGCCATGGAGGAAATCGCCTCTGTATTGCGCCGCGTGATGCGGCGTGCCGTCAAATCTCGTGCGCGGGCGAGAATCGCAGGACGCAAAAAGACGCAGGCCAGGCGCACCGATCCCGGTGGCTGCTGCGTATCAGTGCATCGCGATTATGGATTCGCCGCTTCCATCCTGGGTCCGTCGCCGCGCATCGCCGGACCGTGCTCGAAGCGAGCGGTCACGCAGGCATATACGCATCGCACACGGCCAAGTCAAATTCGGCCACCGTCGATTCGCTCCGCTCACCGAGCGGTCGGACATTCCGCCACTTGAATTTTTCGCTATTCAATCAGCATCTTATCGTTTTTCGATATTTATTGATTGACGATATGACGCAGGTTCCTTATCGATATTCGACATCAACCGTATTGGAGAACGACAAATGACCCGCACCGCCAACAATATCTTCGCCGTCGCCGCCGCACTGCTGCTGACAGTCGTGACCTTCCAGCAAACGGTGTCGGTGCCGGTCCAGGCTGCTCCTGTCTTCGTCGCCCTGGCCTGATCCGCGCCCGCCGCAGAAGGAACTCACCATGTCATTCAGACCAAAAGACCCGCTGCTCGCGATCGCCAAGGCGATAGTGTGGTTGTTCACGGGCGTATTCGCTTTTTGTGGCGCGCTGCTGCTGCTGGTTTCCCCGGTCGTCGTGGCGATGCAAGACCGCGTGTTGGCGGAAATCGCCAAGAATGGCGTCACCGCCGATGCCAGCATCATCGGCGCGATCCTGCTGATGCTGCTTTCGGCCGCCGCCTTCATGGCCTTGCTGGTCTGGTTCCTAGTGAACCTGCGCCGGATTATCGAAAGTGTCGGTGACGGCGATCCCTTCATTCCCGTCAATGCCGACCGTCTGTCGCGAATGGCCTGGATCATGATCGGCGTGCAACTGGCCGCTTTGCCGCTAGGCGCGATGGCGATGTACCTTGAGACCGTGATGGGGGATGCGGACGGCATGCATGCGCAGGCCGAATACGGCCTCGATTTCGGAGCCATCATCCTGGTCATTGTCCTCTTCGTTTTGGCCCGCGTGTTCCGCCAGGGCGCGGCCATGCGCGACGACCTGGAAGGAACCGTGTGATGCCAGCCGAAGAAGGAACCAGTATCGTGGTCACTCTGGACGACCTGCTCCACGATCGTCGCATGACGCTGACGGAACTCGCCGAACGGGTGGGACTGACGATCGCCAATCTGTCGATCCTGAAAACCGGCAAGGCCCGCGCGATCCGCTTTTCCACGCTGGAGGCGATCTGCCGCGAGCTCGATTGCCAGCCGGGCGACCTGCTTTCCTATCAGCCCGGCGCGTGATGCGCACGGCGGCCCCGCCTGGCCGCTGTGCCGGCCCGGCGGGAACGTTGTGCAAATGCGGCGATTTAGTGGCGAACGTAAATGGAGTTGTTCTGATGAAGAAGCTTTTCCTGACCGCCGCCTTCCCCCTCGTCCTCGGCCTGGCCGCATGCGGCGATAGCACGCCCGAAGCGGCCGACGGCACCGCGACCGACGCCTCTGCCGCGACCATGTCGGATGATGCCCTGGCAACCGACACCAGCGTGGTCGGGCCGACCGACACCAATCCCGGCACTGCTGCAACCGCCAGCGTAGCCACCGGCACGACCGCCGCGCAGCGCGCCGAAATAGCCGACGAGACCGCCGAGGACCTGGAGGAGCGGGCCGACCGCGTCGAGCCGACCAACGAGGCCGAAGCCGATCGCCTCGAAGCGCAGGCCAAGGCGCTCCAACAGGAACGCGACGCCCAGCGTTAAGCTGGCCGATCGACGCGCGCGGCTTGACTCCGCGGCGCGATGCTCTAGAGGCCCGCCCCGTCCGGCGGGCCTCTTTGCGTATGCGAGAGACTGGCGGACGTCCGTCCAAGACAGCTGGTGCCCCGCAGGGGGCTTAATCGTCCAGCCTAGGCGGGGAAACGAGATTTACCGGCGGCAGCGGCAACGCCCCGCCTCTCACGTGCTTCGGCGCGCTCCTTCCCCATCGATGGACTCGAGCCACCGCGCATGCGCATGCGTGGCAACGTGAGCCGGTCGCGGGCGCCCACGGGCGTGCGCGATCATGAGTAAGGAACAAGGCATGGATCGTTCGCAGAAAGCCGATTCGGTCGCATCGCTCAACGCGGTCTTCAACGAAGTTGGCGTGGTGGTCGTCACCCGCAACCTCGGCATGTCGGTGGGTCAGTCCACCGGCTTGCGCACGAAGATGCGGGAAGCGGGCGCGACTTATAAGGTCGCGAAAAACAGTCTGGCTACGATCGCCCTGAACGACACCCCCTACAAGGGCCTCGAGACGTATCTCGAAGGTCCCACGGGCCTCGCCTGGTCGACTGACCCGGTGGCGGCGGCGAAAGCCGTGGTGGACTTCGCCAAGACCAACGACAAACTCGAAATCGTCGGCGGTTCCATGGGTGGTCAGTTGCTCGACGAAGCCGGGATCAGGTCGCTTGCGGCTCTCCCCAGCCTCGACGAGCTGCGGGCAAAGCTCATCGGCCTGGTCAATGCACCTGCCACCAAGGTGGTGCAGCTGGTCAACGCCCCCGCGAGCAAGCTCGCCCGTGTATTTGGCGCCTATGCCGCCAAGGACGCGGCGTAACCGCTGTTTATCGAACGCGAATATTAATCGGGGCCCTGTCCCCAACCCAATCTGGAGTGAAACACCATGGCCGACATCGCCAAGCTTGTTGAAGACCTTTCGACCCTCACCGTCCTCGAAGCCGCCGACCTCGCCAAGGCGCTGGAAGAAGCCTGGGGCGTGTCCGCTGCCGCCGCTGTTGCGGTTGCCGCGCCCGCTGGCGGCGACGCCGGCCCGGCTGCTGAAGAGCAGACCGAGTTCGACGTGATCCTGACCGGTGACGGCGGCAAGAAGATCCAGGTGATCAAGGAAGTCCGCGCGATCACCTCGCTCGGCCTGACCGAAGCCAAGACCCTCGTCGAGAGCGCCCCCAAGGCGATCAAGGAAGGCGTCAACAAGGCCGAAGCCGAAGACATCAAGAGCAAGATCGAAGCTGCCGGCGGTACCGTCGAAATCAAGTAACGATCTCTCGTCTCTGACGAACTCGAAGGGCGGTCCGGCAACGGGCCGCCCTTTTTGCCGTTATCTCCAACAGGTCACCGCCCGGCGGTCCGCCCGGCCACGAGCCAGGCGGCCGCGCGCCACAGCGCACCCACCAGCACGGCCGAGCCGATCCCGATCGCTGCTCCTGCGGCGACGTCGCTTGGATAGTGCTTGCACCCGGGAATCCGGCCCGCGGCCACGGCAGCAGCAGCCGCTTCGGCCGCCAGCGCGTGTTGGGGATAAACGGCCGCGAATGCCGTCGCCGACGCGGCTGCGCCCGTCGCGTGGCCTGAAGGGAAGCTCGACTTCTCCTTGCGGGTGTCGTGTCCCTCGTGCGGCTTGTGCGCGTCGCCGGGCACCGGATTGCGCGGGCGCGTGCGCACCACGCGCCCCTTCACCCAGTCCTTTGCCACAGTCGCGACCTCGTGCGCCGCGAGCATGCGGATCCCGGCGCCGATCATCCGCGGATCGCGCCGCAGCAGGCCCACGGCGATCACGCCGCCTGCCACCACCCGCATCTGCGCCTGATCGCCAACCTTGCTCATCCAGTCGATCGCCTTGGCGGGCGCGGAATGGCGATAGGGCAGCACCACGGCGCGCACGCGCTTGTCGAAGGCGAACACGGTTTCGCCTACGGACGAAGGATCTGGGGAGTGGTTCATCTTCACGCACAACCAGTCGCGGGCGTGATCGTGCCCGGCGATGCCGGTGCAATCGCAGGTGTCAGAGGCGCGGCAGTGTCACCCCGCGCTGCCCCATGTATTTGCCCGCGCGGTCGGCATACGTGACCTCGGGCCGCTCGTTCCCTTGCAGGAACAGGAACTGGCACGCGCCTTCGTTGGCGTAGATCCTGGCGGGCAGCGGCGTGGTGTTCGAAAACTCCAGCGTGACGTGCCCTTCCCAGCCCGGCTCCAGCGGGGTCACGTTCACGATGATCCCGCAGCGGGCGTACGTGCTTTTGCCCAGGCAGATCACCAGCACGTCGTCCGGCACGCGGAAGTATTCTACCGTCCGGGCAAGTGCGAAACTGTTGGGCGGGATCACGCAGACGTCGGTCTTGCGATCGACGAAGCTGTTGGACGCGAAGTCCTTGGGGTCGACGACCGCGGAATCGACGTTGGTGAAGATCTTGAACTCGTCGGCCACCCGCGCGTCGTAGCCGAACGACGATAAGCCATACGAGATGCACCCGTCGCGCCGCTGCGCCTCCACGAAGGGTTCGATCATCCCGCGGGTGGTGGCCGCTTCGCGAATCCAGCGGTCGGACAGTATCGACATCCCCGGGTGATCCCCCAAGCGGCCCGGCAGGGCAAGCGTGCGCCCGGGGTTATTCCCCGAAGCGCACGCCGCACCGCGTCAGAACTTGACCGTCCCGGTCACGAACACCTGCCGCGGGTTGCCGTAGAAGGCGGTCAGGGTGCCCTCGCGACCGAGCGCGGGAACCGGGTTGCCGTTGTTGAGCACCGGCACCCCGGTGACCGCATTGGTGGCGATGAACGGGTACCCAGAGGTGATGTACCGTTCGTTGGTCAGGTTCTTGCCGTAAACCCCGAGCGAAAAGCGATCACCGCCCCAGCGATACGTCACGCCGGCATCGAGCAGTTGATAGCCTTCCTGATCGAGATAGGGGTTGGCGATCTCGAACTGCTGTGTGCTCGACCGGTGCGACACGGTCAGGTTCGCCGACAGGTCGCCCGCGCCCACGGGCATGTCGGCCCCCAGCGTTGCCGAAGCGGTGAACTTGGGCGTGTTCTGAATCCCGCGGAACGGTGCCAGATTGGTTTCGACGCCGGCGATGATCGCGACATATTCGAGATACTTGGCATCAATGTAGCCCGCGGTTCCCGCCAAGGTGATCCGCGATCCGGGACCGGCGAAGTCCTGCGCGATCCGCGCGAAGACTTCCGCCTCGACGCCCTTGAAGCGGGCCTTGCCGGCGTTGGTGGTCACGCCTGCGAACCCTTCGAAGATCCCGTCGCCATTGGCGTCCACGCCCACCGAGCCGGGTATCTGGACGTTGGTGTAGTCGGCGTAGAAGCCGGTCAGCGCATAGGTCAGCGCCCGGTCGAACAGCGAGCCCTTCACGCCGACTTCGTAGCTGTCGACCGTTTCCGGTTCGAACAGGAAGAAATCGTAGATCTCGGCGTAGCTTGGCGGGCCCGCCACACCATCGGTGTTGGGCGTGGTGTTGGCGCTGCCGCGCGGATCAAAGCCGCCACCCTTGAAGCCTTGCGAGTACGACGCATAGACCAGCAGGTCTTCCGTGGGCTTGACCGACACCGACACGCGCGGGGTCCACTTCTCGAAGCTCGCCTTGCCGGTGAAATCGGTGATCGCCGGGCCCAGGTTGAACCCGTTGCCGCCGAACTGCGGCGAAGGGAGGTTGAGCCGGTTGGCCTTCAGGATGATCGAACGACGATCGTCCTTGGTATACCGCAGCCCGCCCGAAACGCTCAGCCAGTCGGTGACGTCGAAAGTGAAATCGCCGAATGCGGACCAGGTTTCGGTATTCACGTCGCCGCTGGTGAACTGGCCGAAACTGGATGCCAGCGGCACGCCGATCAGCGGCCCGGTGGTGGCGAGGATCACGTCGAACTGGGTCAGCGCATTGGCTTCCAGATAGTAGAAGCCGACCAGCCCGTTCAGCCGGTCGCTGTTGTACAACAGCTGGAATTCCTGGCTCGTCTGGTCGTTGAAGTAGATCCCCGGCACGTCGACATCGACCGTCGGCAGCGAGTCGAAATCGATCGGGACGTAGCTCTTGTCCTCCCGCCAGGCGCTGATGCTGCGCAAGGTGAAGTTGTCCGACAGTTCGGCCGTGACATTCATCATCAGGCCGTACGCCTTGATGTCCTGTTCAGGGACGGTCAGGCCCGCGCGGGTATCATAGACGTTGTCGAGCACGGGTGCGCCCGACAGCGCGCCCGGCAGCAGGCGGTGGCCGTTGCGCGGGTTCGACTTGTCGTGGGTGTAATCGCCGGAAATGCGCACGAACAGGCGATTGTCGGGCGATTCGAATTCGACCGAGGCGCGCCCCGCCCAGACATCCTTGTTGTAGTTTTCGATGCCGAGGTTGAGGTTGTCACCGAACCCGCCACGGCTCAGCCGCGCGCCCGAAGCGCCGAACTTGAACATGTCGCCGAGCGGTACCGCGACGCTGACCACCGCATCGGCCTGGTCGTAACTCCCGTAGGTTGCCCGCAGCTTCACCTCGACATCGTCGGGCAGGCGGCGAGAGACATACTTGATCGCGCCGCCGATGGTGTTGCGACCATAGAGCGTGCCCTGCGGCCCGCGGAGCACCTCGATCCGCTCGACGTCGTAGATGTCGAGCACGGCGGCCTGCGGACGGTTCAGGTAGACGTCGTCGAGATAGATGCCGACGCCGGATTCGAACCCGCCGACAGGGTCCTGCTGGCCGACGCCGCGGATGAACGCCGACAGGGTCGAGTTTGTGGCGCGGCTGTTCTCGATCGTGACGTTGGGCGTGGTGTCGCCAATGTCGGTGAGGTCGAGCGAGCCGCTCTCCTCGAGTGCCTCCGCCCCGTAAGCGGTGACCGCGATCGGCACGTCGAGCAGGTTCTCTTCCCGGCGGCGCGCGGTGACCACGATCGCGCCATCGTCGGCGTCGGTCAGGCCGGTCGCCGCCTCGTCGCTGGACACATCCTGGGCGGCCGCGGGGGCGGCGAACCCGCCGATGAGCAAGGCACCGGCAAGAGCAATGCGGCTGGCGCGGACAGGCAGATGGATCATGACAAGGCTCTCCCGAATGGACCCGCGCTCGTATTGGCGCGTGTGTTGAAGCCTCATATTGAAACCTGAACCACCTTTCAACTTTTTTCATTGCGCTGCGTCTGGTTGCGGCATACTCGTTGCGCGATGGCAACAGGCCCCACCCCCGATCCGACCTCACCGGTCGCCGCTAGCCCGGGAAAGGAACCGCGCACGGCACGAGGGCGCGAAACCTTGCGCAAGCTGCTCGACGCCGCAGCGAAGGAGTTCGGCGAACTGGGTTTCCACGCCGCGTCCATCAGCGGGATCACCCGCCGGGCGGGCACCGCGCTGGGCAGCTTCTACACCTATTTCGACAGCAAGGAGGCGATCTTCTCCGCGCTGGTGAAGGACATGAGCGAAAGCGTGGCGGCTATCGTATCGGCACAGGTGCCGCCCGAAGCGTCAGGGCTCGACCGTGAGCGGCAGGCGCTCGCCGCGTTCCTTGGCTTCGCGCGCGAGCACAAGGAAATCTACCGCATCATCGACGAGGCGGAGTTCGCCGATCCGGCCAGCTACCGCGCGCATTACGAAGGCACTGCCGCGCGCATCGCCGCGCGGTTCGATCAGAACGTGGCGGCGGGCACCATGTCCCCCGGCGACAACGAAGTCCGCGCCTGGGCGACCATGGGGATGAACGTGTTCCTCGGCCTGCGGTTCGGCGTGTGGGATCAGGACCGCTCGATCGAAGAGATCACCGCCGGGGTCGAAAGCCTGCTCCGCGACGGGATCGCCGCGCGCTAGCTTGCCAGCAGGCTGGCGTTCCCGCCGGCTGCGGTCGTGTCGATCGTCACTACACGTTCCGTGGCAAAGCGCAGGACGTAGTGTGGCCCGCCCGCCTTGGGCCCGGTGCCTGACAGCCCCTCGCCGCCGAACGGCTGGCTTTCGACCACCGCGCCGATCTGGTTGCGGTTGACGTAGAGGTTCCCCACGCGCGCCAGCCGCTCCACCGTCCGGCGCGTTTCCGCGATCCGGCTGTGGAGCCCGAGCGTCAGGCCGAAGCCGGTGGCGTTGATGTCCGCGATCACCCGCTCCAGCTCCCCCCCGGCGAAGCGCGCGACGTGCAGCACGGGGCCGAAATTCTCGCGCTTCAGGTCGCGGATCGACGCGATCTCGATGATCGTCGGAGCGACGAAGCACCCCTTCGCCAGCCCGGGCGGCAAGTCGCGCCGCCACACGGTGCGCCCCTCGGTCGCGCGCCGGGCCACGTGCCGTTCCAGAGCCGCGCGGGCATCCTGGTCGATCACCGGGCCGACATCGGTGTCGATGTGCGCCGGATCGCCGATCACCAGCGCTTCGAACGCACCGCGGATCATCTCCAGCACGGCATCGGCGACGTCGTCCTGCAGGTACAGCACGCGCAGCGCGCTGCACCGCTGCCCGGCGCTCTGGAAGGCGCTGGCCACCACGTCGCGGGTGACCTGTTCCGGCAGGGCGGAGCTGTCGACGATCATCGCGTTCTGGCCGCCGGTCTCGGCCACCAGCGTCGCGATCGGTCCTTCGCGCGCGGCGAGGCTGCGGTTGATCGCCTGCGCGGTCTGGGTCGAACCGGTGAAGGCGACTCCCGCGATCCGCGGATCCGAGGAGATCAGTTGTCCCACCTCGCCCGCGCCCGGCAGCAGTTGCAGGACTTCGGGCGGGATGCCGGCCTCGTGGCACAGCCGGACCGCCAGGGCGGCGATCAGCGGGGTCTGCTCGGCGGGCTTGGCGACGACCGTGTTGCCGGCGGCGAGCGCCGCCGCGGCCGGGCCGATGAAGATCGCCAGCGGGAAATTCCACGGGCTGATGGTCGCGAACACCCCGCGTCCCGCCAGCGTCAGGCGATTCTCCTCCCCCGTCGGCCCCGGCAGCGGGATCGGCGCGGAGAACAACCGCCGTGCCTCGCCGGCATAGAAGCGCAGGAAATCGACCGCCTCGCGCACTTCCAGCACGCCATCGACCAGGGTCTTGCCCGCCTCGCGCTGACACAGCGAGATGAACTCCGCCATGTGCGCCTCGAACGCATCGGCCGCGGCGTCCAGCAGCAGCGCGCGCTTTTCGCCGCCCAGCGCGTTCCAGCCCGGCTGGATGGCCTCGGCCCGGCGGATCGCCTCGGCCACCTCGGATGCGGTCGCATCGCGCCGCACCCCCACCTGGTGCGCGGTGTCGTGCGGCGAGGTGATCGGCGCGATCTCGCCCGCCTCGGCGGCGCGCAGCGTCGGCGCGGCCTCCCACTGACGGCTGGCGAGCTCCTGCAAGCGGGCCAGCAGCGGTTCGCGCACCAGCGGGTCCGACAGGTCGACGCCCATGCTGTTCGCCCGCGTGCCGAAGATGCGCGACGGCAGCGGGATCGCCGGGTTGCGCCTGGGCTGGACCCCCGCGAGTTCGGCGACCGGATCGCCGGTCAGCTCGGCCGCCGGCACGTCGGCATCGGCCATGCGGTTGACGAAGCTTGAATTGGCGCCGTTTTCCAGCAGCCGCCGGACGAGGTAGGCCAGCAGGTCCTTGTGCCCCCCGACGGGCGCGTAGATCCGCACCGGGGTGCGGGCGTTGCCCTCGATCCGCGCGAGCTCGCCGTAGACGTCCTCCCCCATCCCGTGGAGGCGCTGGAATTCGAAACCGCCGGCGGTGGCGCGCTTCGCCGCGAGCGCCTTGATGGCGCCGATGGTGTAGGCGTTGTGCGTGGCGAAGGCCGGAAAGATCGCGTCCTCGGCCTCCAGCAGCTTTGCCGCGCAAGCAAGGTACGACACATCGGTCGACAGCTTGCGGGTGAACACCGGATAATCGCCATAGCCGCCGACCTGGCTCAGCTTGATCTCGGTATCCCAGTACGCCCCCTTGACCAGCCGGACGAACAGACGGCGACCGTGCCGCCGCGCCACCTTGGCCGCCCAGTCGCAGACATGCACGGCGCGCTTCTGGTATGCCTGCACCGCGAGCCCGAAGCCGCTCCACCCGCCGCTCGCGCCGGTGTCGAACAGGCTGTCATCGGCGACCAGCGCCTCGATGATGTCCAGCGACAGCTCGAGCCGCTCGGCCTCCTCGGCATCGATGGTGAAGTGCATGCCGCCGTCGCGCGCCTTGGCGGCGAGATTGCGGATCATCGGCACCAGGGCCGCCTTCGCCGCCTCGGCATGGAGGAAATCGTATTTGGGATAGAGCGCCGACAGCTTGACCGAGATGCCGGGCGACTGCTCCCACCCTTGCGCGGTCTCGCGCGACAGGCGGGCGATCGCCGCCTCGTAGCTGCGGCGATAGCGCTCCGCATCGGCAAAGGTCATCGCCGCTTCGCCCAGCATGTCGAAACTGTGCTGAAGCCCGCGCGCGCGTTCGGGGGCGGCGCGCTTCAGCGCTTCGTCGATGGTGCGGCCGAACACGAACTGTCCGCCGAGGATCTTCATCGCCTGCAGCGTGGCGGTGCGGATCACCGGCTCTCCCAGGCGGCCCATCGCGCGCCTGAGGGTCGCACCCATGCCGCGCTGGTGCGCCTCGGGCGGGTCGAGCACTTCGCCCGTCAGCATCAGCGAAAAGGTCGCGGCGTTGACGAAGGTGGAACTCGATTCGCCGAGGTGCTCGCTCCAGTCGATGTCGCCGATCTTGTCCTTGATCAACGCGTCGGCGGTGCGGGCGTCGGGCACCCGCAGCAACGCTTCGGCGAGGCACATCAGCGCGATGCCCTCCTCGGTCGCCAGGCCATACGTCTGCAGGAAGGCGTCGAGTCCGCTCGCCTTGCGGGCCCGTGCGCCCACGATCAGCTGCTCCGCGATGCGCGCCGCATCGGCATGGACGGCGCTGGCGGGAGCGGCCATCCGGAGGCGCTCGGCAACGCAGGCTTCCTCCTCCTGCCGGTATGCGAGACGGAGCGGCTGGCGGTCGATAGGCGCGGGCATGGCGCGCGCCCTGCACCCGCGCATCGCCGCGATCAAGCCTTGCGGAAAGCCGCCGGACATTTGGGCCACTCGCGCGGGGCGATCAGCCGGAAATCTCCGCGATGATGGCGGGCACATGCGGCAGCAACTCGCGCGCGAGGTAGCCGATCGGCGCCACCTCGCTGGCGGCCCTCTCGCCCGCGGTGCCGTGGACATACACGCCCCACGCTGCGGCGGTGAACGCATCCGCTCCGCGCGCCGCCAGCCCGCCGATCACCCCTGCCAACACATCGCCCGACCCGCTGGTGGCCAGCCCGTTGTTGCCGCCTTCGAACCGGACGCAGTCACCCGCCGGGGACATCACGATCGTCCGCTCACCCTTCAGCGCCACCACCGCGCCGAACTCCCGCGCCACCCGCGCGGCGATTCCGCGTGGATCGTCCCGCACCGCCTCGATCGGAACGTCGGCGAGCTTGCACATCTCCCCCGCGTGCGGCGTCATGACGGTCCTGCCGCCGCGCGCCGCGATCTGGCTGCGCAAGTGGGCCGCGGAGGTCATCGCCCCTGCGTCGAGGACGATCGGCAGGTCGGCAGGCGCCTGCCCGATCACTTGCGCCACCAGCCGCTCCGCCTCGTCGCTCGTGGCCATGCCGGGACCGAGGACGAGCGCATCGCACTGGCCCAGCCGCTCGCCCAGCACATCGGCGGCATCCGCGCTCAACTCGCCGTCGCGGCTGGCCGGCAGCGCGATCATCGCGGCTTCAGGCATCCGCACCGCCAGCGGGATCGCCGCCGCATCCACCGTCGCCAGCCGCAGTTTGCCGGCCCCGGCCCGCAACGCCGCTTCTCCGGTCAGCAACAGCGCGCCCGGCACGAACGCCGAGCCGCCGACGATCAGGGCGCACCCGCGCGCGTGCTTGTCGCCCGCTTGCGAGATCGCCGGCAGGGGGTGGGCCCGCAGCCATGCCGGGTCGAGCCGCTCCATCAGCCGCGCGCGCCGGCGATCTGGTCGGGCGCGCTGGTTACCGGCGTCGCCTGCTGCTGCATCGGCGCGGTGACGTTGTAGCGGGCGAGTACCAGCTTGCCGGTCGCCCCGGCGTGCGGATCGAGCCGGTATTCGGTGATCGAGCAGTTGGCGACGTTCGCCTCCCGGTCAATGGCCAGGATCGCCGCCTCGTCCAGCGTTTCGATGATGTAGCGAAGGCACAGCACCACCACCTGATGCGTAAAGATCATCACCCGCTGCCCGCGATAATGCAGCGAGATCGTATCGAGCACCGATCGCAGGCGCAGGATCACATCGCACCAGCTCTCGCCGCCGGGCGGCCGGTGATAGAACTTGCCCAGCAGGCCGCGGAACTCGGCCTGGTCGGGAAAGACGTTGGCGATGCCCATCGTGGTCAGCCCGTCGAGCACCCCGAATTCCTTCTCCCGCAGCCGCTCGTCGAAGCAGATCGGCTCGTGCGCGTGAGTGCCCCCGGCGGCGCGGAAGTGCTCGCCGGTCTGAAGCGCCCGCAGGTAGGGGGAGGACAGCAGCACTTCGGGCCGCTCGTCGGCAGGCATTCCGGCGAACCAGTCGCCGAGCGCGGTCGCCTGCTCGCGGCCAAGGTCGCTCAAGGGAACGTCGGCATCGCGGTTGTGCAGCGCGATGCGGTCGGCCTCCGCCTCATGCGCGACGTCGCGCGCGACATTGCCCGCGCTCTGCCCATGGCGGACGATGATGAGTTGGGATGGCCAGTTCACGCCCCCTCAAGCGCTCGGAGCGCGCTGACGGTTCCGCCACTGGGAGATGGGGGGTGATCCTGGTGCGGTCGAGAAGACTCGAACTTCCACGGGCTTTCGCCCACAACGACCTCAACGTTGCGCGTCTACCAATTCCGCCACGACCGCACATCGGATGAAACAAGGGCCGGCGCACCGGCCCTCGGTAGGCGCGCGCCTCTAGCAACGCGCCGAGCTAGCCGCAAGCGCGGTTTTACGGCAGGAACGGCGCCGCCACCGCCGCGGGCACCCGCACGAGCCGACCGCTGGCCTTGTCGAGCATCGCCCAGGTGCTGCGCACCGCGACCAGGCGCTTGCCCGCCGCATCGCGGAACTCCACGCTCCGTTCGAACTGCGCACCGCGCGGCGGGGCGGGAATCCAGGTCTCCGCGCTAACGGTCTCGCCCAGGCCGACGTTGCCGCGATAGTCGATCTCGTGCCGGGTCACGACCCACACGTAACGTTCGACATCGGTTGGCGCGGCCACCGCGGTCCAGTGCGCGGTGGCGATATCCTGCACCCATTGCAGCCACACCGCATTGTTGACGTGGCCCAGCTCGTCGATGTGCTGCGGCGCGGCCGTGAAGCTCTTGGCGAAGCGGTTGCTCATGATCGCGCCCGGCCCGCCGACGGATCACCTGCAGCCGCGATCACATCCCGAACTGCCACAGGATGAAGGCGAACTCCTCCGCCGTCTCGCGCAAGCTCTCGAAGCGGCCCGACTTGCCGCCATGCCCGGCGCCCATGTTGGTCTTCAGCAGCAGAACGTTGTCGTCGGTCTTGAGCTCGCGCAGGCGCGCAACCCATTTGGCTGGCTCCCAGTAAGTGACCCGCGGATCGTTGAGTCCTGCAGTGACCAGGAGCGGCGGATAAGCTTGCGCGCGGACGTTGTCGTACGGGCTGTAGCTCTGGATCAGTTCGAACGCGGCGCGGTCCTCGATCGGGTTGCCCCATTCGGGCCATTCGCCCGGTGTCAGCGGCAGCGAGGCGTCGAGCATCGTCGCCAGCACGTCCACGAATGGCACGTGCGCCACCACCGCGCCCCACAGCTCGGGGTCGGAGTTGATCACCGCACCCATCAGCTCGCCGCCCGCCGATCCGCCGGAGATCGAGATGCGGCCCTTCTCGGTCAGGCCGCGCTCGACCAGCCCTTTCGCGACGTCGACAAAGTCGGTGAAGGCGTTGGTGCGGCTCTCCAGCTTGCCGGCCTTGTACCACGCGCGGCCGAGGTCATCCCCGCCGCGAATGTGCGCGATGGCATAGGCGAAACCTCGATCGACCAGGCTGAGGCGGGTCGTCGAGAACCCCGGCGGAATGGCGATGCCATAGGCGCCGTAGCCATAGAGGTGCAGCGGGCCGGGAGACACGCGATCCTTGCGGACCATGATCGACACCGGAATGTCGGTCCCGTCGCGCGCGGTGATGTGCAGCCGCTCGGTGGTGTAGAGCGAGGCGTCGTAGCCGGAGGGGATCTTCTGCACCTTGAGCACTTCCAGCCGCCGCTCCGCGACGTGGTAGTCGTACGTCGTCGCCGGGCTGACCATCGAGTTGTAGCCGACCCGCAGCGTCTGCATCGCCCATTCGGGATTGTCGCCCAGGCCCGCGCTGTAGCTTTCTTCGGGAAAGGCGATCGGCTCGACCCGCGCCGGGTCGTCGTAATAGCGCACCTCGATCGTATCGAGCCCCGCCTGCCGCCCTTCGACCACGTAGAAATCGCGGAACAGGTCGAATCCGGTCAGATAGAACGCGTCCGACCCCTCGATCAGCGTGGTCCATTCGCCGGGCGCGGACAGCGGCGCAGTGGCGAGGCGGAAATTCTCGTGCGTGTCGTTGGCCAGGATGAAGAGCGTGCCGTCGCGCTCCCCCACTTGCTGATAGACGTCGACATCGTATTCTACCCCCTTCTGCCGCGCCTTGACCAGCAGCGGCGTGGCCAGGGGGTCGGCGGCGGGGATCAGCCGCACTTCGCTGGTTTCGTGATCGCTCGCGGACAGCACCAGCCACTGTTCGTTGGCCGACAGCCCCGCACCGACGCGGAAGCCCTCGTCGTCCTCGTGATACAGCTCCACGTCCTGGTCGATCGGCTGGCCGAGCCAGTGGAGCCGCGCATTGTCGGTCCGCCACTGTTCGTTGGCCAGGCTGTAGACGATGCCGGTATCGCCCGCGACCCACACCAGCGACGACAGCGTGCCGGGGATCTCGTCCGGCAGCAGCTCGCCCGAGCCGAGATCCTTCACCCGGACGGTGAATCGCTCAGACCCGTTGTCGTCGATCGCATAGGCAAGCTTCATCCCGTCGTTCGAGACCGAGATTGCGCCGAGCCGGAAATACTCCTTGCCCTCCGCCAGCGCGACCTCGTCGAGCAGCAACTCGTTCGCGCTTCCATCATCCTTGGCGCCGACGGGCCTGCGCCACCATTTCTTGTACTCGGCGCCGTCCTCGTACTCGATCCAGTAGAGCCAGTTGCCGTCCTTCTGCGGCACCGAGGTGTCGGCTTCCTTGATCCGCCCGCGCATCTCGGTGAACAGCGCGTCGATCCGGTCCTGCTGGCCTGCCATCGCGGCTTCGAACCAGGCGTTCTCGGCGTCGAGGTGGGCGAGGATCTCCGGGTCGTCGACCGTGGGGTAGCTCTTGTCGCGCAGCCAGGCGTAGTTGTCGCTGACGGTGATCCCGTGGTGCGTGGCGGTGGAGGGGCGCTTGGCGGCGGCGGGCGGGGTCTGCGGCGGCCCGGAGGAGGCGTCGTTCATGGTGGAATCGGTCATGGGTGGCCCCTATGTGGGACGTGAAAGGACCGCAACAATGCTCATGCAAACGCACGAAGCCCGCCTGGCAGCCCTCCGCGAGGAGCTGAAGCGACGCGGGCTCGACGGGTTCGTCGTGCCCATTTCCGACGAGCACATGAGCGAATACATCGGCGCCTATGCCCAGCGGCTCCACTGGCTGACCGGGTTCGGCGGCTCGGCAGGCACGGCAGTGGTGCTGGCTGACGAGGCGGCGATCTTCACCGACGGGCGCTACACCGTGCAGGTGCGCGAGCAGGTGGACGGCAAGCTGTTCGATTACCAGAGCGTCCCCGCCACCAGCCCGGCAAAGTGGCTCGGCGAACACGCACCCGAAGGAGCGAAAATCGGCTACGACGCCTGGCTCCACTCCAAGGGCTGGGCCGAGGGTGTCGCCAAGGCGCTGGAGAGGAGGCACGCCAGCCTGGTGCCGGTGGACGGCAACCCGATCGACGCGGTGTGGGCCGACCGGCCGCAGCCCTCCACCGCCCCGGCGCTGGTCCACGACGATAGCCGGTCGGGCCGCAACAGCGCCGACAAGCGCGCGGAAGTGGCCGATTGGCTCAAGCGCGAAGGCCATGACGCGGCGGTGATCAGCGCGCTCGATTCGGTCGCGTGGCTGCTCAACATCCGCGGCACCGACGTCGAGCGCACTCCCGTGGCGCTGTCGTACGTGGTCGCCCACGCCGACGGAACGGCGGAACTGTTCATCGGCGAAGACAAGGTCACCCCCGAACTCACCCAGCACCTCGGCAATGCGGTCAGCATCCGCCCGCGCACGGCATTCGAGAGCGCGTTGGGGGAGCTTGCCGGCAAGACGGTCGCCGTCGATCCGAACTACGGCGTGGCGGCGATCTTCCACGCGCTGGAGAACGCGGGCGCGAAACCGGTCGCGGTGCGCGATCCCACGATCCTGCCGCGGGCGGTCAAGAATCCGGTGGAGCAGCAGGGTCACCGCGATGCCCAGGCGCGCGACGGGGCCGCGATCGCGCGTTATCTCCACTGGCTGAGCATCGAGGGGCCGAAGGGCGGGCTCGACGAGCTCACCGCCGCGGCCAAGCTGCGCGAATTCCGCGATGCCAGCGACATCCTTCGCGACCTGTCGTTCGACACCATCAGCGCCGCCGGCCCCCACGCCGCGCTGCCGCACTACCGGGTGGACGAGGAATCGAACATCCCGATCGCGCCCTCCAGCATCTACCTGTGCGATTCGGGCGGCCAGTACCTCGACGGGACCACCGACATCACCCGCACGGTGTGGATCGGCCCGGGCGAATCCTCGGCAGAGCAGAAGGACCGCAACACCCGCGTCCTCAAGGGCCACATCGCGATCGCCCGCGCGGTGTTCCCGGCCGGCACTGTTGGCGGCCAGCTCGATGCCTTTGCGCGCCAGTTCCTGTGGGCCGCGGGCGTCGATTATGCCCACGGCACCGGCCACGGGGTGGGCAGCTTCCTGTCGGTTCACGAAGGGCCGCAGCGGATCGCCAAGATCACCGGCGCGCAGGCCGGCAGCGACCAGGAACTGCTCGCCGGCATGATCCTGTCGAACGAGCCCGGGTATTACAAGGAAGGCGCCTACGGCATCCGGATCGAGAACCTGGTGCTGGTGGAACCGCGCGAGATCGCGGGCGCGGAAGGCGACTACCTGGGGTTCGAAACGCTGACCTTCGCACCCATCGACCAGGCGCTGGTGGAGGTATCGCTGCTCACGCCTGAAGAGCGCGAATGGTGGAACAGCTATCATGCGCAGGTGCGCAGCGTGCTCGCCCCGCAGCTCGACGGAGAGGTGCTGGCGTGGCTGGAAGAGGCTTGCCGGCCCCTCTGATGTTCGCGTATTGTTCCGCCTGGTCGAGTCGCCAGCAGGAGCATAGTCATGATCGGATACGTCACCCTCGGCACCAACGACCTCGCGCGGGCCGCGCCGTTCTACGACGCGATCGCCGCCGAACTGGGCGTGGGGCGGATGATGGAATTCGACACCTTCATCGCGTGGGGCGAACCTGGCGGCGCGGCGGGAATCGGCGTGACCAAGCCGTTTAACGGGGAAGCGGCCTCCATCGGCAACGGGGTGATGGTCGCGCTGGGGGCGAAGGACGAGGCGCAGGTCCAGCGGCTGTACGACATCGCGCTCGCGCATGGCGGATCTTGCGAAGGCGCGCCCGGCACGCGCGGCGGCGGGTTCTACGCCGGTTACTTCCGCGATCCCGATGGCAACAAACTCAACGCCTTCGTGATGGCCCCGCCGCAATGAGCGGGATCCGCCTGGAAGAGCGCCCGATCCATCTGGGCCGCGGCGCGACCGCGGTGCCCCAGCCGGCGATTACGGGCATGGACTGGTATCAGGGCTACGGCGAACGCCACGATGGCGACGGGCCAGACGGACGGCTGGTGAGCTGCCACGAGTTCACCGGCAGCTGGGACAGCTGGGAGATGCATCCCGCCGGCGAGGAAGTGGTCCTGTGCCTCGAAGGCGCGATGACCCTGCACCAGGAGCATCCCGACGGAACCACCGCCAGCGTCACGATCGAGGCGGGGGAGTACGCGATCAACCCGCCCGGCACCTGGCACACCGCTGACATCGCCGGCCGCGCGAAAGCACTGTTCATCACCGCCGGCATCGGGACCGAGCACCGCCCGCGCTGACTTGCGCGCTGGTGAACGCCGGGGCTGGCGCGTTACACTGTGCGACAATTCTTTGGCTACACGGCATAACCGTGCGACATGGCGGGCCTAGAACCGTCGGCATGAGTTGCGCGGAGCCGGTGGGTTTTCCTCCCCCTTCCCCGCCGGGTCCCGCAGCTCTCCCCCGTTTCTTTTCCGGAGAGTTCGTATGCGTAAACTGACCCTTTCGATCGGCGCCGCGCTGCTCGCCACCACCGGCGTCGCCATCGCCGCGCCGCAGATCGCCAAGGCCGACATGACCCGCGCCGAAGCCCAGGCTAAGGCCGCCGAGCGGTTCGCGAAGATGGACGTCAACAGCGATGGCAAGCTCGACCAGGCCGACCGCGCCGCGCGCCAGGCCCAGCGGTTCGACCGCCTCGATGCCGACAACAACGGCACCGTCAGCCGTGAGGAATTCACCGCGAAGCACGGCGAGCGCCGCCAGGGCGCGCAAGCTGCCCGCCAGGGCGGCGACGGCGCCCAGCGCATGGGCCGCCGCGGCGGCCACGGCGGCAAGATGGGCATGGCCCGGATGGCTGACACCAACAACGACGGCGCGATCAGCCAAACGGAGTTCACCGCGGGGGCGCTGAAGATGTTCGACCGGATCGACGCCGACCGGAACGGCACCGTCACCCAGGCAGAGCGCCAGGCCGCGCGCGCCGCGATGAAGGCGCAGTGGCAGCAGCGCCGCGCTGGTGCAGCCACGCAGGGCAACTGAGGCTCTGGACGGCGGGCGCGCTTGCGGGCAGCCTGCCGAACGGGCACCAGATGACGCCGTGACCGAACCTGTGCCCACCCGCATCCTGCTGGTCGACGATGAGGCCACATTGCGCGAACCCCTGGCAGCCTATCTTGCGCGCCAGGGGTTTGTCGTGCGCGAAGCCGCCAGCGCCGCCGCCGCGCGCGCCGCGCTGGTGGAGGAGGTGCCCGACCTCGTCCTGCTCGACATCATGATGCCGGGCGAGGATGGGCTGTCGCTGTGCCGCCATCTCGCTGAAAGCAAGAGCGTCCCCACCATTCTGCTCACCGCCAAGGGCGAACCGACCGACCGCATCGTCGGGCTGGAGATTGGCGCCGACGACTATGTGGTGAAGCCGTTCGAGCCGCGCGAGCTGGTCGCGCGCATCCGCTCGGTCCTGCGCCGCGCCGCCCGGCCGCCCGCCGCGCCCGAAGATGACGCGCTGTACGAATTCGAAGGCTGGCGGCTCGATCCGCTGAAGCGTCGCCTGGCCGACCCGGACGGCGCGACGGTGCCGATCTCAACCGCGGAGTTTCGCCTGCTGACGGCCTTCCTCGACCGGCCGAAACAGGTGATCGATCGCGACCGCCTGCTCGACCTGGTGCAGGGGCGCGAGGCGCACCTGTTCGACCGCGCGGTCGACAACCAGATCAGCCGGCTGCGCCGTAAGATCGAGGAAGACACCCGCAATCCGCACTTCATCCAGACCGTGCGCGGCGGCGGCTATCGCTTCGCCGCCGACGTGCGCCGGATCGCCGCCCAGTGATTTCATGGCCGTGAAACTCTGGCCGCGCAGCCTGCTGGGCCAGGTGCTGGTCGCGGTTGCCGCCGCGCTGTTGGTGGCGCAGGCCATATCGGCAGCGCTGCTGCTGCGCGCGGGCGACGAGCGGCGCGAACAGCGCGTGGTCAGCTCGCTCGCCGCCCAATTGATCGCTGCGCAGGGCGCGCCGGGGCTGACCGGGCTCGGCCCGCGCCGCGATGGCGGCGACCGTCCGCCGCGCGGAATGCGGCGCTTCCGGTTGCAAGTGAGCGCCGCCCCGCCCGCCATTCCCGCCGATCGTCCCGAACCCCGCATCACCGCCGCGTTGCGCGACATCGCCGCCGAGCAGGGGCTGGATGCCGCCCGCCTGCGCGTCGCCAGCCGCCCGGCGATGAGCGATCCGCGCGTGCTCGAGCGCCTCGGGCGGGGGCGGCCGGTCGGGTTCGACAGCTCCTTCGCCGACGCGCGCATGGTGCTCGCCAGCTTGCCGCTGGGCGACGGGCGGTGGGTCACCGCGCGCGCGCTGGTCCCCGCGCGCGAACGCGGCGCGCTGAGGGCGCTGGTGATCCAGACCGCGGTGCTGTTCGGCGTGCTGATGCTGGCGATCGGCCTGCTGCTGCGGCGCATCACCCGCCCGCTTGCCGCGCTCACCCGGCGGGTCGAGCAGTTCGCCGTGCGGCAGGACGCGTCGGATCCGCCCGCACCGCAGGGGCCCGACGACGTCCGCCGGCTGATCGCCGCGCACAACGCGATGGAAGCGCGGATCGTCGGCATGCTGGATGAAAAGGACGTCATGCTCGGGGCGATCGGCCATGACCTCAAGACCCCGCTGGCGGCGTTGCGGGTGCGCATCGAATCGGTCGAGGACGATACCGAGCGCGCGCGCATGGCCGATACGATAGAGGACATTACCCGCACCCTCGACGATATTCTCAGCCTCGCGCGGGTCGGCCGCGCAACCGAGCCGCCCGAACGGACCGAGCTCGCCGCGCTCGCCG
Organism: Altererythrobacter sp. TH136; assembly: GCF_007065885.1. Lineage (NCBI taxonomy): Bacteria > Pseudomonadati > Pseudomonadota > Alphaproteobacteria > Sphingomonadales > Erythrobacteraceae > Altererythrobacter > Altererythrobacter sp. TH136. Next base: position 1,939,084 of record NZ_CP041409.1, on the reverse strand, counting down.
CGTCGGTGGTCGAGGAGTTCGAGGACATGGGCGATCCCGTCGAGCTGGCCGAAGGGCCGCGCGTCGTCGCGCCGGTGCACGTCACCTGGGCCAAGCGGGCCTTGCGCAATCTCATCTCCAACGCGGTCCGCTATGCCGGCGGCGCCACGGTCGAGGTGTCGCGCGAAGGCGGACTGGCGATCCTGCGGGTGAGCGACACCGGGCCGGGCATCCCCGAAAGCCGCATCGCCGCCATGACCGAGCCGTTCACCCGGGGCGAGGCCAGCCGCAACCGCCAGACCGGCGGCGCGGGCCTTGGCCTCACGCTCGCGCGGGCGATCGCCGAAGCGCACGGCGGGCGGCTGGTGCTGGCGAACCGCCCCGGCGGCGGGCTGAGCGCGGAGCTGCGCCTGCCGCTCTAGCGTTCCCCCGTCTAGCGCTCTTTCGTGGCCGAGAACGTCAGTTCGGGGTTCTTTTCGACCTGATAGTTCACGTCCCACGGGCTCTTGGCCATGAACACCGGGTCGCCGTCGCGGTCCTTGGCGAGGTTCGCGCGGTTGAAGTCGGTGAAGGTCTTCAGCGCGGCATCGCTGCCCTTGACCCAGCGCGCGGTGGCGAACGGGGCCATTTCCAGCGCGGCTTCCACCTTGTATTCCGCCTCCAGCCGCGAAACCAGCACGTCGAGCTGCAGCTGGCCGACCACGCCGACGATCCACTGCCCGCCGATCTCGGGATAGAACACCTGGATCACGCCCTCTTCCGAAAGGTCGTCGAGCGCCTTCCTCAACTGCTTGGTCTTCGTCGGATCGCGCAACACAACCCGGCGCAGGATCTCCGGCGCGAAGTTGGGCAGGCCGGTGAAGCGGACGTCGTTCTTTTCGGACAGGGTATCCCCCACCCGCAGCGTGCCGTGGTTGGGAATGCCGATGATGTCGCCAGCTTCCGCGGTGTCGGCGATCTCGCGGTCCTGCGCGAAGAACAGGATCGGCGAGTGGACCGCGATCGGCTTGCCAAGGCCCGACGGGGTCAGCTTCATGCCGCGCTTGAAGGTACCCGAAACCATCCGCATGAACGCGATCCGGTCGCGGTGCTGCGGGTCCATGTTGGCCTGCACCTTGAACACGAAGCCGGTCACCTCGTCGCGGGTCGGCTCGATCAGTCCCTCGCTGCTCGGCTGCGCGCGCGGCGGCGGCGCGAAGCGGTCGATCGCCTGAATGAGTTCGGTGACGCCGAAGTTCTTCAATGCGCTGCCGAAGAACACCGGGGTCAGGTCGCCGCTGCGAAACGCCTCAAGGTCGAATTCAGGGTACCCCCCTTGCGCCAGTTCGGCCTCGTCGGCGAAGGCCTGCGGCATCGGCTCCCGGTCGCGGCGGCCGAGGTATTCCTTGCTCGGCCCATCCGGCCGGGCGATGTCGCCGCTCGCGAAGTCGAGCACGCCTTCGAACACCCCGCCCATGCCCACTGGCCAGGCCTGCGGACTGACGTCGAGCGCCAGCATGTCGGCCACCTCGTCCAGCAGGTCGAAGGCACTGCGCCCCTCGCGGTCCACCTTGTTGACGAAGGTGATGATCGGGACGCTGCGCAGGCGGCACACCTCGAACAGCTTGCGGGTCTGCGGCTCGATCCCCTTGGCGGCATCGATCACCATGATCGCCGAATCCACCGCGGTCAGCGTGCGGTAGGTGTCTTCGGAGAAATCCTCGTGCCCCGGGGTGTCGAGCAGGTTGAACACCGTGCCGTCCTTCTGGAAGGTCATCACGCTGCTGGTCACCGAAATGCCGCGCTGCTGCTCGATCTTCATCCAGTCGGACCGCGCCCGCCGCGCCTGCCCGCGCGCCTTCACCTCGCCGGCGAGGTGGATCGCGCCGCCCTGCAGCAGCAGCTTTTCAGTGAGCGTGGTCTTGCCCGCGTCGGGGTGCGAAATGATCGCGAAAGTGCGGCGGTTGGAAGTCATCGGAATTTCCTGCGTCATCCCGGCCAAACCCGGGATCGTGTCGAGCGGGGCGCCTGGCCGGACGAGGTCCCCTCAGGGGCCGGGACGGCGAACGGCGTGCTAATCGTGCGCGCGCGCCACCCGGAACCCGGCGAAGTCCTGGTTCACCGGCATCAGTTCGAGCCGGTTGATGTTGAGGTGCGGCGGCAGTTCGGCGATCCAGCGAATGGTGTCGGCGATATCCTGCGCGGTCATCGGGTTGACCCCGGCGTAGAGCGTGTCCGACGCTTGCTGGCTGCCGGTGCGCACCAGGGTGAACTCGGTCTCGACCATGCCCGGCTCGATGCTCGTCACCCGCACCCCGGTGCCGTGCAGGTCCGCCCGCAACGCCAGCGTGAAGTGGTTGGCGAACGCCTTGCTGCCGGCATAGACGTTGCCGCCCGGGTAGACGTAGTTACCCGCGACCGAGCCGATGGTGATGATCGCGCCCTTGCGCGCGATCAGCCCCGGCAACAGCTTGCGGGTGACGGTCACCATCGCGGTCACGTTGGTGTCGATCATCGTCTGCCAGTTGGTGAGGTCAGCGTGCTGCGCGTTCGACAGCCCTTGCGCGAGACCCGCGTTGTTCACCAGCAGGTCGATGTCGCGAAACCCTTCGGGCAGCGCGGCGAGCGCGGCGTCGAGCGCATCGGTGTCGCGCACGTCGAACACGGCCGGGTGCACCTTGTCCGCGCCCAGTTCCGCCACCAGCGCATCCAGCCGCTCGGCCCGCCGCCCGGTGGCGATGCAGCGCCAGCCGCTCGCGACCAGCGTGCGCACGGTGGCCGCGCCGATCCCGGCGGTCGCTCCGGTGACGAAGGCGGTCTTCATGCTCTCAGCTCCGCGCCCAGTTTGCCCGCCGCGCCGATGATCTTGTCGGCGATGCCGGTGAGATCGGCTTCTGTGTAGGTTTTGTCGCCGGGCTGCAGCACCACCTCGACCGCGAGCGATTTCTTGCCTTCGGGAATACCGGCGCCGCGGAAGTCATCGAACACCCGGGCGGCGACGACGTTGACCTTGTCCGCCCCCTTCACCGTGCGAACGAGGTCGCCCGCCGGCAGCGCCTCATCGACCAGGAACGCGAAGTCGCGGGTCACCGCCTGCAGCGCGGGCGGCGCATAGGCGGGGCGGGTGAAGGCAGCGTTCTTTTTCGGCGGGATCGCGTCGAAATAGATCGAACACGCCGCGACCGGCACGGACACGTCGAACGCGCGCAGCAGCGACGGGTGGACAATGCCGCAGCGCCCCAGAATCGTCTTCGGCCCGAGGCGCAGCGTGGCCGAGCGACCGGGATGCCATAGCGCCCCCGCCTCGCCCATCACCTGAAGATTGGCGACCGGCGCTCCTGCGGCGGCAAGCAAGTCGAGACACAGCGCCTTGGCGTCGAAGGCGTCGAACGGCTGCGGCTTGCCGGTCTGCCAGTCGCGCGCGGTGCGGTGGCCGGCAAGCACCGCGACCAGGGTGGGAAGCTCCCCATCGGCGGTGTAGCGGCGCCCGATCTCGAACAGGCGCAGGCTATCGGCACCGCGATCGAAATTGCGCCGGACCGCCTTCAGCAGCCCCGGAAAGAGCGACGGCCGCATCACCTTGAGTTCTTCACTGATCGGGTTTTCGAGCGTCCACACGCCGCCGCCGACCGCAGCCGCGTCGGCCGGGGAAATGAACGACCAGGTGATCGCCTCGTTCAATCCCGCGGCGGCGGCGGCACGGCGCACCTTGCGTTCGCGGATCTGCTCGGGCGTCGCGGTCGGACGGGCGACCCCGTCAGGACGGGGCAACGGCGTGGACGGCACGTTGTCGAGGCCGTGGATGCGGACCACCTCCTCGACCAGGTCGGCGGCGCCTTCGACGTCATGGCGCCGCAGCGGCACGGTGACCTGCCAGTCGTCTGACACTGCAAAACCCAAGCTTTCGAGAATGCGGCGCTGTTCGGCCTCAGCCACCTCGATCCCGCCGAGGCGATGGGTGAGGCCGGCGTCGAACGCGATCGTCTTGGGCGTGCTCGGCGGCGCGCCCACCCGCATGACCTGCGTGATCCTGCCGCCGCAGTGGCGCTTGATCAGATGCGCCAGGATCGTCAGCGCCTCTTCCAGGAACGCCGGATCGACCCCGCGTTCGAATCGTGAGCGTGCATCGGATGCCAGGCCCAGCTTGCGCCCCGTCGCGCCGATCCGCGCGGGATCGAAATAGGCGATCTCAACCAGAACATCGATGGTGCCGAGCGTCACCGCCGAATGCTCCCCGCCCATGATCCCGGCGATGTCGTGCACGCCCTGGTCGTCGGCGATCACCGTCATCGTTTCGTCGAGCGTGTAGGTCTTCTCGTTAAGCGCCAGCACCTGTTCGCCGGCGCGCGCGCGGCGGGCAACCACCGGCCCGCTCAGCCGCGCCAGGTCATAGGCGTGCGATGGGCGGCCATAGGTCAGCATCACGTAGTTGGTGATGTCGACGATGGCGGAGATCGGGCGCTGGCCGGCAGACTTGAGCAGCCGCTGCATCCAGTCCGGGCTCTCGCCATTGGCGACGCCTTCGATCACGCAACCATAGAATGCCGGGCAGCCCTCGGCATCGTCGATCCGGATGTCCGCGCGGCCGGTAGCGGGTCCGTCCAGCCGCGGCAGATCGGTCTCGGCGAAGGTGCCAACGCCCGCCGCGGCCAGATCGCGCGCAATGCCGTAAACGCCCATGCAGTCGGGGCGGTTGGGGGTGATCGCCACGTCGAACACCGGCGACGTGCCGTGATAGCTCGCGAAGTCCGCGCCGACCGGGGCATCGGCGGGCAACTCGATGATCCCGTCGTGCTCCTCGCCCAGCTCCAGCTCGCGCACCGAGCACATCATGCCGTTGGATTCGACCCCGCGAATGGCGCTCTTGCGCAGTTCCATCCCGTTCGCCGGCACCACCGCGCCCGGCAGGCCGAGCACGCCCTTCATCCCCGCGCGCGCGTTGGGCGCGCCGCACACCACCTGCAGCGGCTCGCCGTCTCCGGTGGAAACGGTCAGGATCTGCAGCTTGTCGGCTTGCGGATGCGGAGCGGCAGTCAGCACCTCGGCCACCCGGAAACCAGCGAGCTTGTCCGCCGGATCCTCGATCCCCTCGACCTCGTGGCCGATCCGATTGAGCGTCGCCGCGATCTCGGCCACCGATGCCTCGGTGTTGAGGAAGTGCCGCAGCCATTCGAGCGAGAACTTCATTGGCGCGCTCCCACTCCGCCCGACAGCGTCGGCTGGTCGAACGCCGAAAATCCGTAGTGCGCCAGCCAGCGTCCGTCGCCGTCGAAGAACGCCCGCAAATCGTCCATCCCGTATTTCAGCATCGCCAGCCGGTCGACGCCGACCCCGAAGGCGAAGCCCTGCCACTGATCGGGATCGAGCCCGGCGAATTCGAGCACCCGCCGGTTGACCATCCCCGATCCGAGCAACTCCATCCACCCGTGTCCCGGCGCATCGCCATCGCCGCCCAGCACGCGCCGCCCGCTGACATCCTGCCAGCCGACATCGACCTCGACGCTGGGCTCGGTGAACGGGAAGTAACTCGGCCGCAGCCGCAGCACGATGTCGTCGCGTTCGAAGAACGCCTTGAGAAACGTTTCCAGCGTCCACTTGAGGTGGCCCAGGTGAATGCCCCGATCAATGACCAATCCTTCGACTTGATGGAACATCGGCGTGTGAGTGGCATCGGAATCGGACCGGTACACCCGGCCCGGCGCGATGATCCGCAAAGGGGCGCCGTGCTGGACCATCGAGCGGATCTGCACCGGCGAAGTGTGCGTGCGCAGCAACATGCGGCGAGGTTGAACCTCTTGTGCGCCGACTTGCTGCGGGAAATAGAAGGTGTCGTGCATCGCCCGCGCCGGGTGGCTTTCAGGCATGTTGAGCGCGGTGAAATTGTGCCAGTCGTCCTCGATCTCGGGCCCGGTCGCGACCGCGAAGCCCATGTCGGCGAAGATCTCCGCCAGTTCGTCCATCACCTGGCTCACCGGATGGACCGAGCCTTTGGGACTGGCCGGCGGCGGCAACGTCAGGTCGATCACCTCGGCCGCCAGCCGCGCCTCCAGCGCCGCACTTTCCAACGCCGCCTTGCGCGCCTCGATCGCCTCGCTGACCGCGGCACGCGTCGCCTGGATGCGGGGGCCCTGCTCCTGCCGCTCCTCCGGCGACATGCCGCCCAAGGTCTTGAGGGCGGCGCTGACCCAACCCTGCTTGCCCAGCGCGGCGATCCGCTGCGCTTCGAGTGCATCGGCATCGCCAGCGGCGGCGATCGCGGCCAACGCTTCGGTCAGCCGGGGGTCCTGTTCAGCAGTAGTCATAGCGTGGACGCCCCTAGGGATGCAGGCGCGCTATCGCAATCGCGCATACGAAAAGGGGCGCCGCGAGCCAGAACCCGCAGCGCCCCGTTTGTTCTGTCACGCCGTGATCAGGCCGGCAGGGCGGCCTTGGCCTGCGCGATGATCGCGGTGAAGGCACCGCCTTCGTTCATCGCCAGGTCGGCCATGACCTTGCGGTCCAGTTCGATGCCCGACAGCTTAACGCCGTGCATGAACTGCGAATAGGTCAGCCCTTCGGCGCGGACCGCGGCGTTGATCCGCTGGATCCACAGCGCACGGAACGACCGCTTCTTCACCTTGCGGTCGCGGTAGGCGTACTGCCCGGCCTTCTCGACCGCCTGGCGGGCGACGCGGATGGTGTTCTTGCGCCGGCCGCGATAGCCCTTGGCCTGGTCTAGGAGCCGCTTATGCTTCTGGCGAGTGGTTACGCCGCGTTTGATACGTGCCATTTGTCAGTACTCCTCAGCCCAGCCCGTAGGGCGCCCACTTCTTGATCACCTTCGCGTCTGCGTCGGAAATCACGTCGGTACCGCGGTTCTGGCGGATGTACTTGGCGTTGTGGCTGATCAGGCGGTGGCGCTTGCCGACGACACCATGTTTGACCTTGCCGGTGGCGGTGAGCTTGAAGCGCTTTTTCACGCCGCTCTTGGTCTTCAGTTTGGGCATTTTCGTCTCCTTTCGGGGACACGCTCGAACCAGCCCTGGCAGCCCTTGTTAGCCAGGCCAGCTGTGAATCACGTGTCGGTGAAGGGGGCGCCCCTAGTCGCCCATGCGCGAAAACGCAAGCGGTCGATCACCGCGCGACCAACCAGACGCCTGCCAGCAGAGCCAGACTGGCGAGGCTAAACAGCCCGGCGATGAGGTTGAGCCTGGGCCCGCCCAGCGGCCGGGCCGCATGCGCCTGCAGTCGCTGGCAAACCTTGCCCGCGCTGCGCGCGGCGGCGATAAACACCAGCACCCCGGTGAGCACGAAAACGCTCGCAATGACTCGAGCGAGATACGGCGGCTCCAGCTTGTCGAACAAGGCATGGAAGCCCACCCCGACGCCCACCGACGCAAGCCCGGTGCGTATCCACCCGGCGAACGTGCGCTCGTTGGCGAGCAGGGTGCGGTCCTCCGCCCATTCGGTGCGCTCGTGCGCTAGCCGTTCGCGGGAATCTTCGTCTGCGGAATCGGTCATGACGCCCAAGCTAGGCGCGGTCGTCCGTCACGCAAGCGCGGTTAGGGCCTCCGGTGCCGGTCGCGCCACCGTTCAGAACCCCAGCGGGCGACCACCGCATCGACGCGCGCCTTGTCGGCGCCGCTTAGGGAAGCATACAGCCCGCAGCGGTTCCGATCGGCGAAGCAGGCCTCTCCCGTGTCGAGCCGCAGGCTGGTGAGCGCGCCGTTGGCCCCCGCCAGGCCGATGGCGGTCGGCCGGTCAAGCGAGCCGATGTGCATGAACGGCGGAACGGGCACACCCGGCGGGCCGTCACCGCGGATCGCCGCGCTCAGAATTGCGCGGTAATCGGCCAGACCGATCGGTCCGGACGGCAGCATGCCTGGCCGGCTTGCCACGAGCAGCGTCTGGAACTGCTGCGAATTGATGATGTGTCCGTGGCTCAAGAACCCGCTTTCGAACAACTCCTCGCCGTGGTCCCCAGTGACCACCAGGATGGTATCGTCCCAAACCCCCTTGGCTTTCAGCCGCTTGATCAGCTCCCCCAGCCAGTGATCGGCGTGGGCGACCGCGTTCCAGTAAGTCTCGCGCACGCGTGCGGCATTGGCCGCGCTGATCTCGCCGCGCGACAGCGGCCGGTCGGTCAGGCGGTGTCCCACCCCGGCATGGTCGTAGGGAAAATGCGCCGACTGGAAATTGAAGTAGGCGAAATGCGGGCGGACTTCCCAGTCCTCCGCCCCCAGCGTCCGGTCGAACGCCGCGACCAGGTGGCTTTCGTCCACCAGCAGCGATCCTTGCGCAGCGAAGTCGAACGCGCGCTTGTCACGCAAGGTTTCGGCTTCGACATAAACATCCGCGGCTTCCCGTGTTCCCACGGTGCTCGCGATCCCGCCGAAGTCCTCTGGCTGACCCGAGAATACCCCGACCCGGTAGCCGCTCGCCTTGAGGTCGCGCAGCAGCGAGGGGTCACCGTCGCGGGGTGCTAACTGGCCGGAGAACAGCGATTTCAGGCTCTGCGTAGTGAAACCGACGTGGCTATACGCGGGCCGCGTCACGCTTCCCGCCGCGGCCAGGGCCTCCAGGTGAGGCGCGACCGGTTTGCCGCCTACTCGCTGGCCGACCACGTCGGCGCGAGTGGACTCAAAGACCACGACCACGACATGAGGCCGCCGCCCGGTAAAGACTTGCGGCCCAAGCGGCGTTGCCAACGGCACAAGCCGCAGGTCTCCGCCGTAGCCATCCTCGTTGATCCCATTGCCCGGCATATCGAGCGCCAGCGGATGGCGTGCAGGGTCCATCGGCGCATTGTCGTGCTGCACTCCGAACAGTCCGTAGCCATCCCGATCGAAGTCGGTCGCCAGATCGAGCGCGCGGGTCAGTCCGCCCCACGCGAGGGTGCGGTTCAGTCCGTGCGCCGCGTCGCTGCCGGTGCGCGGAATGACCGCCGCAAACGCGAGGAACGCGAGCGCTGGCCCAAGCCATAGCGAGCGCGGCGGCGCCGGCGGAACCGGAAGGTCGCCCGGCAGGAGCTTGGCCAGGCTTTTCCACCCAAGCCACGCCGCCAGCGCGAGCGCGGCCAACGCCAACAGTCCGACCGCAATCTCGTTCATCCCGAACAGGATAGCGTCGATCAGGCTGCCCCCGCCCAGCTGCTTCAGGAGCGCGAAGCTCATCGCATCGCTGAAGTAGGCGGCGAGCTGGTATCGCGCCGCCAGAACTCCAAGAAACAGCGCGCCGTTGACGAGCGCGAAGATGAAGGCGGCGGCCCAGCCCGACCTGCCATGGGCCAGGCGCACCGCCAGTGCCCAGCCGCCGATCGCCAGCAGCGTCTGGACGGACATGTAGCCACAGAGGAACAGCGCGCGTTCGGCCACACTGTCGACGGAGCGGCTCGTGCCGAACCCTCCGGTGAACAGTCCGAACTTGCGGTCCGCGAGCAGCAACTCGGTCACGGACACCGCGATCATCACCGCCGCAAGCACCCACGGCCACGCCGATGGCAGCGCGCGGGTCGAAGGCGCTGCGCCCATCCGCGCGTCATCGCGAGGTGAGGAAGGGGCGGTGGTCGCCATCGCGGCAGCTTAGCGCTCTCGCGTTTACGATTCGGCTAACGCGGCGGCTTCTAGTGGGCGCAAGCGAGCGCTTCGACCACGTCCTCCAGCCGTGCCGGATCGCCCAACGCGATGACGTGGCCTTCGCTGCCGGCGTGGAGCGGTTCCCCGTTCCAATCCGCCATCGTCCCGCCTGCACCCTCGACCACCGGCACCAGCGCGGCAAAATCGTGGAGCTTCAACCCATCCTCGCAGACCAGGTCGATCTGTCCGCTGGCGAGCAGGCCATAGTTGTAGCAGTCCCCGCCCCAGATCATCCGCCGGTGCGCGGTCTTCTGCGCCAGCGCCATGAAATAATCGGCGGCATGGTCGGAGAACAGCGCCGGGCTGGTGGTGGCGAGCAGCGCGTCGGACAGCTCGGGGCAGGGGCGGGTGCGCACCTCAGTGCCGTTGAAGGTGGTCCCGCGTCCCGTCGCCCCGACCCAGCGTTCGCCCAGAATCGGCTGGTCGATGACCCCCACGATCGGAAATCCGTCTTTGAGCAGCGCGATCAGCGTGCCGAAGATCGGCCGACCGGCAACGAAGCTGGTGGTGCCGTCGATCGGATCGAGTACCCACCGGCGGGCGGCGCTCTCGCGCTCGATCCCGAATTCCTCCCCCTGGATACCGTCGCGGCTCGCTTCCGCGGTGAGAATCCGGCGCATCGCCTCTTCCGCCGCGCGATCGGCCAGCGTTACCGGCGAGGCATCGGCCTTGCTCTCCAGGCCGATGCTTCCCCGCCAGTAGGGGCGGATGGCTTCACCCGCGGCGTCGGCCAACCGGTGCGCGAGCGCGATGTCGTCGGTCAGGCTCATCTGCGGTCAATCGAACAGCGAGCTGACGCTGCTCTCGTCCGCGATGCGACGCACCGCCTCGCCGATCAGCGGCGCGATGGTGAGGATGCGGATACGGTTGGAATCCGCGACCGCATCGGTTCCGCGGATCGAATCGGTGATGACCAGTTCTTCCAGCGCGGAATCGTTCACGCGCGCCACCGCTCCGCCCGACAGCACGCCGTGCGTGATGTAGGCCGCCACGCTCGACGCCCCGCCGTCGAGCAGCGCCTGCGCCGCGTTGCACAGCGTGCCGCCCGAATCGACGATGTCGTCGATCAGGATGCAGTGCCGTCCGCGCACGTCGCCGATGATGTTCATCACCTCGCTCTCGCCCGGCCGGTCGCGCCGCTTGTCGACGATCGCCAGCGGGGCGTTGTCGAGCCGCTTGGCAAGCGCGCGGGCGCGCACCACCCCGCCCACGTCGGGAGACACCACCATCAGGTCCTTGTCGCCATAACGTGCCTGGATGTCGGCGGCCATGACCGGCGCGGCGTAGAGATTGTCGGTCGGGATATCGAAGAAACCCTGGATCTGCCCGGCGTGCAGGTCGACCGACAACACCCGGTCGGCCCCCGCCTCGGTAATCAGGTTGGCGACCAGCTTGGCTGAGATCGGCGTGCGCGGACCGGGCTTGCGGTCCTGCCGGGCATAACCGAAGTACGGCACCACCGCGGTGATCCGGCGCGCCGAAGCGCGCCGCAGCGCGTCGATGCAGATCAGCAGTTCCATCAGATTGTCGTTGGCCGGGAACCCGGTCGACTGGACGACGAAGACGTCTTCGCCGCGCACGTTTTCATGGATTTCGACGAAAATCTCCTCGTCTGCGAACCGCCGCACGCTAGCGTCGGTCAGCGGCACTTCGAGATAACCGGCGATTGCGCGCGCAAGCGGCAGGTTGGCGTTGCCCGACATGATCTTCATCGGCTGGGGTCCCTCGTGCCCGGAATTAGGTCGCGGGCGCGGCTTAGCCGAGGGTCATGCGATTGCAACAGGTGCGGCGAGCGCTGGCTCGGCGGAACGCACCGGCGAGGAGCCAACCCGCACGGTCCTGAAGGAGATGAGGGGGCTGCGCCGGCCCCCTCATCTGCGCAGTCATAAACCGCTGACCGCGGCGAGCGAGATCACGGCGCCCGGTGTCCCGCGCGCGGCCCAGCTGGAATTTACTCGCTGGGCCCGCTTGGCAACCTCGGCATTCAAGCGCCTCAATTGCCTCTGGTCGTCGGCCACGACGACCGCAGCCTCGAAGACCTGTCCTTCCTTGACCCCAGCGAACAGGGGGTGAAGCGAGGACATCCGCTGAACCGCCTCGCGGCCGACGCGATCCAGATTGGGTTTGTAGTCGGTCGTCGCCACCGTCGCGATGTTCTGCGCCTTGCCATCGGCACTGCAGGTGAAGCGGACGTAGGTAATGCCCGTCTCGCTTTGCCCCAGGTCGATCTCGTCGAGCGAGCGCCCAAGCCTTTCGGAGGCGGAGGACACCCATTCGTTGAGCGAGGTGTGGGCCGTGACCGTCATCGTCTGCTCCCTGGCAGACGCGGGCACGGCAAGACTTGCCGCCAAGGCGGCGATTAGCAGGTTTCTCATGGTAACAGTTCCTCTCCAGGATGAACTGACCAGCGGGTTCAGCGACCCGTTATCATACCGTTGGCCGGGCGATTGTTATCCGCTTCGGCGGCGGTCGCCGCAACCCTGCGACTCAAGTGCCGCGAAACAATTCTGTAGTGATTTGAGTTATAACCACATAATAATTACGCGGTACGACCCATTGACACTAATCTTATTACGACATGTTTGCATGCAATCCACCGCCCATCCGTTCGTCGGAATAGCGCGGCGGTTAGGCGATTATCGAAAGCTAGTCAGACGACCCGGTGCTCGCCCCTGATCCAGCGGACGGTGCCGCTGCTGGCGCGCATCACCACGCTCTCGGTGGTCATCTTGCCGCCACGCAGGTGCTTCACGCCATCGAGCAGCGAGCCGCTCGTGACCCCGGTCGCGGCGAAGATGCAGTCACCCTTCGCCAGGTCATGCAGCTTGTAAATCTTGTCGAAGTCCTGGTCGGCGATACCCCACTTGCGCGCGCGGGCTTTCTCGTCGTCGTTGCGGAACACCAGCCGGCCGTTGAACTGGCCGCCGACGCAGCGCAGCGCCGCTGCCGCCAGCACGCCCTCGGGCGCGCCGCCCGAACCCATGTACATATCGATCGTGGTATCCGGATCGGTCGTCGCGATCACTCCCGCCACATCGCCGTCGCCGATCAGCACCACCCCGCAGCCGAGCCCGCGCAACTCGGCAATCAGGTCGGCATGGCGCGGCCGGTCGAGCACGCAGACGATGATGTCATGCGGCTCCACGCCCTTGGCAGCCGCCACCGCGCGGACATTATCGGACGGACTCTTGGCGAGATCGATCACGCCTTCGGGGTAGCCCGGCCCGACCGCCAGCTTGTCCATGTAGGTATCGGGCGCATTGAGCAGGCAGCCCTTCTCCGCCGCCGCGAGCACGGCCAACGCGTTGGGTCCGGCCTTGGCGGTGATCGTCGTTCCCTCCAGCGGATCGAGAGCGATGTCGATCTGCGGTCCGGAGCCGATCGCGCCGCCGACCTTCTCCCCGATATACAGCATCGGCGCCTCGTCGCGCTCGCCTTCGCCGATCACGACGGTGCCGTCGATCGCCAGTTCGTCGAAGGCCCGGCGCATGGCCTCGACCGCAGCGGCGTCGGCAGCCTTTTCATCCCCGCGACCGATCAGCTTGCTGGCCGCCACCGCGGCGGCTTCGGTGACGCGCACCATTTCCAGCACGAGCACCCGGTCGAGGACGCTGGAGGCCGTGGGCGAGGCCGCGGAAGAGGCGGTAGGAGAGGCGGCGGCTGCGCTATCGTTCATCGGAAATTCAATTCCCCGGCTGGAGGTGAGGGGCGGCGCTTAGACGACGGAGAGCAGGATTGTCGAGAAGACTGGGGGTCGTGGCAGTGGCCCTCCTCCTGACAGCGTCCGTCGTGCCAGTGCCGGTGTCCGCGCAGAACGCCCCGCCGCCGTCCGCCGAAGACGTGATCGAGAGCGCCCGGCGCGCCTATTCGCTGCCCGATCCCGCGGCGGCGCGCGCCGCAGCATGTCCGGTCACCAGGCCGGGCGACGACATCGTCGTCTGCGCACCGGCACCCTCGGGCGACTTCGGGGTGGAATCGGGTGACGATCTCGAGCAGGGCGGCTTGCGCGGGGCCGGGCGGCGCGCGCCAGATGTGGCGACCGCTTACCCCGGCAGCGTTGCGGCGACGGGCTGTTTCATCGGCCCCTGCCCCCCGCCGATGCCGGTGCTGATCGACCTCGCCGCGATCCCCGAGGCGCCGGAAGGTTCCGATGCCGACCTGATCGCACGAGGCGAGAAGCGTCCGTGAGGGCGCTATACCTGGTGCTGTTGCCGATGCTTGCCGCGTCAGCCGTCGCCCCGGCTCAGGACGCTGCGGGCGTCACCGCGGAGCAGGCGGTGGAGGCCGCACAGGAAGCTTACGGACCTCCGGATCCGCGCGCGAAGCCCGAATGTGCCGCCCCGCAGCCCGGTGGCGAGATCGTGGTGTGCGGCCAGGCGGAGGATCCCGAGAAGTATCGTGTCCGCTCAAGCGGCGACCTCGACCCAACGGGCAAGGGCGCGCAAGGCCCTCCCCGCGCGCCGAACCTGTTCAATCTGCCGCAAACGCCGATGGTTGGCGTGGGCGTCTCTGCCAAAGGATGCTTCATCCCGCCGTGTCCGTCGCCGATGCCCTTGCTCATCGATCTGAAGGCAATCCCGGAAGCCCCGCCGGGATCGGATGCCGATCGCGTGGCGCGGGGGCTCGCCCCGAGCGGCGAACCCGGCGCTCCGCTGCCCTTGCCCGCGCCGGACATTACCGGCGCAGCGCCGGCGCCTACGCTTCGAGCAACGGCAGAACCAGCGGAGGCGCCGTCAGGCTAGCCGCCCCGGAAAGCAGTTCCAGCGCCCTGGTGACACATTTCTCCGGCCCTTCGTGCGTGACCATTGCCACCAGCACATCGCCTTCGGCATTGGGCTGGCCCTGCTGGATCAGGCTTTCGATGGAAACTTCCGCATCGCGCATCGCGGCGGTGATTTCGGCCAGCACGCCAGGGCGGTCTGCCACCGTAAACCGGATATAGCTGCGACCCAGCCGATCGCCCGGCTCGGCCGGCTTCATCGCCGCCAGTCTCCCGACCGGAACCGAAAAGGCGGGGTGCGATTCGCCGCGGGCAATGTCGATGAGATCGGCGACCACTGCGCTTGCGGTGGGGCCATCGCCGGCCCCCGCGCCCTGAAACAGCAGCCGGCCAGAGAAATTGCCTTCGGCAACGACCGCATTGGTCGCGTCGTCGACATGCGCCAGCGGGTGCGCTCGAGGGACCAGGCACGGCCTGACGCGCTGCAGCAGGCGCTGCGCGCCTACGTCGATGTCGGCCTCTCCCACCAGCCGGATGACAAAACCCAGATCGCGGGCGCGGGCGATGTCAGCGGCGCGCACCTGCGCAATGCCTTCGCACGAGACATTGGCGAAATCGAGCCGCGCGCCGAAGGCGATCGCCGCGAGGATCGCCAGCTTGTGTCCCGCGTCGATCCCGTCGATGTCGAATGACGGGTCCGCCTCGGCAAATCCCAATGCCTGGGCTTCGGCGAGCACGTCGGCGAAGTCGCGGCCGCTCTGCTCCATGGCGGAAAGAATGAAATTGCACGTGCCGTTGAGGATGCCCTGCACCCGGCCGATGTGGTTGGCGGCAGCGCCTTCGCGCAGGCCCTTGATGACCGGGATTCCCCCCGCCACCGCAGCTTCGAACTTCAGCGCAACGCCCGCCTCCTCCGCCGCCTGGGCAAGGGCCAGACCATGATGCGCGATCATGGCCTTGTTCGCCGTTACCAGCGCCTTGCCTTCACGGGTCGCCGCGCGGGCCAGCGTCAGCGCCGGCCCATCGGCTCCCCCGACCAGCTCGACCACCGCGTCGACGTCGGGGCGGGCAGCCATCGCGGTCATGTCGTCGCACCAGTCGAACGCGCTCAGGTCCACCCCGCGATCACGGATGCGGTCGCGCGCGCTGACTGCGACGATGCGGATATCCCGCCCGGCACGGGCGCCGACCAGTGCGGCATTGGTGTGCAGCAACCGGACCACGCCCGCGCCGACCGTGCCCAGCCCGGCGAGCGCGATGCGCAATGGTTCAGCCATGCCGTCTCCCCTCCCAGTAGGCCCGCCGCTTATTCCACGGCGGGATGGCCGGCCAACAAAGAGATACTATCGGGCCGTCAGGGTTCGCGGGCACGGGCCAAGCTGGCGCAGCACGAAGCCATAGTCTTCGGTCGCGCGGGCACGCGAGGCGGGGTCCTGCGACAGGTTGGCTTCTCGCGGCAATTGCGCAGGCAGGAAACAGGCGAGGCGGTACCACGCCAGCGTATCCGGCTCCGGCGGGCGCGCCGCCTGATCGACGATCTCCGAATAGGAAACCCCCCACGTGGGCGTCATTCCCGGCCGGCGCACCACGGTCAGCGACACCGGCTCGCCGTTGGCGGCGCCCAGGAAGACCTGCGTTTCGGATTCGCCGACCAGCGCGCCTGGAACACTCAAGGCGTCGCGCACCCCGGTAACCGAAGGGGCGGCATCGGTGGCGGCCAGTTCGCTGAGGATGGGACGAAGCCGATCAGCGAGCGCGCCGTCGAACGGCAACTGTGCGGTGGGACTGGCCAGTTGCAGTTCGCCCGGGCGACCAGGCACCGGTTTGGCGAACAGCAGAAACTCGCGCTTCTTCAGCTTCGGCGGCTTGCCCTTGGCGTTGGTCGGCACATCGACCAGGTAGCTGACCGATCCGCCCAGCGGCGCCGATCCGGCGAGAAGGGCCAGCGTCCGCGCCTGGATGTACAACCGGGTAAACCCTGGCGCCACGCCCGGCGCCCGTTCGGGGGGCAGCGCCGTCTGCCGGGTCACCGCCACGTGCACCACCAGGTCGGCTTTGTCAGCAAGATCGGCAAGGTCCGCATAGGTCGGCGCCGGCGCCGCCACCGGGACCGGCGCGGCAGCCACTCCCGTGGCTAACACGGCGGCCAGGATGATCGGTCGGGCGAAGTGTATCGGGTTGTTCATGGCATAGTCCGCTAGGCGCATCTCGGCGCGTTGGAAACCGGAAGGCATCTGCGCCGTTGCAGCCTCAATGGACTGAATCCCCGGTTAACCGCAAAAGCGTTTGCGCGGGATTTGCTTCAACGTTAAGGCTCGCCGGGAACCGGGGAGCGAAGATATAAGCTAACCCCCCGGAGGGCCCGTGCCGGGTCATCGGGGATCCGGCGGGTCGCAAGGCCGTCGTTTCTCGATGGGCTTCAGGGCGGAAAATGGAATGGATGCGTCGGCCGGCGCGCTTGCAGCGCCGGCTCGATGCAGGCATGCCGGGGTGATTCCCGGCGCCTGACATGGAGTGATGCGACTGAATGGCCTACTCTGATCAACAGATGAGCGGTAATCGCATTGTAGCGATCATCATCGTTGCGCTGATCCATATCGCCGTCGGTTACGCCTTGGTGACCGGGCTTGCCTATTCGGCAGTTCAGAAGGCGATCGAGCGCGTAACAACCGTCGATATCGAGGAACCGCCGCCGCCCGAGGAGGAGCCGCCGCCACCACCGCCTGAAGAGGTGCCGGATGTTGCGCCGCCGCCGGTTGCGCCGCCGCCGCCGATCAATGTGGCGGTCGCACCGCCGCCGATCCGCACTCAGCCCACGATTCCGCCGCCGGCCCCGCCCGTGCTGCGCGTGCCGCCGCCGGCTGCGGTTGCGCCTCCTCCGGCGCCCCCGCCAGCCCCGCCGCCGCCGCCGCGCGTGCAGCCCAAGGCCGTGTCGCCGAAGGGTAACCCGGGCAATTGGGCTAACGCCAACGACTATCCAAGCCGTGCTCTGCGCGAGGAAAAGGAAGGCGTGACGCGCTTTACCGTTCAGGTAAGCGCCGATGGCCGGGTCACCAATTGCTCGGTCACCGGGTCGAGCGGCACTCCGGAACTCGACAGCACGACCTGCTCGCTGATCACCCGGCGTGGACGCTTCAATCCGGCCACTAATGGCGAAGGGCAGCCTATCGCCAGCAGCTGGTCAAGCTCGGTTCGCTGGCAAATCCCGCAATAACACCCCTATTCTGACCTTCATCTGAGAGGACACTCGCATGTACATCGAACTTCTTACCGCGGCGGCAGGCGGCACCGCCGCCCCCGTCAACCAGTTCGGCTTTTGGGAAGCAATGAACCAGGGCGGTCTGATCGCCTGGTCCATCTTCATCGTTCTGGTGATCATGTCCGTCGGATCGTTCTACATCCTGATCACCAAGTGGCTCGAGCAGCAGAAGATCTTCAACCAGTACAAGAACGTGCGCTCTGGCTTCTGGCGCGCATCGACGCTGCGCGAAGGTGCCAACAAGCTCGACAAGAACAGCGCATGGCGCCAGCTCGTCGATGACGGCCTGACCGCCGAAGAATCGCACGAAAAGATGACGGACAAGCTGGACGCGCATGACTGGCTGCACGGTTCGCTCGCCCGCTCGGAAGCCGCGATCAACGCAAAGCTGGCCGGCGGTCTGCCGTTCCTTGCCACCGTCGGTGCGACCGCGCCGTTCGTGGGTCTGCTCGGCACCGTGATCGGTATCTATCGCGCGCTGATCAACATCGGTCTCGCCGGTTCGGCGTCGATCGACAAGGTTGCCGGCCCGGTGGGTGAGGCGCTCATCATGACCGCGATCGGTCTGCTCGTGGCGGTGCCGGCGGTGCTGGCCTACAACTGGCTGCAGAGCCGCAACAAGCGTATCGCGCAGATGCTTTCGGGTTTCTCGACCGACATCCTGGCAAACATCAACTCGCGTGGCGCGGTGCGTCCTGCGGTGATGACGCAGACCTCCACACAGGCAGCGGGCAAGGCTGCGGCGACCGCTCCGGCCAAGCCGGTAGCGTCGACCACCGCTCCCCGTCCCTGAGCGATCGTGCGGGAGGAGCGTCCCATTCGCTCCTCCCGCGCTTCGCAAAGAACTGAAATAGGATAGGAAGCCCATGGCCATTTCCGCAGGCGGACCGACCGAGGCGCCGATGTCGGACATCAACACCACGCCGCTCGTCGACGTGATGCTGGTGCTCCTGATCATCTTCCTGATCGCGGTCCCGGTTGCCATCCAGACGATCGAGAAGCTCAGGCTGCCAGTGATGGAATCGACGGAGTCCAAAGACAAGGTCGAGAACCTGCTGCTTACCGTCAGCACCTCCGACGATGCCGGCCGCAGCGCGGGAGAGCCCGGATTTGCCGGCGCATCGCGCAACGGGGAGTGCCGGGTCTACTTCAACAACACCACGCCGGTCGATTCGCAGGAACTGTACGACCGCGCGTTTGAGCGGCTCGACAGGATCGTCCAGGCCGCCGGTGGTCCCGAAGCGCTGATGGAAAATCCGGACAGCGTTCCGCAGGTCCACATTCGCGGGGACGTCAACGCCCCGTGGCGCTGTGTCGCGGGCACGATCTACAACGTCCAGGCGGCCGGCTACCCGACCGTCGGCTTCATCTCCAACCCGGTCGATCCGAACGGCTAATCAGCCTTCGGACCGAGTTGGCGACACTGATTCAGGAGTAACCCACGATGGCAATGTCAGGCGGCAGCGACGATGGCTCGCCGATGATGGAGATGAACACGACGCCGCTGATCGACGTCATGCTCGTGCTCCTGATCATGTTCATCATTACCATTCCGGTGGCCACGCACTCGGTTGACATCGATCTGCCGGTGCCCAGTCCGCAGGACAATCCTCCGCCCGTGGACCCGATCAAGAACAAGATCGTGCTTACCCCGGACAACCAGATCCTGTGGAATGCGACGCCCATCTCGGACAGCGAGCTGGTGGCGAATCTGAACACTTCCAGGTCCATGGCGGTGGAGCCCGAATTGCAGTTCGAGCCGACCGATCAGGCCAGCTACGACCTGTCGATCCGGGTGTTGAACATCATCAAGGCTTCGGGCGTGACCAAGTTCGGTTTCGTCGGCAACGAAAAGTACCGGCAGTTCGGCAAAGCGGCCTGACCGCAGCCGTCATTCGAACCTTTGCAAGGGGCGGAGAAATCCGCCCCTTTTCTTTGTCTCGACGGCGCGATTGCGAGCGAAGGGCGGGTATCGGAAGGCCGGCGTTAAAATCCGGCCCGGCGCGCCGTATTGGTTTTAATCGCCCTCGAATGGCACCGCCGCATCGACCCGCATTGCTTCGGACGCGAGCGTTTCCGCCTCCAGCAGCAGTTCGTCATCGGCCGCGCCATCCGGCAGCTTCTCCCGGCCGATCAGCGTCATGACCGGCACCGCCAGCGGGCTGACACGGTCAAGCTCCACGTGCAGCAGTTGGCTTGCCGCGCTGTCCAGCAAATCGCCTAACCGGCCGATATCCGTCATGCGGGTACGCGCATCGGCCCAAGCCGCTTCCAGCAGCACGTGGTCCGGCTCGTATTTGCGCAGCACGTCATAGATCAGATCAGTCGAGAACGTGACCTGCTTGCCGCTTTTGCGCTTCCCCGGATGTTGTCGCTCCACCAGCCCCCCGATCACCGCCACCTCGCGGAAAGCGCGACGCAGGAGATGCGAGTTCTGCACCCATTCGACGAATTCGTCTTGCAGGATATCGGGTGACAGCAGCGGCGCCACGTCGGCAACCGGTTTCAGCCCCCAGATCGCCAGGCAATAATCATTGGCGTTGAAGCCGAGCGGCATGAGACCGCGCTCCTCCATCCGCTTCGTAATCAGCATGCCGAGCGACTGGTTCGCGTTCCATCCGATGAAGGTGTAGTAGACCGCGTAATGCTTCTTGGCGTGCGGGAAGCTTTCGACCAGCAGAGTTCCCGGACCGGGCATCTCGCTGCGCCAGTGCTGCACTTCCAGCCATTCGCGCACATCATCGGGAAAGCGCGCCCACCCGGCGCGGTCCATCAGCATTTCGCGCACCCGCGTGGCGAGATGGGTCGTCAGCGGCAAGCGTTGGCCGCCATAGCTGGGGATCATGGCCGCCTTGGTGCTGGCCCTGACTGTCAGCTCCATGTCCTTGATACGCTCGACTTCGAGGTTCACCCCAGCGAACTGGAACGTGTCCCCGGGGCTCAGCGACGCGGCGAAGCGCTCCTCAACCTTGCCCAGCGACCGGCCGTTCTTGAACCGCACCTCAAGCATTTCGGAATCGACGATGATCCCGGCGTTAAGTCGATGGCGAGCAGCGTGCTCGGGGTGGGATAGCCGCCACACCGGCTCGCCGGCGCCGGAGGGTGTGTCGCGCACGATGCGGCGAAACTTGTCGTACGCTTTCAATGCGTACCCGCCGGTCGCGACGAAATTGAGCACGCGCTCCCACGCGGCCTGATCGACCCAGGCGTAAGGCAGGCTGGAGCGCACTTCCCGAAGCAATGCCGCCTCGCCAAACGGGGCGGCACACGCGCAGGCCATCACATGCTGGGCCAGCACGTCGAGCCGGCCGGGACGAAAATCCTCTCCATCGCGCTGGCCCTGATCAACGGCCTCCTTGGCGGCAGTCGCCTCTAGGAATTCGAAGCGATTGCCTGGTACCAGTACCGCGCGGCTCGCCTGATCAAGCCGGTGATTGGCGCGCCCGACCCGCTGAAGCAGCCGGCTTGACCCCTTGGGCGCGCCCATCTGCACCACCAGGTCAATATCTCCCCAGTCGACGCCAAGATCCAAGCTGGCGGTGGCGACCAGCGCGCGCAGTTCGCCGCGCGCCATGGCGCCTTCCACCTTGCGCCGCGCTTCCTTGCTCAACGACCCGTGGTGGATGCCGATCGGCAGGTTGTCGTCATTCACGTCCCACAAGTTCTGGAAGACGTATTCGGCCAGAAAGCGGGTGTTGGTGAACACCAGCGTGGTTCGGTTGCGGCGAATCTCCTCATACAATTGGGGGATGGCCCAGGTCGCCGCGTGGCCGCCCCACGGCACCCGTTCCTCGATCGGCAACAGCACCTCGACCACCGGCGGCGCACCGGGCTCCCCTTCGACCAGCGTGACCGTATCGATCTCCCCCCAGGGGGCGAGCCATTCGCGGAACTCCTGCGGATCGGCCAAGGTGGCCGACAGCGCCGCGCGCTGAAGATCGGGCGCGTTCGCCTGCAGCCGGCTCATCGCCAGCGCGAGGAGATCGCCGCGCTTGCCGGTGGCGAACGCATGGACCTCGTCGATGACCACGCGCTTGAGTCCGGCAAACAGATCGAAGCTTTCCGGATAACTCAGCAGCAGGGACAAGGACTCGGGCGTGGTCAGCAGAACATGCGGAGGGCGGGCGCGCTGGCGCTTCTTGCGATCGGAGGGGGTATCGCCGCTGCGCGTCTCGACCCGGATCGGCAGAGCCATCTCCTCGATCGGCGTGACCAGATTGCGCTGCACGTCATGCGCCAGCGCCTTCAGCGGGGAAACGTAGAGCGTGTGCAGCCCTTCGGGCACCGGCGTGTCGCCCAGGGTGGAGGGGCAGAACGCGGCCAACGTGGGCAGGAACCCGGCGAGCGTCTTCCCGGCTCCGGTATCCGCCACCAGCAGAGCATGCTGCCCCGCCTCGCTTGCTGCCAGCATCTCGGTCTGGTGGCGGCGAATGCGCCAGCCGCGGCCCGCGAACCATTCTCGGATTTCGCGCGGAACCTGCCCCGCCCCATCAGGTCCGATTTCGTCGTTCATGGATATGCCAAAGCACGAGCGGCGGCAAAGCTCCGCCTCGCCATGGTCACGACCCGGCGCGGCGTTCTTCCCACGCCGCCTCCCACACATCACGCGCGGCATCGAGATTGATCGCGGCGATCGCCAGCCCGACGATCAGGTCCGGCCACGGCGAATACCAGGCGAAGGCGGTGACCAGCCCCGCCGCGATGATCGCAACGTTCGCCAGCGCATCGTTACGCGCCGACAGGAACGCCGCTTTGCTCAAGCTGCCGGAATGCGCCCGAAAACGTACCAGCATCACCGCGCAAGTCAGGTTGACCGCCAGAGCTCCCAGACCGGTGAGCGTCAGCGGCAGTGGCGCGGGTGCCAGCGGCTCCCCCAGCTTCGACCATGCGGTCCACAGGGTAACCAAGCCCGGGACCAGCAACAGTGCGGCCAGCGCCATCCCGATGCGTGCACGCGCCGCCACGCTCCAGCCAAGCGCGAGGAGGATCAGCAGATTGAGCGAGGTGTCTTCAAGGAAGTCCACCGAATCGGCGAATAGCGCGACCGATCGAATTGCGAGGGCGACCGCGAATTCGATTCCAAAGTATGCCAGGTTGAGCACGGCAACCCACGCGACCGCACGGCGAAATGCGGCGCTGGTTGCCGTGCGCGCGGTCAATGCCCCGCCTGCTCACCTCGTTCGAGGCCGGAGGCTGCGAGCTGCTCGTCGATCTGCGCCATCAGCCGATCAAGGCCGGCCTGGCTCTCGCTTTCCGCCCGGGCGACCAGCACGTCCTGGGTGTTGGATGCGCGCAGCAACCACCACCCATCCGGGGTGGTCACCCGCACCCCGTCGGTGCCGTCCACGCTGATGTTCGCGGGAGCACCGGTACCCGCGAGCCGCTGCTTTACTTCTTCGATCGCTGCGAACTTGCGGCTCTCATCGACACGGAAGCGTAGTTCCGGCGTGTTGACCATCGGCGGCATGGCGCCGCGCAGCTCGGTCACCGATTTGCCCAAGCGCACCGACGCGGCCATCAGCCGGATCGCAGCGTACAATGCGTCGTCGTAGCCGTAATAGGTGTCCGCGAAGAAGACATGGCCGCTCATCTCGCCAGCCAGCGGTGCGCCAGTCTCCTTCATTTTGGACTTAATCAGGCTGTGCCCGGTCTTCCACATCAGCGGCTTTCCGCCCAGCTCGGCCACGCGCTCGAACAGTGCGCGACTGGCCTTCACGTCGGCGATGATCGCGGCATTAGGTAGTCTTGCGAGGAGGTCCTCGGCGTAGATCATCAAGAGTTGATCCCCCCAAATGATCCGCCCCTCGCCGTCGACGGCGCCGATCCGGTCACCATCGCCGTCGAAAGCAACTCCGAAGTCGAGGTTCTTGTCCGCGACAAGGCGCTGAAGGTCTTCGAGGTTGGGGGGAACAGTAGGATCAGGATGATGATTGGGAAACGACCCGTCGATATCGGTGTAGAGAAGGTGGTGCTCCCCCGGCAGCCGGGCGGCCAGCGCCTCGAGCGCGGGGCCCGCGGCTCCGTTGCCCGCGTCCCAACCGATTCTAAAACCGGCCAGCGCTTCACCGTCGATCCCCTCCAGCCCGGTGAGCAGGCGATCGATATACTCGCCCATGATCTCGCGCGTCTCGATGGTGCCGGTGCCATCGGCCCATTCACCCGCCTCGGCACGGCGGCCGATCTCGGTGATGTCCTCTCCGAAAAAAGGTCGGCCAAGGAATACCATCTTGAAGCCGTTGTAATTGGCGGGATTGTGGCTGCCAGTTATCTGAATGCCGCCGTCCACCTGTTCGGTTGACGCTTCGGCATAGTACAGCATCGGCGTCGGCCCCATGCCCACACGCACGACATCGCAGCCCGACGCGGTCAATCCTTCGATCAACGCGTGCTCCAGCATCGGAGAGCTCAGGCGCCCATCGTAGCCCACGGCCACGGTCTTGCCGCCCGCTTCGCGCAGCATCGTAGCAAAGCCCCGCCCGATGGCGCGGGCATCGTCTGCCCCCAGGGTTTCGCCGATGATCCCGCGGATGTCGTATTCGCGCAGGACGCTGGGGTCGAATGTGTGACTCAAGCGGATTTCCTTAGTTATCGGACAGGCGATCCAGCAATAAGTCGCGCGCGGCATTCGCCTCGTGCACCTGACTGTTCGTGCCGCCCCGATCGGGATGGACTCGTGCAAGCAGCCGCTTGTGCCCGTTGAGGATCTCGGCCCGGGTGGCCTCCTCGCGTACGCCCAGCAGCTTGCGTGCATGGAAAACGTCCAGGCCACGGGTCGGTTTCGCGGTCAGGTAATTCCACGGCCATCTACCAAACAACCAGCGGCAGCCGAGCGCGAGCAGCGCCGCGATGACCAGCACCTTGATCACGCCCGCACACTCGGCGCCAGACAGATCGGGGAGGCGGAGGGGGTGGGGACCGCGCCTTTGCGGCTGTGCAAAACTGATGACCACTGGCCCAAGCGGTGTGCCCCCGGCAGCTTGCGCGATGCGACGGAAAGACGGGCGCGAATTTTCGCGCGCGGGATCACGAACGGTTCAAAGGCGGCAGCCGGGTAGCTCATCGCCGTTCGCTGTAGCGAACCGCGGGCGCGTACGACAGCGGCGAAGGACGGATCAGGCGAGGGCCAGTTCGGCCGCGGGTTTGGTAGTGACCGGCAGATTGAGCGCCGCCACCAGCGCCCGCAGTTCCTGCCGCGCCACCAGGTGGCTGGTGCCGAGTTCCCCCAGGTGCCCCTTGTCGAGCAACGTGAGCCCGCTGGGAAACAGTTCGCGGTAGATCACGCGTTCGGACAGGCCATGCGCGACCCGGAAGCCCACGCGCTTCGACAGTTCCTTGAGCGCGGCCTCGATACGGACCATGTTCCGCGCCTCGGTGTGACCGGTGCGATTGCGCACGACGATCCAGTCCATCTCGCGCCGCTGCTGTTCGATCGTGGCGCGGCTGCGCTTCAGGCGGGCTTCCCAGATCAGCTCGGCATAGAACGACAGTTTGCGCACCTTGAAGGTTTCCGCGTCAACCTGGCCGATCAGGTCGAAATCGACGAAGCTGTCGTTGAGCGGGGTGACCAGCGTATCCGCCTCGGTCGCGGCGTGGCGCGCCAGCGGGTCGTCGCGCCCCGGGGTGTCGAAGACGATGAAGTCGCACCCTTCGCTCAGCGATGCGACCACCGCCTCCAGCTCTTCGGAACTACCGTCCTCGAACACCTCGAAACGGGCAGTCGGCAGGTCGATACCGCGGCGCGCGGCGGTTTCCTGGCGGTTCTCGAAATAGCGGTAGAGCGTGCGCTGGCGCGGATCGAGGTCGATAGCCGCCACGCGCGCGCCGCGATACGCCAGCGCCACCGCGATGTGCACCGCCGTGGTCGATTTGCCGGTGCCGCCCTTTTCGTTGGCGAAGACGATGCGATGTGCGCTTCGGGGCGTCGGGCGGGCGTCGGTCACGCGTGCATTCCTGTTGCGCCCCGATTAGGGCGATGGGCGGGATCAGAATAGTCGAGGGACACTGCTGCGTGCAAACCGCCACCACTCTGGAAGTGTTGAGAAGCGCCCTCGCCCAGCTGCGCGCGGAGGGCAAGCGAGTCGCGCTGGTCCCCACGATGGGTGCGCTGCACGAAGGACATTTGACGCTGGTGCGGGAGGCGCGGCGACGGACCGACGCGGTCGTCACCTCGATCTTCGTCAATCCGAAGCAGTTCGGTCAAAACGAAGACCTCGACGCATACCCGCGGCAGCTGGCGCAGGATTCGGGCATGCTGGAGGCTGAAGGGGTAGACTTGCTGTGGGCCCCCACGGTGACGGCGATGTACCCGCACGGGTTTGCCTCCAACGTCTCGGTAGCCGGGGTCAGCGAAGGCCTGTGCGGCGCCCAGCGCCCCGGACACTTTGACGGGGTGGCTACGGTGGTACTCAAGCTGTTCAACCAGGTTCAGCCGGACGTCGCGCTATTCGGCGAAAAGGACTGGCAACAGCTCAGCGTCATCCGCCGCATGGCCCGCGACTTCGACCTGACCGAGCCGCACGTCGAGGCGATCGTGGGTGTCCCGACGGTGCGCGAAGCCGATGGGCTCGCACTGTCGAGCCGCAACCGCTACCTGTCGCCGGAGCAGCGGGCGCAGGCAGCGGCTCTGCCGCAGACGATGCGGGATACGATTGCGGCGCTGGCGGCCGGAAGCGCGGTGGCGCCGACGCTTGCCGCTTTGGAAGCCCATCTGCTGCAAGCCGGCTTCGACAGCGTCGATTACGCGCAGCTGGCCGACGCGGAGAGCCTGACGCCGCTGGAAATGCACGGAGAACGGCGAGCGCGGCTGCTGGTGGCGGCACGGATCGGTGGAACCCGGCTGATCGACAACATGGCGGTCTGAGCGCCGGGTTGGGCTGAGCAGGCAAGCCTGGAGCGGGTAAGGGGAATCGAACCCCTCTAGCTAGCTTGGAAGGCTAGAGCATTACCACTATGCTATACCCGCGTGAGGCTGACGCGCGTTGCCACGTGACCCGCCCCCGCGTCAATGGCCGGGAAAGTCCATCAGCGCATCCACCTCCAGCCCCGCCTCGCGCAGGCGGGCCGCACCGCCGAGGTCGGGCAGGTCGATCACGAACAGCGCCTGCGCGACCACGGCCTGCGCCTGACGGAGGAGCTGGGCGGCCGCCAGAGCGGTACCGCCCGTGGCGATCAAGTCATCGACAATGGCGACCCGCTGGTCTGGCGCGATCGCGGTGGGGTCGATCTCCAGCCGGTCAGTGCCGTACTCCAGCTCGTAGTCGATGCCGATGGTCGGCACCGGCAGCTTGCCGGGCTTGCGGATCGGCACGAATCCCACGCCGAGTTCTATCGCGACCGCGGCGCCAAAGATGAACCCGCGCGCCTCCATCCCGGCAATCGCTTGCGCGCCTCCCGCGCGTGCCCGATCCGCGAGATGACCCACCGCCGCGCGCAGTCCCGCGCCGTGGCTGATCAGGGTTGTGATATCGCGGAACAGCACGCCCGGCGCCGGGAAGTCCGGCACCGAGCGTACAAAGGCCCTGAGTTCGTCGGTGGTCACGCGCGCCCTAGTCGGCGCGGCGCTTCTTCGGCTTGATGGCGGCCCACACCTGGTTCTTCGCCAGCCACGCGAGGATGGTCGCGAACAACAGGAACCCCAGGACCGGCCAGCCTACCTGGGTGCGCTTCACCTTCTTGGGTTCGGCAGTCCAGGTCAGGAACGCAGCGACATCCTTCGACATCTGATCGACCGTCGCCTCAGGATTGCCGGGGGCGTAAGTCACCTGTCCAGCTTGGGTCAGCGGCGGTGCCATCGCGATGTTGAGGTTCGCGAAATACGGGTTGAAGTGGGTATTGGGCGGAGTGATGAATTCGGGGAATTCTTCCTTCACCTTGTGCCCGTCGACGCTGAAGCGGTCGACATTGCGATATCCGGTGAGCAGCGAATAGACATAGTTGCTGCCATCGTGGCGCGCCTTGGTCATCAGCGAAAGGTCGGGCGGAACCGCGTTGTTGTTGGCGGCGCGGGCGGCCACGGCGTTGGGATAGGGATCCGGGAAGTAATCCGTCGGCAGGCCCGGACGGGTATTCGCCTCGCCGGTGTTAGGATCGATGCCCGGAACCTGGAAGCCGGCTGCGATCGCCTTCACTTCCGCTTCCGAATAGCCGAGCACGGTCAGGTCACGAAATGCCACGTACTTGAGGCTGTGGCAGGCGGCGCACACTTCCTTGTACACCTGCATGCCGCGCTGCAGCTGGGCGATGTCCCAGGTGCCGAACGGGCCATCCGACTGCAACCCGGCCTTGCGCGGGTGCAGGTGGAATTCGTGCTCGGCGGTCTTTTCCTTGAGCTGCCCCTCACCGATGACGGTGGCGACGCCGTTGCCCAGGCCCCACAGGGCGGCAACCGCGAAGAACAGGCCGGCGAGGATTCCGATAAGACGGATCATTGTCGTGTCGCTTTCCCTAAAGCCTGTTTGATCACACGCCCGGCGTGGCGTTTTCGCCCAGCACCGCAGCCTTGTCCTCACCGAGAACCGCCTCGGTGATGGAATAGGGCAGCGGATCGGGCCGCTCGATCATCGAAACGATCGGCAGGATCACCAGGAAGTGCAGGAAGTAATACGCCGTCGCGATCTGGCTGAGCATCACGTACGGCTCTTCAGCCGGCGCGCCGCCGCAATAGAACAGCAGCGCCATCGCCGGGATGAGGCCAAACCAGAAGAACTTGCGGAACAGCGGGCGATAGTGGCCGCTGCGCACCGGACCCTTATCCAGCCAGGGCAGGAAGAACCACAGCAGGATCGCGCTGAACATCGCCAGCACGCCCATCAGCTTGGCCGGAATGAAGAAGAAGTCCGCCGTGAAGGCGCGCAGGATCGCGTAGAACGGCCAGAAATACCATTCGGGCACGATGTGCGCCGGGGTCGAGAGCGCGTTCGCCTCGATATAGTTGTCGGGGTGCGCCAGGTAATTCGGCAAGAAGAACAGCAGCGTGCAGTAGACGATCAGGAACACGCCCAGTCCGAACCCATCCTTGGCCGTGTAATACGGGTGGAACGGGATCGTGTCGCTTTCCTTCTTCACTTCCACGCCGGTCGGGTTCGACGAGCCGGGAATGTGCAGCGCCCAGATGTGCAGGATCACCGCGCCGGCGATCACGAACGGCAACAGGTAGTGCAGGCTGAAGAAGCGGTTGAGCGCGGCGTTGTCGGGTGCATACCCGCCGAGCAGCCAGATCTGGATCGGCTCACCCACCAGCGGGATCGCACCGAACAGGCCGGTGATGACCTTGGCGCCCCAGAAGCTCATCTGCCCCCACGGAAGGACGTAGCCCATGAAGCCGGTGGCCATCAGCAGCAGGAAGATGACCACGCCGATCAGCCACACCATCTCGCGCGGGGCTTTGTACGACGAATAGAAGAACCCGCGGAAGATGTGCAGGTAGATCACCGCGAAGAACATGCTGGCGCCGTTGGCGTGCGCATAGCGCAGCATCCAGCCCCAGTTGACGTCGCGCATGATGTGCTCGACCGACGAGAACGCCACCCCGGCGTTGGCGGCATAGTGCATGGCCAGCACGATGCCGGTGACGATCTGCAGCACCAGACAGAACCCGGCGAGAACGCCGAAATTCCACATGTAGTTGAGGTTGCGCGGCACCGGATAGCCGCCACCGATCGCGTTGTAGACCAGACGTGGAAGCGGCAGCTTCTCGTCCAGGTACCGCATCAGCGGGTTAACCGGTTCGTAGTGCTTGGCCCAGGGATAGCTCATCGTATTCGCTCTCTCTCGCCTCAGCCGACCCTGACGACGGTGTCGCTGGTGAACTCGTATTCCGGAACTTCCAGATTGGTGGGAGCCGGGCCTTTACGGATGCGGGCCGCCGTATCGTAGTGCGATCCATGGCAGGGGCAGAAATACCCGCCGAACTCACCCTTCACTTCGCCTTCGGCCGCACCCAGCGGCACGCAGCCAAGGTGGGTGCACACGCCCATAGTGATGAGCACGTCCTCGTGCCCCTCCTTGGTCCGCTCCGCCAAGGTCTGCGGATCGCGCAAGCTGCCGACGCTGACCGCATTGGCTGCCTGAATTTCAGCAGGAGTCAGGCGCCGGACGAACAGCGGCTGCTTGCGGAAGATCGCCTTGATCGCCTGACCGGGCTGGATCGCGGACACGTCAACCTCGGTGCTGCTTTCGGCGAGCACGTCGGCCGAGGGGGCCATCTGGCTGATCAGCGGCAGAAGAACCGAAACGCCCGCAACGCCGGCTGCGCCGACCGCCGCGATGTTGATGAAATCGCGCCGCCGGACCCCGTCCCCATCGTGGACGTCCGAGGCCGTAACGGTCCCCGGGATCGCGTCGCCAGTCGTGTCAGCCATCAGCCGTGCCTGCCCTGCATTGTAATCGTCTTCGCGAATGGAACCCGCCGGACGGCGGGACACTGAACCTGCAACCAGGGTCCACGAGAAAGGAAGCTTCAGCCCCTGTTTCGCGGTTCACGCGCGGCGCCGATATGGCGCCGACGGTGCCGGTTTGCGGCGCGCATATACGCAACTCGGCAGGTTGCCAACCGCCATTGTGGCCGTTTCATGAACGCTCTGCCGCCAGTCCGACCAGTGAAAGTTGGCGCCCGTAAGTGGCCTCTCCCCGGTGGGTTGCGCGCCGAAAGGAAAAGAACCGCGCGGGATCGGCATACGTGTCGCAACCCAACAGGTCGATCGTCTCGACGCCGGCATCGCGCAGGCGGGCGTGGACATAGCCCGGCAAATCGAATTGCCAGTGTCCCGGCGCGTGGGGCGCGAAGAAGCGGTGTTCTGCGCTGTCGAATTGCGCCCGTAAGTCCTCGCCAACCTCGTAGCTGTCCTGCGCAATGCACGGCCCCACAGCGGCAACGATGCGCTCACGCGACGCGCCAAGCGACTCCATCGCAGCGACGGTGTTGGCGATCACCCCGCCGTGCGCCCCTCGCCAGCCGGCATGTGCAGCGCCGACAACGCCCGCGCCCAAATCCGCCAGCAAGACCGGCGCGCAGTCGGCGGTGACGATGCCGAGCAGCACGCCCGCGCGATCGGTAACCAGGGCATCGGCTCGCGGGCGCTCATCGTCACCCCACGGCTCTGCCACTGTCGCCACGTCGCCCGAGTGTATCTGATACACGCCCACCAGCGGGGCCCCCGGCAACACGGCGTCAGCGGCGCGGCGGCGGTTTTCGGCCACCGCCGCAGGATCGTCCTCTGCCCCGAAGCCGTAGTTGAGGCCGGCGACCGCGCCGCGCGAGACCCCGCCCGCGCGGGTGAGGAACCCGTGCGGGACGCCGGCCAGCACCCCCGATCGGAGCGCCTCAGCCAAGGCTGCGCGTCACCTGCTCGAACGTGTCGCGTGACAGGCCAGCCTTCGCGGCGATCCGCTCCAGCTCTCCGCGCATCAAGGCCGCGCGGCCTGGCTCCAGCCGGCGCCAGCGGCCCAGCGGAGTGACAAACCGCGCAGCGGTGGAGGGGTTGATCGGATCGAGTGCCAGGATCAGGTCGGCGATCATCCGGTATCCTTCGCCGCTCGCCGCATGGAAGCCCAGCGGAGTGCCGGTGAAGGCCATGAACAGGCTGCGCACCCGGTTGGGGTTCTTCAGATTGAAATCGGGGTGCCGGGCGAGCGCCTTGACGTGTTCGATGACCTGCGGGTGGAGCGAACTGGCCTGCAGGCTGAACCACTTGTCGATCACCAGCGGATCGTTCTGGAAGCGATTGTAGAAGTCGATCAGCTTGTGCGTCCGTTCTGCGCCCGGCAGCCCGGTGAGCACCATCAGCGCTGCCTGCCGATCGGTCATCGTTTCCGCCGCATCGTACTGGCTGGCAGCCGTCCTGGCGGCGAGTTCGGGATTGCCGGCGGCCAGGAACACCAGCGCCTGGCCCTTTACCTTGCGGGCGCCGCGTGCTGCGTGGCCCATTCCGGCCGACTGGCTGCTGGCCCGCTGGTGGAGCGCCGCGAGTTCGCCCTCCAGCGTGCGTCCCAGCCACGCCTTCAACGCTTCACGCTCTGCGTGGATCGCGCCGGGGTCGGCGACCAGCAGCTGCTCGGAAAGGTAGGTCTGGCTCGGCAGCATCATCAGCTCGCCGCGCATCGCATCGTCGAGTTCGGGATCGGTCAGGATGGCGCTCAGGGCGCCCCCGATCGCCTGCCGCGCCTCGATGCGAGCGGCATCGGTAAGGCCGCCGCCAATCGCGCTCACCAGGTGGCCGACGATCAGTTCCTGCATCGCTTCATACCGGGCGAAGGCATCGTCGTCATGTCGGGCGAGAAAGACCAGGTCGTCAGGCTCGACCGTTCGCTCGATCGCCACCGGCGCGGAAAAGCCGCGGTTGATCGACAGCACCGGCTTCTCGGCAAAGCCTGCGAAGCGCACAACTGATTCAACCTCGCTCAGAACGACCAGCTGTTCGCCACTGTGGCGGCCGGTGGCGCGGTCGAACAGCGCCAGCCGCAAAGGGATCGGCACGGGCAGCTTAGTCCGCTGGTCCGGCGTGGGGGGCACCATCTGGCGCAGCGTCAGAGTGGCGGTCTCGCCATCATGTTCCAGCACCGCTTCGACTTTCGGCGTTCCGGCTTGCGCATACCACAAGCGGAACTGCGTCAGGTCGAGACCTGCTCCGTCCTCGATGGCGCGGATGAAATCCTCGCACGTCGCCGCCTCGCCATCGTGGCGCTCGAAATACAGGTCGGTACCCTGCCGAAACCGCTCGGGGCCCGCCATGGTGCGCATCATGCGGATGACTTCGGCACCCTTGTTGTAGATCGTGGGGGTGTAGAAGTTGCCGATCTCTCGGAAGCTGTCGGGGCGGATGGGATGCGCTAGCGGCCCCGAATCTTCCGGGAACTGCACGCTGCGCAACAGGCGCACATCCTCGATCCGCTTAACCGCCGCCCCGCGCATGCCCTCGCTGAACAGCTGGTCGCGCAGCACGGTGAAGCCTTCTTTCAGGCTGAGCTGGAACCAGTCGC
Organism: Altererythrobacter sp. TH136; assembly: GCF_007065885.1. Taxonomy (NCBI): domain Bacteria; kingdom Pseudomonadati; phylum Pseudomonadota; class Alphaproteobacteria; order Sphingomonadales; family Erythrobacteraceae; genus Altererythrobacter; species Altererythrobacter sp. TH136. The sequence continues at coordinate 1,906,557 of NZ_CP041409.1, read as the reverse complement.
GGCAGGTGACCCGGTTGCCCGACCAGTTGTGGAAGTATTCGTGCGCGATGACGCCCTCGACCCCGTCATAGTCGCCGTCGGTGGCGGTTTCGGGATCAGCCAGCACGTACTTGGTGTTGAAGACGTTGAGGCCCTTGTTCTCCATCGCCCCCATGTTGAAATCGCCCACCGCGACGATGTTGAACTGATCGAGATCGTATTCGCGGCCGAACACCTCCTCGTCCCAGCGCATGGACCTGATCAGCGACTCCATCGCGTGTTCGGTGCGGTCGAGGTCTTCGGCCCGGACCCAGATCGCGAGGTCGACGGTACGCCCGCTCATGGTGGTGAAGGTATCGCGCCGGGCGACCAGATCGCCGGCGACCAGCGCGAACAGGTACGATGGCTTGGGCCAGGGATCGTGCCATTCGGCCCAATGTCCGCTGCTGTCCTCTCCCTGCGCCACCAGGTTGCCGTTCGACAGCAGCACCGGAAACGCCTGGCGCTCGCCGCTCATCCGCACGGTATAGGTGCTGAGGACATCGGGCCGGTCGGGGAAGAAGGCAATCCGGCGGAACCCCTCCGCCTCGCACTGGGTGCACAGCATCCCGTTCGACGCGTAAAGACCCATGAGCTGCGAATTGGCCGCGGGATCGATCTCCGTCACCAGGCGGATCTCGTGCGCTTCGCCGGCAAGCGGGAGGATCAGGTCATTGCCATCCATCCGCCAGCTGTTTGACGCCTGCCCATCGACCGCTACCTCGAGCGGGGTCAGTCCGTCGCCATTGAGGCGGATCTCGCCTGCCTGCTCGCCGGCCGGATTGCGCGCGACCGACAGCGTGGCGGTGACGCGGGTGCTCTCCACGCCCAGCGCGAAATCGAGGCGGGTCTGCGGCACCAGCCAGTCGAACGGCTTGTAATCCTCTCGCCGGATCAGCGGGGGATCGACCGGCTCTGGCGGCGCATCGGCCATTTGGTAATTGCCGTCGGGGGTCGAAGGGGTGCGGGCGATATCCATGGCTTTCGCACTAAGCGCTTTCGTGCGCGCGTCCAGCCGCTAGAAGCCGCGCCATGCGGCTGTTCGTGTTTGGGCTGGGATACACCGCGCGGGCGATCGCCGCGCAACTTGAGGGCTGGTCGGTCGAGGCGACGGGCGCGCATGGCACCGTGGCTTTTGATGACGATGACGCGGTGCGCGGGCGGCTGTCGCGGGCCATGCACGTGCTGTCCTCGGTCCCGCCCGATGCCGCAGGCGACCCGGTACTTGCCCGTTATGGCGATGCGCTGGCGGGCCGCTGGCTCGGCTACCTTTCGTCCACCGGGGTCTATGGCGATACCGGCGGGGCGTGGGTGGACGAAAGCGCACCTGTCGGCAGTGGCCGCCGCACCGCGCGCAGCGACGCGGACGCGGCATGGCTCGCCCTCGGCGCGCGGGTCCTGCGGCTCCCCGGTATCTACGGCCCCGGCCGCAGCCCGCTCGACCGCGTGCGCGAAGGCCACGCGCACCGTATCGACCTGCCCGGCCACGTGTTCAGCCGGGTGCATGTTGAGGATATCGCCCGCGGCTGCGCGCTAGCGTTCGACGCTCCGCCGGGCGCGTACAACCTGGCTGACGATCTGCCGGCGAGCGGCGCTGCGGTCACCGCGGAAGCATGCCGGCTGCTGGGCGTCGAACCGCCGCCCTTGCAGACGCTGGACCAGGCGGCCCTGTCACCCGCCGCGCGCGGGTTTTATGCCGAGAGCCGCCGGGTCGCCAACGGCAAGGCCAAGCGGGTGCTCGGCTGGCGGCTGCGCTTTCCAGCGTATCGCGAAGGGCTGGCGAGCCTGCGCTAGACCTGCCGGGCGCGCAGGGCGACGATCATGCCCAGGGTGCCAAGCGTCGCCCCTGCGACCGCCAGCAGCGACCATTCGTAGCCTTCGATGAAGGTCGAGATGACCATCGCGACCACGATCACCAGCACGCCGTTGTAAGCCGCCCGGCCCGGTCCGATCTCGCGCACGATCCGCCAGTACAACGGAAAGGTGACCACCGATCCGGCGAACGCCAGCCACGCGGTGCCCGCCCAGAATGCAGACGCGGTGGGCACCACCGGCGGTCCCGCAACCGCCCAGGCGATCGCGGCATCGATCAGCGTTCCATACAGCATGGCGAAGGTGAGCAGCGCCATCATCGGCTGGGCGCGCCCGGTCGCGGTCGCCTGGCTGACGTTGGCGATCGACGCTGACAAGATGCCGCCAAGCGCCAGCGCCACGCCGAGAGCAACGTTTCCGCCCAGTCGCGCGACCTGCGCTTCGTGGATCAGCAACAGGGCGATTCCGGCGATGGCGATGGCGCTACCGGCCAGGAACCGCGGCGTCACCTGCTGCCCAAGCCACCAGCGGGCGAGCAGCGCGTTGGGGACCATCAGCATGCCGAACATCACCGCGACCACGCCGGACGTCAGGTGTTCTTCGGCACGGTAGACGAAGTTGAAGTTGCCGCAGAACTGCGTCGCGCCCAGCAGCAGGGCCAGCGCGTGACCTGACCGGCTCATCACCAGCGACTGCCGCATCGCCAGCACGACCACGAACATCGCCGGCGTCGCCAGCGCGAAGCGGTACACCACCGACCAGCTGGGCGGCACGTCGGCGATTTGCCCGGTGATGACGTACCAGGTGGATCCCCAGATCAGCGCCACCAGCACGAACGGCAGCGCGATGCGCGGCCGCAGCAGCGCGTGCGGCGGGGCGTGGCCCGGCGCTTCGCTCACAGCGCGGCGATAGCCTTGGCCAGTGCCATCGCATCGTCTGCACGGGTGTTCCAGGCGGTAACGAAGCGGGCTGCGTCCGCACCCCAGTCATAGAACCCGAAACCTTGTGTCCGGAGCGCCTCGCGCTCAGTCGGGGAGAGGCGCACGAACAGCTCGTTGGCCTCGACCGCGTGCAGCAGCCGGTCGCCGCAGGCTCCGGCGATCTCGGCAGCGGCGGCATTGGCGGCCCGGCCGTTTGCCAGCCACAGATCGTCGTCCAGCATCGCGTGGAGCTGCGCGGCGAGAAAACGGCCTTTCGATTGCAGGTGCCCCGCTCGCTTGCGGCGGTAACGCGCCAGCGCGGCGAGCGCCCCATCGAAGAACACGATCGCCTCGGCATTCATGCCGCCGTTTTTCACGCAGCCGAAACTCAGCGCATCGCATGGTCCAGCGGCTGCCGCGGGCGGGCAGCCAAGGAACGCGGCGGCGTTCGCGAACCGCGCGCCGTCGACGTGGAAGCCCAGCGAGCGCTCCCTGGCGAGCGCACCCAGCGCCGCGAGCTCGGCCGGGCGATACGCACGTCCGTACTCGCTCGTCTGGGTGACGCTGAGCGCGTGGGGCTGGACCTGGTGCACGTCGTCGCGGATCGGATCGATCACGGCGCGCACGCCTTCGGGCGTGAGCTTGGCGCCCTCCCCCTCGGCCAGCAGCAGCTTGGCGCCGTGGAGATAGAACCCCGGCGCGCCGGCTTCATCCACCTCGATATGCGCCTCCCGGTGGCACACCACCCCGCCGTGCGGCGGACACAGCGTGGCCAGCGCCAGGCAGTTGGCGGCAGTGCCGGTGGCGACCCACAGGACATGCGCCTCCCGCCCGAACAGCGCCGAAAACCGCTCGTCGAGCGACTGCGACAGCGCGTCGTTGTCATAGGGCGCGCGCGCCTCGTCGGCGGCGCGCAGCGCGTCCCACACACGGGGGTGAACCGCCGCGGCGTTGTCGGACAGGAACTGGGCGGCCCCGGAGGCAGTGTCGGTCATCGCGGAACGGCCCTAGCGGCGCCCGCGTTGAGCGCAAGAAGGAGACACCTCACATGGCCATCGACGGCATCAAGATCACCAGCCAGGGAAACGCGGCCCGCGGCGAATACCGCGCCGAAGTGCCCGGTAGCGAGGCGGTCGGCCGCCTTACCTGGATCGCGCGTGGAGAAGCCCGCATCGCTGACCACACCCTGGTGCCGCCCGAAATCGGCGGCCAAGGCGTCGCCGCGGCCTTGGTCAATGCGCTGGTCGCTGATGCCCAGCGCGAGAATTTCACCATCGTGCCGCAGTGCAGTTATGTCGAGGCGCAGTTCAAGCGCCATCCCGAATGGTCGGATCTGCTGGCCGCCACCCCAAGCTGACCGGACCGTGCAGGAAGTGCGAAAGGGCTAGTTGCCCCCGGCCGGCTGTCCGGTCTGGATGCCAAGGTTCTGCAGCAGTTCAATCAGAGACGCGGTCGGGTCCGTTTCCGCCGGAAGTGGCTGGGCCGGCGCTTCGGGAGCGCCGAGATAGACTGCGGCCAGTTCCTGATTGCTTTCCAGGTCCGCGTCGGGTTCGCCGGTGGTCGCCAGCCGCAAGCGCATCGCGCTCGAACTGCGGGCCAGCCGATCGTCCGAATCGCGCAGTTCGCCCAGCAGGCGCTGTTCCGGGCTGAGTATGGCGGGACCCGGCGCGCTGTGGCCACCGAAGCTGATCGTGCCGCTTTCCTGCGGGTTTTCGCCGAAGATTGCGTTGACGATCTGCGAGGAGAGGGCCGACAACAGGCGCGACTGCAACTGACGGGCGAAAATATCCGCCTGCGAGCTGTTGGTCGTCGCCGCCGGGTCTTTGTAGTCGTTCTGCGCGTTGGCTATGCCAAGCAGGTGCGCCGAATTGAATGGATTGCCGCCGAAGCTGGGGTCGATCGGTTGGTAAGTGATGTCTTGCGCGACCGCCGGCGTCACCATCAGCGCCGCCGATATGGCGGAGACCTGCGCTGCTCGCGCCCAAAACTGACCCATTTGAAGCATCCCCCTTAAGAGCGGGGGTTAATTGCCCCGCCCCGTAAACCCTGCGCTTTAAGCGGCTGGGTTAACTGCACGTTATGTCCGGGCTAACCGATTCGCATCCCCAATCGAGGGGAGATTAGCGAAAGATTCGGCTGATCCGCCGGCTGCGTCCCGCGATGAAACAACCCCGTCAGCAATTCTCAACATGCACAGAAACCCCTGACGAGTTGCGTCAGCTGAACCGCTGACTCCACTCCCGCCTTGGAGTGGATCTGCTTCAGATGGCTGCGCACGGTGCTGAGCGATATAGCCATTTGCTGGGCGATCTCGCGCGGACTGTATAGCCGGGCAAAGTGATCGAGCACGCGGGTTTCCGTGGCTGTCAGCCGGAGCGCGCGGGCCAGTCCGCTGTCCTGGACGCCGCGATGCGGGATGGACAGGTTCATCAGCAGGCACACGAGATCGGTATCGTCCGGCAAGCTCCAGCCGATCACCATGGCCCAGTGGCGGGTGTTGCGGCCGCGCAGAAGCACGCTGTCGCACGAACCGCTGGCGGCCTCCACGAAGTCTGCCAGCGCGGCATTTGCCGATGGGTCGTCAACCGCAAGCGCCCCGTTCTCGATATGGAGGGGGGACGGCGGGACGAGCAGGCGGGTCGCATTGTCACTGCACCAAACCAGCCCGCAGTCACGGTCGAGCACGAGACGCGGCCTCGCGTCCAGAGCGCCGAGCATCTTTTCGAACTGCAATTCGAAGTCGCGCCCAACCGCGGGCGCGATTTTGCGCCCTAGCGCCCCCTGCACCGGAATACTTGCCTCCTGCCCCCAAAGACCCGGCAGCCTGGCCGCGAGTTCTTACCCACCCCGGTTAACGAGCTAATTTTTCGGTGAATAGGACAAAAGCGACAACGAGCCGGCAACCTGATCCGATCTGGATCAGATGCGCCGTACCTGGCCGGTGTCGCGCCACTGCTGATGAGGGGTGAAGTTAAGCGATGGTGCTGCTGGAGAGGATTGAACTCTCGGCCTCACCCTTACCAAGGGTGTGCTCTACCACTGAGCTACAGCAGCTTGAACCATCGGATCGCCCCACGCGGCAATGCCGGGCCGGGAGCGGGCGCGCCTTACAACGCGCCCGCCCCTTGTCAATCATTTCCGCCGCGGGCAAGCATTCGCGCGATGCCCGAGCACAAGCCTTCTCGCGAGGAACGATTGGCTGCCAAGCTGCGCGAAAACCTGCGCCTGCGCAAAGCCCAGGCCCGCGCGCTGGACCCCTGCCCAACCGATCCGGCCCACCGCGCACTTCCCAACGGCGAGGACGGCGGCTAGAGGACGCGGCCTTGGGGGGCAGGCGCTCCGTTCACTCGCGGGAGCGCGCACTTTGCCCACGCTGATCCTGGTCCGCCACGGCCAAAGCCAATGGAATCTGGAAAACCGTTTCACCGGCTGGTGGGACGTGGACCTGACCGAACAGGGCGTTGCCGAAGCGACCGCGGCCGGCGCGTTGCTGGCCGACAAGCGGCTGCTGCCGACGGTCGCCTTCACCTCGCTGCAGACCCGCGCGATCAAGACGCTGCATCTGGCGCTGGAGGCGTGCGGCCGGCTGTGGATTCCCGAAACCAAGGACTGGCGCCTTAACGAGCGGCATTATGGCGGCCTTACCGGGCTGGACAAGCAGGAGACCCGCGACCGCCACGGCGCGGAACAGGTCCACATCTGGCGCCGCAGCTTCGACATCCCGCCGCCCGCCATGGCCGAGGGAAGCGCATTCGATCTGGCGGCCGACCCGCGCTATGCCGATGTCGAGGTGCCGCGCGCCGAAAGCCTCAAGCTGACGATCGACCGCGTGCTGCCGTACTGGGAACGGGCGATCCTGCCGCAGCTGGCGCGTGACGAAACGGTGATCGTGTCGGCCCACGGCAACAGCCTGCGCGCGCTGGTGAAACATCTGTCGGGCATATCCGATGCGGACATCACCGACCTGGAGATTCCCACCGGCCAGCCGATCGTCTACCACTTCGATGATCAGCTCACGCCAGGCGAACGGCGTTACCTCAAGGACCTGTAATGGCCGCCAGCGTGCCGCAAGTCGCGATCGTGATGGGAAGCCAGTCCGACTGGCAGACGATGCGCTGCGCCGCCGACGTGCTCGACGAACTCGGCGTCGGATACACCGCCAGCATCGTGTCCGCGCACCGCACGCCCGACCGTCTCCACCGGTTCGGCAAGACTGCGCACGAGGCCGGTTTCAAGGTCATCGTCGCCGGTGCGGGCGGCGCGGCGCATTTGCCGGGAATGCTGGCCGCTCTCACGCATCTGCCGGTGCTCGGTGTGCCGGTGCAGTCGAAAGCGCTGAACGGACTGGATAGCCTGCTGTCGATCGTCCAGATGCCCGCCGGCGTGCCGACCGGCACTTTGGCGATCGGCGAACCCGGCGCGACCAACGCCGGTCTGCTGGCGGCGGCGATCCTTGCCCTGGGAGATGAAGGCCTGTCGCAGCGGCTGCAGGACTGGCGGGCTGCGCGGACCGCGGCGGTTGGCGAGGCGCCCGAAGACTGATGCTGCACGCAGGCGGCACCATCGGCATCCTGGGCGGGGGCCAGCTTGGGCGCATGCTCGCCCTCGCCGCAGCGCAACTCGGCTACCGGACGCACATCTACACGCCCGAACGAGACAGCGTCGCCGCCGAAGTGGCGAGTGAGGCGACCATCGCGCCATTCACCGATCCGTTGGCGCTGGGCCGCTTTGCACAAAGTTGTGACGCGGTGACGTTCGAGTTCGAGAACGTGCCCGCCACCCCGCTGGGGTTCCTGGCGGAGCGTCTTGCACCGGGCCTCCGCGCGCTCGAGACGGCGCAGGACCGGGTGAAGGAAAAGCGTTTCGCCGAAAGCCTCGGCGGCCGGACCGCACCGTTCGCCGCGGTGGAAACGCCTGACGATCTGGCCCGCGCAGTAGACCGCATCGGCGCCCCGGGAATCCTCAAGACCGCGCGCGAAGGTTATGACGGCAAGGGCCAGTGGAGGCTCGAATCCGCTCGCGACGCCGATTCGATCCGTCTGCCGCACACGACCTGCGTGTACGAAGGTCTGGTGCAGTTCACCGCCGAGTTCTCGGTCATCCTGGTGCGCGGCCATGATGGCGAAGTGCGGTTCTGGGATTCAACCGAGAACCGTCACGTCGATGGCATCCTTGCCGAATCGATCTGGCCGCCGTCGGACGCGATTGCCGGCCAGGTCGCGGACGCGCGCGGACTGACCCGCCGGATCGCCGACGCGCTGCAATACGTCGGGGTGTTGACGGCGGAATTCTTCGCGACTGCTGCCGGTCCGGTGTTCAACGAGATGGCGCCGCGGGTGCACAATTCCGGCCACTGGACGATCGAAGGTGCGACGACGAGCCAGTTCGAAAACCACATCCGCGCGGTCGCCGGACTGCCCTTGGGAGACACCGCCACCACCGCGGCGCGACTGGCGATGACCAACCTGATCGGAGCGGACGCGCTGTCGGCCCACCAGCAGTTGTCCGACCCGGCCGCGCACCTCCACCTCTACGGCAAGCGCGAGGCGCGGCCAGGGCGCAAGATGGGGCACGTAACGCGCGTGTGGCACGCCACTTGAACGGCGGTGCTTCGGGCAGCATCGTGGCGGCGATCCTCGCCCGCGCCGACAATGGCATCATTGGCCGCGATGGCGCCCTGCCCTGGCGTATCCCGGCCGACCTCAAGCGGTTCAAGGCGCTGACGCTGGGGACGCCGATGATCATGGGGCGCAAGACGTTCGACAGCCTTGGCCGTCCGCTTCCCGGCCGCAGGCATATCGTGCTCACCCGCAATGGAGAGTGGGCTGCCGAGGGTGCCGAAGTGGCCCGTTCGGCAGACGAAGCCCTCGCGCTGGCGGGCGGCGGGGCGTCGGTGATCGGCGGGGCGGAGGTATACCGGCTGATGCTGCCGTTCACCGCGCGCATCGAACTCACCGAGGTGCACGGCGATTTCGCCGGCGATACCGAGATGCCTTACCCGGGCGAAGACTTCGGCGAAGTGGCGCGGGTCGACCATCCGGCGTCAGGCGACGTGCCGGCATTCTCGTTTGTGACCCTGGAGCGCACGCGATGAAAAAGGCGGCCTGGGGGCTGATCGTCCTGTTGCTGGTGGCGCTGGTCGGGTTCTTCGCGCTCGGTCCGGGCGTGGTCGAGCGGTCGATGAACCGGATCGACGGCCAGCCGCTGATCCCGGTGTCCGCGCAGGCCAAGGCGCTGCACCAGACGCTCACCATCGTCGATCTGCATTCCGACACCCTCATGTGGAAGCGCAGCCTGCTGTCGGCGGGCAAAGGCGGTCACGAGGATCTGGGCCGGCTGGAACAAGGCAACGTGGCGCTGCAGGTGTTTTCCAGCGTCACCAAGACTCCCAAGGGTCAGAATTACGATTCCAATTCAGCTGAGACCGACAACATCACGCTGCTGACCGTGGCGCAGCTGCAACCGGTGCGGACCTGGACGTCGCTGCTCGAACGATCGTTGTGGCACGCCGAAAAGCTGCACCGCGTCGCAGACAAGGCGGGGGGGCGGCTGGTCGCGGTCGAAAGGTCATCTGACATTGGCGGACTGCTGGGGCGGCGCGAGATCAAGGGCCGCGGGGTCGGCGCGATGCTCAGCATCGAAGGCCTGCAGAACCTTGAAGGCGATCTCGGCAACCTCGACCGGCTGCACGCTGCGGGCTTCCGCATGGCGGGGCTGACGCATTTCTTCGACAATGACCTCGCAGGATCCATGCACGGAGAGCGCAAGGGCGGCCTGACCCCCAAGGGACGCGAGGCGGTGCGGCGGATGGAACGGCTCGGCATGATTGTGGACGTCGCGCACTGCAGCCATGCCTGCGTGGCCGATATCCTCGCCATGGCCAAGCGGCCGGTGGTCTCCAGCCACGGCGGGGTGCAGGCAACCTGCAAGGTCAACCGCAACCTGACCGACGATGAAATCCGCGGGGTCGCGCGCACCGGCGGCGTCATCGGCATCGGATACTGGGACGCGGCGATCTGCGGCACGAGCCCACGCGACGCCGCACGGGCGATGAAGCACGTGCGCGACCTAGTGGGCATCGACCACGTGGCGCTGGGCAGCGACTACGACGGCGCCACCACCGTCCGGTTCGACACCAGCCAGCTGACGCAGGTTACCCAGGCGCTGCTGGACGAAGGTTTCTCCGAAAGCGAGATCCGCCAGACGATGGGCGAGAACGCCTTGCGGGTGATTCGCCAAGGCATCGTCGCTCGATGACCTGGCTCGACCACCGCACGCCGGTGCCCGATCCCTTGCGCGGTGCAATCGTTGCGCTGGGCAATTTCGACGGCTTCCACCTCGGCCACCAGGCGGTGGTGGGGGAGGCGATTCGCTGGGCCCGCGCGGAGGGTCGGCCAAGCATCGTCGCCACGTTCGATCCGCACCCGGTGCGCCATTTCCAGCCCGATGCCGCGCCCTTTCGCCTGACCACGCTCGAACAGCGGCAGGAACTGTTCCTCGCCGCCGGTGCCAGCGCGATGCTGGTGTTCCACTTCGACGGCGAGCTCGCGGCCACCACGGCGGAGGATTTCGTGAAGGTGCTGCTGCGCGAGCAAATCGGCGCGGCGGGCGTGGTGACCGGGGAGGACTTCACCTTCGGCAAGGCGCGCGGCGGCAACCGCACGGTGCTGGAGGCGCTGGGCCGCGAGTGCGGGATCGCGGCGCGGGCGGTGGCACCGGTGCTGGAGGGCGGCGCGCCCGTATCGTCCAGCCGCATCCGTCAGGCGCTGCAGAACGGGGATTGCGAAACCGCCGCCCGCCTCCTCACGCGCCCGTTCGCCATCCGCGGCACGGTCCAGCACGGCGACAAGGTGGGTCGCACGATCGGCTACCCGACGGCTAACCTCGCCTTGGGCAATTACCTGCGTCCGCGCTACGGCATCTATGCCGTGACCGGGCGGGTCCTCTCGTCGGGCGAGGAATTGAAGGGCGCCGCCAACGTGGGCGTGCGCCCGACCTTCGATCCGCCGAAAGAGCTGCTGGAGCCGTATTTCTTCGACTTCGCGGGCGATCTCTACGGAAAGGAGATCGAAGTGGCGTTTCACCACTTCCTGCGGCCGGAGGCGAAGTTCGCCGGGCTGGAGGAACTGCAGGCGCAGATGGCGGAGGATTGTGCCCGCGCACGGGAGCTTCTAAGCGCCGCCGCGTAATGAGCGACGCCGAACCCACTCCTCCGCGCGATTATCGCGCCACCGTGTTCCTGCCGAAGACCGACTTCCCGATGAAGGCCGGCCTGCCGCAGAAGGAGCCGGGCATCGCGGCGAAGTGGGAGGCGGAGGGGCTCTATCGCCAGTTGCGCGATGCGCGAGCCGGGCGCGAGAAGTTCATGTACCATGACGGCCCGCCCTACGCGAACGGCGACATGCACATCGGCCACGCGCTGAACCACACGATCAAGGACATGGTCTGCCGCACGCAGAACCTGCTGGGCCGTGACGCGCCTTACGTGCCCGGGTGGGACTGCCACGGCCTGCCGATCGAGTGGAAGGTCGAGGAACAGTACCGCAAGGCCAAGCGCGACAAGGACAGCGTGCCCTTGCTCGAATTCCGCGCCGAGTGCCGCGCCTATGCCCAGCACTGGGTCGACGTGCAGCGCGAGCAGCTGAAACGCCTCGGCGTGATGGCCGACTGGGACAACCCCTACCTGACCATGCAGCCGGAGAGCGAGGCGACCATCGTCGCCGAACTGCTGAAGTTCGCCACCAGCGGGCAACTGTATCGCGGGGCCAAGCCGGTGATGTGGTCCCCGGTCGAAAAGACCGCGCTGGCCGAGGCCGAGGTCGAGTACGAGGACGTCGTCTCGACCCAGATCGACGTGGCGTTCGAGATCGTCGAGAGCCCGATCCCCGAACTGGTCGGCGCGCACGCGGTGATCTGGACCACCACGCCGTGGACCATCCCGGTCAACCAGGCGATCGCCTATGGCCCGGAGATTGAGTACTGCATTCTCGAGGGTGACGAGGGGAAGAAGTTCCTAGTCGCCAATGCACTGGTTGAAGAGTTCGGCGTGCGGATGGCCAATGCGTTTGGCGACACCTCTGTTTTCTCCACCGGTTGGGAAGGCAAAGGCTCCGACCTCACCGGTACCGTCGCCCGCCACCCGATGCACCACCTCGGCGGCTTCTTCGCCGAGCCGCGGCCGTTCCTGCCGGGCGATTTCGTCACCACCGACACCGGCACCGGCCTCGTCCACATGGCGCCCGACCACGGCGAGGACGATTTCGAGTTGTGCAAGGCCTATGGCCTGACCCCGAAGTTCGCGGTCGAGGGCGACGGCAAGTACCGCGAAGACTGGGGCTGGCTCGGCGGACAGGGCTCGGTCATCAACCCCAAGTTCAACGCGCCCGACGGGCCGATCTGCTCGGACCTGCGCGAAGCCGGCGCGCTGCTGGCGGCGAGCGCGGACTACAAGCACTCCTACCCGCACTCGTGGCGCTCGAAAGCCAAGGTGATCTTCCGCTGCACGCCGCAGTGGTTCGTGCCGATGGACCAGCCGCTCGGCAGCGGACAGACGCTGCGCGAAACCGCGCTGGGCGAGATCCAACGCGTCAAGTTCATCCCGGAAAAGGGCCGCAACCGGATCGGCTCGATGGTCGAGGGGCGGCCCGACTGGGTGCTCAGCCGCCAGCGCGCCTGGGGCGTGCCGATGACGCTGTTCGTCAACCGCGCGACCGGCGAATACCTGGTGGACGAGGCGGTCAACGCGCGGATCGTCGCGGCGGTGCGCGAACACGGCATCGACGCCTGGACGCCGGAGACGGCGCACTCCTTCCTGGGCGACGACTACGTGTCCGACGAGTGGGAAGCGGTCAGCGACATCCTCGACGTGTGGTTCGATTCCGGCACCAGCCACGCTTATGTGCTCGACAGCGGGCGCTGGCCCGACCTGTCGTGGCCGGCGGACATCTATGTCGAGGGATCCGACCAGCATCGCGGCTGGTTCCAGTCATCGCTGCTGGAATCCTGCGCCACCCGCGGCCGCGCGCCTTACGACCAGATCCTCACCCACGGCTTCACGATGGACGCCAAGGGCATGAAGATGTCGAAGTCGCTCGGCAACACGGTCGATCCGATCAAGGTGATGGAGACCTACGGCGCGGACATCATCCGGCTGTGGGCGCTGAGCGTCGATTTCACCGAGGACCACCGCATCGGCGATGAGATCCTGAAAGGGGTGGCCGACCAGTACCGCAAACTGCGCAACACCTTCCGCTACCTGCTCGGCGCGCTCGATGGGTTCGAGTGGGAGAGCGAGCACGTCGGTTACGACGAGATGCCGCCGCTCGAACGCTACGTGCTTGCGCGGCTGGCACAGCTCGATGCGACGATCCGCGGCGCGATCGCTGCCTACGACTTCAACGAATATGTCCGGGCGTTGATCGAGTTCTGCAACGAGGACCTGTCGGCGTTCTATTTCGATGTCCGCAAGGACCGCCTGTATTGCGACGACGCCAATTCGCTCGAACGGCGGGCGACCCGCACCGTGCTCGACATCCTGTTCCAGGCGCTGGTCCGCTATGCCGCGCCGGTGCTGGTGTTCACCGCCGAAGAGGTGTGGGGCACCCGCTTCCCGGACCGCGGTAGCGTCCACCTGCTTGAAGCGCACCCGCTGCCGCCTGAATTCGCTGACGAGGCGCTGGTCGCGCAGTACGCCGCGCTGCTCGAACTGCGCGAACACGTGACCGAAGCGATCGAACCCCTGCGGCGCGAGAAGATCATCCGCTCGGGCCTCGAGGCCGAAGTGACCGTGCCCGCGAGCGCGGTGCCGACAGGCTTCAGCGATGCCGACCTTGCCGAACTGTTCATCACCGCGACAGTGCGCCGGAGCGATGACGAAACGGTGACCGTCACCCGCACCGCCGACGAGAAGTGCGGCCGCTGCTGGCGGCTGCTGCCGGAAGTGCCGGTGGACGGCGCGCTGTGCGCTCGCTGCGGAGACGTGGTGGGCGAGGAGGAGCTGGCGTGAACCCGGTCACCCGCAACCGCCTGATCGGCCTTGCCATCGCGGTCGTGCTGTTCGCTGTCGATCAGGCGAGCAAGGCTTATGTCCTCAACACCCTGCAGCTCCAACTGGGCGAAACGCACTATCTGGTGCCGTTCTTCCAGTTCACCATAACGCACAATTACGGCGTGTCGCTGGGCATGTTCACCGCGCAGTCGGACTCGCAGCGGTGGATGCTGGTCGCGGTGACGGGGGTGATCGCGGCCGTCGTCACCGTGTGGCTGCTGCGCGAGCGCAAGCTGGGCGACATCCTGGGGCTGGCGCTCATCCTCGGCGGGGCGCTCGGCAACATCAAGGACCGCTACGAGCTGGGCTATGTGGTCGATTTCCTCGACCTGCACTTTGGCGAATGGCGCCCGTTCCTGATCTTCAACGTGGCCGACGCCGCGATCACCATCGGCGTCGTCATCATCCTTGCCCGATCGCTGCTTATCCGCGAAAAGGCGCCCGACAATCCGGCCGATACGGTCGTGGAGAGCTGACAACCATGCGCAAGACCCTTCCCTTCGTGCTTCTCGCGACCGTCGCGCTGGCGGGCTGCGGCTCGACCGGCCTGCTCAACCGCGAGCGGCCCGATGAATTCGCCGTGCAGCGCCAGGCGCCGCTGGTGGTGCCGCCCGATTTCAGCCTCACCCCGCCCGCTCCCGGCGCGCCGCGCCCGGCCGAAGGCACCGCGTCCAGCCAGGCGCTCGACGCGCTGTTTGGCGGTCCGGCTCCGCGCAGCCAGGTCGAAACCAGCGCGCTCGATCGTGCCGGCACGGCCGAGCCGGGCATCCGCACCTCGGTCGGCGATCCGCAGACCAACACCGTCGCCAAGGGCGGCGTCACGCGCGACATCATCGCCGCGCCCGAAGGCGATGGAGCCGGGGCGTCGGCGGTCATTCCCGGCTGATTTGGTTGCGACCCCGCCTCGGCGGGGTCGTCCTCCGCGGAAGCGCGGTCACAAACAAACGGCGAGCAACTTGTCGATTTTGCGCCCGTCCATGTCGATCACTTCGATGCGCCAGCCCTGATCGACGAAGCTTTCACCCTCTTCGGGTAGCTTCTTTAGGCTCCACAGCACATAGCCGGCGGCTGTCGCGAACTCGCGGTCTTCCGGCAAGTCGATGCACAGCCGGTCAGCCAGCTGGTCGGCCGGCAGCGCGCCTGAGATCAGCAGGCTGCCGTCTTCCCGCTCGGTGATCGTGGGCGCCTCGCCCAGGTCCTGATCGCTGGCGAAGTTGCCGACGATGGCGGTCAGCAGATCGACCGGCGTGACGATCCCTTCAAGGTGGCCGTATTCGTCGTGCACCATCGCCATCGCGACTTCGGCCTGCTGCAGGCTGCGCAGCGCGTCCATCGCGTCGAGCTGGTCGGGCACCACGTCAGGTTTCTTCATGAGCGCGCTCAAATCGACCGGCTGACCGGCGAGCAGCACGCGGAGCACCTCGCGCGCCTTGACCACCCCGACGACGCGGTCGGGCGAGCCATCGGCCACCGGCAGCACCGAGTGCGGGCTGGCGTCGATCCGCGCGCGCAGATCCACCTCGGGCGCGTTGAGATCGAGCCAGTCGAGTTCGGTGCGCGGAGTCATCAGTTCGCGCACGGGCCGCTCGGCCAGGCGAACCACCCCGGCCAGAATCTGGCTCTGGCCCTTTTCGATCACGCCGGAATGAGTCGCCTCGGTGAAGATCATGTGCAGTTCTTCCGACGTGACCGTGCCCTGCCCTGCCGCGCGCACGCCGAGCAGGCGGATCAGCAGCGAAGACGAGGTGTCGAGCAGCCAGACCACCGGCATCGCCACCCGCGACAGCAACGCCATCGGCTGCGCGGCGATCAGCGCGATGGGCACGGCGGCGCGCAGCGCGATCTGCTTGGGCACCAGTTCGCCCACGACGACGCTGAAATACGTGGTGATCGCGATCACCAGCGCAAAGCCAGCTTCGGGTGCATATTCCGCCGGAATGCCGAGCGCGGCCAGACGCTCACCCACTGGACCGCCCAGGCTGGATCCCGAATAGGCGCCGGCGACGATTCCGACCATGGTGATCCCGATCTGCACGGTCGAGAGGAATTTTCCGGGATCCCCGGCCAGGGCCTGGGCCACTTTGGCCCCCTTGCTGCCGCGGTCGGCGATCGCCTTGAGGCGCGAGGGCTTGGCCGAAACGATGGCCAGCTCGCTCATGGCGAACACCCCGTTGAGCAGGAGCAAGCCGGCGATGATCAGGACGTCGGTCCAGGGAAACGGTGTCACGCGACCCGCGCTAGCACAAAACCGCCCCGCTGCCAGCGGGAACCGCCGTGCGCGCGCGTTCGTTGAGGGGCTGGAGGCGCGGGTAGGGCGCGCCCGCCTCGGCGTGCGGCAAATGCTTCACGCGGCGGACGAACGATAGAAAAAGGGGATTACCCAATGAAGACTTCGCGCAAGTTCACCGCGGCCATCGCCGCGGTTTCGCTGGTGGGCGTTTCGGCCTGCGTCACCGATCCCAACACCGGCGAGCAGAAGATCTCCCGCGCGGCGATCGGCGGCGTGCTCGGCGCGGGCGGCGGCGCGTTGCTGGGCGGCCTGATCGGCGGCCGGACCGCACGTATCGCCGGGGCAGTCGCGGGCGGTGCGCTGGGCGGCTACGCCGGCTACCGGATGGACAACCAGATCCGCGAACTGAAGGATCAGACCGCCGGTTCGGGAATCGATGTGAACGAAGTCGATGGCGGCCAGGCGATCCTCGTCAATCTGCCTGAGGGCGTGACCTTCACCACCGGCAGCTATCAGATCAACTCGGGCTTCCAGACCCTGCTCGATCGGGTCGCTGCGAGCCTGCAACAGTACCCCAACAGCCTGGTGGACGTGTACGGCTACACCGATACCGTCGGGTCGGCGACCTCGAACCAGCGCCTGTCCGAACAGCGCGCGCAGGCGGTTGCGAACTACCTGATCAGCCGCGGGGTCAGCTCGTCGCGCATCCGCTGGCTGGGCTTTGGCGAAACCAACCTCAAGGTGCAGACCGGGGACAACGTCAACGAGCCGGCCAATCGCCGGGTCGAGGTGAAGATCATCCCGATCAGCCAGGCCGAGGCGAACGCCGCCAACTGACGCACGATACCGCGCGGTCGCACGCGGAAAGGGCCGGCTCCGTCAGGGGCCGGCCCTTTTTATGTATGTTTGCGTTCCGTCCGCCGGCCCCAGCCGCTCGGCAATCAGGTTTGCGCGCGGGTCAGCTCGCTTACCCGGCGAGCGAGCTCGCCAAGCTCGAACGGCTTGGTCAGCAGGTGCATCCCGCCGTCCAGCGGAGCGTCGCCGAACACCGTGTTCTCCGCGTATCCGGTGATGAACAGCACGTTGAGATCGGGCCTGCGCGTGCGCGCCGCGTCGGCCAGCTGCCGGCCATTAAGGCCGTTCGGCAGCCCCACGTCGGTAATCAGCAGGTCGATGCCAGAGGCATCGCCGATCATGCCGAGTGCCTGGACGCCGTCGCTGGCCTGGATTGTCCGGTAGCCCAGCTCCTCCAGCGATTCGGCAACCAGCGTGCGGATCAGCACCTCGTCATCCACGATCATCACCGTCTCCCCGCGGTTCGGCTGATCGCGCCGCTCCTGCCGGGAAGGCGCGGTCGCGATCGCTTCGCGATGCTCCGAACGCGGGAAGTAGAGATGGACCGCGGTCCCCTCGCCCACTTGCGATTCGATCCGCACATGACCACCCGACTGGCGCACGAAGCCATAGACCATCGACAGGCCCAGGCCGGTACCCTCACCCAGCGGCTTGGTGGTGTAGAACGGGTCGAACGCGCGCTCGATGATGTCCGCCGCCATGCCGGTGCCGGTGTCGCTCACCGTGATGCGGACATAATCGCCGGGTTCAGGCGCGTCGGCGGCGCTACCCGTCTGATCGACGGTGCGGTTTTCCGTTTCGATAACGATTTCGCCGCCATCAGGCATCGCATCGCGCGCGTTAATGCACAGGTTGAGCAGCGCGTTCTCGAACTGGTTCTGGTCGATCAATGTGGGCCACAGCGTCATCTGATGCTGCACCGTAACGGAGATCGACGGACCGACCGACCGTTGCAGAAAGTCCGCCAGGTTGGCGACCACGGACTTGAGATCAGTCGGCTTGGGATCGAGGGTCTGCCGGCGGGAGAACGCCAGCAACCTGTGCGTCAGGCCGGCCGCGCGCGCGATGCCGCCTTCCGCCATTTCGAGATACTTGGGAATCTCTGCGAACCGTTCCTGCTTCGCGCGCCGCCCGATCAGGTCCAGCGCGCCGGACACCCCCATCAGCAAGTTGTTGAAATCGTGCGCCAGCCCCCCGGTCAGCTGCCCCACGGCCTCCATCTTCTGGGATTGGCGCAATTGCTCCTGCGCGGCCTCGCTTTCGCGCGTGCGCTCGTCGACTTGCTGCTCGAGATTCTCCGCCAGACTGGCGAGGGCTTGTTCGGCCACGCGCCGTTCCACCGCGGCGTGCGTTCGGTCCGCCACATCGCGGACGAACGCCAGTTCGGCCGGGGTCCACTCGCGGACATGCTCGTGATTGAGAAATAGCAGCGCCACGAAATTGTTGTGGTCGATCAGCGGCATGTTGATGAATGATCGGGCGTGGATCGCTTCCAGTTCACTCGCGGTGTCCGCGGTCCGGGGATCGAGCCGGGCATCCGCGACGACGACGGTCTCTCCCCTCTTAAGCTCCTCGATGTACGATCCGTAATCGCGGAACTGCAGCACGCCTGCGATGGACCGGGTGCCCGGCTGGTTCCAGTCCCGCTCGATCGTGATGGTCTCGGCGGCCGGATCGATGATGCCGTATCCCGCGCGGCTGACCCCTAGCGTCGTGCTCAGGATTTCTGCGGCGAGGAAAGTCATTTCGGTCGGTTCGAGCTTGTTGCGCAAGCCGTCACCCAGGGCGAGCAACGCGGCCCGGCGGTGCTCAGTGGCACGGGCGGACGTAACATCCTGGCTGACCCCCACAATGCGTACCGCGACGTCCGCGGCGTCGCGTTCGATCCGGCCATTGATCTTGACCCGGTGAAGCGAGCGATCCGGCCAGATGCAGCGGTACTCGATATCCAGGTCACGCCCCGATTCGACGCTGCCGGCCACCGCCTGTTCCCAGCGCGGCAGATCATCGGGATGGATGGCATCACGCAGGTCTTCGAGGGTCAGCGGTTCATCGGGCGCACGACCATAATGTGCCTTCCCCTCAGGAGAGGTGGTGAGATCGCCGGTCGCGAGGTGGAACGACCACGAACCCAGCCGGCCGGCGCTGAGCGCCAGGCTCATCCGCTCCTGCCCCTCGCGGATTTCCTCGAGCCGGCGGCGCGCTTCGTACTGGCGGAGCCGTGCCCGCCGGGCCGAACGCGCGAGGCTGACCAGCGAGGTTGGGTGAAACGGCCGCTCCAGAAAGGTGACGTTGCCCAGCATCTCGAGCAGTCGTGACGCCGCCGGGTTCCGCTCGATCCCGCCGCCGCGCGCGGTCAGGACGATGAACGGGAAATCGGACCATTCGGCCTGTTCAGCGAGAAATTCCGCCACCGCCCGCAGATCGGAGCCCCGCAACGCGTCTTCCGTGACGATCGCGAACCCAGCGCCCTCGCGCAAGGCGGCGACGAACCCGGGCACGTCGGCGACCGCGGCGGCATCGAGCCCCGCCTCCGCCAGCACCGCCGTCGCGACCGCGGCATCGCGGCCTAAAGGGGCGAGGACGATCGCCCGTTCGGACAGGGTACGGTTCAATGGATGCTCACGCCGTGGACGTATCCAGCAGTCCGACCGGGTCACCCACCAGGTCGGGCACCCCGCGCAGGACGCCCTGGAAACCAACCAGCGGCTCACCCAGCGTGATTCCGCTGGGGCCGATCATATATTCGCGAATGGTGTCCTCGTGCGGACCGGTACGCTTCTTGACCACCGAAATGGCTCGGCGAACCCGGCCCAACGCCTCGAAATAGCGCAACAGGATCACCGTGTCGGCCAGATAGGTCACGTCGACTGGTGATTTCATGTCGCCCACCAGCCCATGCTGCGCGACGGTCAGGAAAGTCGTGGCGCCCTGCCGGTTCAGATACTGCAGCAGTTCGTGCATATGCAGGATCAGGGCCTGTTCTTCCGGCATCGCGGCCTGGAAGCCGTTGAGACTGTCGATGACGACCGTGCGCGCGCCGTACTTTTCGACGCACCGCCTGACCCGCTCGGAGAACTCGCCGGGGGTCAGCTCGGCTGCATCGATCTGTTCGATGATCAGGCGTCCGGCGTCGACCTTTGCCTGAAGGTCGATGCCCATCCCCTTGGCGCGTTCGAACAGCAATCCGAGTTCCTCGTCGAACACGAACATCGCCGCATTCTCACCCCGCTCGACGGCTGCCTGGATGAAAGTCAGCGTAAGCAGCGACTTGCCGGTACCGGCAGGGCCCAGGATCAGGTTGCTCGCGCCGCGCGGCAGCCCCCCGCCCAGCAAGTCGTTCAACGCGGTATTCAGCACCGGGACGGTTTCCCGCTTGAAGGAAGCGCGATGCTCCGCCGAAATCAGGCGTGGGAACACTCGGGTGCCGCCGGTGTCGATCACGAAATCGTGGTAGCCGCCGCGATAGCGTCGCCCGCGATACTTGAGCACCCGCAGGCGCCGGCGCTCGGCGCCATAGGTTGGCGACAGTTCCTCCAGCCGGATCACCGCGTGGGCGACGCTGTGGACCGTCTTGTCGAGCGCCTCTGCCGTAAGATCGTCCAGCATCATCACGGTAGCGGAATTCTTCGCGAAGTAGTGCTTGAGCGCGAGAATCTGCCGCCGGTACCGCAACGAGCTTTGCGCCAGCAGCCGAATCTCCGACAGGCTGTCGAGCACCACCCGCGATGGCTTCACCCGTTCGAACGCTTCGAAGATGCGCCGGGTCGTCTCGCCCAGCTCCAGGTCGGATGAATAGAGCAGGCTCTGCTCCTGCTGGTCGTTCAGCAGACTTTCCGGCGGCGCGAGTTCGAAGATCTCGAACTTCGGATCGAACGCCCAGCCGTGGGAGGCAGCGCCGGCGCGCAGTTCCTCCTCGGTCTCGGACAAAGTGATGTAAAGGCCGGTCTCGCCGTTCCGGGCCCCTTCCATGAGGAACTGGCTCGCCAGGGTGGTCTTGCCCGTACCGGGGCTTCCCTCCACCAGATACAGCCGCCCCCTGAACAGGCCGCCTGCCAATATCTCGTCGAGACCGGGCACGCCGGTCGCACAATTATCCATCAACGCAAACTTTCGCAGTTGCCGTCGTTTTTTTGAACGGTGGCTCTACTCCGTCAAGTCGCGCGCGAAGCTGTGGTTCCGGTCAGCCGGCGATCGCCGCCGCCCGATCCGCCAGTCGCCCGACCGCAGCAGAGTGGATGGCCGGGGCACTGATCAACAAGCCGAAGGCGCGCGGATCGCGCTTGTTGTAATTCAGCGCGCGCCCCAAGGCGTCAGTCACGGCGGCCCCGGCTTCGCGGGCGATCAGGGCCGCGGCGCCGATGTCCCACTCGTAACCCCAGCGCAGCGTTGCCAGAAGGTCGGCGTCTCCGCTGGCCACCATCGCGGCGCGCAGGGCGATCGAGTTGGGCTTGTCGACCATCACCAGGTCACGATCTTCCCTAGGCAGCGAATCGGCCGGCACGCGGGCGCCGGCGAACTCCGTCCGCTGCGACACCGCCAGCGGCTCCCCGTTGCGCCATGCTCCCTGGCCCGACACCCCGCTCCAGAACTCATCGCGTGCCGGTGCCGACAGGAAACCCATCAGCGGCCGGCCTTCGCTGATCAGCGCGACCGAGACCGCCCAGCCCGGGCGCCCGCGGATGAAGTCGCGCGTGCCGTCCACCGGATCGACCAGCCAGATCAGCCCCTTTGCAAGCCGTGCGGGATCGTCGGCGGTCTCCTCACTCAGCCAGCCGGCCGCCGGCAGCAAGCGCCCCAGTTCGCGCTTCAGGAAAGCATCCACCTCGATATCGGCCGCGCATACCGGATTGCCCGGGCTCTTCTCCCACGCATCCAGCGCGTGACCCGCGCCGGGCCACTGGCCAAAGGCAATCCGCCCGGCCTCCCGGACGATCGCTTCCAGACGTTGTGCATCGATCATCAACCGGCCTTGCAGCGGCACCGCGCCCTTTTCAAGCGCACCGATCCATGCTTAGGCCCCGGCCTACTTGCCCATCACACAGGAAGCTGCGCCAGCGATGAACATCCACGAATACCAGGCGAAGGAACTGCTCGCACAGCATGGCATCGCGGTGCCCGCGGGTCATGCGGCATTGAGCGTCGAGGAAGCGGTCGCGGCGGCGAAGCAGCTTCCCGGGCCGCTCTACGTCGTCAAGGCGCAGATTCACGCCGGCGGCCGCGGCAAGGGCAAGTTCACCGAACTAGGCCCCGATGCCAAGGGCGGCGTCCGGCTGGCGAAGTCGATCGAAGAGGTTGAGGCGAACGCCCGCGAGATGCTCGGCAACACGCTGGTGACGATCCAGACCGGCGACGCCGGCAAGGAAGTGCAGCGCCTCTACATCACCGACGGCGTCGATATCGAAAGCGAATTCTACCTCTCGCTGCTGGTCGACCGGGCGACGGGCCGGGTGGCGTTCGTGGTTTCGACCGAAGGCGGAATGGACATCGAGGCGGTCGCGCACGACACGCCCGAGCGGATCACGACCTTCTCCATCGATCCCGCCGAAGGGTTCCAGCCGCACCATGGCCGCGCCGTGGCGTTCGCGCTGAAGCTGAAGGGCGATCTGAACAAGCAGGCCCAGAAGCTCAGCCGGCAGCTGTACGATGCCTTCATGGCCACCGACTGCTCGATGCTCGAGATCAACCCGCTGGTAGTGACCGAAGACCAGCGGCTGCTGGTGCTCGACGCCAAGATGAGCTTCGATACCAACGCACTCTACCGCCACCCCGAAATCGAGGCGCTGCGCGACAAGACCGAAGAAGACCCGGCCGAAGTCGAAGCGAGCGAATACGACCTCGCGTACATCAAGCTGGACGGCAACATCGGCTGCATGGTGAACGGTGCCGGTCTGGCGATGGCGACGATGGACATCATCAAGCTGAACGGTGCGTTCCCGGCCAACTTCCTCGACGTCGGTGGCGGCGCTTCGAAGGAAAAGGTCACCGCGGCGTTCAAGATCATACTGAAGGACCCGGCCGTGAAGGGGATCCTGGTCAACATCTTCGGCGGGATCATGAAATGCGACATCATCGCTGACGGGATCGTCGCCGCAGCCAAGGATGTGAACCTGTCGGTCCCGCTGGTCGTTCGGCTGGAGGGCACCAACGTGGAGCAGGGCAAGGCCATCCTCGACAATTCGGGCCTGGCGATCGTCAGCGCCGATGATCTCGGCGATGCGGCCCGCAAGATCGTCGCCGAGGTCAAGCAGGCCGCCTGATCGCGGCAGGGCGTCGGTTGACGCTTACGTAAAGGTTATCTAGATGCGCCACGCAAAGCTTAGGAGCGCGATGACATGAAGATCCTCGTCCCCGTGAAGCGGGTAATCGACTACAACGTGAAGCCGCGGGTCAAGGCCGACGGTAGCGGGGTCGATCTTGCGAACGTCAAGATGAGCATGAACCCGTTCGACGAGATCGCGGTCGAAGAAGCGCTGCGCCTGAAGGAAAAGGGCGCCGCTACCGAGGTCGTGGTGGTTAGCATCGGTCCGGCAAAGGCCACTGAAACGCTGCGCACCGGCCTTGCCATGGGCGCTGACCGGGCGATCCTGGTTCAGTCCGACGACGAGGTCGAGCCGCTGGCGGTCGCCAAGATCCTGAAAGCCATCGCCGACGCCGAACAGCCCGGCCTGGTGATCCTGGGCAAGCAGGCGATCGACGACGATTCGAACCAGACCGGCCAGATGCTCGCCGCGCTGATGGGTCGGCCCCAGGGCACTTTCGCGAACGAGGTCACCGTCGAAGGCGATCACGTCACCGTGAAGCGCGAGATCGACGGTGGACTGGAGACGGTCAAGCTGGCGATGCCTGCGATCGTCACCACCGACCTGCGCCTCAACGAGCCGCGCTACGCCTCGCTGCCCAACATCATGAAGGCCAAGTCCAAGCCGCTCGAGACCAAGAGCCCGGCCGACTACGGCGTCGACACCGCGCCGCGGATCAAGACCGTCAAGGTCGCGGAGCCGCCGGTCCGCCAGGCCGGTATCAAGGTCGCCGACGTCGACGAGCTGGTCGCCAAGATGAAGGCGCTGGGCATCGCGTAAGAATTCCCGCTGGGAAAGGTTGAAGACATGAAGACTCTCGTTCTGGTCGAACACGACAACACCTCGGTAAAAGACGCGACGCTGGCGGTGGTCACCGCGGCCTCGAAGCTCGGCGAAGTGCATTTGCTCGTCGCCGGCAGCGGCTGTGGAGCCGCGGCCGAGGCTGCCGCCAGGATCGCTGGCGTGGGCAAGGTTCACGTGGCCGACGATGCGGCTTACGAAAACCAGCTGGCGGAAAACGTCGCGCCGCTGGTGGTCGACCTGATGGGCCACCACGACGCGTTCCTGGCCGCGGCCACCACCAACGGCAAGAACATCGCCCCGCGCGTGGCCGCGCTGCTCGACGTGATGCAGCTGAGCGAGATCACCGGGATCGAGGGTGAGCGCACGTTTGTTCGCCCGATCTATGCCGGCAACGCCATCGCCACGGTGGAAACGAGCGATGCCAAGCTGGTCATCACCGTGCGCGGGACCGCGTTCGACAAGGCGGCCAGCGAGGGCGGCAATGGCATCATCGAGGCTGTCAGCGGAACGGGTGACGCCGGCCTGTCGAGCTTCGTCGGCAGCGAGCTTGCCAAGAGCGAACGTCCCGAGCTGACCAGCGCCAAGGTCATCGTGTCCGGCGGCCGCGCGCTGAAGGACGGCGAAACGTTCAAGGAACTGATCTTCCCGCTGGCCGACAAGCTGAACGCCGGCGTCGGCGCAAGCCGCGCAGCGGTGGACGCGGGCTATGTGCCCAACGATTTCCAGGTCGGTCAGACCGGCAAGATCGTCGCGCCCGAAGTGTACATCGCGGTCGGCATTTCCGGCGCGATCCAGCACCTTGCCGGGATGAAGGATTCCAAGACCATCATCGCCATCAACAAGGACGAGGACGCGCCGATCTTCCAGGTCGCCGACATCGGTCTGGTGGGCGACCTGTTCAAGCTGGTGCCGGAGCTGACCCAGAAGCTCTGACGTGAGCATCCCGGCGGGCGAGCAGCGTCTGGAGGCTAGCCGCCGAGGCGGGGCGTTCGCCGGGGTCGGCAAGAAGGGACATGGCCGCGCGGCGACAATCGCCGCGATCGCGCGCGATGCCCGCCTGACCCGCGGCTATCTGCTGCAGATCGTCCTATCGACGGCAATCGCCCATCTTGGCTTGCTGATGGATTCGGCCCCGGTGGTGATCGGTGCCATGCTGATCTCGCCGCTGCTGGCGCCGATCATGGGCTTCGGGTTCGCGTTGGCGACCTTCGACGGACGGCTGCTGCGGCGTTCGCTGCAGACGCTTGGCATCGGCACCGGCGCGGCGATCCTCGTCGCGCTGCTGCTGACCGTGCTGTCGCCGATCACCGATGCGACCCCCGCCCTGCTCGCGCGCGTGCGGCCCAGCCTGCTCGACCTGATGGTCGCGATCTTCGGCGGGGTCGCGGGGGCCTATGCGCTGCTGCGCAAGTTCTCCGCCACCCTCGTGGGCGTCGCCATCGCCACCGCCCTGATCCCTCCTCTGGCGACCGTGGGCTGGGGTCTGGCGTTGGGGCGATATGAATATGCCGGCGGCGCGCTTCTGCTCTACATCACCAACACCGCCGCGATCGCGTTCATGGCGACGGTCGTGGCGCGCTTCAACGGCTTCGGCACCGGGCTGTCTCCGCGCCAGACCTGGATCCAGAGCGGAGGCATCCTGGCCGCCCTCGCGATCCTGGCGATCCCGCTCGCCTTCAGCCTGTCCGCCATCGTGCGCGAGGCGCGCACCACCACGGTGTTGCGGGATTCGCTTGAGAAGATGATCGGCCCCGCGGCAACGATCGATCGCTTCGATGTCGATTACCAATCTCGCAGGCCAGGAGTGACTGCGGTGGTGATCGCGCCCGCTTTTGCCCCTGGCCTCGAAAAGTCGTTTGGCAAGCTCGCCCGCGACGAGCTGGGGAACAGCACCCGCGTGTCGGTCATCCAGCTGCGCAACGGTACCGCTGAAGCGGAAAGCCAGCGCCTTGCACAGGCAGCAGCCGCGCGCGAAAATGCTCTGACCGCCCGTGAGGCGCAGCGGGTGCGCGCCGCACTGGCGGTGTCCTTTGCCATCGACCCGGCGGAGGTGCTGATTGACGCCGAGCGCCGGGATGCCGCCGTACGGCTCACACCCGGCGATGAGGACGAGGAACGGGACAGCGGCGCCGCCGACCCAGCTGCGGCGGTGCGCGCTGCCTATCCCGACTGGTCGATCGAGGTAGTGCGGCCGATACCCGCGCCTCAACCGAGCGCCGCCCCCGCACCTGCACGCGAGACTACCCCCCAGGCGCCCGCTGGAACAATTGCACGTCCTCAGCAGTAGCCGGCAGCTGCGCCAGTCGCGTAGGCACGAAACCCAGCTTCCCGGCCAAACGGATCGACGGGACGTTGGCGGGCGCAATCATGGCGACGACCTCTCGCGGACCCTGCGTGTGATCGAACCATTCGAGGATGGCCGCCATGGCTTCGTGCGCGATGCCTTGGCCAAAGTAGGCCTCGCCCACGATCCAGCCGGCCTCGGGCCGGTCGTCGAAGTCCTCGCCCAACCCCCGCCACGAATAGAACACGCCGCAATTGCCGATGAGGGGCTGCTGGTCCCGCAGGCGCACGGCGAACGAGCCGTAGCCATGCAAGGGCCAGGAACCGGCGTTGCGCAGGAACCGGGTGACATGGTCCGCGCGCTCGGCTGGCCGACCGAAATGGCGCCACGCCAGGCGCCTGCATCAGGGCGAACAGCTCCGGCTCATCGGATGCTTGCGGTTGCCATAGCTCCAGCCGGTCGGTGACCAGTACGGGGCGATCCGTCACAGCAGCACGTCGGCGGCGTGGATCGCCACTCCCGCCAGTCCGCCCACGATGGTCCCGTTCAGACGAATGAACTGGAGGTCGCGGCCCACCGCCCCTTCGATCCGGTCGGTCACCGTGCGTGCATCCCACCGGCGGACTGTCTCCGACACCAGACGCACGATCTGCCCGCCATAACGTGTGGCAACGCCGACGGCGGTGCGGCGCGCGAAGCGGTTGAGCTGCAGCTGCATGCGCGGATCGTCCCGCAGCACCTTGCCGAGCTCCGCCAGGCTCTGGGTCAGTTGCCCGCCAAGCCCGCCGCCGGGTTCGCGCGCGGTCTTGATCAGGCTGGTGCGGATCCGCTCCCACACTCCGATCCACCAGGTCGATACCGCCGGGTTGTCGAGCAGCTCGTTCTTCATCCGCTCGATCTTCTCGCGGGTCTCGGCGTCGTGGAGAAGGTCGTGCGCGAGCTTGGCGAGCCCTTCGTCAAGCTTTCCGCGCAGCGGATGCGCCGGATCGATCAGGACTTCGGCAAGCAGCTTGTACAGCCCGTCGAGCACGGCGTTCGCCAGCCGCTCGTCGAGGCCGGTCCAGCGGACCAGGCCGTTGGCCTTGTCGTGGATCATCGCGCGGATGAGCCCTTCGTTGGCTTCGATCGTCAGCCCGGCCCAGCGGATGGCCGAATCCATCAGCGGCAGGTGGCGCTTGTCGGCAATGGCCGCGGTCAGCATCTGGCCCAGCAGCGGCGCGACCTCGACCTTCGCAGCCAGCGCCTTAAGCCCGCCGCGCACCTGCGTACCCAGCCGTTCGGGATCGAGCGATTCGAGAAACTCGGCCAGCAGTTCACCCGCCCCCGCGCGCAGGCGGGCGCCGGTTTCGCCCTGCGATGGCGCCGCCAGGTATTCGCCAGCGGCGCGCGCGAGGTTCATGTCCTGCATCCGCCGCGCCACCACTGCGGGGGTCAGGAAGTTGTCCTGCAGGAACGACGCCATCGTATCGGCGATGCGGTCCTTGTTTTCCGGGATGATCGCCGTGTGCGGGATCGGCAGGCCAAGCGGGCGGCGAAACAGCGCCGTCACCGCGAACCAGTCGGCAAGGCCGCCGATCATCGCCGCTTCCGCAAAGGCGCGCACGAAGCCCCAGGCGGGGTGCACCTCAACCCACTGGCCCGAAATGACGAACAGCGCCGCCATCGCTACCAGCAGGCCGGTGGCGGTGCGGCGCATGATCCGCGCGCGATCGGGTGTGGTCGGGATGCCCCCCATCCTCCGCCAACGCAGGGGAGCCGGGGGAGTTTCGCCGGTCACTCGGCGGGCAGGCCTTCCACGCCGGCCCGGGGCGGGGTGATCTGGTTCTCGTCCCCCGGCTTGTACGTCAGGAACCGGGTCCGCAGCCACGGGCCAACCCGCTTCTCAAACCCGTCAGCCAGGCTGAAGCCGGCTGGGATCAGGACGAGAGTGAGCAACGTCGACAGGATCAGGCCGCCGATCACCACCACGCCCATCGGGGCGCGCCACGCGCCGTCGCCCGATAGCGACAGCGCGGTGGGCACCATGCCGGCGGTCATCGCGACGGTGGTCATCACGATCGGCTGCGCGCGCTTGTGTCCGGCGTCGATGATCGCCGCGCGCTTGGGCACCCCGTGGGCCATCTCCTCGATCGCGAAGTCGATCAGCAGGATGGAGTTCTTGGCGACGATCCCCAGCAGCATCAGCAGCCCGATGTACACCGGCATCGAGATCGGCTCGCCATACAGGGCCAGCGCCAGCACCCCGCCGAGCGGCGCCAGCAGCAGCGAGGTCATGTTGACGAGCGGCGATACGAAGCGCTTGTACAGCAGCACCAGCACCGCGAAGACCAGGAAGATGCCGCTGACCACCGCGATGGCGAAATTGGTCAGCATCTCCATCATGAACTTGTCCTCGCCGACCGGCGCGTTGGACACGCCCTGCGGCAGGTTCTGCATGATCGGCAGCTTCTGGATCGCCTGGCTGACCGGCCCCTTCACCACGCCTTCGCCCAGATCGGCGCCGACGAACACGCGGCGCGACTGGTTGAACCGCTGGATCTGCGTCGGCCCAGCGCCAAAGCGGATCTCCGCCACCCGGCTAAGCGGCACGTAGCCGCCCGATGTGGTCGGGACGGGCAGGTTCTCGATCGTCGAGAGGTCCTGCCGCGAAGCGCGCGGCAGCTTCACCCGGATCGGCACCTGGCGATCCGACAGCGAGAACTTGGCTGCGTTCTGGTCGATTTCGCCCAAGGTGGCGATGCGGATCGTCTGGCTGAGCGCCGCCGTGGTGACCCCCAGCTGGGCCGCGAGGTCCAGCCGCGGGACCACGACCAGCTCAGGCCGCTGCAAATCGGCCGCGATGCGCGGCGCCAGCACGCCCGGCACCGTGCGCATCTGCTCGACCAGGGTCTGCGCGGTGCTTTCCAGGAGTTCGGTGTTGGAACCCGACAGCATGATCGACACGTCGCGGCCCGAGCCACCACCACCGCCGCCGTTGTTGGGCGACTGGAAGCTCACTCGCGCGTCGGCGATCGTCTGCAACTTGGGTGCTAGGCGCCGTTCGAAGTCCGTGCTGGTCGCCTCGCGTTCGGTGGCATCGACCAGCGCGGCGAACAGCGTGGCGTTACCCTCGCGGACGCTCTCCATGACCCGCTCGACCTCAGGTTGCGCTTCGAGGATGGCGGTGACCTTGTCCGCGACGACCAGCGTCTGTTCCAGCGTAGTCCCCGGGACCATCTCGATCGTGACCCGGCTGGTGTCCTGGTTTTCGTTTGGCTGGAACTGCTGCGGCAGGGTCGCGAGCATGCCGAAGGTGACCACCAGCGCGTAAACCCCCAACAGGAAGGCGAAGAACCGGTGATCGCGCATGCGGGCGCCGAAGCGATCGACCAGGACTCGGTACCAGTCGCCGAACCTGCCGAACCATCCGATGCCGATCTGCAGCAACCGGCCGGTCAGATATGCCGCCCCAAAGGCGACGAAAGGTGCGATCAGGATTGCCAGGATCGTCGGGATGACGGGTGACAGCAGCTGTACCGTGAAGAACCCGGCGACCGCGCCCGCGAGCAGGACGATCAGGATCGGCAGGATCGCGGCCGTGCCGTACCACCACTTGCCGGGAACCCGCTGGATGCGCGAACGCAGTTCCTGGCTCCGCCGGCCGTCGAGAGTCCAGCGCAGGACCTTCATGTACCAGTCCATCGCCCGGCCTTCGCCGTGCTCGGCCGCGCCGTGCGCCTTCAGGAAATAAGCCGCGACCATCGGGGTAATCAGGCGCGCGACGGCCAGGCTCATCAGCACCGCGACCACGACCGTGAGGCCGAATGCCTTGAAGAACTGCCCCGAGACGCCCGGCATCAGCCCGACAGGGAGGAACACAGCGACGATCGAGAAGGTGGTGGCGACCACCGCCAGCCCGATCTCGTCGGCGGCGTCGATCGATGCCTGATAGGCGCTTTTGCCCATGCGCATGTGGCGCACGATGTTCTCGATCTCCACGATCGCGTCGTCGACCAGCACCCCTGCGACCAGGCTGAGAGCCAGCAGGGAGAGGAAGTTGAGCGTGAAGCCCATCAGGTCCATGAACCAGAACGTGGGAATTGCCGACAGCGGAATGGCAATCGCGCTGATCAGCGTGGCCCGCCAGTCGCGCAGGAACAGGAACACCACCACGATCGCCAGCACCGCGCCTTCGACCAGAGCCTCCATCGAGCTGGCGTACTGCCCCTTGGTGTAGTTCACTTCCGTATAGAGGCGCGTGAAGTGAATCTGCGGGTTCGCCTTCTCGATCGCCTCCAGCTTCTTCATCGATTCGTCGTAGACGGTCACATCGGACGCGCCCCGCGACCGCTCGAAGCCGAAGGTGACGACTTCGCGCCCCTTCAGTTTGGCGGTCCGCGTCTTTTCAGAGAAGCCATCGGTCACGGTCGCGACGTCGGACAGCTTGACCGTGCGCCCGTTGCCGAGGTTGATCCGCGTGTTCGACAGATCGAATGCTGTCTTGGCGTTGCCGAGGACGCGGACCGACTGGCGCGAGCCGCCGATCTCGGCCTGACCGCCCGCCGCGTCGGTATTGGTGGCGCGCAGTGCATTGTTGAGATCGCGCGCGGTGACCCCGAGCGACTGCATGCGCGCAGGGTCGAGCACGACGCTGATCTCGCGATCCACGCCGCCCGCCCGGCTGACCGTCGCGACGCCTTCGACCGCCAGCAGTTCCTTTGCCACGGTATCGTCGATGAACCAGCTCAGCTGCTCGATGGTCATGTCGTCGGCACTGACCGCGAAGTACGCGATCGAGCCGCCGCCGCCGGCTTCCACCTTGAACACGCGCGGCTCGAGGATTCCTTCGGGAAGGTCGCTGCGGATCTGGTCGATCGCGTTCTTGACCTCGTTGACCGCCTCGTCGACGTCCTCGCCGATCTCGAACTGGACCAGGGTCTGCGAATTGCCTTCCGACGCGGTGGAGGAGATTTCCTCCACCCCGCTGATCGAGCGCGCGGCGGCTTCCACCTTCTGGGTGATCTGGGTCTCGATCTCGCTCGGCGCGGCGCCAGGCTGCGAGATGGTGACGATGACGCCCGGAAACTCGACATCCGGCATCTGGTTCACGTCCATGCGGATGAACGACACGATGCCGGCGATGCACAGCCCGATGAACAGCACGATCGGGATGACCGGATTGCGAATCGACCAGGCTGAGATGTTGCGCATGCTTGTTGGGTATCCCGCTGCTCAGCTGGCGCGCTGCGGCTTGACCTTGTCGCCATCGGCCAGGAACCCGCCCGCGCGCAGGACCACCCGCTCGTTGCCACTCAGGCCTTCGGTGATGGCCACGCCGTCCGCCGTGACGATGCCGGTCCTGACCGCACGCCGGCGGACCTGGTTCTTGTTGTCGACGACATAGACGAAGCGCCCCTTGTCATCCGACTGAATCGCCGATTCAGGCAGGAGCGGGGCGACGACCGTGCCGCTGTTGAGCACGGCCGAGGCGAAGCCGCCAGGCCGCAATCCCGGCGCATAGGCCAGCGCGATACGCGCCTCGCCCTGGCGGCTCTGCTCGCTGATGGTCGGGCTGATCTGCCAGATCTGCCCGGTGAAGCTATTGTCGCTCGAGACCGGGGTCACGACGGCGGATTGGCCGACAGCCACCCGCGCCAGGTCTTCTTCGCTCAACAGCGCGGCCAGTTCCATTTCCCCGCCCTGCGCGATGGTGAACAGCGGCGTGCCGCCTGCGCCGACAGTCTGCCCCGGTTCCACGGCGCGCGTCAGGATGAGGCCCGAAGCGGGTGCATAGATGTTGAGCCGCGCGGTGCGCGCCTGCAGTTCGCCCAGGGTCGCCCGGGCGACGGACACGCGCGCACGGGCCGCATCGCGGGTCGCCGTCAACCGATCGACATCCGCGCGCGAGATGAACCCGCGGTCGACCAGCTTGAGCGCGCGGTCGAGATTGGCCTGGGCCAGATTGAGATCGGCCTGCGCCACGCCGATCTGGGCGCGCGCACCCTCGATCTGCTGGACCTGCACCGAGCGGTCGATCGACACGAGCACCTGGCCCTGGCGCACCCACTGACCTTCGTCGACCGGGACGGAGACCACGCGGCCCCCTTCGCCCACGGAGCCGACCGGCAGCTCGCGCCGGGCAGACAGCGTTCCTGTCGCCTGGATCGTGCCCGCGATGGTCGCCCGTCCGGGTGTCACCACGCTGACCAGCGGAACCTGGCCTGCGTCGGCCACGGCGAAAGGATCCTCCTCCTCGCCGCCGCTGAGCAGGAAGAACGCCGCGACCAGCGCAATCGCCAGGACGATCGCGATGACCGCGTACTTGCGGCGGCCCGGAGCCGCATCCTCGCCCGGCACTGCCGAGAGATCGGCGTCGCCTTCGAGCGGGTAGCGCTCCCCATCCTGCGCTTCGAGGGTCGTCTCGTAGTTCATCCCACCATGCCTAAAGGGCTCACGTGTGTATTGCGCGCATTCGGTCTCTGCGCGCGAGTTGGAGCCCGTCGCCCATAGACTGCGCGCATGATGAGGGCAATCGCAGGCTCGACCGGGGTGCCAATGCACCCGACGAAAGGTGTGGCTCAGCCGGTCATCGCGGTAGCGAGCAAAAACGCCGGGGCGGCCGGCACGAGCGCGAACACCACGCTGCCGTAGCCGAGCGCGCGCTTTGCGGGGCGCCGGACCCGCCGCACGCGGCGAAGCCATTCGCGCACCTGCCAGCCGAGCGGGATGGCGGCCAGTGCTCCCGCTACCGCGCCGGCGCGCGAATCGAAGATGCTGATGACGAACGCCGCGGACAGCAGAACCGCATACTGCAGCCACCACCCGCGCAGCCAGCTTGACGCGCGGCCGGCCATTTTGGTCGCCGCCCAGATCGCGATCGCTGGCGGAAGAACCATCTGGACGACCGTCGGGATCGGTTGCTGCCAGATCGGGAGGGCGGAATCCGGACCATTGGCGAGGCACTGCGGAGCCATTTGCGACACGATCGCCAACGCCCCGCCAACGACCAGCGTAAATCCAGTGCTCACGATCAAGCGCGGCTGCGGGCCCAGCGCGGAACAGACGGTCACGACCGCCGCCCCCCATGCAAACATGGCCAGATGCATCAGCGAGATGGCGTTGCAGGCGGCGATGACATCGGGCGCCCCCCCGCCGAGCAGGAGGAGGACCGCAGTGGAAGCCGCCAGGGCCTGCAGGGAGCTGACCAGCCATTGGCGTTCGGCCCGGTTGCCCAGCCAGCGCCCCGCCAGAACTCCCAGCACCGCGACGGCCAGCGGCAGCCCCTCGATCGAAAACGACAGTCCGAGCGCAAGCGCACTGCCGACCAGCCAACCGCCGACTCGCGCCGAGCGGGCCATCAGTCCGTTCATGGCGAGCAGGACACAGGCGATCTGACCGCCATAATGGTCGATCTGCATAGGCCGGAAATGCTCGATCACGGGAACGCAGAATGCAAACGCCAGGCACGCGAGCAGGGCGACTTCATCGCCCATGATGCGCCCGGCGATCCGCCCGATCAGCATCAGGCACGCAAACAGCAGGATCAACGGCGCCAGGATGAGCGCCGCCGAAGTGGCGACGGAGGAGCCGAGCAGCGGACGCAGCGCAGCGATCAAGCGCACGCTTTCACCAGCAGCGGGGGTGTCATGCGCCAGGATGCCGGGCAGGTTGGTGACCAGCAACAGGGCAGCGATCATCGTCCAGGCGAGGGTCACGCGCGCAGTCAGCTCGGCGGAAAACATCGGCCGGCGCCGCTCGACGAACAGGCTCATGCCGCGCTCCGCAAGTACCAGCGCGCGGCTGGGTTCGCGGTGATGATGGTCACTTTGCTCGGTTGCACCGAAATCCCCCCGGTTCGATTGGCCGAGGATGAAGTTTAATGGTTACCGGGCGGTAAACGCAGTCCCGTCCCGCGCCGCCTTGGGTTTAGCGGCGCAGCGCGGCCGCGCAGGCTGGCTGGGCGAGCAGGGCCGGTGCCTGCACTCCCGCCGCAAAAGCGGCCAGTTGGCTGAGGGTGAAGGTATCGTCGAACACCAGGCCGTATTCGCGCTTGCTGCGCCAGCGAACCCGCGCCCGGACTTCGGGCAGCAGCCCAG
Source organism: Altererythrobacter sp. TH136 (assembly GCF_007065885.1). Lineage (NCBI taxonomy): Bacteria > Pseudomonadati > Pseudomonadota > Alphaproteobacteria > Sphingomonadales > Erythrobacteraceae > Altererythrobacter > Altererythrobacter sp. TH136. The sequence continues at coordinate 1,872,210 of NZ_CP041409.1, read as the reverse complement.
AACACAGGCGCAGCGGCTGGTCGAGCGCCAGCAGGGTGTCGCACTCGATGCGGGCGCCCTGCTGAGACAGGTTGATCACATCGGCCCGGACCCGCCCCCCGAGAAACGCCAGTTCGACCTCCAACCCGATGTTGAGGCGCAGCCGCCGCTTGGGATAGCGCCCAGCCTCGGCGATCAGCGTGGCGACATCGACCGCGCTGGCGAAGCGGTACCCGGCCTCCAGACCCCGGCTCCAGACCGGCTCGATGGCGTAGCGCTCGCCGGTTTGCAGTTCTAGCCAGTGGGGGCCATTTTCGGGCAACGCGTGAAAGCCGCGGAGCGACACGCCGCTTTGCGAAACATCGCGGATCACGCAGATGAATTCGCCGGCGGGCGTGACCACCTTGGCCGCGCGGATGAGCAGCGTGAAGCGCGGCGCCGTGCGTTCTTCACACACCGGCTCGCACGCCGTGGGTGCCCCCTCCTGCGGCACGCTGATACGCCCCTGCTCCATTGCTCATCCCCCTGGCGCGGCACCCCTGCCGCGGCGGTCCCGGCGTGACCGGAACCGTGCCGCGTCATTGCTCTGGCACGGGTAAAGAGCAGGTTAGCGGAAGCCTGCGCACTCACCCTCAACAGGGAGGCAAACGTTCTGGGGTGGTGCGGGCGGTGGGACTCGAACCCACACGAGCAAGGCTCAGGGGATTTTAAGTCCCCGGCGTCTACCATTCCGCCACGCCCGCGCAGCGTGTGCGCTAGCGCGGCACGGGCGCAGGAGCAATTCGCGGCGGCGAAGTTGTCAGTCGTCGTTGACGACGCGGCGCATTTCCTTGCCCGGCTTGAAGTACGGAACCTTCTTCGCGGGCACTTCCACCGCTTCTCCGGTGCGCGGATTGCGGCCCTTGCGGGCGCCGCGCTCACGGGTGGAGAAGGCGCCGAACCCGCGCAATTCCACCCGGCCGCCTTCGGCCAGGCGCTTGGCGATTTCGTCAAAGAAGGTGTCGACCACCTGTTCGACCTCTTCCGCTCGCAGATCGGGATTTTCCCGACCCAGCGCCTGCAGCAGCTCCGACCTGATCATGTGCGCATCTCCCGAGCCAGTCACCGAGCGCGACGAGCTCGAACCAATTCCCGCAATCTGGCAGAGGCACGCCGGCTGCGCAACGGACAGTTTGCAGCCGGTCAGGCGTCCGCCAGCAACTGCGCCGCGTCCAGACCGAGCCGGCGCATCCGCGCCATCAGTTCGGGCCACTCCTCGTCAAGAAAGCGCGACCGCTCCGCGCTCCGCAGCCTGTCCGCCGCGCCTGCCGCGACATACATTCCAACGCCCCGCTGCACCTCGATCAGCCCATCCGCCTGGAACTGCTGGTACGCCTTGGCGACCGTGAGGGGATTGGCCCCCTGTTCAGCGGCCAAAGCGCGTACCGACGGCAGCATTTCACCTTCGCGATAGCGTCCGTCCATGATCGCGGCCGCGACCAGGTCACGCAGCCTCAGGTACACCGGTCGGCTCTGCTGAGTCATGAGACATCCTCGATTTCCAGGTGCGTCAGTGACATAATACAGCACAGCGCGTCAAGTTCCCCGCCTAGCGGCGAGAGCGGTTGCGGGTGAAACAATTGCTTCACATGAGCGAGCAAGCCGCTAGGCTAGGTCATCTTTTTCGGGCGGTCAGCGGCGACAGATCGCGCTCCGCCAGGGTACATGAGGGCAAGCTATAGATGGCTACACAGCAGCTTCCGCACGGCGATAGCGCCGGCACGTTTCTGGGGCATCCGAAGGGCCTGTTCATGCTCTTCTTCGCCGAGATGTGGGAACGGTTCTCCTACTACGGCATGCGCGCGCTGCTGATCTTCTACCTGACCAAGCACTGGCTCTATTCCGACAGCGAAGCCGGCGTCATCTACGGCGCCTACACCGCGTTGGTCTACATTACCCCGGTGGTGGGCGGCTATCTGGCCGACCGGTACCTAGGGCAACGCAAGGCGGTGCAGTTCGGTGCGGTCCTGCTGACGCTGGGCCACTTCTTCATGGCCTTCGAAGGCGAGGCTGGCGCGGGTCACACCGACAATCCGGTCATCAGCGTGTTCTGGCTTGCGCTGGCGCTGATCATCGTGGGCTCGGGCTTCCTCAAGGCGAACATCTCGGTGATCGTCGGCCAGCTGTATCCGCGCACCGACGTGCGGCGCGACGGTGCCTACACGATCTTCTACATGGGCATTAACCTAGGCGCGGCGCTCGGCTCGCTGCTGTGCGGCTACATCGGTGAAACCTATGGCTGGTCGTACGGCTTCGGCCTGGCCGGGATCGGCATGCTCGCCGGCCTGATCGTGTTCGTGCTCGGCCGCGGCCTGCTGCTGGGCCGGGGCGAGCCTCCCAAGGCGCTGGCCAAGAGCCGCGAATGGTCGATGTACGGTGTCGGTCTGGCGCTGGTCGCACTGGCCTGGGTGCTCGTGCAGAACCAGTCGGTCGTGGGCTGGCTGCTGGGCATCTTCGGCGGCTTGCTGGTGCTGTACGTATTGTTCACGGCCGTCACCAAGCTTGAACCCCATGATCGCGACCGGATCTTCGCGGCCATGTTCCTGATCCTGGCGTCGATCATCTTCTGGGCGCTGTTCGAACAGGCGGGATCGAGCCTCAACCTGTTCACCGACCGTCACGTTGATCGCGGCGGGGTGCCGGCATCGGTATTCCAGTCGATCAACGCGATCTACATCATCCTCCTCGCGCCCGTCTTCGCGACGGTATGGACCGTGCTTGGCCGCAAGGGGTTGGAGCCGTCCACTCCGTTCAAGTTCGGCCTCGGCGTGATCCAGGTCGGGCTCGGCTTCCTGGTGCTCGTGTGGGGCGCCAGCTCGGTGGGCATCGACGTGCCGACGCCGGTGATCTTCATCTTCCTGATCTACCTGCTCCACACCACCGGAGAGCTGTGCCTTAGCCCGGTCGGCCTGTCGGCGATGAACCGGCTGGCGCCCGCGCACATGGCGTCGTTGATCATGGGCACCTGGTTCTTCGCCTCGGCCACCGGCAACTTTGCCGCCGGCCTGATCGCGTCGGCCACTGGCGCCGAAGGCGTGGGCGAGGAAGCGGGCAAGACCGTGGTGCTCGATGTTTACTCGACCGTCGGGTGGGTCGCGGTCGGCGTTGGCGTCGGCGTGCTGCTGATCAGCCCGCTCATCAAGCGGTTGATGCATCTCGACACGCTGCGCGACGACAATGTCGGCGATGACCTTGAAGGACAGAGCCAGGCCGGGGTCGAGCCGCAAGAAGCCGGGATCCATCCGGCGACCCGCAACACCTGATCAGACGATATCCCGGCGCGGCCGCTCCACTGCGGCCGCGCCGGACTTCAACGGGGGAAGTATGACACTCTGGCGAACGACGTGCGCGGCCCTGGGCGCGCTGGCGCTGACCGCTTGCGCGACCACGGGCGGTGGCAACGATAACTCCAGCGCGTCAACGGCGATCGACGAGAATCCCTATCCGTCGACCTATCGCGCGTATCCTGGCGCGCCCACCGCACTGGTCGGCGCCACGGTGTTCGACGGCGCGGGCGGTCGGATCGACGGCGGCACGGTGCTGTTCGCCGATGGCAAGGTTGTTGGTGTGGGCGGGGCCGACCTAGCCATCCCGGCCGGCTACACCCGGATCGACGGCACCGGCAAATTCGTCACGCCCGGCATCATCGACATCCACTCGCATCTCGGTGCGTATCCGTCGCCCGGGATCGCGGCTTTGTCCGATGGCAACGAGGCGACCAACCCGACCACGCCGGACGTTTGGGTCGAACATTCGGTGTGGCCGCAGGACCCCGGGTTCAGCCGCGCGCTGGCCAACGGCGGCGTCACCTCGCTGATGATTTTGCCCGGTTCGGCGAACCTGGTCGGCGGCCGCTCGGTCACGCTCAAGAACGTCCCGTCGCGCACGATGCAGGGCATGAAGTTCCCCGACGCGCCCTATGGCATGAAGATGGCGTGCGGCGAGAACCCCAAGCGGGTCTATGGCAGCAAGGGGCGTCAGCCATCTACCCGGATGGGCAACATCGCGGTCGACCGGCAGACCTGGATCGATGCCCGCAAGTGGATGGATGATGGGCGCAAGACGCGCGACCTCGCCAAGGAAACGCTTGCGGGCGTGCTCGACGGCAAGATCCTGGTCCAGAACCACTGTTACCGCGCCGACGAGATGGCCGTCGTGCTCGACATGGCAAAGGAAGCCGGGTACAAGGTCACCGCGTTCCACCACGCGGTCGAAAGCTACAAGGTCGCCGATCTGCTGCGCGAGAATGGCGTCTGCTCGGCGGTGTGGGCCGACTGGTTCGGTTTCAAGATGGAAAGCTACGACGGCATTCCCGAGAACGCCGCGCTGATCCATAATGCGGGTGCCTGCGCCATCATCCACTCGGATGACGAAAACGGCATCCAGCGGCTCAATCAGGAAGCCGCCAAGGCGCAGACCGCGGGCCGGCGGGCGGGCATCACGATCCCCGATGAAACCGTGATCCGCTGGCTGACCCTCAACCCCGCGACCGCCATGGGCATCGCGGAGAAGACCGGCAGCCTTGCGAGCGGCAAGATGGCCGACGTGGTGCTTTGGAACGGCAACCCGTTGTCCGTCTATTCGCGCCCCGAGAAGGTGTGGATCGACGGCGCCCTGATGTTCGACGCTTTCGATCCGAAGCGCCGTCCGGTGAGCGATTTCGAGCTTGGCCAGCCCGGTGAAGGAGACGTGAAATGATCGCCCGTCTCGCGCTTGGGGCGGCGCTGCTCGCCCTCGCGGTTCCTGCCGCTGCGCAGGACTTCGCCATCACCAACGCCACCGTCGCGACCGGCGACGGATCGGCGCCAGTGCAGGGCGCAACAGTCGTCGTGCGCGGGGGTAAGGTTGTCGCTGCGGGCCAAGGAGTGGCGATACCGGCCGGGGTCGAGACGATCGACGGAACCGGGAAGTGGGTCACCCCCGGGCTGTTCGCCGCCATGACCGCGCTCGGCCTCTCGGACGCGGACGGCATCGGCGAATCGAACGACGTCGGTGCGCGCAATTCGCCATTCAGCGCCGCGCTCGACGTGATGCCCGCGCTCAACCCGGCATCCCAGCACGTCGCCGTCGCGCGCAATAACGGGATCACGCGGGCCAGCGTTTCGCCCGCTCCGGCCAGTTCCATCTTCGGCGGGCAAGGCGCGGTGGTCGACTTGGGTGCGGACCCCGCCATGATCGTGCGTCCTCGCGCTTTTCAGGTGGTTGCGCTGGGCGAATACGGTGCGCAACTGGCCGGCGGCAGCCGGGTAAGCGCCCACGCGGTGCTTCGGAACGCGCTGCGCGAGGCGCGGCAATACGGCAGCGATAGCCGGATCACCGGCGGCGGGGGTCCGCGCCAGGTATCCACCGGCGATGACATTCCCATCGACAGCCGCCTGATCGACAACAATGCCGAGCGGGATGACGTGCTGCTGACGCGGTTCGACGCGGCGGCGCTGGTGCCGGTGGTGAGCGGGCAGCAGCCGCTCTACGTCGGCGTCGAGCGCGCATCCGACATCCGCGCGGTGCTGGCGCTGCGCAGCGAATTCCCCAACCTCAAGCTGGTGCTGGTCGGCGTCAGCGAAGGGTGGCGCGTGGCGAGCGACATCGCCGCTGCCGGGGTGCCGGTGATCGCCGATCCGGTGGATGACCTGCCCTCCCGGTTCGAGCAGCTGGCCGCGACGCAAAGCAACATCGGCCGCATGGCTGCCGCCGGGGTGAAGGTGGCGCTGGGCGGGCTGTCGGGCTCGACCGGCGATCAGCCGCGCAATCTCAAGCAATACGCCGGCAACCTGGTGGCCCTGACCAGGCTTCCCGGGGCAAGCGGCCTCACCTGGGCACAGGCGTTTGCCGCAATCACATCGGTCCCGGCGGAAATCTCGGGTCAGGGAGGCCGCGCGGGCGTGCTCGCCCCGGGCGCGGTTGGCGATGTGGTGATCTGGGACGGCGATCCGCTGGAACTGTCGAGCACTGCCGAACGAGTGTTCATCGATGGCGTGGAACAACCGCGCGACGATCACCAGACCCGGCTGAAGGACCGCTACCGTGATCTGGACGACCGGGACCAGCCGAAAGCCTACGACTGGTGAGGCTGCGGTTCGCAGGCGAAAGCGGCGCCACGCTGGCGCTCGGCGCGGCCCTGATCGCAGGTGCGGCAGCGATCGCGCAGCCGGTCACTGCGCCGACTGATCGCAGCCAGGATATCGGCTGGATGAATGCCCAGCAGACGGCGCTGGCCACGCGCGCGGCGCAGCCGGGCTGGCAGGCGCTGGATGGCGGGGTGTTGTGGCGGCGAGTGGCGGGGGACGGGGCTGGCGTGCATCCCCGGCCGACCGACGTCGTCACGGTCCACTACACCGGCACCTTCGTCGACGGCAGCACCTTCGATTCGTCCGAAGGTGGGGATCCGGCTACGTTTCCGCTCAACAAGCTGATTCCGGCGTGGACTCTGGCGATCCCGCAGATGGGGGTGGGCGATACCATCGAGATCGCGGCACCAGCCACCAGCGCCTATGGCGTGAAGGGCAAAGGGCCGATCCCGGGAGGCGCCACCTTGCTGTTTACCGTTCGGCTGCTCGATGTCGGTGAGGGCGATTAGCAAGCTCATTGCAATCAACGTCTGACGTGCTACCCATGTTGACACCGTTCACATGGGGAGATCGACGGTGGACCCTGCGCTGCTGATACTGACTGCCGCAAGCATTGCGTTCGTCGGCACACACTTCGCCTTGTCGCACCCGCTGCGGCCTCCGCTGGTTGCGCGGCTGGGAGAGCGGGGGTTCCTGCCGCTGTATTCCCTGGTCGCGTTCGCCGCCCTTGGCTGGATGATCGTCGCTTTTCGCGACGCCCCGCCCGCGGACCTGCCGGGCTCCGGGGAGATCGGCTGGATCGCGGCGACGCTGCTGACGATCCCTGCTCTGCTGCTGTTCTTCGGCTCATTGCGCGGCAACCCGGCCCTCCCCAACCCCACCAGGACAAGACCAGTCATCCGCGCACCTGCGGGGGTGTTCGCCGTCACGCGCCATCCGATGATGTGGGGTTTCGCGCTATGGGCGCTCTCGCACATCGTCCTGTGGTGGAGCTGGCGGACGGTGATCGTGGGCGTGACGATCCTGTTCCTGGCACTGGTCGGCGCCCACCTGCAGGACCGCAAGAAGGCCGCGCTGCTGGGCGACGCGTGGACCGCGTGGGAAGCGCAGACGAGCTACTGGCCGCGCTGGGGCCGCATCTTCGAAGCTAGCGCGATGCTCTGGCTGGTCGCGGTTGCACTGTGGCTGGCGATAACATGGGCACACCTGCCGACCGCCGGCATCCCTGCAGGCGCGTGGCGCTGGCTTGGCTAGAGCGGGGATCGAGGCGTGAGCGAACCGTTCGGCACGATCTCAGCCATCTTACGGCGCCATGCGACCGGCCTCATCGCAGAGGTCGATACCGCCGATCACCTGCAACTCACTCGTCCGGCGGCAGCCGACCGGAAGCCGGCGTTCGTGGCTTCGGTGAAAATTGCCAAGCGCTACGTCGCGTTGCACCTGATGCCGCTCTACTGTCACCCCGAACTGGTGGAGGCGATGCCGCAAGCGCTGCGCCCGCACATGCACGGCAAGTCCTGCCTTAACTTCAAGCCTGGGAAACCGGTGCCGGAAAGCGACCTGGACACCCTGATCGCCGCCGCGATGGCCGCTGAACTGGACTAGGCCCGCGCCTCTTCCACCCCCGCGCTGTTGTGGCGTAGCGCTTTCAGCACCGTCTCCACGATATGCGGCGCGTTGAGGCCCGCCGCGTCGTACTGTTTCACCGGATCGTCGTGGTCCTGGAATACGTCGGGCAGGCGCATGGTGCGGATCTTGAGGCCCCCGCTTACACCATCGGAGTCGAGCAGCCCGGCGTCGCTCGCATGGGTGAGCACGTGCGCGCCCAGACCGCCGATCGCCGCTTCCTCCACGGTCACCACCACTTCGTGAGTCCGCATCAGCCGATCGATCAACCCGGTGTCGAGCGGCTTGGCGAAGCGCAGGTCCGCGACCGTGGTCGACAGCCCCTTGGCTTCAAGTGCGTCGGCCGCCTTCAGTGCCTCCGCCAGACGGGTGCCGAGCGACAGCAGCGCGACCTTAGTTCCTTCGCGGACCACCCGTCCCTTGCCGATCTCCAGCAACTGCGGCGTATCGGGCAGGGCTACCCCGGTGCCGTTACCGCGCGGATAGCGGAAGGCGATCGGGCCCGCGTCGTACTGCGCGGCGGTGTAGGTCATGTGGACCAGCTCGGCCTCGTCGGCGGCGGCCATCACCACCATGTTGGGCAATGTCGCGAGATAGGTGACGTCAAACGATCCGGCGTGCGTCGCCCCATCGGCGCCGACCAGGCCCGCCCGGTCGATCGCGAACCGCACCGGCAGGTTCTGGATGGCCACGTCGTGCACCACCTGGTCGAACGCGCGCTGGAGAAAGGTCGAGTAGATCGCGCAGAACGGACGCATGCCCTGCGCCGCGAGCCCGGCGGCAAACGTCACCCCATGCTGTTCGGCAATGCCGACATCGAAGCTGCGGTCGGGGTGCGCCTTGGCGAAACGATCGATTCCGGTGCCGCTCGGCATGGCCGCGGTGATGGCGACGATCCGGTCGTCGTCGTGGGCCAGCTTCGCCAGCGTGTCGCCGAACACGTTCTGATAGGCGGGCGGACCGCCGGCGCTTTTCTTCTGTTCGCCGGTGATGACATCGAACTTCTGGACGCCATGGTACTTGTCGGCGGAGTTCTCCGCCGGAGCATACCCTTTGCCCTTCTTGGTGACGACATGGACCAGGATCGGCCCCTGCTCGCTGTCGCGCACGTTTTCGAGCACCGGGATGAGGTGCTCCAGATTGTGCCCGTCGATCGGCCCCACGTAATAGAACCCCAATTCCTCGAACAGGGTGCCTCCGGTCACCATTCCGCGGGTGAACTCCTCAGCCTTTTCCAAGCCGTGGTTCAGCCGCCGGCTGAGCTTGGCGGACAGCCGCTTGGCGAGGCTGCGCAGGCCGAGGTACTCGCTGGAGGACACCATTCGCGCAAGATAGGCCGACAGCCCGCCCACCGGCGGCGCGATCGACATATCGTTGTCGTTGAGGATCACCACCAGCCGGTTGCCCGCGGCCTCGGCGTTGTTCATCGCCTCGTACGCCATGCCGGCGCTCATCGCGCCGTCGCCGATCACCGCGATGCCGCGGCCGGGTTCGCCTTTCAGCTTGCTGGCGATGGCAAACCCGAGCGCAGCCGAGATCGAAGTGCTCGAATGGGCAGCGCCGAAGGGGTCGTATTCGCTCTCGCTGCGCTTGGTGAAGCCGCTAAGGCCGCCGCCCTGGCGCAGCGTGCGAATGCGGTCGCGCCGGCCAGTCAGGATCTTGTGCGGGTACGCCTGGTGACCGACGTCCCACACCAGCTTGTCGGTGGGCGTATCGAATACATAGTGAACCGCCACCGTCAGTTCGACCACGCCGAGGCCGGAGCCGAGGTGCCCCCCGGTGGAGCCCACCGCGCTGATCATCTCGGTGCGCAGCTCGTCGGCCAGCTGGCGCAAGTCTTCCGGCTTGAGCCGGCGGAGGTCGGCGGGGGTGTCGACAGTGTCGAGCAGGGGCGTCACGGGGCGCGATGTCATGGCAGGCGTCCTACACTCACGCGGCGGGGCTGTCGATGAAGGCGCGGTGAGAGATGCATGAGGATTGCGTGACGGACGTCAACGGCAGTCGGCACACAATCCGCGGATCTCGATCACCGGGCGCTCGGGCTTGAAGTTGGCCCGCTCCGCCAGGCCGCGGACCGAACCGGTCAGCGCGTCATCATCGATGTGCGTGGCTTCGCCGCATTCGTCGCACACCAGAAAGATGCAGTCGTGCAGGCAACCCGGGTGGTTGTTTGCGAGGTACGCGTTGCTGCTTTCCACCCTCAGCGCGAGGTTGTTGGCCACAAACACGTCGAGGATTCGGTAGATCGAGTTAGGGGCGATCCGCTTGCCGCGCCGGGCGGATACCTCGTCTGCGATATCGTATGCGCTGGCTGGCGTGGCGTGGGTGGCAAGCGCATCGAACACCTCGGCGCGCAGTTCTGTCCACTGCTCGCCGGCGGCGATCAGCGCGTCGCGCGCGGCGGGGGCGAGGCTGACGCCCGAGTGTTCACGGTGATCATGAGCGGACATGGCAACCATGTAGTGCGCCCCGGCGCGGCGCGCCAGCCCGGGGTCAGTTCCGCACGAAGCCGGTCTGCCACACCCCGGGGTACATCGCTTTCAGCGCAGCGACTTTGGGCGCATCCCACCGCACGATGTAGCCGTGCCGGGGATTTTTCAGCGCGAAATCCTGATGATATGCCTCGGCCGGGTAGAACGCCCCGCTCTCGATCGTCGTGACGATCGGCGCCTTCCACAGCTTGGCCCCGGAAAGCTGTGTAACATAGGCCTTGGCGACCCTGGTCTGCTCGGCGCTCTGCGGGAAGAGCGCTGTGCGGTACTGGCTGCCGGTGTCGGGCCCCTGCCGGTTCTTCAGCGTCGGATCGGCGATCACCGAGAAGTAAATCCGCAGCAGCTGGTCATAGCGAATGACGGCGGGATCGTAGGTCACCCTGACCGCCTCGGCATGATCGGTGACGCCGCTGGACACGGCATCGTAGTTCGCGACTCCCTTGGTGCCGCCGGCATAGCCGCTGACCGCGCTCTTCACGCCCTTCACATGGCTGAACACCGCCTCGACGCCCCAGAAGCAGCCCCCGGCGAACACTGCCGTCTTGAGACCTTTTTCGGCCGCCTCGCGCTGCGCCATCGGCGCGGACACGGCGGTTTCGCCGGCATGGGCCGCGCTCTGGCAGCCTGAGAGCACCAGGCCGGCCGCAACGATCAGGACCGCGCCGCGTCTCACTGAGCGGTGGCCTCCAGCGTCGCCGCCTGAGCCTGCGAGATCAGACCGTTGTCGCCCTGCGGCATCTGGAACACCGCGATGGCGGCACCGATGACGAAACCGATGCCGAGGTTGCGATAGAGGTCGGACTTGAACAGACGCATGCGAAATTTCCTTTGGCTCGCCGATATGGCTAGCGAGCGCGCAATTGCGAGATGCTTAATGGCAAGGTTGCGCGGGGTTCAGGAAGCTGAGCCTTACCCGGAGCCCGATCAGCAGGGCACAGTAACGTCGCGTAAGCTGAGCGACCGCGCGGCGGACGGGTCAGTGGCGGAAGTGACGCATCCCGGTAAAGACCATCGCGAGGCCCGCTTCGTCCGCGGCGCGGATCACCTCGTCGTCGCGGATCGAGCCGCCCGGCTGGATCACCGCGGTGGCGCCGGCTTCCGCTGCCGCCAGCAAACCATCGGCAAACGGGAAGAACGCGTCCGATGCGACCGCGCTGCCGACGGTGCGCGGGTGTTCCCAGCCGAATTTACCGGCGGCTTCGGCTGCCTTCATCGCCGCGATGCGTGACGAATCGCGCCGGTTCATCTGGCCTGCGCCGATGCCCGCGGTGACGCCGTCCTTGGCATAGACGATCGCGTTCGATTTCACGTGGCGTGCGACGGTCCACGCGAACAGGCAATCCTTCAGTTCCTGTGGAGTCGGCGCGCGCCGGGTGACCACTTTGAGATCCGCTTCGGTGACCGCACCGTTGTCGCGGTCCTGCACCAGGATGCCCCCGGCGATCACCGCCAGCGTCTGACCCGGGCGCCGCGGATCGGGGAGATCGTCGGTCAGCAACAGGCGCAGGTTCTTCTTGCGGGCGAAGGCAGCGCGGGCGGCGTCATCGGCACCGGGCGCGACCACCACTTCGGTGAAAATCTGGCAGATCGCCTCGGCGGTGGGGCCATCAAGGGGCACATTGGTGGCGACGATCCCGCCGAACGCGGACACGTCGTCGCAGGCCAGCGCACCCTGCCATGCCTCCAGCAACGTCCCCGCCTGGGCGACCCCGCACGGGTTGGCATGCTTGACGATCACCACCACGGGGTCCTGCCCCCGGAACTCGGCGACGAGCTCCAGCGCGGCGTTGGCGTCGTTGTAGTTGTTGTACGACAGCTCCTTGCCCTGCACCTGTTCGGCCTGCGGCAACCCGCGCGTATGCGGTCCGGCGGGCAGGTACAGCGCTGCCTGCTGGTGCGGGTTTTCGCCATAGCGCAGCGAGCCCGCGAGCACCCGCGTCATGCTGACGGAAGGCGGAAACCGCTCTCCTTGGTCGGCAAAAGCGAACCACTGGCTGATCATGCTGTCATACGCGGCGGTGGCGGCGAATGCCTTGGCCGCCATGCGCTGGCGAAAGGCAAGCGTCGTCGCGCCGTCGTTGGCACCCAACTCGGCCAGCAATTCGTCGTAATCGGCCGGATCGGTGATGATCGTGACATAGCGATGGTTCTTGGCGGCCGACCGCACCATCGACGGCCCACCGATGTCGATGTTCTCGATAATCTCGTCGCGCGGGGCGCCGCGCATCACCGTCGCTTCGAACGGATAGAGATTGACGACCACCAGATCGATCGCGCCAATCTCGTGAGCCTCCATCGCGGCGGCGTGCTCCGGGTTGTCGCGCACCGCCAGCAGCCCTCCGTGGACCATCGGGTGCAGCGTCTTGACCCGCCCGTCCATCATCTCGGGAAAATCGGTCAGGTCCGATACGTCGCGCACCATCAGTCCCGCATCGCGCAGCGCCCGGGCGGTGCCGCCGGTGGAGACCAGCTCGATCCCCGCGTCACCCAAAGTCGAACCCAGGGCGGCGAGCCCGTCCTTGTCGGACACAGACAGCAGCGCCCGCTTGATCGATACGTTGGTCACGGAAAAAAGCTTATCCCATTCTCTTGAACAGCCACGAGACTGTGGCCCCGCCGCGCGGTACCAGCCCCTGTATCACCAGTTGCTCGATCGGCTGTGGCCGACCCTGGCCGTCCACCCACATACTTTCTTCGACCGACAAGGTCACGCCTTCGCCCAGTTCCCCGCAGCGAAACTGCCAGTAACTTCCATCCGGCAGGGCCAGACCGGCACCACGGCCGTTTTCCGCCAGGCCAAGCTCGATCCCCGGTCCGATGTGAAATCGGATCGTGAGCGCGATCTTGCCGCGCTTGCCCTTCTTGCCGGCTGGAACCAGCAGATCGTCCCCGCGCAGTTCGCGCCCGTCATCGCGCAAGGTAAGGATGCGGCGATGGATAATCCCGTGCCGCGCGACATAGCCATCGTGGCTTGCCTCCAGCCGGGTCGCCCCGCCGTTTTCCAGCGCGAGCATGCGGCGATCGATCTCCACCTCGCCCACCCCGGCGCCGAGCTTGCCGTGGAGGAGCACGGCGGTCGAGTTGGTGTCGCCCAGCGACAGCGTCGAATGGGCCGCGGTGCCGCGTAGGCCCTGCTCGATGCGGGCGGGCACCTGTCCCCCGGCGAACGCCGCGCCGCCGCAGTTGACCACGATCCGCTGCGGCCCGTGGCTGAGTTCGAACGCCAGGGTGGAGGCGCAACCGCTGCGCGCGTGCCGGGCCAGCGGCGGCGGGGCGGCATCGAACTGCAGCACCGCCTTGCCGCCGGTGGCGCGTTGATAACCCCACTGCCGTGCATCCTTCAGCGGGCGCGTGCGCACCCCGCTGGCCGAGATCAGCGCAGCGATCCGCTCGGCCGTTACCGCGCCGGCCCCTTGCCATGAACCCAGCCCGCCATCGCCGTGAGTCAGGCCCAGCAGCGGTGGCACCAGCATCGCCAGCATCGCTTCGATCGCAGAGGGAGGCTCGCGCCGCACGGCGCGGTAGCACGCGCGCAGTTCGATCAGGAGTGCGATCGCTTCGGCCTGGGCGAGCGGGCTGCGCGACAGTACCCCGCCATCGTCGCCCACCAGTTCACCCAGCGCACGCACCAGGCCCGCTTCGCCAAACAGCCGCCGCGGCTTGCCGTCGGGCAGCAGCAGTCCGGCCGCGACGATTGCGCTCCATCCGGCGACCTGGGCCAACCCGTCGGGCGCCTTGCCGGCGTGACGGTCCAGCCAGCGGGCGGTGTCCTCCATCGCGGCCAGGGTCCGGCTGCGCAGCCGGGCGTTGTCACCCGACAGGATCAGCGGCGCGTGGACCAGCCAGCCGAGCAAGCGCCGTCCGGCGTTCTCGACGGTCCAGGCGGCGCCCTTCCCGCCCGTCTTCGGAGTGGCCCCGAGCCATGCCGTCAGCACCCGCTCGGCAGTCGCGGTGCACTGCTCGCGCGGAGCCGAAGCGCACAAGTCACGCAGCCACATGAAGCCGTGCACCGTTCGCTCGAACGGCGGGGTCAGCCGGGCGGAGGGGGTGAAATCGATCTGCGTGATCGGCGCCTTGACCCCGTAAACCAGGAAGTGCCCCGCTCTCAGCGCCATGCCCACTGCACGGTCGCCCGAGATCGGACTGTCCACGGTGGCCAGAAGGCGCGGCCGGGCCGGCTTGCCGAACGGTCGCGCCAGCGTCGAACCGGAAACGCCCATGCGATAGGCCAGGCGGATCAGCGCCTCCCCCGGCCCCACCGAGGGCGGAGCGAAATCAGCCAGCGCCAGCGCGCGGCCGGGTTCGATGACTTCGCTTGGCGGCTCGACGACTTGCGGTTCGTCGCGCTGGTTCAAGGGGATCGCAGGCCCACCACTCAGGCCGGCATCGCTCAGGCTGGCGGCCTGTCTGGCGGCGCGTTTCCCGGTAACCGCCGCGCCGTCCATCACTCGCCCTTCAGCGCGGCAATGTTGGCGGCGTAGCTCGCTGGCCCGCCCTTGAAGCTGGCGGAGCCCGCAACCAGGACGTTCGCACCGGCTTCGACGCACTGCCGCGCGGTCACCGCGTCGACCCCGCCATCGACTTCGAGGTCGATTGCCCGGCCCGATCTGTCGATCATCTTGCGCACCGCCTCGATCTTCTTGAGCTGACTGGCGATGAAGCTCTGCCCGCCGAAGCCGGGGTTGACGCTCATCACCAGCACGAGGTCGATCTCGTCGATCAGATAGTCGAGCATCTTGGCCGGAGTTGCGGGGTTGAGGCTGATGCCAGCCTTCTTCCCCAGCGCCTTGATCGCCTGCACGGTGCGGTGGACGTGAGGCCCCGCCTCCGGATGCACGGTGATGATATCGGCGCCAGCGTCAGCGAACGGCTGCAGCCAGAGGTCCACCGGACTGACCATCAGGTGCACGTCGAACGGCAGGTCAGAGTGGGGACGCAGCGCCTTGACCACCGCCGGGCCGATGGTGAGGTTCGGCACGAAATGCCCGTCCATCACGTCGACGTGAATCCAGTCGGCGCCGGCCTCGTCGATGGCGCGCACTTCTTCACCGAGCCGGGCGAAATCGGCAGACAGGATCGACGGGCTGATCAGCGGGCGGGCCATGGCGGTCGCCTTTGGGCTCCTTGAGATACCTTTCAAGTGCTTAACCATCGGTTCCGGAGCCGCACAAGCGATTCAACCTGCCTTTTCCACATGGCCCCGGCCCGAATGCGGCGACTGTCCCGATTAAGGGCAAATTCAGCCCGCCCCCGGTAGTGGCCGCGGCGATCCCGGGCTGCCACCATGCGCACCGCCGGCTTGAGCCGTGTCGACCCGCCCGCCATATGGATATGCACATGACTTCGACGACCTCCCGCCTTTCCATCAGCACGGTCGCGCTCGGCGCGCTGGCGATGAGCCTCGCGGTGCCGGCGCAGGCGCAGTACCGGCAGACGATCGGCAACAACCTGAACCAGTGCCGCAGCGGGGATGGGCCCGCCGTGCTGGTGACGGTTGACGGGATCAAGGAGTCGCGGGGGAAGATCCGCGTGCAAAGCTACCGCGCGACGGCGGCGGACTGGCTGAAGAAAGGCCGCTGGATCAACCGCATCGAAGCGTCCGCCCGGGCCGGCACGATGACCTTTTGCGTCCCCGTTCCGGCGGCGGGCAGCTATGGCATCGCCGTCCGCCACGATCTCAACGGCAATGGTGACACCGATCTGTCGAGCGATGGCGGCGGCATGTCGAACAATCCGTCGATCAACATCTTCAACCTGGGCAAGCCGAGCCACACCAAGACGGCGTTCGCGGTCGGCAGCGGAGTGAAATCGATCCGCATCGGCATGCGCTACATGTAACTCAGCGCCGGCTGCGCCACACGCGCCACAGCACGGCGGGGGCGGCGAGCACCGGATGCTTTTCGCGCCACGGGGTGATCGCGATCGGCACGCCGGTGTGCCGCTCGATCTTCCAAGCGGCATAGCGGGCCGCGCCGTCGAAGGTGGTGCTCGCCTTGACCAGCCGCAGGAGGTTGAACGGTTTGCCGAGCCGGGCACGAGTGCGCCACCATCGTTCGATGCGGGCGCGCTCCCGGACGCCCAGCCGCGGGCGCAGATCCGATCCATCCCGGTCGAATGCGATCCCCGCCGCTTCCCACGCGATCGGCAGCAGACCGGCGAAGTGGCCGGCGTTCACTGACAGGATGTCGTTTTCGCGTCCCGGCTTCTCGACCCGGAATTCGGCCCGGTAGGTCGCGCGAAACAGCGCCCGCCAGTACGCCTCGGCGGTTCCCTGCACAGGCCCGAGGGCCGCCGCGAGCCGCGCCGCGGTCACCGCCGCACCCGCCACCGCCGCGACCACCTCGGCCCGCGCCGCCTCGTCCGCCGCCCACGCAAGTCCCGCCGGCTGGACGAAGCGCGCCCAGATCGTGGTATCGCGCGATTGCCCCCCGGCGGCGCGGGCGAAGGTTTCCAAGGACAGAGTCGCGATCTTGGCTCGCAAGGTCACCCCATCCGCCGGCGACTCCCGGTACGACACCCGCGGCCAGATCTTCTCGACCTGCCGGCCAGGCAGCAGGACATAGAAATCGAGCACTCCGTCGAGCGATCCGGTGCGCAGGTTAGAGCCGTAGAACAGCACCGCCCGCGCACCCGCCTCGTGGCCGAGCGCCGCCGCGATCGCCCGCACTTCAGGCGCGATCGGCGCGTCCAGCGCCGCCACGACCCGTTGTTCCAGCGCCGGGGTCACGGCACCACGAAGCGCAGCGGCGGTCCCGGCGTGAGTTCGTACGATCCTTCGGGAAATGCCTCTCCATCAAGGATGAACCGGCCACCGAGGTCGAGCAGGATGCGGTCGGTCTCGCAGCGGTGCAGCCCCAGCCTGGCGAGCAGCGGCCGGTCCCATCCGGCAGCAATCATCGGGATCAGCGCCATCAGCCGCCGGCGCGGGTGGTCGATCACGCCAAGTTTCAGGCCGGTGCGCGCGCCAAACGGCTTCATGCCGAACGAGAACCCCTCGATGGTGGACGCCAGCAGCAGCGCGCGCCGCTGCGGATCGCCCTTGGCGGCATGCGGCAACTCGCGCCCGTCCTGCCCCAGACGCACGCGCATCGGCGCCCCCCGGCGCCACACGTTGCGGTCGGACCCGAACAGTGTCTGCAACAGACCCCAGCCCGCGGTCGCGCCGATCGCCAGGCTGTCGAACGCGCCCAGCCGGTGGGCATCCTGCCCGGCGTTGATAGCGACGGTGAACAGTCCCGCGCCGAACACGAAGCCGACCAGTTCACCTCCATCGCCAAGGTCGCGGACCACCAGCGGGCGCCGCACCACCTGGCGCCCGTCGGCGATCGCGGCGATCACCCCTTCCAGCGTCCAGTTCTTCGGCGCGCCGAGATCGACGTTGAGCGCGTTGGTCTTGCCGGTCGGCAGCACCGCGAGCAGCGGCCAGTCGGCGCCGAACAGCGGCATCCCGGCGGTCAGCACGTCGCGCACCGTCCCGTCGCCGCCGCTGATGACGATGCAGTCCACCCCGCGCTCGGCGAAGTCGGCCAGCACGCCGCGCAGTTCGCCCCGCATCGCGGGCGAGGCGACGACCACGCCCGGCAGCGCCTCGGCCGCGGCGCGGCTGGTGCGGTTGCGATGGCTGCGGGGATTGAAGATGACCCCGACCTTCGGCGACGCAGGTGGTGCGGACGGGGAAAGCGGCATGAGCGGCGCGTCTTTAGACCGGGCAGGCGCAGCGCTGATACACTTTTCTTGCGTGCGCGGGGCCGAAGCGGAGTAGCCTGCCGCCATGCTGCACCCTGACCTGCTCGATTCGGCGCGCGCGATCTCCGACCGGATCGTGTCCCTGCGCCGCGCCATCCACGCCGAACCCGAACTGGGCCTCAACACCCCCAAGACACTGGCCAAAGTGCGCGCGGCGCTGGCTCACCTGCCGCTCGAGTGGCGCGAAGGCGGCAGCACGACGGGCGCGGTGGCGACGCTCAAGGGCGGCAAACCGGGTGTCGAAGGACATGGCCGGGTCCTGTTGCGCGGCGACATGGACGCGCTGCCGATGGACGAACACACCGGGCTGGAATTCGCCTCCACCACCCCCGGCCGGATGCATTCGTGCGGCCACGATACCCATACCGCGATGCTGGCGGGCGCCGCCGAGCTGCTGTGCGCGCGTCGCGAGGAAATCGCCGGTGAGGTCCAGTTCATGTTCCAGCCGGGCGAGGAAGGGTTTCACGGCGCCCGGCACATGCTTGACGACGGGCTGATCGCCCCCATGCCGCAAGCGGCGTTCGCGCTGCACATCATGCCCAACGCGCGCCACGGCGCGTTCGCCGGCCGCGCGGGCGCGCTGATGGCGAGTGCCGACCAGATCGAGATCGTGGTCGAGGGCCGTGGCGGGCACGCCTCGATGCCGCACGACACGCTCGATCCGGTCCCCGCCGCCTGCGCGGTCGTCACCGCGCTGCAGGCGATGGTCACCCGCCGCTTCAACGCCGCCGACGCGGTGGTGGTGACGGTGACGATGATCGAGGCCGGCACCGCGCACAACGTGATCCCCGACCGGGTGACCTTGCGCGGCACGCTCCGCACGCTCACCCCTCGCAACCGCGAACGCGCGCACGAGCTGGTGGCCGAAACCGCCCGGGGCATTGCCGCCGGATATGGCCTGTCCGCCAGCGTCACGGTCACCCCGGGCTTCCCGGTCACCATGTGCGACGAGCGGGCGGTTGCGCTGGGCCGCGGCGTGACCGGCGAATTGTTCGGGGAGGGGGACTGGATTACCCTGCCGGCGCCGATCATGGGCGCGGAGGATTTCTCCTATGTCCTGGAGCAGGTACCGGGCGCGATGTTCTTCCTGGGAGTGGCGCGCGAAGGCGACGACTGGCGCAGCGCCTGTTCGATCCACAGCCCGCGCATGTACGTCGACGAGACGGCCCTGCCGCGCGGTTCGGCGCTGCTCGCGGGGTGCGCCTTGCGCTTCCTGGAGCGGGGGTTCGACTAAGCCGCTTGCGATAACGGGTTTCCCGACGCAACCTGTCTTCCGGATTGACCGCCAAAGGCGGCCCGAGAGGAGAGGTTGATGGATTTTCCCGACAAGTCGCGGACCCTGGGCGATGCGCTGGCGCAGTGGGCGGCAGAGACCCCCGATGGGGTCGCCCTGCGCCACAACGACGTGACGGTGGACTGGCGCACTTACGATCGCCACGCCACGCAGGTCGCCAATGGCCTCGCCGCGATGGGCCTCAAGCCCGGCGCGCGCATCGCCTATCTCGGCAAGAATTCGTTTCGCGCGTGCGAGCTGGTGCTGGGCGCGGCGCGCGCCGGCATGGTGCTGGTGCCGATCATCTGGCGCCTCGCGCCGGCCGAGATCGAATTCATCCTGCGCGATGCTGAGGCCGGCGCGTTGTTCGTCGAGCCGTTGTTCGAAAATCAGGCGTTCGACGGCGAGCGGGTGATGATGGACGAGCGGTTCGATGCCTGGCGCGATGCGCAGTCCGCCGCCCCGGTGCAGACGCCGGTCGATCGCGGGGACGTGTTCCTGCAGCTCTACACCTCCGGCACCACCGGGATGCCCAAGGGGGTGATGCTCACTCACCGCAACGCCACCGTGCTGCGGCCGATCATGCAGGAGCAGGGGATCGGCTGGTTCAGCTCGCAGCCCGGCGACACGCTGATCCACGCGATGCCGTTCGGCCATATCGCCGGGGTCGGCTCCGTCACCGGGGCGGTGAACGGCGGACAGGAACTGATCATCCATACCGAATTCGATCCCGCGCTGATCCTGCACGACATCCAGCGCTACAAGGCCAAGTGGGCTTTCCTGGTGCCCGCCGCGCTGGCCATGATGCTCGACCATCCCGACGCCCAGGGTGCCGATTTCTCGAACCTGGAAGGCATGGCCTACGGCGCCAGCCCGATCCCGCTCGACCTGCTGCAGCGCGGGGTGGACAAGCTCGGCTGCGACTTTGCGCAGATGTACGGCATGACCGAAACGTACGGCACTGTCGTCAGCCTGCCGCCCGAGGATCACCGGCCCGGGCGCGAGGGCGTGATGCGCTCGGCCGGCAAGGCGCTGCCGGCGTGCGAGATCCGCATTCTCGATGCCGAGGGCAACATCCTGCCACCGGGCGAGATCGGCGAAGTGGCGATCTGGAGCCCGACCACGATGAAGGGGTACTGGAATCGGCCGGAAGAAACCGCGCGGGTGCTCTCGCCCGACGGCTGGTTGCGCACCGGCGATGCGGGCATCCTCGACGAGGACGGCTACCTATTCATCCAGGACCGCATCAAGGACATGATCATCACCGGCGGCGAGAACGTCTATCCCGCCGAGGTGGAAAGCGCGATCTACGGCCACCCGGATATCGCCGACGTCGCGGTGATCGGCGTGCCCGACGACAAGTGGGGCGAGGCGGTGAAAGCAGTGGTCGTTCGCCGCCCGGGCGTGCAGCTCGAGGCTGACGGAGTGATCGGCTACGCGCGGGAGAAGATCGCCGGGTTCAAGTGCCCCAAGACGGTCGACTTCATCGATGCCCTGCCCCGCAACCCATCGGGCAAAATCCTGCGCCGCGAATTACGCGCACCGTACTGGGAAGGCCGCGAGCGGCAGGTGAACTGAGCGCGGGAGGGCTCGCGCACTTGGGGCCAAGCTGAATCTTGGCCCAGGCTTGCGTGGCCTCCGCCGCTGTTCGCTCCACGATTAGTCACGAAGGCATCGCGCGCAGGCCGGTCACCCCAAGGCTGATAGGATTCGACTCTGCCCGCGTTCCGGGACACGATCCAAGCTTAACCGGAAGTAAACGTGAGGTTTATGCACTAGTTAGCGGGGGAAAAAGTCGTGTTAGAACAATCTGTGATTGTAGCGCATGAAAATGCGCTGTCACGGGTCGGAATAAAAACGATAATAGAAAATTCTTGCGACAAGGTTTCCGTTTCGACCGTCGGTTCATTCGAAGCCTTGTTGATGCCATCCACCAGCGGACCGATTCGCTGTTGATTGTGGACGTTGATCTTCCCGGGATGAGCGGGATGACGGGCCTTGGCACAGTGCTGCGCGAACACCATCCGCCCAGAACGTGCCTGGCCGTGCCCGCGGTCTCTCGTGACCTCGTCTCGAGATGCATCGCCGTAGGGGCGTTGGCCTGCATCGATCACGACCATATCGCCGACGAGGTATGCGACGTGATCGCCGCGCTTGCCGATGGGCGGCCCTATTTCTCGCGGCTTTGCGGCGATCCGGCCGTCACCCCCTGCAAGACCACCGCCGCGTTGACGCAGCAACAGCTGAACGTGTTGCACGTCCTGGCGCAAGGGAAGTCGAACAAGCAGATCGGCCGCGAGCTGGGCATTTGCGAAGGGACGGTCAAGGTCCACCTGAACGCCGCGTACCGCGCGCTCGGCGTGGTCAACCGGGTATCGGCCGTCACGAAGCTGCAAGACCTCAGCCGAACGAAGGATGCCGGCGCCTCCGCGGCCGCAGTCCGCTACCACCACTAGACATTTCTTCGACGGATTGCCCTGCGCGAAAGCGCGGGGGCTGTCCGTTCGTCCTGCGCGCTTTCTATAACCAACGCTATAGAACGAAAGGCTAACGGGTTAGTCAATTAGGCAAAAGGTTAGCCCTTGGGACTAATCCGTCAGGAGAATAGACCAGAACATCCCCCGTCAATCATTGTTCCTACTCTATCCACGAGTCGGGAAACACCCGGCGACATTGAAGAATAACCCATGCGCGGCCAGCGGCTGCTGTTCGAAGCCCGGCGCGCGTCGATGTCCAACGAACGCGACCTTCTGGGTCAGCGCACCCGCCAGCAATCCGAACAGATCGGCGGGTATCGCGAGCAGATCCATTACAATCGCGAACAGAGCCGGCTCATCAACGAAGAGCTGTCGGGTCTGCGCGAACTGGCGGATCGGGGCTTCGTCTCCAAGTCGCAGATCCGGGCGACCGAACGCGCCGCAGCCGAACTGAACGGCAGCTTCGGCGCCCTTCAGGCCGAGGTCGCGCGAACGTCCGAAGGGATCGGCGAGACACGCCTGCGCACGGTGTCGCTGGACCGCGAAATGATGGAACAGGTGGCCGACGACCTGCGCGCCGTGCAGGTCCGCCTGAGCGAGATCACCCCGCGCCTCCATGCCGCCCGCGAGCAGATCGAACGCTCCAAGATCCGCGCGCCGGCAGGCGGACGGGTCGTGGGGCTCAAGGTGTTCACCGTCGGGGGCGTCATCTCACCGGGGGAAACGCTGATGGAGATCGTGCCGCAGGACCGCCGGCTGCTGATCGAGGCCAAGGCTTCGCCAAGCGACGCCGACGATCTGGCGGTCGGCATGGCCACCCAGATCCGCTTCCCCGCCCTCCAGGAACGCAACATTCCCATCCTCGAAGGGCGGCTGGCGAACGTGTCGGCGGACAGTTTCGAGGACGAACGCAGCGGCGCCCGGTTTTTCCGGATGGAGGTGCCGCGCGAACAGCTGGCGGTGATCAGCGAGTTCCGCGCGCGCGGAGGACTGAAGCCCGGCCTGCCGGCCGAGGTGCTCATTCCTCTACGCAAGCGCAGTGCCCTGTCCTACCTCACCGAACCGTTGACGCAGACGCTGTGGCGAGCCGGGCGCGAACATTGACGGTTGGAAAGCAATGCTCCGGCTGGTTTGAGCCCGCCTGACACGGCGGGGGCTTGCACCGCGCAACGCGCAAGCACGAGCGGCCTGAACCTTGATCGGCGAGAATTGCGAAAGTTGGTGCACCCGACAGGATTCGAACCTGTGACCTCTGCCTTCGGAGGGCAGCGCTCTATCCAGCTGAGCTACGGGTGCTGACCGGACAAGCCCGGAAGGCGCGCGCTTAGCAAAGCGGGTTCGGGGTGGCCAGAGACTTTGCACCGTCTTTGCACGCCGCGCATTAGCGATTTGGCAAGCGAAGCCAGGTTAACGACCGCGTCACGATGAACGCCATCCCCACCGACTTCGCGACAGCGATTCGCCACGACGGCTCCGCCGCGCGCGGACCGAGCGCGATGAGCATCCAGTGGGCCGCGTTGCAGGATGCGGCCGCCGCGGTGGCGTCGATGGCCGGACTGGCGGCGGAAAAACCCAGCGCTCAGGTCCGCAACTTCCCGGCGCTGATCAAGGACGCCGGCGGCTGGCGGCTGGAACTTGCCGCCACCGGCGTGGCCGACATCGCCGCGATGATGACGCCCGGAGTCAAGGCGCTGCTCGCGGTTGCGGCGCGGGGGCAGGATCCCACGCCCGCCGCGCTCAGCCTGTGGCGCGAATACCATCAGGCGCGCGGCGCCCTTTTGGAACTGGTACCCGAGCAGGGTCACATGGGGCCGCTGCGCAAAGCGTGAGAGGCCAAGGTCGCGCTAGAGCTTGACCAGGTTCGCGTTTCGTTCCAATCCGCATGGATGCCCGATTTACCTGCGCTGTCGCTCGCCGCTGAAAACCCGTGTGCCCAATCGGTGGCCCGCGGGATCTGCCGGTTGTTTGCGCGCAACGACATCTGGTGCCTGTCCGAAATGCCGCTGCGCAACGGGCGGCGGGCGGATCTGATGGGCGTCGATCCGAAGGGCCGGATCGTGATTGTCGAGATCAAGGTCAGCCGCGCCGACCTGATGGGCGACGGCAAGTGGCCCGACTATCTCGATTTCTGCGACCGGTTCTACTGGGGCATCCCGCCGGCGATCGACAGCGCGCTGCTTGATGCGCTGGATTTCAGGCCGGATTGCTGCGGGGTGATCGTCGCCGACGGCTACGACGCGGAGATCATCCGCCCCGCCCCCAGCCACCCCCTGGCGCCCGCCCGGCGCAAGGTGGAGGTGGAGCGTCTCGCCCGCGCGTCGTTGCGGCGCCAGATCGTGGCGGGCGATCCGCATTGCGCGCCATGGGGCCAGGGGTTGTAGCGCGCACCGATAAGCGCGCATAAGCACCACCGTG
Source organism: Altererythrobacter sp. TH136 (assembly GCF_007065885.1). Classification (NCBI taxonomy): domain Bacteria; kingdom Pseudomonadati; phylum Pseudomonadota; class Alphaproteobacteria; order Sphingomonadales; family Erythrobacteraceae; genus Altererythrobacter; species Altererythrobacter sp. TH136. The sequence continues at coordinate 1,848,095 of NZ_CP041409.1, read as the reverse complement.
CTGCTCGCCATCATCCTGTCCGCGCTGGCGATGACCGCGATCGTCGCGGCGCGCTACTTCGCGTCCAGCGGGCTGTTCGCGTTGGCCACGCGGCGCGTGCGACCCGGCCATTACGACGGTCTCGACGCGCAGATCAGGCGCGAAGTGCTGTGGTCGCTGGCATCCGCGGCGATCTATGGCATCCCCGCCGGGATCGTCGCGTGGGGCTGGCAGGAGCGCGGCTGGACCCGGATTTACACCGGCTGGACCGATTGGCCGCTGTGGTATCTGCCGCTGGCTCCGCTGCTCTACCTCGTGCTGCACGACACGTGGTTTTACTGGACTCACCGCTGGATGCACCGGCCGCGCGCCTTTCGCATCGCGCACGCGGTTCATCACGCCAGCCGCCCGCCGACCGCCTGGGCGGCGATGAGCTTTCACCCGATCGAGGCGCTGACCGGCGCGATCGTGATCCCGGCGTTAGTGTTCCTGATCCCGATTCACGTGGCGATGCTGGGGCTCGTCCTCACCGTCATGACGGTGATGGGAGTGACGAATCATATGGGGTGGGAGATGTTTCCCCGCTGGTTGGTTCATTCCCCCGCAGGTAATTGGCTGATAACGGCGAGCCACCATCAACGGCATCACGATCGCTACACATGCAACTATGGCCTCTACTTCCGGTTCTGGGACAAGCTGTGCGGCACCGACCGCGGCCTCGCCACGCCCTGATCCTGGCGATCTCGGCCAGCATGCTGGGGGGTGCGGCAAGTCCGGGCGGCAGCGTCAGCCTGACGGTGACCGGCCTGCGCTCCGCCAAGGGGCAGGTGCTGGTATGTCTCACGCGCGAAGAAGACCGGTTCCCTAACTGCAAGGGCAGCACCACCGCGCGCACCGCCAAGCTGCCGGCGAACCACGCGATGGTCAGCTTCGGCCAGTTGCCGCAAGGCAAATACGCGATTTCGGTGCTGCACGATGAGAACGGCAACGGCAAAGCCGATCGCACGCTGGGCCTGATCCCGCGCGAAGGGTTCGGCTTCTCGCGCGACGCCCCAGTGAAGATGGGTCCGCCGAAGTTCGGCCAGGCGGCCTTTCCGGTCGGTTCGCGCGATGTCAGCGAAACGATCCGGATGCGCTATCTGATGTGACTGCCGCCGCCGCTGACGAAAGTCGCGGCGCAACTTAACGGTATGTTTACCACGCCGCGCCACAACGCTCCCCATCGCTATTCAGAGGGGCAGCGGCGAGCAGATGGACACCTTGCGCGGACATTTCGGTCTGGCCGATTACGACGAAGCGCTCGACCTGGCGCCGGCCGATGACGATTTCAGCAGCGAACCACCGCCCAGCCCCGTCGGGCAGGACGAGCGCCGGATGCAGGTGCGCGCCTACAATCACTGGGCCAGCCTGCTGTCGGACAAGAACCTGCCGTCGATCGAGGATCTGGAGCCGGCCGATCTGCCCGACTTCGGCCCCTATTCGGTGCTGCTCGATTTCACCAACGGGATCGAGAATCCTGCGGTACGCTATCTGGGCACCGCGCTGGCGGCCGAATGTGATACCCCTGCCGGGATCACGCAACTGGCCGACGTGCCCGCCCGCTCGCTGCTGAGCCGGATTACTGACCACTACATGCAGATCCTCGCCAACCAGGCGCCGATCGGGTTCGAGGCGGAATTCGTCAACCAGCGCGGCAGCACCATCCTCTACCGCGGGATCCTGCTGCCGTATTCAAGCGACGACGACATGATCGATTTCATCTTTGGCGTGATCAACTGGAAAGAAATGGCTGACCAACTGACCAGTGACGAGCTGCTGCTCGAAATCGACCAGGCGCTGGAGACCAGCGACGAGCCGGCGCCCGACCGCCGCAGTCCCGACCCGGTGACCGACTGGGCCGATGGACCCGGCACATTCGAGAGCGCACCGGCGCCGCATCCTTCGCGCCGTGCACCGGCGTCCGCCGACCCCTTCCCGCTGCCCGCGTTCGGCGCGAACGATTACGATGACGAGGACGAAGGCGACGATGATTCGGCCGACCTCTACGAAGCGATCGAGGCCGTCGATGACGAGCCGGCCGGGCTGACCCGCTTTGCGTCGTTGCTGTCCCTCGGCGGGTCCAAGCTGGGCCGGGAGCCGCTCGATCTTGGCGAAGCCGATGAATTCGGCGCCGATGACGAGGACGAGGCCGACGAATACGACTATGCCGACCAGGATGCCGCGCTGGCTGCGTGGCAGAACCCGACCCCTGTCGAACTGCTTCCCGAGCCGGCCCTGGAGCCAGCCCCCGAGCCAGTCGAAGAGCCGGTCGCCGAACTGGCGCACCCGGTGTCGCTGGTGCCCGCACCCGTGCAGTCGACGGCGCTCGTCCCGGCGGAACCCGCCGGCGAAGAAGGCCTGTTCGATTGCCTCGCCGAAGCACGCGAACTGGCGTTGGCGGCCCGCAGTTGCGAGGATCGCAGCCGCAGCGCGCTGTATGCCGCGGTCGGCCGCGCCTATGATTTCAGCCTCGCCGCCGCGAGCGAACCCGATGCATTTGCCGAACTGGTCGCCGACAGTGGCCTGACGGTCCAGGAACGCGCGCCGATGACGCCGGTGGTCAAGCTGGTGTTCGGCGCCGATTACGACAAGACGCGCCTGACCGAATATGCCGCCGTCCTCAGCCATGCGCACCGCATGGGCGTGGAGCGTGGCACCCTCGCCCGCTTGCTGGGCGAGGCCGAGGGCGGGCTCAAGGGCGTGGTGCAGGCCGAACGCGACTATCGCCGCGCCGACAACGGCGACGTGGCGGTCCGTGAAACCCCGCGTGAGGCGCTGGCGCGCAAGCTGCGGGCGATCGCCCCGCTGGGGTTCGAGGATATTGCGGCCGAAGGCGAGGAATTCGCACTGGTGATGATCCGCCGGGTCGACGGCAACGTGGTGGTGCTGGGCGAAGTCGCCGACCTGCCGTTGGTGGAAAAGGTCGGCAAGAAGCTCGTCGCCTGAACTGAACGCTCACTAGGTCCGGGGCTGTCCTTTGCGCCCTGGTGCCGCTAGCGCAGGCAGCGATGCCGTTGTTCGACCGTGCTTCCATCCGTTTGCAGCCGTACTTCGGCTATCGCAGCGAAACACGCCTGACGATCGCCGCTCGCGCCTTGCGGGCGGGAACGCCGCGCGGGGACGTGTTCGCGCCCCGCGGCCGGCTCCAGGCGATGCGCACAATGCTCGCGCAGTTCGCCTCGCGCGAGGTGCCGGGCCTTGCGGTCCGACTGGAACTCAAGCGGCCCGATGGCGCCACGATTGAGCGTGAGGGCGTCACCGACCAGGAAGGCTACGTCCGGTTCGATGTGCCGCTCGACCCCGCCTGGCCGCTGGCGCGTGACCCCGCGTGGGAAGTCGTCTGCTTTCACTGGCTGACCGCGGCGGGGCCCCAGTGCGCCGAAGGTTTCGTGCTGGCCCCGGGAAGCACCACGCAGCTCGCCGTAATCTCCGACATCGACGACACGATCGTGGAGACCGGGATCACCGGCGGGCCGCGCGCGATGCTGCGCAACTGGCGCCGCGTCCTGGCCGAACTGCCGGACGAGCGGATCGCGGTGCCAAGCGCCGATGTATTCTTCGGCGCGCTCGGCGGCGGCGCGGTGTTGGCGAAGCCGGAGGTGGTCGGGGCGCGGTATGCGGCGACGCACCGGCCGTTCTTCTATGTGTCCTCCAGCCCGTGGAACCTGTTCTCTTATCTCGTCGCGTTCCAGCAGAGCCGCAATCTGCCGCTCGGGCCGCTGCTGCTGCGCGACTGGGGGCTCAACCGTGCGACCCTGGGGTCGGAAAGCCACGGAGCCCACAAGCGCGCCGCGCTGGATGCCCTGCTGGGGTTCTATCCCCACATGCGCTTCGCACTGATCGGCGACGATACGCAAGGCGACTTGCCCGCATACGCAGACACGGTGCTGGGCCACCCCGGCCGGATCGCCGCGGTGTTCATCCGGACCGGGGCCGGTCCGCTGTCGCCGCAGGAGATCGCCGGCCGCTCGACGATCGAGGCTGCCGGAGTGCCGCTGTGGCTGGGTGACGATTACGCCACGGGCGACGCATTCCTGCGCGCGAACGGGATTTCCACCGGCGGCGAGACCGCGCAGATCGTCCACACCATCCAGGACAAGGGAACTGCGAAGTGACGCGCAGCAGGGGAAGGCGCTGGCTCATGGTGACGCTGATCGTGCTCGCGGTGCTGGGCCTGGGCGCTTTTGGCCTGTGGCGTTGGGCGGTCGCGCAAGGTTCGGCCGGAACGCTCGAATGGATCGACGCGCGTTTTGCCCGCGACGTGCCGGCGCGGCTGGCGGCGCAGGGCCGTTATGGCCCGGCCGACCAGCAGAACGCGGAACTGTGGACCCCGGCGGGCAAGGCGCCGGCCGGCGGGTGGCCGCTCGTGGTGTTCATCTATGGCGGCGGGTGGCACTCGGGCGATACGCCCGAATACCGCTTTGTCGCCCGCACGCTGGCCGAGCGCGGCTATGCCACCGCGCTGGTGGGTTACCGACTGGTGCCCGAAGGCCGCTTTCCCGCGATGCTGAAGGACAGCGCCGCCGGGGTGCGGTGGGCGCGCGATCACGCCGCGGCGGCGCAGGTCAGCGCCGACAAGCTGGTGCTCGCGGGCCATTCGGCGGGGGCCTACAACGTGCTGATGCTGACGCTGGACCCGCAGTGGCTGGCGGAGGCGGGGGTGCCCGAACGCGCCATCGCCGGGACGGTGAGCCTGGCGGGACCGGCCGATTTCTATCCTTTCACCAGCGATTCGGCCCGCAACGCGATGGCCGGCGTGACCGATCCGCGCACGACCCAGCCCATCAACTTCGCCCGCGCCGATGCGCCCCCGATCCTGTTGCTGCACGGTACCGACGACACCGTCGTGCGCGTGCGCAACTCCCGGCGCCTCGCGAGCGCCCTCAAGTCCGCGGGCGGTCGGGTGCAGGAGGTGGAGTTCGAGGGCATGGGCCACGCCGGCATCATCATGGCGCTGTCGAAGCCGTTCGCGCAGGGCGGCAAGGTGCTGGACCCGTTGCTCGCCTTCGCTGCGCAGGCGCGCGGGGCTTCAGTTCCGGTTCAGCGCGAAAATCGCTAGCGTTCGCGCCATGCGCATCCTGCCCCGCCTTTTCGCGATCGTCGCGGCGCTGTCGCTGCTGACTCAGCCGGCGAGCGCCCAGTCGGTCCTGCGCGATGCGGAGACCGAAGCCCTGCTGAACGACATGGCCGCGCCGCTGGTGGCCGCCGCCGGTCTCTCACCCGGCAATGTCGAGATCGTCATGATCAACGATCGATCGGTCAACGCCTTCGTCGCGGGCGGGCAGGCGGTCTACATCCATTCCGGCCTGATCGAGAAAGCCGACACCGCGGCCGAGGTTCAGGGCGTCATCGCGCACGAACTGGGGCACATCACCGGCGGGCATGTGATCACCTCGTCGCAAGGTTATGCCAAGGCCAGCCGGATCTCGATCCTGTCGATGCTGCTGGGCGTCGCGGCCGCGGTCGCCGGCGCGGGGGATGCCGCGATGGGGGTGATGATGGCCGGCCAGCAGGCGGCGATGGGCAAATTCCTGGCGTTCAGCCGCGTGCAGGAAAGCGCCGCCGACGCCGCCGGCGCGCAGTATCTGTCCAAGGCGGGCATGTCGGGCCGGGGCAGCCTGGCGTTCTTCAAGAAGCTTCAGAGCATGGAGTTCCGCTATGGCGTGAGCCAGAGCGACGATGCGGGCTATGGCTCGACGCACCCGATGTCGGGGGATCGGATCGCCCGCCTGACCCGCGATTACGAGGCGGATCCCGCCTGGGCCAAGCCCGACGACGCGCAGCTTCAGGCGCGATTCGAACGGGTCAAGGCCAAGCTCGCGGGCTATATCCAGGAACCGGCGCAGACCCTGCGGCAGTATCCCGAAACCGACACCACCGCTCCGGCGCGTTATGCTCGGGCCTATGCGTTTCACAAACAGGCGTTGATGGACAAGGCGCTTAGCGAGACCGATGCGCTGCTGAAAATCGATCCGGACGATCCGTATTTCCTGGAACTGGAAGGTCAGGTGCTGCTGGAATCCGGGCGCCCGGCGGATGCGATCGAACCGCTGCGCGAGGCGACGGCGCTGACCAGCAACCAGCCGCTGATCGCTTCACTGTTCGGCCACGCGCTGATCGCGACCGAGGACAAAAGCCACTACGCGGAAGCCGAGCAGGTGCTGCGGGCGGCGGTGGCGCGCGATCGGCTGAACCCGTTCGCGTGGTATCAGCTGGGGGTGATCTATGCCGCGAACGGCGACATGCCACGCGCGCGCCTCGCCAGTGCCGAGCAACAGGTGATGAGCGGGCAGTATACCGAAGCGCTACGCAGCGCGCAGGCGGCCGAAGCCGGCCTTGAGACCGGCACCCCTGACTGGCTGCGCGCGCAGGATATCGCGATGCAGGCGCGGGGCGAGCTTGAACGCGGCAAGAAGCGCAAGTAGCCGCTCCTGATGAAACGGACCATCATGACCGCGCTGGCGGCACTGATATGCGGCTTCGCGGGCGCCTGGCTGTTTTCGGTCAGCGGCCTGCAGGACCGCGCGACCGAGCGCTGGCTGCTGGCCAATCCCGAAGTGCTGCCCAAGATGGCGGAGCGACTGCAGCAGAACGAAGGGCGGAAGCGCGTGGCGTCTGTCTCGGCGGATGTCGCCAAGCCGTTCCCCGGCGCTGTGCTGGGCAATCCGCAAGGCTCGGTTACGCTGGTCGAATTCACCGATTATGGCTGCACATTCTGTCGCCAGTCGGTCGCCGATGTGCAGGCGCTGATCGCCGACAACCCGAACCTGCGGGTGGTGGTGCGCGAATGGCCCATCTTCGAAGGCAGCGATGGAGCTGCCCGGATGGCGCTCGCCGCCGCGAACCAGGGCAAGTATGCCGCCTTTCACGACCTGATGTTCGCGCAAGGCCCGCCCAGCCCGGCTTCGGTCGAGCGCGCGGCCACGGGTGCCGGGCTCGACATGGCGGCTGCCCGCGCATTCGCTGCATCTCCCGCGGTGGAGCTTGAACTCAGGACCAACTACGAACTGGCGCGCAAGCTTGGGTTCGAGGGGACGCCGAGTTGGGTGATCGGCGACCAGGCGTTCTCCGGCGCTGTCGGGCGCGACAAGCTGGCCGAGGCGATCGCGGCGGCGGCCGACGGCGGGGCGTGACGCGCGCCCCGGCTCGCCTGCTGGCAGTGGCCGCGGCGCTGGCGCTGATGCCTGGCGCGGTCAAGGCCGGGGTGGCGGAAGACCGGGCCGCGCTCGCCAGCTTGCAGGCGGATGACCTGCGGCTCCAATCGATCGGCTGGCGCCTGGCCACCGGCAACGCGGCGTTCTGCGATGCCGTCCCCGCGATCGGGATGTTGCTGCAAGACATGACTAACTATGCCCGGCCCGCGCGGATGCGCGCGGCAGCGGGCATCGCGGGCGATATCGCTGTCGAGGCAGCGGTGCCGGGCTCTCCGGCCGCGCTGGCCGGCCTTGCCGCGAATCACGAGATCGTCGCGCTGGACGGTCAGCCGATGGCGAACCTGCCGGCAGCGCCCGCCAACGATTGGCGGCGCCTTGCCGGCCTGCATGATGTGATCGACGCTGCACTGAAGCGCGACGGCGCGGTGCGCATCGCCTGGCGCGGACCTGATGGAGCGATTCGCGAAGCGACCATCGCCGGCGTACCTGCGTGCCCCACGCGGTTCGAACTGCTCGATGGCGGCGGGCGGGCGCTGGCCGATGGCAAGCGGGTGGTGTTCGGCCGCAAGTTCGCGGGCTTTGGCCTCGCCGAAGACGAGATCGCCGCCGCGACCGCGCACGAATTCGCGCACAACCTCCTCGCTCACCGCGCGTGGCTGACGGGCCGCCGCAGCGCCAGGAACATCCGCGTCACCGAGCGCGAGGCCGACCGGCTGATGCCCTGGCTGCTGGCAAACGCGGGCTACGAACCCGCGGCCGCGGTGCGATTCTTCCGCAAATGGGGCCCGGGCAACGACGGCTGGATCTTCCGCGCGCCGACGCATGACGGGTGGGACGAGCGCGCCGCGTCGGTTGCCGGAGAATTGGCCCAGATCGCCGGACTGGCCGCCGCCGGAGCGCCCGCCGACTGGCGCACGCATTTCCGGCGGGATACGACCGCGCGCTAAGCTGCCTTGGCTTCGGCCACCTTGGCGTAAAGCGAGTTGATCGGCCGCGCCATCACCCGGCGCACCATCGGCTCGAAGAATTCCAGGCGCTCGCACTCGTAGGCCGGATCGAACGCCGCCTGATCGTATTTCTCGCAGAATTCCGCGCAGGCGTCGAAGAACGGATTGTCGCGGAACTGCTCGCGCGAATGCTGGTCCATGCCGAGGTAGTGGAAGTAGTAGTAGCCCTGGAAATGCCCGTGGTTCTGGCAGATCCAGTGCACTTCTTCGGACACGAACGGCTTGATGATCGAGGCGGCGACTTCGGGATGATTGAAGGTGCCTAGCGTGTCGCCGATGTCGTGCAGCAGCGCCATCACCACGTATGCCTCATCGCGCCCGTCGCGGTGCGCGCGGGTGGCGGTCTGCAGCGAGTGTTCGAGCCGGCAGATCGGAAAGCCGCCGAAATCGCCTTCCAGCAGCTTCAGGTGGGCGAGCACGCGATCGGGCAGCCCTTGCGCAAACGCCATGTATTCGCCGCCGATGAGGGCCCAGTCTTCCTGGGTCCCTTCCTTCATTTCGCGGAACTTGGCGCGCTCGGCGGCGCCGTGGAGGGTGTCTGCGGTCACGTCCATCGGGTCTCTCCTTGCGTGCCGTATAACGCATCCCGCGGGTCGTTGCCAAAACTTGTCTGACGGCCAGACGAGATTAGGTTAAGGCCAACGCGAATGGTCAAGCTGCCTTTCCGCCCGGCGCCGTTCTTCGACAACAAGAACGCAGCCTTCTGGAACCTGCAGTTCGCGGGCTGGGGCGGTGTGTTCGCGCTGCGCGCGGTGTCCGCGTTCGCTAACGAGGCGCCGTGGGACCTGCTGCTGATCATCCTGGTGCAGGTGGTCACCGGGTTCGCGATCAGCCTGGTCCTGTCGGTGATCTATCGCCACCTGATGCAGCGTACAGCGCTGGTCACTTGGGGGATGACGGCAGTCACCCTGGCGGTAGCGGTCGGGTTCTACGCCGCGGTCGACGCCTGGCTGCAGGGAATCTATTTTTCGGGCAGCCGCGAGACAACCTTCGCCCAGCGGATCGTCGGCCTGGCGTTCCTCGACGGCACGCTGATCGGCGCCTGGTCGGCGCTGTATTATGCCATCAACTTCTTCCTGACCGTGGAGGAACAGGCTGACCGACTGGAGCGGCTGGAAGCCCAGGCGACGAGCGCGCAGCTCGCCATGCTGCGCTACCAGCTGAACCCGCACTTCCTGTTCAATACGCTGAATTCGATTTCCACGCTGGTGCTGCTCAAACAGACCGAGCCGGCGAACGCGATGCTCACCCGCCTGAGCGCGTTCCTGCGCCATACGCTGGTCAGCGAGCCGGGCAGCAAGGTAACCATCGCGCAGGAAGTGGAGACCCTGAACCTCTATCTCGGCATCGAGCGGATGCGATTCGAAGAACGCCTGCGCACCGATTTCCAGATCGAGCCGGAGGCGGCGAACGCCTGCCTGCCGTCGATGCTGCTGCAACCGCTGGTGGAGAACGCGATCAAGTACGCGGTCAGCCCGCAGGAAGAAGGCGCCTCGATCTCGCTCACCGCGCAACTCGTCGGACGGCGGCTGCGGGTCGCCGTGTCCGACAGCGGGCCGGGATTGCGCGAAGGCGGCGGCGGAGCCAGCGTGGCCTCGCTCGCCGGAGTGGGCCGGACCGTGTCGACCGGCGTCGGCCTGGCCAACATCCGCGACCGCCTGCAACAAGCCTATGGCGAGGATCACCGCTTCGAAATCCGCAATCCGCCGGAAGGCGGTTTCACCGTCATCATCGAAATTCCCTACGAACCCGCTCACCGCCGCGAATCCCAGGCGGTCGAACGGCCGTCTGCCGCCCCCGCCGCGCTCGCCCCTGAGCCGCCGGCGCTTTCGATTGGAAACACTGCCGCATGACCATCCGCACCCTGCTCGTCGATGACGAGAAGCTGGCCATCCAGGGCCTGCAGCTGCGCCTCGACAAGTTCGACGATGTCGAGGTGATCGGCACCTGCGCCAACGGGCGCGAGGCGATCCGCTCGATCAAGACCGAGAAACCCGACCTCGTTTTCCTCGATATCCAGATGCCCGGCTTCGACGGGTTCAGCGTGGTGAAGGGCGTGATGGAGATCGAGCCGCCGCTGTTCGTGTTCGTGACCGCGTTCGAGGAACACGCGATCCGCGCTTTCGAGGCGAACGCGGTCAATTACCTGATGAAGCCGGTGGACGAGGACAAGCTGGCCGATACGATCGAGCGGGTGCGCCAGCGGCTGGCCGAAAAGCGCAGCGCGGAAGAAGCCGAAAAGCTCAAGAACGTGCTGAGCGAAGTGGCGCCCGACGCGGCGGAGGAATTCGCCGCCGGCGACGAGGCCCCGGCTGACAGCGCCGACCGCTACGAAAAGCTGATCAACATCAAGGACCGCGGGCAGATCTTCCGGGTGGAGATCGATTCCATCGAACATATCGAGGCTGCCGGCGACTACATGTGCATCTACACCGGCGACAACAGCTTGATCCTGCGCGAAACGATGAAGGACCTGGAGCGCCGGCTCGATCCGCGCACCTTCCAGCGCGTCCACCGCTCCACCATCGTGAACCTCAACCTCGTCCGCCAGGTGAAGCCGCACACCAATGGCGAATGCTTCCTGGTGCTCGACAGCGGCGCGGAAGTGAAAGTAAGCCGGTCCTACCGCGACGTGGTGGCGCGCTTTGTCCACTGATGCCTGGTCGCTTCCCGGCTTCGACCTCGACCGTTTCGTCCGCGAGACGCTGGCGGAGGATCTGGGCCTAGGGCTGCCGGGCGGCGGGCGCGATGTCACCAGCGAAAGCGTGATCCCGGCCGATGCGCGCTTTGCCGGCGTCATGGACAGCCGCGATCCGATCGTCGTCGCCGGGTTGCCGTTGGCCGAGGCGTTCTTCCGCGCGCTCGACCCCCGAATGATCGTCGAACGGCTGGTAGAAGACGGGCAGGACGTCTCCCCCGGCACCGACCTGCTGCGGCTGGAAGGAAACGCCCGGGCGATGCTGACCGCCGAACGCAGCGCGCTCAATATCGTGCAGCACCTGTCCGGGGTCGCCACGCTGACCCGCGCCTACGTGCGCGCGATGGACAATCCCCACTGCACCCTGCTCGATACGCGCAAGACCATTCCGGGCCTGCGTCACCTTGAAAAGTACGCGGTGCGGATGGGCGGCGGCGCCAACCACCGCATGGGCCTGTGGGATGCGGCGATGATCAAGGACAACCATGTACTGGTCGCCGGCAGCGTGGGTGATGCGGTGCGCCGCGCGGTCGCCGCCGGGGTGCGCGAGATCATCTGCGAGGTCGACCGGGTCGAGCAGATCGAGCCGGCGCTGGCAGCCGGGGCCACTCGCCTGCTGCTCGACAACATGGCGCCGGCCACCTTGCGCGAAGCCGTGCGCATCGTCGCTGGCCGCGTGCCCACCGAAGCGAGCGGCGGGATCAACCTCGACACCATCAAGGCAAAAGCGGCGACCGGCGTGGATTTCGTTTCCGTCGGGCGGCTGACCCAGAGCGCGCCCGCGGCGGACATCGGGCTCGATTTCACCGCGTTGTGAGGTGGCGCCAGGGCCCACGGCCGGGGGCGATCCGGGCGTTCGCGGTCATATACCTCGGCGCGGCCCTGCTGATCTTTGCCCACGGGCTTATGGCCCTTGAGGAAACCCGAGTGGCATTGGCGACGCGTCTGCCAGGCTTTGCCGTCTCGTCCGACACAGCGATCGTTGTGCTGTCCGCGCAACTCTCGATCGCTGCGATCACCCTGTTCCTGGTGTGGTTTGTCGCGGCTCGGTTTGCCCGTTGGCTGCTCCTGGCCATGGCTCTGGTGAACGCGTGGGGCATCCTGTCCGCGGTTTCGCGCTTGCCCGGCGCGGACGTCGACTTTGCCGCCACCATGCTCGCCCGGCTCGCGGCACTGGTCGCGGTCGGGTGCCTGTTTCTCCCCGGCGCGCGGCGCTGGTTCGACCATTCGAGGGGGCGCTATGCGGCATCTGGCGGTTAGCGCGGTCCTCTGTGTGGCGGTGAGCCCGTTTCCGGCGGCCGCGCAGGCGTATCAGTGTCGTGTTCCCGCCAGGTTAGCGGTTCCGGACGTGCGGCCCGATGGCCCTGCGCGCCGGATGCCGGTGACCGGTTATGTCCTGGCGCTGAGCTGGGCGCCCGAGTTCTGCAAGGGGCGCGAACGGCGGGCGGCCGACGCGGTCCAGTGCTCCGGCGCCAACGGCCGCTTCGGCTTGGTGGTGCACGGGCTGTGGCCGCAGGGGCGCAGCAGCTGGCCGCAGTGGTGTCCCACGTCGCGCAAGCCGACCCCCACGGACATCCGCGCCAATCTGTGCATCAGCCCATCGGCGCGGCTGCAGGGGCGGCAATGGGCCAAACACGGTGCGTGCATGGTCCGCACCCCGGCCGCCTATGCCAAAGTCACCCGGATACTCTATCAGGGGCTGCGGCTGCCCGATTTCGATCAGTTGTCCAAGGACCCCGAACTGAACGTTGGCCTGATCCGCCGCCGTTTCGCCGCCGCCAACCCGGGCTGGCGCGCTGATGCCGTGGGGGTGAAGCTCAACCAGCGCGGCTGGCTGGAAGAATTGCGGCTGTGTTACGACAGGCGCTTCATGCCGGCGCCCTGCGGCGGCCGCCTGGGCCCGCCAGACCGCGCGCCGGTCAGGATCTGGCGCGGGCTTTAGCGGCGGGCGCGGAAGAATTCGCGCAACAGGCCCGCCGCCTCGCCCTCGCCGATCCCGCAGACCACCTCCGGCCGGTGCAGGCACTGGGGATGATCGAACACTCGCGCCCCATGAGCGACCGCGCCGCCCTTGGGATCGGGCGCGGCGTAGGTCACCCGCCCCAGCCGCGCATGGACGATCGCGCCGGCGCACATCGCACACGGCTCCAGCGTGACGAACAGCTCGCAGGCCGTCAGCCGTTCGTCGCCGAGCGTCCGCGCGGCAGCGCGGATCGCCACGATCTCTGCATGCGCGGTCGGGTCATGGTCGCCGCGCGGCGCGTTGCGTCCTTCGCCGATCACCCGCCCGTCCTTGACCACGACCGCACCGATCGGCACTTCACCGGCGTCCGCCGCTTCCCGCGCAAGGGCGAGCGCGCGCTTCATCGGGTCAGGCAAGGGCCACCGGTTCATTGCGCCTGCCTAGGGATACGCTTGACGATTCGCGAGGGCTTAGCTAAGCGCGCGCCTTTCCCGGCACCGCCGAACCCATTCTTGCGAAGAGATTTGTCATGTCGCGTATTTGCGAACTCACCGGCAAAGGCCGTCAGGTCGGCCACAATGTGAGCCACGCCAACAACAAGACCAAGAAGACCTTTCTGCCGAACCTGCAGAACGTGACGCTGATGAGCGAGAAGCTCGACCGCAGCTTCAAGTTCCGCGTGTCGACGCACGGTCTGCGTTCGGTGGAGCACAACGGCGGGCTCGATGCCTGGCTGCTCAAGACCAGCGACGAGAAGCTGTCGACCACCGCGTTGAAGGTGAAGCGCGAACTGAAAAAGGCCGCGCAAGCCGCCGCCTGATCCTTCGAGGATTTCGAAAATGCGCGCTGGAGCTTCGGCTTCGGCGCGCTTTTTCGTGCGCGTCAGCGAGGCGGCAGGAACAGCAGCGGATCAAGCCGCGCGTCGCGCCACTTGATCGACCAGTGGAGGTGCGGCCCCGTCGCGCGACCGGTGGCGCCGACAGTGCCGAGCAGCTGGCCCTGCTTGACGGATTGTCCTTCACTCACCGCCAGGCTCTGCGAATGCAGGAACGCGCTGTTGAGGCCCATGCCGTGGTCGATGATCAGCAGGTTGCCCTCCAGCGAGAAGGGCGATTGCGCTGCCAGCACCACCACCCCGTCCGCCGGCGCGACATAAGCCGCGCCCGCACCGGGGGCGATGTCTAGCCCGGAATGATACGCCGCCGGCTCGCCGCGATAAATCCGCTGCGAGCCGAACCGGCCGGAGATGCGGCCCTGAACCGGCCAGATGAAGCTCTGCCGCCAGCCGTCGCTGGGGCTGTTGCGCTCCCTTGCCGCCCCGATCCGGGCCAGTTCCGGGCGGCGCCTCGCCAGAAAAGCCTCGGTCGCCCCGCCGGGCGCGCGGGCCACGTTGACCCGTTCGATCTGCCATTCGCGCGGCGCGATCGAGAGCGGGCTGGTCACCACCCGGCCATCGGCCAGCCGCGCCGACAGGACCGCGCTCGATCCTGCATCGCGGTCGAACGCGGCGAAGAAGCGACCTTGCGCATCGACTGCCAGCGGTTCGCCATTCAGCGCTGCGCTGCGCGTCCCACCGGGCGCTTGCCCGCGAATCCAGCCGCCCTGGGTCAGCTGACCGTCGAACACGAAGGTGGCCGGACCGCTGATCACCGGCGCGGCAGCTGGCGCGGACGTGCGGACGGGCTGGACGGCGGGGGTAGACGCGGGCGCGGCGTTTCTGGGCGCGGTATCGCTAGCGGTGCAAGCTGTCAGCGTCAGCGCCGCCGCGAGAGAGGGGGCGGCGCGGATCACTTCAGCAGACGGCGGGTGGCCACTTCCGGGTTGGCGTAGGCTTCCTGCCGCTCGACGCTCCAGTACCGCAGTCCTTCGAGCGGGATCGCCTCGCCGGTGACCGCGCAGACCACGTGACTGCCGGGGCGCATCACCCTGAATCCGTTGGGTCCGTAGATCAGTTGCGCGGCCTGTTCGCCCGATTTCATCAGCATGCCTGGCGTCCTATCACTTAGCCTTCACCCGAACAAATCGTCTTGCGCGCTGGATGCCACTGACCGTTTCGCCGGCGCGACGGGGCGCGGCTTGCGCTGCATGCCGCTCAGCGGAGCGACCTCGAGCGTGCCGTCCGCGAACTCCACGGCGAGGGCGGGCGAGCGTGCGGCTTCGTCCTTTGACCGCAGCAGCTTGCCGTCCGCATCCCGCACCAGCGCAAAGCCCCGCGTAAGCGGCGCGCGGGGATCGAAGGATGCCAGCAGCCTGCCCGAAGCGACGACCTGTGCTTGCTCGCGGTCCATCCTGGTGGTGAGCAAGGCGGGCGACAGACGCGCGTGTGCCAGTCGCGTTTGCGCATCGCGCGCCGCGCGATCGAGCACGGAGCGGTTTAGCGGCAGGCGCGCCAGCCGCTCGCGACCATGTGCCGCCCGGTCGCGCAATCCGCGCCGGAGCCGATCCGCGAGATCGTCGAGCTTCTGCGCTTGAGGTGCGAGCAGCACCTGTGGCTGCGGCAGGCGCTTGGCGCGCGCTTCCAGCCGCTCGCGCCCCAAATCGACCGGGCGCAGCGCACAGCGCTGCTTGCGGTGGGCGAAATCGGCCAGCGTGGCGCTCAGTTCGCGCAATACCGGCACCGCGATCTCGGCCGCGGCGGTCGGCGTGGGGGCGCGGCGGTCGGCGGCGTGATCGGCCAGCGTGGTATCGGTCTCGTGCCCCACCGCGCTGATGGTCGGTATGGAGCATTCCGCGATGGCCCGCACGACCGCTTCTTCGTTGAAACTCCACAAGTCCTCGATCGAACCGCCCCCACGCGCGACGATCACCAGGTCGGGCCGCAGTGCGTGACCTTCCGGCAGGGCGGAAAACCCGCGCACCGCGGTGGCCACCTGTTCGGCCGCACCCTGCCCCTGGACGAGCACCGGCCATACCAGCACCCGGCTGGGGAAGCGGTCGGCAAGGCGGTGGAGAATGTCGCGGATCACCGCTCCGGTGGGGGACGTGACCACGCCGATGGTGGCGGGCAAAAACGGCAGCGGCCGCTTGCGCTCGGGCGCGAACAACCCCTCCGCCGCCAGCCGCAAACGCAATTTCTCCAGCAGCGCGAGCAGCGCGCCCTCGCCGGCCAGTTCCAGCTTCTCGATCACCACCTGATACTTGGAGCGGCCCGGGTACGTCGTCAGCTTGCCACTGGCGACCACCTCCAACCCGTCCTCTGGCCGGAACGCCAGCGCGGCAGCGGGACCGCGCCACATCACGCCGTCGATCACCGCGCTCTCGTCCTTTAGGCAGCAATATAGGTGGCCCGAGGCGGCGCGCTTCACCCCCGACAGCTCGCCGCGCAGGCGGACGAAACCGAAGCGGTCCTCCACCGTGCGCTTGAGCATGCCGGCGAGTTCGCTGACCGACAACGGCTCGGCGTTGTCCCCGGCCCGGCCCTTCGCTACCAGCCCACCACTTTCTTCAAGGAAATCGGGAGCGGGCATGAACATCCTTCTGCTGGGCGGCGGCGGACGCGAACATGCGCTGGCCTGGAAGCTGGCCCAATCACGCCTGCTCGCCGGCCCTGAAGATAGGCTCTACGCCGCGCCGGGCAACCCGGGGATCGCCGAGCACGCAGAGCTGGTCGAACTGCTGCTCACGGATCACGCGAGCGTGGTGGGCTTCTGCGACGACAAGCGCATCGGGCTGGTGGTGATCGGCCCCGAAGCGCCGCTGGTCGATGGCTTGGCCGATACGTTGCGCGCTGCGGGCGTGGCGGTGTTCGGTCCGTCTGCGCAAGCGGCACGGCTGGAGGGGAGCAAGAGCTTCACCAAGGAACTGTGCCGACGGGCAGGCATTCCCACCGCCGGGTACGTGCACGCCCGCTCGCTCGACGAAGCTCGCGCCGCGCTGGACGGCTTCGCGCCGCCGTTCGTGCTCAAGGCCGATGGTCTGGCCGCGGGCAAGGGCGTGGTGATCGCCGAAAGCCGCGCCGACGCCGAGGACGCGCTTGCCGACATGTTCGGCGGACAGTTCGGCACCGCGGGCGCGGAAGTGGTGATCGAGGAGTTCATGACCGGCGAGGAAGTAAGCTTCTTTGCGCTGACCGACGGCGCATCGGTGCTCTCGTTCGGCAGCGCGCAGGACCATAAGCGCGTGGGCGATGGCGATACCGGCCCCAACACCGGCGGCATGGGGGCTTACAGCCCGACGCGTGTGCTCACCCCGTTGCTGGAGGGCGAGGTGCTGGAGCGGATCATCCTGCCGACGGTCCGCGCGATGGCCGACATCGGGTCGCCCTATTCGGGCGTGCTGTTCGCCGGGCTGATGCTGACGAGCGAGGGGCCCAAGCTCATCGAGTACAACTGCCGGTTCGGCGATCCCGAATGCCAGGTGCTGATGATGCGGCTGGAGGATGATCTGGGCGAACTGCTGCTCGCCTGCGCCGAGAACCGGCTGGCGGCTGCGCCCTCGGTGAACATGGCGCCGGACGTGGCCCTGACGGTGGTCATGGCAGCCAACGGTTACCCCGGCGCGCCCACCAGGGGCGGCGCGATCAAGCTGGGCGACGCCGAGGCGGAGGGTGCCAAGGTTTTCCACGCCGGCACCGCGCTGCAGGACGGCGCGCTTGTCGCCAGCGGCGGCCGGGTCCTCAACGTCACCGCCACTGGGTCCACTGTGGTGGAGGCGCAAGCCCGTGCCTATTCCGCGATCGGCGCGGTCGACGCACCCAATCTGTTCTGCCGCCGCGACATCGGCTGGCGCGAAGTGGAACGCGAGAAGACCGACTGATCCGGAGCAAAGCGGCTCTGCCAGGATTGGGTCACGTAATCCGGACGCACAGCAGGATCGGATCAAGCGTTGCACACCATCACCCACGGCGAAGGACGGTCGCTCCTGCTGGTCCACGGGCTTGGCAGCAACCACACGACCTGGCGGAAGATCGTGCCGTCGCTCGCCGCCGAGCGAAAGGTGATCGCAATCGACCTTCCAGGACACGGGCAGACCCCCGTCACGCCCGGCAGCGACACGTTCGCCGGCTTGGCTAACAGTCTGGCGGAGTACCTGGTGAGCCAGGGCTTTCAGTCGGTGGATATGGTCGGCAGTTCGCTGGGTGGCCGGCTGGTGCTGGAAATGGCGCGGCGCGGTCATGCGGGAGCGGTGGTGGCGCTCGATCCCGGCGGCTTCTGGATGGGGTGGGAGCGACATTACCTGCAGACCACGCTGCTCGCCTCCGTGTACTTGCTGCGGGGTCTGGGCGGGACGCGGAAGCCGATGGCGCATAGCCCTGTCACCCGCTCGATGCTGCTGGCCCAACTGTCCGCGCACCCTTGGGAGCTCGACGGTGAAATGGTCGCTGACGAGCTCGACAGCTACGCCAGCACTCGCACGTTCACGCAGCTCGTCAACGATCTCGCCGCAGCGCCGATGCAAGAAGGTCCGGCGTCGTCCAGCAGCGGCGCGATCACGATCGGCTGGGGCCGCCACGATCGCCTGTGCTGGCCCGGTCAGGCCGAGCGGGCGCTGACGGCTTTCCCTTCAGCGCGGCTTCACTGGTTCGAGCATAGCGGACACTTCCCGCTATGGGACGAACCGGAGGAAACTGTCCGAGTGATCCTGGAGACCACCACCGCGTGACGCCCTAGCCCAGCTGCTCCGTCATCAGCGCCTTGAGATTAGCCTCGGGCCGGGCGCCGTAGTGGCTGATGATCTCCGCCGCGCAGATCGCGCCGCGCTGCAGGCAGCGTTCCAGCGGCTCACCGTTCACATGGCCGTAGAGGAAGCCGGAAGCGAACAGGTCGCCCGCGCCGGTGGTGTCGACGATCGTGGTGGCGACTGATGGCACCTGCGCCCGTTCGCCACCCTTGAGCGCGACCGCACCTTCGGCGCCGCAGGTCACGACCAGCGTCGGCACCTTGTCCTGCAGCGCGGCCAGTCCGGCTTCCAACTCGCTCTCGCCGGTCAGCGCGGCGAGTTCGGTGTGGTTGGCGAACAGTACGTCGATCAGCCCATCGGCGATCAGGCTGCGGAAATCGTCACCGTGGCGGTCGATCACGAACACCTCGCTCAAGGTGAAGGCAACCTCGCGTCCGGCCGAACGCGCGGCGTCGATCGCCCGGCGCATCGCCGCGCGGGGTTCTTCGGGATCCCATAGGTACCCTTCGAGATACAGCACCTTCGCCGCCGCGATGGCCGCCTCGTCGAGCGCGGCCGCGGGCAGGAACTGGCTCGCGCCCAGGAACGTGTTCATGGTCCGCTGGGCATCGGGCGTGACGAAGATCAGGCACTGTGCGGTGGGGGGCTCGGCCTCGCGCGCAGGAGTGTCGAACGCGATTCCGCCCGCGCGGATGTCGTGTGCGAACACCCGGCCAAACTGATCGTCGGCGACTTGCCCGATGAACGCGCATTGCGCGCCGAGCGCCGCCAGCCCGGCCAGGGTGTTGGCCGCGCTGCCGCCCGATATCTCGCGCGCCGGGCCCATCGCCTCGTACAGCCGCCGCGCGCCATCAGCGTCGACCAACGTCATCCCGCCCTTGTTGAGCGACAGCCGCTCGATCGTCGCATCGTCGCTCGGCGCCATGATGTCGACGATGGCGTTGCCGATGGCGATCACGTCGTAACGGGTTTCAGACACTTCAATTCCTTCGCGTTCTCGGTCGCCGCGCGACTAGCGGGTGGCGGCCCTCGCGCCAAGCGCTATGGGCGGGGACGGCAAGGGTCTGAGGCTGCAGCACTTGCTCTCAAGCAGCGAAGCGGTAGGGCAGGCAGCGATGATCGGCGTCCCTTCAGCCTTCGCCCGCGCGCTGGGGCAGATCGGCGACCGCCGGGTGCTCGCGGTGCTGGCGAAAAGCATGGCGATAACGCTGGCGATCTTCGCCGCGTTCGCCGTGGCCGCGTGGCGCGGCGCCGTCACCCTGATCGAGAATTACGCGGCGGGTTATGGTGAGATCGGCGGGCTGATCGGCATTGTCCTGGCGATCATCGGCGGCTGGCTGCTGTTCCGCGTCGTGGCCTTGGCGGTCTTGCAGTTCTTCGCCGATGAAGTGGTCCTGGCGGTCGAAGCCCGATACTACCCCGATGCGGCGAGGACCGCGCGCCAGCTGTCGTTTGCCCAAGACGCCCGCAACGCGGCATCGGGTTTGATCCGCGCGATCCTGATCAACCTGATGGCCCTGCCGGTCGCGCTGCTGCTGCTGGTGACGGGTGTCGGCACCGCCCTGCTGTTCTGGGCGGTCAACGCCTGGCTCCTCGGGCGCGAACTGATGGACATGGTATGGCTGCGCCATCAGCCGAGTGCCGCCACCGCCCCGCCGCTCGGCGCCTTGACACGCCTGGCGCTCGGCGGGATCGTCGCGGGCATGCTGCTTATCCCGTTCGCCAATCTGCTCGCGCCCGTCATCGGTGCCGCCGCCGCCACGCATCTCGTACATGGGCGGAGGATGCGCGGATGAAAGCCTGGCCGCTACTGGCGATCGCGGCGCTCGGCGCGTGTGCCCCCACCACTGGGGCGAGAGTGTCCACCGCTCCCGCCGCCGCGCCGGCGCGAGCCGCAGCGGTGCCCGCAACGCGGCCGGCGGCGCCGGCCACAGGCGGCTTCCGCCCGGCACGGGTGATGAACCTGCCTGGCCTGGAAGGGGTGATCGGCGCCGACAGCGCGGGGCTTCAGCGCCAGTTCGGCGTCCCGCGGCTCGATGTCTGGGAAGGCGACGCGCGCAAGCTGCAATTCGGCAGCGAAGCCTGCGTGCTCGACGTCTATCTCTACCCGCCCGCCCCCGGAGCCGCACCTAAGGCAACGTACGTCGATGCGCGCCGCTCTAGCGACGGGCTCGATGTCGACCGGGCGGCGTGCGTCAAAGCGTTGAAGCGCTAGTCGCCGAACTCGAGCGGGGCGCTGCGCTATGATTCCGGTCCGGCATAGGGTCGGGACGCGGCCCCGGCAGATTACACCATGAAGCTTTCGCCGCACCCGCACGCGCCCTTGGCGTTGGGGTTGGCGAACTGGAAGCCGGCGGTGAAATCGTCCTCCACCCAGTCCATCGTGCTGCCGATCAGATACAGCACGCTGGCTCCGTCAATGTAGAACGTGCCGCCGGGGGTAACGATCTTCTCGTCGAACTTGGCTTCTTCGGTAACATAGTCGACCGAGTAGGCGAGGCCCGAGCATCCCCGGCGCGGGGTCGACAGCTTCACCCCGATCGCGTCGACTGGCGCCTTGCTCATCAGCTCAGCGATCCGGGCCTCGGCGGCGGGGGTCAGCAGGACCGCGGCGGGTCGTTCGCGCAACGTCGTGGTCATCACAGCATCCCCAGTTCAAGCCGCGCCTCGTCGGTCATTTTGTCCGGGCCCCACGGCGGGTCCCACACCAGCAGCACTTCGGCATCGCGCACTCCGGGCACCGCACCGACGCGCAGCTCGACTTCGCCCGGCATGGTTTCGGCAACCGGACAGTGCGGGGTGGTGAGCGTCATCGTCACCTTGGCCTCGCCGTCGGCGGTCACATCGACGCCGTAGATCAGGCCCAGGTCATAGATGTTCACCGGGATTTCCGGGTCGTAGATTTCCTTCAGGGCCTCGACGACGTTCTCGTACAGGTCGCCGCCAGGCTCTCCGGCATGCGCCACCTGTGGTTTCTGCGCGAGGAAGCCTTCGAGATAATCCCGCTTGCGCTCGAAGGTGTCGCGCGGGGTTTCGGCGTCTTCGACCGAGGCGCGCGGCGGGGCGGGGACGGCATCCACTTCCTCGATTTCGAACTTGGGCTGGTCGGTCATGCGAAGATCCTGAGTCATGCGAAAATGCGCCGGGCCCGCTCGATCCCTCGAACCAGGGCAGCGACATCGGCCTGGTCACTGTAAAGCCCGAAGCTTGCCCGGGCCGTGGCGGGCACGCCGAGCGTATCCATCAACGGCTGCGCGCAGTGGTGCCCGGCGCGGATAGCGACGTTTTCCTCATCCAATATTGTGCCGAGATCGTGCGGATGCACCCCTTGAAGCGCGAAACTGACGATGCCGGCGCTGTCTTCGGGCCCGAACAGGGTGACGTCGCTCATGGGCGCGAGCGCACCGCGCAAGGCCGCCACCAGGTCCGCTTCGTGCCGTACAATCGATGCAACCTCGATCGAATCGACATAATCGCACGCCGCGGCGAATCCGATCGCCTCGACGATCGCCGGTGTTCCGGCTTCGAACCGCTGCGGCGGGAGGGCATAGGTGGTGCGTTCGAACGTGACCCGGTCGATCATCGACCCGCCGCCCTGCCACGGCGGCAGCGCATCGAGCAGTTCGGCCCGACCCCACAGTGCGCCGATCCCGGTCGGGCCATAAAGCTTGTGCGCCGAGAACGCGTAGAAGTCGCAGTCGAGCGCGGCGACATCGACCGGCATCCGCGGCACCGCCTGGCACCCGTCGAGCAGCAGCTTCGCGCCGACCGAGTGCGCGAGGTCGGCCGCGCGCCGCGCATCGAGAACGCTACCAAGCACGTTGGAGACATGCGCCAGCGCGACCATCGTGTGATCGGGGGTCAGCATGGCTTCTGCCGCGTCGAGATCGATCCGGCCATCGGCGGTCAGCGGGCAGACGTCGACCTGCCAACCGGCGAGCTGCCAGGGCACGATGTTGGAGTGATGCTCCAACTGGCTGAGCAGCACCCGGCGCTTGTCGGGGTAGCTGTAGGCGACAAGGTTGATCGCCTCGGTCGCGCCGCGGGTGAACACCAGTTCGTCGTCCCGCCCACCGATGAACGCGGCCACCCGGCGCCGGGCCGCTTCGTAGCCCAGCGTCATCTGCGCCGAGCGGGAGTACACGCCGCGGTGAACCGTAGCGTAGTCGGCCCCCAGCGCGCGGCTCATCGCGTCGATCACCACTTGCGGCTTCTGCGCGGTGGCGGCGGTATCGAGGTAGTGCCACGGCTGGCCGTCCGCGCCGAGGAGGCCGGGAAACTCCGACTTGCGGCTGATGGTGCTCATCACGTTCATCGCGCGTCTCCTCCCGAAGCCGCGAGCGCGCCCAATGCCGCATCGAGCAGCGCGTCGGATTCGGCCCGCGCCACGAAGGCGTCGGCGACGAACGCCTGCACCAGCAGCTTGCGCGCCAGTTCGGGCGGCAGCCCGCGCGCAGCCATGTAATAGGCCGCTGCCTGGTCGAGCTGTCCGATCGCGGCGCCGTGGGCGCACTTCACGTCGTCGGCGAAGATCTCCAGCTCGGGCTTGGCATTGGCGCTCGCGCCGCGGGTGAGCAGCAGCGCCTTGAAGCTTTGCGCGGCATCGGTCTTCTGCGCATCGCGGGCGACCATCAGCCGGCCGAGGAAGTTGCCGGTGGCGGCGTCCCAGTGCACGGCGCGCACCACCTGGTTGCTGGTCGCGTTGGGATGCGCGTGGTTCACGCGGGTGACGATCTCGCGCACCACGTTGCCGCCGCCGATGGTCACTCCGCCCAGCTCGAAATGCGCGCCTTCGGCCAGCGTCACCTCGACTTCCAGCCGGGTGTAGGCAGACGCCGACAGCACCGCGAACAGCTCGGCCCGCGCGCCCGCGCCGACGTGCAGGCGGACGCGGTGGATGCCGGGATGCGCATCATCCAGGATCAGGTCCTTGCCCCGCACCTCGCCCGGCGCCAGCGTGGTGTCGTGCCAGGCGTCGAGCACGGCCGGTTCCAGCGCCGCGAGCTCGCCCGCATCGGCATAGCGCCAGTCCTCGTCGCGGGTGGTGGGACGCACGGCGAGCGTCATCCCCGCCCCCGCTTCACCGCCAGTTCGGCGATACCGTGACCGCGGTGTTCGCGCATGCACGGCTGCAGGGTAGCGAGTTTCTCGCCCATCCGACGCTGCTTGTCGGCTTCGGTGCCCGCGCCATCGGCGATCGCCTTGAGCGCCGGCAATTCGGTCTTCACGCAGGCGATCGTCGAGGCGCAGCCGAGCGCGTCGATTTCCTCGTCGCCGCTCGACCGGGTGGTCCGGCACGCGAGCTTGCTGCCGACCACGCCCCAGGTGCCCTGCCAATGTTCCAGCTTCCCGGCGATGATCGGCACTTGCGCCGCGACCTTGGGGTCGATCTCCCGCGGAGTTGGCGCCGGCGCAGCCGCTGCGGTAGCCTGCGCCGCGATCAGCAGGAGGGGTGCGAGCCAGCTCATGCCGCCACCGCCCCGGCCACGCTTTCGTAGCCTTGGCTTTCGAGCTGGTGCGCCAGTTCCGGTCCGCCCGAGGCGACGATCCGCCCCCGGGCGAGCACGTGGACCCGGTCCGGCTTCACGTAATCGAGCAGCCGCTGGTAGTGGGTGATCAGCAGCACGCCCTTGCCGGGCGCGCGCATGATGGCATTGATCCCGTCGCCGACGATCCGCAGCGCATCGATGTCGAGCCCGCTGTCGGTTTCGTCGAGCACAGCGAACGCGGGATCGAGGATGCCCATCTGGACCATCTCGGCGCGCTTCTTCTCGCCGCCCGAAAAGCCGACGTTCACCGGCCGCTTCAGCATGTCCATGTCCATCCGCAGCAGGCCGGCCTTTTCTTTCGCCAGCTTCAGGAACTCGCCGCCGGTCAGCGGCTCTTCCCCGCGCGCGGCGCGCTGGGCATTGAGCGCCTCGCGCAGGAACTGGACATTGCTGACGCCCGGGATCTCGACCGGGTACTGGAAACCCAGGAACAGGCCCGCGGCGGCGCGTTCGTGCGGTTCAAGGGCAAGCAGGTCCTGGCCCTGGAACGTCACCGATCCGCTGGTCACCTCATAGCCGGGCCGCCCGCCGAGCGTATAGGCGAGCGTGGACTTGCCCGCGCCGTTGGGCCCCATGATCGCGTGCACCTCGCCCGCGCCCACTTCGAGGCTGAGCCCCCGCAGGATCGGCTTGTCGGCGACGGTGGCGTGGAGATTGTCGATCTTGAGCATGTCAGGGTGTCAGTCCGGTGAAGTTGGCGACCGCCTGCGCGATCTCGGTGTTCAAGTCGCGGATCGCGCGGGTCTTGGCCGCTTGCGCGTCATTGCCTGAAAGACCGCGCGTGGCAGCGGCGATGCGCAGCGCCTGCACGCGGCCGATCTGGGCGCCGCAGTACGCCCGGGTCTGGATCACTGCGGCTTCAAGCTGGGTCTGCCCGGTGCCCGACGCGCCCGCCAGCAGGCACCCGCGCAGGCGCGATTCGGCAAGCTTGTCGCCCAGCGCGTCCTGCGCCGTTACGGGCGCCGAAAGGGCGAGGGCGAGCGCCGCGACAGCGAACAACCGGATCATCGCGGCTTCCGGTCGTCGCGAGGTCCGCGCGAAGGTGCCCGGGCAGGGCGCGACCAGTCCTGATCGGGATTGGCGGCGGCGTGCTCGCGCGCACGGGTCCGCTTGTCATTCATGCGCATCTTCATGCCGGCGGTGATCCGCGCGAGCACGGCGTCCATGTCTTCGAGGATGTCGCTCGCCTTGATCCGCATCACGCGGATGCCGACCGCGTTGAGGCTCTTGTCGCGGCGCTGGGCGATGGCGGGGTCCACCCCCTCCTCGTCGATCGACACCGCCATGCCGAGCATCGGGCAGCCGAAATCGACGATCGCGCTGCCGATCACCGCGTGGCGGGTGAACTTGTATTTGCCGAGGTCGGCCTTGGCGAACCGTTCGGCCAGCGCCTTGTGCGCCGGGGTCGAGTGCCGCCGCATGTCGCGCGCGCGGTCGTGCAGCGCATCGAGCCGCTTGTCGGAAATCTCCCACCCGCGGCCCTTCTTCTTGATGACGGGCGCGGCGTCGGCGGATTCTTCCGGCGAGCGAAGCTGGAGGGTCTTGCGGTCGGTCATCCCACGCTCCCCTCAAGCGAGATCGCCAGCAGCTTCTGCGCCTCGACCGCGAACTCCATCGGCAGTTGCTTCATCACGTCCTTGGCAAAGCCGTTGACGATCAGCGCCACCGCTTCTTCCGTGCCGAGGCCGCGCTGCTGCGCGTAGAACAGCTGGTCGTCGCTGATCTTGCTGGTGGTCGCCTCGTGCTCGATCTGCGCGGTGGGGTTCTTGACCTCGATGTAGGGCACGGTGTGCGCGCCGCTGAGGCTGCCGAGCAGGAGCGAATCGCACTGGGTGAAGTTGCGCGCGTTCTCCGCATTCGGGCCCATGCGGACGAGACCGCGATAGGTGTTATTGCTCTTGCCCGCCGAAATGCCCTTGGAGATGATCGTCGAGCGGGTGTTCGCCCCGTTGTGGATCATCTTGGTCCCGGTGTCGGCCTGCTGGAAGTTGTTGGTCACCGCGACCGAGTAGAACTCGCCCACGCTGCCCTCGCCGTTGAGCACGCAGCTCGGATACTTCCAGGTCACCGCGCTGCCGGTCTCGACCTGGGTCCAGCTGATCTTGCTGCGCGCGCCCTGGCACAGCCCGCGCTTGGTGACGAAGTTGTAGATCCCGCCCACGCCCTCGGCGTTGCCGGGGTACCAGTTCTGCACGGTCGAATACTTGATCTCGGCATCGTCCATCGCGACCAGCTCGACCACCGCGGCGTGGAGCTGGTTCTCGTCGCGCATCGGCGCGGTACAGCCTTCGAGATAGCTGACGTAGCTGCCCTTTTCGGCGATGATCAGCGTGCGTTCGAACTGGCCGGTGTTCTCCGCATTGATGCGGAAATAGGTCGACAGCTCCATCGGGCAGCGCACGCCTTCGGGGATGTAGACGAACGTCCCGTCGGAAAAGACCGCGCTGTTCAGGGTGGCGAAGTAGTTGTCGCGCTGCGGCACCACCTTGCCGAGCCACTTCCTGACCTGATCGGGATATTCGCGGATCGCCTCGCTGATCGAGCGGAAGATGACGCCCGCGCGCTCCAGTTCGGCGCGGAAGCTGGTCGCCACGCTGACGCTATCGAACACCGCGTCGACCGCCACCTTGCGCACCCCGGCGAGCACTTCCTGCTCGCCGATCGGGATGCCGAGCTTGTCGTAGACCGCCTTGATCTCGGGATCGAGCTCATCGAGCGATTCCAGCTCCGGCTTCTTCTTCGGCGCGGCGTAGTAATACGCGTCCTGGTAGTCGATCGGCGGGTAGCCGAGCTTTGCCCAGTCGGGCTCCGCCATCGTCTGCCACAACCGGAACGCCTTCAGCCGCCAGTCGAGCATCCATTCGGGCTCGTCCTTCTTGGCGGAGATATAGCGGACGGTGTCTTCGCTCAGTCCCTTGGGCGCGAATTCGGTCTCGATGTCGGCCGACCAGCCGTGCTCGTAGTCCGCCGCGCGGGCGGCTGCGTCGTGCGCGGCCTGATCCTGGAGAAGCACGTTGTCGCTCATGCCGCCGGCTCCCGGCTCAGTTGGACGAGGCTGACGCTGGCGAGCGCGCCGCGCAGCGCCTGGTTGACCACCGGCCAATGGGGCCGCACCGCGCAGGTCTGGTCGATCGCGCACTCGCCGCCGTCGCTGCAGGCGCTCAATGCGATCGGCCCCTCGACCGCCTCGACGATGTCGGCCAGCGTGATCGCCGCCGCCGGGCGCGCGAGCTGCAGGCCGCCGCCCGCTCCGCGCACCGAGCGCAGCAGGCCCGCCGCGCTCAGCCGGCTGACCAGCTTGGCGACGGTCGGCGCGGGCAGCCCGGTCTCGGCGGCGAGTTCGGCCGCGCTGGTGCGCCCGCCGCCGCAATGGCGCGCCGCGGCGCCCATCGTAACGACGGCGTAATCGGCAAGATTGGACAGGCGCATGAAGCGGCGAGAACCTCTAATCGGACGGGATTGCTCCGATTACCTAGGCCTGCCGGCCAAGTCTTTCAACACACGTCGCTTTCTTGCGAGTCGTTCGCAGTGAATCATCGGAACGGGGTGCGGAAGGTGGCGTTGGCCAAGTACATTCAGGAGACTCACGATGGCCGATCTCGACCGCGACGCAAATCCGCTGATGATGCTGCTGGCAGGCGGTGCCGGGCTGATGCTGGGCCTGCTCGCTAACCCCGCGCGCAAGCTGGCGGTGCAGGCGCCGACCATGCTCAAGGGCGAATGGGACGAAGCGCTCGCCGCCGAGCACAAGGCGACGCTGGCGGTGTTCGACCTGCTGGAGAAAACGTCCAGTGACGACACCGCGCGCCGCTCGTTCCACCTGATGCAGATCAAGCACATGATCGGCAAACACGCGTTCCAGGAAGAGAACGTGGTGTATGCCGCGATGCGCCAGCGCGGCCTGCTGGAGCAGGCGCAGCACCTCAACGAGGATCACGGCGTCGTGAAGCAACTGCTGTTCGACCTGACGATGATGCCCAAGGACGACGCCCGCTGGCTGGAGACCGCCCGCACGCTGCGCGGCAACCTCGAAACGCACATGGCCGAAGAGGAGAACGACACTTTCCCCAAGCTGCGCGCCGCCCTTAGCGAGCAGGAGAACGCGGAGCTTGCCAAGGCGATGAACAAGGAGGGCCTCAAGCTCGCCTGACGCGTCAGGCGCCGCACGAAAAAGCGGCCCCGACTGGTGCCGGAGCCGCCTTGAAGTCAAGGAACTCGTCGCTCGCAAGCTTCGAGCCCTTCGGGTCGCGCCCGCTGCCTAGCCGATTCCCCATCGGCGGGATTGTATAAAAGCGACAGCCGCCGCGCCCGCTGGTCCGGACGATTGCCGGGCGCTCGACAGCCCATGCCGCCCGCGCCATAGCCTCCGGCGTGTTCTATCGCCTCGCCGCCCCCGCGCTGTTCGCGCTCGAGCCCGAAACCGCCCACCGGCTGACGATCGCGGCGCTGCGGCTGGCCCCGGACCGCGCGCCGCCGGCTGACGGCCCGCTGGGGTCGGAGATCGCGGGCGTACGGTTCCCCAACCCGGTCGGCCTGGCGGCGGGTTTCGACAAGAACGCCGAGGTGCCCGACGCGATGCTGGGGCTGGGCTTCGGCTTTGTCGAGGTGGGTTCGGTCACTCCCTTCCCGCAGCCCGGCAACCCCCGCCCCCGCCTGTTCCGGCTGACGCAGGATCGCGGGGTCATCAACCGGATGGGATTCAACAACGCCGGGGCGCAGGCGGCGGTGGCGCGGCTCGCCCGGCGGCGCCGGGTGGGGGTGGTCGGCGTCAACGTGGGCGCGAACAAGGATACGCCCGACCGCATCGCCGATTACGTGGCCGGCATCCGCACGTTCGCGCCGCTGGCCGATTACCTGACCATCAACATCAGCTCCCCCAACACGCCGGGTCTGCGCGACCTGCAGGCGGAAGGGGAACTGGCCGCGCTCCTCTCCGCCATTGCGGGCGAGCGGCGCGCGGGCGATCCGCCGGTGTTCCTGAAGGTCGCGCCCGATCTGACAGGCGGCGATCACGAACGGATCGTCCGCGCCGCGCTGGACCACGGCATCGCCGCGCTGATCGTCGCCAATACCACGGTGTCCCGGCCCACCCTGTCGTCGCGTGACGCCGGCGAGACCGGCGGGCTGTCGGGCGCTCCGCTGCACGACCTGGCGCTGGCGCAGATGCGCCGCTTCCGCGCCATCGCGGGCGCCGAGCTGCCGCTGATCGGCGTCGGCGGAATCGCCAGCGCGGAGCAGGCCTGGCAGCGCATTCGCGCCGGGGGCAGCCTGGTGCAGCTTTACAGCGCGCTGGTGTACGAAGGTCCCGGCCTCGCCCGCCGCATGACCCGGGGTCTGGAACACCTGATGCGCCGCGACGGATTCGCTTCGATTGCGGAGGCGGTCGGGACGGAGTAGCGCTGCCAGCCATGCTGCGCCGCTTTATCCCGATGCTCGCCGCGCTGCCGCTGCTCGCGGCCTGCGCCACCCTTCCCGCCCCCCAGGCTGCCGCTCCGTTGGCGCCCGACGTCGGCCTGGTATCCGCCGCCGATCCGCGCGCGGTCGAAGCCGGCATGGTGATGCTGCGCCAGGGCGGCAGCGCAACCGACGCGGCGATCGCCACGATGCTGGCGCTGACGGTGGTCGAGCCGCAAAGCTCGGGCATCGGCGGCGGCGGATTCTATGTGCACGGCAACGCGGCGGGCGAGGTGGAGACCATTGACGGCCGCGAGAAAGCCCCCGCGGGCGCGACCGGTGACTGGTTCCTTGGCCCCGATGGCAAGCCGCTGCCGTTCGGCCAGGCGCAGGCGAGCGGGCTGTCCGTGGGCGTTCCCGGCAATCTTCGCCTGGCCGAACTGGCGCACCGGGAACACGGTCGGCTTGGCTGGGCGAAGCTGTTCGCGCCGGCGATCGCGTTGTCGCGCGACGGTTTCCAGATCACCGAACGATTCCGCGAAGCACTTGCCTCCGGCCGCGCCACCGGTGCCCGCGATGCCGATGGCCGGGCGCTGTTCTATGGCGCCGACGGACAGCCGCTGGCGGTTGGTACCACCGTGCGCAACCCGGCGCTCGCCGCCACGCTGGAGCGGCTGGCGAAAGCGGGCGCGGACAGCTTCTACCAGGGGCCGGCAGCCGCCGCGCTCGCCGCCGAGGTGGCCGCCGATACCCCGCGCCCGCGCCCGCTGAATGCCGGCGACCTCGCCGCGTACGAGGCGAAGGAGCGCCCGCCGGTGTGCGGCACCTATCGTACGTATCGCATCTGCGGGATGGGCCCGCCTTCGTCCGGCGCGACCACGGTCTATGCGATTCTCAAGCAGCTCGAGCGGTTTGATCTGGCCGCGCTTGGCCCCGACAGCCCGACCTTCTGGCACCTGTTCGCCGAATCGCAGCGGCTCGCCTACGCCGACCGCGAGAAGTTCAGCGCCGACAGCGACTTCATCCCCGTGCCCGTGACCGGCATGACCGATCCGGCATACCTGGCCGCGCGCGGCGCGCTGATTGCGCCCGATCGCACGATGCCGACGCCCCCCGCAGGTCCGGTGCCCGGCGCGCTGGCCCTGGCCGATGGCGACGAGCCCGAAGAGAACGGCACCTCGCACTTCGTCGCCCTGGACCGGTGGGGGAACGCGGTCAGCTATACCTCCACGATCGAAAGCGGGTTCGGCTCGGGGCTGGTGTTCGGCGGCTTCTACCTCAACAACGAGCTGACCGATTTCAGCATGACTCCGGCGAAGAACGGCGTGATGGTCGCTAACCGGGTGGAAGGCGGCAAACGGCCACGCAGCTCGATGAGCCCGACGCTGGTGTACGATGCGCAGGGGCGCCTGCTGATCGCGGTTGGCGCGGCGGGGGGCGCGACGATCCCGGTGCAGACCGCCAAGAACCTGATCGCGATGCTCGATTTTGGCATGGAGCCGCAACCGGCGCTGGCGCTGCCGGTGCTGTTCAGCCCCGGCGACACGGTTTATCTGGAACAGGGCACCGCACTCGCCGGCATGGCCGATCAGCTCCATGCGCTGGGGCACACCGTCGCGGTGCGCCCGCCCGGTTTCAAGGCCAACGCCGCCAAGCGGGTGGGCGGCCGCTGGATCGGCGCGGCCGATCCGCGCAGCGAGGGTTCGTGGACAGCGGAGTGAGGCGGCTTGTCGGTCGTGCAGGCCCGGCTTAAGCCGGCAGTTTATCCGGCGGCAGACCGGGATTGGGAGCGAATGCCTTGCTGCTGAGCGATATCGATTCGGCCAACAATCTCGTGGAGCTGTTCCTGAAGCGCGCGGACGCGCGTGCGGGGCAGCCGTTCCTGGGCGCCAAGATCGGCGGCGAATGGCGCACGCAGACCTGGGGAGAGGTCGCGGACAAGGTGTGCCTGCTGGCGGAAAGCCTGCGCCGACTGGGCCTGAACGATGGCGACCGCGTGGCGCTGGTGTCGGAGAACCGCCCGGAATGGTGCATCGCCGACCTTGCCATCATGTCCGCCGGCTGCGTCACGGTGCCGGCCTATGTCACCAACACCGAGCGCGATCACCAGCACATCCTGGATAATTCGGGCGCGCGGGCTGTGATCGTCTCGACGCAGAAGCTGTCGGTGCCGCTGATCCCCGCGATGATGCGCAGCGGCATGGCGGAAATCCTCGTCCCGATCGATGGCGTGGTCCAGTATCAGGGCGGGCAGATCGCGTGCCATCCGTGGAGTTCGCTGCTCGAAGGCGACCCGGCCGAGGCCCGCCGCGCGGTGCAGGCGCGCATCGCCTCCATCGGACGCGGCGACACCGCCTGCATCATCTACACCAGCGGCACCGGCGGCGCCCCGCGCGGCGTGCTGCAGCACCACGGCGCGATCCTGTGCAACGTCGCCGGCGCGGGCGAAGTGCTGGAGGTCGATTTCGGCCTCAGCGAGGAGGAACGGTTCCTCTCGTTCCTGCCCCTGAGCCATGCGTACGAGCATACCGGGGGGCAGTACCTTCCGATCGCCGCCGGGGCGCAGATCTATTATGCCGAAGGGCTGGAGAAGCTCGCCAGCAATATCGAGGAGACCAGCCCGACGCTGATGGTGGTCGTCCCGCGACTGTTCGAGGTGCTGCGCGCGCGCATCATGAAAGTGGTCGAGAAGCAGGGCAAGGTGCCAAGCTACCTGATGACCCGCGCGCTGGAGATCGCCGCCCAGCCCAAGCCGCGCTTGCGCGATCGCCCGATCGAACTCGTCATCGACAAGCTGCTGCGCCCCAAGATCCGTGCGCGCTTTGGCGGGCGGATGAAGGCGATGGTTTCGGGCGGCGCCCCGCTCAACCCGGAAGTCGGCACCTTTTTCACCGCGATGGGCCTCACCCTGTTGCAGGGATATGGCCAGACCGAAGCGGGCCCGGTGATCAGCTGCAACCGGCCCCGGGCCGGCATCAAGATGGACACGGTCGGCCCGCCGCTGCGCGGGGTGGAAGTGCGGATCGCCGACGATGGCGAGATCCTGGTGCGCGGGGAACTCGTGATGCACGGGTACTGGCGCAACAAGGCGGAGACCGACAAGGCGCTGCAGCCCGATGCGCAGGACCCCGCGGGCGGCGTCTGGCTGCACACGGGGGACATCGGCCATCTCGATGTAGGCGGACGGATCGTGATCACCGACCGCAAGAAGGACATGATCGTCAACGATAAGGGCGACAACGTCGCGCCGCAGAAAGTCGAGGGCATGCTGACGCTGCAGCCGGAGATCGCGCAGGCGATGGTCAGCGGCGACAAGCGCCCATACCTCGTCGGCCTGATCGTACCCGACGCTGAATGGACGATGGAGTGGGCCAAGGCCAACGGCGAGAAGTTCGACTTCAAGGCGCTGCAGGACCTCCCCGCGTTTCGCAGCGCGGTGCGCGCCGCGGTCGATCGCACCAACAAGGAGCTGTCGGTGATCGAAAAGGTCCGCCAGTTCGCCTTCGCCGACGAGCCGTTCACCACCGATAACGAGGAAATGACCCCCAGCCTAAAGATCCGCCGCCACAAGATCCGCGAACGCTACGGCGCGCGGCTGGATGGGTTGTACAAGGGTTAGGTCGCAGGGTTCGCGCAGAGCTTGTTGATCTCGCCGAGCTGACTTCCCAGGACTGTCTTCAAGCGATCGAGTTCGCCGAGCTTCGCAAGCATCTGCGTTGGCAGGATCTGGATGTGCTTGGTTACGCGCTTGCCGTTCTCATGCGCGATCCAATGGAGTGACACGGACTTTGCTGCGGGCTTGAACCGTCCGTGGCAGAGCGCGTTCCGTTCACTCCAGAGTGTGAGGACCGTCTTCAGCGAGTCGCGAGCAGGTTTCGCTTTTGCCGCCAGTCTGGGGTGGTTCAGTGCTTTGAGCAGTGTTTTGCACCGGTGACTCGGCAAAGTCGCTTCAGCTTCGGTCTCGTTGATGGTTGCTGCGGCTACGCAACAAGCCAGTGTGCGATCGATGAGGAACTCGATCTGCGCGAAGCGGTCGATCATCGCGCCGCGCCAAAGCGTGGCAGTGATGATGATCGGATCATCGCGCTTGATGCCGAACACGGTCTGCGGAATGGGTGCACTCACCTAACAAGCTTGACACCGAAAGGTTAAACGACTGTCTCAAGCCGCCTCGCGCTCGATGTATTCCGGGTAGAAGCTCGGCGCGCGGTTGCTCCAGGCGGGGGCGGTCGCGGCGGCTTCACTCAGCGACTGCAGCAGCATCTTGCGCCGCTCGGGGCGGATCTGCGGCAGCGCGCTCGCGGCGCAGAACGCGCTGGGCAGCCACGGCCGCGCCTCGGCGCCCAGCAGGCGCTCATACAGGAACCGGAACGCGGAAAAGCAGTCGATCCGCTCCTGCCCAAGGTCAAACGCGGCCACACGGGTCAGCTTGCCGATGAAGCTTTCCACCGCCTCGAATGCCGTTTCGCACGGCACCCGGGTGCGCAGCAGCTTCAGATCCTGATACACGACGTACTGGCTGCGGATGGCGGCGCATTCGTCGGCGCTCCGCGCCCATAGCTTGAAGGCGTCCTGGCGCCCCAGCCCGATGTCGAGACTGCGGCGAATGTAACGCTGTTCGCTCGCGGTGAAGCTGGCGAATTCGCGCATTTCCGAAATGGTCAGCGAAGCGGCATTCGTGACAGCCATGGCTGCAATCCCCCTGTAACGATCGAAGGATCGCCCAAGGTGGTTAATTTCGCGTTAGCCATGCCGCGGCAATTGTCCGTTGCGCTGCCACGCGCCGCCTATACGCTGAGCCGATGAGCGTTGCCGCGAGCCAGAGCGAACACCTGTGCGTTGCTTGCGGCATCTGCTGCTCGGGCACGCTGTTCAACCGGGCAGTGGTATATGAGGGCGAGCACGAGCGCCTGTGGCCCTGGGGTTTTCGGTGGCGGAGGTCGACGGTGACCGGGTCTTTCCCCTGCGGTGCGTCCAGCTTAGCGGCACGTTGTGCACCGTCTATCCCGACCGGCCGCTCGCCTGCCGCACTTACCGCTGCGCCACGTTGCGCGCGTTCGAGGCGCTGGACATCGATCGCCCCGAAGCGGATCGCCGGGTGGTTACAACGAAGGCGGCGATCGCCGATCTGCACGTCACGCTGGGCGACGGATCGATTGCCGAGCTGAAGCAGCAGCTGACCGCCGGCACACCGGTCGCGCCCGAACTCAAGCTGCAACTGGGCATCGTCGAGCTGCTGCTGGGCCGCTATTTCAAATTGCCCGACGATCACCCGGATTCGGGCGTGACCGACTTGGCCAGGGCGTAGCCTGCGAACGCGGGTCAGATCAGTCCGGCGAGCGGGCTGGACGGATCGGCATACTTCCGGGTCGCCATCCGGCCGGCAAGATAGGCCTCGCGCCCGCCCTCGACCGCCAGCTTCATCGCCCGCGCCATGCGCAAGGGGTCCTTCGCCTCGGCGATCGCGGTGTTCATCAGCACCCCGGTGCAGCCCAGTTCCATCGCCACGGCAGCGTCGCTGGCGGTGCCGACGCCCGCATCCACGAGCACCGGCACGCTGGCACCTTCGACGATCAGCCGGATCGTGACCCGGTTCTGGATGCCCAGCCCCGATCCGATCGGCGCGCCCAGCGGCATGACCGCCACGGCGCCCGCATCCTCCAGCTGTTTCGCCGCGATGGGATCGTCGGTGCAATAGACCATCGGCAGGAAGCCCTCGCGGCTGAGCACTTCGGTCGCTTTCAGCGTTTCGCGCATGTCGGGGTAGAGCGTGCGCGCCTCGCCCAGCACCTCCAGCTTGACCAGGTCCCAGCCGCCCGCCTCGCGCGCCAGGCGGAGCGTGCGGATCGCCTCGTCGGCGGTGAAGCATCCCGCGGTGTTGGGCAGGTAGGTGATCTTTTTCGGATCGATGAAGTCCGTCAGCATCGGCGCGTTCGGATCGCTGACGTTGACCCGGCGCACCGCCACCGTGACGATTTCCGCCCCGCTCGCTTCCAGCGCGGCCGCGTTCTGGGCGAAGTCCTTGTACTTCCCGGTGCCGACGATCAGCCGGGAGGTGAAACGGCGGCCGGCGACTTCCCAGCCGTCCGACCCCGTTCCCGCGTGATGGTCGCCCCCGCCGACAAAGTGGACGATCTCCAGCACGTCGCCATCGGCCAGGGCCAGTTCGGCAAGCCGCGAGCGCGGGGCGATCTCGCCATTGCGCTCGACGGCGACCTTTTCAGGCGCCAGGCCCAGTTCGCAGACGAGATCGGCGATGGTGGCGGCGGCGGTGCGGCGGCTTTCGCCGTTAACGGTCAGTGTCAGCGGTGCAGGCATGCTCACCAGATAGCGAGCAGCGGCACGCGCGCAAGTTGAGGATGTGCCCCAGCGACACCAGGCCGACGCCGATGATCGTCAGCAGCGCCTCTTCCGCGCCATGCGGCACCGCCAGCGCGCCGCCCATGAACGAGAGGCCGGTCATCGCAGTCACGAACGGCACCGCCCGCCGGTGACGCAGCGCGCCGATCCCAATCGCGACCGCGGCGATGATCATCGCCAGCGCCAGCCCGATTTCGTGGATCAGCGGATTACCCAGTAACTCTCCGCCGATTCCGAGCGTGGACACCAGCACCACCGTCGCCAGGCAGTGCACGGCGCACAGCGCGGATAGGGTAATCCCGGCGCGGTCGATGGAGGTCCGAATCGAGGAGATGAAAGCGTTGGCCATGGTCTGCGCCGGCTATCTATGTAACGCTGTATCGTTACGCAAGCGCCGCGCGGTCATGGGCCTTGCGATTCGCGTCCGTCCGCCGCACATGCGCGGTCAATGGACGCTACCGCTCCCGCTCCCGCCTTCTCTCTCCCATCCGCTCACCACGCGCCGCGGGCGATCGCGCGCTGGCTGCTGTTTGTGGCGGCGCTGGTCACCGCGATGGTCGTGGTCGGCGGGATCACCCGCCTTACCGAATCGGGCCTGTCGATCACCGAATGGAAGCCGGTCACCGGCACGCTGCCGCCGCTGAGCGAAGCGCAGTGGCAGGCCGAGTTCGCCGCGTATCAACAGATCGGCGAGTATCGCCAGGTCACTGGTCCGGCCGGGATGACGCTGGCGGACTACAAGTTCATCTACTTCTGGGAATGGTTCCACCGCCTGCTCGGCCGGGTAATCGGGCTCGCGTTCGCGCTGCCGCTGGCGTGGTTCTGGCTGCGGCGGCAGATCCCGGCGGGCTACAAGCCGCGGCTGCTCGCGCTGCTGGCGCTCGGCGGGCTGCAGGGGGCGTTCGGCTGGTTCATGGTGCGGTCCGGCATCAACGAAACCGCGACCGACGTCAGCCATTTCTGGCTGTCGATCCACCTGTTGACGGCGCTCTTCACGCTGGCCGGCCTGGTATGGACCGCGCTCGACCTGCTGGCGCATGAGCGCAACCCGACTGCAAGGCGGGCGCGCCTGACGGGACTTGGCTGGCTGGTCACCGTGGTGCTGTTCATCCAGCTGCTGCTGGGCGCCTGGGTGGCGGGGCTCGACGCCGGGCTCGCGTCGGACACCTGGCCGCTGATGCAAGGCCGCGTCGTGCCCGAATACGATGGCAGCCGCGGCCTGGGCTGGGCGGCGACGCACGACCCCTTCCTGATCCATTTCCTGCACCGGTGGTGGGCCTGGGCGGCGGTTGCCGTGCTGATCGTGCTGGCGCGCAAGGTGCGCCCGATCGAGCGGCGCGCGTCGATCGCGATCCACTCCACGTTCGGCACGCAGATCATCCTCGGCATCGCCACCGTCCTTACGGGCGTGGCGCTGTGGCTCGCCGTGCTGCACCAGTTCGTCGGGGCGCTGGTGGTGATCGCGACCGCGTGGGGAGCGCACATCATCGGACGGCGAGACTGACCGGCAAACCGACGCGGTATCATTTTACCACCTCGGAAACCCGCGCTTTTGCTTGACTTCCGCAGGCCCGATCGTCAGAGGGCGCGTCTTCGCACGGGTATTCCGTGCGCGCCAATTGCATTATTCAAGGACCAGCCATGAAGGCTCTCAGCAAGGTCACCCGGTCGGTCAAGCCGGCCGAGGTCGACAAGAAATGGCACGTGATCGATGCCGACGGCCTCGTCGTCGGCCGACTCGCCTCGATCGTCGCCAACATCCTGCGCGGCAAGCACAAGCCGATCTACACCCCCCACGTCGATTGCGGCGATCACGTGATCGTGATCAACGCCGACAAGGTGCGGTTCACCGGCAACAAGCTGACCGACAAGAAGTACTACAAGCACACCGGCTACATCGGCGGCATCAAGGAAACGACCCCGGCCAAGGTGCTGGAAGGCCGCTTTCCCGAGCGCGTGCTGGAAAAGGCGGTTGAGCGCATGGTCCCCCGCGGGCCGCTCGGTCGCCAGCAGATGAAGGCGCTGCACCTCTATGCCGGCACCGAACATCCGCACGCCGGCAACCAGCCCGAGACGCTCGACGTCGCTTCGATGAACCGCAAGAACAAGGTCACCGCGTAATGGCCCCGGAAGACACTGGCGCAGATACTGGCGCGACGAACACCGTGTCGGATCTGGCCGACCTCAAGAACCTGGCGAACACCGGCGAAGCCGCGGCGGCTAGCGACACGCAGGACGAAGCGCCTGCCGTCTTCACGCCTGTCGTCAGCAATGCTCCGCTGCGTGAGCAGGAACTCGACAAGCAGGGCCGTGCGTACGCTACCGGCCGCCGCAAGGATGCGGTTGCCCGCGTCTGGCTCAAGCCCGGCAGCGGCAAGATCGTGGTCAATGGCCGTGATCAGGAAGTGTACTTCGCCCGGCCGACGCTGCGCCTCGTGATCAACCAGGTGTTCGGCCTGACCGAGCGCACCGGCCAGTACGATGTCATCGCCACCGTCAAGGGCGGCGGACTGTCTGGCCAGGCCGGCGCGGTCAAGCACGGCATCGCCCAGGCGTTGTCGAAGTACGAGCCGACCCTGCGCGCCACGGTCAAGGCCGCCGGCTTCCTGACGCGCGATCCGCGCGTGGTCGAGCGCAAGAAGTACGGCCGCGCCAAGGCGCGCCGCAGCTTCCAGTTCTCGAAGCGCTAGAACCCACACCAGCTTTCCGCGACGGCGGATTGGAAGGGCGGCTCCGCAAGGGGTCGCCCTTTTCCTTTGCGGCGCAGGTTTTTAGTGGACCGGCGGGTCGGTCCGCGGAACCGCGCCCACGGGAGCGACCGGCTCGTCCGCCTCGCGCGGCGGCATCGCATCTTCCGGCACCGCATCGATCTTCATTGCCTCGGTCGGCACGTCCTGCAGGTTGCGCGCCTCCACGCACAGGCGGCCGTCAGGCTCGAAGCGCAATTCGTTGAAGCTTTGCGGGGTCGAACGAATACGCTGCGACAGCGTGCCGGCGCCGATCATCCGCACCGGCCCGTTCACGGTGTCCTGCTGCATATCGAACGGGTCGTGGACATGACCCGACAGGACCGCGGTGATGTTGCGCTTGGCCAGTTCGGCCAGCGCGCGGGTTCCGCCGTGAGTCAGCGCGGTCCCGCGCGTGCCCACCTCGACCAGCGGGTGGTGGACCGTAACCAGCACCTTCTTGCCCGCCGGCAGCGCGTCGATCGCGGCGAGGCACTTCGCCAGCGCGGCGTCACTGACCCAGCCTTTCGACCAGTCGAGGCGGGGCTGCGCGCGCATCGTCGTCTTCAGCGAAACGATGGCGATGTCGGGCAACTGCAACTCCCGCTCGACCACCGACTCCATGCCGCGGAACTTCTTGTATGGATTGAAGAACCGCTGGATCAGATTGAAATACGGCAGGTCGTGATTGCCGACCTCCACCGTCACCGGCGTCGGCAACGCCGTGATCCAGTTCTGCGCGGCAGCGAATTCGTGGCTGCGTGCGCGCATCGTCAAGTCGCCGGTGATGAGCACCGCGGCAGGCTTGCGGGTGGCCACCTCGTGCGCGACCCAGTCCAGCGCGCGGTTATGCTCGAGCCCGAAATGAATGTCGGACAGGTGGAACAGGAGGGTGCTATCGCTCATCCGCCGGCCCCAGCAGATCGCAATCGAGCGTGTCGAGCGAAAAGATCAGTTGGCTGCCGCCTTCGCTGCGTTCGCCGTCCACCATCAGCGGCACCGGTGCCCCGTCCAGCGATCGGCATGAGACCCGCGGCGCCAGGCCCAGCGCGTCATGCGGGCCTTCGCGGAAGTCGCGCTTGAGGATGGCAATGCCCTGCTGGAGGTAGTCGCCCAGCCCTTCGGCCGCGTATCCTTCGATCTCGATACCCTGCGCCGTGGGGCAGAGCCGCAGCCCGGCGTAGCCATCCTCTCGCCCCGACGGGGGTTCGGCCAGCGCCACCATCGGGCCAACCGTGCTGGTCGCCGCCGCGTCCCATCCCTTCGCAATGACTTCCGTAAGATTGGCCTCGCGCATTTCCTCTCGGACGTCGGCCCATTTCGCGCCCGGACCGGCAAGCAATTCGGACAGCGCCAGCACGCCTTCGCCGCGGATGCAGGTCCGCCGACGCGTCGTCAGTCCGCCGCTGCCCAGGAGATCGACGATCTCCAGCGGGTCGCGCTCGCCAAAGATCTCACGGGCAAGCAGGTTGAAGGTACCGCCCGGCAACGGCAGCACCGCGCCGCCGAACCCCTCCAGCTTGCCGATGGTCCGGCTGAGGGTTCCGTCACCGCCATGAATGACGATCAGCGAGAGACCGGCGGCGTTCGCCGCGGTCGCGTCAGGCGTATCATCCTTGCAATCGATGACCCGCGCGGGCGGGCGTCCTGCCGCTGCCAGCCCTTCGACAAGGGCCTCCAAACGCGCTTCGTCATGACTGCCGCTGGCGCCATTGTAGATCAGCCAGGTATCGCCCGTCCCTATCATGGTGAGGTAAGCCCGCGGACGCCAGGACGTTCCCCGACGTCCGCTACACCCGACCGGTCAGGATCAGCCACGCACCGATCGCATTGAGCCCGGTATAGGCCGCATAGGCCCAGCCCAGCCACAGCCAGCCTTGCGCCGCCAGTAGTAGCGCGGCCAGCAACAGCAGGAACTCGGTGATCAGCGTCACCTTGCCGCCCAGTAGATGCACGTACCACGCCGAGTGACCGAGCAGACGGTGCCCGCTGTCCAGCACCGCGCGATGTAACGCGAAGTTGCCGACCCCCAGCAGGAAGATGATCACAAGCGTCATCGCATCATGTCATGTGGGCGCCGTTGGTCGGTTCGCAAGCGCACTTGATCCGGCGAAATGCGACAGTCATCCGCCGCCGCTGCCCCAATCGGAGCGCCGATGGCGGTCGTCGACCTGTTGGTGATCGTGCGACCGGACCCCCCTATTTCGATGATCAGGCGGTTGCCCGAGTCCCCATTGGGGCAACCGCCGCCACAGAAAGGGAGATTGAAAATGCGCAAGAATCTGATCGGCCTGGCGGCCGCATCGCTCGCCATCGCTACCCCGGCCATGGCCAAGGATTTCGTGGTTCAGCACGACGACCTCAACCTGGCGACGGCCAAGGGCCAGAAAATGCTGGATCGGCGGATCGATGCCGCGGCGCGCGATTATTGCGGCATGAACCAGGTCCAGGTCGGCACGCGCATCCGCTCGGCTGGCAAGACCGTATGCTACAATGATGCGCGCAATGCGGCCCGCGAACAGATGGCTTCGCTGGTGGCACAGCAGACCCGGCAGACCCAGCTGGGCGGCTGACGCCAACCTACCGACCGACAGCAACGATGCGGCGCGGTCTCCCGGCGAGGCCGCGCTGCCTGTATCAGCGGCCGGTCATCGCCTTCACCTTGGCCAGATACGTGCGGCCGATGCGCAAGACCTCGCCGTCGCCCAGTTCGATCGACCACACGCCCAGTCCATCGTGGCGCAGGCCGCGGATGCAGTCGCGCCGCAGGATGGTGGAGCGATGGATGCGGATGAAACGCGACGGGTCGAGCCGGGATTCGAGCCCGGCGATGGTCTGCAGCAACAGATAACTGCGCGCGCCCTCCCCCTCGCCGACGTGGAGCCGCACGTAGTCGCGCTCCGCGTCGATCCGGCCCACTTGCGCGACTTCGATCCGGAGCAGCTCGGACCGGTGCGGCACCCACAACTCCTGCAGCCAGCCGCCATCGGACGCGCCGACATCGGCTTCCTTGCGGGTCAGCGCCCGCCCGATCGCGCGCCGCAGCCGATCGGGCGCGACCGGCTTCAGGACGTAATCCACCGCATCGAGATCGAAGGCCTCGACGGCGAAATGCTCGTGCGCGGTCACGAAGATCACCGCCGGGCGCCGGCTCAGCTTGGTGAGCTTGCGCGCCACGGCGAGGCCATCCACTTCGGGCATCGTCAGGTCGAGCAGGACCAGCTCGGGCGACAGCGCCTCGATCAGGCGCAGCGCGGCGGCACCATCGCTGGCGGTACCGACCACC
Organism: Altererythrobacter sp. TH136; assembly: GCF_007065885.1. NCBI lineage: Bacteria > Pseudomonadati > Pseudomonadota > Alphaproteobacteria > Sphingomonadales > Erythrobacteraceae > Altererythrobacter > Altererythrobacter sp. TH136. Next base: position 1,806,321 of record NZ_CP041409.1, on the reverse strand, counting down.
TGCAATTCGGGCAGGCGCGCGCAGATGACCTGCATCCGTTCGACCGCGAGCGGTTCGTCATCGACGATGAGAGTGCGCAGCGGAGCGCTGGTGCCTTCAGTCATGGCGCACCAGCGGCAGGCGCAGTTCGGTGCGATACCCCCCTTCGATCTCGCCTGAAACGATCATCGCATCTCCCCCGAAGCGGGCGGCAAGGCGGTCGCGCACATTGGCAAGACCGATGCCGAACCCGTGTTTTCCGCTACCCTGTGCGCCAGGCCCGTCATCGCTCACCGTGATGACCAGCCGCCCGAATTCCTCCCGCGCGGCGATCGTGATCGTCACCGGGCGACTGACCGGCGCCACCGCATATTTCACCGAGTTTTCCACCAGCGGCTGAAGGATCATGCCGGGAATCCGCGCACTGGCGAGCTCGTCGGGCAAATCGATCGCGGTTCGCAGCCGGTCGGGAAAGCGCAGCGCCTCCACCGCCAGGTAATCACGCTGCAGCGCGATCTCGTCGGCCAGTTCCGCGTCGCCGGTGGGATCGTCGGCCAGGCTCTGGCGATAGAAGCTAGACAGCCCCTGGATCATCTCTTCGGCCCGATCGCTCTTCCCCGTCATCACGAGCGAGGACAGCGAATTGAGCGCGTTGAACAGGAAGTGCGGATTGACCTGGTACCGCAGGCTCCGCAGCTCGGCCGCGCGGGCGGCGTTGCGGAAGCGGGTCTCGCGCCGTTCGGCGGCACGGGTGCGTTGGCCGGCCAGCAGGGTGAAATAGAGCGCGGCCCAAGCCAGGATCAGGAAATACCGGCTCAGCGCGAGGTCGATCAGGGCCACCACCCGCGATCCCGGCTGGTTCACCCCCGGCAGCAGCAGCCGCGCGCGCGGCGCTTCGCTTCCCAGTGGATCGGTGCCCGCGGCGGACTCAATTCCGCTGGCCGGCGCCGGACCCTCGATCACCAGGTTGCCCGCCTGGTCGCGCCGCAGGGCGTAACCCTGCCGCTCGACGATCTTGGCGCTCACCCGTTCCTGCACGTCGGCGAACACCCGCTCGTTGGTCAGCGCGATGAGCCCCGCCGCCGGCATCGCCAGCACCAGCGCCGCGGCGATCTGGAGCCACAACCGCCGGCGATCGAACAGGCGCAGCACCAGCCACATGACCAGCGTGATCGCGATGCCGGCCAGGCAGACCAGCGCGCGGCGCCACAGGAGTTCGCCCTGCAGTTCCAGCCCGATCGCCGAGCGGATCGAGGTCAGCACGAAATAGCACAGCCACAGGCCGGCGATCGAGGCAACGACGGCGGGCAGGGGAACCCGGACAGGCTCGTCGAACGCAGTTTCGCTCATTGTCCCGGCAATAGCCGCAGGCGGATGCCGCTCGCCAGCGCGGGTGTCGGAGCGATTCGGCACTTCGTCGAGCGATCAGGCGGCAGGGTTCAGCGCGCCCGCGGCGATGCGCGCGCGCCATTCGGCCGGGGCCAGCGTATGGACATTGGCGCCGGAGGCATCGACCGCGACCGTCACCGGCATGTCCTCGACCCGGAATTCGTAGATCGCCTCCATGCCGAGGTCCTCAAACGCGACCACTTTCGCCTCGCGGATCGCGCGGGCGACCAGATAGGCCGCCCCGCCGACCGCCATCAGGTACGCCACCTTGTGCCGGGCGATCTCCTGCACCGCGCCCTGCCCGCGTTCGGCCTTGCCGATCATCGCCAGCAGGCCGAGGTCGAGCATGGTATCGGTGAACTTGTCCATCCGGGTGGCGGTGGTCGGTCCGGCCGGCCCGACCACTTCGCCCAGCACCGGATCGACCGGACCGACGTAGTAGATCGCGCGGCCCTTGAAGTTGACCGGCAGCTCTTCACCCTTGGCGAGCATGTCGGCGATCCGCTTGTGCGCCGCATCGCGCCCGGTCAGCATTGTCCCGTTAAGCAACAGGCGGTCGCCGGCCTGCCAGCTCTGCACTTCTTCCGGCGTGAGGTGATCGAGGTCCACGCGCTTTGCCGCCGCGTCGGGCTGCCACTGCACTTGCGGCCAGTCGGACAGCCTGGGGGTTTCCAGGAAGCTCGGGCCCGAACCGTCGAGCGTGAAATGCGCGTGGCGGGTGGCCGCGCAGTTCGGGATCATCGCCACCGGCTTGCCCGCGGCGTGGCACGGCCAGTCGAGGATCTTCACATCGAGGATGGTGGCAAGCCCGCCCAGACCCTGCGCCCCGATGCCGAGCGCGTTGACCTTGTCGAAGATCTCGATCCGCAGCGCTTCGAGGTCGGTCTGGGCGCCGCGGGCCTTCAGCTGGGCCATGTCGATCGGCTCCATCAAGCTCTGCTTGGCGAGCTTCACGCAGTGTTCCGCCGTGCCGCCGATGCCGATCCCGAGCATGCCCGGCGGGCACCACCCGGCACCCATCTGCGGCAGCATCTCGAGCACCCAGTCGACGATCGAATCGCTGGGGTTCATCATCTTGAACTTCGACTTGTTCTCGCTGCCCCCGCCCTTGGCGGCAACGTCGATCGAAACGGTGCGTCCCGGGACCATCTCGACCGACAGCACGCAGGGCGTGTTGTCGCGCGTGTTGCGGCGGGTGAATGCCGGATCGGCGAGCACCGACGCGCGCAGCTTGTTCTCCGGGTGGTTGTAGGCGCGGCGGACGCCTTCATCGACCACGTCCTGCAAGCTGCGGGCGGATTCGAGCCGGCAGTCCTGCCCCCAGCGGACGAATACGTTCACGATGCCGGTGTCCTGGCAGATCGGCCGATGGCCTTCGGCGCACATCCGGCTGTTGGTCAGGATCTGCGCGATGGCGTCCTTCGCCGCCGGGCCCTGCTCAGCCTCATAAGCATCGCCCAGCGCGCGGATATAGTCCATCGGGTGGTAGTAGCTGATGAACTGCAGCGCATCCGCGACGCTGTCGATCAGGTCCGCCTCGCGGATCACCACCGCGTCCGCCCATGTGAAGTCGCTCATCGATACTTATCCCTTGCCCGTAGATATGTCACAGCGCGATAGCGTTCGCCCGGTCAAGCCCTCAAAGCGCTTGGACGACTTTCACCATGCGCGTAAAAGCAGGCTCTCACCCAGCTGTGTCATTCGATTAGTACAGGTATCGTGATAATGGCTTCAGCCGCCCCTTCGATTTCCAGTTCAGATGCCACCCGCCGGGCGATGATCGACAGTCAGCTGCGTGCCAGCGGCGTGACCGAACCGTCGGTGCTGGCCCGCTTCGCCGCCGTGCCGCGCGAACAGTACGTGCCGGCCAGCGCGCGTGCGGCCGCCTATACCGATCGCGCGGTGCCGCTGGATGGCGACGGGATGCTGCCGGCTCCGGTCGTGCATGGGCTGATGCTGTCGGAGGCCGGACCGCGAATGACCGACCGCGCGCTGATCGTGGACGGTGGCAGCGGATACCTGCCGGCCTTGCTGGAAGGCCTCGTCGGATCGATCGCCGTCATCACACCCGCAGAAGCGCTGCAAGGCGGCGAGGCGGGCGATTTCACGCTGCTGCTGATCGATGGCGCGGTCGAACGCCTGCCCGACACGCTGGTCGAGCGGCTGGCGGACGACGCCCGCGTCGCGACGGGGATCGTCGACGACGGCGTCACCCGGCTGGCGATCGGCCGCAAGATCACAGGGTCGGTCGCGCTGCTGCCGGTAGCCGAGATCGGGATCCCGCGCCTCGCCGTGTTCGACGCGCCCAAGGCGTGGAGCTTCTGACCGTGAATCGGGCGAAGGTAGTGCGCGCGCTCCTGAGCGGAGCGGCAGCGGGCGCGGTGTGCTTCGCGCCGCAAGCGATGGCCGATACGCTGCGTGACGCGCTCAATGGCGCGTATCGCACCAATCCCAACCTGCAGGCAGCGCGTGCCCAGCAGCGCGCGATCGACGAGACCGTGCCGCTTGAGAAGGCAGCGGGCCGGCCGAGCGCCACCGCCGGGGTGAGCTACGTCGAGTTCGTCAAGGCCAGCAATTCGAGCCAGAACGGGCCCGATCGTTCGCTGGGCGTCAATCTCGACCTGGGCGTGCCGATCTACAGCGGGGGCGCGGTCAAGAACGCGGTGCGCGCGGCGGAACGGCGCGTCGAGGCCGGCCAGGCCGATCTTCGCGCCACCGAATCGGCGATCTTCTCGCAAACCGTTGCTGCTTACATGGACGTGATCAGGGGCGAGGCACTGGTCGGCCTCAACGCCAACCAGGTCGAAGTGCTGCGGGTCAACACCCAGGCGACCAGCGACCGGTTCGAGATCGGTGACCTGACCCGCACCGACGTGGCCCAGTCGCAATCCCGCCTGGCATTGGCGCAGGGCGACTTGCGCAGCGCGCAGGCGAACCTGATCGCCGCGCGCGAGGATTACATCCGCCTGACCGGCCTCGCGCCGGACGAACTGCAACCGCCGCCGCCGTTGCCGGGTCTGCCCGCGAGCGTCGAGGATGCGGTCGCGACCGCGCTCGACAACAACCCCGACATCATCGCCGCGCAGGAACGAGCCCAGGCATCGGGTTTCGACATCGACGTCGCGGGTGCCTCGCGCCTGCCGCGGGTGTCGGTGTTCACCGGCAGCGATTACAGCAACACGCTCGGCTCGCTCGACATCCCCGGCTCTCCAGTGTCGGTCTCGCAATCGGGCCTGGGGGTCCAGGCGGGCGTGCAGGTCAGCGTGCCGCTGTTCCAGGGCGGGCGACCGGCCGCGCTGCAGCGGCAGGCGCAGGCGCGCTCGGCGGCGGCGCTTGAAACAATCATCGCCGTCGAGCGGGATGTGATCGCGCAGGTTCGCTCCGCTTATTCGAGCTGGCAGGCGGCCACCCAGATCATCATCAGCACCCAAAGCGCGGTCGATGCCGCGGCCCTGAGCCTCGAGGGCGTGCGGGCCGAGAACACCGTCGGCAACCGGACCATCCTCGATATCCTGAATGCCGAGCAGGAACTGGTGATCGCCCGCTCGCAGTTGGTCACCGCGCGCCGCAACGCCTATGTGGCCGGGTTCACCCTGCTGGCCGCGATGGGCCGCGCCGAAGCACGCGATCTGGGCCTCGGCGACGATGGCCCGCTGTACGATCCGCAGGTGAATTACGAGCGGGTGCGCGACAAGTGGTGGGATTGGGACCGCGAGCCCGACCCGGTCGTCCAGTCGACCCGCACCGTTGACATCCCGGCCGCCGACGCTGAAACTCCTGTTAACGATGATTCGGGCGTCGCCAGCGGCGCTTACTGAGACGGGGGTCCAGCAACTATGCGCCAGGATGGCGAAGCGTCGGTCGAGGAAATCCTCGAATCGATCAAGAAAGTGATCGCGCGCGACAACCGCACCAGCGCTTTCGATACGCGTCGTCGGCGCGAGAACGAGGGCGTGGCGGAAGCCGCGCCGGAACCGGCTGACGAGGAAGAAGCAGAAGAGGTCCTCGATCTGGCCGCGGCCGAGTTCGTCGAACAGGCGCCGGAAGACGACCTTGAGGACCACGAACCCGTTCACGCAGACGAGCCCGAAGCTCCGCTGGTGACCGAAGCCGCGCGGGTGTCGATGCGCGAGAACCTCGCCGCGCTGGCCCTGTTGGCCGAGCCCGGCGTCCCGCCGCAGATCGTGCGATCGGGGGAGACTTCGCTGGAAGGGCTGACGCGCGATTTGCTGCGTCCGATGCTCAGCCAGTGGCTCGACCAGAACCTGCCCAGCATGGTCGAACGGATGGTCAAGGACGAGATCGCGCGGATCGCCGGCAAGCGCGGCTAAAGCGCTTTCCACGCTTTGGCGGGCGCGCTAGTCCCGCTTCCATGAACATCAGCGCGACCAAAATCAGTCTCACTCGAACCAGCCCGTCACGCTTGGGCGGGCGCCTGGTGGCTCTTGTCGCACTGTGCGCGGTTCCGGCCGTTCCGGCCATGGCCCAGTCCCGTGCTGCCGCCGCAGACACGCGGGCGCCGATGACCGCGCAGGACCTCGTCACCCTCCCACGGCTTGGCGCAGCGGTAGTGAGCGGTGACGGCACGCTGGCCGTGTACGCGGTGACTAAAACCGATCCGGCCAGCTATCAACGCACCACCGCATTTTACGCTCGCAGCCTGCGCGACACCCGCGCGCCCGCAATCCGCTTGGATCTTGGCGGCAGCGCCAGCAGCGCTGCGTTCGCGGATGACGGGTGGCTCTACTTCCTGTCCGATCGCGGCGAGGGGGGGACCGATCAGGTCTGGCGGGCGCGGGTTTCGGCAACGGGAACGGTCAGCGACATCGCGCAGGTCACCGCGCTAAAAGCCGCGGTCGGCGGGTTCGCCGTCGCGCCCGACGCGACGAAGATTGCCGTCTGGGGCGACATCGGCCGCGAATGCGCCAGCTTCGGATGCGATCCTGATGGGTCGACGCATCTGCCCGGCCCCGGCACTGGCCGGCTGTACGACGCGGAGGTCGGCTTCGTACGCCACTGGGACCAGTGGGAGACGCCGGGCGTCTATGGCCGCGCGTTCGCGTTCCCGCTGACCGGCGGCAAGGCGAGCGGCAACGGGGTTCCGCTCGACGGGCCGCCGGGCAAGAGCGCGTTGGTCGGCGACACCCCGACCAAACCGTTCGGCGGCAACGAGGAGATCGCCTGGGCGGCCGACGGGCACGGGCTGTTCTTCGCCGCGCGCAAGTCCGACGCCGCCGAACCCCGCTCCACCAACGTGGACTTGTGGTTCAACGACCTGTCCGGCCGCGCGCCGATCAATCTGACCGAAAGCAACGAGGCGACCGACACGCTGCCAGCGCCCTCGCCCGACGGCAAGTACCTCGCCTACGCTGCGATGGCCCGACCGGGGTATGAAGCCGACAAGCTGACGGTCATGTTGCGCGATCTCGCCACCGGCCAGGTGCGTGCGCTCACGACAGACTGGGACCGCTCGGTCGGCTCGCTGACGTGGACCCCGGATTCGAAGTTCATCGTCGCCACCGCCCAGGACGTGCTGGACACCCCGGCATTCCGCATTGATCCGGTGACCGGCAAGGTCGACAGGCTCGATCTGATGGCAGGGACCGAGGCGCACATCGGCGATGTCGTGCCGCTTGCTGATGGCGATCTGGTGTTCACCCGCGCCTCGATCGGCGCTCCGAACGAGCTCTATTTGGCGCGCAAGTGGGGCCAGGCGATGCCGCTCACCGACGTGGCGACCTCGACGCTGGGCAAGCGGGCGCCGATAGTCACCCGCCGCTTCAGCTTCACCGGCGCGAATGGCGATACCGTGTGGGGCCAGATCACGAAGCTCGACGGCCGGAAGGGGCCCATGCCGGCGATCCTCTATGTCCATGGCGGACCCCAGGGCAGCTTCAACGATGCCTGGTCGACCCGGTGGAATCCGCGCGTGGTGGCGAGCCAGGGTTACGCGGTGGTGTCGATCGATTTCCACGGTTCGACCGGCTACGGCCAGGCCTTTACCGACAGCATCACCAACGACTGGGGCGGCAAGCCGCTCGAGGATCTTCAAAAGGGGTTCGCAGCGGCTGGCGCGCTCGATGCCCAGATCGATACCGACAACGCCTGCGCCATGGGCGCCAGTTATGGCGGGTACATGATGAACTGGATCGCGGGCCGCTGGCCGGACAAGTTCAAGTGCCTGGTCCAGCACGACGGCGTGTTCGATGCGCGCGCCATGGCGTACGAGACCGAAGAGCTGTGGTTCGACACCTGGGAGCATGGCGGCAAGACCTATTTCGAGGATCCCGCCGCCTACGAGAAGTGGAACCCGGTGAACCACGTCGATCAGTGGAAGACGCCGATGCTGGTGATCACCGGCGAGAAGGACTTCCGTATCCCGTACACCCAGGGGCTGGCCTCGTTCACCGCGCTGCAGATGAAGAACATCCCGGCGCAGCTGCTGGTCTTTCCAGATGAGAACCACTGGGTGCTCAAGCCCAAGAACTCGCTCCAGTGGCACAACACGGTGTTCGGCTGGCTCGACCGGTGGCTCAAACCGGCAAGCAAGTGACCGACTCGCTCGACCTGACGAAGGCGCGCGTCGCGCTCGCCAAGATCGGGGGCGAACGGGTCCAGCGCCAGATCTTTCTGTGCGCGCTGTCTGACAAGCAGGCGTGTTGCTCGCGCGAGCAGGGCGCGCGGTCGTGGAATTACCTCAAGCGGCGGCTGAAGGAGCTGGGACTCGTCTGCCAGACGGTGCAGCGGACCAAGGCCGGTTGTCTGCAGGTGTGCGATGCAGGACCGATCGCGGTCGTGTGGCCCGATCAGGTGTGGTATCATTCGTGCGACGAAGCGGCACTCGAGAAGATCATCCAGCAGCACCTGATCGGCGGCGAGCCGGTGGAGGAACTGCGCCTGCGCGCGGCGCCTGTCGGCTGATCAATCCCGCCGGTCGTGCGGATCCGAAATCGATTCATCGTGGCCGGTGCCGTTCGACATGAACACCAGCCCCATCAGCGCGCTCATCAGCAGCATCGACAGACCCACGCCCAGCGCAGTGGCGATGTAGAAGTGGATCGAAACCTCCGGCACCGTGGCCCACAGGTACAATAGCACCCCGACGACGGTGACCGCGGTGAAACCGCCCATCAGCCACATCATCCGCTTCCACCTCGCCCAGGCGAACGCGGCCTTGTCGGGATCGTCGAGCGGAGAGGGCCGGGACATGGCGGGGTAGATGGGCGCCCCGCCCCCGCCTGGCAATGGCCGCGCTGGCCATCCTTGCGAAATCGTGGCATCCTGATCGTCCCGTTGGAGAGAAGGGAGAGTCCCCATGGACGTCGCCCACTTGCTATCGCGCCGTCAAAGCGCAGCATCTGGCGCAGGGCCTGGCGCCGAGATCGTCACCTGCGATGTCGCCATGACCATGCGCGATGCGCTGTCGATCCTCGCCACCCGCCGCATCGGCGCCCTGCCGGTCATGCAACACGGACAGGTGGTCGGCGTGTTTTCCGAACGCGACGTCATCTACTGCCTGGAGCGCGAGGGCGAGGCGAGCCTGGACAAGCCGGTCGGCGAAGTGATGACCGCGCCGGCGATCACCATCGAACCCGCGACCCGCATCGATGACGCGCTGGAAATGATGACCCGGCGGCGCGTCCGGCATTTGCCGGTCGTCCAGAACGGCGGAATGTGCGGCTTCGTGTCGATCGGCGATCTGGTGAAGGCGCAGATCGATGAAATCGCCGGCGAGGCGGAGGCGATGCGGGTTTACATCCAGACCGCTTGAGCGGCGGCCGGATCGATCCCATATACCGCTCATGTCCGAACCGCTGATCCTGACCACCAACGCCGCCCGGCGCGTCGCGGCGATCGCCGACAAGCAGGGCAAGCCCGCGATCCTGAGGCTGGCGGTCGAGGGCGGCGGATGCTCGGGCTTCCAGTACAAGTTCGATCTGGCCGAAGCGGCCGAGAGCGACGATTCGGTCAGCGAAACCGATGGGGTGAAGCTGCTGGTGGATCCCGTCAGCCTGGACCTGATTGCGGGCAGCACCGTGGACTTCGTCGAATCGCTTGGCGGAGCCGCGTTCAAGGTCGAGAATCCGCAAGCGGCCGCGGGTTGCGGTTGCGGATCGAGCTTCGGCATCTAAAGCTTCGCGGATGCGGATTGCGTCCTTCAACATCAACGGCATCAAGGCGCGCCTGCCGCGTCTCCTCGAATGGCTGGAGGAACGCCGCCCGGCGGTCGCCTGCCTGCAGGAGATCAAGAGCCAGGACGAAGGCTTCCCGTACGAAGAGTTCGAGAAGATCGGTTACCACGCCATCTGGCACGGTCAGAAGGGCTTCAACGGGGTCGCGATCTTGGCCGACGGGCTGAAGCCTACGGAAGTCCAGCGCACCCTGCCCGGCGACCCGCTCGACGAGCACGCCCGCTACATCGAGGCAGACGTCAGCGGCGTGCGCATCGCCTGCCTGTACCTGCCCAACGGCAACCCGGTCCCCGGACCCAAGTTCGATTACAAGCTGGCGTGGATGGAACGCCTCGACGCCCGCATGCGGGAGCTATGGGCGCTGGAATTGCCGGTGGTCGTGCTGGGCGATTACAACGTCATCCCGGAGGACAAGGACGTGTGGTCCCCGACCGCCATGGCCCGCGATGCGTTGATGCAGCCGGAATCGCGCGATGCCTATGCCCGGCTTCTTGCCCAGGGCTGGACTGACGCGCTCGGCACCCTCAACCCGCGCGGGGGCGTGTGGACGTTCTGGGACTATCAGGCGGGAGCCTGGCAGCGCGACCACGGCTTCCGGATCGACCACCTGCTCCTCAGCCCCGAGGCCGCCGACCGAATGACCGCCGCCGGCGTGGACAAGGAGTACCGCGGGCGGGAAAAGGCCAGCGACCACGTGCCGGTGTGGGTGGAGCTGGCCGACCCGGCCTGAACGACCGGTAGCTGGTTCACCGATAGAAGATGTGACTGTCGATCGTCGCCCGGGCGATCTTGGTGCGGCTCCAGCTCGGCTTCACATAGCGGGCGTGGAAATAAAGCGAGTCGCCCGCCTGGCTATCCCACAATCCTTCGTGAGCGATGCGGGCAATGGCGCTGGCCCGTTTCCAGGCGGCCGAACCACGGTCGATCCGCGGCATGGTGCCGCCGCGAATGAACGAGAACTGCGCCCGCTGGTAGACGACGCCGCAGTAATCTGACGGGAAGACACCCGATTCGCTGCGGTTGATGATCACCTGGCCGACGGCCAACTGACCCGCGAGGGGCTCGCCGCGCGATTCGAAATAGATGGCTCCGGCAAGACATTCCATCTCGCGAGAGAGCGTGCCGGATGCGGGCATGGCCGAAACGAGTTCGGTCAACGAACCGGCGCTGGCCTCGAACGGTCGTTCGCTGGCAGTTTGCGTGGTCGGCTGAACCACTTCCTGCGAAACGAACGCTACCGGAGTATCGGGCGTGGTCGCTTCGGGCACCGTTTCGTCAGTCAGGGCGATCGTCTGAGCGACCTGGGTCTTGCTGATTTCAGCATTGGCGCCGGAACCCTCGGCGGCGAAGAACGTAAGAAAAGCAGTCGCGGCAAGCGCCGCGAGAGTTGCGCGATGAAATTGCATTGATCCGTCGGTTTAGGCGGTGGACGGGCACTGTCGCAGGCGAGGTTCGCGCTGGCGGACATATCCACCATGCGAAACCGAGTATTCTAACGCCTGCCGGCCGTCCCCCGTCTACGCGCTGACTGTCCGACCCCGTGTCGTTCAAGCCGCCTGCGTCCGTGAAGGTGTCGCCCAGATAATTGCTGCACCTGCGAAGTCAAATTTTCACGGCAAAGCTGCGGCGAACCGTGAGATATCCGGGACGTCCACCTCAATTAACCAAATATCCGGGTCACGTTCTAGCTTTTTCCGAATTGCCTCGGAAAAAAGATCCTCGTTTTCAGTAGTTTGCACGAGAGATGTAACGAAAGGACGGTTCCCGTCGAGCTGGGGCATGCGTTCAATAAGCCTGGCTTCCTTACCGCGACACATGATTACCAAAGCGATGGTTCCGGCGTCTCGATCGCCCTTTGCCAACACCGTCGCGAACCCGCCCTGCGATTCGGCCAGCCGGCGGATCGCGCTCACTTCCAGATGCGAAGGCAGACGCGAATCCACCGATCAGCGGCGGTCGGCGTAGCCGGGCAGCCCCGACAGCGCGATGCGAGAGCGCATGAACGTTCCGGTACCTCGGCCGATCTCGTCCCCATCGGCGTCCACCAGCCGCGATTCGGCCACCAGCACCCGCTTGCGGCCGCTCACCCACCTTCCTTCCGCGATGACCTCGCCCTCTCGGACCGGCTTGGTGAAGTGCAGATTGAAGGAGGTGGTCAGCAGGAACCGGTCGGTGACCAGTGTATTCGCGGCATAGAACGCAGCGTCGTCCAGCATCTTGAAATACACCGTTCCGTGCGCTGCGCCCGCGGCGTGAAACACGGCGCGTTCGACCTGAAAAATCAGCCGCGCCCGCCCTTCGCCCGGTATCTCGAGCCGCGAGGGGAACAGCGTGTTGACCGGAGCCGCCTCATACAGTCTTTCCAGCGCGCGATAATGGGATGCCGCCCCGGCGGGCTCGTCAGGCGGCGTCACGGTCAGCCGCATTCGTGAGCAGCGCATAGAGCGTCTCGGTGTCGGTTGCGCTGGTGAGGGCCCTGTGCATCACTTCGTCCCGGACCATGCGCGACAACGCCGCCAGCGCATGCAAGTGCGTCGCGCCCGCGTTCACGGGTGACAGCAAACCGATCACGAGATCCACCGGCAACCGGTCCGCGGCCGCGAAATCGACCGGGGCCGACAGCTTAAGCAGGGCTGCCACCGGGCGCGTCAGGCCGTCGATACGCGCGTGGGGCAGGGCCACGCCGCGCCCGAAACCGGTGCTGCCCAGGGCCTCGCGTTCATTGAGCGCGTCCAACACCTTTTGACGGTCCAACAGGTAAACCGACGCGAACCGCTCTGCTATCGCTGCCAGGATTGCTGGCTTGTCGCTTCGATCATCGACCCAGACGGCTTCCGGCAGCAGCTTGAAGAGCACGTTCATCGTCATTTTGGTTTCGCAAGCTGGCGCGCGTTGCAGGAAAGATGGCGACGCCCCCGGCCGACCTCAGCCAGGATGGCGCCTCAGGTGGCGGGTTCAGCGCGCGGTTCGACCCAACCGACCGAGCCATCGCGGCGGCGATAGACCATATTGTGCCGACCGGTGCCAGCGTTCTTGAACAGCATCGCGTTGGTGTCGCGCAGATCCAGCATCATCACCGCGTCAGCGACGCTCGCTTCAGGGATGTCGGCAGTGGTTTCGGCAATGATCATCGGCGTGTCGGCGATGTCGACCTCGTCAGCCTCGGCATCGGGCGCCGCGATGATGGTATAAGCGGCCTCTTCCTGCTCGGCGGTGAAGGCCGTCTGCTGATGACGGTCCTGCAACCGGCGCTTGTAGCGGCGGAGCTGTTTCTCGATCTTCTCGGCCGCTTGGTCGAACGCCTGGTGCGCGTCGTGCGCCGCGCCGTGCGACTTCAGTATCAGCCCGTGCATCACATGGGTGACGATATCGCAGCTGAACGCACCTGCAGGCGCCTTGCCGAAGGTGACCTGACTGGAAATCGCGCGGCTGAAATACTTCTCGACGGCAGTGGAGAGGCGCTCCTCCACATGCTCCTGCAGGGCAGCGCCGGTTTCAATCTGGTGGCCCGAGACGCGAATATCCATCGACGGTCTAACTCCTGTTAAATGTGCAGCCTTCAGGACAGAAACGTTACGCGGCCCAGATCGCTCCCTCGATCCGACCGATGAATGCGGCATGCCGTGCCAATTCGTCAGCCGAGGGGTGATGCGGACGCGGGGCGCGGAATGGCCGTTCGCGCACGACGATACCCGGCATCTCGATCACCGAGGCGCCGGCGCGGTCGCCGGCCAGCTCCAGCCCGATCTGGCGGCCCCCGGTCAGCTCCACATAAACCTGCGCCAACAACTCCGCATCGAGCAGGGCGCCGTGCTTGACCCGGTGACTGCGATCGATGCCGTAGCGGGTGCACAGGGCATCGAGCGACAGCTTGGCGCCCGGGTGCCGGCGCTTGGCGAGCGCAACGGTGTCGATCATCCGCGACAGGCAGACGATCTCCAGCCCGCACAGCTCAAGCTCGTGGTTGAGGAAGGCGAAGTCGAACCCCGCGTTGTGCGCGACAAGCGGTGCGTCCGCGATGAATTCGAGCAGGTCGTGACAGCGGTCAGGGAAACGCGGCTTGTCCGCCAGGAACGCCGCTGACAGCCCGTGCACTGCTTCCGCCCCCGCGGGCATGTCGCGGTCGGGATTGAAATAGGCGTGAAAGTGCGCCCCGGTCGGCACGCGGTTCACCAGTTCGATACAGCCGATCTCGACCATTCGGTCGCCCGTCCGGGGATCGAGGCCGGTGGTTTCAGTATCGAACACGATTTCGCGCATGAGACCGTTTCTATCGGCCGCTCAGGTCGGCCTGACAAGAGGGGAGCGTTCGGTCAGCCGGGCGATCAGCCGAACGATCTCGGCCTCCGTCTGGTAAATCGAGGTGCCGGTGTCGATGACATAATCGGCCCGGGCGCGCTTGTCGGCGTCCGGCACCTGGAGCGACAGGATGTGCGCGAACTTCTCCGGCGTCATGCCGGGACGGGCGAGCACGCGCTGGCGCTGGATTTCCGCCGGAGCAGATACCACCGCCACCGCGTCCACGCTCTCCCAGCCGCCTTTTTCGAACAGCAGCGGAATATCGAACACCACCAGCGGCTGGCCCGCGTGCTCGATCATGAACGCGTGACGCTCGGCCGCCACGGCGGGGTGGACGATGGCCTCTAGCCGAGCGAGCGCGTCGCGGTCGGCAAAGACCTGCGCGCCCAGTTGTTCGCGCAGCACGCCCTCCGGTCCGGTCGAGCCGGGAAATGCCTGCTCGATCGCCGGCACCAGCGCGCCGCCCGCGCCCTGCAGCCGCCGCACCGTGGCATCGGCATCGAACACCGGCACGCCGGCCGCTTCGAACATCGCGGCGACGGTCGATTTGCCCATCCCAATTGAGCCGGTCAGGCCAACGATGAACGGGCGGCTCATGGCACCAGCAGCGCGCGCAATTCGGCGTCATGCTCGCGCGGAGGGGGGCAGCCGAAAAAGCGCTCGAATGCCAGCGACGCCTGACCGATCAGCATGGCCAGTCCGTCAATTGTGCGATGTCCCGCCGCGCGCGCGCCGGACAGGAAGGGCGTGGCCACCGGATCGGTCACGATATCATACGCGATCGCCCCGGGCGGTGCATGGCTCCAGTCGAACACCAGCGGCGGCTGGCCGCGCATCCCGAGCGGGCTCGCGTTCACGACAAGGTCGAGGCAGCCCTCACGGTCGTCGAAGGCGAATTCGGTCGGGTCGGCGAAATGGGCGAGATCGACCGCGTGATGCTCACCGCCCGGATCCAGTTCATCCAGGATGCCGCGCGCCTTGTGCGGATCGCGCCCGGCAAGCACGATGATGAACTTTTCCGCCGTCAGCGCCGCCACGATCGCCCGCGCCGCCCCGCCGGTGCCGAGCACCCGCGCCATCCGAAAATAGTGCGTCGATCCGAGGTGTTGCCGGAGCGGCTCCAGGAACCCGCCCGCATCGGTGTTGCTGCCTACCAGCGCGTCGCCCTCACGCACGACGGTGTTCACCGCGCCGATGCGGGCGGCCAGCGGATCGAGCCGGTCCACCAGCGGGACGACGGCCTGCTTATGCGGCATCGTGACGTTACACCCGCACCACGCAGGGTCCCCGCGCGCCACGGCCAGATAGGACGCGAGCGCGTCTGCGGGGACGTGATGCGGTCGATAACTTGCGGCAAGGCCCAGCTTGCCGAGCCAGAAACCGTGGATCGCCGGCGACTTGGATTGGGCGATCGGATCGCCGATCACTTCGGCATACGCGGTCATGCGGGCAGCTCCCCCGACTCGCGCAAGGCATCGAGAACCAACAGCAAGGGCATGCCAAGGACCGTGAAATGATCGCCGTCGATAGCGCTGAACAACTGCACGCCGCGCGCTTCGATACGGAAGACGCCCACGCACGCGGCGACGGCGGGCCACTCGGCATCGAGGTATGATTCGATGAACGAACCGGACAGCGGCCTAACCGTCAGGCGGGCGACCTCGGCGCCGCGCCAGACGACCGCCCCCGTCCGCGTCAGCGCGGCTGCGCTATGGAGTTCGATCGTCCGTCCGGAAAACCATTCCAAATGGCGCGCGGCATCTTCGCGGCTGGCGGGTTTGTCGAACCTGCGCCCGCCGCACACCACCAGCGAATCGCTTCCCAGCACGAGATCGCCGGGCCGGTCCCGCGACACCGCCAGCGCCTTGGCCTCGGCGAGCGCCAGCGCAATCTCCTGTGGCGCGGCGCCGGCGAGGCCGGCTTCGACTGCGCGTTCGTCGATCGCGGCGGCGGCGACTTCGAACGCCAGTCCGGCTGCCGCCAGCATCTCCCGCCGCGAGGCGCTCTGGGACGCAAGAACCAGGGTCACGGCAGGCCCGGCCGGCCCATCCCCGGCACGTCGCGCGCGTCGCGTTCGGTCAGCAGGCGGATCACCGCAGCGGCGGTTTCCTCGATCGAGCGGCGGGTGACGTCGATCACCGGCCAGCCGTTGTCGGCGAACAGCCGGCGGGCGAACTTGACCTCGGCGGCGACCCGTTCCGCATCGACGTAGTCGCTCTCGCGCCCTTCGGCGATCGTCAGCAGGCGATTGCGGCGGATCTGGATCAGCCGGTCCGGCGCGGTCGTCAGTCCGACGATCAGGGGGTGGCGCAGGGTGAACAAGGCCGACGGCGGCGGGCTCTCCACCACCAGCGGGATGTTGGCGACCTTGTAACCGCGGTTCGCCAGGTAGATGCTGGTGGGCGTCTTGGAACTGCGTGACACGCCGGCGAGCAGGATGTCGGCCTCTTCCCATTCCTCCCAGGCGATCCCGTCGTCGTGCGCGATAGTGTATTGAATCGCATCGACCCGCGCGAAATACGCCGCGTCCATCGAGTGCTGTCGGCCCGGACGACCGTGCGCCTCCTGCCCCAGGTGGCTCTCCAGCGCTTCGGTGACCGCATCGAGCACCGGCACTGCGGGCAGGCCAATCGTGCGGCAATGTTCTTCCAGCCGGGTGCGCGTTTCGGGGTTCACTAGGGTGAACAGCACCAGCCCCGGATGCGCGGCGATATCGGGCACGATCCGGTCGATGTGCTGCCGGCTGCGGACCATCGGCCAAAAGTGGCGCTGGACATCGGCTTCGTCGAACTGCGCGAGTGCCGCCTTCGCGATCATCTCCAGCGTTTCGCCGGTGGAATCCGACAGCAGATGGAGGTGGATGCGCGGCATGGCGGGACGTCGTCGCTCCGGTCGGCGGCCTGTGGAGAAGGTGCGGCATAAACCACGGGAGGAAACCGCGGACAAGCGATCTGCGCGATTCCATGCCCACTGCCAGCCGGGAACCGGGCCGCTTGTGGACATGGCGACAAGCTTCTCGACAGGCTGGTGATAGCGGGGACAACGAACCGTTGACGCGGGAATCCCATGATTCGATGGCGCTGGAAACCTGTTCAGAGCGGGAGAAATCGGGCAGGGCGCCGCAATCCCCGCTTTCCACAGGGCCAACAGACTCCTTCATCTTTCTATAGAATCTTATTGAATTGGATTAGAGACGCATGCCGGGCTCGTTACTCGACACTCTGAATGGCCATCGGGGCGGGCGGGTGCCGCTGTGGCTGATGCGCCAGGCAGGCCGCTATCTGCCCGAATATCGCGCCTTGCGAGCGGAGAAGGGCGGCTTCCTCGCGCTGGTGTACGACAGCGAGGCGGCGGCCGAAGTGACTCTGCAGCCGATCCGCCGGTTCGGCTTCGACGGCGCGATCCTGTTTTCCGACATTCTGATCGTGCCGTACGCCATGGGGCAGGACCTGACGTTCGGCGCAGGGGAGGGACCACGACTGTCCCCGCCGCTGGTTGATAGCGCGCTGGAGGCCCTCCAGAGCGTGCCTGAGCGCCTTCAGCCGATCTACCGGACGGTGGAACGGGTGCGCGCCGCCCTGGGCCCTGAGACCACTCTGCTGGGCTTTGCGGGAAGTCCGTGGACCGTCGCCACCTACATGGTCGCGGGCGAAGGGTCGAAGGACCATCACGCGGCGCGGGCGATGGCTTACCGCGACCCGGCCGGCTTCGCCGCGATCATCGCCGCCATCGAGGCGGTGACGGTCGAATATCTGGTCGGCCAGATCGAAGCAGGAGCCGAGGCGGTCCAGCTGTTCGATTCCTGGGCCGGAAGTCTCGCGCCAGAGCAGTTCGAGCGCTGGGTGATCGCGCCCAACGCCCGCATCACCGCGGCGGTCCATGTACACTGCCCCGGGGTGCCGGTGATCGGCTTTCCCAAGGGAGCCGGGGCCAAGCTCGCCGCTTACGCACGCGAGACCGGCGTCGATGCCGTGGGGGTCGACGAGACGATCGATCCCGCATGGGCCGCGCGCGAACTGCCCGCGGGCATGCCGGTGCAGGGCAACCTCGATCCGCTGCTGCTGCTGGCCGGCGGGGCGGCGCTGGAGGAGCGCACTCACGCCATCTTGCGCGCGTTCGCCGATCGCCCGCATGTGTTCAATCTCGGCCACGGCATCGGCCAGCACACCCCGATCGAACATGTCGAGCGCTTGCGCGACACGGTGCGTCAGTGGCAGGGGTGACAGATGCCTCGGCAATTTCCTAGAAGCCTCCCATGCAAAGCGCGCTCGCGGTGACGTATCTCTGGCTGAAAGCCGGCCACGTGATCTTTGTCATCTTCTGGATGGCCGGCCTGTTCATGCTCCCGCGCTATCTGGTCTATCACCAGGAGGCTGAACCCGGCTCGGCCGAGGCGGCGGTGTGGGCCGATCGTGAGCGCAAGCTGCTCAAGATCATCCTGTTGCCATCGATCGTCGTGGTGTGGGTGCTCGGCATCCTGCTGGCCACCACGCAGAACCTGTGGGGCGAGGGCTGGCTGCACGCGAAGCTGCTGTTCGTGCTGCTGTTGTCCGGGTATCACGGCTATATGGCCGGCTATTCCAGGAAACTGGCGCAGGGGCATCGCCCGCTCACCGGCAAGCAGCTGCGACTGCTCAACGAGGTGCCCGGAGTGGCCGCGGCACTGATCGTCATCCTGGTGATCGTCCGCCCGTTCTGAGCCTGCCGACCTGAAAAGCAGGACGAGCTGAAGTGGCGCTCGATTGACGGCGTGCGGCGCGGCGCTTATTTCACCCGCATCACCCGGCGCTTTCCGGCCTGGCGCGCAACGCCTAGGCCCGGTCTGCTTTCCCCAAGCCCATACGACCGGCCGGCCGCTTCCAAGTATCGGATACTACAGTTATGCATCTCAAAGAATTGAAGAAAAAAGCCCCGGCCGAGCTCGTCGAGATGGCCGAGGATCTTGGCGTCGAAGGCGCCAGCACCATGCGCCGGCAAGACCTCATGTTCTGCATCCTACGCGAGCTGGCGGAAGACGAGGAATACGTCGAGCCGATCATGGGCGTCGGCACCATCGAGGTGCTGCAGGACGGATTCGGCTTCCTGCGTAGTCCTGAAGCGAACTATCTGGCCGGCCCGGACGACATCTACGTATCGCCCAACCAGGTCCGCCGCTGGGGCCTGCGCACCGGCGACACCGTCGAAGGCGAAATCCGCGCGCCCAAGGACGGCGAGCGCTATTTCGCGCTGACCAGCCTCAAGAGCGTGAATTTCGAGGATCCCGACCAGGTCCGCCACCGGACCAACTTCGACAACCTGACGCCGCTGTATCCGGAATCGAAGCTGATCCTCGATGCCGTGGACCCGACGGTGAAGGATAAATCGGCGCGGGTGATCGATATCATCAGCCCCCAGGGCAAGGGCCAGCGCGCCCTGATCGTCGCGCCGCCGCGCACGGGCAAGACCGTGCTGCTGCAGAACATCGCCAAGGCGATCACCGACAATCACCCGGAAGTATTCCTCATCGTCCTCTTGGTTGACGAGCGGCCCGAGGAAGTCACCGACATGCAGCGTTCGGTGAAGGGTGAGGTCATCTCATCGACCTTCGACGAACCCGCCACCCGCCACGTGCAAGTCGCCGAAATGGTGATCGAAAAGGCCAAGCGTTTGGTCGAGCACAAGAAGGACGTGGTGATCCTGCTCGATTCGATCACCCGCCTCGGCCGCGCCTACAACACCGTCGTGCCCAGTTCGGGCAAGGTGCTGACCGGCGGTGTCGATGCGAACGCCCTGCAGCGGCCCAAGCGGTTCTTCGGCGCGGCGCGCAACATCGAGGAGGGCGGGTCGCTGTCCATCATCGCCACCGCGCTGATCGACACCGGCAGCCGAATGGACGAGGTCATCTTCGAAGAGTTCAAGGGCACCGGCAACTCGGAAATCGTCCTCGACCGCAAGGTTGCCGACAAGCGCATCTTCCCGGCGCTCGACGTGGGCAAGAGCGGCACTCGCAAGGAAGAGCTGCTGGTCGAGAAGGACAAGCTGTCGAAGATGTGGGTCCTGCGCCGCATCCTCATGCAGATGGGCACCATCGACGCGATGGAGTTCCTGCTCGACAAGATGAAGGATTCCAAAACCAACGAAGACTTCTTCGCGACGATGAACCAGTAAGCGGAATACTGCGAGCGGGCGGGGCCGGGCGGCGTCCGGCACCGTTTCGCTGAACGTCCGCAGCTTGCTCGATACAGGGTCCAATCAGGCGAGGGTCGCATGCGCCGCATAGTTTATATCAGCACCGCGACGGGGCTGCCCGCTGCGGAAGTCGATCGCATTGTCGCTGCCGCCGAGCAGGGCAATTTCGAACGGCAGATCACCGGCTTTTTGATCTACAACGGCCGCAACTTCCTGCAGCTGATCGAAGGCGAGCAGGCCGTGCTGATGAGCCTGATGGCGAAGTTGGCGCGGGACCCGCGACATTCGGGAATTCTCCGGCTGATCGATGAGCCGATCACTGAGCGCAGCTGCGCGGGCTGGTCGATGCACCGCATGCGGCTTGGTTCCGATCTGGCCGGCCGTCGCGCCGCCATCGCGGCCGAGTTGCCCGGAATGATGTCGCCCGGTTCGCGCCAGCTGGTGGAGAACTTCGCCGCATTGAATTAGCTATCGGGCTGTGGCCAGCCGCGGGGGGCCGGACAGGCGCAGATAATCTTCGGTTAGCTTCCGGCGGTCGCCGCCAGCTGGGCACCCATCATTTCCCACACCTTGTTGATCGCCTTCAGCGGGCGGACCATCACCTTGAAGTCGGCGATCAGTCCCGCATCGTCGAAGGTAATCAGGTCGATGCCGTTGATCTGGATGCCATCGAGCTCGGTCACGAATTCGAGCAGCGCCTGATTGCCGTCGCTGAATTCGCGCACGTACCGGAACGCCTCGGTATTGAGCACCACCCCCGCGGCGGCGAGATACCCGACCACTTTGGCGCGGCCCGTTTGCGGGGTGTGCACCACCGGGGAGTGAAACACCGCATCTTCGCGGATGATTTCGGCGAGCGCGGCGGGATCGCTGCCGCCGTCGAGGACGCGGTGCCAATTCTTCAGACCCATTTCCGCGCTCATCGCATCTTCCCCTCAGTTTGCCCGCGCGAAACTGTTCGCCTGGGCCATCCGCCAGTAGCGGGCATACTGCGTGGCGTCCGGATCGTCGAGCAATGCTCCTTCCTCGAGGAACCCATAAATCTCGTCGACCGGCGCGGCGCGGGCGCTGTCGAGCCGCTCGTTGATATGGCACGAGGTGATCTGCCACGGATTGTCGAGCCCCATGGCGACCACCATCTCGCGCAAGCCGTGCAGCGTTTGCCGTTGGAACCGGGCGACCCGCTCGGCCTTTTCCGGCACCACCAGTCCGTATTGCCGCGTGGCATCCTGCGTGGTGATCCCGGTAGGGCAGGTGTCCTCATGACAGCGCATCGATTGCACGCAGCCCAGCGCGAACATGAAGGCGCGGGCCGCGTTGCACCAGTCCGCACCAAGGCCGAAATTCATCGCCATACCGGCGCCTGAGTGGACCTTGCCCGCGGCGGCGAGCTTGATCTCGTGCTTCAGATCGGCCCCTACCAGGGCGTTCCGCATCAGGACCAATCCTTCGCGCAACGGGCTGCCCACGCGATTGGAGAATTCGACCGGAGAGGCGCCGGTGCCGCCCTCCGCCCCATCGACGACGATGTAATCCACCCGGATGCCCGTCTCGAGCATCGCCTTCACCAGCGCGAACACCTCGTGGGGCTGCCCGACGCACAGCTTGAGGCCGACCGGCTTGCCGCCCGACAGTTCGCGCAGCTGTGCCGCCCATTCGAGCAGTTCGACCGGCGTCGAGAAGGTCGAATGCGCGGCCGGGGAGACGCAATCCTTGCCCTGCGGCACCCCGCGCGCCGCGGCGATCTCCGCGCTCACCTTGGATCCCGGCAGAACCCCGCCGTGCCCGGGCTTGGCACCCTGGCTCAGCTTGATCTCGACCATCTTCACCTGATCGATCTGCGCGGTATCGGCAAACTTGGCGGGATCGAACTTGCCCCACCCGTCGCGGCAGCCGAAATAGCCGCTGCCGATTTCCCACACCAGGTGACCGCCGTGCTCACGGTGGTAGCGCGACAAGCCGCCTTCGCCGGTGTCATGATAGAAACCGCCGGCTGCGGCCCCCTTGTTGAGCGCCAGAATGGCCTTGGCTGACAGCGAGCCGAAACTCATGGCCGAGATATTGAGCAATGCGGCGGAATAGGGCCTGGTGCATTGCGAGCTACCGACGTCGACTCGCCATTCCAGAGGGGCTTGTTCGTTCGGGACCATCGAGTGCGCGAGCCACTCGTATTCATCGGAATATACGTCGAGTTCGGTGCCGAACGGATGCGAGTCGAGCTCACCCTTGGCCCGCGCATAGACCAGCGAGCGTTCATCGTGGTTGAACGGGCGCCCCTCCAGGTCGCCTTCGACGACATAGGCCTGCGCGAAGGGCCGCAAATCCTCCATGATCCATCTGAACCGCGCCAGCAGCGGGTAGTTGCGCCGCAGGGTATGTTCGCGCTGGAGGAAGTCCCATGCCGCGACCGCCAGGAGCGGCAGGCTGACGAACAGGCCCCACCGCCACCACAGGGCGAACGCGACACTGAGCACCAGCACCCCCAGCGGCAGGCCATAGCGGGTCGCCGTGTGGGCCGACCAGCGCCACCGGGCGCGGTTGATCATGCGGCCAGATGCTCCGCGAAGAACGCCTCAGTGCGGCGGTCGGCGAGCTGGGCGCCCTGTTCGTCGCGGCGCTGGCCTATCTCTGCGGCAAACCCGTGATCTAGGCCGGGGTAGTCGTGCAGAGTCACCCGGGGATGGCCATCCAATGCCTGATGGATCGCCGTTTGCGCGTCAGCCGTGACGAAGTGATCCGCGCCTGCAATGTGCAGCATCAGGGGGTTGGCGATCGCCTGCGCCTCGCCCAGATGCTGGTCGATCGACACGCCGTAATAGCCGACAGATGCATCGATGTCGGTGCGGGCGGCGGCGGTGTAGGCGACGAATCCACCGAGGCAGAAACCGACCAGGCCCACCTTCGAGCAGTTACCCTCTCGCTTGAGATGGTGGATCAGCGCCTCGATATCCCGCATACAGGAGTCGAGGTCGAACTGGCCCATATTTTTCAGTGCCTTGTCGAACTGGTCTGGCACATCGGGATCAAGCTCTTCCCCTTCTGCAAAGCGCCAGAAGATGTCGGGCGCGACTGCCAGATAACCCAGCTTTGCCCATGCATCGCACTTCGCGCGGATTCCGGGATTGATCCCGAAGATTTCGGGAATGACGATGATCGCAGCGGTTGCCCCGGCAGCGGGTTCGGCGCGGTAGACTGGAAAGGTCTGGTCGCCCTCAAGAGTCCCGATCCGTCGCAATTCGCCCATTTTTCATCTCCCTTGCAGCCCAGGTGCGCTTAACCTGCGGCGGTGGACTTTGCCAAACCTGTGTGACAGGTGTTCGTCCCCAGAACGCAGGAGCCGGCGATGAAGGTCCACATCGAGATCGATTGCACCCCGGAAGAGGCGCGCAGCTTCATGGGCTTGCCCGATGTCGGCAAGGCGAACGAAGTGTACGTCGACCTTATGGCCAAGGCGATGAAGGGCGTCGGCAGCATCGACAAGCTGCAGGAGGTCGCGGGACAGATGGCACCGATGGGGCAGATCGGCATGAAGCTGTTCCAGAACTTCATCGAAGGCGCCGCGGCGGCGGGCAAGGGATCCGGCACCACGCCGAAAGGCAATCCGGACGCGTAACCGCCGGGCGAACCAGCGCACAAGAGGTTCAACCTCGTCCCATGGAGACCATTTTCGCCCTGTCGAGCGGCGCGCCGCCGGCCGGCATCGCGGTCGTGCGGGTGAGCGGCCCCGAAGCGGGCGTAGTCCTTACCGCGTTGGCCGGGCGGCTGCCGCAGCCGCGCCGGGCCATGGCGGCCGTGTTGCGCGATCAGGCAGCGGAGGAACTCGACCGGGCTCTGGTACTATGGCTACCGGGGCCGGGGACCGCGACCGGCGAGGATGTAGCCGAACTGCACCTCCATGGCGGGCGGGCGGTGGTGGCATCGGTTGAGGTAGCGCTGCAATCGTTTCCCCGGGTCCGCAAGGCGGAGGCGGGGGAGTTCACCCGGCGGGCCTTCATCAACGGGCGGATCGACCTTGCGCAGGCGGAGGGACTGGCGGACCTGCTCGCCGCCGAAACCGAGTTGCAGCGACGCGCGGCGCTGGCCTTGGCCGGAGGTGCCCTCTCACGCCAGGTCGACCGTTGGCGTGATCGGCTCCTGGGCTTGTCGGCACAGGTCGAGGCTGTGCTGGATTTCGGAGACGAGGAAGACGTTTCGGAGCTCCCCCCTTCATTCCAGGAGAGCGTCTCCGCCTTTGCCGCGGAGTTGCAGGAATGGTTGGCGCGCCCGCTGGTCGAGCCCCTCCGCGAAGGCTTCAGGGTTGTCCTGGCGGGTCCGCCAAACGCCGGGAAATCCACCCTTTTCAACGCCTTGATTGAAGACGAGGCGGCGATCACCGCCCCGACGCCGGGGACCACCCGCGATTTGCTTGAGCGGCCCGTGGCGATCGACGGCGTACCATTCACATTCGTCGACACCGCCGGATTGCGGGAAGCATCGTCGGACCCGATCGAGCTACAGGGCATCGATCGGGCCAGAAACGCGCTGCTGCGGGCTGACGTGATCTTGTGGCTGGGGCCGGAAGGGGATGGGCCGCCCGACGCGTGGGAGATCGACGCCAAGGCCGATTTGGGCGTTCACAAGTCCAGTGCTCGTGCTGGGGTATCGGCGGTGACAGGTGACGGGATGCGCGAGCTTAAATGCGCGTTGGTTAGTCACGCGCGGGAGCTGCTCCCCGCCGGTGGTGCGATCGCGCTCACGCGCCGGCAGCATGCTCTGTTAGAAGACGCTCTCTCCGCCCTGACGATCAACGATTCCGATCCGCTAATCATCGCGGAACGGCTCAGACTGGCGCGGACGGCGTTCGACCGGATCACCGGGCGCGCCTCCACCGAGCATATGCTCGATGCGCTGTTCGGACGCTTTTGCATCGGCAAGTGATGTTCCACGTGGAACAGCCGCTTTGACCCTGTGCGTTCGTTGCCATATTGGCAGCGCATGAAAGATTTCGACGTTCTGGTGGTGGGCGGCGGTCACGCCGGGGTGGAAGCTGCAGCGGCTGCGGCCCGGATGGGTGCACGGGTCGGTCTGGTGACCTTTGATCTCGACACCATCGGCGCGATGAGCTGCAACCCGGCGATTGGCGGACTGGGCAAGGGGCACCTCGTGCGGGAGGTGGATGCGCTCGACGGCATCATCGCACGGGCGGCTGATGCGGCGGCGATTCACTATCGGATGCTCAACCGTTCCAAAGGGAGCGCCGTCTGGGGTCCACGGGTCCAGGCGGACCGGCAATTGTTCAAGGCTGCGGTCCAGGCCGCGTTGCGCGAACAGAGTGCGATCACGCAGATCGCTGGTGAAGCGCAGGCGCTTGAGATCAGTAATGGTCGCGTGACTGGGCTCATGCTGGCCGACGGCACCACACTATCTGCGCAGGCGGTGATCCTGTGCACTGGCACATTCCTTGGCGGAACGCTGTTTCGCGGCGAGGAGCGACTTGCAGGTGGCCGCATTGGGGAGCAATCCGCCAGGCGCTTGGCGGAGCAATTGCGGGATGCGGCTTTGCCGATGGCGCGGCTGAAGACCGGAACACCGCCGCGACTGGACGGGCGGACGATAGATTGGGCTCGGCTGGAGGTGCAGCCTTCGGACGCCGACGAGTGGACCATGTCGCCATTGACGGTGGGCCGCCGCAATCCGCAGCTGGCCTGCGCCATTACCCGAACCAATAACGCAACCCACGACGTGATCCGGTCGAACCTTGCCCGGTCACCTCTGTTTAGCGGCGCCATCGGTGCGCAGGGGCCGCGCTATTGCCCGTCTATCGAGGACAAGGTCCATCGGTTTGGCGACCGCGACGGGCATCAGGTGTTCCTTGAACCCGAGGGTCTTCGCACCGCGATGGTCTATCCCAACGGCATCAGCACCTCGCTGCCCGCCGATGTTCAGCTTGCAATGTTGCAGACGATGCCGGGTTTGGAATCGGTCGAGATGGCGGTTTCGGGCTACGCTGTGGAATACGACCACGTCGATCCGCGCAGTCTCGATAGCGGTCTGCAGATGCGCGCGCTTCGCGGGTTGTATTGTGCGGGGCAGATCAACGGGACCACCGGTTACGAGGAAGCCGCGGCGCAAGGTCTGGTCGCAGGCGCTCACGCGGCCGCAGCTGTCCTGGGGCGGGAGGCGCCAGCGCTGGACCGGGCCAACTCCTACATTGCCGTGATGGTCGACGATCTGACCCTGCAGGGCGTGAGCGAACCATACCGGATGCTTACAGCCCGCGCGGAGTATCGCCTGCGCCTGCGCGCGAGCAACGCGAGTACGCGGCTAACGCCGGTCGGGATCGCCGCGGGCCTTGTTGGCGAACAACGACAGGAGTGGTTTGACCGGCGGGACGCCCAGCGCATCGTTTGGGATACCGCGCTCGATCGGCGGCTAACGTCGCGAGAGGTGGCAGGCGCTCGCCCCGACGCGCCGCCCCGTACGCTGCGTGAATGGCTCACCTACGATGGGGTTGCGCAGGATTCTCTGGTCACGCATTTGCCAGAGGGATTTATAAGCGACGACGTGGGTCTCGAATTGACTGAGGACGCAGCTTACGCGCCGTATCTGGCACGTCAGGAAGCGGAGCTGCGCGATCTCCGCGCAAGTGAAACATTGGCTATCCCGGACGGCTTTCGGTTTCGCGATGTTCCGGGCCTATCCAACGAGATGATTGAACGGCTACACGCGGCGCAACCTGGCACATTGGCTGCCGCCGGCCGTGTGCCTGGAATCACACCTGCTGCCTTGGCAGCACTGTTGGTTCACACACGCCGCGCACAGGCTCTAGCGTGATTTCTGGCGAGGACGCCGCGCGGGCGTTCGTGGCGGATCGCTGCGACGCCCAGGCAATGGCCCGCCTTGACCGATTGAGCGATATGCTTCGTCTGGAGAACAGCCAACAGAACCTGGTGGCCCAGAATACGCTGTCGATAGCCTGGAGCCGCCACTTCGCCGACAGCGCCCAGCTGTTGGACCATGTTTCACGCGAAACCCCCCGCTGGCTGGATCTGGGCACCGGGGCAGGATTTCCCGGGCTCGTCATCGCGGCGATGCGCCCACATTGGCCGGTGACCCTCGTCGAGTCGCGCGCATTACGTGTCTCGTGGTTATGTCATGTCTCGACCCTACTGCATCTCACAGATTGTCGGGTTATCGGGCGGCGATTGGAGGACGTTCCGACGGAACCATTCGACGTAATATCTGCCAGAGCTTTCGCACCGCTCGCGAAGCTCCTTAAGCTGGCGCGTCGCTTTTCCACAGACCACACCCGTTGGTTATTGCCGAAAGGAAGGTCAGCAGCGCAAGAAGTAGCTAGTCTGCCGCGCGACCTCCAAACGGCGTTCCACGTGGAACAATCAGCGACTGATCCAGATTCGGGGATAGTAGTCGGTCAATTCAATTCAGGACAAAGCTCGTGATCGTTATCGCCATTGCCAATCAGAAAGGAGGAGTCGGCAAGACCACTACGGCGATCAATATCGCCACGGCGATGGCTGCAACTGGTTGGAAAACCTTGCTAATTGACCTCGATCCGCAGGGCAATGCATCGACCGGCATGGGCATCGGTACGGAAGACCGGGTCAGCTCGACTTATGAGCTGCTGGTTGATGGAGCGGACTTGTCGGATTGCATCCAGGGCACGTCCATTCCTGGCCTCGACATCGTACCGGCGACGGTCGATCTGTCGGGTGCGGAAATTGAGCTGGTCTCAGTAGAGAACCGCACGTCGCGTCTATCTCGCGCGTTGAGCGGGCACACCGCCCACGACATCGCCTTTATCGACTGCCCGCCGTCGCTCGGTCTATTGACCCTCAACGCACTGGGCGCGGCCGATACGCTGCTGGTGCCGCTGCAATGCGAATTCTTCGCGCTCGAAGGTCTATCGCAGTTGTTGCAGACCGTGGAGCGGGTTCAGCAGCGCTTCAACGCCAACCTCGGCATCATCGGGGTGGTGTTGACCATGTTCGACCGCCGCAACCGCCTGACGGACCAGGTGGCCGATGACGTCCGGTCATGCCTGGGGCCGCTGGTGTTCGAATCGGTCATCCCGCGGAACGTGCGCCTGTCGGAGGCGCCGAGCCACGGCCTGCCGGCACTGGTCTATGATCACAACTGCACCGGCAGCCGCGCGTACATCGCCCTGGCGCGCGAACTGATCGGGCGCCTGCCCGCCGAAAGGAAGGCCGCGTGAACAACCCCGCCGATCCGATTCGATTCTCGATCCCCGAGCGGCCGAAGAACGATACTCGCAAGAAACTTGGGCGCGGTCTTGGTGCGTTGATGGGTGAAACCCGGCGCGAAGAACCGCTGGTGGTGCGAAATCCCGACGATCCTTCAATCGATCAAACGGGAGCGCCCCAGGGTCAGGGAATGGCGAGTATCCCGGTCGGCGCGATCGAACCTCTTCCGGGTCAACCGCGCCAGCATTTCGATGAGGCGGCGCTGGAGGAACTCGCGCGGTCGATTGCCCAGCGCGGGGTGATCCAGCCCGTCATCGTGACGCCGCTGGGGCAGGGCCGGTATCGGCTGGTCGCGGGTGAGCGGCGCTGGCGCGCGGCGCAAAAGGCGCGGCTGCACGAAATACCCGCGCTGGTGCGCGAACTCGACAACCGCGAAGTCATGGCGCTGGCGTTGGTCGAGAACCTGCAGCGAGAGGATCTGAATCCCGTCGAAGAGGGGCGGGCCTACCAGCGCCTGGCCGACGACGAGGGGATGACGCAGGCGGACATAGCCAAGCTGGTCGAAAAGTCGCGCAGTCATGTGGCGAACCTCCAGCGGCTGCTGCAGCTGCCTGAAAAGGTGCTCGATGCTGTCGAGGGCGGCACCCTGTCCATGGGTCACGCGCGCGCCCTGATCGGGTTCGACGATGCCGAAGGACTGGCCCAGCGCGCGGTGAGCGAGGGGTTGACCGTGCGCGATGTCGAGCGGATCGTTCGCCGCGCGGGTGAGGGCGACACCACCCGCCGGGTTGCCCGGGTGGCGCGCGATCCGGTGAAGGACGCCGACATCGCCGCGGTCCAGCGCCACTTGGAAGAGTTCCTCGGCCTTAACGTCCAGATCAAGACGGGCACCGATCCGCGGTCGGGCGAAGTGACCATCAAGTATCGCACGCTCGATCAACTTGATCTTATTTGTCAGAGACTTACCGGCGGAGACATCTAGCGCCGACGGGTGTCGTCGGTGGCGGTTATTGTTTCCGGGCCGTTTACCTTCCCCTAATGCAAATCCGCTAGTCCCCGTTCCTGGATCGTTAGGGGACGAGTGTGCAGGGGCGGCTTCGCCATGCCATTGCAGGAGCAGGTGCCGCGGCCGTTCTGGCCAGCGGCACCCCCGCGCTCGCCGGGACCACCACCAACACTCTGCCCGTTCGCGTCCAGGTGACGGTGGGATGCACGCTGCAGACCCGTCCGCTGATGTTCGATGCCACGACGATCTCGAACCAGAACATCGATTCGACGACGACCATCACGGTCCGCTGCACGCCGAACACCGATTTCACCGTCGAAATCGACAAGGGTCTGTATGCCAACGGCATCAACCGGCGCATGTTCAGCACCGAGGCTAACGGCTACGTTACCTACGACGTGTACCGCGACAGCCCCCGCAACAATGTATGGGGCACTGGGCAGACCAAGAACGTGACGGCCAACTCCGGGTCGGGCCTGCCGCTTGAGATCACGCTGTTCGGCCGAATCACCAAGCCGGGGACGATCAAGGCGGGCGACTATAAAGACACCCTGCTGGTGACCCTCAACTTCTGAGGCGAACACGCGCTCGCGCACCGATTGGTTAACTGTTTACTCCGAATTAACCATCGCGCCCTAGGTATTCTCCCATATGGGGTAAATAAACCGCTGAACACAGTTAGCGAATTGGTAGGCAATTCTACGTATTAGCCGCCTCGGCTTTGAATGCCGATCGTTAGGGGAATACACATGCGTAAGATTGCTTTCGGGATCGCCGCCGTCGCGGCCGTGGTTTCGGCACCGGCCCTGGCTGGTACTGCTACCGGCACTGTCCAGGTTTCGCTCAATGTCAGCTCTTCGTGCAGCGTCACGGCTCAGCCGCTCGACTTCGGCACGACCAATTCGTTCGCGACCGCGATCGATTCCAGCTCCGCCACCACCGTGAAGTGCACGCCGCTGGCGCCGTATTCGGTGTTCGTGAGCTATGGCGCGAACGCCAACGGCACCCAGCGCCAGCTCGCGTCGACCACCGACGCGACCAAGGTCGTCAAGTATGACGTCTATTCCGACGCCAGCCGCAGCACTGCCTGGACCCCGACCGTGGGCACCACCGGCGTGGGCGACGGCAACGAAAAGGCGACCACGCTGTATGGCCGCGTGCCGGTCCAGACCGCGGTTGCCGCTGGCGACTACAAGGACACCGTGACCGTCACGGTCAGCTACTGAGCAAACTTCGAACGAGAGACATCGCATGATCCGCTGCACTACATCCTTGCGCGCCCTGGCCGCACTGACGGTCGGCGGATCGTTTCTCTTCGGTATTGCACTGACGAGCCCCGCGCCGGCCGCCGATCCCGGCGAGTACGGCGCGGGCCTCGCCATCAGCCCGCTGCGAATCGAAATCGACGATGCCGCACGCGGCGCCACGGTCATGCTGACGAACACCTCGTCACGCCCGTTGCCGGTACAGTCGCGCCTGTTCGCCTGGTCCCAGACCGGCGGCGAGGATGTGTACGAACCCAGCAGCGAACTGACCATTTCTCCGTCCATTGCCTCCATCCCGCCGGGTGAAACGCAAATCGTGCGCGTGTTGCGCAGCGGTGCCGCGTCGCCGGGCGAGAAACGTTACCGGTTGGTCGTCGACCAGCTGCCCGATCCTTCGGCCGCCCGCGCGGGCGCTGCCGAGGCACGCATCCGCTTCACTGTCCCGATGTTCCTTGATCGGACCAAGAGCACCCCTGCCGAGTTGACCTGGCAGATTGGTGCGAATGGCATCGAACTGGCGAACACCGGCGGGGCGACTGCGCGAATCATGCAGCTGGACGTCAAGACAGCGAGCGGCACCGCGGTGCCGGTCGAGCGCAATTCACTGCGTTACGTCCTTGGCGGATCGAGCATTGCCTGGCCGGTGGAGAATGCCTGCTCGCTCGGACCGGTGACCGTCACCGTCTCGATCGACGGCCGGACGGTCGATGCCCAGCCTCGCTCGACGTGCGGTTAACCCCACATATGCGTTAGTCGCGGCGCTCGCCGCGTTCGGCGGTTCTCCGCTGGCGGCGCAAAGCGATCCGTTCGAACTTCCCGCCGGGGTGACCGCGCAGAGCGTGCGCCCGGACGATGGCCCCCGCCTGTCCGAAATTGCGGTCGATGGCCGGACCCGGGGGCGCATGGTCACGGTCGCGGGCAGCGGCCGCGAACTGACCATCGATGCCGATGAAGCGCGCGCGGCCGGCTTGCCGGTGCCCGAGGGCGCGAGCGGCCCGATCAAGTTGTCAGCGCTTCGCCTTTATGAATGGAACTTCGACAGCTTGCGCCAGCGCCTGGCGGTCAAGCTGTTCCGCGAAGGCGAAGGCGCCAACCTCAAGGACTTCGCGGCCACCGCGCAAGGGGCCAGCGAAAGCCGGCCGCTGCTGGCGCTGCGGGTCGATTACGATCTGACCGCCACGATCGC
The DNA here is from genome assembly GCF_007065885.1 of Altererythrobacter sp. TH136. Lineage (NCBI taxonomy): Bacteria > Pseudomonadati > Pseudomonadota > Alphaproteobacteria > Sphingomonadales > Erythrobacteraceae > Altererythrobacter > Altererythrobacter sp. TH136. The sequence goes on along the minus strand of NZ_CP041409.1, from coordinate 1,774,636 downwards.
GCAGCGCCGTTCAAGCGCGGGCGGGCTCGTGTCCGCGACGCTGGTCTATGGCAACTTCGCGCTGAACAGCAGCGCGCGCGCGACCTCGGATCCACAGGTCGGCTCGCCCGCGCTGCTGCGGCTCGACACCGCCGCCCGGCTGGCCGTTCCGGAGCGGGGCATGGCCGCCACGCTCGGCGATTTCGTCAGCGCGGGAAGCCAGGGCCAGCGCGCGGTGCGGATGGCCGGGGTTCAACTGGCATCCGACTTTGACCTGCGGCCCGATCTGGTAACGGTCCCCTTGCCCGGCTTTGCCGGCAGCGTGGCGGTGCCCACCACCATCGATGTCCTGACCAACGACCAGCGGTACCAGCTCGGCGAAATCGAGCCGGGCGAATTCACTGTGCGCAACGTGCCGAGCCAGCCCGGTCGGGGTGAAGCGTCGGTCATCCTGCTTGATGCGCTGGGCCGGGAAGTGGTGCAGACCGCCCGCTTCTATGTCTCCAGCGCGCTGCTGGCGCCGGGTACTACCGGCTATGCGGTGAATGCCGGATTCGTCCGACGACGATACGGTTTTGCGAGCACCGATTACGGACAGTTCGCAGCCACCGCCTATCTCAGGCGGGGGCTTTCGCCGTTTCTGACGGTGGAAGCGAGCGGCGAGTGGACGCATGGCGTCAGTAACGGCGGCGTCCGGGGCGACTATGTCCTCGCAAAAGTCGCGCTGGCGACGATCGAAGCGCGGATCAGCCGCGATTCCGGCGCAGGCACCGGCACGCTGGTCCACGCAGCGCTGGAATCGATCGGGCGGAAGTTGGGCGGATCCATCCGCGCGACTTTGCCGAGCGCCAATTACCGCGATGTCGCCACCAGGTTGGGCGACGATCCACCGCCGCGCGAATACGCCGCGCAGTTCTTTTACCGGTTCACCCCCGATACCGATGTCCAGCTGTCGTATGCGCGGCAGGAATACCGCAGCTTGCGCCCTGAACGGGTGCAGGACCGGATCAGCGAGGTGCTCAACGCCAACTTCCGCACCCGGTTGTCGTCTCGCGCGACTTTTTTTGCAGGCGGCGGCATTCGGCGGGGGAACAGCGGCACGGCGCTGTCCGCCGCGCTGGGCCTTTCGCTCAGCCTTGGCGGGCGGACCAACGCCGGCGCGTATGCCAGCTACGATGACGGACGCCTCGCCGGCGGCGCGACTTACGCGCGCGACGCACAGCAGGATGGTGAGATCGGCTATCGCGGGGCGGTCAACCTGACCGAGACCAGCCAGCGCCTGTCTGCCGGGGCCACCTGGCGCAACCGACGGATCCTGCTCGATGGGCAGATTGAGGAAGTGGACGGAGTGTTCGCCGGCCGCGCGAACGCGCGCGGTACTTTGCTGGTCGCGGGCGGCACGGTATTCGCGCGCAATCAGACCGGTGGCAGCTACGCGCTTGTTCGCACCGGGAAGGTGGGCGGCATCCCGATCACCCGCGAGAACGTGGAGGTTGGCGTGACCAGCGACAACGGACTGCTGCTGGTGCAGGACATTCCCGCGCAGGCCACGATCAAGATCGACGTGAAGGCGGACAAGCTGCCCGCCGACGCGTTGGTGCGGGAAACCACGCACTTCATCCGCGTCCCGCGCCGGGCCGTGTCGCTGGTGGAGATCGAGACGCTGCGCTTCCGTCCGGTGCTGCGCAAGCTGGTGAATGCGGCGGGCGTGCCGCTGGAGGCCGGGTTGCCGGTGCGGGCGTTGCCTTCGGGTGAAACGACGATCGTGGGCTTCGACGGGATGGCCGAGATCAACGCAGGCGCGGATGACGCGCGGCTGACGGTGGGGCACCCGGGCCGCACCTGCGCGGTCGAACTCACCGGAGTGCCGCTCGAAGATCGTAGCGATGCGCCGCTTACCTGCCGCGCGTTCGTGATCGCGGCGAGCGATGCGGAATCCGTAGAGCCCGCCAGCCGGACGAAGTCGCGCCAGCGGCGGCGCGGCGCGGCGGTGGCGCTCAGTTCCCCTTGATCAGCTTGACCCGCTTGTCGCCGGCGGGCGCGGCGTGGTGCCGGCGGGGCGGGATCGAGCGGGTGCGGACCGGCTCGTCGATCCACTCCTCGGTCACAATCTCGCGGACGACCCGGCGCTGCGGCACTGCCACCAGCACCGGCACCAGCGCATAGCCCGCAGGCCCGTAACCGTATCCCGGATGGGCGTAGCCGGCATAACCCGGGTAGCCGCCCGGATACGCCTGGCTCATGTAGCGGTCGAGATACCAGGCGCATTCGTCGTCCGCCCGGCGATCGCTGGCCGCGCCGATCGCGGAGCCGACCGCCAGTCCAGCCAGCGCGCCCACTCCGCCGCCGAGCAGCGTTCCGGCAAGGCGCTCCGCGCCCCAGGCCCGGTTGCCGATGACCCCGCCGGTGATAGCGCCCAGCAGACCACCGATCACGCCGCCCCGCTCCTGCCGTGAAACCCCGCGGATGCGGTCGCGGCAGTCATCCAGCCAGCGGTCGCGATCGAAGCCGACCGGCGCTGCATGTGCATAACCGGGCAGCGGATAGGGTTGCGGCGCGTAACCGGGCGCAACCGGATAGGCCACTCCGGGTGTATGGTAGGCCGATGGCGCATAAGCGGTCGGAGCGTAGGGGGGCGGCACGGGCACGGGGGCCGCGGCGATGATCGGCGGCGGGACCGCTGCGGGGGCCGCCGGGATCGGAGGCACGGTGCCCGGCGGCAGGGGCGGGACGGGGATCTCGGTCGCTTCGGTCTCCACTGCCAGCGGGGGGAGTGCGGGCAGGTCCTGCACCACTGGATCGCTGTGGAACACGACCTCGCCCTGCGGCGCAGGCTTGGCGTATTCGTACGGCCCGTCGGGTTGAGCCAGCGCGGGACCTGCGGCCACCAGCGCGCCGGCGGCGGCGGATAGGGCGAGCAAGCGGCGGGTGGCTGGCATGCGCATCGAGTATTCCCCTGCTCGCGCACCGGACTCGGCGCGCGTTGCCGGAAAATTAGCATCGCCGGACGCCTCCGCCCAACCCGGCGCGGCGTGTGTCCCGAAACGGGCCGATTAGATGCGCGTAGCCAGCATTGCCGCGAGCGCCTCCACGCCGGCGGCGTCCTCGCTGTCGAAACGGGCGAGGAGCGGGCTGTCGAGGTCGATCACCGCGATGACCGCCCCGTCACGCGCCACCGGGACGACGAGTTCGGACCGGCTCGCCGCATCGCAGGCGATATGGCCGGGAAACGCGTGGACGTCAGGCACTAGCTGGGTCGTGCCGCTCGCCGCGGCGGCGCCGCACACTCCCTGGCCCAGAGGGATGCGGATGCACGCCGGACGGCCGGCGAAGGGGCCCAGCACCAGTTCACCATCGACGACGCGGTAGAACCCCGCCCAGTTGAGGTCGGGCAGGTACTCCCACATCAGCGCAGCGACGTTCGCCATGTTGGCGATGCCATCGCGCTCGCCTTCGGTCAGCGCGGCGGCGGCGGCGATCAACTGGCGGTATAGTTCGGCCTTGGGCAAGGCGGCGTCGGGGCGGAAATCGTACATCGCGCGCGCTGTAACGCCGCGCGCCGTTGCCGCAAGCCGCGGCGCACCCTATCGTGGCGCGCATGACCACTCGCCGGAAAATCCTCATCGGTGCGCTCGTCGTGATCCTGGCGATCATCGGCCTGGCCGCATACCTCTTCACCCCCGACCGCGCCCAGGTGCCGCTGGCCGCTTTGACCGGTGCCAAGCCGGAGTTGACCGAGCCGCGCGCCGAAAGCTTCCCCACCGTCGGCATTGCGGAGCCGGTTGGCTGGCGAGCCAACGAGGTTCCGGTGGCGGCGCAAGGGCTGGCGGTGACGCGCTTTGCCGACGGGCTCGACCATCCGCGCACGATGCTGGTGCTGCCCAATGGCGATGTGCTGGTGGCGCTCACGAACCGCCCGCCCAGCGAAGGGTCGGGCGGCCTACAGGGTATGGTCGAGAAGTTCTTGTTCCGCAAAGCCGGCGCGGGAGAACCGAGTGCCGACCAGATCGCGCTGCTGCGCGACACCGATGGCGACGGGAAGGCCGAGCAGCGCGCGATCCTGAGCAACGCGGCGCTCGCCTCGCCCTCCGGCATGGCGTGGGCCGATGGCACGCTGTACGTCGCCAATCACAACGCGGTGCTGGCGTTTCCGTATGACCTGGGCGCGACCACCCTCGATGCCAAGCCGGTCAAGCTGATGGACCTGCCAGCGGCGGGCAATCACTGGATGCGTAATCTGGTGATCTCGCCGGACGGCACGGACCTCTACATCGCCGTCGGGTCGGCCTCGAACATCGCGGAAAAGGGCATCGAGCGCGAGGAAGGCCGCGCCGCAATCTGGAACTACAATCTGGAAACGAAGCGCCAGCGGGTCTTCGCAAGGGGCCTGCGCAATCCCAACGGGCTTGATTTCAGTCCATGGAGCGGAGAGCTGTGGACCACGGTCAACGAACGCGACATGCTCGGATCGGACCTCGTGCCGGATTATCTCACCAACGTGCCGATCGGCGCCGACTACGGCTGGCCGTGGGTCTGGTGGCGGCACAACTTCGATGAACGGGTCACCGCGTTCCAGCCCGCCGGCTTCAACCCCGATTACGTCCGTATTCCCGAATACGCGCTCGGCCCGCACGTTGCGGCGCTGGGCCTCGCGTTCACCGGCAGCGGCAGCACGCTGGGCGATCGGTTCGATTCGGGTGCGGTAATCGCGCGCCACGGCTCGTGGAACCGGTCGCCCAAGTCTGGCTACGACGTGATCTACGTGCCGTTCGATGCGCGCGGCAATCCCGTCGGAAAGCCCGTGCCGGTGCTCACCGGGTTCCTGTCCAAGGACGGCAAGACGACGCGCGGACGGCCGACCTGGGTCGCCTTTGCGCAGGATGGCGCGCTGCTGGTGACTGACGACACCGCCGGGATCGTCTGGCGAGTGACCGCCCCCGGGGCCGCGCCCGCCCCGGCGATCGAGCGGGTCAGCGGGGAGCGTCTGCCGCCCCAACGCGAGCTGCGCGGTCAGGAGGCGAGCTTCGGCGCGGACTTCGCCCGCGAGACGCCGGAATAACGGCTAGGTCGGCCGTCCCGCCCGGCCGGCAAGCTCGGTGACGAACTGCCACGCGGTGCGGCCCGACCGCGCTCCGCGGCGCTTGGCCCATTCGAGCGCGTCGGCCTCGTCCCAGGCGAGCGCAAGCGGCGCGGCGTGGGCAGCGATCATCGCGAGATATTCGTCCTGGCTGGCGTTGTGGAACCCGATCGCCAGGCCGAACCGGTCTGCCAGCGCCTGCAGGTCGTCGAGCGCGTCGCGCGGATTGAGCGGATCGTCCTGCTCGCCAGCGTGGCGCGGCACGATCGCGCGGCGGTTGCTAGTGACTGCCAGGCGGACGTTGGCCGGCCTCGCCTCCACCCCGCCCTCCAGCCAGCTGCGCAGATGGCGCGGGCCGCCGGTATCGACTTCCGCGAAGCCGAGATCGTCAAGGTAAACCAGGAAGTTGCGCCGCTCCGATGCGAGCTGCAAAAACAGGGCCGGCAGGCTGGCCAAGGCATCAGCGGCGACCTGCACCAGCGCAAGCGATCCGCCGTTCTGCTGTCCGGCCACCGCGGCGGCGCGAACCAGGGCGCTCTTGCCCATGCCGCGCGCGCCCCACAGCAGCATGTCATGCGCCGCGTGACCCCGCGCCAACCGGGCGACATTGGCCGTCACCAGATCCTTTTGCCGATCGATGCCAATCAGCTGTGCCAGCGCGGGCGCCTCGATCCGGTCCACCCCGCGCGCCGTGCGTCCGTCCCACACGTACGCCGGGTGCGCGTGCCAGTCGGGCGGCGTGAGCGGAGCCGGTGCTAGCCGCTCCAGCGCGGCGGCGATCCGCTCCAGCGGATCGGTCACGCGATCAGCGCCTCGGTCGGCAGCGCATAGAGCACCTCCGCCCCGCCGCGCGCAGACGAGGCGAGACCGAGCGCTTCGGGCACGATCTGCTCAAGGAAATAGCGCGCGGTCACCGGCTTGCTCGTGCTGAGCGACGGCGCGGCGCCGCCTGCCACGGCGCGCGCCTGCCGCCCCAACTGCCACCCGGCGACCGCGACGGCGCTCATCGTGGTGAACGCCACGCTGCCCGCGAGCCGGTCGTCGATCGAGGCGGTCTCGCGCATCCACCGGGCGAGGTCGCGGCATTCAGCGGCGAGGCGTGCCAGCCGCGGATGTTCGTCGGTGGCGATCTCGGCGAACAACGCATCGAGCACTTCGCCGTTCTCCAGCCCCAGCTTGCGGGTGACGAGATCGGCGGCCTGGATGCCGTTGGTGCCTTCATAGATCGGCGCGATGCGCGCGTCGCGGTAATGCTGTGCGGCGCCGGTTTCCTCGACGAAGCCCATTCCGCCGTGGACCTGGACCCCCAGGCTGGCGACCTCCACCCCCACATCGGTGCCCCATGCCTTGAGCATCGGCACCAGGCATTCGGCCCGCGCGGCGGCGGCAGCGTTACCCAACGTTCCGCGATCGACCTGCCCGGCGGTGTAATAGAGTAGTGCGCGTACGCCTTCGGTCAGTGCTTTCATCCGCAGTAGCATCCGGCGCACGTCGGGATGTTCGATGATCGCCACCGCGTTGCGATCGGCCGCGCCCGCCCGCACGGACTGCACCCGGTCGCGGGCATAGGCGGCCGCCGCCTGCAAGGCGCGCTCACCGATCTGCACGCCCTGGTTGCCGACATTGATCCGCGCGTTGTTCATCATGGTGAACATCGCCATCAGTCCGCGGTGGGGCTGGCCGACCAGTTCGCCGATGCAGTCGCCGCTGTCGCCATAGCTCATCACGCAGGTGGGCGAGGCGTGGATGCCCAGCTTATGTTCCAGGCTCACCGCGCGCAGGTCGTTGCGCGGGCCCAGCGATCCGTCCGGGTTCACCAAGTACTTGGGCACCACGAACAGCGAGATGCCGCGGCTCCCCTCGGGTGCATCGGGCAGGCGGGCGAGCACCAGGTGAATGACGTTCTCCGCCAGCTCGTGGTCGCCCCAGGTGATGAAGATCTTGGTCCCGGCGATGCGGTACTTGCCGGCGTGCTCGCCGTCCTTGATCGGGGTGGCGACCGTGCGCAGGGCGCCGAGGTCGCTGCCCGCCTGCGGTTCGGTCAGGTTCATCGTCCCCGACCATTCGCCGCTGATCATCTTGGGTAGGAAGAGCGCTTTCTGCGCGTCCGACCCATGCTGTTCGAGCGCGTCGATCGCCCCGGTGGTGAGCATCGGCAGCAGGTTGAACGCGAAGTTCGCGCTGCCAAGATTTTCGAGCACGTTGCAGCCCAGCGCGAACGGCAGCCCCTGCCCGCCGTGTTCGGCGGGGGCGGCGATCGCATTCCAGCCCTGCTCGACGTAGTGGTGGTAGGCATCCGCGAAGCCGTCGGGCAAGCGGACCACGCCGTTCTCCAGCAGTGCGCCTTCCAGATCGCCCACCCGGTTGAGCGGCGCCCATTCACCGGCGGCAAACGCGCCGATGCCTTCGACGATCGCCTCCACCATGTCGGGTTCGGCGGCCGCGAATCGGTCCGACCGGGCGAGCTCCTCGATCCCGGCGCACACCTTGAGCGCGAGCAGCTGGTCGGCGGTGGCGGGGCGATACACGGGGCGGTTCTCCTTGGGCGAATAGTCGACTGCGCTTATAGCGCGGGGCGATGGGCGACAAGCACACCGAGCGGCTGCACGCGGACGACACGGGAATCGCGCGGGCGGCTGAGCTGCTTGCAGCGGGCGGACTCGTCGCGCTGCCGACCGAGACGGTCTATGGCCTGGCTGCGCGCGCCGACAGTACGGAAGCGGTGGCGGCGATCTATCGCGCCAAGGAGCGGCCCGATTTCAATCCCTTGATCGTGCATGTGCCGGATCTGGCGGCGGCCGAGGCGCTGGCGGAGTTCGATCCCCGTGCGCGGATGCTGGCCGAGCGGTTCTGGCCCGGCCCGCTCACGCTCGTGCTGCCGTTGCGGGCCGAACCTGCGGTCACCGCGGCGGTCACCGCCGGCCTTCCCACGATCGCGTTGCGGTGTCCGGCGCATCCGATCATGCAAGCGGTGCTCCAGCGCAGTAGGGTGCCGGTTGCCGCGCCATCCGCCAATCGTAGCGGGACGGTCAGCCCCACTACTGCAGATCACGTGCGGGCGACGTTGGACAGGCGGATCGATGCGGTGCTCGATGGCGGACCATGCGGGCGGGGGCTGGAATCAACCATCGTGGCGGTGCGGGCGGTGGGGTGGCAGCTGCTGCGCGCGGGTCCGGTCGCCGAACGCGAACTGATCGCGCTGCTGGGCGCGCCGCTCGAGGTGACCACCGCGCGGGTGGAGGCGCCGGGGCAGCTCGCGCAGCATTATTCTCCCGGCAAGCCGGTGCGGTTGAACGCGACCGCCGCCGATCCCGGCGAATTCCTGATCGGGTTCGGGACGGTGACGGGGGACTGCAGCCTGTCGGCCACCGGCGATCCGGCCGAAGCGGCGGCGCGGCTCTACGCCTGCCTTCACCTCGCGGCTGCGTCGGGTGAGCCGCGCGTGGCGGTCGCACCGGTGCCGGAAAGCGGCATCGGCGCGGCGATCAACGATCGGTTGCGGCGCGCCGCGGCCTAGCGGCGGCGCGGATCTTCGGGTTCGGCGGGCACCGACGGCATCAGCAGCTGGATTTCCGCATAAGTGACTTGCGCATTACTGCAAGCCGCGCGCTTGCCGTCGTGACACTCCTTGAGCTGCCTTTCGTAAGTGCGCTGCAGTTTGCCGAGGCGCTCCTCACGCTGGCGGATTTCGCGCCCGCGCTTCTGATCGGCCTCCGCCTGGCTGGTGGTGGCGAGATCGACGGCCTTCGATGCCACGCGCACCGGGGCGGTGGCGACATTGAAGGCGGTCTTGGCAAGACAACCGGACAGCGCGAGCGGCGCAACCGCCAGCAGGGCAAGACGAGGACCGCGCATCGAAAATTCCCTTTCGTTGCGCGGTCCTTTAGCGGTCGCGGCGTTGCAGCGCGATGAATTAAGCGGCGGGCGCATCCGGCTGGCTGGCGCCGCCTGCCTCAGTCGCCTGAGCGGCCGGGGAAGGCGCGGCGTCCGCGGCGCCCTCAGCCTGGCAGTGCAGCTTGCCCGATCCCATCGACTGGATGGTGCACTTGGCCCGGCCCGTCACCGTCACGTTGCCCGATCCCATGACTGTGGCATCAACCGTCCCGTCGGAAGCGAAGCTGGCATCGCCCGAGCCGGCAATGGTCACCTCGGCCTTGTCGACCTTGAGCCCGGCCATCCGGGCAGTGCCGGATCCCGCGACGGTCAAGTCAAGCGACCGGGCGCGGCCCGCGGCATCAAGGGTGCCCGATCCGGCGATGGTCACCTCCAGCTTGTCGGCGTCCACCCCGGTAACCCGCGCGGTACCGCTGCCCGCGACCACCAGTTCGGTCGCGCCGGTGACACTGTCGGCCTCCACCGTGCCCGAACCCGCGAGGGTCAGCTTGGACAACTGCGGAAGGGTGACCCGCACGATTGCCTTGCCCGGCCCTTCCCAGCCGTTCTCGCGCATGATCCCGAGCGCTTCGTCGTCGAGGGTGAACCGCATGGCGCCGGACACCTCGGCGTCGCCCTCTACATCGATGGACAGTTTGTCGCCCTTGGTGACGATCACCGTGTCAGGGCCAGCGAGCACCAGTTCGGTCGGCGCGTTGCCGGTCAGGTCCAGTTCCGACAGCGGAACGCCCTCGTTCCCGTTGACCGAGATCTTGCCGTTGCAACCAGCCAGGCCGGCGACGAGAGCCAGCGCCAGAACCGGAGCGGCGGTCTTCAGTATCTTGTGCAGCATGACCAATTGATCCTTGCGATATGATCCAGTCCGTGTTGCCGATGTAATACAGCAAGCAAATCGGCGCAATCGGTAGCGGGCTTGGGCCGGGGTCCGCGGCGGGCGTCCGTCGATCCTGCAAGGATGTTGGTCGATCAGCCTCCGCAGCGCAGTTTCCCCGAGCCGATCCGGCTCTGGCGGCAGGCGGCGCGGCCGGCCACCGCGACATCGCCGCTGCCGCTGATCTGCGCCGCGACCGTTCCATCCGAATGAACCGCCACTCCGCCTGAGCCGGCGACGGTCGAGCTCACGCGGTCGGCGTGGAGGGCTCTGCCATGGACGCGCCCGCTGCCGGCGACGGTCAGGTTGGCGCGCTCGGCGCGGCCCGCGATTCGCAGATTGCCCGAGCCGGCGACGGTGCCGGTCAGCGCCTTTGTCGTGACCGCGCCGACCGTCAGGTCGCCCGCGCCCGCTACTGTCGCTGAAACCGCGGCCCCGCTCAGGCGGTCGACGTTCAGGGTCCCTGACCCGGCGAGCGTGGCAGCGCGGATCGCTGGTGCGGTGACGTGAATGGTCGCAGCCGGAAGCTTGCTATCATCGCCCGAACGGCGGCCCACCAGCAGGCTGTCCTGCCTGACGACGAACCGTAGCCGGTCAAGCGTGCGCGGATCACCCTCGGCACGCACCTGCCACTGGGTACCCGTGGAAAAGCGGACGTGATCGGGACCAAGCGCGCTCAGCCCGGCGAATTCCCCGGTTTCGACCCATTCGCGTGCGAGCGGGCGTCCGTCGTCCAGCGGATTGTTCTGACGATCGGCGGCAGCAGGACCGGCGACGTTGAGTGCAGCGACGCTGAGCGCGGCGACGGAAACTGCGACGAACGGGCGCATGACAATCTCCTTGGTAAGTCACGCGATCCTATCGTGCGACGTTCGCGCGGTCCAAGAAGTTCGTCGACAAATGTAATCGGTTCGGAGATAGGCGCAAAAAAGGCCGCTGCCCGGCGGGGAGCGGCCTTTTTGCGGAGCGGCTGAGTGGTCAGGCCTCTTCGGCGGTCTCGTAGTACTTGGGCGCGTGTTCGCGCAGCACGTCGAGGATTTTGTTGAGCGCGGCGGGCTCGTCGGTCTTCTCCATCGCGGCAAGCTCGCGCGCGAGCCGGCTGGAGGCGGCTTCGAAAATCTGGCGTTCCGAATAGCTCTGTTCGGGCTGGTCTTCGGGGCGGAACAGGTCGCGGGTCACCTCGGCGATCGAGACCAGGTCGCCCGAATTGATCTTGGCTTCGTATTCCTGCGCCCGGCGGCTCCACATCGTGCGCTTGACCTTGGGCTTGCCCTTCAGGGTTTCCATCGCTTCCTTCAGGGTCTTGTCGCTCGACAGCTTGCGCATGCCGATCGATTCGATCTTGTTCATCGGCACGCGAAGGGTCATCCGTTCCTTCTCGAAGCGCAGCACATAGAGGTCGAGCTTCATGCCGGCGATTTCCTCGCTCTGCAGCTCGACCACCCGGCCCACGCCGTGCTTGGGATAGACTACATAGTCGCCGACGTCGAAAGCGGTGGGGGCCTGACTAGCCATCAAGTATCCTTTCGTGCGGGCAGGCCGGCGGCGAAACGTCCAAGGCACTCCATCGACCGCGCACTCACGCGGTCGTCCGAAGCCCTGTCATTTCGAGAGTGCGGCGTGCCTTCCTGACTGTAAGCATCACCGCCGGGAATCCAGCCCCGGCGTGCTTGACGGATTATATAGCACGGCCGCACGAAAATTTCCACCCCGGGCAGCATCCGGGGCGCGGTGCCGGGCGGAACCGGTCAAACCGGGGCGATCAATCGCCCTCGCCGGGTTCCGGAGAGAAGAACTTCTCGTACTTGCCCTCTTCGCCCTTATGCTCGTCGGCGTCCGCCGGCGGGTCCTTCTTCTGGGTGATGTTGGGCCATTCGGCGGACAGCTTGGTGTTGAGCTCCAGCCACTGCTCGAGGTTGTCCTCGGTATCGGGCAGGATCGCTTCGGCCGGACATTCGGGCTCGCACACGCCGCAGTCGATGCATTCGCTGGGGTTGATGACGAGCATGTTCTCGCCTTCATAGAAGCAGTCGACCGGGCAGACCTCGACGCAGTCGGTGTACTTGCACTTGATGCATGCGTCGGTGACGACGTAGGTCATTGCGGCGGGCCCCTTCCAGGCGTTGTCGGTTCTGCGGGTGCTATGGCGGGAATCGCGTTCGGGTCAAGCGCGCGGTAGCAGGCTTGCGCTTCGGCGGGCGGACCGCGCCGTGCCGGCAAGGCGAGCAGTTCGATCACCCGCACCCCGCCGGGCAGCGGCAGCGTCAGCGTATCGCCTTGCACCACATCCTGGCTGGCGCGCAGGACGCGCGCGCCGTTGCGCCTGACATGGCCTTGCAGAACGAGCGCCTGGGCAAGGCCGCGGGTCTTGGTGAAGCGCAACTGCCACAGCAGCTTGTCGATCCTCATTCGCGGCCCGCGCTCAAGGCCGCACGAGATCCGCCAGCGCGGCAAACGCATTGCCCTGACGCGCGGCGGCGGCGGGGGAGGGCGCGGGAGGAGCGGGCCGCGCCGGACGCCAGGTCCATCTATCGGGCGCCGGCGGGCCGAACGCACCCTGCGCCAGGGCACGCGAACGCTGCACCTTGAACCCTGCGGCGCCGAGCAAGCGCGCCCAGCTGTGCGGCTTGAGCCCGGTCGAGGTGGCGAGCGCCGGATCGAGCGTGAAGTGGCGCGCGCGCCCCGCCTTCACCCGCGCATCGTGAGCGGCGCGCACCAGCTTTTCGGCGACATCGACCCGCACCGCTTGGTCCCCTGCCGGGCGGTAACCGGCAGGCAGCTGCCGGCTTGCGGCCAACACCGGCGGCATCTCGCCCGCCACAGGTCGGCGGTCGATCCCGGTCGCGTGAAGCGCCCGCCGTGCCGCGGGCTTGAGCAGGGCAGGCGCGAACACGTCGAGCGCGCCGAATGTGACGCCAAGGCGGCGCAGCAACGGGCGCGCTTCGCGCGGCAGATGCTCGGTCCCGGCCCGATCGCGCGGGATCGCACCGTGACCGCCCACCAGCGCCAGCAGCAGTGCGCGCGCTTCGCTGCCGACACCAGGGTCGCGGGTCGCCGCCTCCAGCCCGGTCAGCGGGGCGAGAGGCGACAGTCGCGCGGCCAACCAGCGCTCGACAGCCGTCAGCAGCGCCTGCCGGTCTGTGTCGGGCACGATGGCGAGATCGCGCGACGGCACGATCCGTGGCCGGGTGGCGGAAGGGCCAGAACCGAGGTGCGCCAGCGGCTTTCCCTGCCAGCGGATTTCGCCCTGGGCCAATTCCAGCGCAGACGGATCGGCCGCGAGACTCCGCGCGCGCTCCCCCAGCAATCGCGGCAGCGCTTTCTCGGCGGCGGCCAGCAGCATCCGCCGGTCAGCGTGGTTCGCCTGGTGATCGACCACGAACCGAAACGCCTCCAGATGGCCGATCGGCTCGTCCTCCACCGTCACGACGTCACCTTCGCCGAGGGCGACGGGCAACAGGGCGGCGTCGGTGCCGATGCTTTTCATCAGGATCGTGGTCCTCCGGTTGACGAACCGCTCGGTCAGCCGCGCGTGGAGCGCATCGGACAGCCGGGCCTCGACCGCGCGGGCGCGGGCCGCCATCTCGTCGCGCGCCAGCACCCAATCGGGGCGCTGTGCGATATAAGCCCAGCTGCGGATGGCGGCGATCCGCCCCTGCAAGGTGTCGATATCGCCCTGTGGCCGGTCGAGTTCGGCGATCCGCGCCGCGACATAGTCCGCGCCCAGATGGCCCTGCCGCAGGTCCTGCCACAGCCGCGCGACGAAGCGCGCATGGGTGTCCGGCCCGCTCTGGCGAAAGTCGGGCAGGCTGGCCGCCTCCCACAGGCGGCGCACCATCCCGTGCCCGCGCACGTCCGCGATCGCCCGATCTTCCGCCAGCCGCTTGAGCACGGCAAGATCGACCGCTTCGGGCGCCCGCGCCAATCCGGGTTCGGGCGGCGGCGATTCGAGATCAGCGATCAGGGTGGCGACGGTGTCGAACCGCGGCTCCGCCTCGCGCCAGTAGAGCGAGGTCAGCGGGGCGAAGCGGTGCTCCTCGATCGCATAGACTTCCTCGTCAGTGAACTCGGGCCCGCCTTCGCGCGTGCCGGAGCCCGACAGCGTGCCGAAGCTGCCGTCCTGCTGGTGCCGCCCGGCGCGCCCGGCGATCTGCGCCATTTCCGCCGGGGTCAGCCGCCGCTGGCGCACCCCGTCGAACTTGCTGAGGCCGGCAAAGGCCACGTGCGTGACATCGAGGTTGAGGCCCATGCCGATCGCGTCGGTGGCGACGATGTAATCGACCTCGCCCGACTGGAACAGCGCGACCTGCCGGTTGCGGGTTTCGGGGCTGAGGCCGCCCATCACCACCGCCGCGCCGCCGCGAAAGCGGCGCAGCATCTCGGCCATCGCGTAAACCTGCTCGGTCGAGAACGCGACGATCGCGCTGCGCGGCGGCAGGCGCGACAGCTTGCGCGCGCCGGCATAGGTCAGCGTGGAAAACCGTGGGCGCGTGACGATCTCGGCCTTGGGGATCAGCGCCTTGATCATCGGTTCGAGCGTGGAGGAGCCGAGCAGCATCGTCTCCTCGCGGCCCCGCGCGTTGAGCAATCGGTCGGTGAACACGTGGCCCCGCTCGCGGTCGGCCGACAGCTGCGCTTCGTCCAGCGCCACGAACGCGTGCCCGCCGCCCAGCCGCGGCATCGCTTCCGCCGTGCAGCAAAAATAACGCGCGTCCCTGGGCTCGATCCGCTCTTCGCCGGTGATCAGCGCGACCGATTTCTCGCCCTTGATCCGAACCACCCGGTCGTACACCTCGCGCGCCAGCAGGCGCAGCGGAAAGCCGATCGCGCCCGATGAATGGCCGCACATCCGCTCGATGGCGAGGTGGGTCTTGCCGGTGTTGGTGGGCCCGAGGACCGCCTTGATCGTCACGCCCGGCAATGTGGCACCGCAGTCCGCCTGCCGCAACCGCGCTTGGCGACCCGCCGAACCGACCGGATTAGGCGGCTGTTAACTTCGTTCGGGCAGGAAACCGGCCGGGACGCGGCGAGCGCTGGCTTCGCTGCGATGATGGAGGGCGCGGGTGTTTCAATCGCGCGAGATCGATGCGCCGGGGCACGGCCCCGCCGACGGTTCGCCGGGCTGGCGCGCCGCTGCGCTGACTCACGCGCAGATCGAGCCCGCCCCCATTCCCGATCTTCTCAAGCGCGTGCATCTGCTGGGCCAGCGATGGGATGCGTGGCGCTGGCAGGCCGAAGAGCGCCTCGCCCGCGTCGATCTCGCGCCCGACCTGGCGGAAGCGATCGGCAGCCGCCGGTGGTTCCGCGGCCTTGGCACGTTCATCGGCCTCAGCGCGGTCAGTCTCGCGTTCTGGCCCGGCTTCGCGCCATTGGAAGCCGCGCCCGCCACCCGGGTCGACGATGCGGTGCGCGATGAATTCCGCAGCCAGATGATCATGCCGCTGGCGCTGGGCGCCGATAGTGGGCGTCACATGGGCGCGACCCGTGCGGTGGTACCGCTGCGCGCGGCGCCCGAGCGACCAACCGTGGAATTCGTCGCCACCCTGGTGCGCGGGGACAGCTTCGGCCGGATGCTGCAGCGTGCGGGGATCGGGGCGGGCGATGCTGCCCGGGTCGAGAGCTTGATCTCGCAGACCGTTCGCTTGGGCGATATTGCTCCGGGCACGCAGGTCGACGTGACCCTGGGACGCCGACCGGGCGAGGGCCAGCCGCGTCCGCTGGATGCGCTGTCCTTCCGCGCGCGGTTCGACCTGGCGCTCTCGATCGAACGGAGCGGCGGCGGGCTGGCGCTGGAGCGCAAGCCGATCCGGGTGGACGCCACTCCGCTGCGCATCCGCGGGGTTGCGGGTACGAGCCTCTACCGGTCGATGCGGGCCGCCGGCGCTCCGGCGAGCGCGGTGCAGCAGTACTTGCGCGAACTCGGCAGTCAGGTGGACCTCGACAACGGGGTCCTGCCGACCGACACCTTCGACCTGATCGTGTCCTACCGCCGCGCCGCGACAGGCGAGCGGCAGGCGGGCCATCTGCTCTATGCCGGGATCGAACGCGCCGGGAAGCCGCGCACCCAGTTGATGCGATGGGGCCCCGGCGGCCAGTTCTACGAGGCATCGGGCGTGGGTGAGCAGACCAGCGGACTGCTGCAGCCGGTGCCGGGGCGGATCACCTCCAATTTCGGCATGCGGCGGCACCCGATCCTGGGCTACCTGCGCCGCCATGCGGGGATGGATTTCAAGGGCGGCTATGGCCAGCCGATCGTCGCGGTCACCGATGGCTACGTGCTGTCGGCGGGGCGCGCGGGCGGGTGCGGCAACGCGGTGAAGCTGCAGCACGCCGCCGGACTTGCCACCCGCTATTGCCACATGAGCCGTATGGCGGTTTCGGGCGGGCAGCAGGTCCGGCGCGGGCAAGTCATCGGCTATGTCGGCAGCACCGGCCTGTCGACCGGGCCGCACCTGCATTACGAAATGTACCGCAACGGGCAGGCCATCAATCCGGCGAGCGTCGCCTACGTCACCCGCGCGCTGCTTTCGGGAGAAAGCCTTGCCCGCTTCCGCGCGGTGCTGGCGCAGCTCAAGACCGTCCCGACCGGCGCAGCGCTGGCGGACATCGGCGCGGGGCGGCAGGAAACCGCTTCCGCCGAACCGGCGCGCGAGATCGACCGGCTGGAGCCGAAGTAGCGCCGATTGCGCGAAGTGGCCGATTGCGGCAACAGCATCGGCCATGACTGGCGCTTATCCCAATCTCCGCCTCCGCCGCACCCGGGCCAGCGGGTGGAGTCGCGCGCTCCACCGCGAGACCGTGCTCACGCCGGCGGACCTGATCTGGCCACTGTTCGTCACCGGTGGATCGGGCGTCGAGGAGCCGATCGGCTCGCTGCCCGGCGTATCGCGCTGGTCGGTCGATGGCATCGCGGCACGCGCCCGCGAAGCGGCTGCTCTCGGCATTCCGTGCGTGGCGCTGTTTCCCAACACGCAGGGCCACCTGCGTAGCGACGACGGTGCGGAAGCGTTCAACCCCGACAACCTGATGTGCCGGGCGATCAAGGCGATCAAGGATGCGTGCGGCGGCGACATCGGGGTGCTGACCGACGTCGCACTCGATCCATATACCAGCCACGGCCAGGACGGGCTGCTCGACGCGAGCGGCTATGTCGTCAACGATGACACCGTGGCGGTGCTGGTCGATCAGGCGATCAACCAGGCCGAAGCCGGCGCCGACGTGATCGCCCCGTCCGACATGATGGACGGCCGGGTGCGCGCGATCCGCATGGCGCTGGAGATGAGCGGGCACCACAACGTCCAGATCATGGCCTACGCCGCCAAGTACGCGAGCGCGTTCTACGGCCCGTTCCGCGATGCGGTCGGTTCGGGCGGCCTGCTCAAGGGCGACAAGAAAAGCTACCAGATGGATCCCGCCAATGCCGAGGAAGCCTTGCGCGAAGTGGCGCTGGACCTGGCCGAGGGTGCCGACAGCGTGATGGTCAAGCCGGGCTTGCCCTACCTCGACATCGTGCGGCGCGTGAAGGAGCGGTTCGCGGTGCCCGTGTTCGCCTATCAGGTGAGCGGGGAATACGCGATGATCGAGGCGGCCGCGGCGGCGGGTGCAGGGGACCGCGACGCGCTGGTGCTGGAAACGCTGATGGCGTTCAAGCGCGCCGGGTGTTCAGGCGTGCTGACATACCATGCCGCCCATGCGGCGCGGCTGCTCGGCGCATGATCGAGACCGACCGCCTGATCCTCCGCGAGTGGCGCGAGGCGGACTGGCCGCGCTTCTGGGCCGGGACCAATACGCCTGCGGTGATGCGCTGGCTCGGCGGGGTGCTCGACGAAGATGGCATGGCCGCCACCCGCGCGCGGGTGGAGAACTGCCAGGCCGCCAACGGGTTCTGCTTCTGGGTGGTGGAGCGGAAATCCCATGACGACGTACTCGGATTCTGCGGTCTGAAGCGCGCCGATGCGCCGGGCTCGTCGGTGACCGGGGCGGTGGAAATCGGCTGGCGGCTGCGCGAGGACGCGTGGGGTCAGGGTTACGCGCGCGAAGCCGCCTCCGCCGCGCTCGGCGCGGCGTTCACCCGCTTTGGCGCGGACGAGGTGGTCGCGCTCACCGTTCCAGGCAACGCGGCGAGTTGGGGCCTGATGAAGCGGCTGGGGATGCAGCGGCGCGCGGAACTCGACTACGTCGATCCGCGCTTCGGCGAAGAGCTCAACCCCTCGATCGTCTATTCGCTTCGCCGCGACCAATGGGAGACTGCCACGTGATCGACCGCCCCGGTGTCCGCCTCATCTCGATCCACGGCAAGAGCCCCCGGATCGACGACAGCGCCTTCATCGCCCCCGGCGTGACGATCATCGGGGACGTGACGATCGGGCCCGATTCCAGCGTGTGGTACAACTGCGTCCTGCGCGCGGATGTCAGCCGCATCGTGATCGGCGCGCGGACCAACATCCAGGACGGCAGCATCCTGCACTGCGATCCCGAGCGGCCGGGCGATCCCGAGGGCAGTCCGCTGATCATTGGCGACGATGTGCTGGTGGGGCACCTGGTGATGCTGCACGGCTGCCGGGTCGAGGATCGCGGATTCGTCGGCCTGGGCGCGATCGCGATGAACAAGGCGGTGATCGCATCCGACGCGATGCTCGCGGCGGGAGCGATGCTGACCGAAGGTAAGGTGATGGCCCCGCGCGAGCTGTGGGGCGGGCGCCCCGCGCGCAAGATGCGCGACCTCGATGACATGGCTATCGCCGGCATGCGCATGGGCGTCGCGCACTATGTCGAGAACGGCCGCGCCCACGCCGCGGCGATTCTGGCGGATGTTGCGTAGCGCGACTTAGCTGGCGCTGGCGGGGGGCTGGCGCAGGTACCTGAACATGTAGCCGACGTAGTCCGCCTTACCCAGCGGCACCCCGGCGGTGCGCAGGATCGCATAGGCGGTCATCAGGTGAAAATAGAACTGCGGCAGCGCCCAATCGCGCACGTAGCCGGCGGTATCGAGATCGAATGTCATGCCGTTGGCGAGGCTCAGCTCGACCGCCGCATCGTCCCCGCCGAAAGGGGTCTTGCGCCAGCCCTGAATCAGCGCGCGGGTCGCGGCGATCCGCTCCCGCGCGGCGGTCAGAGTCTCGTCGTCGATGTCGCTGGAAGAATAGGCCACGCCCGCGGCGCCGGCCATCGTCTCGCCAGGCAGATTGCAGCAGAACCGGACCTGGCGCGACAACGGAAACATGTCGTCGGTCAGCCGGCGCTCCAACAGCGCATCGCCCCCGTGGTCGGCCGCTTTGCCCAGCCACCCGTCGAGCGAGCCGAGCATGTTGTCGTACGTGGTGAGAAGCGTTTCGGCGGTGTGCATCGCGGTCGCGTAGTCGCGGGTCAGTCCTTGATCAACGCCTTCAGCGCATCCAGCCGGTCGGCTTCGTGCGGCGGCTTGTCCCACCGCACCCGGTGGACCCGCGGGAAGCGCATCGCGAGGCCTGACTTGTGGCGCTTGCTCTCGTGCACCGAATCGAACGCCAGTTCGAACACCAGGCTGCGGTCGGTCTCGCGGACGGGGCCGAAGCGGTTCACCGTGTGAGTGCGCACGTGGCGGTCGATTTTCTTCAGCTCCTCGTCGGTGAAGCCGGAATAGGCCTTCCCCACCGGCAGCAGCTCGGCGCCCGCATCGGGGTCGCCGTCCCAGCAGCCGAAGGTATAGTCCGAATAGAAGCTCGATCGCTTCCCGCTGCCGCGCTGGGCGTACATCAGCACCGCGTCGATCAGCAGCGGGTCGCGCTTCCACTTGTACCACAAACCCACCTTGCGCCCGGCGATGTAGGGCGAATCGCGGCGCTTGAGCATCAGCCCTTCGATCGCCTCGTCGCGCGTGCCGGCGCGGATCTGGCCGAGCTGTTTGAAGTCGGTGGCCTCGATCACCTGGCTGAGATCGAAGTGCGAGACCGGCAGGCGCGGCATCAGCGCCTCGAGCGCCTCGCGCCGTTCGGCCCACGGACGCTCGCGCAAGTCCTGTCCTTCCAGGATCAGCACGTCGTACAGCCGCACGAACGCCGGGTATTCGCTGAGCATTTTCTTGGCGACGACCTTGCGCCCCAGCCGCTGCTGCAGCGCGTTGAAGCTGGCCGCGCCGCCTTCCTCGCCGCCCTGGTGGCTCCCGCGCACCAGCAGTTCGCCGTCGAGCACCGCGTCTATCGGCAGGATGTCGAGCAGTTCGGGGAAGGTGCCCGAAATGTCGTCCCCGCCGCGCGAATAGAGCCGCGTTTCGCCCCCCATCCGGACGAGTTGGACCCGGATGCCGTCCCACTTCCACTCCGCGGCATAGTCGGCCAGATCGACCACGGTTTCCTCGAGCGGGTGCGCCAGCATGAATGGCCGAAAGGTCGGCATGTTCGCGGTGTCGGGCGCGGCATGGCCGTGTGCGCCCCAGTTGAACAACGGCTCGGACGGCGGGGTGAGGCCGTGCCAGTGCTCCTCGACCTCCTCCACCGTCACATCGAAGGCCTGAGCGAAGGCGACCTTGGCGAGCCGGCTGGAGATGCCGATCCGCATCGCCCCCGTCGCAAGCTTGAGCAGTGCATAGCGGCCCGAAGGATCGAGCCGGTCGAGCAGCGCGGGCAATTCGCTCAGCACCGACTTGCGGGTCATGGCCGTCAGCAGCTCTACCGCCTCGGTGACGGTCGGCGGGGAAGAGGGTACCTCGGGCGCGGGCCACAGCAGGCTGGCGGTCTCCGCGGTATCGCCGACAAAGTCGCGGCTCAGAGTCCACAGCACCGGATCGACCCGCTCCATCAGCAGGTTGCGGATCGTGCTAGACTTGACCGCGGGAAAATCGAGCCCGTCAGTCAGCGCGGCCAGCGCCCAGCCGCGGTCGGGGTCGGGCGCGGCGCGCAGGTACTCGGCGATCAGCCGCAGTTTCTCGTTGCGGCTGCGGGTATAGACCAGCGCATCGATCAGGGCGGCGAGTTCTTCCATCTAGGCAGCCGCGCCCCGGCGCGGTAATGTCGGCGCAAATCCCGGCGACCGTCGCGCGGGGCCGATTTCAGAGGATTTCCTGATATGCGCATGCTTCTCGCCGCCGCCGCCCTGATGCTTGCTCCCGCCGCCGCGCACGCGGACGACGCGGCGCCGACTGCCGAGACGGCTACCGCGCGGCTTAATCTCGACACCCCGGTCGAGACGATCGTGGCCGATCCGGCGGGCAAGGCGGCGCTCGATGCCAATCTGCCGGGGCTGACCACGCACCAGCATTACGAGCATCTCAAGGGCATGAGCCTGCGGATGATCGCGTCGATGGCGCCCGACCAGCTCACGGCGGAGATGCTGGCGAAAGCCGAAGCGAGCCTCGCCGCGATCAAGTGATCCCGCCGGGATCGACGCGGGGGCTGCGGCCTCAGTCATCCTCGTCCTCATAGCCGACCAGTGCCAGCGCCCGCGCGCGGCGCTGGTGGAGCTGGTGCCAGCGCAGCAGCGCTTCCTCGCGCCCATGGGTGATCCAGGTCTCCTGCGGGTTCACCTCCTGCACGGTGCGGGTAAGCTCGCCCCAGTCAGCGTGGTCGGAGATCACCAGCGGCAGCTCCACGTTCCGTTGCCGCGCGCGCTGGCGCACCCGCATCCAGCCCGATGCCATCGAGGTGATCGGATCGGGTAGCCGCCGGCTCCACCGGTCGTTGAGCGCGCCCGGTGGGCACATGACCACGTGGCCGCGCATCTCATCCTTGGTCGCCTCGCTGACCAGCTTGAGCTCGCCCAGATCGACGCCGAATTCTTCGTAGAGGCGGCACATGTTGACCAGCGCGCCGTGGAGATAGATCGGCGCGTGATGCCCGGCGGCGCGCAGTTCGGCGATCACCCGCTGCGCCTTGCCCAACGCGTACGCGCCGACCAGCACGCAGCGGTCGGGATGCGCCGCCAGGCGGCCCAGCAGCTTGGCCATCTCCTCGCCGATCGGCGGGTGGCAGAACAGCGGCAGGCCGAAGGTCGCCTCGGTGATGAAGATATCGCACGGGGTAACTTCGAACGGCGGGCAGGTGGGGTCCGGCCGCCGCTTGTAATCGCCGGTCACCACCACCCGCTCGCCGGCATGTTCGAGCAGGATCTGCGCGCTGCCGAGGACGTGTCCGGCCGGCACGTAGGTCGCGTCGACTCCGCCGGGCAGGCGGATGGTTTCGCCATAAGCGACCGGGGTGGCGCCATCGCGCGTGGCATAGCGCAGGTCCATGATCGCCAGTGTCTCAGGGGTCGCGACGGTCTGCCCATGCCCGCCGCGCGCATGATCGGCGTGGCCGTGCGTGACCAGCGCGCGATCGACCGCGCGCGAGGGGTCGATCCACGCATCCGCCGGCACGACATGAATGCCCCACGGTTCGGGCCTGATCCAGGAAAACGGCGGGGGCACGCCCGATTCAAGCGCGGGCGCGCCAACCCGTTCCCGCGCTTCGTATCGGGCGGTCTATTCCGTCGTGGGCCGCAGCCGCTCCATCAGCATTTTGAGGCCCGGCTTCTGTCCTTGCGCGAGCAGGCTGGCGCGGAACAGGCGGCCGAGGAAGATCACCTCCAGCGCGATGAACGCGGTCAGCACCACGCCTGCGCCGATCAGCTCGGCGGTGGGAATGCCCATGCCCAGCCGCGCGAGCACCGCGAACGGGGTCCAGATCGGCACCCATGTCAGGACCTGCACCATCGGCCCTGAATTGCCGGCGATGATCGCCTGCATCAGGAACGTGACCGGCAGCAGGATCGCGAGCAGCACCGGCATCAGGAAACCTTGCGCTTCGCTCATCGTGTCGGCCATCGCGCCGATCGCGACGAACACGATCGAGATCGCGATGTAGCCGGCGATGAAGAAGAAGATCAGCGTGGCGATCGCGCCGGGAGACGTAACCGGGGCGAGCGCGGGGCGGATCAGGTCGGCGATGGCGCCATGGGTGGCGAACGCCACCACCGCGCCGGTGCCCAGCCACACGGCGAGCATCGACAGCCCGATCGCCAGCGCGCCCAGCAGCTTGCCGTACATCAGCTCTTCCGGCGTGATGCACGCGAGGATCGATTCGAGCAGCTTCTTCGACCGTTCCTCGATCGAACCCTGCAGCATCCAGCTGCCCGACAGCATCAGCCCCATCATCAGGATATAGGCGAGCGCCAGCGGCACGATCGAGCGTACCAGCATCGCCTCCTTGCCCCCGCCCCCGGGCGGCGGCGTCGTGACGGCGATCGCCGGCGCTGCGGCCTGCACCGCCGCGGCGGCTTGCGCAGACATCCCGCCATCGGTCAGCAACCGCTGACGCAGATCGGCGGTGAGGGTGTCCTGCAGCGAGGTGACGAAATCGGTATCGGGCCGCTCGTTGGCCCATAACCGGACGGTCGGGTCCGCGGGGTACTGCGATCCCACCAGCACGACCAGGTCGGCGTGGTCGGTAGTGCTGTCGTCAGCCTCCAGCGCGCGGTCCACCGCGGCCTGGAGCTGCGGCCCCTGCGCCGCCGCCAGCGAGGCAGGCGGAGCGACGAAGGCATAACGCGGCGGATCGGCCTCGAATGCCGGAGTGTCCTCGGCCTTTACCCGATCGATGCTGGCGATCGCGGCATCCACGCCGCCGGCAGCGCGGAACGCGGCGACGTCGACGGGCGTGTACCACCGGTCGTGCGCCGCCCACGGCGCCTGCGGGTCGGCCTTCTCAAGCCCGTGGCGGCGAACGTAACGCGACAGCGCGGCGAGCACCTCGCGATCATGCTCGACCGCGAACCGCTGCTCCAGCGCGGTGCGCGCGGTGCCGCCGGCGCGGTCGATCATCATCACCTTCATCGGATCGCGGTCTTCCAGCCGCTCGCCCAGGATCGGCCCCAGCGCCAGCGCCGCGGGGATCAGCAGCAGGGTGAGCCAGAAGCTCTTGAGCTGGACGACTTGGTGGAACTCGCGCCCGGCGACGAGCAGGATGTTGCGGATCATTGCGCGCGCTCCCCGGCGGTTTCATCGGTCCCGCCGACCAGATGGACGAACACGTCGTGCAAGGTCGCGCGGCGTTCCTCGAACCGCCGCAGCGGCAGGCCGCTGGCGGTGCAGCGCTGCAGCACGTCGGCGGCGTCGACCCCGGGATCGAGGTGCAGCGAGTATTCGTTCCAGCCGTTGCCGAGATCGGCGCCCGCGCGCGCCTCGGCCACCCCTTCGATCCCGCTAATGCCGCCCGGCGCCACCGCGTCGATCCGGGCCGGCAAGGTGCCGCGCGCGTCGTCGATCGTGCCTTCGAATCGCTTGCGCCCCTTGCGCAGCAGCAGGATGCGGTCGCACAATCGCTCGGCGTGCTGCATCACGTGGGTGGAAAAAATCACCGCCGCGCCGCCCTTGGCCGCGTTGACGATCTCGTCCTCCAGCAGCTGCTGGTTGACCGGGTCGAGGCCCGAGAACGGCTCGTCCAGGATCAGCAATTGCGGGCGGTTGACGATCGCGGTGGCGAGCTGGACCTTCTGCGCCATGCCTTTCGACATTTCGGAGATTTTCGCTTTCGCCCGGTCGCCCAGGTCGAACCGCTGGAGCAGCTCGAGACCATGCGCCTTAGCCTCGGCCGCCGGCATCTGCTTCATGCGCCCGAAATAGGTGATCGCGTCGATCGCGCTCATGTTGCCATAGAGCCCGCGCTCTTCGGGCAGGAAGCCGATGGCGGCGGTGTTGCGCCGGTCGGGCGCGCCGCCCAGTACCTCGATCCGTCCGCTGGTCGGGCGGATGATGTCGAGCACCATGCGCAAGGTGGTGGTCTTGCCGGCGCCATTACCGCCTAGGAAGCCGTAGATCTCCCCCGGTTCGACCGCGAAGCTGAGGTCATCGACCGCCAGCACGTCGGCGAAACGCTTGGTCAGCGCCTCGACCTTCAGAACACTCGTCATCGTCCGACCCCCCACCTATCAGGTGCAGGGGGTAAAGGATCAAGCGCGACATGCCAATCGCGCCCGACCGCCGGCCGACCTCAGCCGACCGGCGTCATGCGGGATCAGTTGTTCTCGCCGGCCTCTTCGCTATCGCTGGTCTCGTCAGCGGGCTTGTCCTTGGCAGCAGGCTTGCCCTTGCCGGGTTTCGCCTTTGCGGGCTTGGCCTTGGGCGGGGCGGGCGTGAGTTCAAACGCCGGCTGGTTGTCCTTCAGGCTTACGTGCACTTCGCCGCCATCCGACAGCTTGCCGAACAGCAGTTCCTCGGCGAGCGGCTGCTTGATCTTCTCCTGGATCAGGCGCGCCATGGGGCGAGCACCGTACAGCTTGTCGTACCCCTTGTCGGCCAGCCATGCGCGCGCATCGCTGTCGAACTGGATGTGGACGTTCTGGTCGGCCAGCTGCAGCTCCAGTTGGAGGATGAACTTGTCGACCACCCGCGCCACCGTCTCGCGGCCGAGATAGGTGAACGGCACGATCGCATCGAGGCGGTTGCGGAATTCGGGTGAGAACATCTTCTTCACCGCGTCTTCCTGCGCGTCTTCCTTGCTGACATCGCCGAACCCGATGCCCTGACGCGCCATGTCGGACGCGCCGGCATTGGTGGTCATGATCAGCACCACGTTGCGGAAATCGACCGTCTTGCCGTGATGGTCGGTCAGGCGGCCGTTATCCATCACCTGCAACAGGATGTTGAACAGGTCGGGGTGCGCCTTCTCGATTTCGTCCAGCAGCAGGATGCTGTGCGGCTGCTGGTCGACCGCATCGGTCAGCAGGCCGCCCTGATCGTAGCCGACATAGCCCGGAGGCGCGCCGATCAGGCGGCTGACGCTGTGGCGCTCCATGTATTCCGACATGTCGAACCGCTGCAGCGGGATGCCCATGATGCTGGCGAGCTGGCGCGCGACCTCGGTCTTGCCGACGCCGGTGGGGCCGGAGAACAGGAACGAGCCGATCGGCTTGTCCGGGTCGCGTAGGCCGGCGCGGGACAGCTTCATCGCGGTCGACAGCTTCTTCACCGCGGCGTCCTGGCCGTAGACGACCTGCTTCAGGTCGCGCTCCAGATGCTCCAGCGCCTTCTTGTCATCACTCGACACGCTCTTGGGCGGGATGCGCGCCATCGTGGCGATGACCTGCTCGATCTCGCGCGCGGTGATCTTCTTCTTCCGCTTCGACGGCGGCACCAGCATCTGCATCGCGCCCACCTCGTCGATCACGTCGATCGCCTTGTCGGGCAGCTTGCGGTCGTTGATGTACCGCGCCGACAGCTCGACCGCGGTCTTGATCGCGTCGGGGGTGTAGACGACCTTGTGGTGCTCCTCGAACGCGCTGCGCAGGCCTTTCAGGATCTTGACCGTGTCTTCCACCGTCGGCTCGTTCACGTCGATCTTCTGGAACCGGCGCAACAGCGCGCGATCCTTTTCGAAGTGGTTGCGGAACTCCTTGTAGGTCGTCGAACCGATGCAGCGGATCGTCCCGCCGCTCAATGCCGGCTTCAGCAGGTTCGACGCATCCATCGCTCCGCCGCTGGTGGCGCCGGCGCCGATCACCGTGTGAATCTCGTCGATGAACAGCACCGCGTGCGGCATCTTTTCCAGTTCATTGACGACCTGCTTCAGCCGCTCCTCGAAGTCGCCGCGATAGCGGGTGCCAGCGAGCAGCGCCCCCATGTCGAGGCTGTAGATCACCGCTTCGGCCAGCACTTCGGGCACCTGGCCCTCGACGATCTTGCGCGCCAACCCTTCGGCGATGGCGGTCTTGCCGACGCCGGGATCGCCCACATAGAGCGGGTTGTTCTTCGACCGGCGGCAGAGGATCTGCACCGTGCGGTCGACCTCCGGCCCGCGACCGATCAGCGGATCGACCTTCCCGTTCTTGGCCTTTTCATTGAGATTGACGGTGAACTGGTCGAGCGCGGAGCCTTCCTTGCCCTTCGCCTCGGCCTTGTCCGCCGCCGGGCTTTCGCCCGCGCCCGACCCCTGCGGCGGCTTTCCGTCAGCCTGCTTGCCCCCCTTCCCGATGCCGTGGCTGATGAAGCTCACCGCGTCGAGCCGGCTCATGTCCTGCTGCTGGAGGAAATAGACCGCGTAGCTGTCGCGTTCGGAAAACAGCGCGACCAGCACGTTGGCGCCGGTGACGGTATCCTTGCCCGACGACTGGACGTGAAGGATCGCGCGCTGAATGACCCGCTGGAACCCGGCGGTGGGCTGGGGATCGCCATCGTCGGCGGTTTCCAGCTTCTGATATTCCTCGTCGAGATAGCGGCGCACCACGTCGCTCAGTTCGGCGACATCGACCCCGCACGCGGCCATCACCTGCGCGGCGTCCTCGTCGTCGATCAGCGCGAGCAACAGGTGCTCAAGCGTCGCGTATTCGTGATGCCGCTCCGCCGCGCCGGCGAGAGCGGCGTGGAGGGTCTTTTCGAGGTTCTGGGCGAAACTGGGCATTCGGGTTCTTTCGCTTGGGACTCGCTAGCCAGGCTGGGCGAGGAAGTATGAGCGGTGATGGTTAACGGCGCTTTTACGCCTTGGGCGGTGGTTCGCGCCGCGCGGTGCGCCGGGGAAGCGCCTGTCCGCGATATAGGAACGGCCCCGCGCGGTTTCGAGGCCCGGCTGGATCACGTTTTCGGCGATCCGAACAAGGCGTCGGCGGCGCTGCGGTGAGCGGCCGCCCTGTCCCGGTGAGCGCGGATCCGCGCGATTTCCGCCTCCAGCAGCTCGATCCGCTCGGCCAGCTCGTCAAGCGAGTAAGGCGCCAGGTCCTCCTTCGCGAGGAGGCTCGCCGCATCGCCTTTCGGCCGGGGACGGTCGTCTGCGTCCATCACCCGCGCAGCATCGCGCCGCGGCGCGCTTGCTGTCAATGGGCGGCAAGGCTAGGCGCACAGCCGCTGCAAGGTGATGTCGCTTTCACGCAACAGCTTTCGCGCAACAGGGGGGCAAGCATGGCCGCAGGGATGCCGCAGACGATGACCGCGATGGGCTTCGACGCGCCCGGCGGGCCGGACGTGTTCCGTGCCGAGGAGCTCCCAGTGCCGCAGCCGGGGCCCGACCAGGTGCTGATCCGGGTCGCCTTTGCCGGGGTCAACCGGCCCGATGTGATCCAGCGGCAAGGCTTCTACCCCCCACCGCCCGGCGCCTCGCCCATACCGGGGCTGGAGATCGCCGGGGAGATCGCCGCCATCGGGCCGAACGTGGGCCGCGAATGGCTGGGCCAGAAAGTGTGCGCGCTGGTCTCGGGCGGGGGTTATGCCGAATACTGCGTGGCGAATTTCGCCCACTGCCTGCCCGTGCCCGAGAAGGTGTCGCTGGCCGAGGCCGCCGCGCTGCCGGAAACGCTGTTCACCGTGTGGCACAACGTGTTCGAACGCGGCTATGCCTGCGAGGGCGAGACTTTGCTGGTCCACGGCGGCACCAGCGGGATCGGCACTATGGCGATCCAGCTCGCCAAGGCGTTCGGGCTGACGGTGATCACCACCGCCGGATCGAGCGGGAAGTGCGATGCGGCGCTGGCGCTCGGCGCCGACCGCGCGATCAATTACCGCGAGGAGGATTTCGTCGCCGAGGTGAAGACCTTCACCGGCGGCAAGGGGGTCAACGTGGTGCTCGACATGGTGTCGGGCGACTACGTGCCGCGCAACCTCGCCTGCTTGGCGGAGGACGGCCGGCACGTCACGATCGCGGTGCTCGGCGGCTTGCAGGCGACAATCAACATGGCGCAGGTGATGAGCAAGCGCCTGACGCTGACGGGCTCCACCCTGCGCGCCCGGCCCGATGCGTTCAAGGCGCTGCTGGCTGACGAGATCGCCCGCACCGCCTGGCCGCTGGTGGCGGACGGCACCATCCGCCCGGTGATGGACCAGACCTTCCCGCTGACCGAAGCTGCCGCGGCGCATGCGCGGATGGAGGGGGGCGATCACATCGGCAAGATCGTGCTGGAGGTGGCGGGCGGCTGACGCGCAACTACCATCTTGTCGCACAACTGTCCGATCGGGGCGTTATCGCGGCGGGCGAGATGATCAGGAGACGTGCGATGCTGCAGGATTGGGCAAAAGGACCGGTCGGCAATACCCCCGCGACCATCGTCGGCGGCGCGAAGCGGGAAACGCTGGCGGAGGTGATGGTGCGCGCCTTGCGGCCCGCCCGCGCGGAGCGGCCGGGCAGGGAGATGACGCGCGCCGCCTAAAGCTTGCGGAGAGCAGCGGCATCGCCTAGATCGGTCCCCACATGGCCGCCCCGCGAGGGGCGGCCCTTTTATTTCAGGACCCGCACATGGCCGACCAACCCACTCCGCTGATGCCCCATGCCACCGCCACCTGGCTGGTCGACAACACCGCGCTCTCGTTCGAACAGATCGCCCAGTTCTGCGGGCTGCACATCCTCGAAGTGCAGGCGATGGCCGACGATCTCGCCGGTTCGAAGTACACCGGCCGCGACCCGGTCCATGCGGGCGAGCTGACCAACGAAGAGATCGAAAAGGGGCAGGCCGACACCGACTACCGGCTCAAGATGCACAAGGCGCCGATCGCCGTCAGCCGCACCAAGGGACCGCGGTACACCCCGGTGTCCAAGCGGCAGGACAAGCCCGACGGCATCGCCTGGATCATCAAGAATCACCCTGAGGTGTCGGACGCGCAGATCTCCAAGCTGATCGGCACCACCCGCAACACGATCACCGCGATTCGCGAGCGGTCGCACTGGAACATCTCGAACATCCAGCCCAAGGATCCGGTGACGCTGGGCCTGTGCTCGCAGCGCGAACTCGACGCGACGGTCGCCAAGGCGGCCAAAAAGGCCGGGCTTGAGGAGGATGCGACCACCCGCGACGCGCGCTTCGGCAGCGACCGCGATGCGCTGATCGAGGAACTGCGCGCCGAGCGCGACACCAACACCAAGCTGGCTGCCGAAGCCGCGCAGGAAGCCGAAGCCGCCGCCTGGCTCGAAGCCAAGCGCGCCACGGAGGCGGGCGCCGAGTAACCGGCGGGCTCCCCGGGGCCCCGCTTGCCAATCGGGCGCGCTTGCCCCATCCACGCTGACATGGATGTCAGCAACGGCGCGCCCGACCATTCCCCGGCCGACCATCCTGCGCCCGGGCAGTATCGTCACCCGTGCGCGTGGGACACGCCGCTCGCGGAACTGACCGTCCCGCAGTTGCTGCAACGCAGCGCGGCGGCGGCACCGGATGCGCCGGCGATCGACTTCGTGGGCCGGGTCTATTCCTATGCGCAGGTCCTGGACGAGGCGCGGCGCTTCGCCGCCGGCCTTACCGCGCGCGGGATCGGCAAGGGCGACCGCGTGGGGCTGTTCCTGCCCAACGTGCCGATCTACCTGTCGGCATATTATGGCGCGATGCTGGCGGGCGCGGTGGTGGTCAATTTCTCGCCGCTCTACAGCGCAGACGAGCTGGCGCATCAGGTGGCCGATTCCGGCACGCGGCTGCTGGTGACGGTCGATGTCGCAAGCCTGCTGCCCACCGCGCTCAAGGTGCTGGACGGGTCTGCGCTGGAAACGCTGGTGGTCGGCTCGCTCGGCGCGATGCTGCCGTGGCCCAAGCGGATCGCGCTCAAGCTGCTCGGCCGCAAGAGCCTGGCGACCGTTCCAGACCGTGCCGACGTGCTGCTTTGGGCAGCGATGCTCCGCCCGGCGGCGGGCAATCTGCCCCCTGTCGCGCCGACCGACCTTGCCTTGTTGCAATATACCGGCGGCACCACCGGGCGGCCCAAGGGCGCGATGCTGACGCACGCCAACCTCGCCGCCAACGCGCAGCAGGTGATCGCGATCGATCCGTTCGAGGAGCGCGACACCATCCTGGGCGTGCTGCCGTTGTTCCATGTGTTCGCCAACACCTGCGTGCTCAATCGCACGATCCTGAAAGGCGGATGCATCGCGATGCTGCCGCGCTTCGTCCCCGGGCAGGCGCTCAAGACACTCAGCCGCACCAGTGCCAATGCGTTTCCGGGGGTGCCGACGATGTATCAGGCGATGCTGGACGATCCGGCGATTGGGAGAACCGACTTCTCTTCCCTCCGGGTGTGCATTTCGGGCGGGGCGCCCCTGCCGGCGCCGGTGCACGAGAAATGGGAGGCGGCGACCGGATCCCGGCTGGTCGAAGGCTATGGCCTGACCGAAAGCTCGGGCGTGGTGTCGACCAACCCGTACGAAGGCGAGCGCCGGGCCGGCACCATCGGCCAAGTGCTGCCGCACACCCGCGTGCGGCTGCTCGACAAGGAAGACCCCACCCGCAGCGCCCCCGCCGGCGAGCCGGGTGAACTCGTCGTCGCCGGGCCGCAGATCATGCAAGGGTACTGGAACCGGCCGGAGGCCGCTGCCGACGCCTTCGCGGAGATCGACGGTGTCCGCTGGCTGCGCACCGGCGATGTCGCGGTGATCGACGCGGACGGCTTCATCACCATTGTCGACCGGATCAAGGACATGATCGCGGTCGGCGGGTTCAAGGTCTTCCCCAGCCAGGTCGAGGCGGTTTTGCTGCAGCATCCGGCCGTCAAGGAAGCGCTCGTGCTCGGCCTGCCCGATGCGTACCTGGGCGAGATGCCGCGCGCTTACGTGACGTTGGCCGATGATGCGGTTGCTGAGCCGGAGGAGCTGGCCACTTGGCTCAATGCCCGCGTCGGCAAGCACGAGCGGGTGAGCAGCGTGGTGATCCGCGACGAACTGCCCAAGACGATGATCGGCAAGCTCGACCGCAAGGCGCTCAGGGCCGAAGTGTCGGCCTAGCTCGCCAGCGTCAGCGTCGGCGCGCTGCCATCGTCGGCCTTTGCGGCCCTGGCGGGCACCCGGTGAGCGAATCGGCCTTCCACTTCGGCGCCCTGCTCGATGGTCAGCGCGTCGTAATGCACGTCGCCGTTGATCCGGGCCGATCGCAGCACGACCAGTTCGCGCGCGGTGATCGAACCGCTGACGGTGCCGGCCAGCCGCGCCGTCTCGGCGGTGATGCCGCCCTCGATGTGGCTGCCTTCACCTTGCACCAGCGAAGCGCACTGGATGTCGCCTTCGATCCGGCCATCGACGTGGAGATCCACGCTGGCGGTCACGTCGCCCTTGATCACCACATCGCTGCCGATGATCGAGAAAGTCGATCCGCTGGCCGGTCTAGCCACGGGCTGGCTCGTCGGACTGTACTCGTCGGGCTTCTTTGAGAACATGGGGCGCTGCCTCCAGGAAGGGGCGCGGGTTCACCGCGCGGTCGTTGACACGCACTTCGAAATGCAGGTGGGGACCGGTCGAGCGGCCGGTCGATCCGATCGCGCCGATCACGTCGCCGGGCGAAACGTCCTGCCCCACGCGCGAGCGGAAGGCGGACATGTGGGCATAACGCGTGACCATGCCGTTACCGTGGGCGATCTCGACCACGTTACCATAGCCCTGTTTCTGGCCGACGAAGCTGACCCGGCCCTTGGCCGCGGCATAGATCGGCGCGCCCAGCGGGCCGCGGAAATCGAGGCCGGAGTGCATCGCCGCCTCGCCCGTGAACGGATCGCGCCGCATGCCATAGCTGGAGGTGAGCATCTCGACATTGGCGGGCCGGTACTGCGGGATTCCCGCCAGGCTGCGGTCGAGCGCTTCCATGCGGGCCAGGCTGGCGCCCAGTCGCTGGAACCGCGGATCGATCGACCCGTCGCTGCTGGTCGACAGCCGCTGCAGCGGACCACCCATCGCGGAGCGTCCGGCGGCGCGAACCATGGCATTGGGGTCAAGCCCCAGCTGCCGGATCGCGCGCGAGGTGCGTTCCGCGCGGCGGTCGGCGTAACGCGTCAGGCGCTCCACGAAGGCGAGCTGGCGCGCTTCGATCCGGGCGAGGGCACCCGCTTCGGGAATGAGCGCGCTCACCTTGGCGACGGTCTTGTCCGCCTCACCGGCGGAATCGGTCACCGTTACGCCGCCACGCGCGTCGGCGGGCAGCGAATCGACCATCTCCTCGATGAAGGCCTGGCGTTTTTCCAGATCGCTCGCGACGGCGCCGATATCCTGGCGGTACGCGCCGACGCGCTCCTCCGCCTGGGCGACGGTGGCCTCGCGCTCCAGCAGCGACAGCCGTTCGGCGGCGGCCTGGTATTGCAGCCAGCCCATCACGGCCAGCGACAGGCCCCAGGCGAGCAGCGCGGCCAATACAATGCTGGCGGCGATCATCTGCCCGCGGGCAGTGATCTTGATAAAGCGAACCTGTCCCTGCGACCGCATGATGAACTCGCGGTCGGGAAACGAGGCGCGCAGGCGGGTCAAAGCGCCGCCGGCGACAAAATTCATGTGAGGTACGACCCCTATGTCCCGTTCTTATCCCGACGGGGCCGCTAGCCAAGGATGCATCCAGCGTCGAATCGAGACTGCCGGAGTCGGGGCGGAACGGGTCAGTCGTGCGACCAACGGACTCATCGGGCGAAATATATCTATCCATGAGCGGGAACCGAACCCGCTATCCATTGTTGCGCCGCCCCTTTTTGCCAACGAGCAATAGCCAATTTGCCGCCTGACAGCACGCCGCCCGCCTGCTAGCTGCGCGCCATGGCTGACGCCGCTCCTTCGCTGTCGTGCGATGCCCTGTTGGCAGCGCTGGCGCACGGCGGACGCGCGGCGCAATCGGCGCTTGCCGGACTCGACGACAGTGCGCGCGCCGCTGCGCTTAAGTCGGCGGCGGCCGCGCTGCGGCAGGATGAGACAGCGATCCTTGCTGCCAATGCCGAGGATTGCGCCGCCGGCGCGGCTGCCGGGCTGACCGCAGCCTTGCTGGACCGGCTGCGGCTCGATCCAGAGCGGCTCACGGCGATCGCGGACGCGGTCGAGACGATCGCCGCGCTGCCGTCACCGTTGGGGGAGGTGATCTCGCGCGACACCCGGCCCAATGGGCTGGCGCTGGAACGGGTCCGGGTTCCCATCGGGCTGATCGGGATCATCTACGAGAGCCGCCCCAACGTGACCGTGGACGCCGCCGCGCTGTGCGTGCGTGCGGGCAACGCGGTGCTGCTGCGCGGCGGCAGCGAGGCGGCGCGCTCCAACCGCGCCCTGCACACAGCGTTCGTGCGCGGGCTGGCGAGCGCCGGGGTGCCGGCTGAGGCGGTGCAGCTGGTCCCGATACAGGACCGCGCGGCGGTGGGCGCGATGCTGGCAGCCGCCGGCCTGATCGACATGATCGTGCCGCGCGGCGGCAAGAGCCTGGTGGCGCGGGTCCAAGCCGATGCGCGGGTGCCGGTGCTCGCGCATCTCGACGGGCTGTGCCACACCTACGTCCACGCCGCCGCCGATCCGGCCAAAGCGCGCAGCATCGCGCTTGACGCCAAGCTGCGCCGCACCGGCATCTGCGGGGCGATGGAGACCCTGCTGGTCGATGCCGCTTACCCCGATACGCCCGCACTGCTCGGCGCGCTGATCGACGCGGGCTGCGCGCTGCGCGGAGATGCCCGGGCCCAGACCATCGACCCGCGCATCGCGCCGGCCGCGCCGGAAGACTGGGACACCGAATACCTCGACGCGGTGCTGTCGGTGGCGGTGGTCGACGGCCCCGATGACGCCATGGCGCACATCGCAGCGCACGGATCGCATCATACCGACGCCATTGTCACCGAAGACGCGGCCGTGGCGGAACATTTCCTGACCCAGGTCGATTCGGCGATCGTGATGCACAACGCCTCGTCGCAGTTCGCCGACGGGGGCGAATTCGGCTTGGGCGCGGAGATCGGCATCGCCACCGGGCGGCTCCACGCCCGCGGCCCGGTCGCGCTGGAAGGGCTGACGACCTACAAATGGCTGGTCCGCGGCGATGGACAGATACGCGGCTGACCGGCCGAGCAAACAGGAGAGCACGGATGCGCTACAACCGACTTGGATCCACCGGCCTGATCGTGTCGGAACTGTGCCTCGGCGCGATGACCTTCGGCACCGACCCGGGCATGTTCGCCGCGATCGCCGGGCTCGATCAGGATGCCTCCACCGCGCTGGTCAAGCAGTCGCTCGATGCCGGGATCAACTTCATCGACACCGCCAACGTCTATACCCGCGGCCAGTCGGAACGGTTCGTCGGCGGGGCGCTCAAGGATCTGGGCGTCAAGCGGTCCGACGTGGTGATCGCGACCAAGGCGATGGGTTCGATGGGCGAAGGACCCAACGACGCGGGCACCAGCCGCTATCACCTGCTGCACCAGATCGACGCCAGCCTCGAGCGGCTGGGGACCGATCACGTCGACCTGTACCAGTTTCACGGGTGGGATTCGCAAACCCCGATGGAGGAGGCGCTGCGGGCGCTGGGTGACATCGTGCGCACCGGCCGTGCGCGCTATATCGGCGTGTCGAACTGGGCCGCGTGGCAGATCATGAAGGCGCTGGGGATCAGCGAGCGGCTGGGGCTGGAACGGTTCGCCTCGCTGCAGGCGTATTACACCATCGCAGGGCGCGACCTCGAACGGGAGATCGTGCCGATGCTGCAGTCCGAAGGCGTCGGCCTGATGGTCTGGTCGCCGCTCGCCGGCGGGCTGCTGTCGGGCAAGTATACCCGGGGCGATGAGGGCAAGAGCGAAGGGGAAGGCCGGCGGGCGGTGTTCGACTTCCCGGTGGTCGATACCGACCGCGCATGGGACGTGATCGACGCCTTGCGCGCGATGGCGGACGCCAAGGGCAAGACGGTGGCGCAGCTCGCGCTCGGCTGGCTGCTGTATCAGCCGGCGGTCTCGACGGTGATCGTCGGCGCCAAGCGGGCCGACCAGCTGGCCGACAACATCGGCGCGTGCGACGTCGAGTTCACCGCCGACGAACTGAAGCAGCTCGACAAGCTCAGCCGCCTGCCGCGCGAGTACCCCGGCTGGATGCTCGCCCGCCAAGGCAGCTACCGCGACGAGAAGGTGTCGCCGCGCCGCCAGCCCACCTGAGGATGCGCCAGGGCAGGGCCGCCACCGGCCTCCTCGGGGGCAGTTTCAACCCCGCGCACCGGGCGCACCGGCGGATCAGCCTCGCCGCCATCGACGCGCTGGCGCTGGACGAGGTGTGGTGGCTGGTGTCGCCCGGAAATCCGCTCAAGCCCGCCGCCGGGATGGCCCCCCTCAAGGCGCGGGTCGCCTCGGCGCGGGCGGCGGCGCGGCGCGCGCCGATCCGGGTGACCGCGATCGAGCGCCAGCTCGGCACGCGCTTTACGATCGACACCTTGCGCGCGCTGACCCGCCGCTATCCGCGCCGGCGGTTCGTGTGGATCATGGGGGCGGACAACCTCGCGCAGTTCCACCGGTGGAAACACTGGCGCGAAATCGCGCGCACCGTGCCGATCGTGGTGTTCGCGCGTCCGGGCTACGGCGCGGCTGCGTTCGAGGGGCCGGCGATGGCGTGGCTGCGGCGTTACCGGGTGCCGGCTCACCGGCTGGCCGCAGCGCCGGCGCCGGCGCTCGCGTGGATCGCATTCGATCCCGACACGATTTCGGCCAGCGCGATCCGCCAGGCCGACCCGGCGTGGGCGGACCGCTATGCGTCGGCCCGGCCGCGCGACGGCGTCACCGGCCGGCTTATCGGTTGAGCAGCGGCCGCCACCAGGGTTCGTTGGCGAGATACCAGGCAAGCGTCTGCGCCAGCCCTTCATGTCCGAGATCGAAGCCCGCCTCGCCGGGCGGCCTTGCGCAACCGCGCTGACGCTGCCCGACAGCGCGATTGCAGCGCGCGCCGGCACAGGCTATGCTCCCTGCGCCGCGACGAGCCTCGCCGCGGCCCGGCAGGTCGCCGGTTTTCGACCTGGGCGAATGGAGCGCACCGGCCCTGACATATCGGCAACTCGAACCCGCTGTCAGGGCTTTGCAAGCCGCCTTGCGCGATCGCTGCGCACGTATCATTTCGGCCGCCAGGGAAACTTCCGCGCGATGATGCGCGTTGGTTCCTTCATGCACTTCGCCCTTCATCACGGGAGCACGATCACCGCCTATGCATCAGGCGCAACCGCTGTCGGCAGCTGCCGGCGCAAGTCCGGGCCGCATGGCTCAAGCTGACACCTCCTCATCGGTCGGGGCAGGCGACCGCCTGCTCGAACTCGTGCTGGGCCAGCTCGACGACGATCAGGCGCAGGATCTCGTGGCGATCCCGCTTGCCGGCAAGTCGAGCATCGCCGATCACATGATCATCGCCTCGGGCCGGTCGACCCGGCAGGTCGCGGCGATGGCGCAGAAGCTGGCTGAAAAGATCAAGCAGGGCGGCTTCGGCAACGCCCGGGTCGAAGGTCTGCCAGCCGCCGACTGGGTATTGATCGACGCGGGTGACGTGATCGTTCACCTGTTCCGTCCCGAAGTGCGCAGCTTCTACAATCTGGAGCGCATGTGGGGCTTCGGCGACGAGAAGACCGGCGCCGCCTGATCCCGCAGCGAGCGGCTTGCTCCCGGGCAGTCGCAGGCCGTAACCAGCAACTTCCATGCTGTTGCACATCATCGCTCGGGGAAAGATCGGCCGCTCGCCCGAAGCGGAGCTGGTCGCGCGGTACGAAAAGCGCATCGCGTGGCCGTTCAAGCATAGCGAACTGCCCGAAACCGGCGGCAAGTCGCCCGACCCGCTGACCCCCACCCGCACCGTGCTGCTCGACGAGCGCGGCAAGCACCTGACATCGGATGAATTCGCCGCCGTCCTGGGCCGCTGGCGCGACGAAGGGGTCCGCGAAGCCCGGTTCGTGCTGGGCGCGGCGGACGGGCACTCGCACCAGGAACGCCAGCAGGCCGACCTGCTGCTGGCATTCGGGGCGATGACCTGGCCGCACCTGCTCGCCCGCGCGATGTTGGCCGAACAGCTGTACCGCGCGACCACCATCTTCGCCGGCCATCCCTATCATCGCAGCGGCGACACGCGCTAAGAGCGGGGCCGTGACACCGCGCCGCGCCTTGCCTGTCCTGCTCGCCGTCGCCGCGCTGGCGGGCGGGGCTTATTCGGTCGGAGCGCAGCAGGGTGCGTATTACGGGAGTGTCGCGGACACCCGCGCCGCGCTGGTGCGGGCGCAGGCCCAGGCGCGCGCGGCCGCGGGGCGGGCGAGCCGGCTGGAAGTGGAGGCAGCGGGCGTGCGCGCCTCCGCCGACAAGACCGCGCGCGAGGCCGCCGCGCTCGCCGCGCGGATCCAGGAAGCCGAAGCCGGCATTGCCGCCGCCGATGCGCGCATGGCATTGGCCCGGAATGAACGCGCCGCGCTCGACCAGCGGCTGGCCGAGCGGCGCGAACCGCTGATCCGGCTGACCGCGGGCTTGCAGAAGCTCGCCCGCCGGCCGCTGGCGGTCGCGGTGCTGCGGCCCGGGTCCTTGCGCGAAACGGTGTACCTGCGGGCGATGCTGGAAAGCACCCTGCCCGAAGTGCGCCGCCGCACCGCCGCCCTGCGCG
Organism: Altererythrobacter sp. TH136; assembly: GCF_007065885.1. NCBI lineage: Bacteria > Pseudomonadati > Pseudomonadota > Alphaproteobacteria > Sphingomonadales > Erythrobacteraceae > Altererythrobacter > Altererythrobacter sp. TH136. The sequence goes on along the minus strand of NZ_CP041409.1, from coordinate 1,736,583 downwards.
CCGAACTGGCCCGCGGCCAACGGATCGAACGGGAGGCGCAATCTGCGCTGGCCGCGATGCAGGCGTCGGGCCGCACCCTGGCCCAACGGCGACAGGCGCTGGCGACCCTCGAATCCCGTCAGCGACTCGCGCTGCGCGCCGCCAGCGGGGCCGCCGCGCGCGAGGCCGAGAGCGCGCTGGCTCTGGCCGAGGAAGCGCGCGACCTTGACGGACTGGTCGGCACCCTGGGCAAGGCCGGCGATTTACGGCGCCAGCTCGCGGCATTGCCGGGGCCGCTGCTGCGCCCGCCGCGCCCCGGCGCGAGCACGGTGATCGAGCCTGCACCCATTTCCAGCCCGGCCGCGCGTCCGGCGTCGTCCTTCCAGCTGCCGGTGGCCGGACGCACGGTGGCAGGGTTCGGCGAATCCGGTGCCAGCGGCGCCGGGGTGAACGGGTTGTCGCTGGCTCCCGCGCCAGGCGCGCAAGTGGTCGCGCCAGGGGCCGGCCGTGTCGCCTTTGCCGGGCCGTTTCGCGGGTTCGACCGGATCGTGATCATTGAGCATCCCGGCGGGTTCACCAGCCTGGTGACCGGCCTTGCCCGGAGCGATGTCGCGGTGGGGGAGGACGTGCTCGCCGGCGCCCCGGTGGGTGTGGCCGCGCCGGTGCGACCGGTGATCGGGTTCGAACTGCGCCGCGGCAGCCAGCCGGTCAATCCGCTGGAATTCGTCCGCTGAACCGTCAACGCATGTCGTCGGGCGGCGCGCCCTCATCTGGTATTCACCCGGCCTAGGCGATAGAACGCTTATCCGATCACACGTTCAGGAAACACCCGCGCCATGAAGGTTGCCGCTCTCGTTCGCTCCGCCGCTCTGGTCAGCGCCGTCGCGCTGCTGCCGGCGACCACCGCTGGCCTCGCCCAGGTCGATGGCCGTACCGGGCCGGAGTTTGCCAAGCTGTTCGCGGTCTACCAGCGGGTCAAGGCGAGCTATGTCGAGCCGGTCGATGACGACAAGCTGATCCGCGGCGCGATCGACGGCATGCTGGCCAGCCTCGATCCGCATTCCGCCTATCTCGACGGCGGCGATCTCCAGCGGCTGGAGACGATGATCGACGGCAACTATTCGGGCCTCGGCCTGTCGGTCGTGCTCGATGACGGCGCGGTGAAGGTCGTCTCGCCGTTCAAGGGGAGCCCGGCGGACAAGATGGGCATCAAGACCGGCGATTATATCACCCACCTCGACGGCACGCTGGTGGTCGGCGGCGAACTGGACGATGCGGTGGCCAAGATGCGCGGGCCGGCGGGCACCTCGATCCGGCTGACGATCTTCCGCCCGGGCAGCGACGATCCGTTCGATGTCACGGTCACCCGCGGCACGATCGACCTGGAACCGGTGACCAGCAAGCTGGAAGCCGGCAACATCGGCTACATCTCGGTCAACGAATTCAGCCGCGATGTCGGTTCGGATGTGTTTGCCCAATGGCAGAAGCTGAAGCGCGACGCGGGCGGAAGCTTGGCTGGCCTAGTGCTCGACCTGCGGCAGAACCCGGGCGGCTCGCTCGATGAAGCGGTCGCCTTGTCCGACCTGTTCCTCGACAAGGGGCAGATCGTTTCCCAGCGCGGCCGCGCGCGGGGCGAATCGCTGGTCTATGATGCCGAGAGCGTGTTCAAGGGGGACATGGCCGCCGGGGTTCCGGTGGTGGTGCTGATCGATGCCGGTTCCGCCTCCGCCAGCGAGATCGTCGCCGGCGCGCTGCAGGATCATGGCCGGGCGGTGGTGATGGGCGAACGCAGCTTCGGCAAGGGCAGCGTGCAGACGCTGCTGCCGCTGGGGCAGACCGCCGCGCTGAAACTGACCACCGCGCGTTATTTCACGCCCAAGGGCCACTCGGTGCAGGAGGGCGGGATCGATCCCGACATCGCGGTGCCGCAGCTCAGCGATCCCGACCGCGCCAAGCGCGAGAAGTTCCGCCTGCGCGAATCTGACCTGCGCGGCCACCTGGTCAACGAAGCCGCCTTGAAGGACAAGGATCTGGAAAAGGACCGCAAGGACGATCCGCGCTTCCAGGCCACCGCCGAAGAGCTGAAGGCCAAGGGAATCGAGGACTTCCAGCTCAGCTACGCGCTCGACACGCTGCGCCGCACGTCGCCCGCGGCCCTCGCCCGGAACGCCGCAACCCAGACCGGCGCTAAGAAGCGCTGATGGTGCTGACACCGCGGGAAAAGCTCGCTCAACGGCTGGCGCTGGGCGTGCCCGCGCTGCTGCTGGGCGGCGCGTACGTGTCCGAATACGGCTTCGGCCTGCATCCGTGCGAAATGTGCTGGTGGCAGCGTTATCCGCACTTCGCCGCCATCGCGCTCGCCCTGCTGTCGACCGTCGCTGCCCCCCGGCGGGTGTGGATCGCGCTTGCGGCGGTGGCGCTTCTGGTGACGGGCGCGATCGGCGCGTTTCACGCCGGCGTCGAATACGGCTGGTGGGAAGGGCTGACGACCTGCAGCACGCCGAGCCTGGGTGGCGGCGATCCGCTGGAAGCGATCATGAACGCGCCGCTGGTCCGCTGCGATGAAGTGCAATGGGGCCTCGCCGGAATTTCGCTGGCCGGGTGGAATTTCCTGATCTCAAGCGTTGCCGGGATAGCGATCCTGCTGTTGCTGCGCCGGAAGGACTCATGACCGAAAGCTCCACCGACCGGATGATCCGGGTCGACCAGGCCGGCGAATACGGCGCCACCCGCATCTATGCCGGGCAGCTGGCGGTGATGGGCAACCGCGCGCCTCACGCGGGCGAGATCGCCGCGATGGCGCGGGCCGAAGCGGTCCACAAGGCGCGCTTCGACGCGATGATGATCGAGCGCGGGGTGCGGCCGACGGCGCTCCAGCCGTTCTGGTCGATCGCCGGGTTCGCGGTCGGCGCCGCGACCGCGCTGATCGGCCCCAAGGCGGCGATGGCCTGCACCGCGGCGGTCGAGGAGGAAATCGACAAGCACTATTCCGACCAGCTCGACGAACTGGAACGCGCCGGCGACGATTCGGAACTCACCGCCATGGTCGCCGAGTTCCGCGACGACGAGCGGGAGCATCACGCCGCCGCGATCGCGGCCGGGGCGGAAAGCGCGCCGGGGTATCCGTTGCTGTCCGGCGCGATCCGGCTGGGGTGCCGGGTCGCGATCCGGCTGGCGGAACGGATTTGAGGAACCGCGCCGCGGCTCCGGTCGCTTCAGTACCTGTTCAGTGCAGGTTGAACCATTTGTGCGCCAAGCAAACCAGGACAAGCACCATGATCCGCAAGCTCGCTCTTCCCCTCCTCGCCTTTGCGGCGCTGTCCGCCCCGGCCGCCGCGCAAGACACCGCAGGCGACAAGGTCCGCATGGTGATCGTATACGGTGACGATGAAGTGTCCCCGCCGCAGGGTGACGAGATCGTGGTCATCGCCCGCCTGCCTGAAGCCGACCGCTACCGCATCCCCGAAACGCTGCGCTTCTCCGATGATCCGGCTAACATGGCCTGGGCACGGCGGGTGGAACGGCTCGACATGGTCGGTGCGTTCGGCACCATGTCATGCTCGCCCGTTGGACTGGGCGGCTTCACCGGCTGCACCCAGCAGCTGATCAACGCCGCCGCCGCCGACCGCCGCGATGGCAGCGAAGCGCGCTTTTCCGAACTCATCGCCGCCGCTCGGGCCGAGCGCCTGTCGACCATCGATGCCGATGCCGCGGCGGAACAGGCGCGGGTCGAAAGCTTGGAAAAACAGTACATGGAGCGGCTGGAACGCGAGCGCGAGGGCGCGCTTCCGGGCGAGGATGCGCTGCCAGCGCAACCGCCGCGATAGCGTGGGCTCAAGGTATCTTGCCCAGAATGAGCTTCATCGATCTAGCGCTGCATTCCGCGCTAGGCTCGCGTCCCTGGTCTGCAGCATGTTGCTGTCGACCGGCGAGGCAGTCGTTCTGACGGCTTAGGGCTAAAGCGCGATTAGACCGCGTAATAATCCCGATACCAAGCGACGAACCTGCGAATCCCTTCGCGCACATCGGTCTGCGGCCGATATCCAGTCAGGTTCTCCAGCAGCGTAGCGTCGGCCCATGTTGCGGGTACGTCGCCCTGTTGCAGGTCCATGTAGTTGCGGATTGCAGGCTTCCCGCATTCAGCCTCGATGGCATCAACGAAGTCTTCCAGCCGCACCTTGTTATTGTTGCCGATGTTCACCACTCGGAATGGTGCAGCCGGGCTGAGACTGTCCCAAGCCGGAATCGCTTCTGCGGACTCGGGTCTCACTGGAACCGCATCAATCAGACCGCGGATTCCACGCACAAGATCGGTCACATAGGTAAAATCGCGGAACATCTTGCCGTGATTGTAGATGTCGATGGGCGTGCCCTCGAGGATCCCTTTGGTGAATTTGAAGAGCGCCATGTCGGGGCGGCCCCACGCGCCGTATACAGTGAAGAAGCGGAACATGGTGACCGGCAGGTTCCACAGGTGGGCGTAGCTGTGCCCCATGCTCTCCGTCGCCTTCTTGGTCGCGGCATAAAGCGTCAACTGAGTGTCCGCCTTTTGCCGCTCGTCGAACGGCATGTCTTCATTGGCGCCGTAGACGCTGCTGGTCGATGCCATCAGCAGGTGATCGACGCCCAGTTCGCGCGCGCATTCCATCAGGTTGAACGTGCCGATGATGTTGGCATCAATATAAGCGCGAGGGTTCTCGATCGAGTAGCGCACGCCAGCTTGTGCTGCGAGGTGCACAATTACATCCGGCTTTTCCGACATGACCAGGGCGTTGAGCTGCTTGAAATTCTCCAGCAATCCGACGTTTGCGGTAAAGTGCTGGTTCTGCAGCAACATCTGATGACGTCGTTCTTTCAAACGAACATCGTAGTAATCGGTCATTGCGTCGAATCCAACGACCCGAAACCCTTCGTCGAGCAGAAGCTGCGACAAATGGAAGCCGATGAAGCCGGCGCTCCCTGTGACAAGTACGGTTCGCATGGTCACAGCGTCCAGTCTGCCCGGTCCAGCACACCTTTGAGATCCGCAAGCGTTCCGCCAGACGCTACTCTGCTCCGCAGAGCGTCGCCGCCCCGGGCGAGGTATTCCTCATGCGGCACGGCCAGTAGTACGAGATCATATGTTCTTGCCGGCATTTCAGGAAGGAGACGGAAGCCGTACTCACGGGCAACCTCATCAGCATTGGCAAGCGGATCATGCACGCTAACTTCGTGCCCCAGCCAGACGAGCCGAGCGACCAAGTCAGCAACCTTGCTGTTGCGGATGTCGGGAACATTCTCCTTGAACGTGACCCCAAGGACCAAGGCGGTGCCGGCTTTCGCACCACGCCGGTCGTGCAGCGCGTCGGCAACGTGCCGAGCCATATCATCATTTACGCTCCTCCCGGCGAGGATGACGCGGGGAAGGTGGCCCAGGCTGCGCGCGTGATATGCGAGGTAAAACGGGTCGACCCCGATACAGTGACCGCCGACCAGGCCCGGGGTGAAAGGAACAAAGTTCCACTTGGTGCGGGCGGCTTCAAGCACATCCCAGATCGAAATGCCGCTGCGCGCGAAGACCTGCGCGATCTCATTCATGAAGGCTATATTGATGTCGCGCTGGGCGTTCTCGATCACCTTTGCGGCCTCGGCCGTTTTGATCGACCTCGCTCGGAATATACCTCCCAAGGTGATCGAACCATAAAGTTTTGCAATGCGTTCGAGAACTTCGGGCGTCTGCCCGGCAACCACCTTCTGAATGCGATCAACGGTATGCTCTCGATCGCCTGGGTTGATGCGTTCGGGACTGTAACCCAAGAAAAAGTCGACGCCGCAAACCGCCCCCGACGCTTGTTCCAGTATCGGGCCGCAGATGTCTTCGGTCACACCTGGATAAACAGTGCTTTCGAACACCACGACAGGCTTGAGCCCCGCCTCGATCGCCCTTGGCAGCATCTCACCTACCGTTCTGCTGGCGGCTGCCAATATCGATAAATCAGGTTGATCCGCCTCACCGACAGGAGTGGGCACGGTAACCACGTAGAATTCGGAAGGCGGGCACTGCGCTGGGTCGACATGAAAGTTTATGGTGGTTGCTGCGAGGCGCTCAGCATCGACTTCAGCGGTGCGATCAAAGCCGACCTTCAGCTCTGAAATGCGGCGAGCATCGACATCGAGACCGGTGACCGGCCCTGTGCGAGCAAGCGCTACTGCAAGGGGAAGTCCAACGTATCCAAGGCCGACCACAGTCGACAGGACGCTCGAAGAATTCATCGTGGGAGGGGTCTGGAAATCGATCATGCAAGTGGCGAAATAAAGGCGAAGAATGTAGATGATCTAAACGCTGTCGCATAGAATGCCCCGGTTCGCCAACGTGCGTTGGCGGGCGTCGTCGCAGACTGTGCCGGAACCTGGTGCGCAAAGCGGCTTCCAAACCGGCGCCTCTACCCCGATTTTGCCGCGATATTCAGTCGCCGACTAGCCCCGCGAGTTAAACTCTGTCCAACCCTCACGACTACTTAACTTTCGAACGGTATCGCCACGTTAGAACAATTGCGAAAGCCACGTTTCGACGGATCAACACGTCGCGGAATCAATCGTTGGTGCAGGCACATTGTACAGGCTTAGATCGAAAGTGCTCGTAGGCAAGCGACTGCCGTTCTGGCAACAGCGGCATCGTCGCCGTCCTGCTGTGCTAGCAGAACGGCCGCTTCTTCTGTCCGTGAATCGCTGGAGTCAAGTGTTGCTTGGGCGCGCCTCTCGTAGATCGACTGGGCCCGTCCCAAAGCGTCGCGCTGCTCTCGTGTGAGGGCGCCAAGTTCGAGGAGGCGCTTCGCTAAAGCCCGGATGCTTTGGCTGCATATCAGGGGCTGATCCTTCGCGTCCGCCGAAGACCCACTGTTTACGACCGACAACGATCGAGCTGCTTCTTTCTCCGACGCGCTGATTACGCGAGCGGGCTGAACGGCTTCGATCGGAGATGACCTGTGCTGGTCGTCTGAGCATGCCGTCGCCGCGAGGAGCAGCACCAGAAGGAGCGTATTGCGGGGAGAAGTTTGCTTCACAGTGGTTCCTAGCAGTTCTGCGGCTTGGTTCAAGTCGCCGAGCTCAACCATGCCACACTGGGGCGGCAAGGACTTTGTCAAACAGATTGAGTAGCTGCGGAGCCGCTGCATCGAGCGAGTAATATTCTTCCACGCGCCGACGCCCGTTTGCCCCCAGTCTGGTCATCAGCTCACGGCTTGTGCCAAGTTCGTGAATGGCCCTCTCCCAATCAGCCTCTCCATGAACCAGGCGGCCGACATCGGGGGTGACGATCTCAGAGTTCACGCCAACGGAGCTGGCGATTACCGGTCGGGCAGCAGCCATATACTGGATCAGCTTGTAGCCGCACTTGCCTCGCTCCCAAGGTGTGTCGGCCAGGGGCATCACCCCGATGTCGAAAGATGCCACCAGCTCTCCTTCGGTGTCTTCGGTCCATTCGTGCTGCTCTTGAGGCACCGCCAGGCCGCTCAGCCTGCTGGCGCCTACGGTCACAAGAGTGAGGGGCAGCGATTCGCTGAGGCGGGTAAGCGCGCGAATGACGGGTGCAAGGTATCGCTCATTGGTCCGTGTGCCGATCCAGCCGACCCGGATACGCCCTCGATCGATCGGCGGTCGTGCCGGGTACCGCCTGGTGTCCACCACAGTGGGGATAATTGCGACGGAAGGCGCGCCGTGGCTTTGCGCATAATCTGCCAGGTAAGAGTTCCCGGCCGTCACCATGGCGCAACCAGACAATAGAGGATCGAGCTTGCTCTCCAGCAGTGAGCGAACGAAACCTTTTTTCCTGAGGTCGTAGTTGTGGAAGATCGCATCATCGAAATCGACTACGTACGGGACCGCTCGTGATCTCAGCATCCGTTCGAACATACCAGGGAGGAACGGAAACAGTTCCTTCTCCACCCAGACGAGATCGGCGCGCAAGGTGGCAAGCTGCGCCAGCCGTCGTACGTAGCTGAAAGCTATGTCGAACTTGTCCTTCTTCTTTCCCCCATAGAAGCGCTCCAGGTAGCGTTCAGACAGCAACGGGTAGAAGCTCACACGGCAGCCAGCCTGCTCCAGCGGGCGCTGAAATTGATGAAAGCGCAGCCGGCTGCTCGGCCCCACGGCTTCATACCGCGTGAAGCAGACAACGTGACGGCCATGTAGGTTCGGGAAGGCGTTCTGCAACTTCATGTCTATCGGATGGTTGGTACTGCCGAGGGCTTTAACGATCGCTGGAACGTAAACGCAATGGCACCAATACTCGCGTCCCGCCGCAGGCTTCTGACGAGTGTCGGGGGAGTTACGGCTGCCGGAGTGCTGCTGCCGATCGTGGAGCGCTCAAGCGAACCAGAGCGCGTCGTCCTGCCCGAGTTCCGTCGCCGCGGTGACCGGGACGATACAGCTGCGCTAATGCGAGCGGCCGAAACAGGCCGCCCGATCCATGCACCCGCCGGCCGCTACCTTGTGTCGATGACGGCTGCCGAAAACCTGCCGCCAACTTTTCGTCTGAAGGGCGACGGCGCGAAGGCAACTGTCTTTGCTCGCTCCTATAGCCGCCCCTCGCCTTTTATCCTTCATGCGGACAGCGGCTCTCCAAATCCTCGCGACAACTTCATGGATTACCGCATTCAGGGCCTGAGCTTCGAAGATGACGTCGCGCAGCGCGGCTTCAGCGAGTTTGATTACTTGGTCATGCTGAACGGCGTCACCGGTGCGCTGATCGAAGGCGTGGAGTTTCGCGGATTTCGGGGTGACGGGCTCTACATCGGATCGTCCACCGTACGCAGCCAGGAGCGGCACAATGCCGAAATCACCGTCCGTGCGTGTCATTTCGACGGGATGAACGCCAACACGCGCAACGCGATCTCCGTGCTCGATTGCGACGGCCTAGTAGTCGAGGGCTGCACTTTCTGGAACGTAGGGCGGACTGGCGGGCCCCTGCCGCCGGACCCGATGAACCCTTTCACTGGAGTTCAGTCGCCAGGCGCGATCGACATCGAGCCGGAGCCAACAGGTTTCTCCCGTGTCCAGAACGTGTCGATCCGCAATAACCTGTTCATCGGCGGGGGCGGGTATGCGGTCACGCTGAACATGTTCGAAAACACCGGGAAGGCTTTCCAGCGGCGCTTCTCGATCAGCAACAACCGGGTCTTAGACCGCTACGGCGGTTTTAGCGCACGCGGCTTCGCGAGCGGATCGGATGCTTCCATTCCTTACGATATTGCCATCTTGGACAACGTCGCGGAGCGGTGCCGCAAGCCATTTCTGGTCGACGGAATGCACGGGCTGCGCGTTACGAACAATCGCTTCATCGACTGTGCGGAAGAAGGTGAGCTCGGCTACCATCGTCGCAACTTTGAGGTGAAGCTTGCCTCGAACGAATTCCTGCGCGTGGGCTACGAGCGAGGTTTTGCGCTTTGGATCCGCAGCAGTGACGGTCTCGTTTTGCGAGAGAACACATTCCTCGACTGCGGGCTGCGGGACGGCTCGCGCGGGATCCCGATCGCGTTTGTGTCTGGCGTCAGCACGAACGTAAGTCTGCTGGAGAATATCGTGGAGAACAGGAGCGGCCGAACCACCGAGGCGACGACTGTGTTCGCCGAAGCGTCAGTGGATCGGCGGACTCTGACGGTGAGCGGCAATAGCGTTCGCGGTCCGGTGGATCGTGGCCCTACGGCCCTGTTCTGATCAGCCCTGACGCGCTGAAAGCCAGTCCCGGGTGAGCTGCAGCCCGCGCAGCCACGAAGTGGTGGGTTCCCACGCGAGCGCGCTGGCCGCTAGTTGTGGGTCCAGAACGCTGATCGGGACATCGGCGGCGCGGCCTGGCACCTGACGTACATCGAGCGGCCGCCCGGCGACTTCGGACACATCGGAGAGGACGGCGAGCAATTGGCGTCCGATGCCCGAGCCGATGTTGAAGAGCCGCTCGTCCCCTTCATGGAGCGCCGCACGCACGAGAGCGTCGGCAACATCTTCCACGTAGATGAAGTCGCGGACCAGCGAACCATCACCCCATAGCTCGATCGGGGCACCCTCGATCGCGGATTGCATGGCACGCGCTACCAGACCTTGTCCGCGCAGCGGGTCCTGCCACGGTCCGAACGGGTTCGCGAGCCGCAGCACATAGCTGTCGAGCCCCCGGTAGCGCCGGTACACGGCGAGGAACTTCTCGAGAGCGAGCTTGCCGACGCCGTAGGCGGAGATCGGATTGGTCTGCGCCGTCTCCTCCGTTGGAACGGGAGCGCCTGGGCCATATACGGTTCCCCCCGAGGAGGCGAAGACGAGCCGCTCAATCCGCGCTTCTGCGCAGGCTTCAAACAAGGCCAAGGAGGGCTGGAGGTTGCCGGTGAGTTCCTTCTCCGGCGTGAGGTTGTGAGCGGCCGGCGCACTTCCTCCAAGCAGGTGAAAGACGTGAGTCACACCTTGGACCGCCTCGGCGATCGCGTCACGCTCGTGGAATTCGCCCTCGATCCACTGGTCCGCCGCGGGCGCGTCCGAATACCGCGGCCGTCTGCCAAATGCCCGCACGACGGCGCCGCTCTGCCTTAGAGCGACAGTGAGATTGATGCCGATGAAGCCGCCTGCACCGAGAACAAGGCAGGTCTTACCTGCAAGAGGCCTGGTCACTCGCGCGTTCTTCGCAAGGCGTCGATGCGGCTATAGAACGTGTGCAGGAAAGCGTCGCGCGAGAAATGCTGTTCGAACCGGGCGCGAGCAGCACATCCCATCGTGTCGGCGGTCGGCCGCACCTCCAGCGCTCGCCGCAGAAGCCGGGCGATTGCCGCCACATCGGTCTCTGGCTCTATGATGGCGTCCCGGCCATCCTCTAGCCATTCGCTCGTGCCAACGGATCGGGTCAACAGCAGCAGCCGGCCGGCCGATAAGGCGTCAATCGAAACGAGTGGAAGTGTGTCGTCGCGCGATGGCACGAGCACCGCATCAACCTCGCTCATGACTCGTCTGTACGATTGCGTATCGAGCTCCCCACCGAAGGAAGCTTCGGCCAGATCGTCCACCTGCGCCAGTACGCCATCAGCGAAGTCGCGGTCAAGCACGCGCCCGAATAGCCTCATTCGAATGGCACCCCGTTCGTGGCAGTCCAGCGCCGCTATGCCGGCGAGCGCTAAATCCTGCCCCTTTCGCGGCTCGATAGAGCCGAAGACGCCCACGCGAAGGCAGTCGCCGATTGCTCCTAGCGGTTCGGCGGGAAGCGGATCGACCCCATAGGGAAAGATGCGCACATCGGGACGGGCAGTGCGCGCTATGGCCGCGCTGAGCTCGCTGCCCGCCCAAACCTCAGCTGCCGCGCCGAGCGGCAAGCGAACACTATCCCGAGCGATCTCCCGCTGCAGCAGCGAGACCTCGTGCAAATACCAGATTAGCGGCACGTGCTTGGACCAGATCTGTGCCAGCGGCGCGCAGGCGACGGTGTTCGTGATAGCGAGTTGCGCCGTATCCGCCAGATTGCGCAAGTAGGCGCTCCCCAACCGGGGGCGGACGTCTATCAGAACAACAGCTCCGGCGGCTTCGAACTCCGCGCGCATGGGGCCGCCGCCCATCGCCACCACAACGACATAGTAGTCGCGACTTAAGAGCGCCCGCGCCATTTCCAGCACGATACGCGGGGCCCCGCTCAAGCTGAGGTCATGCGAGCCGAGAAGCGCAAGTGGGCGGCTTTTGAAGTTCTCATTGGCGCGGAACAGATCTAAGGATCGCAGAATGTCGTAGCCATAGCGTGAAATACGTTTGGGCAGACGCTCCAAGGCGCCTTCGCAGCGGCGACGAAGTGACACCTCTTCGAGCTCCTATAGGCGCGGACACTGCTGCAGCCGCGTGCGTGGCGCTTAGCGCAGGCTGCAGAGCACTATCAAGGGAAACGGGACGCTTGTTGTCGCTGTTGGCGTCAGATAAGGTCCATCTGCCAGCCGGCGACGGCGCTTATCTGGATGAAAATGTCGGTTCGGAAGGCATTCGCCTGGTCATTCGCTGGACAAGGTCTAACACTGTTTGCGATGCTCGTGGCGCTGGTGTGGTTGTCCCGCATCCTGACCCCCTATGAGATGGGCGCGTACGCAACGGGTCAAGCGGTCAACGGCATTCTTGCAGCGCTGAGCGCGCTTGGCCTCGGAAGCTACATCATCCGCGAACGCACTGTCGATCGCGAGGTTCTCGGCGGCGCACTCTTCATCACTCTCACATTGTCGTTGCTGCTCACGGTCGTCACGTTTGTCGGTGCGGAAGCAATCGCGGTAGCAGTAGGCGACGCGAAGATCATCCCTGTCGTACGGCTGATCGCGTTTGTGCCGCTCATTAACGCGTTCGAACTGGTCCCGCTGGCCCTTCTGCAGAGAGAGATGCGGTTCGGTGCGGTCTCGCTGCTGCTGGCGGTTCGCGCCGTCGTCGGAACGGCCGTGGCCATCAGCGCCGCCTTGTTGGGCGCACGGTACATGTGTGTGGCTTATGGGGCGGTAGCGGCTTCCCTCATCAGCGTGATCGGGTCCCATTTGGCCGCCCCGGGCCACCTGCGGCTCGTGCCCAGCTTGGCACGTTGGCGCACCATGCTTCTTTTCGGCGTGAAAATTCTTGGCGTTGGAGGCCTGTCGATCCTTGCTATGCGCGCTTCTGAGCTCGTGCTCGGCTCGATGCTGGGACTGGCGGCCCTCGGGATCTATTCGCGAGCGAGCACGGTCTACAACACGCTGTACAGCAGTGTTTTCGGCGGCATCGGCAGGGTGCTCATGGCTCGGCTGGCCGTCGACCAGCGCGCTCAGGTCAGCCTTCGCACGAGCTACATCGGTGGGCTGCATCTCAGCCTCGCTGTCATGTGGCCGGTGCTCCTGGGCATCGCGGTCCTCGCCGGGCCGGCAGTACAGGTTGTCTTCGGGCCCGAGTGGGTGGGAGCATCCGGTCCGCTGGCGATCCTCATGATCGCTCAGGCGATCGCGATGATTTTCGGAATGAGCTACGAGCTCTTCATCCTACGTGACGAGCTCGGCCGCCAGGTCCGCTTCGAATCGATCAGATCGCTGGCGGGGCTGGCCTTCTTTACGTTTGGTTGCTTCTTCGGGATCGAGGCGGCGGCTTACGGGCGCCTTGCTGAGGTCCTGTTTGCGACCTTCATGTACGTGCCCCAGATCCTGCGGATGACCGACGTCAGGGCGCGAGAGTTCGCCCGGGCTCTCTTTACTAACGCGATCATTGCGGCAGCCAGCATAGCGCCTGGAGCCATTCTCCTCCTAGTCGTCGGCACTTCCGCGCTTCCGCCGCTTCTGCTAATTGGAGCGTCTATTCTCGGTGGCGCGATATTCTGGCTGGTTGCGGTGCATCTCGTGCGCCATCCACTGGAAAGCGAGCTGCTAAATGCTTTGTACAAGGGTCGTGTGGCGCTGGGTCAGTTCCGCCGAAGCGGCAACTCGACATAAGACGAGGGCGTCAGGTGGGTATTGAAGTTCAGTCGGTGCGACTCCTAGCCCAAGCGGCGGAGCTGGGCGTAAGTTTTTCGAAGACGCTGACCATCGGACGCCAGCGGATGATGGTCAGCGAAAGCGAAGCCGTCGCCGCACTCAAGAGTTTCGGGCACCGGACGTCCGACTTCGATCCGGCGCAGATCGCAGGGAAGATCGATCCCTTCTCGTCGAAGTTGTTCGAGCTCCTCGGGGCTCAAAGCGTGGATGCTCTCGACTACTCGGATTACGAAGGCGCAACGGTCATCCACGACCTCAACAGTCCGTTGCCGCGAGAGAAGGGGGCTAGGTATACTGCGGTGTTCGACGGGGGGACGCTGGAACACGTCTTCAATCTGCCGACCGCGTTAGCGAGCCTGATGCACCTGCCCGAGGTCGGCGGCCACCTGATCGTGGCCGTGCCGGCGAATAACGAGATGGGTCACGGGTTTTATCAGTTCAGCCCGGAGTTGTTCTTCCGCACCCTCAGCGAAGAGAACGGGTACAAGGTGGAAGGAATGTTCCTCGCCCCTTTCTTCTGTCTGGAACCTTGGCTCATGGTCCGTGACCCAGCCAGAGCAGGCCAGCGGGTCGGCTACGCCGGTTGGGCCATGCCGACTTATGTGCTGGTGATTGCCCGACGAATTGCGGAGGTGGCTCCTTTTCAGCGTGCGCCGCAACAGACCGATTACGTTCTGGATTGGGGCGCAGCCGAAGCGGCAAACAATACGCGGCGCGAAGCCGTCCGTCCGTCCTTTATTCGCCGAGTGATCCAGGACATCGCCCCGCAATCGGTCCTCCGAAAGGCGCGCCATCTCAGGGCACGTTGGGCCCGACCCGATCCTCGTTCGATGGTCTCCTTTGCTCCCTCACGAGGAGGCGCAGCGGAAATCCGCTCGTTCTATGCCGAGCCAGAGACTCGCTGAGGCAGAATACCCGTACCGGTGATCGCTTACCAATCTGCCGCAGTCACGCATCTCGAGGTCTAATCCGCCGATGGGGTTCAGTACTTGAGCGGGGAAGCCAACGGTTCCTCGTCGAGCGAACTACCGGTCCGGGGCACCTGTTCTGCTCCGCTCGGTGCCACTGTTCGCTGCCCGAGCGCCACCAGCGGCAGGAAGAACATCCACTGGAAGATATATGATTCCAGGTAGGGATTAGTGAAAGTCGCGATTGTCGCGGTGACAAGGCCGCCGGACAGGTAGATGTCGTAGCGCGTCAGCTCGCGCGCCTGGAAGCGCTGGGCCACGGCGAATATGCCGACTAAGAAAGGCAGCGCGTAGATTAGAGTTCCCAGGATGCCGACGCGAAGTACGGAAGCGAGCGGCAGAAGCTCGTAGCGCCAGGGGAATTCGTCGCTCCGAAGATAGGCCACCCCCACTCCGTGTCCATGACCCAGCCCGTACGACTCTTCGATGCCGGCCCACAACGCGTCAGCTTGCTCCACGCGCTCCGAACCACCGCCGCTCGTCAGCTTCTCCCAGAATAGCTCTGCGATGAAGCGGAGGTCGAGTTGGGTGAAGACAGTGTTGAGGATCACTACTCCCACCGTGATAGCACCGAGCACGCCTATCGCCGGAAGCAGCGGGATCCCACCGGTTTTGCCTTCGACGTAGCGAGGATGCAGGCCCGGGCGCAGCAGTGTGCCAAGCACGAAGCCGATCGGTATCGCGATCAGAAACGCCGCCCTTCCCGAGGTCGCTGCCGCCGCGATCAGCGCCGCGGGAGTGGCAAATCGTGCCAGTCGCCAGCGCAGCACGGCGGGCTCGGCGAAGAAGGCTCCCGCTAGGAAGATCATTGAGCCGTACACCAGCATCGTTGCACCGGCGAAACCACCGCTCACGTTGATGTTTGCGTCTTCCGTCAGGAACCGCACCGACTCGCGGCCAAAGGCGAAGTAGGCGTAGAAAAAGAGGACAATGCTCGCGATCGCAGCCCAAGTCAGGACCAGGAGCCAATTGACGGTCCTCTTCACTCCAAGCCGCTGTATCAACGAAGTGCTGATGACGATCCAGATCAGGGGCGAGGCAACGTAGACAAGCGCGCTCTGGATGATTGCGTCGTTAGGCGCGCCGTTGGTGAACCCGATGAAGAGGTAGAGGACGCTGATGACGGTGCCCAGGCAGTATAGTATAAGTAGAATGGACACCCAGCGCGTAAATTGAAGTCCGAGCGCCGCAAGAAGGGCGGTGACTACGAGAAGGGCTGCAGTGGGAACTTGGAACGAGTGCGGCACCACCACGCAAACGACCAGGGACAGCACGAGAAGGAAGCGAGTTACGAGAGCGAGGAACCCCCGCTCGGGTCCCGGACGAAGCAATGATCCAGTCATGCTCCGGAAGCCTCGCGTCTGCTGATCCGAGCCAGCGAAGGAAGGTGTGTATAGAGCATCGCGAACCCCTGCCATGTCGCTAATAATTCGGCGACGGAGCCACGCGCCAGTGCGAGCGCAGTCCGGGTGAGCGGTTCGACAAGGAGGGCCGCGCTCCATACTGCAGCGGCAGACCCGCGGGAAAGATGTTTCCTCGCATAGGTAAGCCGACCCGATATGGCCAGACAAAGCCGACGTGCCTTGATGCGCTCAGATGTCCCCCCTCCTGCATGAAATGCGCTCACATCGGCTAGAAAGCGCCTTCGCAAGCCTAAGTCGGCGATACGCCGCGACAGGTCGAGGTCTTCGAAATAGACAAAGTAGTCTTCATCGAAGCCGCCGACCTGCTCGAACACCCGTCTGCGAACGCAGTAGAATGCGCCAATTACGTGATCGACATCCTGCGAGGAAAGATGATCGAACTCCCGCATGATGACCGGGGGAAACAAACCTGGAGCTAGGCGAGCTAAGCCGGTAGCCTCGCCTACGAGGCTGCGCCAGCCGGGAAACCGGGCGCAGTGTCTTTGCGTGTTTCCTTCGCGATCAATCAACCGGATTCCCCCCACAGCCACATCCGCGTTCTCCGGCCGATCCATTTCTTCCAGCACACCAGAGATTGTTTTATCGAACACTTCAGCATCAGGATTTAGAAAGAGAATGTATGGCGCGCGGCCCCGACCCGCAGCGACATTGCAGGCTCGACCAAATCCAAGGTTGGCGCCCGCATAGACCACTTGCAGCGGCAACTCCGGCACGTTCAGCTCGGCTGACGCATCGGTCGAATTGTTGTCGACGACGATGATCTGATCGATGCGCGACATATCCGAAGCCGCGATTGAGCGCAGGCATGCCGCAAGAAGAGGGCCGGAGTTCCAGTTTACGATAGCAATATCAACCCTGGGCGCAGTCATAGCACCCCCTCCGGTGAAAGACCTTGCAGGGAAAGGAGCCTCTCCAGGCGGCGCCTTTCTTGGAAGCGCTGATTACGCCCGAACAGCGATCTTTTGAGGAAGGGAAATCCCTCCTCTATTAGGTCCGCCGCGTTGCACAGCGAGGGGTCTGCGACCTTCTGTTCCGCCCGTCTGACGAGCCCAGCTTTCATCGCCGCCGCGCCGAGCAGCGGCGTCTCGGCTTCATGCGCCCCTGGCGCGAACCAGAGCGCTCCAACCGAACATCCGCTGCGCGAGGCGGTACGGGCGAGGCGGGTTTCCTGCCGGCAAACGACGTCCTTCCAACTATCTAGCGCCCTCCTGGACGATAAGACAGGCTCCAGCGCCTCCACCAGTTCGAGGTCTACGCCGCGAAACAGAAGGGCGTAGCTCTGCAGGTGATTCTCCATCGCGGAGCTGCCGAGAAAGCCGGTGAGCCGCCACGGCGCTGCCTCGATCAAGCTGTCGATATCGCCGAACGGACCGAGGACGGAATCATTTTGAAGATAGAGGTCTGCGCCGGGTGAATGCCGTGCCACCTCCTGCAGCATAAAGGCGTAAGCGGAGAAATCGAACCCGGACAGGCCCTTCCAGTACAGTGCATCCGCCCCATCAACGACATCCGGCAGGTCGGAGGGGGATGCGCTAGCGAGCACGACGGCATTCCGGCCGCGAAGGTTCCTGAGCCGGGCCAGCGAGTCCTGCTGCCCGGCTCTCAGCCGACCGTCGGGCGCGTAAAGAAACAGCATGTTCCAGCGTGGGGCCGGTTCAATCGGCCGAATGGCCTGCCAGGCAGGAGGCGGCTTCCATCCCCTAGCCTGCGAACGAAGCCGCATGAGGCGGACGAGCGCCGAAGGCTTGCTTGGCTGATACGTCCAATCCCGAACGAGGGTGGGGGGAAGCGTCATCAGCGCGATCCGTAACCGGTGAGCATCGTGCGGATGGTACGCGCGATGATCAGGGCGTCGATCCACGGAGAGAAGTTCTTGATGTAGTAAAAGTCATAGTGCAGCTTATTGCGCACCTCATCGACGCCGGCAGCGTGACCCTGGCAGACCTGAGCCCAACCAGTGATCCCTGGCCGCACGATGTGACGGTACCGGTAGAATGGTATTTCGCTCTCGTACCACTGCGAAAGGACTATCGCTTCCGGCCGCGGGCCGATCCAGCTCATCTCTCCGCGTAGGATGTTCACGATCTGCGGCAACTCATCAAGGCGCGTCTTCCGGAGAAACCGTCCCAGCAGCGTCACGCGGCTGTCGTTCGGCTGGGTCATGGCGGAAATCCGGCTATCGCCGCCGGAGCCATCCACACGCATCGTCCGGAACTTGTACACGGTGAAAGGCTCGCCGCGAAAGCCGGTGCGCGTCTGCCGGAAGATCACAGGACCAGGCGAGGACAGGCGCACCGCGATCGCCGTCAACAGAAGGACTGGAAGCAGGAGGATGATGGCGACCACCGCAGTCAGCCAATCGGCTATATATTTAACCCGCTGATACGCGGAGAGCGGGATCAGCGATCCAAAGCTGTTTTCCGACAGGTGCTCAAGTTCGACGCGCCCCGTGAGGGACTCCATCAGGTGCTTGAGGTGGAATACAGGTATCCCGGCCAGAGCCATGCTGGCGAGTGCCCGGTCCCACTCTTCCGGAAGGTCGACCCGCAGGTCGGTGGCCACGGCGTCGAGCCCCATCCAATCCTCCGACCGAGGGTCCGACAGCGAACTCCAGACGACCGTCGGAAGGTTCGGCGCGCGGAAGGTGCCCGTCAGATCGACGATGCCCACCAGCAGTTTCTGCACTCGCTGACGGCGGAAATGGACGTAGAACAGCCAAGCGATGCTGATCGCAAAGGCGAGCAGGAGCGTTAGGCGATTGTACTCAAAACGGCCGAAAACGAAGACCAGCAGAAGAAACGAAAACGCGATTCCCAGGGACGGCAGGATGTAGGCGCTCGTTTCGACTCCCGGGTATGTGGTGACGTTTCTCAGAAGCCAGATGCCCGCGGTGATAGCGACGGTGCACCCAACGAATGTGAACCACAAGGTATCGAGCGCCTCGCGGTCAATTGTCTCATACCGGTAGATGTAAGGAACGACAGCTGCAAAGAGGATGCAGCCGCCGAGCTGCACCGGCCAGCCCGCCCAAAAGCCTCGGCTGCGTTTCCTCAGCACCGGCTCGCACCCTCGCCAGAGAGCTGGATCTTGCGAGCATGCGCGGGCAGGAGTGCAACCTCCAGCATATTGCACAAGCGGCTCGCCTGCCCCGAAACGAAGAGCGCACGGGTTCCTGCACGGGTTCCTCCTGCAGTCGAGAGGAGCCCTATCGGCAGTGCGAAATGAGAGGGTAAGTTCAAGTTCAAGTTCAAGTTCAAGTTCATCGCTCTTGAGGCGCCGATTATCCCTGCCTCTTGTCCGAAGCCGGCATTCTTGGTCGGCTAGCGAAGCTTCCTGATAGAGGTGACGAGGAGGCCAGCACTTGGATCCAAGTCCGCTTCCGGCAGTGCAATTTCCAGACGCTGGAGTACGCAGCCCGCCGGAACGCTGAATTCCAGCCGGACTTGCCCTTCAGCGGTCCTCGCAGAACGGCCAAGCAGGCTTCCGTCGCTCGCACAATGCGCCGACAGAGCAGGCTCCGCCGCGCCTTCGTCGCTCAAAGCCGAATAGGCCAATCCAAACCGATGCTGTCCCACCGGTAGCGCGACGAGCTGGCTTGCAGCAGGCTTGGCAGTGCCAGAGGAAGCTTCGATCAGAAGCCCGTCCGGCGAAAGCACAGCGGCCTCGGCGCCTTCGCCCGTTTGCCAATCGAAGATGGTCGCCCCTTGGGAAATTGGGCGGAAGGTCGGATTGCGGACAGGCGCCGCTGCCCGCTCCGGCCGGTAGGCGGCGAACAGGGATAGCGCCTCGCGATATCGTGCATCGTCGACCAGCCGCTGGAGAGCGGTCCGCAGAGCCGGGTCCGCAACGGGCGCGCCGGAGGCGGCCATGGCGCTAAGGAGACCATGAACCGCATCGAGGTCGCGGCCACTCTGCGCCAGCTGTTGCACGAACTGCTCGGCCCATGAAGGACGCTGAGCGAGAACCTCGGCCAGCCGGCGAGATACGATGGGGTTTCCGACCGCCGTGACGAGCACGGGGAAGAGAAGCGACGGTGCGCTACGCGCTGTGCGCATGGCGGTGTCATAGTGGGTGAGGGTACGTTCGACGTCGCCTTGCTCCGCCGAGTATTCGATCCACCAAAGCTGTGCGGCAAGATTGCGGCGCGAGAGCCTTTGCGCATAACGCATCGCCTCAACGGCGTCCGTCTCCGAACCATCGAGCTGACGAAGCACAGCAACGTTCGCTGCTGCGCGGCTGTTCGTTGGATCAATCTGTAATGCTTTGGCAGCCTGGCGCCCGGCCAACTGGAGGTTGGCGGAAGGGGCGCCTGAAACCGCGGCATGCGCGGCGGCGGACAGTGCATCCGATTGGTTCGGGTTCAGGCGAAGCGCCAGCTGCGGCTGCGTATCGGCTAATGCGAGGGCGAGGCTTTCCTTCCCTGCCACGAATGCGGCGGCGAGGGCGCCGCACACGAGTGCAGACTTGAGCACAAGGAAACGCCTCATGTCCTAGGCGCTTGTCGCTGGTGTTGGGTCACCGTACTCGTAACCATAAGTGTAGCCGTAGCCCTTACTCGACTTCTTGGGATCAAACTTCGTGACCACAATGCCCAGTAAGTGCGTCGAGGAAGCGGACAGCCGCTGCAGCGCGGCGCGCACTTGACCGACCCGAATGCCGTGAGCCTCGACAGCGTAAACAACCCCGTCCACGTGACCAGCAATTAGCGGTACGTCAGCGAGGCCCATCACTGGCGGAGCGTCGATTACTATGTGATCGAAGTCCTTCGATAGCTCCTGAAGCAACGATGAGATTCTGCTTCCAGTCAGCAGTTGCGCGGCGTTCGGTGGGATCGGACCCGCCGTCATCGCGCTGAAGCCAAAGCCTTCCACCGGGAACACGAGCTCAGACGCTGGTGCATTCGCTGAAAGGTAAGTGCTCAGCCCACGTTCGTGGCCCGTGCCGATCAGATGGTGGACAGAGGGTGAGCGCATGTCCCCGTCGATCAGCACCACGCGCTTGCCCGCACGAGAAAGCAAGACTGCCAAGGCCAGCGAGGTCGTTGATTTGCCCTCGCCGGGGCGCGTGCTGGTGACGGCGAGCGATCGGGGCACGCCGCGCTCGGTGGAGAACTGCAAGCTCGTCTGAACGGCCAAGTAGGCATCAACCAAAGCCGACTTGGGATCTTGCAGTGCCTCGCGGGGCTCCTCGTCGGCTGTCCTTGGGACACTGCCCAAAAGGGGCAGCCCGAAGAGACGCTCGGCGTCGCTGGGGTCAGCCATAGTTTCGTCGCTCTGATCAAGCAGGAATGCGGCCACGGCGCCAACAGCAACACCTGCAAACAAGGCGAGGATAAGATTCAGAAGAAGGCGGGGGCTCGATGGACGCAGCGGCAGATCAGCCCGATCGACGACCGCAATGTTGTTCGTTCCGACACCTCCGGCGATGCCGATCTCTTTGTACCTTTGAAGCAAGGCATCGTAGAGCTGACGGTTCGTATCCACTTCTCGGCCCAGGACCCGGTATTGTATGCTCCGGCGTCGCTGATCGAGAAAGCTTGCTTCAAGCTGAGCAACCCTGGTTTGCAGAGCCTGCTCGCGTTCCGCAGCCGCGCGGTAAGCTACCTGAACCGCTCCGCCGATGCGGCCCTCTTCGCGACTGATACTCCGATCCAGCTCGCTGATTTGCCGCTGAAGCGCCCGAGCAGGAGGATACGCCGGCTCAAATTGCGTCAGCAGCTTTTGATAGTCAGCTGAAAGCTCCGCTCGCTTGGCTCGCAACTGATTGAGCGCGTTATTTTCAAGGGACTCGCTAGATTCTCCGGCGCGTCCCTGGACAGACGTAAGTCGCGCCTGCGCTGCCACTCGTGCCGCAGTTGCCTGAGCAAGTTCCCCGTTCAAGGCGACTAAATCGAAGGCAACCGTCGACTGCTCCGAGCCGTCCTTGCCCGCACCGGGGAGCGTGATAATTCGCTGATCCTGAGCATAGTTCTGCAACGCGATCTCGGATTCATCGAGCCGTGTCCGTAGTCCGGCGAGTCGCTCTTCGAGAAAGTTGCGGGCGTAGGAGCTCGCGTCGTAACGGCGTTCCAAATTGGACTGAATGAAGTTCTCGGCCCAGGCATTCGCCACCTTCTGCGAAAGGGCTGCGTCTGGGCTAGTGAAGCTGATGTCGACCAGTCTCGATTGCCTCTGCGGCAAGATACGGACGTTATCCAGCAGCACTTCTCCCGCAGCGCGCAGCCGGCGCGTACGATCCGCGACCGGCCTGCGCTGAGTAGCTGCTTCGGAGAACAAGGCGCCGTTCTCATCGGCGTTGAACATGTCAAAGAATGCTGGATTGTCCGCAAGTTTCAGCTCTGCCGCAACTTTTTCCGCCAATGATTGCGCGCGCAAGAGACCGTACTGGGTCTGGTAAAACTCCTGATCAGCGTCCGTCGCGTCTTGCTCAACCCCCTGCATGTTAACGATTTGAGCGCTTTCGCGCTTGATCTCGATCTGGCTCGTGGCGGTGTATTTCGGCGTCATGAGCAGGGTTATGATGACGCCCAGTGCCAAGAAACCCCCTACGATGGCGAGGAAAACCTTGCGCCACCGCCAAAAGAGATTGCCATAATACCGAAGGAGGGGCGTTGATTCTTCCGCGCTCGCGCCGATGGATCCGGGGAGCACGCTCCCAGTATCAAATCCAGGCTGAAGACCGAGAATAGCTTTGTTCATCGAAGACGAGATCCGTTAATTCTGAAGCGCAATAATGAGCGGCGCCGTCAGCAGGGGCGCAACCGATACAAGGTCTTTGAACAGTCGTCGCTGAGGCGAGTCACCGACCACTACCACGTCGTTGGCGTAGATCGGAGGGTCCATGTAGACGCCCCGGCGGATCGCTCCGAGGTTGTAGAGGCCCGCCATCCGAGCTCCGTCCACCGTCCGCAGAACCACCACATCCTTGGTGTTGCCGAACTCTGACACTCCTTCGGCGGACGCGATGGCCCGCATGAGGGTCATCTGATTAGTAACAGGATACAGGCCGGGGCTCTCCACTTCGCCATCGACTGTCACGACCTGGCTTGCGCTGTTACGCACATTGACCGTCACCTGAGGGTTCTTAACGTACTGGCGAAGCCGGTCAGCGACGAAGCTGGACACTTCGGGAGCCGTTTTGCCGCGAACGTCGACCGTTCCCACGAGGGGCATAGCGATACGACCACTGGAATCCACTTGGGTCTCGGTACTTAGCGCTTCGACCCCGTAGACCGTGATAGCGATCGTATCGAGCGGACCGATAAGGCTTTCGCGATCCGACGCCACCAAATCGCCGCGGGACGGAGGCGGCAGCGCCTCCGTCTGAACCACGCGAAGGCCGTTTACCGGAACAACGTCGGGGGTGGAGACGCAACCGGACAGGATCAGCGCGCCGCCGAGCGCGAGAATTGAAAAACGCATTGCTTGAGTTGCCCTTCGTCTCGCCCGGCCATAGCTGCGACCAACAGGCCCGTAAAGCGTCAGCTCTCCCGGGGACCACCGGACCTGCCGACGCGCGGCAGAACCATCCAGGCGCAGGCAAGCACAAGCGTAACCATCATTAACGGGGTCCGAACGGGGTAGTCCACGATGCTCGCCAAGGCGATGAGCAGGACCATCAGCGTGCCCGTCAGATTGACCGGGGTTTCCGCCTTAGAGGGTTTCCGCCGCAGAATGCCGACGGCCGTCACGGCATACCAGACCGCAAACCCGATGAGGATGGCGAGCCCAGCTACGCCGGCTTCGATCGCCAACTGGAGGTAATCGTTGTGAGCTTCATTCAAGTACTGGAGCGAAAGCAGGTCGAACGGCTCGGCCGCCCGGAAGGCGGGTTCGAACCCGCCGAAGCCGGTCCCGAAGGGAAAGTAGTCTCGAAGCAAGCCGATCATCGTCGGGAAGGCTCGGGCCCGCAGATCGTCCGCAGGGTTGAGCCCGAACAGGCGTACTACCGACTGCGCTTGTGGGGAGCTGACCGCCACGAACGCCACGATCGCCACACCTGCAGCACCTGCACCGAGAAGCGCGGCACGCATGCGCGCCGTCAGCAGTTTGAACCCCGCGAGCAGGGCGCCGAAGTGGATGGCAATCGTTCCGGCGACTGCAATCAGCCCCAGCACGAGGCCGGCTCGCGAGCCGGTGGTGAGCAGCGCTGCCGCGAGCAGCACGGCGGCGAAGCTGGCAAGCCAAAGCCGCAGAGTCCCACTTTCTCGGGCAGAGCCAAGAAAGGCCCACGCGGCCAGCACGGGAAAGCCCATGGCCAACAGTAGTGCCTGATGATTACGGTTCGCAAAAAAGCCGATCCCCGCATTTGCGCTATTGACCGCGTACCACCTCAACGGACCTGCATTCCCGCCGTTCATTTGTGCCACGCCCAGCACCGCGCTCAGCACTATGATCAGAGCGAACGGGCCGATCAGCCGAATTCGCTCTCCCGGAGTAAGAAAAAGTAGCGCAAGGAGGACGCTTGAAGGCGGAATCAGCGCGTACAACGCGTTATGTGCCAGCGGGGGCACCAGCGCCCATGGCCGCCACGGTTGCTCCACGGCTCCGATCGCTGCCGCTGGCTCAATCAGGTCCCGGCCCGGCATTGCAGTCCAGATGGACGGTGGCAGCGGCACCAGCATGGCTCCCGCCAACATCGCTAGAAGTCCCACAAACAGCAGAGGCACGCGAAGCGAGCGGTTTTCAGCCGGGCTCCGCACAAGCACGACTAAGGCGAGCGCGAGCGGAAGAAGGATTCGCACAACTGCCTGCGCCAACGAGTCCTCTCGAGACGCTCCACCTGACAGTGCCGCGATGATCAACATCGCGACGACCAGCCAATAGCCTAGCGATCTGCGATCGGGGCGGATTAGGAGGGGTACGCGTCCCAACATAACTGCGATCTAGCAACGGGAGCGAGGAAGGTCGAGGCTCGCCGGAATGAAAGGTTATTGCGAGGTTAGCCGGAGCAGCTTGCGCCTCTCGTGCCGGAAATTAAATGGGGGGGCTTGCGGATCCGTCATCCCCTGGTCAGTGCGTCGCACTCCCGGTTGAGCGGGATCTTGGATGAACGGGGCACTTCGCTTTGCCGCTGAGCTCTCTCTGGCTGAGGAGGAAGTGTGCTTTAGTTGCCCTCATCAACTGAGAGTGCTGCCAAACTGTCATCAGGATCAGGGGCGCGAACGGCCCGAAAGACCCGTCGCGCGCTAAAAAACGAAAGGTTACATCCGGACGACAGTGCGCTTGGGGCGCATCTAAGGCGGCCATGCGCAATCCTCGTGAGGAATCAGTGCTCTACCCGATCAAGATTGCTTGACTCAGCGCTTGCGAACACCTTTGGCATCCGATAGGAGACGCGCAGGTTCGAATGTTAGGGAGAGGTGCACGCTCGGCGTTTAGACAGATTGCACTCGATGAACGTGGCCGAATGGCTTCATTCGCGGTCTGAGGCGTCGCCCATCGCGCGCTCAATAGCTTAACGGGACTAGCGGCTCGCAACTCGGTTTTGAATACGGATCAGTCTTAGGAGTTTAATATGCCTATTTTTGTTGGAACTGGCTCGCCTGACACTATCGTCGGCAGCGCTGAAGCTGACACCATCAATGGTGAAGGCGGAAATGATATTCTCTTCGGTTTGGCTGGTGATGATTCGCTAAACGGTGGTGCGGGCGACGATTCGCTCATCGGCGGAGCTGGGAACGATACGACCAATGGCGGGGCGGGTAATGACACCCACTATGTCAACAATAATGGCGATGTCATTGTTGAGGCTGCCGGCGGCGGAACTGATACGGTCCTTGCTTCGGCAAGCTATGCGCTTACCTTGGGCGCTGCGGTAGAAGTGCTTGGTTACCGCGCGACGCCGACCGATACGACGGCTGCGCCGAGCGGAGCTTCCAATACAACCGCCGTAGTCGACGTAAATCTCACGGGTAATGAGTTTGCGCAGACGATTAACGGGACTGCCGGCGCTAATGTTTTGGTCGGCGGTCGCAACGCCGATCCGACCACCGGAGACACTCTCATTGGCTACAATGGAGATGATACCTTCGTTGTGACTAACGCGAATGACCTAATTTACGGCGGCGCCTTTAATGTCGCCAGCGCTACTGACGGCATCGACACCGTGTTTGTTTCGGTTGCGGATTTGGAGGCTCAAGGGCAGGCAGTCGCGACTTATACCTTGGCAGCGAATAGCTCAATCGAGGTGCTTTCCGCGCAGAACCAGTCGGGCACTGAGAACCTGCGCCTTACCGGTTCGGCTGCCGGCGGCGAGACTGTTATCGGCAACTTTGGCGCTAATACTCTGAGCGGAGGTGGCGGCGGTGACACGCTCATTGGTCTCGACGGTAATGACACCTACCTTCTGACCAATCCTGGCGACGTAATCCTTCAGGAAACCGCTGGAAATGACACTGTCAATTTCCAAGCGGGTGCTGGCGCGTCGTTCAGTTTCCTTACCGCCGGCAGTGGCGCAATGGCGAATCTTGCGGTTGAGACGATCAATCTCGGTGGCGCTACCGTAAACGTCACCGGCTCAAATGTTGCGCAGGTGATCAACGGTACTGCTGCGAGTGAGACTCTCAACGGTGCTGGCGGTGTGGACACCCTCGTTGGCGGTGGTGGCAGTGACACTTATGTTGTCGACGTTGATGGTGAAGTAATCACTGAGGCGCAGGCAGCAGACACCGATGTCCTGATCTTCAATGGCACGACTGGAGGCTTCAACCTTGCTGAAGGCGTTGATGTAGAAATCATGGCGGTGGGGGATTCCACTACCGGCGCGCGTCTCGGCTCCTCTGGTGATATCAACGGCGCTGCTGCTGGTACGCCGGGTGTGTATCTCGTCGGTAATAGCTTGGCGCAGACCATTTTCGGTGGTGGTGGTAATGACATCCTCAACGGTGATCGCGGCGCGACAGGTGCGGCAGACGTCCTTGTTGGCGGCGCTGGGAACGATATCTATCGTGTCTATGGGCAGGATGACCAAGTCCATGAGTTCGCCTTTGACAGCACGGGTGCTTTGCTAGGCGGTGTTCCGTCGAACGCTGGTGGTAACGACATTGTATATACCAGCGCTGATTACAGCCTCGCGACCAACGTGGCGAATATCGGTGGAACAGTTGGTGGTGCCGGGGATTATGTTGAAACCCTGTCGGCGGCCGATCAATCGTCCACGACTGGTTTGAACCTAACCGGTAGCGGAATCGCCAATAAGATCATCGGTGCGCAGGGTAACGATACCCTCGACGGCGGTGGCGGCGGTGTCGACACTCTCCAGGGTCTCGGTGGGAACGACACTTATACCATTCGGAACACTGGGGACGTAATTCTCGAGGCGGTCGGCGGCGGTACTGATACCGTGAACTTGGGTGCTGTCGGTGTTACGATGACCAGCTACACTCTCAACGCGGGTGCGGAGGTTGAGGTGATCAACCTCGGCGGGACCGTTACCAGCGCTACTGGCAACTCGTTTGCTCAGGTCATCAATGGTGCCCGAAACTCTGATGGCACTGCTCTCGCTGTTAACGAGACGATCTCAGGCGGCGGCGGTGCCGACACCCTCAGGGGAGGCGGGGGCAACGACCTTTACCTTGTCGGAAATCCCGAAGTCGTACTGCAAGATACCCTGGGCGATAACGGCGTATACTACACGTCGAACACCGGCGGGATTAACGTCGGAAATGCTGTGACGGTGAGCACGATCCGGGCGCAGAACGCCGATGGCACTCTGACCACTGGCGATGTTTACCTAGTTGGTAACAATCAGGCGCAGGAAATCTTTGGCAACACTGGGAACAATATCCTCAATGGTGCTGGTGGTTTGACGTCAGATGGTCGAGGTGACACCCTCTCTGGTGGCGCGGGTGATGACATTTATCGGGTCTTCAGCAGCAACTTCTCGGGATCGAAGACTGCTTCTGGGCAGGGTGACCAAATCATCGAGACGGTAAACGCTGGTACTGATACCGTTTATACTAGCGCGAACTACGTTTTGCAGGCCAATGTCGAGAACTTGATCGCGGCTGACCAGAACTTCCAGACAAACCTGACGTTGGTCGGTAATACACTGAACAATTCGATATCAGGTTCCGCTGGTAACAACGTCCTCGTGGGTTCGACTGGCCGCGACTTCCTGACCGGGCTCGGTGGTGCTGACACGTTCCATTTTGCGGAAATGGGTGTGGACGACGCCGATACGATCCAGGATTTCTTTGCCGGTCAGGGCGACAAAATCTCGTTGGACGTCGGAGTGTTCACTGGCTTCGGGGCGTCGATTGACGGAAGCGAGTTCCAGCTCGGAACCGTGGCGACTGGCAATCAGGCCACCATCCTTTACGATCAGGCGACTGGTCGTCTGTTCTATGATGCTGATGGGGCTGGCACTGGGAGCGACGCGGTACTCTTCGCCCAGCTCACGCCGGGCACGGGTCTCGCGGCCGATGACTTCCTCCTCACGCCGGCGAACACCATTCCGACCCCACAGCCGTAAGGCAGCGGTTAGGGATCAGAGTACGGAAGGGCCCCCTGTCGGGGGCCCTTCTTTTTTTCCTCAACGCACACAGGGCCCCGAAGATGGACAATCCTTCGGTGCTTGGTTAATCGGTCGTGCAGGGCTTACCGTTCAAAGCGGCGGCACATACGGATCGACTGCACGGTCCATGGACCTTCGAGAACAATCTACTATGCAAACTCGGCCGAGGACACTGATCGCTATCAGTTTGCGAGCATGCCTAACGCTCGCGCTTGGTGTCGAGGCTGTTGTGGTTGCACAGTCCCCAACTAAGGCAGAGGCTCTTCGTGGAGATCTGATGGTTGATGCCCGATATCGGCTGTCCTCTCGTGTAGACCTTCAGGCTAATCAAACAACGTCGCCCCCTCCTCAATCAGAGTCGCTGTCACAGAGCGTCGACTGCCCTTCAGAGCAGCGCCCGTCGGTCAGTCCGCCACCTCCTGTAACTCCCACAACGATGGCTAATGGCGCGGTTCTGCCGGATCGAAGTCCCCGACCTATGACTTTGGATAAAGCGAACGACCCAATCTTTCAGGCGACATCTCGCATCGCTGAGCCCGTGGGATTTCGGGCGCTTGTGCAGCGCGCAGTTGAGCTTCATCCTCAAGTGAAAGAGAACGAGGGGTATTCAGAAGAGGCGCGCTATCTCTTGCGGCAGCAGGAAGCTGGTCTGTTGCCTTCGGCCGAAATTAATCTCTCCTATTTCCGGGTCATCGACCGGAACTTCGAGAGCGACTCGCTCGACAATATCTTGGAGAGGACCCGCGCCACCGAACGAGCGGACGAGGTCATCAGTGTCAATCAACTCGTTACCGACTTCGGAGCTACGGCGAACAGGATCAAGGCTGCTGCCAACCGTCTGCGCGCAGCAGCCCTTGGCGTAGACAATGCCGCCGAGCAGGTCGCACTTAATACCGTTGCCGCCTGGTACGATGTATATGCCCTACGAACAGTTCTCGCGGTCACCCGTGCATATCGCGCGGACCAAGAGCAAAGCCGGAGTGCCATTGCTCAACGAATTGAACAAGGTGCCTCCGCTGAAGTTGACGGCGCACTGGTTGAGAACGCCATTGCTCAGCTCGACATTCGCAATGCGCGATTTTCGCAACAGCTCGCCGAAGCTGAGGCCCGGTTCACGGAACTCACCGGTGCGCCGCCTCCTGAGGGTCTCATGCGTGCTCCCGAGCTCGGGCGCATTCCGGCGACAGTCGAGGGCGCACGGGCAGAGGCCGAAAATGTCACTGCCAGTGTGGCTGCGCGGTTCCAGGCTCGCGCGGCTGAGCTGGATGCCAAGGCTAGCAGGCGTGACCTCCTACCCTCGATCGGAGCATCGGTGAACGCGGCACGCTATGGCGTCCTGGAATCGCCGCGCGAATATGATGTCGTCGGCCGAGTGACCTTGCGTCAACGCCTATTCGGCGGGCTGCCGCAACGGGCCGCGGCGGCGGGAGCCCGGGCAGATGCAATTGCCGCGCGCGCGCGGCGGGTGGCTGAGGAAAACGCACGTGATGCAGCGATCGCCTTTGCTAAGCTCAAGGCCCTGGACGCGCAGCTGGTTTCGCTTGAGGCGGCCTATATGGCGACGCGGGCGACACGTGACGCAACCCTGTTGCGGTTTGCCAATTCTCGCGGAACCCTGTTTGATGCAATAAATGCCAGCGATACCTTCTATGCAGCTGCTGCCGCTTATATCGAGGCTTTGACCAACCGCGACACGGCCCGCTATGAGCTTCTGGCGCGAACAGGAAACCTGCTCCCCGCACTCGAGATTTCCTCTTACGAGATTCCCCGCTAAGATGTCGGACGATCACCTCTTTGGAGCGGGGCGCAAACCTTTTGCCCCCTGGCTCGTGCAGCCGATGCTCAAAAATCGGGCTGCGTATACCAAGGTCGCCGTGGCGGCAGTGCTGATCAACATCTTCGGTATCGTGTCGTCAATTTTCACGATGACCGTCTACGACCGGGTCCTTCCGAATAACGCGATCGCCTCCCTGGTTGGGCTGTCGATCGGCATGGCGATCGTGATCGTCTTCGACCTGCTGCTGAGGACTTTGCGCGCCTATTTCGTGGACGTTGCGGGCGTCAACGTCGACCGGTCGATCGGCGAGAAAGCTTTTGAGCGACTTATCGCGATGCGCATGGCGTCGCGCAGAGGATCCACCGGTGCGCTCGCCGGCACCATGCGAGAGCTCGAGACATTAAGAGACTTCTTTGCGTCAGCATCGCTTGTCGCTCTCGTCGACGTGCCTTTCATCTTTTTAACGCTGGCGATTATCGCGCTGATCGGTGGCTGGATGGTTTTGATACCCCTGGCTGCGCTTCCAATCGTCATTCTGGCAGGGTTCTTAACATTCCCCGCCATGGACCGCCTGGCGACCGAGGCAATGAATCAGGGACTAACCAAACAAGGCGTCTTGGTTGAGACCATCGGGGGACTGGAAACGATCAAGGCCATCGGCGCTAGCAACCTTCTGAAAAAGCGATGGCTTGCTGCAATCGATAGTTTTTCTGTGATGGCAATCCGCCAGCGCTTGATCGCGACGATCAGCGTGAACCTCGCCAACGCTGCGACCACAATAGCCTATACTGGCTCAATCGTGCTCGGCGTATTTCTAATCGAAAGCCGTGACCTTACGGTCGGCGGCCTGATAGCATGTTCGCTGCTAGGGTCCCGCGCCATTGCTCCCCTGACTCAGATCGCTCAGCTACTTTCGCGACTTGCCGCGACACGGAGCGCTTATCGCACGCTGAGGCCCTTCATGGAGCAGGACAGCGAGCTCGACCGCACGGGCATGCTCCGACCGACGGCCCTGACGGGGCTGATCGAGTTCCGGAATGTGTCGTTCCGCTATCCGGGCGCTAAGGAAGATGCTCTTAATGGCATCAACCTCATCATACGTCCTGGCGAGAAGGTGGGCATTCTGGGACGGATTGGGTCCGGTAAGTCCACCCTCGCTCGGCTTGCGCTCGGCTTGTATGATCCGACCGACGGTATCGTCTTGCTTGATGGAACTGACATCCGCCAAATCGAGCCAGCTGTACTTAGGGCGCACGTCGGCGCCGTCTTGCAGGATAACGTGCTCATCTCCGGTTCCATTCGGGATAACATTCTGCTCGACCGCCCCAACCTCGATGACGAAGAAATGTTGCGAGTTGCGCGACTTACTGGAACGCATGACTTCATCGGCCGCATTGCTAACGGTTACGATCTGCAGATGGCAGATCGCGGTGAGAGTCTGTCGGGAGGGCAGCGTCAAAGCATCGCGCTTGCGCGAGCATTGGCCGGCTCGCCCGATATCCTGATTATGGATGAACCGACGAGCGGCATGGATCAGATGAGCGAACAGTTTCTGATGCAGCGCTTGGCTGGCGAATTTGGCCCACGCACCGTTGCGATCATTACCCATCGGGTATCTCTGCTGCGGTTGGTCGAGAGAGTGATCATCGTAGCCGATGGAAAGATTCAGCTCGATGGGCCGCGTGATCAAGTGCTGCGCCAAATCTCGCAACCTGCGGCGGCTGCCTGACATGAGCCTAGACCACAATACGAGCGAAGCTGCCCAGGATCGGGATTTTCCCAGCCAGCCCGTCGGTGACCAAAGCGGGTATATAAAACCCGCAAGCATGTCCAATTTGATGCTGTACGGTACGCTTGCGTTTATAGCACTTTTGATTGGTTGGGCCACTCTCACCCAGCTTGATCGAACGGTCTATGCGACCGGTAGGGTCGTGCCCACTGCCCAACTTCAGCTGATTTCTAACCTGGAGGGCGGTGTCGTCAGTGCGATTTTGACCCGTGCGGGCGAAACTGTCCGAGAGGGCGAGCCGCTAATTCAGCTTGATCCTACGGCTTCTGAGAGTGACTTCGCCGTCGGCGTGACTTCAATCGCGTCTCTCAGTGCTCGGATCGAACGCTTGCGGGCCGAGATCACTGGGCAGAGGCCAAACTTCTCATCGGCTCGTTCGCCGGCTGAGGCTCAACAGATAGAAATTGAACAAGCGCTCTACCGATCTCGTCAAGCTAATCTCTCAAGTATGCAGTCGGCGGCGAACTCTCGCATTACGCAGGCAGAACGCGGGGTAGCGGAGGCTCGGGCAAACTATGACGCTGCAGTGGCTGGACGAGATGGTGCTCGGCAGCAGGTCGCAATTCTTCGGCCTCTGGTGGCCAGCGGCGTCGAGCCTCGGCTGACGCTCATTCAAGCTGAGCGTCAGGCAGACATGGCCGCGAGCCAGGCGGTTGCCGCGCAGGCTTCAATCGCCCGGGCTTCCTCAGCGGTTGCTGAAGCTCATGCGGCGGCAGCGCAAATTCGACAAGATTGGCAGGCACAAGCAGCCGCTGAGCTCGCCGCTTCGCAAGCAGAGGCCGCGGGGCGGAAAGAGGCTCAACCGGCGCTTGCAAATCGCCTGGAGCGCACGATTGTGCGTGCCCCAATGACAGGCAGGGTTAATCGGGTGCTCGTCAACACTGTCGGTGGCACAGCTCGGCCGGGTGAACCCTTAGTTGAAATTGTGCCCTCGCGTTCTGGCTTGACGGTTGAAGCGAGAGTTTTGCCGCGGGACATCGCTTTCGTCCGGATTGGCCAGCGTTCGCTGATCAAGATAACTTCTTACAACTATTCGATCTACGGGGGGCTCGAGGGCAAAGTGATAAATATTTCGCCTGACTCAATTGTAGACGAGCAGTCCGGTGAGACCTATTATACGGTAAAGATTGGCACCCCCGAGAACTTTCTGCTCTCGCCAAGTGGCCAGCGGCTGCCGATTGGGCCTGGTATGTTAGCTGACGTGAATTTGATCGGGGATAAGCGGTCGGTCCTGAGCTATCTACTCACTCCCTTCACTCGGCTCTCGGAAAATGCGTTCCGGGAGTGACACATGAACGTCCTGCTAGTGCATCAGAATTTTCCAGGGCAATTCAAGCACCTTGCACCTGCCCTGGCAAGTCGAGGAAACAGAGTAGAGGCGCTCACCTTCAACCAAGCCGCCCCCCTGCCTGGTGTTCAAATCCATAGAGTAGTGCCGAAGCTTTCGACTGAAACTAAAAGTCCTTGGGCGCAGGATTTCGAAACCAAACTCATTCGAGGAGAAGCCGCCTTCAATGCGGCGATTGCCCTGCGAAAAAGTGGATTTCATCCCGACGCGATTGTGGGTCACA
This sequence comes from Altererythrobacter sp. TH136, assembly GCF_007065885.1. Taxonomy (NCBI): domain Bacteria; kingdom Pseudomonadati; phylum Pseudomonadota; class Alphaproteobacteria; order Sphingomonadales; family Erythrobacteraceae; genus Altererythrobacter; species Altererythrobacter sp. TH136. The sequence continues at coordinate 1,703,090 of NZ_CP041409.1, read as the reverse complement.
TGGGTTGGGGAGACACCTTATTTCTCAAGGATGTCTGGCCCGCCGCGCGTCTCGGCGTATACTGCGAATTTTTCTATCGTGCCGAAGGTGGTGACACCGCCTTCGATCATGAATTTCAAGGTAACGATCGAGAACTTCCCTCCCGGATCCGGGTTAAACTGAAAACCCTTCCGCAACGCCTGCATTTTGCAATGGCTAATGCCGGAATCTCGCCGACGAGTTTCCAGGCAGATACTTATCCAGACGAGTTTCGGAAGAAAATCACGGTAATACATGACGGCGTCGACACCGATGACATCAAACCGCGTGCGGGGGCGTCCATCACGCTCGGTAGCGGCAGACGCTTTACTGCAGAAGATGAGATTGTGACCTTCGTAGCGCGCAACCTCGAGCCGTACCGCGGTTATCACATCTTCATGCGCTCGTTACCCGAGCTTCTTCGTCAAAGACCCAAGATGCATGTGTTTCTCGTTGGAGGGAACGGTGTTGGCTATGGGTCGGCGCCACCAAGGTCCAATTGGCGAGACCTTATTCTCGCGGAGGTCCGTGGAGCACTCGACCTATCGCGCGTCCATTTTGTCGGCACTCTAGACCATGATACGATGCTCGAACTCTTGTCGATTTCACGTGCTCACGTGTACTTGACCTACCCGTTCGTACTAAGCTGGAGCTTGATAGAGGCAATGGCTCTCGGCGCTCCGATCGTGGCCAGTTCCACTGCGCCTGTACGCGAGGTGATTGAGCATAATGAAGAGGGCCTCCTAGTGGACTTCTTCGACCGGCGGGGTCTGACCGAGCAAATTTGTCGCTTGCTCGACTCTGAAGATCTGCGCTCTCGTCTGGGCAAGGCCGCCCGCGCAAAAGTTGTCCGACAGTTCGATCTAAAGCGCGTGTGTCTGCCGCAGCAGATCGCTTGGACCGAGGCCTTGGTGGCCCAAGAGCCAATGCGTCCCCTTTTCGAGTGACTTCGCTTTTGAGATCTCCAAGACACAGCAGCGAGATCTGAACGGGCAGTTGCCGCAATGCCTTGGCGGATGACCAAAGCACCTCAGTAGGCGCAGTTTCGAGCACTGTGGAGAATACAAGACCACCGCGCTGCGAAAAGTGTCGAGACTGCTTTAGTGAAAGCCCATCCTGGATAGAATCCGCGCGTTGATTTGCCGCACGTCATAACGGCTCTCAGCCAACGCTCTACTTGCAACCCCCATGCTGGCGATCTGCGATGGATTGTTTAGGAATCGCCGCATTGCGCTTGCTAAAGCACTGGGATCGCGCACCGGCACAAGATAACCGTTTACGCCCTCCACAACAGTATCTTTGGCGCCTGGTGCCGCCGTTGTAATGACCGGGCGCCCCATGGCCATGGCCTCTTGTGTGCTGCGTGGTGAACCTTCGCGCCATGAAGGCAGAACAAAGACACTCGCGCGCTTGAGCTCTTCAGAAACGTCGTCGACATGGCCGCGCCACGTCAGAATGCCTTCCCTCTCCCACTGCTCGAGTTGGTCTCGCGCGACTGCGCCTGGATTGCTGTCGAGACCTCCCGCAAGTACGAAACGTGCCGTGGGCCAATCTTGCTTAATTTCTTTCGCCGCTCCGATAAACTCGTAGATTCCTTTTTCGCGAAGGGCGCGGGCAACCATTAGAAATGTAACTGGATCGCTCACTGGTGGCGCGAAGCGAAATTGGTCGAGATCGACACCAATTCCGTCTAGACGTACAGCAGTGTCTGAGCGGACTAACCTTTTATCAATAAAAAGTTGTTGATCTTCATCATTCAGAAAATAGACTGTGTGAGCGAATTTAATTGACCGGCTCAGAAGAAATGAAACGATACGTTGTAGTGTTTGACGTTTCCATGAAGCACCGTCGGCATCAGTAAACGCGTAACCAAGACCCTCTATCATTGCCTGGCGACAAGGCACTCTCACAATATTGGCCGCTAGCGTCCCATAGATAGCCGGCTTGATGAAGCATGCGAGGACAGTATCAACCCTCAACCCTCTCAAAATCCCGATTAATCGGATGAAGTTTATTGTTTCGCGAACAGGATTGAGCCCCGTTCGATGGAGGCCGTAGTCTACAGGAGTCCCGCCGATGGCTCTCAATCTCTCCCGCTCGTAGTGATCAAAGTCGGGAGCAAGACCGTAGACGGTCGCGCCTGTACTCACTAAGTCAGCGATGAGAGGTCCGCGAAAGTTGTTAAGGGCGAACGCGGCATTCATGATCACGGCCACGCGCCTAGGCGAGCGCGAAGTAGGAACCGCCGCAACGCCCAACTTTTTCTTCAAGAATCTTTCGGCGTTTGGCAATCCTCAAAGCCCGTCGGCAGCCCTGAGAATAGCCTGGCCATAAGGAGTCTTCGCAAACTTCTGCCCTTCCACTTTGGCTTGGTCTCGCGTTATGAAGCCCATCTGCAGGGCAATTTCTTCCAGGCACGCGATCTGGATGCCCTGCCGATGTTGCAATGTGCGAACAAATTCACTCGCTTCTAAAAGCGAGTCATGGGTCCCCGTGTCGAGCCAAGCGTAACCGCGGCCCATCTGCTCGACGTAGAGGTTGCCTGCTTCCAAGTACAGTCGGTTTAAATCCGTAATCTCCAATTCGCCGCGCGCCGACGGTTTAAGCGACCGGGCGTATTCGACGACCTTGTTGTCGTAAAAGTAGAGGCCGGTGACCGCGTGATTAGACTTCGGAACTTCCGGCTTTTCCTCCAGCGACAGCGCCCTTCCGTCCGCACCAAGCTCGACGACCCCGTACCGCTGCGGATCCTCTACATGGTAGGAGAACACCGTCGCTCCGCGCTCGCGCGAGACGGCGCTAGCAAGCAGATCACTCAAATTAGCACCGAAGAAGATGTTGTCACCCAAAACGAGCGCAACTCCGTCGTCCCCAATAAAATCAGCCCCGATGGTGAAGGCTTGGGCAAGCCCTTCCGGTCGAGGCTGCTCGGCGTACGACACGCGAAGACCAAACCCGCACCCGTCGCCGAACAGGCGCCGGTAGTTATCGAGGTACTCGGGAGAGGAGATAATCAGGATGTCGCGAATACCGGCGAGCATCAGTACTGACACTGGATAATAGATCATGGGCTTGTCGTAGACTGGAAGCAGCTGCTTGTTCACCGCGAGAGTCGCTGGATGCAGACGCGTTCCCGAGCCACCCGCCAGGACAATACCCTTCATGTTTTAACTCCGATCAATTCGTCTAAAATGTCGTTCAAAGCAATCTGCCAAGATCGCGGCACCATGCCGTAGTCGCGCTCGATCCGCTGCGTACTGAGGACCGAGTTCGCCGGGCGCCGAGCGGCCGTCGGGTAGTCTGTCGTGGAGATCGGCTCGACCGTCGCTGACGGCCCGCCGCGGCTCGCCGACTGGCGGAAGATCTCCGCGGCGAAGCCCGCCCAGCTGGTGCTCCCGGCGTTGCAGAAGTGAAATGTGCCGTCCGGCGCGTCGGGCTGGGTCGCCATGCGGGCGGCCACCGCCAGCACCGCCTCGGCGAGATCGGCGGCGGACGTCGGGCTGCCGATCTGGTCGTCGACCACCCGGACGCTGTCGTGCTCGGTCGCCAGGCGCAGCATCGTCTTCACGAAATTTTTGCCATGCGGCGACACCACCCATGCGGTGCGGACGATCGCATGGCGTACGCCGCCGGTGCGAACCGCAAGCTCGCCGCCCAGCTTGGAGGCGCCGTAGACACCGAGCGGACGGGTCGGGTCGTCGACCTGCCAGGCATCCCGGCCTTCCCCGCAGAAGACATAGTCGGTCGACACCTGGACCAGCGGAATACCGCGCGCGGCGCAACTGCGTGCCAAAGCGGCCGGCGCAAGCGCGTTGACCGCCCATGCGGTGATCATATCCTCCTCGGCTGCATCGACCGCGGTGTAGGCGCCGGCGTTGATGATCGCCGCCCAATCCTGCGAAGCGACCGCCTCTCCGATGGCGTCGGTGTCCGCCAGATCGAGCGCGTCACGGCCGAGCGCCACGACCTCGAAACCATCAGGCGCCACGCAGCGCTGAAGCTCTCGACCCAGCTGCCCGCCCGCACCGGTCACCAGGATCGGCCGGCCCAATGTCAGGCCGCCAGGCCGCGCCGGCGATCAGCCTGCCGCTCGGCCACAATCGGCCTCCACCAGCCCTCGTTGGCGAGGTACCATTCTACCGTCTTGCGGATTCCGCTCTCAAAGGATTCCTCTGGCGTCCAGCCAAGCTCGCCCTCGATTCGGCTGGCATCGATGGCGTAGCGCTTGTCGTGTCCCGGACGGTCGGCGACGAAGGTGATCTGATCGCGATAGGGCTTCCCGTCCGGGCGCGGGGTCAGCTCGTCGAGAATGCCACAGATGGTATTCACCACGTCGATGTTCTGCTTCTCGTTGTTGCCGCCCACATTGTAGGTGCGGCCGACCTCGCCCCGCTCGAAAACAGTCTGCAGCGCACGCACGTGATCGTCTACAAACAACCAGTCGCGGATCTGATCACCTTTCCCATAAACCGGCAGGTTCTCGCCCGCGAGCGCTTTAACGATCATCAGCGGGACCATCTTTTCGGGGAATTGATAAGGGCCATAATTGTTCGAGCAGTTGGTGATCAGGATGGGTAAACCATAAGTATGCCCCCACGCCGAGACGAGGTGGTCGGAGCCTGCCTTGGACGCCGAGTAGGGTGAGCGGGGATCATATGGTGTTTGTTCAGTGAAGAGGCCATCCTCTCCAAGTGAGCCAAACACTTCGTCGGTCGAGATATGGTGGAAGCGGAACGATTGGCGAGCCTCATCCTCCAGCGTCAGCCAGTACGACCGCGCTTCTGCCAGCATCACGTAGGTTCCGACGACATTAGTCTGAATAAACGCGCCCGGGCCGTCGATAGAGCGATCGACGTGGCTTTCTGCTGCCAGATGCGTGATGACATCCGGCCGAAACTCGCCAAGCGCCGCGCGAACTTCCTCCGCATCACAGATGTCCGCCTTAAGAAAGCGATATCGCTCGCTCGCGGATGCGTCACCCAGAGCAGTAAGGGTACCGGCGTAGGTCAGTTTGTCGAGATTCAGAATCTCGTGCTCAGTGGTTCCAATCAGATGCCTGATTAGGGCAGAGCCGATAAACCCGGCGCCGCCGGTTACTAGAATCCGCACTTTATAAAGTTCCTATCAGAGGTTGGACAGCGGTCGGCCATCATAGGGAAACGGGCTCTTGAACTCGGCCAAGAGCGGCTGCCGCTGGTCCTTGTCGGAGAGATGAACCTCCGCCTCTGGTTTTAGGGGCCACTCGATGCCGATCGCGGGATCGTTCCAGAAGATACCGCCGTCCGCTTGGGGAGCGTAGGTGTCGGAGCACTTGTAGACGACCTCGCAATCAGGCTCTAGCGTCATGAACGCGTGTGCGAAGCCAACCGGGATAAAAAGTTGGTGGCCGTTTTCTTGGGTTAGCTCGGCGCCGACCCAACCTCCGTAGGTGGGAGATCCGGCGCGAACATCCACAGCAACGTCGAATATACGTCCCTTGACGCATCGGACTAGCTTATCTTGAGCGTGGGGCGGAGCCTGGAAGTGCAAGCCCCGAACTGTGAATGGCAACTTCGACAGCGAATGATTGTCCTGCACGAAGCCGCATTCGATGCCCAGCACGGCGAAGCGGTCGCGATTATAAGTCTCAGCAAACCAGCCTCGGCCGTCCTGGTGCCGCTCGACGGTTAGCAATTGGACCGGTGAGTTAAACATAGCGCAGGCGTCCCTAGTGCCTTTGATTGTTGGCGGCAACGGGTAGGGCGCTAGAGGGCGGTTGTCGATCTTAGCTCCTTTCTGCCGATCACGTCGCCACGTTCCGCGTCACCAGGGAATAACAAGACTACAGTTGCTGAAGCACCTGAACTCCCGCTTCGGCGGGTTGTTGGTACAATCGCACTGCACCGCGCTCTTGATTAATATAGCGCAGGCGAGCCTAGCGATACGCTGGTCAGGAACGGGCAGGCAAACGTTCTTAACGGTGGGGGAGGGAGGGGCCGACACGCTGATCGGGCTGGCCGGCAACGACGCTTATCGTGTCTTCGGGAATGGGCGAAGTCGTGACTGAAGCCACGCAGGGCGGCAACGACACCATCTACATCAGCGGCCACTTCTATCTGACCGCCGGCAGTCGCTTGGATGAAGCATCGCCGCATAGCAGAACGGCTTGGCAGTGGGTGGGAAGCAGTCACTCCGTGATCATGCAAAAAGCCCCGCCGGTGAGGGCGGGGCCTTTCTGTAACGTCTACCGGTCAGCTGCCCTTACGGCGTCACCACCATGTCGGCCGGCGTGATGATCGTGCCGGGGGCGACCTGCGCAAACAGCACTGCTTCACCTGATCCGGAGCCATCGGCATCGTAGAACAGCTTGCCGGTGGCCTGATCGTAGACGATCCGCTGATCAGCGGTGGTCGCCTGGGTGCCGACGGTGAACGCCGTAGCGCTCAGTTCGCCAGTCGCCAGGTTGCCGAAGATCGAGGACGAGAGGGAGATCTGGTCCACGCCAGCTTCGAAGTCCTGGATCGTGTCGACGTTGTTCGCGCCAAGGGCCGTGGTGAACGCGAACGTGTCCGCGCCGCCCAGACCGATCAGCGTATCGGCACCGCCGCCGCCGTTGAGGACGTTGGCGCCCATGTTGCCGATCACCAGCTGGCTGAACTCGTTGCCGGTGAGATCGATCGCTGCCGTCTCAGCCACAGTCTGGGTCGAGAGAGCCTCGACCTCTACACCAGCGCCAAGAGTGTAGGACACCCGGGCATAGGCCACGTCATAGCCTTCGCCGGCGTTCTCGATGATCTGCGCTGCTGCATCACCGACCACGTAGGTGTCATTGCCCTGCAGGCCTATCAGCGTATCGACCCCGCCATTGCCGTTCAGCACGTTGTCGCCGAAGTTGCCGATGATCAGCTGGTCGTGGAAGTTGCCGATCAGGTTGATGTTGGTCGTGTCGGAGTGGGTCTGGGTCGACAGGCTCTCCACGAACGACCCGCCGTTGAGCGTGTAGCTCGATGCGGTGAACACCGTGTCGTAGCCGGCATTGGGGCCTTCGATGATCACGTCATCGATCGAGTTGACCAGGTACTGGTCATCCCCGTTGCCGCCAGCCAGGGTCTCGCCGCCGGCACTGGTGGCGTAGAGCACGTCGTTGCCAGGGCCAAAGGCATTGGTGACCGACGAACCATCATCGTTGACGATGGTGACCGTGCTGCTCGACAGCAGGTTGGTCCGCCCGGCGTTCGAGTAGAGGTTCACCGTGAAGGTCTCGTTAGGCTCGATCACCTGGTCGCCCACGATGGCAATGCTGACGAACGCCGTCGACTGACCAGCAGCAAAGTTCACGGTGGTGGTGCCGCCGTCATAGTCAGAACCAGCCGTAGCGGTGCCGGCAACTGCCTGCGTGTACAAGGTCGTTGCAAACTGGCTGTTCGCCGGATCGCGCGACACCTGAACCTGCACAACGCTGACCGGCGTGTTGCCTTCAACCACGCTCGCACCGGAGATGGTGAAGGTCGCATCGTCGTTGAGGATTGTGCCGGTTGCCGTGCCGGTGCCGATGGTGGCCCCATTGGTGGCGCCAGACAGGTTGACTTGGAAGCTTTCGTTGACCTCGTTGATTGTGTCGCCGTTCACCGTGACTGAGAAGGTCGCCGTGTTCTGGCCTGCGGCGAAGTTTATGGTCTGCGAGTTGGCTACGTAATCTGAGCCGGCGGTTGCAGAGACATTCGCAGTGCTTGCATCTACCGAGAACGCCGCATTGCCGCCCGTGCGGGTCAGCGTGAACACCATCTGCGAGGTACCGTTGTCGCCTTCGACTAGCTGGGTGTTGGCTATAGAGACAGATCCAGGGAAGAACCCATCCGATACTTCGTTGGAATTTAAGAGGAAGTTTCCCTGTGTATCGACGTATCCGTCTACAGCAATATAGTATTCAACGCCTGCCTCAGCTATAAAGCTTAATGCAGAGTCCAAACCGTCTCCGGAGTCATCGTCGGACGTGATGAGAGTATAAGAACCATCGCTTTCTTTCCTATACACATACAAATACGTATCATAGTCTGACCCGTTGGTATTCAGCGCGACCGTTTTGGTACTGGCTGAGCTGTACTTATACCAGACGTCTGAATTTGTCGCACCGATGGTGCTGCCGTTTTGTACGTTCTGCAACAGTGCTGCGTTCTCGATCTCGTCGTTTGGATAAGCCATAAATCCTCCTCATCTAGACTGCCAACTAAGCGGCTGCTCCGCGCGACTCGTTGTGTTATCTGTTGATGCCTAACTGCCTTAACGGCGCACGACTGACAATAAGGGGCAGACATTGCCACTGCACCGGTGCCACCTTGGTACATAGGATCCAGATGCCGCTCCTAGGCTCTTTCGGAGCAAATATACTGACTGCTGAGGACCCCTGGAGCAGGGCATTCTTTACCCCCGCAAGCCTGCTAGTTCTCTTCGCTATGCAACTAGACGCCTGAGGTGATCCCCGTCGTGGTGACGACGTATGTGCGGTATCCGCATAGCTTCGGGAACACTGACGATTTAGGCTTTGCCAATACTTTGTGCGGCTGGTTGCCTTGGGCGCTTGTGAAGTCACGCTAAGTGAGATGCGCGGAGAATGCTTGATGTCCGCTTTTGGGTCGTTCGCGGCTGTTCCGCTTGCAGGAGGCATCGCCGCATAGCAGAACGGCTTGGCAGTGGGTGGGAAGCAGTCACTCCGTGATCATGCAAAAAGCCCCGCCGGTGAGGGCGGGGCCTTTCTGTAACGTCTACCGGTCAGCTGCCCTTACGGCGTCACCACCATGTCGGCCGGCGTGATGATCGTGCCGGGGGCGACCTGCGCAAACAGCACTGCTTCACCTGATCCGGAGCCATCGGCATCGTAGAACAGCTTGCCGGTGGCCTGATCGTAGACGATCCGCTGATCAGCGGTGGTCGCCTGGGTGCCGACGGTGAACGCCGTAGCGCTCAGTTCGCCAGTCGCCAGGTTGCCGAAGATCGAGGACGAGAGGGAGATCTGGTCCACGCCAGCTTCGAAGTCCTGGATCGTGTCGACGTTGTTCGCGCCAAGGGCCGTGGTGAACGCGAACGTGTCCGCGCCGCCCAGACCGATCAGCGTATCGGCACCGCCGCCGCCGTTGAGGACGTTGGCGCCCATGTTGCCGATCACCAGCTGGCTGAACTCGTTGCCGGTGAGATCGATCGCTGCCGTCTCAGCCACAGTCTGGGTCGAGAGAGCCTCGACCTCTACACCAGCGCCAAGAGTGTAGGACACCCGGGCATAGGCCACGTCATAGCCTTCGCCGGCGTTCTCGATGATCTGCGCTGCTGCATCACCGACCACGTAGGTGTCATTGCCCTGCAGGCCTATCAGCGTATCGACCCCGCCATTGCCGTTCAGCACGTTGTCGCCGAAGTTGCCGATGATCAGCTGGTCGTGGAAGTTGCCGATCAGGTTGATGTTGGTCGTGTCGGAGTGGGTCTGGGTCGACAGGCTCTCCACGAACGACCCGCCGTTGAGCGTGTAGCTCGATGCGGTGAACACCGTGTCGTAGCCGGCATTGGGGCCTTCGATGATCACGTCATCGATCGAGTTGACCAGGTACTGGTCATCCCCGTTGCCGCCAGCCAGGGTCTCGCCGCCGGCACTGGTGGCGTAGAGCACGTCGTTGCCAGGGCCAAAGGCATTGGTGACCGACGAACCATCATCGTTGACGATGGTGACCGTGCTGCTCGACAGCAGGTTGGTCCGCCCGGCGTTCGAGTAGAGGTTCACCGTGAAGGTCTCGTTAGGCTCGATCACCTGGTCGCCCACGATGGCAATGCTGACGAACGCCGTCGACTGACCAGCAGCAAAGTTCACGGTGGTGGTGCCGCCGTCATAGTCAGAACCAGCCGTAGCGGTGCCGGCAACTGCCTGCGTGTACAAGGTCGTTGCAAACTGGCTGTTCGCCGGATCGCGCGACACCTGAACCTGCACAACGCTGACCGGCGTGTTGCCTTCAACCACGCTCGCACCGGAGATGGTGAAGGTCGCATCGTCGTTGAGGATTGTGCCGGTTGCCGTGCCGGTGCCGATGCCGCCGCCCTGGACGATCGTGGTGCCGGCGGTGGCATTCGACAGGTTGACCTGGAAGTTCTCGTTGCTCTCGTTGATCGTGTCGCCGTTGATGGTGACCGAGAAAGTCTTGGTGGTCTCGCCCGCGGCGAAGTTGATGGTCTGCGTGTTCGCCACGTAATCGGTGCCAGCCGTAGCGCCGCCCGGCAGGTCCTGCGTTGAAGCGGTGACAGAGAGCGGCGCCGAGCCGTCGGTGCGGGTGAGGGTGAACACCATCTGCGAGGTGCCGTTGTCGCCTTCAACCAGCTGACTGTTCGAGATCGACAAGTTGCCGAACGCGTCGTCGTTCTGAATGGTACCGGTTCCTCCGGTGAACATCAGGCCTGCGTTTGAACTGTTCGAGCCGCTGACAACGACGGTCTCGTTAGCTTCGACATTAAAGTCGCCGTTTACGGTGACAACGAAGTTTGCCAGCGCACCGGTCTGCCCGCCAGTCAGCACATAATCCTGGGTCGCAGCAACATAGTCTGAGCCAGCCGTGGCGGTTCCGGTGTTGTCGGTCGACAGGGTGAAGCTGATATTGCCAGTGCCGCCGGAGCGGGTCACCGAGTACACCAGCTGAGTGGTTCCATCGTTACCCTCGACAACGGTCGGGTTGCCGATCGTGATCAGGCCAGCCTGATCATCGTTGACGATCGTGCCCACGCCGGTCCCGTCGCTAATCGTTGCGTTGACCGGGTTCGACAGGTTGATCGTGAAAGTTTCATCGGCTTCGATAGCGTAATCGGCGTTTACCTGGATCGTGATGATCTTTGACGTCTCACCGTCTGCGAAGTTGACAGTGCCCGAGAACGCCTGGTTCGCAGCAACGTCGCTAGTGTCGGCGGTTCCTGCAACGCCTTGGTAGTTCACGCTCGCCGTGCCGGCTGAGCTTCCCGAACGAGTTACAGTGAAAGTGAAGGCGGTGGTGCCGCCGGTGCTGCCTTCGGCTTGGCTTACGTCGTCGATGCTCAGTGTAGCGACAGGAGCGGTGTCTGAGAACTTAATCGAAATAGCCAAATCGCCCCCAACGGAATCCAATGTGAGGCTGCCCGACGGATTTGCGGATTGAGAATAACCAAAAAATCCGTCAGTGTAGGCGTCATTTTGACTCCACTTGAACGTTAAAGCATCGTCACCATCACCATCGGCTTGCTGCCGAAAAAGAAGAACGTAACTCGAACCCGAAGTTACCTCCACATTAATACCGCTGAGGGTGATATCCTGGAACGGCCCACCACCGTAATTTAGGCTTTCACCAGGTGTATAGGTGACGATCTGAGTGGCCGAGGTGTAAACAATGGTACCGATGCTACCGTCAGCGTTGACCTGGGCAATCTGCACAATAAAACTGGCGTTATTAGGTGACTGATCTAAGTCGACTGAGAATGTTACATCCGAGATGTTCGAGCCGCCCGCCTTAAACGTTTGGAAAAACAATGGCACGCTTACTTCGCCAAGGTAACCGAAATATCCTTGGCCGCTGGGCGCGATGTTAATATCAGGCATTTTTGATAACCTTATAGAGGCTTTAACGAGCGAAATTCGGGATGCGACCCGGGGATAGTCGCGGTCTTAAGCGCACGAGCTCAGGAAGTTATCCGCTAACGCGAATCCACTGCGATGAGAGCAAGCTCCTGCTTACGCAGCTATCAGCAAATGGCCCTACGTCAATTTACTTAGTTACTGGTCATGCTCGCGAAGTGATCAGCGGCCCCTCGCAATGGGTTGCATCGAAATCCCTCCGGCCGCATTTACCGCATTTCATGTTTTCGGCGAGGTAGCTGAGCCGCGTGTCTGCTCCTCAATGCGTCGGTCGCTCCAGCAGCTTGGCGAGATCAGTTCGCCGGGTGTGGCCGCCGGCGCATGTCAGGCGTAGCTAATAGTTGTTGTTCACGATGTCGGAAGGTTGTTGATTCCCCGCGAGTAGAACGAAAGAGGAGCATCGTTAGCCACCGCTCCAAGCAAAACCCAGATTGGCAGACACTAACCGACCTCGAAGGCAATCATCTCAAATCGAACAGGTGAGATTGAGCGCACACCGTGCATCCGGCCATCCCAGCTGCCGAACCCTACTCCGATCAAGCCTGGTGAACTGAGCGCGGCATAGAACTCTCGCGGCAAATCCTTCGCACCTGCGCCTGTCACAGAATGCCATTGATCAGGGGTCAACGAAACCGCCACGGAATGTACACCAGGTGTGAGAGGCAAGGGCGTTGTGCTGTACCAGCGATAGGTTGAATATCGTCCGCGCGCAGACCAGTTGTCTCCGGCTCTCTGAATAAAAATCGAGAGAATGGGCGTGGCCGCAGGCGCTTCGCTCGCCCTGAGGCCGTCTCCGGAGACGCGGTATCGAAGCTTTATCACGCCGCTGATGGGTCCTCGTGGAGCCGTCACGCCGTCCAGCTCGGCACCGGGTGTGATCGTAGTCTGCCATAGGCCTCGGGTTGAGCTGCGCTCGATACTCACGCCGTGAGAGTAGTTACGCCCCCGTACGTCGGGTCCAACCGACCAGCTCGAGCCGGTCTGGGCGATGCTCGGGGTCGAACCTGCGGCGGCAAGCACTATCGAGAGGGCAATGGCAGCTGGGCGCATGGAGGTCTCCTAAGCATCGAGTTTTGAACAGGCGCTGTTGAACCAAACCTGATGAGCCTGTTCACCCTCGTTCAGGCTAGGTGGCCGCAACTCAAATCGGCTCGGTCCAGCGAATGATCCTCCAGGGTCGGACAGTCTGCGCCATCTCGATCGTCGGACGAACTGGCAACCACGTAACTGCCCCGCGAGAGTAACAGATAGAGCAGGGTCGGAAGCGCCATAGTGAGCGCGATGTCTACTGTGCACTCCCGCCACCAAACGACACCCCAACGATCCAGGTTCTGAATGGCGTCGTTCGCTTCGTTTGCCATCTCCAGAGCGAGTACGATCAACCAAGGTCGGAGGGTCGCGATCGAGGTTCGCAAAGCTGCGGCTGCGCAAAGTTGAAGAACCACGCCAACCAGCACATGCAGAGTGTCGTCATTGAACGGCAAGCTGGCCTCCAAGCCACCTTTTATGGATGCAAGACTCGAGCCCAGAGTGGCGACAAGCGAGAGCGCGGTTTCCATGCGCGCGGCCATTGCGCCTGCGAGATGAACGCACCCATACCGAAGGTCGCCACTAAGAGCGCATATATCGCCAATGGTTGATAGTATAGCCTTCCCTAAGCGGCAAGATTGGGGTCGTTAGCGGCTGGTCCGCTTGCAGGAAGCAGCGCCGTTTAGCAGAACGGCTGACATTTCGGCGCGAAACAGTCGCTCCGTGATCATGCAAAAAGCCCCGCCGGTGAGGGCGAGGCCTTCTTTAACGTCTACCGATCAGCTGGCCTACGGCGTCACCACCATGTCGGCAGGCGTGATCACGGTACCGGGGGTGACCTGCGCAGACAGCACGGCTTCACCAGCGCCTGAGCCATCGGCATCGTAGTTGGCGGACGTGTTCAATCGATCGATCTAATATGCGTGCATCCAAGGTGCAGCGAATGGACATTTTCATGCCCGCGCATTGCATAGGTGAAGGATGACCGGATCGGAGTTGCTCTCTTTCGATGGTTTCGAGCGGCGCCGCAGTCCCCCGCAGCAGCTTACCGGGCCTCGACATGCACCCAGCTCTTCGATCAGCTCAGCGCGATGTCGGGCGCGTCTTCCTGCTTCATGCCGACCACGTGGTACCCTGCATCGACATGGTGCACTTCGCCGGTGACCCCACTGGCGAGGTCCGACAGCAGGTACAGCCCCGCGCCGCCGACATCGTCGATGGTCACGTTGCGGCGCAGCGGGGCGTTGAGCTCGTTCCACTTGAGGATATATCGGAAATCGCCGATCCCGCTTGCAGCCAGGGTCTTGATCGGCCCGGCGGACAGCGCGTTGATGCGGATGCCATCGGGGCCGAGGTCGTTAGCTAGGTACTTCACGCTCGCCTCCAGCGCCGCCTTGGCCACGCCCATGACGTTATAGTGCGGCACCACCTTTTCCGCGCCGTAATAGCTCAGCGTCAGCATGCTTGCGCCCGGCTGCATCATCCGCGCGGCGCGCTGGGCCACCGCCACCAGGCTGTAGGCGCTGATGTTCATCGTCATCAGGAAGTTGTCGAGGCTGGTGTCGAGGTACTTGCCGCGCAGTTCATTCTTGTCGGAAAAACCGATCGCGTGAACCACGAAGTCGAGCGTTTCCCAGCGGTCCTTCAGGGTGTCGAACGCCCGGTCCAGCGCGGCCATGTCGGACACGTCGCAATCGAAGCAGAAGTTGCTGCCCAGTTGCTCGGCCAGGGGGATCACCCGCTTGCCCAGCGCTTCGCCCTGGTAGGAAAACGCCAGGCTGGCGCCATGCTGGGCCAGCTTTTGCGCGATGCCCCAGGCCAGTGACTTGTCGTTGGCCAGGCCCATGATCAGGCCTCGCTTGCCCGCCATCAGATCGCTCATCCGATACCCTCTTCCTGCATGCGCTTCAGTTCGCGCGCGGCTGCCGCTGCGTGCCGGGCGCGGTTGTCGGCTTGGCCGATGCGGTTTTCGGCCTCCTCGGGCGTCTCGGCGAGCGCCGCGTTGAGCTCGGCCCCCACGACCATCCCTAAGCCCACGAGATAGAAAAAGAAAAGCGCGATCATGATGCCGGCGAGGCTGCCGTAAGTCGCGTCATAGCTGAAGAAGCTGCGGATCGCCGGCGGCAGCGCCACCGTGACCGCCACCCACCACCCCGCCGTGGCCAATGCGCCCGGCCATTTGGGATAACGCCGGCTGCGGTAGGCCTTGGGGGTCAGTGTATAGAACAGCAGGTACAGCGAACCGAACAGGCCCAGCGCAGGCACGATGCGCGACAGCCGCAGCGCACCGATGACATCGTTCAGCCGCGGCAGATAGGCGTCGATCACTTCCTGCGCGGTCCCGATGAGCACCTGCGCGAGCAGGCTGATCATCAACAGCACCACCGCGCCGAAGATGACACCGGCGGAGAACAGCCGATACTTCCAGAACGCGTGCACCGCCTTGGTGCCATAGGCGCGGCGAAGGATGTCGCGGATGGTCTCGATCAGGCTGGACACCGTCCACAACCCGAACAGCGCGCCCAGCCACAGGAACCAGCCGTTGCGGTCCTGCACCACGCTGCGTGCGACCGGTTCGATCACGTTGCCGACCAGCGGAGGCAGGGCATAGAGGATCGCGTCGATCGAGGCCGCCCGATCGGCTTCCTCGCCCACGAGGGAAAAGATCGCCGCGCCGAGGATGAAGAACGGAAAGATCGCCAGGATCGCCATGTAGGCGAGATTCCCGGCATGGATGAACCCGTCGTTGTAGGCGCCGATGAGCACCCGTTTGCCGATCTCGAACGCGCGCGTGCCGGGGCCGACCTCGCTGAGCACCCGCGCCCTGAGGTGGGGCCGGTGACGCAGGGCATCCTGCCGCCGCTCTTCCGGTGACAGCGTATGGACGACGCGTTCTTCGGGTTCGGGCAGGACCTCTTCGCTCATGCGATCTTCTTGGCTGGCTTGCCGAGTGTCGCCGGGAAGGGCTTACACGCCAAGCTTGGCCCGCGGATTGCGGGTGTCGTGCCAACCTTCAAGCCGGCGGCCCAGTTCCGCGACGTCATCCGGAAGATCGATCTCCAGCGTGACGAGCTGGTCACCGCGAGAGCCGTCCTTGCGCGAAAAGCCCTTGCCGCCGAGGCGCATGGTGGTGCCGCCGCTGGTCCCCGGTTTGATCGTCAGCATCACCGGGCCGTCCACGGTGGGCACCTTGATCCGGGCGCCGGTGACCGCTTCGTTAAGCGTGAGCGGCAGATCGAGCCGCACGTTATCGCCCTCGCGGCGGAAGTAGGGGTGACTTTCCACCGAGATCGTCACCAGCCCGTCGCCGGTGCCGCCCGGTCCCTGCTGGCCTTTGCCCTTCAGCCGCATCTGGGTGCCGTCCTCGACCCCGGCTGGCAGCTTGAGGTCGATCGTCTTGCCATCGGCCAGCGTGATCCGCTGATCGGCACGGCGCGCGGCGTCGACGAACGGTACGCGCAGGCGATAGGCGATGTCGCCGCCCTTGGGCGGGGGCGCCGCGCGGCGCTGTTGGCCGCCGAATCCGCCGGGTCCCGCCCCGCCGAAGCCGCCACCTTGCCCGAACGGGCTGCTGCGGGCGCCGCCGCCGAACAGGCCTTCGAACAGGTCGCCGAGATCGACCCCGTCCGCCCCGCCGCCCATGCCTTGCAGATCTTCGGGCCGGAACCCACCAGGCCGGCCGCCCCCAAATCCGCCGCCGCCAAATCCACCGCCCCCGAATCCACCGTGACCGGCAAACGGATTGGCCGGATTGCCGTCGGCATCGATTTCGCCTCGGTCGAACCGGGCGCGCCTGTCCTTGTCGGACAGCAGATCGTACGCGCGGGTTACGTCCGAGAAGCGTTCCGCCGCCTTGGGATTGTCGGCGTTGCGATCGGGGTGCAGCTCCTTGGCGAGCTTGCGATAGGCGCTCTTAATTTCCTTCTCGGTCGCGCCGCGTGCAACACCGAGAGTCGTATAAGGATCGGATTTGCTAGCCATGTGGCGTGTTAGCTAGGTGAGGCACTGCGCCGGCGCAAGCAGCGCGCGCTTTCCTACATGCGCGGCCTTGGGTAGGGCACGGGCATGATCCTTCGCGCAACCGACCGACAGGCTTTTCGGGGGTCCAGTTCAACGGCCACGGGACAGCCCGGAATATCTTCGCCAGAACAGTGTGACACGTGTGACACTTTCGCTGGAGCCCGCGATGAACGCTGACCAATCCGCGCTGCTCGACAGTGACCCGCTCGGCCTGTTCGCCGCTTGGTTCGCCGAGGCGCGGGAGAGCGAACCCAATGACGCTAACGCCATGGCGCTTGCCACGGCCACGCCCGCCGGCGTGCCGTCCGTCCGCATGGTGTTGCTAAAGGATTACGGCGACGAAGGGTTCACCTTCTACACCAACGCGCAGAGCCGCAAGGGCGCGGAGATCCTCGCCAATCCGCGCGCCGCGCTGCTGTTCCACTGGAAGAGCCTGCGCCGCCAGATCCGCATCGAAGGTCCGCTGCGCGAAGTTCCCGCGAGCATGGCGGACGATTACTTCCACTCCCGCGCGTTCGTCAGCCAGGTCGGCTCGGCCGCGAGCGACCAGTCACGCCCGCTGGACAGCCGCGCGACCTACGTCGCGCGGGTCGAGGCGCTGGAGAAAGTGTACAAGGCTGATGGTGAGGTGCCGCGCCCGCCGCACTGGTCCGGCTTCACGCTGGATCCGGAAGCGATCGAGTTCTGGCTCGACCGGCCCGGCCGCCTGCACGACCGCCGCCGCTTCACCCGCACCGAGGGCGGCGGCTGGGCCAGCACGCTGCTGTACCCGTGACGGCTTCGACCGCATCGGCTGACCGCGGCGCCCTCACCCGCAGCGCCGCCTATGCCTCGATCGCGGTGGCCGCACTGCTGGCGGTGCTGAAGACCTGGGCGGTGTGGAAATCGGATTCCACCGCGATGCTCGGCAGCCTCGCCGACACCGGGCTCGATCTGGTTGCCAGCATCGCCACCCTGATCGGCGTGTGGATCGCGGCTCAGCCGGCCGACCGTGACCATCGCTTCGGGCACGGCAAGGCAGAGGCACTGGCGGCGCTATTCCAGGTGGTGCTGATCGCCCTCTCGGCCGCCGGCATCGCCATGCGCGCGGTGGGGGCGCTGGTCGGCGGCGAGCGAGTCGCCTCGGCTGACGAAGGCATCGTGGTATCGGTCATTGCCATGGTCGCGACACTCGGCCTGCTGGCGTGGCAGCGGCACGTGATCCGCCGGACCGGCAGCCTCGCGATCAAGACCGACAATGTGCACTACCAGTCGGACCTCCTGCTCAACCTGGCGGTGATCGCCGCGCTGGCGCTTGATCGATTCGTCGGGATCGCCGGGGCAGATCCGGCATTCGGCCTTGCCATCGCCGCCTGGCTCGGCTGGGGGGCGTGGCGCGCCTCGTCCGAAGCGGTCAACCACCTGATGGACAAGGAGTGGCCCGACGATAAGCGCGAGGCGTTCGTCGCCGCGCTCGCCGGGCATCCTGAACTGCGCGGAGTGCACGACCTGCGCACCCGCACATCGGGCATGCACGACTTCGTCCAGTTCCATGCCGCGGTCGATCCGCGCATGACGATCGCCCAGGCGCACCGGGTGATGGACGAGCTCGAAGCCCGGATCGAAGCCGAGTTTCCCGGTGTCGAGGTGCTGATCCACCCCGACCCTGACGGGCTGGTCGACGAGGAAGGCGCCGCCGCGGAGGAACTGCTTCCCGCCGAACCGCAAGGAGACCCGCAATGAAGCTGCCGTACTGGCACGTCGACGCTTTCGCCGCGCGCCCGTTCGCCGGCAACCAGGCCGCGGTCATGCCGCTCGACGAGTGGCTGCCCGATGAAACGCTGCAGGCGATCGGGGAGGAGAACAACTTTGCGGAGACCGCCTTCGTGGTGCGCGATGCGACCGGTGAATGCGACTGGGAACTGCGCTGGTTCACCCCGACCACCGAGATCCGCCTGTGCGGGCACGCGACGCTGGCCAGCGGGCACGTGCTGCTGGAGCGAGACGGCGGTGAGCGGGTAACCTTCCGAACCCGCCGCGCGGGCAATCTCGAGGTGCGGCGCACGGGCGAAGGATACGAACTCGCGCTGCCCGCCATTCCGACCGAGCGGGGCGAATTCGCCGAAGCGGTGGCGCTGCTCGGCGCTGCGCCTGAGGAGGTGTGGCTCAGTCCCGATCGCTACGGCATCTACCTGTTCGCGCACGAGGACGAGGTGCGGGCGCTGACGCCGGACCTGCGCGGGCTGGGCGCGCTCGGCGATCATCAGTACATCTGCACCGCGCCGGGCCGCGACTTCGATGTCGTCAGCCGGGTATTCGTGCCGGGCGGCGGCGTGGACGAGGATTCGGTCACCGGATCGGCGCACGCGGCGCTGACTCCGTTCTGGTCCGCGCGGCTGGGGCGAGACCGCTTCACCGCGCATCAGGCTTCGCGGCGCGGCGGCGATCTCGCCTGCCGGTT
This sequence comes from Altererythrobacter sp. TH136, assembly GCF_007065885.1. Lineage (NCBI taxonomy): Bacteria > Pseudomonadati > Pseudomonadota > Alphaproteobacteria > Sphingomonadales > Erythrobacteraceae > Altererythrobacter > Altererythrobacter sp. TH136. The sequence goes on along the minus strand of NZ_CP041409.1, from coordinate 1,683,969 downwards.
CGCCAGGGAACGCGGCGGTGACCGCGCGTGGCTCGGCGGCCGGTGCGTCACGGTGGTGGAGGGGAGCTTCTACTTGCCCGGGTAAAGCTCGACGATGTCAGCCAGCTCCTGGACCTCGCGCGGGATCTCCTCGCTGTTCGAGTGGCCGAGGCGGGCCACCACCAGTTTGCGGTCCGGCGCCACGATCACGAACTGGCCCATGTGGCCGATCATCGCGAACGCGGACTTCGGCCCACGTTCACCGAACAGCGGATCATCGCCCTCGGGCGCGCCCTGATTGAGCCAGGTCTGCGCGCCATAATTGCCCCGGCGGGGGCTCGGCGCGGTCATGAACTCGACCCAGCGGCGCGGGACCACCTGGGTGCCCTTGTAGGAACCCTTGTTGCGCAGGAAATCGCCGAACCGGGCCCAGTCGCGCGCCGTGCCGTGGACCAGGCTGCCACCGATCAACGTGCCCGAGCGGTCGAATTCCGGCACCATCGAGTCCATGCCGAGCGGCTTGAACAGGCGGCTGTGGAGATAGTCGGCCACCGCCCGCCGGCGCAGTTCCGGATCGGTGCTGCGGGTCAGCACCCGCGCCGCGATGTCCGCCAGGATCACGGTCGTGTTGCTCGAATATTCGAACTTCGCGCCCGGTTCGCTCTCCAGTGGCTGGCTCTCGGCATAGTCCGCCATGTCGTCGCGCCCATCGAGGAACAGCATCCGCACCTCCCCCGATTCATACGGCGGATCGCACGATTCGCAGTGGCGGAGACCGCTGCGCATTTGCAGCAACTGGCGCAGCGTGATTTCGCCGCGGGGATCCCCCGGCCGTTGCCAGCGCGGCACCGGGGGCGATTGGTCGAGGTACAGGCGGCCGTCGGCGATCAACATGCCGATCATCGTGGCGGTCACGGTCTTGGCCATTGACCAGCTGACGAAGCGGGTGTCCGGACCGTATCCCTGAGCATAGCGTTCCGCCGCGATTCTCCCGCCGTGCATCACCACCACCGCGCGGGTTTCGCCAACGCCGTCCTTGGTGAACGCATCGTCGAGCGCCCGCGCCAGATCCTCGGTCGGCGCGCCGGGATCGTCGGACACGGCGGCAAGCGCCTCCTTGCTCAGCGGCTCCGGTTCGCCCGGATTCGAAGAGCAGCCGGCAAGCACTGGCAGCAGCAGGATCGGGGCGATAAGGCGGGGGGAGCAAAGCTTCGGCACGGCGTCGGCGCATCGCATGGAGGATTCCCGCTTGGCAACGGGTAAGGCACGCAACGGGGCACGCACCGGGGCAGGTAAGGGCGCGCGCACGACGAACCGGCCGCTATGGGTCGCTGCCGTCGTCGTGGCGCTGCTGGCGCTGTGGGCCGCATTCGGCTCGGTTGCCCGCGGCTATGCGCACGCCGGCACCGCGTACGGGGCACGGGTTGCTTGTTCGTGTCGCTATGTCGCGGGGCGGAGCCTGGAGGATTGCGCGAAAGACAAGCTCGGCGGCATGGAGCTGGTCACCCTGTCGGATAACAACGCGGCGAAAAGCGTGACCGCGCGCATGTTGATCCTCGCCAGCGACACCGCGACCTACCGCAAAGGCTATGGCTGTGTGCTGGAGCCCTGGGACGATTGATCAGGCGGCAGGCTCGGTACTGTCGATCCAGCCGCCGCCGACCACCCGCTCACCGGCAGAGATCACCGCCGCCTGCCCGGGTGCAACGCCGAATTCCGGCGCGGCGAAGCGGATGGTAACGGTCGCCCCGTCCCCCAGCGGCCCGTCCAGCGTGATCGGCACCGGCTTTGCCAGGCTGCGCACCTTGGCGGTCAGTGGCTGCGCCGGCAGCGGCCCGATGCGATTGGTCTCGACCACCCGCGCCGCGCTGACGCCAAGCATGGCCCGCGGGCCCACGCGTACTTCGGCCGCGTCGGCATCGATCCCGATGACATAGAGCGGCTCCGGCTGCCCGCCGATCTCCAGCCCGCGCCGCTGGCCGACGGTGAAGTGGATCACGCCTTTGTGAGCGCCCAGGTGCTCGCCGGTCTGCGCGTGGACGATTGCCCCCGGACGCGCGCCTTCGGGCCGCAGCTTCTCCACGATGCGGGCGTAGTTGCCGTCCGGCACGAAGCAGATGTCCTGGCTGTCGGGCTTGGCGGCGTTGCGCAAGGATGAGGCTTCGGCGATCCGGCGCACCTCGGTCTTCTCAAGCCCGCCTAGTGGGAAGCGCAGGAAAGCGAGCTGTTCGTCCGTAGTGCCGTACAGGAAATACGACTGATCGCGCGCCGGATCGATCGCGCGGTGAAGCTCGTCCCCGATCCGCCGCACATAGTGGCCGGTGGCAAGGCAGTCCGCCCCCAACTCTCGCGCCATGCGCAGCAGGTCGGTAAACTTGGGCCCCATGTTGCAGCGGATGCAGGGCACTGGCGTGCGGCCGGACAGATAATCGTCGGCGAAGCGCTCGACCACTTCCTCGCGGAAGGCGCTCTCGTGGTCGAACACGTAATGCGCGATGCCCAGGCGATCGGCGACATCACGTGCATCGCGGATGTCATCGCCGGCGCAACAGGCGCCCTTGCGCCCCGTGGCCGCGCCGTAATCGTACAGCTGCAAGGTGATGCCGATCGTCTCCGCGCCGCTGGCCGCCGCAAGCGCGGCGACCACCGAACTGTCCACGCCGCCCGACATCGCCACGACGATCCGGCACTCGGACGCCGGGCGCGGCAGGTCGAACAGCGCGGAGGCTTGTGGAGCGGTGAGCGCAGGAGTGAGGGTGGAATGAAGGTTCATGGGCGACCGGGCGCATACACGCGTCCTGTGCTCGATGCCAGAAAGGGCAGCGGGCGAAGTCCTAACGCAGGGTAAATTCCGGCTTTACCGGTTCTTGACCGGTCGCCGGCTAAGCGGTGTGCATGTTTGAACGGATCATCATCGGCGAAACCGCTGACAGCGGCGGCCTGCGCCCGCTCGACTGGAGCGAACTGGTCGCCCGCCTTTCAGCCGAGCGCGATGTAAGGGGCCTATTCGCCCGGCACGGCGCGCTGGGGGGCAGTTTCGCGGCACATGCCGGGGGGATCACGCGCGAGGCGTCACCGCGCGCGTCAGGCGAACGCGGTGTTAACCTTGGCTATTTAGGCAGTGGCAAACGGGCAGACGCCACAACAGCCGCCGCCGCTTCTACCGCGGATCATGGCGACCGGGATAAGTGATGATCGAGAACCAGAAAATTCGTCCCGCCCAGGTGATCGGCCCGCTCGGCGAGCCGCTGGGAATCGCGGACCTGCCGCCGCCCAACACGAAGCGGTGGGTTGTTCGCCGCAAGGCAGAGGTCGTTGCTGCGGTAAGCGGCGGCCTGCTGTCGATCGACGAGGTGCTCGAGCGGTATAATCTCACCCTCGAAGAATTCGCGTCCTGGCAGCGGGCGGTTGACCGTTCGGGCATGCAAGGCCTGCGCGTAACGCGTATCCAGCATTATCGCGATCTGTACGAACGCCAACTGAAGTATTGATGCAATCTACCCGTTAAATTTGAACGCTGGTTCAAGACCCTCGTCCACCATTCATCGCATTCCGGGAACGCTCTGTGCGGCGCGCCGTTTGAACCGGCGTACGTAGCGCAATTAGAGCGCGAAACAGGAGGAATGTTATGGAAGGCGATGGCGTTGGAATTCTGACCATGATCATTGTCGGCGGTGTCGCCGGCTGGCTGGCAAGCATGGTCATGAGCCGCGATGGTTCGATGGGTATCCTGCTCAACATCGTTGTCGGCATTGTCGGCGGCTTCCTGGGTGGTCTGCTGCTCGGCGGCCTGATCCCGGGTGACGGCTGGATCCACTACCTTATCACCGCCTTCATCGGTGCAGTGATCCTGCTGCTGATTGCGAACCTGATCCAGCGCAAGCGCGTCAGGTAAGCCCCAAACTTACGTGATTTGAAGGGCGGCGAGCTTCGGCTTGCCGCCCTTTTTCATGCCCCAAGCCTTTCGGAAGGTCATCGCGCCGCCGTTCATGCAGTAGCGCTTGCCTGTAGGCTTCGGTCCATCGTTGAACACGTGCCCCAGGTGCCCGCCGCAGTCGGCGCAGAGCACTTCCGTCCGCGGAATGCCGATCTTGTAGTCGGTGTCGGTGACGATCGCTCCGCCAAGCGGTTGCCAGAAACTAGGCCAGCCGGTCCCGCTCTCGAACTTGGTCGCGGAAGAATAGAGTGCGTTGCCGCATCCTGCACAGTGAAACGTGCCCTTGCGGTGCTCCTTGTTGAGCGGCGATGCACCCGGCCGTTCGGTGCCAGCCTTACGCAGTATCTCGTACTGCACCTTCGTCAGTTTGGCCCTCCACTGGGCATCGCTCAGCCCTTTCGGCCAAGTGCGCGCTTGGGCGGGGGAGCCGCCGCAAGCAGCGAGCACGGGAACGGCCGCGGTAGCGCCAAGCCAGGCGAGAAACGAGCGTCGGGTGTTGATCATGCCGTGTCCTAACGCGCGCGCGACAACCTGTGCTGAACGGTTCAGAATTCGGTGATCTCGACTTCGAGCTTGCGGAACCCGTGCACGAAATTGGCTCGCACCCGCTCCACGTCACCCGCGACATGCACCCGCATCCGGCGCGCGTGCATCTCTTCCAGCAGCACCCTTAGCTGTAGTTCGGCCAGGCGGGCCCCCACGCAGCGGTGGATCCCGTAGCCAAACGACAAGTGGCGGCGCGCGTTCTCGCGGGTGATATCGAGCGTGTCAGGGTTGTCGAACACCGTCTCGTCGCGGTTGGCCGAGATGTACCACAACACCAGCCGCTCGCCGGCCTTGACCGTCTGGCCAAACAACTCGCTGTCCTCGGTCGCCACGCGGCGCATGTGCGCCAGCGGGGTCTGGTAACGGAGCACTTCTTGCACCGCCCCGGGGATCAAGGATGGGTCGTTCTCGAACAGCTTGCGCTGGTCGGGGAACTTGTCGAACGCGTGGATGATCCCGCTCATGGTGTTGCGGGTGGTGTCGTTGCCCCCCACGATCAGCAGCACCAGGTTACCCATGAATTCTTCCGGGCTCATCTGGTTCATCGCCGGCGAGTGGATCATCATCGAGATAAGATCGCCGCTGGGCTCCTTGCTGGCTCGGTCCTGCCACAGCTGCATGAAATACGCGCCCATCTCGCGCAGAATGCCCTGGCGCTGCAGATCCAGCTCGCGCACCAGCGCGATCTCGGTATCGCCGGCCCAGTCGGACCAGAAGGTCAGCAGCCGGCGATCTTCCCACGGAAAGTCGAACAGCAGCGCCAGCATGCCCGTGGTAAGCTCGATCGATACCGTATCGACCCAATCGAACACCTTGCCGCGCGGCAGCGTGTCGAGCAGTTCACCGGTGCGGCGGCGGATGTCGCCTTCCATATCGGCCATGTTCGATGGCGTGAACTTGGGCGCGACCGTGCGCCGCTGGCCGGTATGCTTGGGCCGGTCCATCGCGATGAACATCGGCAGTTCGAACCGCTCGCGGCCCAGCTCGGCGAGCTTTTCGTCGCTCATCGCCTCGAGGATGGTGATACCCCCGGCAGACGAGTACAGTTCGGGTAGGGCTTCGATATGCTGGATCGCCCGATGCGAAACGACGTTCCAGTGTGATCCGAACGGGCTGCTTTCGACCTTGTGCAGGTCACCCGCGGCGCGCATCTCCTTGAAGATCGGCTGCCACCGGTCCTCAACGTAAATATCCGACCGGCTCACGTCCCATTTCTCGGTATGGACGGGCAGAACCTGCGGGTTCTCGCGCAGCGCCTGGTCCAGCGCATCGACGGCGCGGGGCTCCCGCGTCCACTGGAACGGCGCCTGTTGCGGCTGGGTGGCCATCGCGAACTCTCCTGCTGAGGCGATTCTAAGCCGCCTTTGATCGCCGCCCATCCTGCGCTTGCTTACCGCAGTGTCAATAGTGCGTTGCGATTTGCGACCGAAGTCGCGGGCGGTTCATCGCGCGGCAGCAGCCTTGCGCCATCGGCGGCCCTTCGGTGCCTGCGGGCCGGATTTCATAACCCGGCGCCGGAAGAGCTGCGCGCCGAAGCGGACGAACAGCATGACCCACAGCGCCTGCCATGCGAGTGCCGCGGCATGTGGCCACAGGTCCGGCTCCTGCGCCGCGCGGCTGACCATCGCGTACGGGCTGCTCAAGGGGAAAACGATAGCGGCCAGTTCCACCGGCGAACCTAGGTCGCTGGTGGAATACGTCGCGAGGAAAAACACCCCAAGTTGAAGCATGGTCGCCGGCATCGACAGCGTCTGCACATCGCGCACCGTCGGTGCCATCGCGCCGATTGTCAGGAACACCGACCCGATCAGCAGATATGCCATGGCGAAGTAAATCAGGAACAGCGCCACGAACACGGGCCAGCCCACAGCCGGGGCCACCAGCGAGCCGATCGAACCGCCGCTGAATGCGGCGGCGATCGCTCCGAGTGTTCCCCACACCGTGAGCCCGACCAGGCTGACCACGAGCATTGCAAACAGCTTGCCGAGGAAGACCGCATCCATCGGGACCGCTGCGGCAAGGATCTCGATGATCTTGTTCGCCTTCTCCTCGACCAGGTTGGACATCACCATGCCGGCCAGCAGCATCGTCAGGAGGAACAGCAGAGTAAGCGCACCCGTCGCAGTCCCGACCCGGCCGCTTTTCTGGCTGGCGCCGCTGGTAACGGTCGGCTGCAACACGACCTGAGGGTACGCTGCGTCAGATCCCGACACGCTTGCGGCGACCAGCGCGACCTGACCGCGCCAGCTCGCGATCCGCTCCGCGGTACCGGTCAGTTCCGGTGCGGCGGGAGTGCCCGTTAAGACAGCGCCGAAATTGCTCGCGCCCGCGTTCAGGAGTGTGGCCGGATTGCTGGCCGGATCGACTCGCTGGATGCGGGGGAGGTCGATCACGTGGGCGAGACGCTCCCGCGCAGCTATTATCGCGGTCGAGTCGGCCGGCGACATGGCGACAGCAAGCACCGGCGGCTCACGGTTCTCCGCCGTGCGCTGGCCCAGCGATGCCGCGCCAAGGCTGACCAACCCGAAGAATATGGGGCCGAGCAGGAAGAACAGGAACGCCTTAGAAAACAGGATCGCGCGGACATCCCGCCGAGCGATCACAAACGCGGCTTGCGCCAGGTTCAGACGAGAGTGCCCGCTCTGCATGCTCACCGCACCTGCTCCACTTGGTTTCCCTCACCCAGCGCGCGCGCGGCGGCCTCGCCCGCGATGTGCACGAAGGCGTCGTGCAGGCCCGCGCGCTCGATCGACAGTGACAGGATGCCCGCGTTACCCTCGATCAGGGCGCGCAGCAGCGGTTCGATGCCGCTGTCCGGCAACGAGAACAGCCAGTATCGCCCCTCATGCCGCGCATCTGCCGGCAGCGCGCGACGCCACGAGCCGTCGGGTGCTGCCGTCTCGAGCCGCACTTGCGCCGGAATACGATCGCGCGCGGTATCCACGCTCCCGGCATAAGGCACCTTGCCCCCGGCGATAATGGCCACGCCTTCGCACAACCGTTCCGCGTGCGCGATGACGTGGGTGGAGAAGATCACCGTGGTCCCTTCGGCGGCCATGCGGCGGATCATCACCTCCAGCTTGCCCTGGTTGAGCGCATCGAGACCGCTGAAGGGTTCGTCCAGGACCACCAGCCGGGGGCGGTGGACCAGCGTTCCGAGGAGTTGGACCGTCTGGGCCATCCCCTTGGACAGCTGGCGAATGGTGCGCTCGGCAGCGTGACCGAGGCCGTGTTCCTCGAGCAGTTCGCGCCCGCGCCGCCGTCCTTCGGCAAGCGGCACGCCGCGCAGTGCCCCAAGGAACGCGATCGCTTCGACCGCCTTCATCGATGGGTACAGCCCGCGTTCTTCGGGCAGGTAGCCGATCAGCTTGGCGATATCGTGCGGCCGCTCGTGCCCGAAGACCCGTCGCACGCCCGCATCGGGATCGATGATTCCCAGCAACATGCGCAAGGTCGTGGTCTTGCCCGCTCCGTTCGGCCCGAGCACGCCGTAGATCGCCCCTTCCGGCACGGCCAGGTCCACCCCGTCGACAGCGGTCGTGCCCTCGAAGTGCTTGACCAGGCCGATGGCTTCGATCGCAAGCGGACGACCGGCATTGCCGGCGACCGGGGGAAAGCTTAGCGGAGCGTTCATCATGGCGGCGTTAACTCTGCCGCGTGAACGGGAGCAACCCCAAGCGTGGTTAACAGGCCGGCTACCGACGACTTGCGCGTTGCGCTCGTCGAACAGGCGCGTGCCGAGGGCTTTGCCGCGATCGGCATCGCGTCTGCCGCTCCCGATCGTCCCCGTGCGGAGCGACTTGACCTCTGGCTGGGCGACGATCGCCATGGGACGATGGACTGGATGGCCACCCGCGTGGCGGAGCGTGCCTCTCCGCAAACGTTATGGCCGGAAGCGAACAGTGTCATCGCGCTAGGCATGAGCTACGCACCGGCCACCGATCCGCTGGCACTGGCGGGAGAGTCGGACAAGGGGCGGATTTCGGTCTACGCCCAAGGCCGCGATTATCACGACACGGTGAAGAAGGCACTGAAGCGGCTCGCACGCTGGCTGGTGGCGCAGGCGCCGGGTGAGCAAGTGAAAGTGTTCGTCGACACTGCGCCGGTGATGGAAAAGCCTCTGGGCCAGGCCGCCGGGCTGGGTTGGCAGGGTAAACACACCAACCTGGTCAGCCGCGCTCACGGGTCGTGGCTATTCCTGGGCGCGATCTACACCACGATCGACTTTGCGCCTGACGCCGCGCATCAACCGCGCTGTGGATCGTGCTCCGCATGCCTCGACGCCTGTCCGACGGCGGCCTTTCCCGCACCGTTTCAGCTCGATGCGCGGCGCTGTATCTCGTACCTTACGATCGAGAACGCCGGGCAGATCCCTCACGAATTCCGCAAGGCTATCGGCAACCGCATCTACGGCTGCGACGATTGCCTGGCGGTCTGTCCATGGAACCGGTTCGCGCAGTCGGCCGCGGCCAACGCCGCTTTCCTGCCGCGCGCCGAACTCGCCGCGCCGCGTTTGGCCGAGCTACTGGCGCTGGACGACGCGGCATTCCGGCGGCTGTTTTCCGGCAGCCCGATCAAGCGCATCGGCCGCAACCGGTTCGTGCGCAACTGCCTGATAGCCGCCGGCAACTCAGCCGATCTCACGCTGGTCGAGCCGGTTTCCCGACTGGCGCGCGATGCCGATCCGGTCGTTGCCGAAGCCGCCCAGTGGGCGCTGCGAGAGCTTACAGCAGTTCCTTGAGCGGCACTGCAGGGTCGGCAAGGCTCGCGCGATCGGGCGTCGCCCGTGCTTCGATCAGCTTGCGCCCCTGGACGTAATCCTTGGTCGAATTGACGCAGTCGATCGCGATCATCCGACCCTCCTTCAAGTAGATCACGGAGAACTTCGCTTCTGCGGGCGTTCCCCGAACGACGGCGTCATCAAACCCTAACGACAGGCCCGCGGTCTGCAGCTTGAGGTCGTACTGGTTGGACCAGAACCAGGGGAAAGCGCGGTACGGCTCTTGAATGCCGGTGATGTGCTTGGCCACCGTCGTCGCCATGTCGTTGGCATTCTGCACGGATTCGATGCGAACGACCGTGCCATCGGCCCAATGGCTCGCATGCGCCGCGCAATCCCCGATGGCATAGATATGGTCCAGCGAGGTGCGGCAATATTCGTCCACGTCGATCCCGTTGGCTCCCGCGGCGCCCGCTGCGATCAGCGGGCCGGCGGCAGGAACGATACCAATGCCCACGACCACCAGGTCGCAAGCGATGACGTCCCCGCTATCAAGGACCACGCGCCGCACCCAGCAGTTTTCCCCTTCGAGCCGGTCGACTTTGGCATCGAGCAGAACGTTGACCCCGCGGGCGCGGTGATACTGTTCGAAGAATGCGCTCAAAGGTTCGCCCGCGACGCGGGCGAGCACGCGCGGCAGGGCTTCGACGAGGGTGACTTCGCAGCCGAGCTTGGTCAGGACCGCGGCCGCCTCCAGGCCGATATAACCGCCGCCGACCACCGCGACACGCCTCGCCCCGCCGTCGAGTTCCGCCATCAGCCGGTCGACATCCGCCTTGTCGCGGACGGAGTGAATCCCCGACAGGTCCGCGCCCGCGCATGACAGGCGCCGCGGATCGCCGCCCGCGGCCCAGATCAGCTTGCCATAATTCACCACGCCGCCGCCAGCCAGTTTCAGCGTGCCTGCGCCTGGATCGACCCCGGTCACCACCGTACGGGTGCGGACGGTCACGTCGCGTTCCTGCCAGAAAGTCGCCGGACGGATGGTGATCCGTTCGAACGGCTTGTCGCGGGCAAGGTACTCCTTCGACAGCGGGGGCCGTTCGTACGGCAGTTCCGGATCGCGGCCGATCATCATGATCGACCCCTCAAACCCCTGCTGACGCAGCGCGATCGCGGCCTGCGCGCCGCCGTGGCCGGTCCCAACGATGACGACATCCGCCTGATCCATCGGCAGCGGCATGGTCAGCAAGCCGGCAGGCGTCAAGCGCCGCTAGCGGGCGAGCAGGTTTCGCGCCTGACTGGCGATCTGCGCGAGCATCGCCGGGGCCACCGGGTTGTGGCCCTGCGCGCGGCCGATCATGCTGCGGAATTGGCGGATGGCCGGATCGTGCATCTCCGACCAGTTGGCCACCGCGCCCGCCGGATCGTCCTTGCTCCCCTTGCGGCGCGACAGTCGGCGCAGGAATTGCAGGCGCATCTGCTGGAAATCGCGGGACAGCCCCGCGACCAGCAGGCGCTCCCACACGTCCGACGGGTTCATCATCGCTGCGGTGCTTTGCGCCCAGTCCAGTCCCAGCCGCTCGCCCACGTCAGTGAACGCCGCCGTAAGCTTGCGCGCGTCGATCTCGGCTTCCTTCGACAATGCCGCCAGGCCGACCGCCCCGTCGAGGTCGTAGAGGTGAGCCACCTGGGCCGCGAGCGTCTCCGGCGCACCGAGAGCCACAAATTCGCCGATGAGCCGGCCCGATTGTTCGCGCGAAGCCGCCGGCAGCAGCTCGCCCGTCGCACGGGCCAGGACCTGGACCCGCTTGTCGAGCGCCGCGATCATCTGGCCCGGCTGAACCGTGCTTGCGCCCGCCCGGATCAGGTCGGCCATCTGGCTGCGCAGGGCGCCTGCGGCATGCCGGAAGAGGAAGATGCGGGCCTCTTCGGGCATCGGCGCGGCTTCGATCTCGGCCCACAGCGGGCGCGCCTTGAACAACCGCTCCGCCACCACGAACGACGCGCTGATCTCCGCCAGGCCAACGCCTTCTTCTTCGGCGAGTTCGAACGGGTGCACCACGCCGAGCCGGTTGACGATCAGGTTGGCAAGCTGCGTCGCGATGATCGCCCTGCGTAGCTGGTGCCCTTCGATCTCGCGGCGATAGGTATTGCGCATCGTCGACGGGAAATAGCTGAGCAGAAGGTCGGACAGAACCGGATCGTCAGGCAGCGAGGAGCTTTCGATCGCGTCCTGCAGGACCAGCTTGGTCGAGGACAACAGCACGGCCAGCTCGGGACGGGTGAGGCCCTGCCCGTCATCGGCCCGGCGTGCGAGCACGTCGGCTGTCGACAGCCCTTCGGTCCGCCGATCGAGCGCGCCGCGCGTTTCGAGCGCCGCCATCAGGTGCAGCTGTGCGGCGACCGCCGGCGCGCCCCCCGCCTTGGCGATCGACAGCGCGAGCGCCTGCAGCCGGTTGTTCTCCAGCACCAGGTCCGCGACCTCGTCGGTCATCGATTCCAGCAGCTTGATGCGCTTGGGTTCGGTCAGCCTGCCGGCGCGCTTCGCCGCGGCGAGCGCGATCTTGATGTTCACCTCGTTGTCCGAACACGTCACGCCGGCCGAATTGTCGATGAAGTCGGTGTTGATCCGTCCGCCGCCAAGGGCGAACTCGATCCGCGCGGCCTGGGTAACGCCGAGGTTCGCGCCCTCGCCGATGACCTGCGCGCGCAATTCGCTGGCATCGACCCGCAGGGAATCGTTGGCAGGGTCGCCAACCTGCGCGTTCGCTTCGGCCGATGCCTTGATGTAGGTGCCGATTCCGCCGAACCAGATCAGGCCGACCGGGCTTTTCAGGATCGCGGCGATCAGCGCTTCGGGCTCCAATTCGGTGTCGGCTATGTCGAGCGCGGCGCGCACTTCTTCGGAGAGCAGGATCAGCTTCAGGGTCCGCGCGAACACGCCGCCGCCCTTGCTGATGAGCCCGGCATCGTAATCTTCCCAACTTGACCGGCGCAGGTTGAACATCCGTTCGCGTTCAGCCCAGCTGCGCGCCGGATCGGGATCGGGATCCAGGAAGATGTGCCGGTGATCGAACGCGGCGATCAGCTTGATCGACTTCGACAGCAACATGCCATTACCGAACACGTCGCCCGACATGTCGCCGCAACCCACCACCCGGACCGGTTCTGTCTGTACGTCGACACCCATCTCCAGAAAGTGTCGCTGGACGGAGACCCAAGCGCCCTTCGCGGTGATGCCCATCGCCTTGTGGTCGTAACCTTTCGAACCGCCGCTCGCGAACGCATCGTCGAGCCAGAAATCGCGGCTCTCGGCAATCGCGTTGGCCACGTCGGAGAACGTGGCGGTACCCTTGTCGGCGGCAACCACGAAATAAGGGTCTTCGCCGTCGTGAATCACCACGCTTTCCGGATGCACGACCTTCCCATCGATGATGTTATCGGTGACCGACAGCAGCGTGCGGATGAAAACCTGGTAGCTGGCGCGACCTTCGGCGGCCCACGCCTCCCGGTCATGGCCGGGATCCGGGAGATGCTTGGGGTAGAACCCGCCCTTCGCGCCGGTCGGCACGATGACCGCGTTCTTGACCCGCTGCGCTTTCATCAGTCCCAGCACTTCGGTGCGGAAGTCGTCGCGCCGGTCGGACCAGCGCAGCCCACCGCGTGCTACCGGACCGGCGCGCAGGTGGATTCCTTCCACGCGCCGCGAATATACGAAGATTTCGCGCCACGGCACCGGCTTGGGAAGGCTTGGAACCAGCGACGAATCAAGCTTTAGCGCAAGGGCTTCCCGTGCTGACGGGGCAAAGGCATTAGTCCGCAGCACGGCATCGATGGCCGCGTGGTACAGCCGCAGGAGCCGATCGTCGTTGATCGCCGCGACTTGCCCGAGTCCGAGACGGATGGCCGCGCCGTGCTCTGCTTCCGCGGATGCCCGGTCGTCGGCGAACGCCGGGTCGTGACGCGCGGCGAACAGCGCGACCAGGGATCGGGTGACCTGCGGCGCGCGGCGCAGCGCATCGACCACCGTGGCGACGGTGAAGCCGAAGTTCGCCTGGCGCAGATAGCGATAGAGCGCGCGGAGCCAGTCCGCCTCACGCGACGACAGCGCGGTGCCGACGACCAGGCGGTTGAACGGATCGTTCTCCGCCGTTCCATTGAGCACCGCGGCAATCGCTTGCTCGATCTGGTCCCGCCGATCGAGCAGCGCGGTCAGATCGTCGCCCGGCTCGAGCGCCAGAATGAAGTCGTGAATGGTCCCGAGTGAGCCGCCATCGCTGGCCAGCGGAGTGGGGTGCTCCTCCAACACGCGGAAACCGAAGTTCTCCAGCGCCGGGACCGCATCGGAAAGGGCCAGCATCCCTTCGTGCTGATACACCTTGAGGCGCAGCCGGTCCGCATCATCGCGGTCAAGCTGGTACAGGCGAACGTCGCGCAGACGCGGCGGTTCGCCTGAATCGGCCTCCGCGGTTCCCAGCCCGCGAAGGCGGCGGATATCGCGAGCCGCCTCGGCCGGGCCGTAGGCGGTGCGATACGATGTCGGGAAGCTTTCCGCATAGCGAGCGGCGAGCGCCGCCGCGCGGGTCGGGTCCTCGTCAAGCGCGAGCTCGCTTTCGACCGATTCGCCCCAGCCGCGCAACAGGGTCTGGATCGCACGCTCGATTGCCGCTTCATCGGGGGCGTGCTGGTGCTCGCGGTAGTCGAGCACATAGCGCAGCAGGGCAAGATTCCCGCCTTCCACCTGCAGGCTCCAGTCAAGCGCGCCGGCGCCGGCGCCTTCTTCCAGAAGCTGTTCGATTCGCAGGCGCACCTGGGTCGACACCATGTCACGCGGCAGCCAGACGAACGCGAACAGGTGGCGGCTGAGCGGTGCCTCCACCAGCACGAGCCGGGGCCGTGGCCGATCGACGAGGCTCATCATCGTGGTCGCAACGCGTTCGATGTCGTCGTCACCGAAGCCGATCAGCAGATCGTGCGGCAGCGCGGTCAGCGCGTGAACCAGTGCCTTGCCGGTGTGTCCGCCGGGATCGAACCCAAACTTGTCGTTGAGGTAGGCCAGTTGGGTGCGCAACCGCGGAACCTGCGCCGGCGGGGTCGCCAGGGACGCACTGGTCCACACCCCGGCGTGAATCGATAGCGCGGTGACTTTTCCGCTCTCTCGTTGGGGCACGATGAACAGGTCGAGCGGCACGCGCCGATGAACCTTCGACTGCCGGTTGGCCTTGATGATCAGCGGTTCGCGCAGGTTGGGACCCCCTTGGTCGAACCAGGCGAAGGCGCGTTGGAACGAGGCGTCGGCCAGGATGGTGCGCGCGCTCTTGCGGCACACCCCGAGCATGTTGGCCTGGCTGCCGTCGCGGTGATGAGTCAGGTGGCCAAGCTGGGTGAGCATGCCGCTTTCCAGCCAGCGGAGCAGCTCGGCACCTTCCGGATCGGAGATGGTCTCGGCGTCGGTCAGCAGCGCCGCGCGCATCTTGGGCCAATCCGCAACCGCCGCGCGAACATCTCCCAAAGTGGCAAGCAACTCACGCTCCAGCGCACGGCGTTCCTTGGCATCGACCCGGGGCGTCTCGATGTAGATCATCGATTCGCGCGTCGCGTTCTCGGGTGATGCTGCCGGCAGATCCTTGAGCGCACCTTCGGCGTCGCGCGCGACTGTCACCACCGGATGGACCAGCCGATCGATCGACAACCCATGCGAGGCGACCGCCGCCGCCACCGAATCGACCAGGAACGGCATGTCGTCGTTGATGAGCGCGATCCGCATGAAACGCCGGCCCTCGGCCGCCGAACCGATCGCGACGATCGGCTGACCGACCTCGCGGGTGGCGGCCGAAGTAATCAGGAAACGAGCCGCCTCGTCGAGCGGTTCCGTGCCGAAGGCCACGTCGCCCGGCAGCAGCGAATCGGACATACTGGCCGCAAGTGCCGCGACCAAACGCTCAGGGTCCTTGGGCACGCGCGCGGCATCGCTGGTCGGGGTTTTGCTGGTCGATCGAGCGGCTTTGGCGGCCATCCTGCGTGCTCCATCGGCCCGAGGGGAGGCGGCGGGCCGCATTATTATGTTGCTGCACTGTGCAGCAAAATGGCGCGATAGGCGTTTGCCTGCCGGGCCGCAACCCGCCCCACGCCGCTGCTACTACGCGCCGACGCCCGCTATTATCCGGCGAGCGCTTCCATCGTCAGGACAAGTGAGTGTTCGCGCGCGGCAGGATCGAACGTCGCGCCCGAGACGACGATTTCGTCCGCTGCCGTCCGCTCGACAAAGCGCCCGATCGCCGCGCGCACGGTGGCTGGCGATCCGACAGCGCTCGCTTGGCCGATATGGGCGAGCAGGCTCTGTGCCGGAGCCGACAGGGTATCCCGGTAGCCCGGGACCGGCGGCGGCAGTTTTCCAGGCTCGCCGGTGCGGAGCCGGACGAAACTTTGCTGCTGCGAAGTAGCGATCAGCTCAGCCTCGGCATCCGTTTCGGCGGTGAACACGGTCATGGCGGCCATGGCGTGCGGCTGATCGAGCCAGGGCGAAGGGCGGAACCGCTCCCGATAAAGCTTCAGCGCCGCGTCCAGGTGATCGGGAGCGAAGTGCGACGCGAACGCGTAGGGCAGGCCGAGCTGGGCTGCGAGGTCGGCGCCGAACAGGCTTGAACCAAGCATCCACAGTTCAATGTTGGCCCCATGGCCGGGCGTGGCCTTGAGCGGCAGCTTAGGCTCGCCGGTCAGCAGCGCGCGCAGTTCGACCACGTCCTGCGGGAAGAACTCGGCGGCTTGGTGCAGATTCTTGCGCAAAGCGCGCTGCAACTCCGGTCCCGCGCCCGGTGCCCGTCCCAGACCAAGATCGATCCGGCCCGGAAACATCGCGTCCAGCGTACCGAACTGCTCCGCGATCGTGAACGGGTTATGGTTGGGCAGCATGATCCCGCCCGAACCGATCCGTATGCGTGAGGTTGCGTGTCCCACGTGAGCGAGGACCACCGCCGTCGCGCCCCCGGCGATCCCGTCCATCGCGTGGTGCTCGGCAACCCAGAAGCGCTTGTAGCCGGACCGCTCGGCCACCTGGGCCAGCCGCGCCGTCGCGGCGAACGCCTCGGCAAGCGTGCCGCCTTCGCGCACCGGCACGAGATCGAGGACCGATAGCGGGATCATTCGCCTGCCAACTGCACCAGGTATCGTTGGGCGGCGACGCCTTGTTCGCTCTCCGGAGAGGCAGCGACCACCGACTCGAACGACTTGCGCGCCGCCTCGTCCCGGCCATCAAGCGCGGCGATCACCCCCGCTTCCAGCCCGACAGCAGGATCCCGCGGATCGAGCGCCGCGGCTTGTTCGATAAATGTTTGCGCGCCGGTCATATCGCCCAAGCGGCGCGACAGCGTCGCAGACAGCAGCCACGCCTGCGCATCCTGCGGAACGGCAGCACGGGCTTCACTCAACGCAGCAGCAGCGTCCGTTTCCCGGCCCAGAGACACCAGCGCGCTTGCCCGGTCGAGCTGGAGTGCGCCCGACAGCTCGGCGTCGCCAGCCGCATCAACCTGCCCCACGTCCAGCGCGGCGAGCGCCGCGTCCGGCTCGCCTTGGGCGAGTAGCGCGCTTCCGGCGAGCGCGCTCATCCGTGCGCGGAAGCGTGGTTCATCGGCATCGCCGCGTGCGGCGAGGAAGGCGGCCGCGGCGGCGGCCCAGTCTCCGCTGTTGGCCGTCGCGATGCCCAGGCAATGGCTCCCTGCGGCGCGCTGCGCTCCGGTCGTGCGCGAGATCCATTCGTCGGCAAGCGTTCGCGCCCGCGCCGGATCGCTGGCAGCGAGCTTAAGGCACGTATCGAGCGCGGTCGTCGCCCGGGGGCGCGGCGAAGCGACCTCCTCGCGGGCGGGCCGGTCGCGCAGTTCGGGCGGCAGGTCGCTGAATGTCGGCATCGTCGGCGCAATGCCGACCTGCATCAGCAGAAAGGGTAGCAGAGCATTGAGCATGGTCAGCCTTCAGATGGTGGCGAGAGTCCCCAGCAGCAAGGCGATATCCTGCTCGCGGCTCAAGTTGTGATCGCCGTCCTTGACCAGCGTCAGGTGAACCTCGCTCGAACGCAGGGACTGCGCCAATCGGACGGAGATGTCCCATGGCACCACCTGATCACGCATGCCGTGGACCAACCGCACCGGGCAGGAGAGGGTGATCTCTCCCTCCAGCCGCCGGTTGTCCTGACCATCGGCCCAGAAGCCGGCATAGAACGGAGTGGGGCCATACGGACTGGCGTCGTAGATGGTCTCGCCCGCAGACAGGCGCCGCTTGTCTTCGTCCGTGCGACCCCATTCGGTGAAGTCGGGCGCTGCGGCGATGCCCATGAGGCCCTGCACCCGGTCCTCCAGGATTTCCGCCACCAGCAGCATCAGCCACCCGCCCATCGACGATCCGATCAGCACCACCGGCTGCTCCACCAGCGCATCGATCAGCGCCACCACCTCGTCGCGCCAGCGGCTGAGCGAACCATCAGCGAAGTCCCCCTCCGATTGGCCGCATCCGGAATAGTCCAGCAGCAGACAGGCGCGGCCCTGTTCGGCCGCCCACTGGTAGAAGGCGCCTGCCTTGATCCCCGCCATGTCCGATCGGTAGCCGGGCAGGAACACCAATGCTGGCCCGGACCCCGGACGGAAACGGTAGGCGATCTGGCGGCCGGCGACGGGGTGAAAGCGAACGGTATCCATGCCCCAGGTCTAGGCCACGGGAGGGGGGCATGGTCAATCCGCCAGGCGCGATCGCCGCGTGACACGGCGACGTCATGCAGGCAGCATAGCTGGCGCTACTCCATGGGACGCAACCGCATGTCACGCCAGCCACCAGCCCTGTTGCACACCATCGCACTCGATCGCCGGGCGCTGCTCTTGGGAGGCGCTCTCGGCCTTGGCCTGGCCGCCGCGCCGGTGGCGGCCCAAGCCGCCCGAGGGTTCACCCACGGCGTCGCCAGCGGGGAACCATCGGCCAGGTCGGTCCTGTTATGGACCCGCTTCGCCGCCGCCGCTCCCGCTCGTCTCAGGTTCGAGGTATCGGAGACCGCCGACTTTGCGCGGGCGGTATCCGGCGGCAGCGTTACCGCCGATCCGCAACGCGACTGGTGTGCCAAGGCGATCGCTCAAGGGCTCAAGCCGGCGAGATGGTATCACTACCGCTTTATCGCGCCTGACGGCTCGATCTCCGCGGTTGGCCGCACGCGCACCCTGCCCGAAGGCGCAACCGATCGCTTTCGGATGGCGGTATTCAGCTGCTCCAACCTCGGCTTTGGGTATTTCAATGCGTATGCACACGCCAACGAGGACGACGCGTTTGATCTTGCGGTCCACCTCGGCGACTACTTCTACGAATACGACCGTGAAACATATCCGACGGAAAAGCAGCGGGTCGATGGCCGGATCGCGGACCCGCTGAGCGAGGCGATCCACCTTGCCGACTACCGCCTGCGTTACGCCAGCTATCGCCGCGACCCCGACCTGGCTCGCCTGCATCAGCTATACCCGATGATCGCAGTGTTCGACGATCACGAGATCGCCAACGATGCCTGGCGCGGCGGCGCGGAAAATCACACCGAAGCGACAGAAGGCACGTGGTCCGCCCGCCGGAAGGCGGCCATGCAGGCGCGCCAGGAGTGGCTGCCGATCAGCGACGACCCGTGGGCGCGGTACGATGTCGGCGATCTGGCGACGCTGTTCCGGTTGGAAACCCGCCTCTCCGCGCGCGACAAGCAGTTCAACCTGAGCGATGTCGTCAAGGGAGTGGCGCCGGAACAGGCCGCAACCACTCTGCGCAGCTTCCACGACGGCGCGTACATGGATCCGCAGCGGACCCTGATGGGACCGGCGCAGGAACGCTGGCTCGATGCCGGATTGAAGTCCTCCGTCCAATCGGGGCGCAAATGGCAGGTTCTGGTGCAGCAGGTGGTGATGGGCACGGTGCTGCTGCCACCGACCGTATCGCTCAAGCTCGAACCGGAAATCGAGAAGCTGGCGCGCTCGCGCATGGCCGGGCTCCTGGCGGCGAGCGACGCCGGGCTGCCGTTCAACATGGATTCGTGGGACGGCTACCCCGCCGCCCGCAATCGCCTGCTCAACTCGGCGCGAGAAGCAGAAGCGAACCTGGTGGTGCTGTCGGGCGACAGTCACAACGCCTGGGCAAGCGATCTTGGCGGAGTCGGGGTGGAGTTCGCCGGCACCTCGGTCACCTCGCCCGGGGTCGAGACCTACCTGCCGTTCGTCAAGCCGGCGGATCTCGCCCGCGCGCTGGTGCAGACCAGCGGTTCCCTCAAATGGTGCGACACCTCCCGCCGCGGCTACATGGCGGTCGAACTGACGCACGCGAACGCGACATGCGAATGGCGGTTTACCGACTCTGTGAAGCAGCGGTCGAGCACGCTGGCGGGAACGCACCGGCTGTCCGCCGACTTTGGCGCCCGGCGCCTGACCGAAGGGTTGAGCGGATAGTCTTTGCGGCGTATGTCAATCGGCGTGACGCATCAGCGAATCCTGACACTGACTACCACCACCCCGGCAATCCGGGGGCGGTCGGTCGCGGGCTGATCCCGCGCCGCCGCCGCCCGGCTTCGGGCGGCAGGCGTCATCCTCCCGAAGCAGTCCTCCTTTCTGACGCCTTCCGGCGCGGCCCCCTTTCTGCCATGGGCGCGCCAAACGACGGACGGAACGTATGAGCGAGCTTCTCAAGATCAGCCTCCCCGATGGATCGGTGCGCGAAATGCCGCAGGGCAGCACTCCGGCCGACGTCGCCGCGGCCATCGGGCCCGGCCTGGCCAAGGCGGCCATCGCCGCGCGGGTCGATCACGGGTCCGGGGCGGAGCTGCGCGACCTCAACCGTCCTTTCGAAGGCGATGCGCAGGTGGCGCTGGTGACCAG
Organism: Altererythrobacter sp. TH136; assembly: GCF_007065885.1. NCBI lineage: Bacteria > Pseudomonadati > Pseudomonadota > Alphaproteobacteria > Sphingomonadales > Erythrobacteraceae > Altererythrobacter > Altererythrobacter sp. TH136. Next base: position 1,663,904 of record NZ_CP041409.1, on the reverse strand, counting down.
CCGCGACGAAGCCGACGCGCTGGAACTGGCGCGGCATGACTTCGCCCACGTTCTCGCTGAAGCGATCCAGGCGTTGTGGCCCGGCACGCAGATCACGTTCGGGCCCGCGACCGACGACGGGTTCTATTACGACGTGATGGCGCCGGCCAGCCGCGCGCCGTTTTCCATCGACGACCTTCCCGCGATCGAAGACAAGATGCGCCAGATCATCCGCGCGGACAAACCGCTCCACCGCGAGGTCTGGTCACGCGCGGACCTGATCAAGCGCTGGCAGGACCACGGCGAGAGCTTCAAGGCCGAATGGGCGGCCGAGCTTCCCGAGCATGAGGAACTGACCGTCTATTGGTCGGGCGGTCCCGGGGAAGAGGACGCGTGGCTGGACATGTGCCGCGGCCCGCATCTGCCGTCCACGGGCAAGCTCGATCCGCAAGCGTTCAAGCTGACGCGCGTGGCGGGGGCGTACTGGCGCGGCGATCAGAAGAATGCGCAGCTTACGCGCATCTACGGCACCGGCTGGCTCAACAAGAAACAGCTCGACGCGCACCTCCACCGGCTGGAGGAAGCGGCCAAGCGCGACCACCGTAAGCTGGGCCGCGAAATGGACTTGTTCCACCTGCAGGAGGAGGCGCACGGCAGCGTGTTCTGGCATCCGCAGGGCTACAAGATCTGGCGCGAGCTTGAGGCGTACATGCGTCGCCGGCTCGACGCGGCTGGCTATGTCGAGGTGAAGACGCCGCAGGTGATGGACGCGCGCCAGTGGGAGAAGTCCGGCCACTGGGGCAAATACCGCGAGAACATGTTCGTCATACCCGACGAGGTGCCCAATACCGAGGACGAAGGCCCGCTGGTATCGGACGATGCCGAGTGGATGGCGCTCAAGCCCATGAACTGCCCGGCGCACGTGCTGATCTTCAAGCAGGGGATCACCAGCTACCGCGACCTGCCGCTTAAGATGGCGGAATTCGGTTGCTGCCACCGCAACGAGCCTCATGGCGCGCTCCACGGCATCATGCGCGTGCGCCAGTTCACCCAGGACGATGCGCACATCTTCGTGCGCGAGGATCAGCTGGTCCAGGAAGTGCGCGATTTCTGCGACCTGCTCGACAGTGTCTATCACCACCTCGGTTTCGATCAGTACGCGATCAAGCTGGCGCTGAGGCCGGAGAAGCGCTTCGGTTCGGACGAGATGTGGGACACTGCCGAAGAGGAGCTACGCCAGGCGGTGATCGCTTCGGGCCGGGCGACGGAGGAGTTTGGCTGGGAAGAACTGCCGGGCGAGGGCGCCTTCTATGCGCCGAAGCTGGAATTCCACCTGACCGACGCGATTGGCCGGACGTGGCAGGTCGGCACGATCCAGTCCGACCGGGTGCTGCCCGAGCGGCTCGACGCCAGCTACATCGGCGAAGACGGCGAACGACACCGGCCGGTGATGCTGCATCGCGCGATCCTGGGCACGTTCGAGCGCTTCATCGGCATCCTGATCGAACATTTTGCCGGCAAGCTGCCCGTGTGGCTGGCGCCGACCCAGGCGGTGGTCACCACCATCGTGTCGGATGCGGATGAGTACGGGGAACAGGTGCTGGCCAAGCTCCGGGCCGCGGGCGTGCGGGTGGAGGCGGATCTCCGCAACGAGAAGATCAATTACAAGGTGCGCGAGCACAGCCTCAAGAAGGTCCCTCACCTGCTGGTCGTCGGCAAGCGGGAGGCGGATGAAGGCACGGTCGCGCTGCGTACGCTCGGGGCCGAACACCAGAAGGTCATGCCGCTCGACGACGCAATCGCGCTACTGACAGCGGAGGCTACCCCGCCCGACTTGCGGTGACGTTGCGCCTCGGCGGCAGCGATCTGATCGCGCGCTTATGAAATCCGGCGATTGATCGAGACTGATGCGGATGCGCCAGACGGGCGCGTCCGACCTAGAACGGCAGCGCGCGTCCGGCGAGGATCATCGCGAGCGGACAGCTGGTCACCAGCGCGAACCGGGCGATTTCGCTCAGTGGCGATTCGGTGGTCAGGATACGGGCGACAGCCTTGGCCATGTGCGCGTCATGCGCGCCAAGAAGCTAAGGCGAAGTTAAAGCCGGCATCTGCTGACTGGCGCAGTGAAAGCCGCCGCCGCCCGCGAGTACCGCATCGGCGGGCAGGCCGATGGTCGCGCGATCGGGAAAGAGGTCCGCGATCGCAGCGACCCCCTCGTCATCGTGCACCGAGCCGAACGTGGGGACGACGACCAGATTGGTCGTGATCGCGAAGTTGGCGTAGCTCGCCGGCTCGATGAAATCGCCGCGCGTGATCAGGCCGGGCGACGGGATGTCGGCCACCTGGACGCCGAACGCCTCGGCGCGGTCCCTCGCGTCGGCATAGACTCTCGCGTTTGGATCGTCCGCCCCCGTCCCCCGCGGGAGCGCCAGCCGGTTCGGCGCCACGAACCGGGCAAGGTTGTCGACATGGCCATCGGTGTGATCGTTCAACAACCCGTCGCCAAGCCACAGGACCCTGTCCAGGCCGAGATCGGCCGCCAATCGCTGTTCGATGTCGCCGCGCGACAGCTGCGGATTGCGGTTCGAGTTGAGCAGGCATTGTTCGGTGGTCGCGACGAGGCCGGTGCCGTCGCCGTCGATCGCACCGCCTTCAAGGATCCAGTCGGTCTCCACGACCGGCAGGCCGGCATCGCGGGCGAGTTCGGCGCCGATCGTCTGGTCGCCTTCCATCAGGTACTTGCCGCCCCAGCCGTTGAAGCGGCAGCGCAGCGCGTTTCCGTCGCCGCGGACGAGGGGTCCGGTGTCGCGCACCCACACATCGCCGTAGGCGCGCCGCTCAAGCTTCACCGCCCCCATAACCAGGCTTGCCGCACGCGCTTCGTTCGCCGCGTGCCGCACCAGCAGGCGAACCTCCTGCCCGCTTTCGGCAACCGCGTTCGCGAACGCCGCCATCTGCTCCTGCGCGCGCGACAGGTAGCCTGGCCATTCCTCCGCATCGTGCGGGAAGCCGATCCACAGCCAGGCCTGCGGCGCCCACTCCGGCGGCATCAACGCGGACATCGAGCGAGTATCAGCAGCCGGCAGCGCTGCTGGCGCAGCTCTTGTCGCGGATGGCGCGGAACTCGTCCGTGGTGTGCCAGTTCGGCCACGTGCTGCTCTCGGCGAGCGAACGGCCAAGCTGGTAGAACAGCGCGAGGTCGGTGGTCATGCCGGACCAGTCCCACGCATCCGACCACTCGTCGCTCGGCGCGTGATACCGGTTCTGGACATAATCATCCGCCGCCGCTTGCCCGGCTGCGGTACCGCCGGCGATCAGATCGAGCCCCCGATCGACGTAGAACATCGGCACGCCGCGCTTGGCGAGGCTGAAGTGGTCGGAGCGGTAATAGTAGCCTTTCTCAGGCTCCGCTTCGGGCGAACCGCGCAGACCTTGCTGAGCCAGCGTCTGGTTGAACAACGTGGTCAGGTCGGACTTGTCGCCTCCGGTCATCATGTAATCGCGCGCGCTCCCACCCGGGGCGAGCGCATCGATGTTCACTCCGCCGACGGTCTGCGCCAACGGGTAGATCGGGTTTTGGGCATAGTATTCGGATCCGAGCAGCCCGGATTCCTCAAGCGTCAGCGCGATGAACACCTGGCTCCGCGCGGTCGGTCCGGCGCGGTGGTTGGCGTCCGCCAGCGCCGTGATCGCGCCGATGCCGGTCGCGTTGTCGACCGCGCCGTTGCAGATGTCGTCGCCGGTTGCGTCGGGAGTGCACCGGCCCAGGTGATCCCAGTGTCCGGAATAGAGCATATATTCGTCCGGGCGGGTCGTGCCGGGCAGAATGCCAACCACATTGTGCGAGGTCGATTTGCGAACCGCGTTGTCGAACCCGAAGCTGGCGGTCAGGCCAAGCGGGACAGCCTTGAACCCCTTGCGTTGGGCAGCGGCGGTCAGGGCGCCAAGGTCCTTGCCCTCCGCACCGACGATCGCTTCGGCGGCGGCTTTCTGCACCCAGCCATTGGCCATCGTCTGGTCCATCCCGTCGTTGGCGGTTTGGACGTAGTATTGCGCGCCGGTCCAGCTGGAGTTGACGACGTTCCAACCATACGCGGCCGGGAACGTGTCGTGGACTATGATCGCCGCGGCGGCGCCCTGGCGAGCAGCTTCCTCGAACTTGTAGGTCCAGCGGCCGTAGTAGGTCATCCGCCGACCCTTGAAGAGGCCATCCTGACCGTCCATCGCATAGTCGGGATCGTTGACCAGGATGACCGCGGTCTTCCCCTTCATGTCCACGCCGGCATAGTCGTTCCAGCCGAGTTCCGGCGCGTTGATGCCATAGCCGACGAAGACCAGCGGGCTGTTCTCGACCCTGGTCTGCGGCGTCACCCGGTAACTGGTCGCGACGTACTGGTCGCCGAACGAGAAGCGCAACGGCGTGGCGCCGCCGCTGACCGTCATCGGACTGTGGTTGCTGCCGGTGATTTCCACCGTCGGCACTTCCTGTAGCCACTTGCCCTGGTTGCCCGGCTTGAGCCCGGCGCGCTCGAACTGCGCGACGATGTAGTCGAGCACTCTGGGTTCGGTCGCCGTGCTTGGCGCCCTGCCCTCAAGGTCGTCCTGCGACAGCCGCTTCGTCACCTGCTGCATCAGCGGGATCGAAGGTGCGACCGCGAGTTGCGCGCTGCCGGCGGGAGCGGCCCCGGCAACCGGTTCCATGGTAGCGGCGCAGCCGGACAGCGCAAGCGAGGCTGCGGCGACCGCGGCTAGGGAACGATAGGGCAAAAGGCAGCCTCCCGATGTGACGTTTATCGGGCAGGTCCTGCCATGCAGCGGCAGGCGGCACAACCCGACTGGCGCTTGCACCGGGCGCCGGGTTCGGCTTGGAACGGCGTCATGACGGGAAACTGGCACCATGCGCTCGGCCGCACCCGGTCTCACTCGCCCTTCCTTGCCCAGGCGGCGGCGCGGCTACCCGCGCTCACCGAACTGCTGGCTGAGGGAGCGGGGGAGGACGCGCTCGACTGGGCGGCGGCCGCCGGGGATGGGATCGCCGACCCTGGACGCGCGCTGCGCCGGGAGCGCTTGGCGTATGCCTTGGCGCTGGCCATCGGCGATCTGGCGGGCGCGTTCCCGCTGGCGCGCGTCATGGGGGAGCTGTCGGCGCTGGCCGACCGGTCGCTGGACCGGGCCATCGCCGCGGCGATCCGCAAGCGTGTGCCCGACGCGAATCCCGACGGCATGATTGCGCTCGCCCTTGGCAAGCATGGCGCGCGAGAGCTGAACTACAGCTCCGATATCGACCCGATCCTGCTGTACGATCCGGCTACGCTGCCGCGGCGGGAGCGCGACGAACCGGCCGAGGCTGCCCAGCGCTATGCGCGCGAGATCGTCCGCCTGTTGAGCGAAGTCACCGCCGACGGCTTCGTGTTCCGAGTCGACCTGCGCCTGCGGCCGGCGTCGGAAGTCAGCCCGCTGGCAATTCCGGTCGCCGGTGCGCTCACTCATTATGAAAGCTCGGCGCTGACCTGGGAACGGGCGGCGTTCATTCGTGCGCGTGCCGCCGCCGGCGATCTGGGGGCCGGCGAAGACTTCCTGGCGGCCATTCGCCCGTTTGTCTGGCGGCGAAGTCTCGACTTCGGGGCGATCGGGGAAATCCGCCGGCTGACGGCGCGCATCCGCGCCAGCTATTCCGGACCGCAGGAGCCGGGGCCGGGCTTCAACCTGAAGCTGGGGCGCGGCGGAATCCGCGAGGTCGAATTCTTCGCGCAGACTCATCAGCTGATCCACGGGGGCCGCGATCCATCGTTGCGGGTGAGGGGCACCCGCGCCGCTCTGGATGCGCTGGCGGCGGCGGGCATCGTCGCGGACGCGGATGCCCACGCGCTGGGCGAGGCCTATGATCGGCTGCGAATGCTCGAGCACCGGCTGCAGATGGTTACCGACCAGCAGACGCACGTCCTGCCCAGTGGAGCCGCGCTGGACAACGTGGCGCAGCTCGACGGCCTGGCCGACGGCGCGGCGCTGGTGGCGGAACTGCGGGAAATCACCGAAATCGTCGGGCGGCGCTATGACGCACTGATCGCGGATGATGAGCAGACCGCCGCGTCGGTGCCGGTCAGCGGGGATAGCTTCGCGCGCAAGTTGGCCGAGCTGGGCTTCGGTGAGCCGGAACAGGTGGCCGAGCGCATCGCCGCATGGAGCGACGGCCATATCCGCGCGCTGCGTTCGCAGGCCGCCCGGCAAGCGTTCGACACCCTGTTGCCCGCGTTGCTGGAACGGCTTGCGGCTGCGCCCGAGCCGGACCAGGCGCTCAATCGGTGGGAGCGGGTGCTGAGCGCGGCACCCAGTGCCATCAACCTGTTCAACCTGTTGATCCAGCGTCCCGCGCTGCTCGACCAGCTGGTGCGCATCCTGGTGCTCGCGCCGACGCTGGCCGACCGGCTCGGGCGCCGGCCCGAACTGCTCGATTCGCTGATCGACCGCCGGGCGCTCGATCTGCCGGGCAGCGTGGCGGAGATCGCCGCGCAGATGGGTGCGGCCGATCGCGAGGATTACGAGTACCGGCTCGATCGCATTCGCCGCGTGACGGGGGAATTGCGGTTCGCTCTAGGCCTGCAGACGATCGCCGCGGTGCACGATCCTCTCGAGATCGGCGCCGCCCTGTCCCGCACCGCCGAAGCCGCGCTGGCAACGGCGCAGTCAGCGGCCGTCGCGGAGTTCGAACGGGCGCACGGGCGGGTGCCGGGGGGCGAACTGGTCGTGCTCGGGCTCGGACGACTGGGGGGAGGGACGCTGACTCACGCATCCGATCTCGATGTCATCTATCTGTTCAGCGGCGACTTCGGCGGGGAGTCTGACGGACCACGCCCCCTCGGCGCGACGCATTACTTCAACCGCCTGGCCCAGCGCGTCACCGCCGCGCTCAGCGTTCCGACCGCCGAAGGTGCGCTATACGAGGTCGACACCCGCCTGCGGCCGCAGGGCGCCCAGGGGCCGCTGGCGGTCAGCTTCGACAGCTTCGCGCGCTACCAGGCCGAAGAGGCGTGGACCTGGGAGCACATGGCCCTGGCACGCGCGAGGCCGCTGACCGGCTCGGCGGAAGCGCGGGCGCAATTGCAGTCGATCATCGACCAGGTGCTCGTCCGCCCTCGCGACCCTGACGTCCTGAAATTCGACGTGTTGAAGATGCGCAGCGAAATGGCGGTGCACAAACCGGCGCGCGGAGTGCTCGACGCCAAACTGCTGCGCGGCGGACTGGTCGACCTGGAATTCCTCGTCCATTACCTGCAACTGCGCGAGCGGATCGGGTTCGATCCGGACCTGGGGCAGGCGGTCGATGCGCTGGTGGCGGCCGATCTGCTCCGGCCCGCCGTGCGCGAGGCACTCGCGCTGATGACCCGGATGCTGGTCGCAGCCCGCCTGCTCGCGCCCGATGTCGACGAGCCGCCCCCCGCCGCAGCTGCCGCGCTGGCCGAGGCATGCGGCCATCCCGATCTGCCGTCGCTTCTGCTGGCGTTCGCCGACGCGCGGCAAGAAGTTGCGGGCGCCTGGGCCGATTCATTCGGACAACCGCTGGAGACTGCCTGATGACCAAGCCTGCCGTGGGCGATCTGATGCCTGACATCGCCATGGAAACCCCCGACGGGGGCATCGTCCGCCCATCGGATTTCGCGGGCAAGCCGGCGGTGGTCTGGTTCTATCCCAAGGACAACACCCCCGGCTGCACGATCGAGGCGAAGGATTTCACCGCGCTGGCGCGCGACTTTGCCGAAGCCGGGGTGGCACTGCTCGGGGTGTCCAAGGACCCGCCCGCAAAGCACCGGGCGTTCATGGCCAAACAGGAGCTCGCGGTGCCGCTGGCGACCGATGCGCAGGATGGCGGTGGCCTGTCCGATGCGCTGGGCATCTGGACCGAGAAGCAGCTCTACGGGAAGAAATTCATCGGCATGGTGCGCACGACATACCTGCTGGATGCGCAAGGACGAATCGCCCGGGTGTGGGACAAAGTGAAGGTCAAGGGACACGCGGCCGAAGTGCTGGAAGCGGCCAAGGCTCTGTGACCCGGTTGCCGCCCGTCGGTGACGCGATCCGCGCCGCTCTGCTCACTCCTGATCCTGCAGCCAAGGTGATGGCCGCGCGGAAAGTGGCCCGGGACTGGCGCCTCGGCCGGCTTGGCCTGACCTTCGATCAGCCGATGCCCGATCGGCCCGCACGGCCTGTCGCCCCGGAACTGCTGCCGCCGAACCGGATGCCGAAACGCGGCAAAGCCGGATCCGAGCGGGGTCGCCTAGCCTTGTGGCATGCGCTCGCGCACATCGAATTCGTAGCCATCGACCTCGCGCTCGACATGGCGGGGCGGTTCGGGGCGGAGATGGGCCAAGATTTCGTGTCCGATTTCCTCGGCGTTGCGGCCGACGAGGCGATGCACTTCGCGCTGCTCGAACGGCATCTTGCCACGATGAACAGCTCGTACGGCGCCATGCCGGCGCACGATGGTTTGTGGCAGGCCGCCGAGCAGACCGCGCACAGTGTGGCGGCGCGGCTGGCGGTGGTACCGATGGTGCTGGAAGCGCGAGGCCTCGACGTGACCCCGTCCACGATCGAACGGGTGACAAACCACGGCGACATGGCGGGTGCTCGAATCCTCACGCGCATCCTTGACGACGAAATCCGTCACGTGGCCATCGGCTCCAAGCACTTTGACGAATGTGCCCGAATCCAGGACATGACGCCTGAAAACTACTGGATTTCGCTGGTTCGCAGGCACTTTCGCGGAGGCCTGAAACCTCCGTTCAACGACTCGGCGCGTCTTGCAGCCGGTTTATCGCTCAGTGCCTGTGCCGTGCTTGCTTGTTAAACAATTGCCCGGTTAACCCACAATCATCGAGACGGCGGGGGGTTCCGATCAGTCTCAGAAAAATTGCCCACGAGCCGATTTTTTCCGGTTCGCAGATGGGTTCGCAGCGGCGCCGGGGGGTGTCGCGAAGCAAAAGGACGGGTATTTTGGTCGCAAGCCTTCTCCAGCGCCGTGTCGTTGCCGCACTTGCCGCATTCGGCGCACTGTTCTCGATGGGCGCGACGCCTGCTTTCGCAAATTCCAGTGCCGCCTCGGCGGATATCGCCGCTTCGGTGCGCGATGTCCGCGCTTCGGGCGTGTCGGGTTCCGACGAGCAGTTCAAGCAGTTGTTCTCCAGCTGGCAGGCACTCGATAACGGCGGTCCCACCACCAGCACCGTATCGACCCCGATCGCCCCGACCATGGGCGTGTCGATCCCGTCGCGCGCTCCTCTTGCTGCCGCGGCGACCACCAGCAGCTATGGCATGCGCACGCATCCGGTGCTGGGCGGAATGCACGCTCATAAGGGCATCGACCTTGCCGCCCCGACCGGCACCCCGGTCTATGCGACCGCCGACGGGAAGATCGGGCGCGCCGACTGGTTCTCCAGCTACGGCCTGTACGTCGCGATCGACCACGGCAGCAATCTTCAGACCCGCTATGCGCACATGAGCCGCTTGGCGGTCGCCGCCGGCCAGCATGTCCGCAAGGGCGACATCATCGGCTACGTCGGCAGCACTGGCCGCTCGACCGGGCCGCACCTGCACTATGAAGTCCGGGTAGCTGGCCAGGCGGTCAATCCGATCCCCTACATGGCAGAGACCCGCCCCAGCGGCGCCGCGGTCCTCGCTGCCAAGTAATTCTGGAAGGTTCGCGGCCTGCCTCGACAGGCCAAGAGACACTCGGGAGAGGAGTGCTCGGATAAGGGCGATCGGCACGAGCCGGTCGCCCTTTTCGCTTGCCCGGTTGCGCTATGAAACTAATCTCCCGGGTGGGAGAACACGATGCATCCGACAACTCATGCCGCCAACCGTCCTGACCACCCCGCGATCATCATGGCGGGCAGCGGCAGGACGATCACCTACCGTGAAATGGAAGACGCCGCCAACCGCGTGGCGCAGCTGTTTCGCAGCCGGGGGGTGGGGCCCGGCGACACCGTGGGACTGTGGCTGGAGAACCGGCCGGAATACCTGGAGATCGCCTGGGGCAACCAGCGCGCGGGCACGGTTCTGGTACCGATCTCGACGCACCTGACGGCGGACGAGGTTGCCTACATTCTGCAGGACAGCGGCGCCAAGATGCTGATCAGTTCAGCCTATTTCTCGCCCAGGCTTGCCGAATTGCGCGACCTTGCGCCGCAGGTCGAGCAACTGGTGTTCGATACCGACGCCGATGCTGCCGCGCTGCTCGCGGCAATGCCGGCAGAGCCGATCGCGGATCAGCAGCTTGGCCTGGCGATGCTCTACAGCTCCGGCACTACGGGCCGGCCAAAGGGGATCAAGCCAGTCAGCCCGCCCGATCCTGATCACCTCGCCGTTTCCCCGTTGCTGATGCTCGCCGCGCATGCGTTCGGGTGGCCGACTGACGGGAGCGTCGTCTACCTCAGCCCAGGGCCACTCTACCATGCGGCGCCGTTCCGCTGGACGATGACCGCGCACAGCTTGGGTGGCACGGTAGTAGTGATGGAGAAATTCGATGCCGAGCCGGCGCTGGCCGCGATTGAGGCATACAAAGTGACCGACAGCCAATGGGTGCCGACCCACTTCGTGCGCATGCTCAAGCTGCCCGAGGAAATTCGCACCCGTTACGACTTGTCGACGCACAAGCGGGCAATCCACGCGGCGGCGCCGTGTCCGGTCGACGTCAAGACCAAGATGATCGACTGGTGGGGTCCGATCCTGCTCGAATACTACGCCGGATCGGAAGGCAACGGGATGACCTTCGCGACATCGCAGCAGTGGCTCGAACACCCCGGCTCGGTGGGCAAGCCGATCCGGGGCATTCCGCACATCTGCGATGCCGACGGCAATGAACTGCCGGTGGGTGAGGAGGGCGTCGTGTTCTTCGAGAACGAGGACCAGTTCGTCTACCACAACGATCCCGATAAGACCGCCGAAGCCACGCACGCGAACGGCTGGACCACGCTGGGCGACATCGGCAAGCTGGACGAGGATGGCTTCCTCTACCTGACCGACCGGCGGTCCAACATGATCATCTCGGGCGGGGTCAACATCTACCCGCAGGAGATCGAGAACCTTCTGATCACGCATCCCAAGGTGACCGATGCGGCGGTGATCGGCGCGCCGTGCCCGGACATGGGCGAGCGGGTAGTGGCCGTTGTCCAGCCGGCGGACCCGGACGCGGCGGGGGAGGGTCTGCGCGCGGAGTTGCTCGACTACCTCGGCACCAAGCTTGCGCGGCTCAAGTTACCGCGGGAGATCGACTTCCGCGCCAAATTGCCGCGGGAGGCGAACGGTAAGCTCTACAAGCGCAAGCTCAAGGACGAGTACCGAGAGCGCGCAAGCGAGGGGGTCTGACGATGGCCACCATGGCTGATCCCGCCGCCGCAACCCCGATCGCTCCGCCCGAGATCGCGCGCGAGGTGATCGATCCCAAGGCATACGCAGGCTGGGACCACCTGCTCGACACCTTCGACTGGCTGCGCGAACAGATGCCGGTTGCGCGGATCGTGCCGGAACCTGCCGAGCTCCACCCGCCCTTCTGGCTCGTCACCCGGTACGATGACGTGATGCGCATCTCGAAGGACAACGCGACCTTCCTCAACAACCCGCGCACGGTGGTGTTCAGCACCACCGACGGGATCGAGTTCGCCAAGGCGTTCTCCGGCGGTAGCGAGCACATGGTGGCGAGCCTCGTCACGTTCGATGCGCCGACCCACATGAAGTACCGCAAGCTCACCCAAGAATGGTTCATGCCCAAGAACCTGCGCGGGATCGAGGATGAGGTGCGCGGAATCGCCCGCGCCGCGGTCGATCGCTTGCTTGCCGCAGGTCCGCAGGTCGATTTCTGCAAGGAGGTCGCCGCGCCCTATCCGCTGCACGTCGTCATGCAGATCCTGGGCGTGCCGGAGGAAGATGAGCAGCGGATGCTGATGCTGACCCAGCAGATGTTCGGCGGGCAGGACGAGGATCTCAACCAGTCGGGCATGAAAGACCTGCCGCCCGAGGTGATCACCCAGATCATCGCCGGCGCGGTCAAGGACTTCGAGGCCTACTTCGCCAAGCTGACGGCGGAGAAGCGCGCTCATCCAACGGGCGATGTCGCCAGCACCATCGCCAACGCCCAAGTCGATGGCGAGCCGCTGAATGACCGCGACATGATGGGCTATTACATCATCGTCGCGGCGGCGGGGCACGACACCACCAGCGCCTCCACCGCCGGGGCGATGCTGGCGCTGGCGCAGGACCCGGAGCAGTGGGCGCGGGTCAAGGCGGACCGTTCGCTGCTGGGCGGGATCGTCGAGGAGGCGATCCGCTGGACCAGCCCGGTGCAGCACTTCATGCGCACCGCGGCCGAGGATACCGAGGTGGGTGGGCAACGCATCGCCAAGGGTGACTGGCTGATGATCAACTACGTTGCGGCCAACCATGACCCCGCCCAGTTCCCCGATCCGCGCAAGTTCGACGCCGCCCGCAGCCCCAATCGCCACCTCGCGTTCGGCGCGGGCGCGCACCAGTGCCTGGGCCTGCATCTCGCCCGGCTGGAGATGCGCATCCTGTTCGAGGAACTGCTCGACCGGGTGGACGCGGTAGAGCTGGCGGGCGAGGCCCGGCGGTCGAGCTCCACCTTCGTGGGCGGCCTCAAGACCCTGCCCCTGCGGGTGACGCCGGCGTAAGCTGCGCACAGCTTCGCGCACAAGTGGTTCAACCTGCCTGATCGGCAGGGGAGCGCGGCCCGCTGCGGCGGCTGCGATCCTCAACAGGTCAGGTCGAGCGCCCCAACTCCCGCTCCGCCATCGCGCGCACTTCGGCACCCAGGTCTTCGCGCTCAAGCGCCAGGGCGAGCGTCGCTTCCACGAAGCCAGCCTTGCTGCCGCAGTCGAAGCGGCGGCCGGCGAAGGTGACGGCGTGGAAGGGTTGCGTGCCGATCATCCGGGCCATCGCGTCGGTGAGCTGGATCTCGCCGCCGGCGCCTTTTTCCTGGTCCTCCAGCGTGCGCATGACCTCGGACTGGAGGATGTAGCGGCCCGAGATGATCTTGTTGGAAGGCGCGTCGGCCGCGGCCGGCTTCTCGACCAAACCGGTGACTTCGGTCAGCGAGGCCGACACCTCCGCCCCCGGCGCGATCACGCCATAGCTGGAGACGTCTTCGCGCGGGACTTCGAGCACGCTGACCAGGTTGCCGCCGACCTGATCGTACGCCTCCACCATCTGCGCCAGGCAGCCGGGGCGACCGTGCATCAGTTCGTCGGGCAGCAGGATCGCGAACGGTTCGTCGCCGATGATGTCGCGGGCGCACCAGATCGCATGGCCGAGGCCCAGCGGCTCCTGCTGGCGGACGTAAGCGCAGTTGCCCGGCATCAGCCGGGTGGGGCCGAGCACCGACAGGTCCTTGCCCCGCTGGGTCATGGTGACCTCAAGCTCGTACGCGATGTCGAAGTGATCCTCGATCGCGCTCTTGCCGCGGCCGGTGACGAAGATCATCTGTTCGATCCCCGCTTCCCGCGCCTCGTCCACCGCGTACTGGATCAGCGGGCGATCGACGATCGGCAGCATCTCCTTAGGGATGGCCTTGGTCGCGGGCAGGAACCGGGTGCCGAGCCCGGCGACCGGAAAAACGGCTTTTCTGATGGGTTTGCGCGACGTCATGGCTTCGGGGCTTAGCACCGCGCCAAGCCGGCGCAACCGGCGGCGCTTGCGACGCGGACGATTCCCGCTAGTGCGCGTAAATGGACAAAATCATCGTCGAGGGCGGCAAGCGCCTGTCCGGCTCCATCCCGATTTCGGGCGCCAAGAACGCGGCGCTGACGCTCATCCCGTGCGCGCTGCTGACCGACGAGCCGGTGACGCTGCGCAACCTGCCCCGGCTGGCCGACATCGACGGGTTCCAGCACCTGATGAACCAGTTCGGCGTCACCACCGCGATCCAGGGCAGCCGGCCGGAAGATTTCGGGCGGGTGATGACGCTTGAGGCGACCCGCATCACCGGCACCGTCGCGCCGTACGATCTGGTGCGCAAGATGCGCGCCTCGATCCTGGTGCTCGGCCCGATGCTGGCGCGGATGGGCCAGGCCAAGGTATCGCTGCCCGGCGGCTGCGCGATCGGCAACCGCCCCATCGATCTGCACCTTAAGGCGCTGGCCGCATTCGGCGCGGTGATCGAGATCGCCCAAGGGTATGTCGCGGCGCACGCACCCGATGGCGGATTGCCGGGCGGGGACTATGACTTCCCGGTCGTGTCGGTCGGCGCGACGGAGAACGCGCTGATGGCAGCGGTGCTCGCCAATGGGACCTGCCGCCTGTTCAACGCCGCGCGCGAACCCGAGATCGTCGACCTGTGCAACCTGCTGGTCGCGATGGGCGCGGAAATCGAAGGGATCGGCACCTCCGACCTTACGATCCACGGGGCCAAGCGTCTGCACGGTGCGACCTACCGGGTGATGGCGGACCGGATCGAGGCGGGATCCTATGCCTGCGCGGCTGCGATCACCGGGGGCGACGTGTTGCTCGAAGGGGCGAACGCGCACGAGATGTCGGCGACGATCCACGCGCTGCGTAACATCGGGGTGCAGGTGGAGGCCGAGAAGAAGGGCATCCGTGTCACCGCGGACGGCCCGCTCAACGCGGTGAACCTGTCGACCGCGCCCTATCCCGGGCTCGCCACCGACATGCAGGCCCAGTTGATGGCACTGCTGACCGTGGCGAACGGCACCAGCGTGCTGCACGAGACGATCTTCGAAAACCGCTACATGCACGTGCCAGAGCTCAATCGCATGGGTGCCAACATCGAGACCTCGGGACGGACCGCGATCGTTCACGGCGTTCCCAAGCTGACCGGAGCCGAGGTGATGGCCACGGACCTGCGCGCATCGATGAGCCTGGTGATCGCCGGACTGGCCGCCGAAGGCCGCACCGAAGTGCGCCGGCTGTACCACCTCGATCGCGGTTATGAGCGCCTGGAAGAGAAGCTCGCGCTGGTTGGCGCCCAGGTGGAACGGGTGGGCGACGAATAACGTTCGCTTTGCCGGGATACGGACGGCCTTCCCCTGCGTTGAGCAGGCAAAGGAGTTCTCACATCATGGCACTGCTCAAACTCGCCGCGCTCGGTACGCTCGGCTACGTCGGTTACAAGTATTACGAAAAGAACTTCGCTGCGCGCGAAGGTGCGCCGGCCTTTGCTGGCGGCCAGCCTGACAAGGGACATCAGGCCGTGCGCGATGCCGGCCCGGATGCGATGCGCGACGACAACGACCGCGACTGGAGCAAGACCGACCAGGCGAGCGACGAAAGCTTCCCCGCCAGCGATCCCCCGGCGACCTATTAAAGGAGCAACGGGACTGGATCGCCTCTGACGGGGCGTGAGACGGGCGGACCCTTCGCGGGTGCCGCCCGTTTTCCTATCCCTCGCCCTCTGTCCGGCCGTGCGCCACCAGCCACAGCCGGATCGCGCCCGCCAGGCCGCACGGCGTGGGGGAGGCGATCCGTTCCTCGTCGATCCGGCCGACCAGTCCGTTCACGGGCATGCCCTCTCGCGCCGCCGCCTCCCGCAGCATGTCCCAG
Organism: Altererythrobacter sp. TH136; assembly: GCF_007065885.1. Lineage (NCBI taxonomy): Bacteria > Pseudomonadati > Pseudomonadota > Alphaproteobacteria > Sphingomonadales > Erythrobacteraceae > Altererythrobacter > Altererythrobacter sp. TH136. The sequence goes on along the minus strand of NZ_CP041409.1, from coordinate 1,648,364 downwards.
AACAGCGGCTCCAGACTGATCGAGGTGCGATGGCCGGCGATCTCGACCGAGCGCTTGACCGGCGGGTGATAGAACTGGGGCATGGCCGCCATCCTATCGCCCGCGGTCCCGCGGGGGCAAGCAGGGGAAGCGCGCGCGCGGAACGCCGTGCTGCGGGCATCGTTTCGACGGCGGGAGAAACAGCAAGGCTTTCAACGCTATGACCAGGGACGACATCACACACGGTATGCAGGTTCTCGGATCGGACGGCGCGCTGATCGGCACCGTCGACGGGATCGAGAGCGACAGCATCAAGCTGCAACGCAGCGGTTCCGCGGACGGCAACCATCATTTCGTAGCGCTCGATCAGGTGGAACGGGTAGACCAACACGTCCATCTCAACGTCACCGGGACAGCGGCACGCGCGGGCTGGGTGCCCGCGGCCGGCGCTGCCGCCGCAGGCGCGGCCACCGGGGGCGCTGCCCATCACCCTGATGCGCATCGCGACGACGACCGCAAGGGCATGGGCTGGTTGCCGTGGGTCATCGGCGGGTTGATCCTGCTGGGTCTGATCCTGGCGCTGCGCGGTTGCGGCGATGATGACGAGGCCCGGGCGAAGCTGGACCAATCGGCGGCCACCACCGCCGGGACCACGACTGCCGGCGCTGGCCCGGTTGACGAGGACGGTGCGATCCTGACCCGCGATGTCGAGGCCTATCTGGCCGGCAACGAGGCGACGCCGCGCACGTTTGGCTTCAACAACGTGTTTTTCGACACCGGCAGCGCGGCGATCCGGCCTGAAGACCAGCGGGAACTCGCCTCGTTCGCGGCGGTACTGGCCAGGCAGCCGACGATGAAGGCCGAGATCGTCGGTCTCGCCGACGCGCAAGGCAACGCCGCGGCCAATGCCCAGCTCGCCGCTGACCGCGCCAACGCGGTGATGGCCGCGCTGGTCGAAAACGGCGTGCCCGCCGCTGCGCTGACTGCGCGCAGTGCGGGCGAGGGCAACACGGCCGGGGCGGATCAGGGGTCGCGTCGCGTCGATCTGACGATCACCGCGCGATAAGCGAAGCGGGGTAGAGAACAGCGGCGCGCCGGCGATCGGCGCGCCGCCTGCCTCGTCAAGGTATGCCAAGGTTACTTCCGGGACGGGGGCTCGTCGTTTTCAGACGCCACGTGGTCGGCGACCCACGCCCCCCGCTCACCCAGCGGCCGTTCCGGCCCGTCAGTGGTATCGCGCGCGGTTTGATGCTCCAGCTCGCTGTTAAGCTCCGCGCCGAAGATCAGGGCATAGGAAGACAGGTACAGCCACGTCAGCAGCACGATCACCGCGCTCAATGACCCGTAGGTCGCGCCATAGTTGCCGAAGTGGCTCGCATAGTACCCGAACCCGAAGGTCAGCAGCACCCACACCGCGCCGAACAACACCGAACCGGGCGTGAGCCAGCGCCACTGTGGCTTGTCGCGCGACGGACCATAGCGATACAGCAGCGCCGCCCCGGTCGCCCCGACGAGCCCGAGCAGGCCATAGGTCAACACCACCGACAGCGCCTCGATCACCGGATTGTTGGATGGCAGCGCGCCGTCCAGGAAGCTCATCGCGCCGATCCCCGCGATCGCCGCCGCCGCGCCGACAACTGCTGCGGCGGTCATCGCGAGCGCGAGCAGGTTGAGTTTGACGAAGCCGCGGCGCTCTTCCTCTTCGTATGCGATGTTGAGCGCGTTGATCGCGCTGCCCGCGGCGTTGCGCGCGCCAAACAGGGCGATGGCCAGCGCGAGCAGGAGGCCTAGGCCTTTCTTGCCCGACGACGTCTGCACCACGTTCACCAGCTGCTCGGCAATCAACTGTCCCGCGTCCCCGGGCAGGACCTGGACGATCTGGCCAATGTGCGCGTTGACCGTCTGCAGATCGGCGATCAGCCCATAGGACAGGGCCGTCGCACCGAGCAACGGCACGATGGCAAGGAACACGTAATACGATACGCCCGCGGCGATCAGCCCCACGCTGTCGGCCGACGATTCCTTCCAGGTCCGCACGAGCACGGTCTTCCAGGCGCCTGCGGGCATCCTCGTCGGAGACGTCGCCTGGCGCCCTTCGTCAGTCGTGTGGTCGGCAGCAGTCACGGCGTCGCTCATGCGAGGGAAGCGGGGCAGGGCGCGTTGAATGACGCTGTCGGCAAGAGCATCTCCTTTGGCATGGGTGTCCCAAGGAAAGGCTTCGGCAGGCGGCGCGTTCCCATCGGCGGCGGAATGCGGCCGCTGGGGTTCAGTACATGTGCTGGCCGCCGTTGATGCTCAGCGTGGAGCCGGTGACGAAACCGCCGTCGTCGCTGGTCAGGAACACCACGCCGCGGGCGATCTCGGTCGCTTGGCCCAGCCGCCCGACGGGGATCTTGGCGACGATTTTTTCCAGCACGGGCGCGGGCACGGCGGCGACCATGTCGGTGTCGATGTAACCCGGCGCGATGGCGTTGACGGTGACGCCCTTCTTGGCGCCTTCCTGCGCCAGCGCCTTGGTGAAGCCGTGGATGCCGCTTTTCGCCGCGGCATAGTTCACCTGCCCGTACTGGCCCGCCTGGCCGTTGATCGAACCGATGTTGACGATCCGGCCCCAGCCGCGTTCGACCATGCCGGGGAAACATGCCTTGGCCATGTTGAAGCACCCGCCCAGATTGATGCGCATGACATCGTGCCAGTCGTCATAGCTCATCCGCGCTAGCGTGCCGTCGCGAGTGATGCCGGCGTTGTTGACCACGATGTCGACCGGGCCGACATCCTCCGTCACGCGAATGCAGCCGTCGATGCAGGCGTGGTGATCGCCCACGTCCCACCTGTACACGGCAATCCCATGCTCGTCGGAAAAGGCCCGCGCCGCGTCGTCGTTGCCGCCGTAGTTGGCGACCACGGTGCGCCCTTCCGCCTTCAACGCGAGGCTGATCGCCTTGCCGATACCTCGGGTGCCACCGGTGACGATTGCCACGCGTGCCATGCAGGATCCTCTCGATGTGTTTCTGTTATGCCATCAGCCTAAGCGAAGCCGGCCATGACGCAACAAAAACCCCCGCTCATGCAGGGTGCGGTTGGATACCGTGCGACAGGGTTCAGAAGCGGAACTTGGTTCCGACGTAGACGGCCTGATCGTCTCGCACCGCATCGGTCAGCGGGGCGACCCGGTCGCGCTCCTGGCTCAGGCGGACACCGGCCGTGAGGTTGAGATTGCGCGACACGCGGTATCCTGCGCCCAGATCGACCACCTGCTCGCCCGCGCCTTCCAGCGTTCGGGGGCTGCGGCCCGTGCGGCTGTCGCTCTCCAGCGCGATGTGCGGCTGCAGTCGGCCCGGCGCCTCGGCCACGCCGCCGCGCGGGCGGAAGCTGGCAAGGTCCGGCATGGCGATCTGGTTGAGCCCGAGATCGGCGGTCGAGGTCTTCGCCGGCTTGGCGAACGTCTGGTAACCGCGCGACATGCCGAGGTTGTAGCGGGTCGGCGCCAAGGTCGACAGCGGCGACGGACCCGCGCCCACCTCTCCCTTCACCGCCGCGGCCGCGGTGCGGACGGATACCGCGCGCGCTTTATCGGGGTCGAGGCGAATCGCGACCGTGACCGTCTGGTCGGCGGCAGAGCCCGCAGGCGTCAGGCGGAACTGCTGGGAGCGCGCGGCAATCCGTGCGGCGACCTGGCGTGCGATCACCGAATCGCCATTGGGCGGAATGAACGGCGCGGCAGCGATCGTGTCGTCACGCGGCGCGGTGATCGCGGTGACCGCGAGGCCGGCGGTCGGGAAAGCGCCCAGCACGACAGCGGCAACCGTCAGCGCGGGGCCGATCCGGTCCCGTCTATCGAGCTTGCCTGCCTTGTCCTTCGCGCCTGACACCGCTGCGCCCCTTAGTAAAACTACGTCGACCAAACCCTGCGTTCGTGCGCGGACATGAGCCCCGCGTTGTGAACGTCCGCTGAGCCATCCGGTTTCGCCGGATACCGACTCGCTGCAGTCAAACGTACGATCACGCCAGAGACTATGCCCCCGCCCCCGTCTTGGCCAGCCTTTCCGCCGTTCGGGTGTCACGGCTGGTGAAGCCGTTGCAACCATCGCACCACCGGCAGCGGCGACAAGATTAAGCGGCGGTTCACGGGCGCAAGCCACTGAGCACGGCAGGACCCGCCCCGCGTGCCACTGGCGCCGCTTGCCGATGCCCGGCGGTCGGACTAGAGGGCACAGCATCACTGCCTAAGGACGTTTGCCGAGCATGACCGCCACTTCGCGACCGATTCGCACTGCCCGCTTCGCCATCGCGGCCGCCGCCCTCGGCGCGCTCGCTGCATGCACTGGCGCGAACGAGCGGCCCAAGGCGGATCTCGCCGCCAGCCAAGTGACCACGATCGGCGTCAATGCCTATCTGTGGCGCGCGGCGCTGGAAACCGTCAGCTTCGCGCCGCTGCTGCAGTCCGACAGCAATGGCGGGGTCATCGTGACCGATTGGTACACCAATCCGCGCGATCCCAACGAGCGGGTCAAGATGACCGTTTCGATCCTCGACCGCGATCTGCGCGCCGATGCGGTGCGGGTCGCCGCCAGCCGCGAAGTCGCGCAAGGCGGCCTGTGGGTCGCGGCTCCGGTGCAGGCGGCCACCGTCCAGCGCCTCGAAGACATTATCCTGACCAAGGCCCGCGAACTGCGCCGCCAGGCGATCGCCGGCTAAATCTTTCCGGAGTAGTCCCGATGACAGATCAGCGCTTCGATCCGTCCGTGGCGGACGGGCGCTGGCAGCGCGCCTGGGAGCAAGCCGGGACGTTTCGCGCCGACAGCGCCAGCAACAAGCCCAAGAGCTATGTCCTGGAGATGTTCCCCTATCCGTCGGGGCGCATCCACATCGGCCACGTGCGCAATTACACGATGGGCGACGTGCTGGCGCGCTACAAGAAGATGCGCGGGCACGAGGTGCTGCACCCGATGGGGTGGGACGCGTTCGGCATGCCAGCGGAAAACGCGGCGATGGAGCAGGGGGTCCACCCCGGCGGCTGGACCCGCGCCAATATCGCCAACATGAAGGCGCAGCTCCAGCGGATCGGTTTCGCGCTGGACTGGACCCGCGAGTTCGCCACCTGCGATCCCGAATACTACGGGCACGAGCAGGCGCTGTTCATCGACCTATACAAGGCCGGGCTGGTCTACCGGAAGGAGAGCGAGGTCAATTGGGACCCGGTCGACATGACCGTGCTCGCCAACGAACAGGTGATCGACGGCAAGGGCTGGCGTTCGGGCGCTCAGGTGGAGCGGCGCAAGCTCAACCAGTGGTTCCTGCAGATCACCCGGTTTGCCGACGAGCTGCTCGACGGGCTCGGCAGCCTCGACAAATGGCCCGACAAGGTCCGGCTGATGCAGGAGAACTGGATCGGCAAGAGCCATGGGTTGCAGTTCGCCTTCGACCTGTCGAACGGCGAAAAGCTGGAGGTCTATTCCACCCGGCCCGATACGATCTTCGGCGCCAGCTTCGTCGCGGTCGCGCCCGACCACCCGATCGCGCAAGGCGTGGCCTTGACCAACTGCGACGCGGGAAAGTTCATCGAGTTGTGCAAGCGCGGCGGGACCACCGCGGCCGAGCTGGAGACGGCCGAGAAGTTGGGCTTCGACACCGGCATTGGCGCGGTGCATCCGTTCACCGGCGAGCACCTGCCGGTGTTCATCGCGAACTTCGTGCTGATGGACTACGGCACCGGGGCGGTGATGGGCGTGCCCGGCCACGACCAGCGCGACTTCGAATTCGCCACCAAGTACGCGCTGCCGATCCCGCGGGTGGTTGCGCCTTCGGCCGCGGAGGCGGACTTGACCTTCAGCGGCGCTGCCGAGGGCGGCGACGGGGTGATCGTCAACTCGCAGTTCCTTGACGGGATGAGCGTGGGCGACGCCATCGCGGAGGTGATCGCGCGCGCCGAGCAGGGCGGCTGGGGCCGGGGCAAGACCGTCTGGCGGCTGCGCGACTGGGGCGTTTCGCGCCAGCGGTACTGGGGCACGCCGATCCCGTTCGTCCACTGCGCCACGTGCGGCGTCGTGCCAGTGAGCAAGGACCAGCTGCCGGTCGTCCTGCCCGAGGACGTGGATTTCACCACGCCCGGCAACCCGCTGGAACGGCACCCGACGTGGAAGCACACGACCTGCGCCGAATGCGGCGGCGCGGCGGTGCGCGAGACCGATACCCTCGATACGTTCGTCGATTCCAGCTGGTACTTCCTGCGCTTCGCCAGCCAGCCGGCGGACAAGCCGTTCGACCGGGACGAGGTCGCCGCGTGGTTGCCGGTCGAGCAGTATATCGGCGGGATCGAGCACGCGATCCTGCACCTGCTCTACGCCCGGTTCTGGACCCGCGCGCTGGCGCACTTGAAACTGATCGACTTCGCCGAACCGTTCGCCTCGCTGTTCACCCAAGGCATGGTAACGCACGAGACCTATTCGCGCCGGGTTGCCGGCGATGCGGGCGAGCGCGAGGTGTTCTACAGCCCCGGCGATGTGCAGCGCACCGCTGCGGGCGCCACGCTGGCGGACGGCACCCCGGTGACGGTGGGCCGGGTCATCAAGATGTCCAAGTCGAAGAAGAACACGGTCGACCCGGACGAGATCGTCGCGCGCTATGGCGCGGACGCGGTGCGCTGGTTCATGCTGTCCGACAGCCCGCCGGAACGCGACCTGCCGTGGTCGGAAGCCGGCATCGAAGGGTGCTGGCGTATGGTCCAGCGGCTATGGCGCCTGTTCGGCGATCATGCGCCTGACGCTGAGGGCGAAGACAAGGTGCTCGCCCGCAAGCTGCACCAGACGTACGCCGCGATCGCCGGCGATATCGAGGCGCTGAGCTTCAACAAGGCGGTGGCGCGGATTTACGAACTCGCCAGCGCGGTGGACAAGGCCCCGCCGTCGGCCACCCGGAGCGAAGCGATCCGCGGACTGGTGCTCCTGGTCGCCCCGATGATGCCGCACCTCGCCGAAGAAGCCTGGGCAAGGCTGGGCGAGAGCGGATTGGTCGCCGATGCCGACTGGCCGGCGGTGAACCCTGCGCTGCTGGTGGAGGACGAGGTGACCGTCGCCGTGCAGGTGAAGGGCAAGCTGCGCGACACGCTGACGGTCGCCAAAGGGCTGCCCAACGCCGAACTGGAGGCGCTTGCGCTGGCGTCGGAGAAGGTCCAGCGTTCGCTCGATGGGGCTCAAGTGCGCAAGGTGATCGTGGTGCCCGACAGGCTGGTGAACATCGTCGCATGACGCGCGTCGCAATCCTCGCCGCCGCGCTCCTGGGGCTGTCCGCGTGCGGCTTGCAGCCAATGTACGCCGGCGGCGGCAGCGGCGCGGTCGCCCGGGGGCTCGGCGCGGTCGAGGTGCCGGCGATCGAGGGGCAGGCGGGCTGGCTGGTGCGCAACGCGCTGGTTGACCGGCTTGACGCGGCAGGCGGCGGCGCGGCCCGCTACCGGCTCGATGTCCGGCTCGATGATCGCTTGGAAGGGCTGGGCGTGCTGTCGGACGACACGGTCGGGCGCGAACGGCGCACCCTGCGCGCGCGCTATCAGCTGGTCGAACTCGCGTCCGGTGAGATCCTGCTTGATGCGACCGCCGGGTCAGATGCGGGGATCGACGTCGTGTCGAGCGAGTACGCCACCATCGCCGCCGAGCAGACCGCGCTCGAAAACCTCTCGCGCGAGGTCGCCTCGCAGATCGTCACCCGGCTGGCGCTGACGCTGCGCAGCCGCAGCTAGGCCGCGCGGCCGTGAAGGCGACGCAAAAGGATTTCCTCGCCGTCGCCCCGCGCGCGGTGCGTGCCGCCAAGGTGTTCTTCTTCTGCGGTCCTGACGAGGCCGGCGCGGCCGCGGCGGCCCAGCGGATCGCCGACCTGCTGGAAGAACCGGGCGAACGGGTCGAGCTGTCGGGCGCGGACCTGCGCAAGGATCCGGTGCTGCTGGCGGACGAGGCACGCTCGACGTCCCTGTTCGCGGGCGCGCGGCACATCGTGGCGCGGGTCAGCGGCGACGAGGCGCACGATGCGCTCGCCAACCACGTCGCGGCGATCGATGCTGGCGAAGGCGAACCCTGCCCGGTGCTGGTGGTGGCGACATCCGCGACCGACAAGGCGCGCACCGCCAAGCTGCTGGAAAAGCGCGGCGACGCGCTGGTGGCCATGTTCTGGCCGCCGGACCTTGCCAGCGTGCGCGATGCGGTGCGGACGATGGGGGACGAGCTCGGCCTCAAGCTTTCGGGGGAGATGGCGGAGCGCATCGCCCGCGCGGCGGCGCTCGATGTGCGGCTCGCGCAGTCGGAAGTGACCAAGCTGGCGATCTACCTCGATGCCGTGCCGTCCGCGCCTGTGGCGGCGGACGCGGAGGCACTCGACGCGATCGGCGCGCGAACCGAGGACGACGGGTTCATGCCGCTGGTCAACGCGGTGCTGGCCGGGCGCACTGCGCGCCTGTCGAGTGAACTTCACCGGATGCGCGAGCTGTCGCTCAATCCGGTCGGCCTGCTGCTCGCGTTCGAGCGGCGGGTGGCGCAGCTTGCCCAGCTCAACGCCCGCCTGGGCCCGCGCGAAGAGGCCGCGGCGTTCGTGAGCAACGAGGCACGCGCGCGGCGGGTATTCTGGAAGGACGAGCGGGACCTTGCCGACCAGCTTGGCCGCTGGAAAGGGCCGCGCATGGCCCGGCTCGTCGCGCGTCTGGTGGAGCTGCACCGGGACCTGCTGGCCAATAGCGCCGCGGGCGAAACCCTGCTGGCGCAAGCGCTGGCGCGGATCGCGCGCGAAGCCAACCGCTGACCGTAAAATACCGGCGACGGGCGGGCTTTGCTGACCCTCTTCCGCACTGCAGCGCAATGCCGTAACGATGCGTCTGGCTCGAGCGAGGGACTTCGCGAATTGGACGTGCCTATTTCAAGCCGATCGCCGCCCATCTTAGCGCCTGGCACACGGCCGCTCGCGCGTTCGCTGGAACGGAGTCGCTTGCGGCTATCTGCTATGAGTGCTGGTGCACCGCCAGGCGTTCTAGCCAGCCAAGCCAGCCAAGCCAGCCGGCAAGCGCGCTAGTTGCTCTGCGGTACGCTGAAGCTGCCGCTGACCCGCCCGCTGCCGCTGTTCGTCACCGCGCCCGTGACCGACGACGAACCGTTCGCGCTGCCATCCACGCTGGACACGCCGCTCTTGAGGTCGATCACCAGGCGCCCGCCGTTAAGAGTATCGCTGCCCCGGTTGAGGCGCACGTTACCGGCCAGCGTGATGACCCGGCGATTGAAATCGTACACCGCGACCTGCCCCGATGCGCGCTCGTCGCCGCGGGTGACGGTGACGCCGCCGGTCGCCAGGATTCGCTGGATCTTCAGGCTGCCGGCATCGGTGTAGTTCACCTGTGTGCGCGCCGCCTTCAGCCGCAGCCCGGCCTGGGTGATGTCCACGTTGCCCGACAGCACCACGCGGTTCTGCCGGTCCTGCAGCTCGATCCGGTCGGCCGCGTAGTTCACCGGTGCGTTGGAGTTGTGCCCGGCGATCGCCTGCGCGCCTGCCTGAATGCCCGCCAGCGCGCATAACGTAAGGGTGAATGCGCCCATGCCCCAGCGGGCGGCGGTCTTTGCGTGAGTGTTCATTACGGCATCCTCAGCTTGCCCGGGACCATGTTCAGCCGTGCGTTACCATCGAGCGTCACGGTGCGCGCGTCGAGATCGGCGCGAAGGCTGTTGGCCGAAAACGTGCCTGCCGGGATCGCTCCCGATACCCCGCCGCTGCCGACCAGCGCCTTTTCCGGCAGATCGATCCGCACGCCGCGGGCGGTCATCCGGTATCCATCCGCAGCGGTCACTTCGACCCCGGCCGGCGCGGTGACGATCTCCTCGCTGATATCGTACTGGCCGGCGGAAGCGGTGACGCTGGCCGGCCCGTCGCGCAACAGGATGCGCGCGACGATGTCCTGCAGCCTGACGATCCCTTCGACGCTCGATTTCTGGACCGCCTCTCCCGCGGTGAGCGAGAACGGACGCCCCTGGGTGTCCGACCCGCGATACATCGCATTGTCGACCCGCAGGCGTTCGCCGATGATCGCGACTTTCGTCCGGTCGAGCAGGAAGCTGATCTCACCGCGCGGCGACAGCGGGGTCACGATCATCAGCGCCGCGATGACCCCGATGCCCATCGGCAGGATCTTGGCCAGCAACGACACCAGCCGATCATGCGATCCCCCGGGCGCGGCGAAGCGGCGGCGGGTGCCGCGGAGCGCCTTGGCCTGCTGGGTTTCGATGCGTTGCGGGGTGGCCATCGGGCAGCTCTAGCGCGCGTACATCAATCGTGGCTGAATATGTCGCGGTCGGGCCACCCGGCCAGGTCGAGCAGGGCGCGGGTCGGCAGGAAATCGAAGCACGCCTGCGCGATGTCCATCCGCCCTTCGCGTTCCAGCCGCACGCTCAAGACCTCGCGCAAGCGGTGCAGGAAGCGGACGTCGGACGCGGCATATTCGCGCTGCGCTTCGTTGAGGTCCGGCCCGCCCCAGTCCGACAGCTGCTGCGCCTTCGACAGGTCGGCGGCGAGCAGTTCGGACACCAGGTTCTTCAAGCCGTGACGATCGGTGTAGGTGCGCACCAGCTTGCTGGCGATCTTGGTGCAGAACACCGGCGCGGCCATGAACCCCAGATAATGATAGATCGCCGCCAGATCGAACCTGCCATAGTGATACAGCTTCAACCGGTTCGGATCGCCGAGCAGCGCCTTGAGGTTGGGCGCATCGTAGCGGCTGCCGGGATTGAAACGCACCAGGTGCTCGTCGCCATGCCCATCGCTCAATTGCACCACGCACAGCCGGTCGCGGTGCGTGATCAGGCCCATCGTCTCGGTATCGACGGCGATCGGGCCATCGGCGAACGGGAGCCCGGCGGGCAGGTCTTCTTCGTGGAAATGAACGGTCATGCGCCGCTGGCCTTAGGCTCATCGGGGATAGAGGGAAAGGGGCGCTGGCGGGGCGGGGCGCGGCGGCCTAGCGAGCGGCGCATGGGTGGTGAAACGATCCCCGACAGCTGGCGCGGCGTGCTGGAGCCGGCCATGACCGCGCCCGCAGCGCGCCAGCTGGCCGCGTTGCTGCGCGCCGAGGAGGCCGCGGGCAAGACCATCTACCCCCCGCGCGGTAGCCGGCTGCGGGCGCTGGAACTCACTCCGCTCGAATCGGTCCGCGTGGTCATCCTGGGGCAGGACCCGTATCACGGGCCCGGCCAGGCGACGGGGCTGTCGTTCGCGGTGCCCCCCGGCGCGGCGCTGCCGCCGAGCTTGGTCAACATCTACAAGGAACTGGAGAGCGATCTGGGCATCGTGCGGCCCGCGAATGGCGACCTGTCGGGCTGGGCGCGGCAGGGCGTGCTGCTGCTCAACGCCAGCCTGACGGTGGAGGACGGCCAGGCAGGCAGTCACGCGGGCCGGGGGTGGGACGCGCTGACCGATGCCTGCGTGGCGGCGGTGGCGGCGCGGGCCGAGCCGTCGGTGTTCATCCTGTGGGGCGCCCATGCCCAGGCCAAGGCCGCGCGCATCGCGGCGCTGCAGGGCGATACCCGGCACCTGGTGATCCGCAGTCCGCACCCTAGCCCGCTGTCCGCCTATCGCGGTTTCTTCGGATCGAGGCCGTTCAGCCAGACCAACGCGTTTCTTGCCGCGCACGGCCGCGGGACCATCGACTGGCGCGTCGCACCCCCGGACGCGACCGACCCCGCCTAGCTGGTGCAACCGTCCGGGGCCGGGGCGCCGGGAGACGACCAACGCCCGCTTGCAGGAATTCGCTTTGTCACCGGCGGAATGGAAGATAGCCGGGTTCCGGTCCTGCTTCGGAGTTGCTGCCCCAATGAACCGCCTCGCTGCCGCCTCGCTCGCCTTGCTGATCGCCGGTTGCACCGCCGCCGTTGCCGCGCCGGATAGCGCGCAAGCGCCCGCAACCGCTGCTGGCGCACAACGCGCCGCGTTCGACATGGGGCCGGCGTACCTGCCCGGACCGCTGCCGGCCGGCGATACGCTGGTCGGGGCGCCGCCCGCGGCCGGGAGCCAGGCGCTCCAACGTGACGAGGCGCTGAGCGCGGCCGGGCTGGCGCTGCAGGGTTCGGCGCGATTCAGGCTCGCCGCAGCCGATGCCGATCTGGGTCCGGGGGCGGTGCCGGGTGCATTCTCGTGCGCGGCAGGCGTGGCGATCTCCGACCGTGCGACCCCGGCGATCATGCACCTGCTGCGCCGGGCCACCGCCGACTTCGGCACCTCCACCAGCGGGGTGAAGGCGCTCTACAACCGCCCGCGCCCCTTCACCGTCAACAACCGGCCGACCTGCGTGGCGAACGACGAGGGGGCACTGCGCAACAACGGGTCGTACCCGTCCGGCCACAGCGCGATCGGCTATGGCGCGGGCCTGCTCCTCGCCTCGGTGTTCCCCGACAGGGCGGCGGCGCTCACGCGCCGCGGGATAGAGTTCGGGGAGAGCCGCCGGGTGTGCAACGTCCACTGGGACAGCGATGTCGCTGCCGGCCGTGACTTTGCAGCGGCAACATTTGCCCGGCTGCAGTCGGACCCGGCGTTCCGAGAGGACCTGGTCAAGGCACAGGCCGAAGCGCGGAACCTGATCAGCGCGGCCGCGCCTGGCGCACAGGCCTGCGCGGCCGAAGCCGCGGCGCTGACCGGCGGGCGGAATGAGGCGCCGGGCTCGTGATGAAGCCGATCCATGTTCTCGCTCTCGCGCTCATGGGCGCGCCGGCCGTGTCCCAGGATCGCGAACCCTCGCGGGAGCAGGATCAGATCGTGGTCGTCGGCGAACAGAACCAGCCGAAGAAGCAGCGCGAGGAAATCCAGGAGTTTGTCCGCGCGCTTTCCACCGAGGAGTGGGATAGCCCGATGACCCGCTTCGAAAAGGTCTGTCCGGGGGTCCGCGGTCTTTCCCCGGCTCAGAACACCGCGATCGTCGCGCGGATTCGCGCGGTCGCGGCCGCTGCCGGCATCGAGGTGGGGGACAAGGCCTGCCAGCCTAACCTCCGCATGGTCGTCGTCCCCGACAAGGACGAGATGCTTCAACTGCTCAAGAGCAAGCATCCGGTGCTGTTCCGGGACTACGACGGCCGGCCGGTGGAGATCGTCAAGGAAGACGGCCCCGCCACCGCCTGGCACGTCAGGGAAAGGCTCGATCGCCGGGGCAACACGCTGGAGCCCAGCGAAAGTGGTGTCACCTATGTCGACTTTGACGGCGCGTCACCGCGCGTGCTCGCCTTGTACCGCCCGGTGGCGATGGGCTCGATGATCCTGATCGAACAGAAGGGGCTGATCGGCCTCACCACCACGCAGATTGCCGACTATGCCGCGATGCGCGCCTTCACCACCATCTACCCTCACCGCCTGTCGCGCAGCAACGCGCCGACCATTCTGCGGGTCATGGATAGCCGGATCGGCGACGTCACCCCGCTCTCGCTGACGCAGTGGGACTTCGCCTTTCTGAAAAGCGCGTATTCCGTCCCGCCCTACAGCTATTCCAGCTCCCAGCGCAGTCGCATCCGCCGCGCCATCGACAAGGAGTTGAACGCGGACGGCAGCCGCAAGTAGCAGCCTGCGGCAGGGGCGCCGCGGCGGCAGATGACTGTCCCGCCGCTACTTACCGCGGCAGTTCGGTGAACCCCATCAGCGCCTCGTCCACCGCGCGGGCGGCCTGGCGGCCTTCGCGGATCGCCCACACGATCAGGCTCTGGCCCCGTCGCATGTCGCCGCAGGCGAACACCCCCGCCTCGCTGGTGGCGTAGCTGTCGGTATCGGCCGCGACGTTGCCGCGGCTGTCCCGCTCGGCTCCGACCTGTTCGAGCAGCCCGCCGCCACGCGGGCCGGTGAAGCCCATCGCCAGCAGGATCAGGTCAGCGGGAATGACGAATTCGCTGCCGGCGATTTCTTCCATCTGTCCGCCGCGCCATTCCACGCGCACGCATTCGAGGCCGGTGACCTCGCCGCCTTCGCCAATCACCCGCTTGGTCAAGACCGCGAAGTCGCGTTCCGCCCCTTCCTCGTGGCTGGTCGAGGTGCGCAGTTTAAGCGGCCAGTGCGGCCAGGTGAGCGCCTTGTCTTCCTTCTCCGGCGGACGGGGCATGATCTCGAGCTGGACAACGCTCGCCGCACCTTGGCGGTTGGACGTGCCGACGCAATCCGATCCGGTGTCGCCGCCGCCGATCACCACCACCCGCTTGCCTGTGGCGACGAGGCTGCCGCGCGGCGCGGCGCGCACTTCGTCGTCGCCGGCGTTGCGCTTGTTCTGCTGGGTCAGGAACTCCATCGCCAGCCGCACGCCGGATAGCTCCGCGCCGGGAATGGCGAGCTGGCGCGGTTCTTCCGCGCCGCCGGCCAGCACCACCGCGTCGAAATTCTCCTTCAGCGAAGCGAACGAGATGTCGACGCCGACCTCGGTCGAGGTGCGGAAGGTGACCCCTTCCGCCTCCATCTGCACCGCGCGCCGGTTGACGAGATGCTTCTCCATCTTGAAGTCGGGGATGCCGTAGCGGAGCAGCCCGCCGACCCGGTCGCTCTTTTCGAACACCGTCACCGAATGCCCGGCGCGGGCCAGCTGCTGCGCGCAGGCGAGCCCCGCCGGACCGCTACCGACGATGGCCACCCGCTTGCCGGTCTTGGCCGCCGGCGGTTCGGGCACGATCCATCCTTCACGCCAGCCACGGTCGGCGATGGCGCATTCGATGCTCTTGATAGTCACCGGCGCGTCGATAATGTTCAGCGTGCATGCGGCCTCGCATGGGGCGGGGCACACGCGGCCGGTGAATTCGGGGAAGTTGTTGGTGGAATGAAGGTTATCGAGCGCGTCCTTCCAGTCGCCCTCGTACACCAGGTGGTTCCAGTCGGGGATCAGGTTGTTCACCGGACAGCCCGAATGGCAGAACGGGATCCCGCAATCCATGCACCGCGCCGCCTGCAGCTTCAGCGCCGGCTCCGGGTGCGGGACGATGAACTCCTTGTAGTGGCGCACGCGTTCCCTGGGATCCGCATAGCCGCGGTCCTGGCGGTCGTGTTCGAGGAAGCCGGTGATCTTGCCCATTACTCCGCCGCCTCCATCGCCGCGTCTTCGCGTTCGGCCTCGAGCTGGCGCAGCGCGCGCGCGTAGTCCGTCGGCATGACTTTCACGAACCGGGGCAGGGCGGCTTCCCAGTCATCCAGGATCGCCGCCGCCCTGGCGCTGCCGGTGTGGAGCTGGTGCCGCTCCAGCAACACGCGCAGCCGCTCCGCATCGTGACGCAGCATGTCGCCCAGTCCCGCATCGTCGACGCTGCGCGCGCGTTGCAGCGGGCGGCCGGTGCCGTCGTCCTCGTCACGCTGGGCCGAAATCGGCGACAGCTCGACCTGCGCGATGTTGCACCCTTGCGCGAAGGTGCCGGCCTCGTCGTAGACATAGGCTACACCGCCGCTCATGCCGGCCGCGAAGTTGCGCCCGGTTGGCCCCAGCACCACGACCGCGCCGCCGGTCATGTATTCGCAGCCATGATCGCCGCAGCCTTCCGCCACCGCCACCGCGCCCGAATTGCGCACCGCGAAGCGTTCGCCGGCGACTCCGTTGAAGTACGCCTCGCCCGCGATCGCGCCGTAGAGCACGGTGTTGCCGACGATGATGTTCTGCCCCGGATCGCGCCCGGTGCCGTCCGGCTGGCGCACCACGATGCGGCCACCCGACAAACCCTTGCCGACATAATCGTTGGCGTCGCCGGTCAGCCGCAAGGTGATTCCGTGCGCGAGCCACGCGCCGAAGCTTTGCCCGGCGGTGCCGGTGAATTCGATCCGGATGGTTTCCGGCGGCAGGCCCGCGTGGCCGTAGACCCTCGCGACCTCGCCCGACAGCATCGCCCCGGTCGCCCGGTTGGCGTTGCGGATCGGGAGCTCCAGCCGGACCGCCTCCCGATTTTGAAGCGCTGGCGCGCACAGGTCGATCAGTTGCCTGTCGAGCACGTTGCCAATGCCATGGTCCTGCTCGCACGACTGGTACAGCGTGGCGCCCTGCGCCGGCGTGACCTGGTGCAGCAGGCGCGACAGATCGATGCCTTGCGCCTTCCAGTGGCGGGCGGCGCGGGTCATGTCGATCAGGTCGACCCGGCCGACCATTTCCTGGATTGTCCGGAAGCCCAGTTCCGCCATGAGCTCGCGCAGTTCTTCGGCGACGAAGAAGAAGTAGTTGATCACGTGCTCTGGCGTGCCGGTAAAGCGCTTGCGCAGCACCGGGTCCTGCGTGGCGACCCCGACTGGGCAGGTGTTGAGGTGGCACTTCCTCATCATGATGCAGCCCGCCGCGATGAGCGGCGCGGTGGCGAAGCCGAATTCGTCCGCCCCCAGCAGCGCGCCGATCGCGACGTCACGCCCGGTGCGCAAGCCCCCGTCGACCTGCACCGCGATCCGGGGACGCAGGTCATTCAGGATCAGCGTCTGCTGGGTTTCGGCAAGGCCGATCTCCCACGGGCTGCCGGCATGCGTCAGCGAGGTGAGCGGCGAGGCGCCGGTCCCGCCGTCGTAGCCTGAAATGGTGACATGGTCCGCCTTGCACTTGGCGACGCCCGCCGCGACGGTGCCGACGCCGACCTCGCTCACCAACTTGACCGAAATGCGCGCCGCCTGGTTCACGTTTTTCAGGTCGTGGATCAGCTGCGCGAGATCCTCGATCGAGTAGATGTCGTGGTGCGGCGGGGGCGAGATCAGGCCGACGCCAGGGGTGGCGTGACGCACCGCGCCGATCACCTTGTCGACCTTGTGCCCCGGCAGCTGGCCGCCCTCGCCGGGCTTGGCGCCCTGCGCCATCTTGATCTGGATATCGTCCGAATTGACCAGGTATTCGGCGGTCACGCCGAACCGGCCGGACGCGACCTGCTTGATCTTCGAACGCATCGTGTCGCCATTGGCGAGCGGGCGGAAGCGGTCGGCCTCCTCGCCGCCTTCGCCGGTGTTGGAGCGGCCGCCGATGCGGTTCATCGCCACCGCCAGTGTGGTGTGCGCTTCCCTGGAGATCGAGCCGAAGCTCATCGCCCCGGTGGCGAAGCGCTTGACGATCTCGGTCGCCGGCTCGACCTGGTCCAGCGAAATCGGGGGCCCGACCGGCTTCAGCTCCATCAGCCCGCGGATCGTCAGCAGTCGTTCCGACTGTTCGTTGATCGCGCGCGCGAATTCGCGATAGCGGTCCTGGCTGTTGCCGCGCACCGCGTGCTGCAGGTCAGCAACAGTGGACGGGGTCCACGCGTGCTCCTCGCCCCGCAGGCGGAACTGGTAGATCCCGCCGACGTCCAGCATGTGCTCGTGGATCGGGCTCTTGCCATAGGCGAGGCCGTGGCGGCGCACCGCTTCCTCGGCCACTTCGGTTAGGCCGACGCCTTCGATGGTGGTCGCGGTGCCGGTGAAGTACTTGTCGACGAAGGCGCTGCTGAGTCCAACCGCGTCGAAGATCTGCGCCCCGCAATAAGATTGGTAAGTCGAGATGCCCATCTTGGACATGACCTTGAGGATGCCCTTGCCGATCGCCTTGACGTAGTTCTTGGCGACCTCGGCGGGCTGCAGGTGCGGCAGGCGGGTGGCGCGGATGTCTTCCAGCGTCTCGAGCGCGACGTAAGGGTTGATCGCCTCGGCGCCATAACCCGCCAGCACGCAGAAGTGGTGCACCTCGCGCGCTTCGCCGGTTTCGACCACCAGCCCGGTCTGCATCCGCAAACCCTGGCGGACAAGGTGATGATGCACCGCCGCCGTCGCGAGCAGGGCCGGGATGGGGATGCGGTCTTCGCTCTGCGCGCGGTCGCTCAGCACCAGGATGTTGTGATCCTGCAGTACCGCTTCGGTGGCGGCCCAGCACATTTCCTTGAGCGCGAGTTCCAGCCCTTCCGGCCCGGTCGCGGCATCCCAGCAGATGTCAATCGTCTCGCACCGGAACGCGCCATCGAGCGCGGCCTCGACCGATCGGATCTTAGCGAGGTCGATGTTGGTCAGGATCGGCTGGCCCACCTCCAGCCGCTTGTGCGTGCCGGCGTCTCTGCCAAGCAGGTTGGGGCGCGGGCCGACCATGCTGGTCAGGCTCATCACCAGTTCTTCGCGGATCGGGTCGATCGGCGGGTTGGTGACCTGCGCGAAGTTCTGCTTGAAGTAATCGAACAGCAGGCGCGGGCGCGCGCTCAGCACCGCGATCGGGGTGTCGGTGCCCATCGATCCGATCGGATCGTCCCCGGCTTGCGCCATCGGCTCGAGGAACTTGGCGATGTCTTCCTGCGTGTAGCCGAACGCCTGCTGGCGCTCCAGCAGGTCGGTCGCGGGTTCGGGCACCGCGGACAGCTCCGGCTCGATATGGTCGAGGTCTTCCAGCTTGTACTGCGCGGCGTCGAGCCACTTGGCGTAGGGCTGCGCGGCGGCGAGTTCGGCCTTGAGCTCGGCATCCTCGATAATGCGGCCCTGGTCCAGGTCGACCAGCAGCATCTTGCCCGGCTGCAGCCGCCATTTGCGGACGATGTCCTCTTCAGCGAACGGCAAGACGCCGCTCTCGCTGGCAAGGCAGATGAGGTCGTCCTTGGTCACGCAATAACGCGACGGGCGCAGGCCATTGCGGTCGAGCGTGGCGCCGATCTGGCGACCGTCGGTGAAGCACACCGCCGCCGGCCCGTCCCAAGGTTCCATCAGCGCGGCGTGATATTCGTAGAATGCGCGGCGGCCGGCATCCATCTGCGGATCCTTGGCCCACGCCTCCGGGATCAGCATCATCATCGCGTGGGCGAGCGGATAGCCGCCCAGCAGCAGCAGTTCGAGCGCGTTGTCGAGGCTGGCGGTGTCCGATTGGCCATGCGGGATGATCGGCCACATCTTGTCGAGATCGGCGCCGATCAGCGGCGATTCCATCGTCCGCCGGCGGGCGTTCATCCAGTTCACGTTGCCGCGCACGGTGTTGATCTCGCCGTTGTGCGCCACGAAGCGGAACGGGTGGGCGAGGCGCCAGCTGGGGAAGGTGTTGGTCGAGAAGCGCTGGTGCACGAGGCCGAGCGCCGAAACGCAATCGGGGTCGCGCAGGTCGTTGTAGAAGCTGCCGACCTGCGTCGCCAGCAGCAGCCCCTTGTAGACGATCGTGCGGCTGGAGAAGCTGGGGATGTAAAGCTCGGTCAGCCCCGGGATGCCGAGCTTTTCCTCCTGCTTGCGCAACGGGTTCTGCGCCTGCTTGCGGATGACGATCAGCTTGCGCTCGAACGCGTCCTGGTCGGCGCAGCTCGGACCGCGCGCGATCACGCACTGGCGCATCACCGGCATCCGCTCGATCACCGTCTTGCCGAGCCCGTCGAGCGTGGTCGGCACGTCGCGCCAGCCGACCAGCAGCTGGCCTTCCTTGGCAATGAACTTTTCCAGTTGTTCGGTGACGTGCGCCCGCGCGGCTTCACCCTGCGGCATCATGCACTGCGCGATCGCGTATTCGCCGGGGGGCGGCAGGTGGAGGCCGTTGTCGCCGGCCCACTTGCGGAACAACGGATCGGGAATTTGAATCAGGATGCCCGCCCCGTCGCCCAGCAGCGGGTCCGCGCCGACCGCGCCGCGGTGGTCGAGATTGGCAAGGATTTCGAGCGCGGAACAGACGATCGCGTGGCTCTTGACGCCCTTGATGTGCGCCAGCAGCCCGACGCCGCACGCATCGTGCTCGTTGCGCGGATCGTACAACCCCTGGCGCGGCGGCAAATGCATCGCTCGTTCGCAATCCCGTGTGCGGCCGACGCGTCTGTTCGAACGCTTCGGCAACGAAGCGCGATTCACCCTGCTACCGGACGCAGCAAAACTATCGCGAAACCCGGCATTGAAGAAACGGATGCTGTTTCGCAACCGCCCGGTGGATTGAGCCGGCTAAAGCGAGGCTTTCGCCAACGGGTGCAGCGTCAGGCGGCGCCGCTCAGTCGCTGAAGCTTTTCCAGCGCCTCGCGCAGGGCGCGCTCGGTCTCGCCGGGGTCGCGCGTGGCGGGACCGCCCGGCTGTCCGAACGACACCCGGCCGACCGCCGCCTGGGCGCGCTGCAGCGGCGCATCGAACGGGCGGCCCGCAGCTGTCAGGGGCGCCGGCGTCAGTTCGTGCACGGTCTGCCCCGGGAACATCACCACCGGTTCTATGCCGTCGTCGTCCGCCGCCGCTTCGTCTTCGATCCGGACCGGCTCTCGCGGGAGGCCGAACGGGCTCTTCATCGCCAGCAGCGAGGTGTAGCCGGCGTCGGCGGCGTCCTCGATTTCGTCCATTTCGTCGCTTTCGTCGTGCGCTTCGGCAATCGCCGCGAAGGCATCGCCGCGTCCGCGTGACAGGGCTGCGGTAAGGTCGAGATCGGGAAGGTCGTCCTCCTCGTCCTGCTCGTCGAAGCCGAATGGCTGCAGCGCCGCCGGAATCGCAAACGGCTGGTGCGGCAGGTTGGCGGTATCGCGGTCAGAGACCGGGACAGTGTCCGCCTCTCCTTGCGCCGGCAGTAGCACAGGCGCCGGTGCGTCCGCGGCGACGACAGCCTTGTGACGCTCCAGTGCCTGGGCGAATCGTTCGACCAGTTCGACCACGCCGAGTTCGGCGAGGGGGCGGTCCCCGACCGGGACGGCATGGGCCGGAACGGCGTTAACCGAAGCGGCGGTAGGCGCGGGCTCGGCCCGACGCTCTTCGGTCCGTTCCCGGCTAAGGAATGCGGGGCGCTCGTCGTCCGGTTCTGCCGCCGTTTCCGGCGCCAGCGGTTGGAACAGATGTCCGGCCGCCGGGGGAGGAGCGCTCAACGTCGCCGTCCCGAATGGTCCCGTTTTTGCCACCTCAGGGCCCTCCGATTCGGGCTCGGCCGGCGGCTCGTCGAAGGCGATCAGGTCAAGCGGTTCGGGTGATGCGTGGGGATCCTGTCCCGGCAAGGGCGCGAACGACAGGAAATCGCTGCGCGCGCTTTCCTCTGCGACCGCCAGCGAGCGGCGGCGCGGACGGGGCGCGTCGCGCGGCGTCTCGAGTTCCTCGTCCAGGCCGCCTTCGCCCAGTTCCTCGTGGGCCGAGATCGGGCGCTTGGCGGACATTTCGCCCGGTTCCGGTTCGGCGCGCAGCGCCGCGGCGCGGCGGGTGGCCGTGTGCGGGGCATGAGCGGCGGCGATGCGGCGCGCGACGAACAGGCCCGCAAGCGCGCCCGCGATCGCTGCGCTTAGCGCAACGACGATCGGCGCGGTCGCGCCCAGTGGCGGCTGCGCGCTGGCATAGACGCCCGCCAGGCCGCTGGAGACGGCAAACCGTTCGAACAGGTCGATCGGCAGGACCATGCTGCCGATGCCGAACAGGGCAGCAAACCACAGTCCGACGATGACCGGGAAGGCCGGGTGCGCGCTGACCGGCGGCTGGGTGGCCGGCTTGCGCTTGGGCGTGTCGCTCACAGTAAAACCCCGTTTCGGTGAGAGCCGGATGCCCGCAGCGTTCAGGCGGCGGCGGACAGCTCCCGGTTAGGGGCCCGGCCTAACAGGTGGTGGTAAACGTCCTGATAACGACGAATGTTGCTCGCCCAGTCGTGGCGGGACGCGACATGCGCCTGCGCCCGCTCGCGCATCGCGGCCCATTCGGCGCGGGCATCGACCAGATCGGCGAGCGATTCGCCGCACGCCATCGGATCATTGGGAGCGAACAGCATCCCCGTCACGCCGTCAGCGATCAGTTCGCGGTGCCCGCCGACATCGCTCGCGGCGACGACGCGGCCCTGCGCCATCGCTTCCAGCGGCTTCAGCGGGGTGACCAGCTCGGTCAGCCGGCTCGCCTTGCGCGGATAGGCCAGCACGTCGATAAGCGAATAGTATCGCTCCACCTCGTCATGCGGCACGCGGCCGGTGAAATGGATGCCGGGGGTTCCCGCGGCTTGCCGGCGGAGGTCCGCTTCCATTGGACCGCCGCCGACCAGCATCAGCGCCGCTTGCGGGTGACGCGCGCGCAGAAACGGCATGGCGGCGATGAGATCGTCCAGCCCCTCGTAATCGTAGAAGCTGCCGATGAAGCCGATCACCGGACCACCGGAGTCCGCGGCGCTGAGGCCGAGCTGGTCCGCCAGCGCATCGTCGCGCGGAGGCGGATTGCCGAACAGGGCGAAATCGACGCCGTTGGGTGATAGGCCGATCTTGCCGGCGCGGTGTCCACGGGCGACCAGATCGTCGCGCAGGCCGTGGCAGATGGTGAACACCGCGTCCGCCTCGCTCACCGCGCGGTCCTCCAGCGCGCGGGTCAGGCGGTACTTCACCGAACCTTCGCGCCCCGTGCCGTTGCCGACCGCGGCGTCCTCCCAGAAGGCGCGGATTTCGTACACCACCGGAATGCCGAGCGCGCGGCCGGCGCGGATCGCGGCATGGCCGCACAGCGCAGGCGAGTGGGCGTGCAGCACATCGGGACGCCATTCCGCGGCGAGTTTCTCGATTTCCGCCGCGAGCCGGGCGATCTCACGCCATTCGCGGATACCCGGCGCGCCTGAGACAGCGCCAGGGGTGCGATGGAACAGCAACCCGTCGGCGACTTCCGCCACCGGGCCCCCGCCACAGTTCTCAGGCGAATCGTGCCGCACGCCGGTGATCCCCCGCACCTCCAGCCCGCTGGCCGCCTGCGCGGTCATGATCGCGCGGGTGCGGAAGGTATAGCCGCTGTGGAGCGGCAGCGAATGGTCGAGGACATGCAACACGCGGGTCATGGCCCTGGGTTTCGCACGATACACTTAACGGCGCGTCAACCGCGTGGTGCTAGCGCGGGCCAGCGATGATCGACCTGTTCTCCCTCGCGCTCGCCCATGGGCTGCTGCTGCTGATGGCGCTGCGGCTGATGAGCCGCGACGATCTCGACCGTGACCCGCCGGGCGGACAGCCATGACCGACCTAGCCCTGCTGGGCTTCATCGCTGCGTTCCTGGCGCTTGGCCTGCGCCGGCCGTTCCTGTGGGTGCTGACCTATATCTACATCGACACGCTGGCGCCGCAGGACATCGGCTGGCGGTTCGTGTCCGCGCTGCCGGTGTCGCTCATCGCATTCTGCGCCGCGTTCGGCGGCTGGCTGCTGGTCGATTCCAAGCGCGGCGCGCGGTTCTCGTTCCGGCAGGGGCTGATGCTGGTGCTGCTGGTGTGGTGCGCGATCACCACCGCCAACGCCGATTTCCCGGTGGAGGCGGCGCACAAGTGGGAATGGGTGTGGAAGGCGCTGGTGTTCGCGATCTTCGTGCCGCTGACCCTGACCACCCGCCTGCGGTTCGAGGCGGTGGTGCTGACTATGGTGCTGACCGCCGGCGCGATCGTGATCAACGGCGGGATCAAGACGGCGACGGGCGGCGGCGGCTACGGGCAGCTGTACCTGTTCGTGCAGAACAACACCGGGATGTACGAAAGCTCCACCCTCGCGACGGTGGCGATCGCGCTCATCCCGCTGATTCTGTGGGCGATGAAGCACGGCACGGTGTTCCCGCGCGACTGGCGGGTGAAGCTGTTCGGCTACGCGCTGATCTTTTCCTGCGTGCTGATCCCGGTGGGGACCGAGGCGCGCACGGGTCTGCTGTGCCTTGGCGTTCTGGGCGTGCTGATGCTGCGCGATGTGAAACGGCGCTTCCTTTACGTGGGCGGGGCGGTGCTGCTGGGACTGATGGCGCTGCCATTCCTGCCGCAAAGCTACTTCGAACGCATGTCCACGCTGGAGACGCATGAGGAGGACACTTCTGCCTCCACCCGCGTGGCGGTGTGGCAGTGGACCATCGATTACGCCAACAGCCATCCGATGGGCGGGGGCTTCGATGCCTATCGCGGCAATTCGTTCACCTATAAGCTGCCGCAGCGCACCGGCGACGGCAATTCCAGCGCGGTCGAGTATATCGATCACACCGATAACGCGCGCGCATATCATTCGGCGCTGTTCGAGATGCTGGGCGAACAGGGCTGGCCGGGGCTGGGCCTGTGGCTGTGGATCCACTTGCTGGGCCTGTGGCAGATGGAGCGTATCCGCCGGCGCTGGCGCAAGCGCGATGGCGCGGCCGAGCAATGGCAGGCGCCGCTGGCGGGAGCGCTGCAGTTCGCGCAAGTCATCTACCTAGTGGGATCGCTGTTCCAGGGGATCGCGTACCAGCCGTTCATTCTGACCCTGCTTGGCGTGCAGTGCGCGCTGTGGAGCTGGTGCCGGCTGGCCGATTCGCCGGGCCACAGGCGATCGCGCCGGGCGACCGCTTCGCGTGCCGTAACGGCAGAGGCCGCGCCGTTGCACTAGGCGTTTCCTTGCGCCATGAAGCCGCTCCATACCGCGGTTTCAAACTCAAGGGAGAGGCGCATGACCCCGCAGGAAGTACAGGCCCAGGTCGGCCAGAACGTCGGCACCAGCGAATGGGTCCAGATGAGCCAGGAGCGGATCAACCTGTTCGCCGAGGCGACGGGCGATCACCAGTTCATCCACCTCGACGAGGAAAAGGCCAAGCTGACCCCATTCGGCGGCACCATCGCGCACGGGTTCCTGACGCTGTCGATGATCCCCTACCTCAGCGCCCATTCCGACCTGCCGAAGGTCGACGGCGTGAAAATGGGCGTGAACTATGGCGGCAACAAAACCCGCTTCATCAGCCCCGTCCGCAGCGGCAAGCGCATCCGCGGTCACTGGAAGCTGATCGAGCTCGAAGAAAAGCGCCCCGGCCAGTGGCAGCAGACTCACGAGATCACCATCGAGATCGAAGGCGAGGACAAGCCCGCCCTGATCACCGAATGGATCATGCAGTTCTTCGTCTGATCGCTCTTCCCCAGGGCAGGACCAACTATGCAAACGACAGGATTTGACCATGCGTGACGCCGTTATCGTCTCCACCGCCCGCACCCCGATCGGGCGTGCCTACAAGGGCGCGTTCAACAACACCCTGGGGCCGACGCTCGGCGCCTTGTCGCTGAAGCCCGCGATCGAGCGAGCCGGGATCGACCCGGGCGAGATCGACGACGTGCTGTGGGGCGCCGCGCTCCAGCAAGGCACGCAAGGCGGCAACCTTGCCCGCCAGGTCGCGCTGCGCGCCGGGTGCCCGGTGACCGTGTCGGGCATGACGATGGATCGCCAGTGCTCCAGCGGCCTGATGAGCATCGCGACTGCCGCCAAGCAGGTGATCGTCGACCGGATGGACATCGTCGCCGCCGGCGGACAGGATTCGATCAGCCTGGTCCAGACCAAGGACATGCGGGTGCAGCCCGATCCGTCGCTGATGGCGATGC
The DNA here is from genome assembly GCF_007065885.1 of Altererythrobacter sp. TH136. Taxonomy (NCBI): domain Bacteria; kingdom Pseudomonadati; phylum Pseudomonadota; class Alphaproteobacteria; order Sphingomonadales; family Erythrobacteraceae; genus Altererythrobacter; species Altererythrobacter sp. TH136. The sequence continues at coordinate 1,623,199 of NZ_CP041409.1, read as the reverse complement.
ACAAGTCGATCTACATGCCGATGCTGCAGACCGCCGAAACGGTCGCCGCGCGCTATGGCATCGGCCGCGACCGGCAGGACGCCTATGGCCTGCAGAGCCAGCAGCGCACCGCCGCCGCGCAGGCCGCCGGCATCTTCGATGACGAGATCGTCGAAGTGACCACCACCATGAAGGTGCAGGACAAGGCGACCGGCGAAGTCTCCGACCGCGAGATCACCTTGAAGAAGGACGAAGGTAACCGTCCCGAGACCACGCTGGAGGGACTGCAGGGCCTCAAGACCGTCATCGAAGGCGGCACCATCACCGCCGGTAACGCCAGCCAGCTGTCGGACGGTTCGGCCGCCGTCATCGTGATGGAAGCCGGGGTCGCCGCGGCGCGCGGCCTCACCCCGATGGCCCGCTATGTCGGCATGGCGGTCGCGGGCACCGAGCCGGACGAGATGGGCATCGGCCCCGTGTTCGCGATCCCCAAGCTGCTCGGCCGTTTCGGCCTGTCGGTCGACGACATCGGCGTGTGGGAGCTGAACGAGGCATTCGCGGTGCAGGTGCTGTACTGCCAGGACGTGCTCGGCATCCCGGACGACAAGCTCAACGTCAACGGCGGCTCGATCTCGATCGGGCACCCCTATGGCATGACCGGCGCGCGCTGCGTCGGCCACGCGATCCGCGAAGGCAAGCGCCGGGGCGAGAAGTACGTCGTCGTCACCATGTGCGTCGGCGGCGGCATGGGTGCCGCCGGCCTGTTCGAAGTGCTCTGATGGTGGGCCTACCGCTTCGCTACTTGAGGCCGGTTTAACGTGCGGCTGCGCGCCCCGCGGATCACTCCGCTCGATCCCGCTACGCTGACGCCGGAACAGGCTGCGGCGCTGGCACCGGTGACCCGCGAGGGCGCGCGCCCGCTCAATATCTTTCTGACCTTCGCCCGGGCGCCCGAGGCGCTGACGCGGTTCTTGCAATGGGGGAACTACATCCTCAGCCGCCGGAACGCGCTCGATCCCCGGCGGCGCGAGATCGCGATCCTGCGCACCGGGTGGAACTGCCGGTCGGGTTACGAATTCGCCCAGCACGAGCGGATCGGGCTCGCCTCGGGCATGAGCGAAGCCGACGTGGCGGGCACCATGGAGGGTCCGCACGCGGCGTGCTGGGACGATCTCGACAGCGCGATCGTGACCGCCTGCGACGAACTGGTGCAGGATCACTTCATCTCCGGCGCGACCTGGGCCGCGCTGGAGCCGCTGGGGGACAAGGGCCGCATGGACCTGGTGTTTACCGTGGGCCAGTACACCCAGGTGTCGATGATGCTGAACAGCTTCGGCGTGCAGCTGGAAGACGAAAGCGAACTCAACCCCGAACTCGACGAGCGGTGAGGAAGCGGGCGTGACCGGACGGCTGGCGGGCAAGACCGCGGTGGTCGTCGGCGCAGGCCAGCAGCCTGGCGAGACGATGGGTAACGGCCGGGCGATCGCGCTGACCCTGGCGCGCGAAGGCGCCGAATTGCTGTGCGTCGATCGCGACCATGCGCGGGCCGAAGCGACGGTCGCTGAAATAACCGACGCCGGCGGGACCGCTTTCGCTTTTGCCGCCGATATCGTCACCGAAGCGGACGCGATCGTATCGGCCGCGCTCGAACGCTGGGGCCGGATCGACATCTGCGTCGACAACGTCGGGATCGGCCATCGCGCTGACGGGCCGGCCCACGCGCATGACGACGATGCGTTCGAAACGGTGTTCGCGGTCAATTTCACCGGCGCGCGCAAGCTGGTAAAAGCGGTCCTCGGCCCGATGCGCGAGGCGGGCAGCGGGTCGATCGTGCTGGTAAGCTCGCTCGCCTCGGTCGCCGGGGCCAACATGGTGGCCTATGAGATCTCCAAGGCCGCGCTCAACCGGCTGGCCATCGCCACCGCGCTCGGCTCGGCCAAGCGCGGGGTGCGCTGCAACGCGGTTCTGCCCGGCCTGATCGATACGCCGATGGGAGTCGGCGGAACGGCGGCGCGCGACGGACGCGATCTGGCCGCCCAGCGCGCCGCGCGCGATGCGATGGTTCCGCTCAAGGGTGGAATGGGCAGCGCGTGGGATGTCGCCAACGCGGTCCTGTTCCTCGCCAGCGACGAGGCCCGCTTCGTCACCGGCGTGCTGCTGCCGGTCGACGGCGGGCAGGGCGCGCGCATCGGCTGATTGCGCGCCACCTCCGGCAGGCGCATGGTGCGCCGGGAGGAGAGCGTATGGGCATCGTCGAAGTTCTGGGCCTTGCCGGCAGCGTCAGCCTGCTGGCCGGTTGGCGGCTATACCTGGCGGTGTTCGCGACCGGGCTCGCGATGCGGCTCGGCGCGCTGCCGTTGCCCGATCATCTCCAGGCGCTCGATGCGCTCGCCAACCCGTGGGTGATGGGCGTCGCGGCGGTCGCGGCGCTGGTCGAATTCTTCGCTGACAAAGTCATGTGGCTCGATAGCGCGTGGGACGCGGTGCACACGGTGGTGCGGCCGGTCGGCGGCGCGATGCTGGCGCTCGCCATCGTCGATCCGGGCGATCCGGCGATGCAGGCGATCGCGTTCCTGCTCGGCGGCGGGGCGGCGTTCGCCGCGCACGGCGGCAAGGCCGGGGCGCGGGCGGTGGTCAACGCCAGCCCCGAACCATTCAGCAACATGGTCGTCTCGACGGCCGAGGACGTGGCGAGCGCGGGCCTGCTGTGGCTCGCCTATGCGCACCCGTATGTGGCGGGCGGCATCGCGCTGGTGCTCCTGGCCCTCACCGCCTGGCTGCTGCTGATCGCGCGGCGGATGCTGCGGCGGCTGCTGGGCCGCCGCAGGTCCGAACCGCTGCCACCGGGCGGCTAGGCCGCCGCGGCCATCCCCGGCTTAAGGACGATCTTGGTGTAGGTGTCCTGCTCGTCGTGGAACTTCTGATAGCCTTCCGGCCCCGCTTCCAGCGGCATCCGGTGGCTGATCAGGAAGGTGGTGTCGATCTTGTCCTCGACGATCGCGGCGTACAGCGGCTCGGTGTATTTCTGGACGTGAGTCTGGCCGGTCTTCACCGTCAGGCCCTTTTCCATCATCGCGCCGATCGGGAACTTGTCGAGGAACCCGCCATAGACGCCGGGGATCGACACGTTGCCGCCCTTGCGGGTGGCCATGATGATCTGGCGGATCACATGGCCGCGATCGGTGCCGAGGAAAGTCGACACCTTGATCTGATCGAGGACATTGTCGAGGTACAGCCCGTGCGCCTCCAGCCCCACGCAGTCGATCGACGCGTCAGGGCCCACCCCGCCGGTCATGTCCTGCAGCGCTTCGTACACCTTGGAATGTTCGAAATTGATCGTCTCCGCGCCGAACTTGGCGGCAAGCTCCAGCCGGGCGGGGAAGTGATCGATCGCGATCACGCGCTTGGCGCCCATCAGGAAGGCCGACTGGACCGCGAATAGCCCGACCGGGCCGCAGCCCCACACCGCGACCGTATCGCCCGGCTCGATGTCGCAGTTTTCCGCCGCCATCCAGCCGGTTGGCAGAATGTCGGTCATGAACAGCACCTTGTCATCGTCGATGCTGTCGTCGGGGATCACGAACGGGCCGACATCGCTATAGGGGACGCGGACGTATTCCGCCTGGCCGCCCGAATAGCCGCCGGTCATGTGGCTGTAGCCGAAGATGCCCGCCATCGGCTGGCCCAGCTGCTCGCGCCCGATGTCCTGCTTGTCGGCCGGGTTGCTGTTGTCGCAGCAGGAGAACTGCTGTTTCTTGCAATGGAAGCACTGCCCGCACGAGATCGGGAACGGCACGATCACGCGCTGCCCTTTCTTGAGCGTGCTCTTGGCGCCGATCTCCACCACTTCGCCCATGAACTCGTGCCCCAGGATGTCGCCCGGCATCATCTGCGGAACGTAGCCATCATAGAGGTGCAGGTCGGAGCCGCAGATCGCGGTCGAGGTGATGCGGATGATCGCATCGCGCGGGTTGAGGATTTCGGGATCGTCGACGGTATCGCAGCGGACGTCATGCTTGCCGTGCCAGGTGATCGCTTTCATGCCTGGTTCTCCTGGTAGACGGGGGTGGTGGGCTGGCGGGTGATGGTCTGGTTTTCGTCACGCTCCTCGCGCTCGCGCTGGTTGCGCGCCGAGGTGGTGATCTCGCCCGTTTCCATTAGTTGCTTGAAGCGGTGCAGGTCGCGCCGCGACTGGATGCGCGGTTCGCGCTGGAACAGCTTGGCGACTAACTGGCCGACCACGCCGGCGGGCGGGTCGTAGGCGATGGTCGCGCGCACCACGGTGCCGCGTTCGCCCGCATCCTCGAACCGCACGCGGCCTGAATTGTCGATGTCGCCGCCGTCTTCCGACTGCCAGGTCAGCTCGCGGTCGGTCAGATCGTTGGTGATCGCCGCGACCCAGCTCACTTCCTTGCCGCCCGGTGCCTTGACCGTCCAGCGATAGCGCTTGTCGTCGACCTTCTCGATCCAGACGACGTTCTCCATCACCCCGGCCAGGTTTTCCTGCTGGCGCCAGAATTGATAAAGCTCGCTGGGCGGGCGGTTGATGGTAACCGCCTCCTCCACCAGCGCGTGGTCGGACTTCAGGTCCTTGGAATAGGCGATCGGCGCGTCGTCAGCCGGAACGGATGGGTCGGGCAAGGGAGCGGTCCTCGGGTTGCGAAAGGTACGCCCGGCCAATCCCCCGTCGCGGGGTTAAGTTCCTGCTTTGACTTGGGTTAGGCGACCGCTTTCAGGCCGACCCGCCCGTGCGCTGCGACGAACGCTTCGACCACCGGCGCGATCTTGTCGCGCCAGCGGCTGCCATTGAAGATGCCGTAGTGGCCGGCACCTTCAGCGAGGAAGTAACGCTTCTTCTCGGCGGCCAGCCCGGTTGCGAGATCCAGCGCCGCCCTGGTTTGGCCGAGGCCGGAAATATCGTCGCGCTCACCCTCCACCGCCAGCAGGGCGGTGTCGCGGATTGCGCCCAGGTCGACCGGCTCCCCGCGGTGCATGAACGTGCCGTTGGGCAAGGAATGCTTCTGGAACACTTCCTCGACCGTCTGGAGGTAGAACTCGGCGGTCATGTCGCACACGCTGCGGTATTCGTCGTAGAACGCCTTCGTCGGATCGGCACTGGCGTCGTCACCGGCGGTGAGATGCTTGAACATCTCGTAATGGCTCATCAGATGATTGCCGAGGTTCATGCTCATGAACCCGGCAAGCTGCAGGAACCCCGGATAAACCTGCCGGCCGTGCCCGCGGTACTGCCCCGGAACGGTCGCGATCACCGACTGCCGGAACCACTCGATCGGGCGCTCCATCGCCAGGTCGTTGACCGTGGTGGGGGAGCAGCGAGTGTCGATCGGCCCGCCCATCATCGTCAAAGTAGCCGGACGCGCCGGGTGGCGGCCGGCGTTCATCACCGCGGTCGCGGCCAGCGCGGGAACCGATGGCTGGCACACCGCGATAACGTGCGTATTCGGACCGATAAAGGCGAGGAAGTCGATCAGGTAATCGATGTAATCGTCGAGGTCGAACCGGCCCGCTGCCGCCGGCACGTCGCGCGCATCGGCCCAGTCGGTGATGAACACCTCGGCATTCTCGACCATCCGTTCGACCGTGCCGCGCAGCAGCGTGGCGTAGTGGCCGCTCATCGGTGCGACGATCAACACCGTGGGCGCATCGGCAGGGAGGCCGTCGCGCGTGAACCGGCGCAAGTCCCCGAATGGCTTGTTGTAGACGATCGCCTCGGTCACCGGGTGCGCGGTTCCGCCGATCGTGACATGGTCGATCTCGAACGCCGGCTTGCCGCGCGACTGGGTGGCGTGCGCGAACACTTCCAGCGCGCTGGCGGCGCTGGGCGCCATGCCGAGGTACGCCGCGGGATAGCTGGGATTGCTCATCAATTCGGCGCCGATCGAGGCCCAGGCGCTTGCTCCGTTGAGCCAGGCGCGCTGCATTTCATAAGCGTGGTAGAGCAATCATATTCCCCTGCTAGGCCCCGCTTTCGAGTGCCGGGTAGGGCATCGTGACGCGGTTTGGGTTCTTGTGCAACGCACAAACCGGGGCCGGGGTCCGTCGTGCGGTGGATTTCGCTTGCCACCGGGTTTAAGGGCGCGGCGATGGACGACAGCGAGCAAGCTTCGGGCGAGGCACCGCAGGCCGGGGACGGGCAGGGGCGGCGCGGCATGCTGCGCCGCAAGCCCCGCGACCCGCAGGCCGCGCGCAGCGTCCGCCCGCTGCTGATGATCTGGCGCCAGGCGCTGCAGTATCCTGGCCGGGTGGTGCTTGCGCTGATCGCGCTGACGATCACCGCCGGTGCCACGCTGGCGATCCCGTCGGGGTTCAAGCTGATCATCGACCGCGGCTTTTCCGCTGGCGGCGATCCCGCCGACATCGCCCGCTGGTTCCGCTACCTGTTCGTGATCGTCGGTGTGCTGGCATTCGGCACCGCGATGCGGTTCTATTTCGTCAGCTGGCTCGGGGAGCGGGTGGTCGCCGATATCCGCGGCAAGGTGCAGGACAACCTGCTGCGCCTGGCGCCCGGCTTTTACGAAGAGAACAGCCCGAAGGAAATTTCCAGCCGGATGACCAGCGACACCACGCTGATCGAACAGGTCGTCGGCACCACCGTCTCGGTCGCGTTGCGCAACCTGCTGATGGGCATCGGCGGCACGGCGTACCTGTTCTACCTGGTTCCGCAGCTGACGATGTGGATGGTGCTGGTGATCCCCGCCGTGGTCATCCCGATCGCGGTGTTCGGGCGGCGCCTGCGCAACGTGTCGCGCACCAGCCAGGACCGGGTGGCCGATATCGGCGCGATGACCTCCGAAGTGCTCGGCGCGATGAAGATCGTCCAGGCGTTCAACCAGGAGGGGCGGGAGCGCGACCGGTTCCACGCCGCGGTAGAAAGCAGCTTCAACACCGCGCGGCGGCGGATCATGATCCGCGCGGCGATGACCGCGCTCATCATCCTGATCGTGTTCGGCGCGATCGTGCTGCTGATGTGGCGCGGCGCGGTCGGGGTGGCGAGCGGGGCGATTTCGGGCGGGACCATCGCCGCGGTGGTGATCACCGCCGGTCTGGTCGCGGGCGCGCTCGGCGCGCTGACCGAGGTCTACGGCGACCTGCTGCGCGGCGCGGGCGCGGCGAGCCGGCTGGCGGAGCTGCTGGAAGAACAGCCGACCATCGCGCCGCCCGCCCGGCCCGAGGCCTTGCCCCAGCCGCCGCGCGGTTCGCTGTCGTTCCGCAACGTCAGTTTCCGTTATCCCACGCGGCTCGACAGCCCGGCGCTCAAGGATTTCACGCTGGAAGTGCAGCCGGGGGAGACGGTCGCGATCGTCGGCCCGTCGGGCGCGGGCAAGAGCACGATCTTCCAGCTGGTCGAACGGTTCTACGATCCGCAGGCCGGCACCATCCGGCTGGACGGGGTGCCGCTGACCAGCGCCGACCCGGCCGAGATCCGCAAGCGGATCGCCTTCGTGCCGCAGGAAGGCGTCCTGTTCAGCGCCAACGCGCGCGACAACCTGCGCTATGGCAACTGGGAGGCGAGCGACGACGACATCTGGGAAGCCGCCCGCGCCGCCAATGCCGAGGCGTTCCTGCGCGCCCTGCCGCAAGGGCTCGACACCTTCCTGGGGGAGAACGGCACCCAGCTGTCCGGTGGCCAGCGCCAGCGCGTCGCCATCGCGCGGGCGATCCTGCGGGCCGCACCCATCCTGCTGCTGGACGAGGCCACCAGCGCGCTCGACGCCGAGAGCGAGCGGCTGGTGCAGGACGCGCTCGACCGGCTGATGCAGGATCGCACCACGCTGGTGATCGCGCACCGCCTCGCCACCGTGCGCGCGGCGGACCGGATCGTGGTGATGGACGATGGCCGCATCGTCGAACAGGGCAGCCACGGGGTGCTGGCCGAAAGCGGCGGGCTGTATGCGCGCCTCGCCCGGCTGCAGTTCGGCGGGGCGGAGGCGGCGTAGACCGCCCCTTCCGTTCCGAACGAATCGACCAACCACATACGCCCGTCTGCCAGCGCGCTTGCGCGCAGCCGCTGCTCCGCGCCACAGGTGCGCCAGCCATCTGATCAAGATGCTTTGGTTTGGGGATGCCTTCATGAATCGTTTGCTTGTCAAGCTGGCCGCGGCCGCTTCGCTCGGTGCCATCGCTATCGCCGCTCCGGCCGCTGCCGAGGATGCGCCCGCCGCCGCCGCCGCGCCGGTCGCAGCGCAGGAATACCGTTCGGGCACCTACGGCGGATGGGGCTTCAACCCCGCCGACCTCGACAAGACCGTCAAGCCGGGGGACGACTTCTTCCGCTACGTCAACGGCAAGTGGGACGCGGCCGAGGTGATCCCGCCGCAGTACCCCTACAGCGGCGTGGCGCTGGGGCTGCGGCTACAGGCCGAACGCGACGTCAAGGCGATCGTCGACGAGATGGCGGCGGGGTCCTATCCCGCAGGCTCGCTCGAGCAGCGGGTGAGCGATCTTTACAAGGCCTATCTCGATACCGCCGCGATCAACGCCGCGGGCCTCGCGCCCGCCAAGCCGTTCCTTGACCGGATCGCCGGGGTCCAGACGCGCGCGGACCTCGCCCATGCGTTCGCCGCCACCGGCATTCCCGCGCCGCTTGGGATGTACGTGTCGATCGACACCGCCAGCCCGAACAACAATGCGCTCTACACCGGCGTCGGCGGCATCGGCCTGCCCGACCGCGATTATTACCTGGTCGACAGCGAAGCGAACCAGGCGATCCGCGCCAAGTACAAGGAATACCTCGCGTTCCTGCTGGGCAAGGCGGGCTATGCCGATCCGGCGGCAACCGCGGAACGGGTCTATGGCCTGGAAAAACAGTTCGCCGCGCTGGGCTGGGACCGCGCGCTGTCGCGCAACCCCGAACTCACCACCAACCGCGTCACGATCGACGAATTGAAGGGGATGTCGGGCGAATTTCCGGTCGAACTGATGCTGCAGGACCGCCAGGTCGCGAACCTGCCTGCGCTGTATGTGGCGCAGCTGCCGCCGACGGCCGAGGAGATCGCGAAGCTGGGCCTGACGCCCGAACAGCTCGGCAAGCTGGGCGGCGGGATGCCGGCGATGCTGTCGCTGCTGAACACCGCGCCGTTGGAAGACATCAAGGCGTGGATGGCGGCGCGCTTCCTGTCCGGCGCGTCGCAGGTTCTCCCCAGCGACATCGACGACGCCAACTTCGAATTCTACGGCAAGACCCTGCAGGGCAAGACCCAGCAGCGCGAACGCTGGCAGCGCGGGCTCGACTTCGTGCAGGGCGCGATGGGCGAGGGGCTGGGCAAGATCTACGTCGAGCGGCACTTCCCCGCCTCCAGCAAGGCGGAGATGGAGAAGCTGGTCGGCAACCTGCGCCTGGCGCTGGCGTCCAACCTCAAGGAGCTTGAGTGGATGACCCCCGCCACCCGCGTCGCGGCCCAGCGCAAGCTCGACGCGTTCGGGGTGAAGATCGGTTACCCGGAGAAGTTCGAAACCTATGAGGGACTCAACGTGGTGCCCGGGCAGGCGCTCGCCAGCGCGATCGCGGTGAGTGACTGGAGCTGGCAGGAACAGCTCGAGGATCTGGCCGAACCGGTCGACAAGACCAAGTGGCTGATGACCCCGCAGACGGTGAACGCATACTACATGCCGCCGGCGAACGAGATCGTGTTCCCGGCCGCCTATCTCCAGCCGCCGTACTTCAACCCCAAGGCGGACGCGGCGGTGAATTATGGCGCGGTGGGCGCGACCATCGGCCACGAGATCGGCCACGGGTTCGACGATTCGGGCGCCAAGTACGGGCCGACCGGCGCGCTCGAAAACTGGTGGACCGACGAGGACCGCAAGACCTTCGAAGCGCTCGGCAACAAGCTCGTCGCGCAGTACGACAAGCAGTGCCCATTCGATGACGGCACGACGTGCCACAACGGCCGGCTGACGCTGGGCGAGAACATCGGCGATCTCGGCGGCCTGTCGATGGCCTACAACGCCTATAAGCTGTCGCTGAACGGCAAGCCCGCGCCGGTGATCGATGGGCTGACCGGCGACCAGCGGTTCTTCCTCTCCTATGCCCAGGCATGGCGCTGGAAATACCGCGAGGCGTTCGCCAAGCAGCTGCTCAAGACCGACAGCCACAGCCTGGCCGAAGCGCGGGTCAACGCGGTCCTGCGCAACTTCGACCCGTGGTATGCGGCGTTTGGCGTCAAGCCGGGCGATGCGCTGTACCTCGCCCCGGCGGACCGCGTGCGCATCTGGTGATCCGCCCGAAGGGGGCGCGGGCTTCCGGCCAATCGCGCCCCCCCACCTATTCACGGCGCGGTCAGGGCCAAGGACATATAAACGCTGCACTTCATGACCACGGGCGGCTAGTGTCGCCCGCTGCGCATGCCGGTCGCACCGCATGCGCGCTTCATTTCCAGGGGCGGGCCGCACGCGCCCTTCGCCCAACAACCGGGGATCGCATGACCTTAAAGACTATCGCCACGCTGGGCATCAGCGCCTTGGCCTTGACCGTTGCCGCTCCCGCGCTGGCGCAGACCGCGCCCAAGCCCGCGCCGGCCGCCGCGACGCCTGCCGCACAGGCGGTGCCGCTGCCGACGATGTCCTTCGGCGAATGGGGCTACGATCCCGCCGATCTCGACACCTCGATCGATCCGGGCGACGACTTCTTCGCTTATGCCAACAACAAGTGGCTGCAGGCGAACCCGCTGCCGCCTGAATTCAGCCGTTTCGGCGCGTTCAACCTGCTGCGCGAGAAATCGACCAGCGACGTGAAGGCGCTGGTCGACGAACTGGTCGCCAAGGATGCCGCCACGCTGACCGCCGACGAACGGCGCATCGTCGAAAGCTACAACGCTTACCTCGATACCGCGGCGATCGATGCCGCCGGCATGGCGCCCGCGCAGCCCTACCTCGAGAAGATCCGTTCGGCCGATACGCTCGCCAAGATGGCCACGCTGTGGGGCGAAGTCGGCTACCCCTCGCCGATCGGCGGCGGGGTGTCGGTCGATGCCAAGGAGCCGACGCGGTATTCGGTCTATGTCGGGTCGGGCGGGCTGGGCCTGCCGGACCGCGATTACTACCTCGACGAGACCGAGAAGGGTAAGGCGATCCAGGCCAAGTACCGCGATTACCTCGCGTTCCTGCTGGGCAAGGGCGGGTACGCAGACGCCGCCGGCATGGCCGCGCAGGTCTATCAGTTCGAAGACAGCATCGCCCGCAAGGTCAGCTGGGATCGCGCGACCCGCCGCAACCGCGACCTCACCTACAACGCGCTGACTCCGGCTCAGCTCGCCGCGCTCGACCCGGCGTTCCCGGTGGCGGCGCTGATGGAAGCGTCGGGCTTCGGCGAGACCGACCGGTTCGTCGTCGGCGACCTGCCGCCGACCCCGGAACGCGCTGCCGAGCTGAAGCTGGACGCCGCGACCCTCGCCAAGATCGGCGGCGGCACCCCGGCGATGATGAAGCTGGTCGCCAGCACCCCGATCGAGGTGCTGCAGGCGTGGATGGTCAAGAGCTTCCTCAGCTCCAACGCCGCCGTGCTGCCGAGCGACATCGACGCCGCGCAGTTCGCCTTCTACGGCAACACGCTGAACGGCACGCCCGAGCAGCGCCCGCGGTGGAAGCGGTCGATCGACGAGACCGAAGGGCTGCTGGGCGAACTGGTCGGCGCGTCGTACGTGACGCGCTACTTCCCGCCCGCCAACAAGGCCGCGATGGTCGACCTGGTCGAGAACCTGCGCAAGTCGCTGGGTGTCAGCATCCAGGAGAACGACTGGATGAGCGCGGCGACCAAGAAGGAGGCGATGGCAAAGCTCGCCGCGTTCGACCCCAAGATCGGGTATCGCGACGAACTGGAGACCTACCCGGGTCTGGCGATCACCGCCGGCCAGCCGCTCGCCAACCGCATGGCGGCGGGCAAGTGGCAGTACCAGGACATGCTGTCCAAGCTGGGCGGTCCGATCGACCGCACCGAGTGGGGCATGCTGCCGCAGACGGTGAACGCCTACTATAACTCGACCAAGAACGAGATCGTGTTCCCCGCCGGCATCCTGCAACAGCCGTTCTTCGGGCTAACGGCCGATCCGGCGGTCAATTATGGCGGCATCGGCGCGGTCATTGGTCACGAGATGGGCCACGGGTTCGACGACCAGGGATCGAAGTCCGATGGCACCGGCATGCTGCGCAACTGGTGGACCGACGGCGACCGCGCCGCGTTCGACAAGCTCGGCAACGCGCTGGTGGAACAGTACAACGCGTTCTGCCCGCTGGGCGAAACCCAGCCGTGCGTGAACGGCCGGCTGACGCTGGGCGAGAACATCGGCGACCTTGGCGGCCTGTCGATCGCCTACCGCGCGTACAAGATGTCGCTGAACGGCAAGGAAGCGCCGGTGATCGACGGTCTGACCGGCGACCAGCGGTTCTTCCTCGGCTGGGCGCAGGTGTGGCGTTCGCAGCAGCGCGACGAGGCGGCGCTGCAGCGGCTGCGCACCGACCCGCACAGCCCGGAGGAATTCCGGGTGAACGGTGTCGTCCGCAACTTCGACGAATGGTACAAGGCGTTCAACGTCACCGCCGATGACGAGCTGTACCTCGCGCCGGAGCAGCGCATCCGCATCTGGTAAGCAGCTCTCGCATCTGTCTGAAACAAGCCGGGCGGCGCAAGCGATTGACTTGCGCCGCCCGTGCTTCATGAGCGCGACCCGATGGACCTGATCCTTACTGCTATCCTGCTGGGCGTCCTTGAGGGGCTGGCCGAGTTCCTGCCGGTGTCGTCCACCGGGCACCTGATCCTGGCGCAGGCGCTGTTCGGCTACGACCCGAAGGAATGGGCCCAGTTCAACGTCGTGATCCAGCTAGGCGCGATCGCCGCAGTGATCGTCACCTATCGTAAACTGTTCTGGTTCACCGCGGTGGGGCTGCTGCGCGGCAAGGGGGAATCGGTCCGCTTCGTGCGCAACGTGGCGCTGGGCTTCATGCCTGCCGCGGTCATCGGCTTGATGGCCAAGGATGCGATCGACGCGATGCTGGGCAGCCCGATGGTGGTCGCGGTGGCGCTGGTGATCGGCGGAGTGGCGATGCTGGTGCTCGAACGCCGGGTCGCCCCGCGCGAGGATAACGGGGTCGCGGAACTGCCGATGCGCACCGCGTTGCTGATCGGACTGGCGCAATGCCTGGCCATGATCCCGGGAACCAGCCGGTCCGGCGCGACCATCCTGGGCGGGCTGGCGCTGGGCGTGGGCCGACGCACGGCGGCCGAATTCTCGTTCTTCCTGGCGGTGCCCACGATGCTGGGCGCGGCCACGGTGAAAATCCTCGATGATCCCTCGGTATTCGCCGGCGGGACCACGATCGGCCTGGCGGAGATCGCCGCCGGATTCGTGTCATCGTTCGTCGTGGCGATGATCATCATCCGCGCGTTTGTCGCCTATGTCTCCAAGCGCGGGTTCGCGCCGTTCGCCTGGTATCGCATCGTGGTCGGCCTCGCGGCTGTGGCATGGTTGACACTACGCTAACTTAAGTTGGCTTTTATGCCGCCGGGGCGGAACCCGCGTTGGTTTCGGAGCTTTCGTCCGCAAACTGACTTTAGAGATTGAAATGGGTTTCCTGGTTCTTATCGCGGTAGGCGGGATCCTTGGATGGCTCGCCGCCATCCTCAGCCGCAGCGACGATCGCCGCGGCATGATCTTCAACGTCGCCGTCGGAGTGATCGGCGCGGTCGCGGCTGGTGCACTGGGCAGCAGCGCGCCGCTGGCGGCGGGCCTGTCGGCGACGGCGCTGTTGCTGGGCATCGTGGCCGCAAGCGCGCTGCTGTGTGCGGTCAACGTCGCCCGCTCCTCGCGCGTCAATTAACCCACGATACATTTTCGCTTACCACCGGGCGGCGGGCTTGATATGCAGGCCGCCCATCCAAGAAGGGGATTACTGAAATGAAGAAGATCATTGCTCTCTCGTCGGCGCTCGCGCTGGGCCTCACCGTCGCTGCCTGCGACGGCCCGAAGGAAAACGCGATGGAAGACGCTGGTGAGCAGAACGCCGAAGTCGTGAACGAGCAGGCTGAAGCCATGGAAGACGCCGGCACCATGACCGACGAGCAGGCTGACGCCGTGACCGACCAGGCCGAAGACAAGGCCGATGCCATGGAAGAAGTTGGCGAAGCTGCCGACGAAGGCACCGTCCCGGCTGCGACCGCGACGACCAACTAAGGTCCGCATCGTACCAGATCGACCGGCTCGGGAGCGATCCCGGGCCGGTTTTTCTTTGCCTGCGCACCGCGCGGGGGCGGCATCGCTGCTAGACCGGAATAGCCCCGCTGCCGCGCCCGCCGCGCAGCAGGTATTCCTGCGTGCCGACGTGCACCGCATGGTCGAGATCGATCACCGCGCTGTTGGCGTAGGTGAAACCGGGGTGGAGGCTGCGATAGAGCCGGTCGAAATCGCGCTCCACCGTCTGGCGGTACAGGTCCTCGAAGCTCTCGATCACGAAATAGGTCGGCTGCAGGTCGCTGATCACGTAATCGGTGCGCATCACGCGGTCGACGTTGAGCATGATCCGGTTGGGGCTCTGCGCTTCGGTCGCATAGACGATCTCGGTCGGGCCTGAGAGGATGCCCGCGCCGTATGCCTTGATGCCGCCCGCCTCCTCAATCAGCCCGAACTCGACCGTGTACCAGTAGAGCGCGCCCAGCGCCTTCAAGCGGTTGTAGCGCATCGCCTTCCACCCGGCGCGGCCGTATTCATGCATGTAATCGGCATAGACCGGGTCGGTCAGCATCGGCACGTGCCCGAACACGTCGTGAAACACATCGGGTTCTTCGATGTAGTCGAACGTCTCGCGGGTGCGGATGAAGTTGCCGGCCGGAAAGCGGCGATTGGCCAGGTGCCAGAAGAATACGTGGTCTGGGATGAGCATCGGCACCGGCACCACCGACCAGCCGGTCAGGGCCGACAGGTCTTCCGACAGCTTGCCGAATTCGGGCACCCCGCCGCGGTTGAGGTTGAGCTTCTGCAAGCCCGCCATGAACGCGCCTGCCGCGCGGCCGGGCAGGACCTCCATCTGGCGCGCGAACAGGTCGTTCCAGATCGCGTCGTCGTCGCTCGAATAATCGGCTTGGCGTGGCTCGAGCCAGTCGTCGCCGACATGCGCCGGCCTTTGCAGCGGCGCGGTGAACACGTCCCCCGGCATGTCGGGCAAGGCGCTGAAATCGCGGTCGGCGGGCGGGAGCGTGGTCATGGTTGCAACTGAAACCGTATCACTCGCGGCACCGGCGGGCAAACGGTCAAACTGCGCCCTCTGCCTGCACGACCTGGCGGCCGTCGCCGGCGAACGCGCCTAGGGTGAGGGTGCTGTCTTCCTGGCGCAGGACCAGGTGCAGCGGTTCCCCGACAATCGCCGGGCTGACCGCGCGGAAGGCGAAGCGCTTTAGCGGTCCCACCTGTTCTTCCGACAGCTGGAGCAGCAGGCTGGCCATCAGCGGCCCATGCACCACCAGCCCGCTGTAACGCTCGACATCGCGGGCATACGGCAGGTCGTAATGGATGCGGTGGCTGTTGAAGGTGAGGGCGGAGAAGCGGAACAGCAGCGGTTCGGTCGGGGTCAGCACCCGGTGCGCGTGCCAGGCGGCGGGATCGAAGCGCGCGTCGCCCGCCGCCGCGGGCTGCAGCGGCGCATCGGGCGCGGCGGCTTCGCGGTACACCAGGGTCTGCACCTCGCGCACCGCAAGCACACCGTCCGGGAACGTGTCGTGTTCGACCGAAGCGAACACCATCGCGCCGCTCTTGCCGGATTTGGGCGTGATCGAGGCGACGCGTGACACCCGCTCCACCGCCGCGCCGATGGAGATGGGCGCATGGAAGGCGATCTCACTCGCCGCCCACATCCGCCGGGGCAGGGGGACAGGCGGCAAGAAGCTGACGGCGCTGTCGTCGCGCCGGGGGTGGCCGTCCTCGCCCAATGCGCCCGTCGGCGCGTCGGGGGTGCAGAGGCAGAAGTGAATGCCCTGCGGCATCGCCCCGGCGCCCTGCGCAGGCAGGTCGAAGGTCGCCAACCACCGGCCGGCGAGCGCCTCGTCCAGCCGGTCGATGCGCCGCTCCTCGCGGCCGACCCACGCCGACCAGTCGCCGGCAGTCTCTGGCATCAGGCCGCGCGCTCGAAAATCGCGGCGATGCCCTGCCCGCCGCCGATGCACATCGTTTCAAGGCCATAGCGCGCGCCGCGCCGGTGCATCTCGTGCGCCATGTCGGCGAGAATCGGCCCGCCGGTCGCTCCGATCGGATGGCCCAGGCTGATGCCCGAACCGTTGACATTGAGCAGCTCGCGCCGGCTGTCGTCCGCCGACCAGCCCCAGCCCTTCAGCACGGCGAGCACTTGCGGCGCGAACGCTTCGTTGAGTTCGATCAAGTCGATGTCGTTCCAGCCCATGCCGGTGCGCGCAAACAACCGCTCGACCGCGGGGACCGGGCCAATGCCCATCCGGCTCGGGTCGCACCCAGCCGCCGCATAGCCGGTGAACCACAGCAGCGGTTCGAGGCCGAGCTCTTCCAGCTTGTCCTCCGCCACCACCAGGCACGCGGCGGCGGCATCGTTCTGCTGACTGGCGTTGCCGGCGGTGACGACACCGTTCTCCAGCGCCCGCAATTTGCCGAGGCTCTCCATGCTGGCGTCGGCGCGGAAGCCTTCGTCGCGGTCGAACAGTACCGGATCGCCCTTGCGCTGCGGCACCGGCACCGGGACGAGCTGCGCGTCGAACTTGCCCTCGTCCCACGCGGCGGCCGCGTTCTGGTGGCTGCGAACCGCGAAGGCGTCGGCCTCCTCGCGAGTGATACCATAGTCCTTGGCGAGGTTCTCGGCGGTCTCGATCATCCCGCTGATGACGCCGAACCGCTCGACCGGCTGGCTGAGCAGGCGCCCGCGGGTGAGGCGGTCCCACAGCTCGACGTTGCCCGCCTTGACCCCGCCCCTCAGCGCGGTGGTGTAGTGTTCAACGTTGGACATGCTCTCGCACCCGCCGGCGACGACCACGTCGGCATGGCCGCTCTCGACCATCATCGCCGCGTTGACCACCGCCTGCACGCCCGATCCGCACCGCCGGTCGAGCTGGTAGCCCGGCACCTCGAGCGGGAGGCCGGCGGCCAGCCAGCTCCAGTGGCCGATCGCGGGCGCTTCGGCGTTGCCATAGCCCTGGCTGAACACCACGTCGTCGACTCGTTCGGGGTCGATCCCGCTGCGCTCCACCAGCGCCTTCAGGATCACCGCACCCAGCGCGCCCGCGTCGAGCGGGGCCAGCGTGCCGAGGAACTTGCCCACCGGGGTGCGCAGGGGGCTGACGATGGCGGCGCGGCGTTTTGTCATGATGTCTTCCTCAATCCGTCCCGGTCACTTGGCGCGACCACGCCGCGGTCGATAAGCGCGTGAATCCCGCCCGACGACAAACCGAGTCTTGTGGCGAGCACTTCCTCGCTATGCTGGCCAAGATAGGGCGCAGGCGCCGGGTCGGCGGGCGCCGCTCCGCCCAGATGCGCGAAGCTGCGCGGCGCGGGGTAGGCGAACCCGCTGGGGTTGGCGGGCGAGGGGCCGAACAGCGGGTTGTCTGTCACCAGCACCGGATCGTTCGCCGCCTCGAACATCGTGCGGTAACGTTCGAACGTCGCGCCGGCCCGGGTCAGCCGCTCGGCCAGCTCGGCATAGTCCAGCTTGCCCGCGGCTTCCTGCACGATGGCGAACAGCGCTTCGCGGTGGACGAAGCGGTTGTGGTCCGACTTCGCAAACTCCACCCCGGCCTGAGCCTCCAGCGCGGCGATCGGCTCCGCGATCTCCAGCGCGGCCACCATCGCGTTCCACTGGTTGGGGGTGAGCACCGCGACCATGAACCGCTGGCCGTCGCGGCTGGCGAAATCGCGCCCCAGCGCGCCCCAGATCGCATTGCCCAGCCGGGGGCGGTCGCCGCCGCGATAGAGCATTTCCGCCAGCGCGCCCGAATTGGCGACGGTGCCGATTGCCACGTCGCCCAGCGGCACCCGAACCTCGTTGCCCTCGCCCGTCGCGGCGCGGTGATGCAGCGCGGCCATCAGCGCGAACGCGCAGTACGCGCCGGTGATGAAGTCCCACGCGGGCAGCACTTGGTTGACCGGCGGCGCGGTGTCCTGGTCCCATTCGGCGGGGCCGGTCATCAGCGGATAGCCGCTCGCGGCGTTGACGGTGAAATCCATCGCCTGGCGCCCGTCATGCCAGCCCATGATGCGGACCGAGATCATGTCCGGCCGCCCCGCGCTGACCGCCGCGTGGCTGAGGAAGGACTTCTCGGGCAGGTTGGTGATGAGCTGGCCGGTCTTGCGCGCCAATTCTACGCACAGCTCACGCCCTTCGGCGGACTTCAGATCAAGCGCGACCGACTTCTTCGCCCGGTTGAGGTTCTCCCATGCCAGACTGCGCCCTTCCGCCGTCTGCATGTAACGGTCGTAGTCGAGCCCGCCGCCGATCTGGTCGACGCGGATCACCTCCGCCCCCATCTGCGCGCAGTACAAGCCGGCGGTAGGCGAGGCGACGAAGCTGGAGACCTCGACGATCGAGAGGTCGGAGAGGAGCTGGTACATCAGCCGTGCGCGGCGAAATCGCGCAGCATGTGCTTGGCGATCTGCAGCTGGAGAATCTGCGTAGTGCCTTCATAGATGCGGTAGATCCGCGCATCGCGGAAGAACCGCTCGGCGTCGTATTCGGCCAGATAGCCGGCCCCGCCATAGATCTGCACCACCCGGTCGACCACCCGGCCGCACATTTCCGAAGCGAAGACCTTGAACGCCGCCGCTTTGCGCAGGATGTTCTCGCCCGCGTCGGCGCGCGCGGTGACATCCGCCATCATGCACTCGGCGGCGTAGATCTCGGTCTCGCTTTCGGCGAGCATCTGCTGGATCAGCTGGAAGTTGGCGATCGGTTCGCCGAACGCTTTCCGCTCCGTGGCATAGCGCAGCGCGCTGTCGAGCGCGCGGCGGGCATAGCCGGTCGCCGCCGCGCCGACCGAGATGCGCCCGTTGTCGAGGCTGCGCATCGCGAACACGAAACCCTTGCCGGTCTCCCCGCCCAGCAGCGCCTCGCCCGGGACGTGGACGTCTTCCAGGATCACGTCGGCGATGTGGCTACCCGACTGGCCCATCTTGTGATCGGGGCTGCCGACGGTGACGCCGGGCGTGTCCATCGGCACGATGAAGGCGGAAACATGCGCGTTCTTGGGCAGCGCATCCTTTTCGGTGCGCGCCATGATCAGGCCGACTGCGGCGTGCGGGGCGTTGGTGATGTAGCGCTTCGTCCCGTTGAGGATCCACCCGTTCCCGCTGGGGTCGGGGCGGGCGGTGGTGGCCATCGCCGCGCTGTCGGAGCCACTGCCCGGTTCGGTCAGCCCGAAACAGGCGATCTCGCCCGCGGCGATGCGCGGCCACCATTCGGCCTTTTGCGCGTCCGTGCCGCCGTTCTTGATCGCGCTGTTGAACATGCCGACGTTGATCGAGAAGATCGACCGGTAAGCGGGCGCGGCATAGGCCATCGTCTTGACCACCCGCGCGTATTGCGAGGTGGATAGGCCCGCGCCGCCGTATTTCTCCGGCACGGTCAGCCCGAACAATCCCATGTCGCGCATTTCCTGCACGATTTCGTCGGGGATGCGGTCCGCCTCGATCACTTCGCGTTCGGCGGGGAGCAGCCGTTCGCGCACGTAGCGTTCAAGCTGGTCGATGAACTGTTCGAACAGTTCGGGGTCCATACCGTTCATAGTGCCGCTCATCGTGTTGGCGCCTCGCTGATTGGAGTGGCCGGCGGGGCCGGGCTGGAACTGGTGGCGGGGCCGGGGAGGGCTTCGGGCGGCAGGCGCCGCTGTTCGAGCATCTCGGCCGCTTCATCGAGCGCCCTGGCTTCGCCCACCGTCACGCCGCCCGGGCCGGGGTCACTGTCTGACGGACCGCAGGCGGCCAACAGGGGTAGGATAAGGAGGGACATGATCGCGGGAGCGGACAGGCGCATGGCGCATGCCATACCGCGATCGCGCAAAAGGAAAAGCGGGCGAATCGCTGCTGCGATTCGCCCGCTCATCGGGTCACGTGGTTTGCGCCAGGCTGGCGCAAGCCGCACGTTACTGCGGCGCGGTCTCGGTTGCCGCGTCGGCAGCGGCCGCGGCGGCCTGGGCGCGGGCGGCCACATCGGCGGCATTGGCGCCAGCTTCCTCGGCAGTTGCCGGGGTGGTTGCCTCGGCGGATGCGGCCGGGGTGGCAGCGGCATCGACGGTCGCGTTGGCGCTCGGGTCCACGGCGGGCTCGGCAGTCACGCCGGTCATCGCCGCATCGGCGGGCATCTCCACGGTGTCGGGCTGGGCTTCGGTCGAGGCGTCGTCGGCTCCGCCGCACGCGGCCAGCGCGAAGGTGAGCGGGGCAAGGACGAGGGCGAACTTCTTCATGATGCGGATCTCCACAGGTTGGGGTTGCCGCGTCTGTAGCCGTGCCACAATCGCGCCGCAATCTTCGCTGTCCACACTCCTGCATTTTCCTCCGCCGGCAGGCTGTGCCAAGGCGCCCCGCATGGCCACGGTCGCGCCCGCCTCCCTCGATCTTCCCGCTGCCCGCGCGCGGTTGCGCGAGCTGTTCGGGTTCGACGATTTTCGCGGGGTGCAGCCCCAGGTGATCGATCGCGTGCTCGGCGGGCGTTCGACGCTTGCGGTCATGCCGACCGGCGCGGGCAAGTCGCTGACTTACCAGCTGCCCGCCACCATGCTGCCGGGCACGTGCGTGGTGGTCAGCCCGCTGATCGCGCTGATGCACGACCAGCTGCGGTCGGCGCGGGCAAATGGCATCGCCGCCGCCACCCTCACCAGCGCCGATGCTGACTGGCGTGAAACGCTGGACGCGTTCCGCGCGGGCACCCTCGACCTGCTGTATGTCGCGCCCGAGCGGGCGAGCCAGCCGGGGTTTCGCGACCTGCTGTCGTCCTCGCAGGTGGCGCTGTTCGCGATCGACGAGGCGCACTGCGTGTCGGAATGGGGGCATGACTTCCGCCCCGACTACCGCCTGCTGCGCCCTCTGATGGACGCCTTCCCGGGCGTGCCGCGCCTGGCGCTGACCGCGACCGCCGATGCGCACACCCGCGGCGACATCCTCCGCCAGCTGGGCATCCCGGAAGGAGGGATGATCGTCGCCGGGTTCGATCGGCCGAACATCCGTTATCGCATCACGCACCGGGACAATCCGGTGCGCCAGGTGGCCGACCTGATGCGCAGCGAACCCGGGCCGGGGATCGTCTACGCCCCGACGCGGGCGAAGGTGGAGAAGCTCGCCCAGCAGATCGCCGCCGCCAGCGGGCGCGAGGTGCGCCCCTACCATGCCGGGCTTGAGCCGGACGTGCGCGCCGCCAACCAGGCGGCGTTCGTTGCCTCCGAGGATATGGTGATCGTCGCCACGATCGCCTTTGGCATGGGGATCGACAAGCCCGACGTGCGCTTCGTCGCCCATGCCGGCGTGCCGAAGTCGATCGAGGCATTCTATCAGGAAACCGGCCGCGCCGGGCGCGACGGCGATCCGGCGCAGACGCTGATGCTGTGGGGCGCTGGCGACTTCGCGCAGGCCCGCCAGCGGCTCTCCGAAGTGCCCGAGAATCGCCGCGCTTCGGAACGCACCCGGCTCGATGCCCTCGCCGGGCTGGTCGAGACCGCCGGTTGCCGCCGCGCGGTGCTGCTGCGCCATTTCGGCGAGGACCCTCCGGCCCAGTGCGGCAACTGCGACAACTGCCTGGAAGCGCCCGGCGTGACCGACGTCACCCAAGTGGCGCAGAAGGTGCTGAGCGCGGCTTACCGGACGGGACAAAGCTTTGGTTTCGGGCATTTGCAGAAAGTGCTCACCGGGGTGGCCGACGACCGGATCATGCAACGCGGTCACGACCGGCTCAGCGTGTTCGGCATCGTGGGGGAGGACGAGGCGCGCCTGCTCCAGCCGGTCGCCCGCGCGCTCCAGGCCCGCGGGACGCTGGTCGCGACCGATCACGGCGGGCTGCAACTCGGCGGCGACGCCAAGGCGATTCTGAAAGGCGATCAGAGCGTCGAGATCGTCGTCCCACCACCCTCCGCCCGCAAGGCCCGCCGCCGCGGCAGCGAATCGAACCCGGTCGGCGATCCTCTGTTCGAGCGTCTGCGCGAAGTGCGCCGCGATCTTGCCCGCACCGCCGGGTTGCCACCCTATGTGATCTTCCACGATGCCACCTTGCGCGAGATGGCGTCCCTGAAGCCGCTGACCTTGTCGCAGCTCGCCGAAATCGGCGGGGTCGGGGCGCGCAAGCTGGAGGCTTACGGCCAGGAGTTCGTCGACGCGATCCGCGCGCACGATCACTGACGGGCAAAGGGGCAGGTTGCACCTGTTGTGCGCCGACTTGGCCCGCCGTTCGCGCTGGGTATTAGGCCGGTATTAACCCTTTTTCCGTACGCGGTGTCACATGGACAGCTTCGCCCGCGCCTTGCCCGCCCGCCCGTCAGTCCTGGCGTTGTGCGCCATCGGTGTGCTGGCATTGACCGCGATCCCCGTTGCCGCCGTGCTGGCGCAGACCGGCGGAGAGGCCTTCACCGTCGCTGAAACGGGGCGCAGCTATGCGCGCTTGCAGGATGCGGTGAACGCCATCGGCACCGGGCAGGGCACGATCGCCATCGCACCCGGCACGTACCGTCAATGCGCGGTGCAGGAAGGCGGCACGGTGACCTATGCCGCCAGCCAGCCGGGGACCGCGATCTTCGATGGCACGGCCTGCGAAGGCAAGGCGGCGCTGGTCCTGCGCGGTCAGGCGGCGCGCATTTCAGGGCTCACCTTCCGCGGGATCTCCGTGCCCGACCACAACGGCGCCGGCATCCGGCTGGAACAGGGCGACCTGACGGTGGCGCAGTCGTGGTTCGCCGACAGCGAGCAGGGCATCCTGACCGCCAACGATCCCGGCGGAACGATCGTGATCGACAAGAGCACCTTCTCAGGCCTGGGCAACTGCGACGATTCGTCCGGGTGCGCGCATTCGGTCTATGTCGGCGACTACGGCCTGCTGCGGGTCACGCGCAGCCGGTTCGAGCGCGGGACCGGCGGGCATTATCTCAAGTCCCGCTCGGGACAGGTGCAGGTGGCGGCCAACAGCTTCGACGATTCGGCGGGCCGGGCGACCAATTACATGATCGACCTGCCCGCAGGCTCACGCGGCCAGATCACCAACAACTGGTTCGTCCAGGGACGCGACAAAGAGAACTATTCCGCCTTCATCGCCGTCGCCGCCGAAGACCAGACGCACCCCGCCGATGGGCTGACCATCGCCGGCAACGACGCGCGGTTCGCACCGGATGTGCGCCGGTCGAGCACTTTCGTGGCCGACTGGTCGGGCGATAAACTGGCCCTTGGCCCCAACGCACTGGGCGTCGGTCTCAAACCGTTCGAGAAACGCTGACGGAACCCGCGGTGCGCCTCGCCGGTTTCATGGGCCGAGGAGTATGCGATGGCAGGCGGTTGGACGCGCGATGGCGCGGTGCAGGACCAGATCGACGACACGGTCAAGGATGCGGTGGAGGCTGCCCGGTCCCGCATGGCGCGCGGGCCGAGCGCGGAGTTCTGCGACGATTGCGGAGAGCCGATCCCGCAGCGCCGCCGCGAAGCCCTGTCCGGCGTGCGCACTTGCGTGGCGTGCCAAGCGGAGCGGGACAGCGAAATGCGCCACTCTGCAATCAACCGCCGGGGCAGCAAGGACAGCCAGTTGCGCTGACCGCGCGCGCGGCATAACCGGCTGGCCTCAGGCAACGGAGTTCGCCCCATCTCCTTCTTCGTCCGCGCGCAGCATCTGGCGCCCCAGCATGGCCTGTCGCGCCTGGCCGGACGGCTGGCCGACAGCACCGTTCCCTGGCTCAAGAACGCGCTGATCCGCCGGTTCATCGCCGCGTACGATGTCGACATGAGCGAAGCGGCCGAGCCCGCCGAGGCCTATCCCAGCTTCAATGCCTTTTTCACCCGGCCCCTGAAACCTGGCGCGCGCCCGCTCGCCGATGCCAATGACCAAGTTCTGTGCCCCGCCGATGGCGCCATCAGCGAGATCGGGGCGATCGCCAACGGGCGGATGGTGCAGGCCAAGGGGCGCGACTACACCGTGGCCGCGTTGCTGGCCGGCAATGCCGAGGCCGCCGACCGTTTCGAAGGCGGGCGGTTTGTGACCATCTACCTCTCGCCCAAGGATTATCACCGCGTCCACATGCCGGCGGACGGCACCTTGCGCAGCGCCCGCTACGTTCCCGGTGACCTGTTCTCGGTCAACGCAGTGACTGCCGGCGGGGTCGACGGGCTGTTCGCGCGCAACGAACGGCTCGCCTGTCTGTTCGATACCCCGCTGGGCACCATGGCGAGCGTCATGGTCGGGGCGATGATCGTGGCCGGGGTGGAAACCGTCTGGAGCGGTCGGGTCGCTCCCCACGGCAGATCACTCATCGAGGAGGCGATTCCTCAAAACTTGCGGCTATCGGCCGGGGACGAGATGGGCCGGTTCTATCTTGGTTCGACCGTGATCCTCTTGTTCGAACCCGGGCGGGTGGAGTGGCTCCCGGACCTGAAGCCGGGCAACACCGTCCGCATGGGGCAGGCGCTCGCCCGCAGGCTTTCGCCCGCAGGCTTTGATTTCTCACCCTAACAGATGACCCGAACGATCGCGCTTCGTTGCAAGGTAACGGGCATTGTGCGGATTGTCGGGCAGCTGGTGCGGCACCCGCTCGGTCACCGAAACGCCGGCGGCCTCCAGCGCAGCGACCTTGGCCGGATTGTTCGTCATCAGCCGGATCGAGCGCGCGCCGAGCAGGTCGAGCATCCGGGCCGCGACGGGAAAGTCGCGCGCGTCATCCGGCAGGCCGAGCCGCTGATTCGCGTCCACCGTATCGAACCCCTGGTCCTGCAGGCGATAGGCGCGCAGCTTGTTGATGAGGCCGATGCCGCGCCCTTCCTGGCGCAAATACAGCACCACCCCCCAGCCGCCGCTCCGCGCCTCGCCGGCGGCGGCGTGCAGCGCGGCGTCGAGCTGCGGGCCGCAATCGCACTTGAGGCTCCCCAGGACATCGCCGGTCAGGCATTCGGAATGCAGGCGCACCAGCGGCGCGCGGTCTGACCGGGCCTGGCCGAACACCAGCGCCACGTGCTCGCGCAGATCATCGGCACTGCGGAACGCGACGATCTCACACTCCTCGCTGGCACTCACGGGAAGACGCGCGCGGGCAGCGACGGTCAGCCGGGCCGGATCGGCAAGGGCGCCCAGATCGTCAGGGGCGAACGGCTGCGCTTCCCCGGCATGGCGCGGGTCGACCAGGAAAGCTGGAAGGATGCCCGCGATACGCGCAAGTTCCAGGGCGGCACTTGCGCCACGTATCCAGTCGAGCGGCTCCGCCTTGAACGGCCCTTTCAGCGGAGTGGCGAGGTCGAGCGCGGGATCAGCCAACGCGCGCGCGGCGCTCAGGTCGAACGGTTCGGCGCCGCGCACCAGCACCGGCGCATGGGGTTCGGCCGCCTCGCGCTGGTTGACCAGTTTGAGGGTCTCGGCGCGCGCGGCGGAGATCAGCATCTGCACCGCTGCGGCGTCTGCGGCGACCGCGGTCTCCGCCGGCAGCAGCACCGGACCACCGGCCAGCGCGATCGGCCAGCCGTGGCGCAGCGCGTCCACCGCCTGTGCCGCCCGGCGTGACGCGCTCGGCTGGCTCAGAGGTCGAACTCCGTGACCAGCGGCACGTGATCGCTGGGCGCGTCCCAATGGCGGGTCTCCTCGACCAGGCGGTGGCTGCGCGCCTGACGCGCCAGGTCGGGGCTGGCCCACATGTGATCGAGCCGCCGTCCCTGGTCGCGCTGCCGCCACCATGAGCGGTAGGACCACCAGGAGTAGTTGCGCTCGGGCGCCGGAATGAACTGGCGTCCGATATCGACCCACCCATGGGCGTCGCCGAAGCGGGTCAGGGCTTCCACCTCGATCGGCGTGTGGCTGACCACTTTGATCAACGCCTTGTGATCGTAAACGTCGCAGTCGAGCGGGGCGACGTTGAAATCGCCCACGATCAGCGTCGGTCGATCAAGACCATCCGCCCAGCAGGTCATCCGCTCGAGGAAATCGAGCTTCTGGCCAAACTTCGCGTTCGCATCCCGGTCCGGCACATCGCCCCCGGCCGGAATATAGACGTTCTCGATGATCAGGCCCTTGCCCGCGCCGGTCAGTTCGACCCCTACGTGACGCGCCTCGCCATTGTCCTGCCAGTCATGGCGGCCCAGTTCCCGGAGCGGCAGCCTGCTGACTGTGGCGACGCCGTGGTATCCTTTTTGCCCGTGTACCGCCTGGTGGACATAACCGAGGTCGGCGAGCGCTTGCGCAGGAAACTGGTGCTCCTGGCATTTGATCTCCTGCAGGCACAGTACGTCCACGGTCTGCTCGCTCAGCATGCGAACGACCTGATCGATGCGCAGGCGGACCGAATTGATGTTCCAGGTGGCAACGGAGATCATGCGATGCGGGATAGGGAGCGTGCCCGCTCGCTGCAACCACGGTGCAGGCAAAGAAAAACCCCCGCGCCGGGGGCATTGGCGCGAGGGTTCCTCTTGAGCGTTCGTCACGCTGTGCAGTCGGGTCGCTTACGAGGCTGGGGCAACAGGGGGGAAACCCGCCTCCAACCGTTCTGCAAGCACTGGTCTAGTCGATACCGGCTTTCCGCTCGATGAACGCCGCCTCGCGACTCGTCGCAGAGCGCCCACGCAGAAAAGCCGAGCCGTTGCCTAGCGACGACCAGTCGAGCGGCGCGGATCCTTGAAGGTGAATGCGCTGTCAGCAACCGCCACTCCGTAACGCTGGTTGGTCAGGCGTACGGTGGTCCGACCGTTCTGCGCATCGAGCGCGACCCAGTTGGTGAGCTGCCAGCCGCCGGGCGCGTTGGCGTTGCGAGTGAAGATCAGGGTGATCACGCCATATTCGGGATGCTTGCTGTCGCGCACCTCGACCGAAAGGACGTTGTCGCTGCCCGACGGAACCAGCTTGCCGTACTTCTTCACGTCACGATTGGGGTCGAGCAATGCGCCAAGCGGCGAATTGCCGATCGGCCAGCGCTGCACCTGGTTGACCTCGTAATCGATCAGGTAGAGCGACTTGCCGTTCGCGACCACCAGCATCTTGGCGCTCTTCTGGTAATCGAAGCGGATCTTGCCCGGGCGCTTCAGCGTCAGCACACCGGACAGGGACTGGCCCTTGCGGTCGGTCTGCGTGAAATTCGCCGTCATCGTCGAGATGCCGCGCAGCGCGGCGACGGCCTGGTCGAGTTGGCCCGCCTGGGCCGCCACGGGGGCGGCCGGCATCGCCAGCATCGCGGCAGGGACAGACAGGGACAGCGCGCCGACAATCGCAGCGCGCAGGGTGATCTTGGGAAATCTGTTCAAGGTAATCATGCTCCGGTCGTTAGGCACGGAGCGTTGAACTGCCCGTGAACCTGCGCGGTTCCGGGCGTTCAGGATCACTTGATCTTGGCTTCCTTGAACTCGACGTGCTTGCGCGCGACGGGATCGTACTTACGGAAGGTGAACTTTTCCGAATGGTTGCGCGGATTCTTCTTGGTCACGTAGAAGAAGCCGGTGTCGGCGGTCGACACCAGCCGGATCTTGACGGTTGCGGACTTCGCCATCGCGGTTTCCTGATTCGCTTGCTCGGGCGCTGGGCCCAGAAATACCAAAGGCGGCACACGTGCGCCGCCCGTCGGGCGCGGCCATTGGTGCAAGCGGCGTGCAAAGTCAATCCTTACCAGTCGATCTTGCCGCGGTTCGCCTTGACCGTCCCGCGCGATTTCTTCTCCTTGATGCGTGCTTCCTTGCCCACCCGGTTGAGCCGGCTCTTGGCTCGCGGGCGCGGTGCATCGTGAGCTTCGCGCAACAGTTCGGCCAGGCGCTCGCGCGCATCGGCGCGGTTGGCTTCCTGGGTGCGAAAACGGCGCGCCGTCAGGACGATCTCCCCCGCCGCCGTCATGCGGCTGCCGGCCAGGGTCTTCAACCGCGTGAACACTGTTGGCGTCAGGCGCAATGCGAACACGTCGAGCCGCAGCTGCACCGCTGTCGCCACCTTATTGACGTTTTGCCCGCCCGGCCCGCTCGCGGCGATGAAGCTTTCGCTGACCAGCTCCAGTGTCCGCGCCACCACGGCGTCAACTTCAGCCATCGCTGAACCCGAGTTGCGCGAAGTCGGGCGGCAGCGGCGAGCGCGCCTCGATCGGCGTCTTGGCGGCACGCGGGACGATCAGGCCGGCGGCGTGAAGCATCGTGCGCGGACCACTGCGCCGGTCGCCGTACACCGGATCGCCGGCGAGCGGTACGCCCAGACCCGCGAGGGCATGGATGCGGATCTGGTGCGTGCGGCCCGTTTCCGGCCGGAATTCGACCAGCGTTCGGCCCCCTGCCACCGCCAGGCGCCGCCAATGGGTGACCGCCGGCTTGCCCTTCTTCGCCGCGATCATCCGCCAGCCCTTCTCCGCCGAGCTGATTTTGGACAGCGACAGCGCGACCGTGCCTTCATCCTCAGTCACTTCGCCGGCCAGAATGCCGAGATAGCGCTTCTCGACGCTGCGTTCCTCGAACGCACGCGAGAAGCGCACCAGTGCCTTTGGATTGCGCGCCAGGAGAAGGCAGCCCGAGGTGTCGGTATCGAGCCGGTGGACCGCCGCCGGATCGCGCTGGAAGCCGAGACGCAAATCTTCCAGGTGGTCGGCAAGCGACTGCCCGCCAGCGCGCGGCCGATCGACCGGCAGGCCCGCGGGCTTGTCGATCACCAGGGCTTCGCCGTCTTCGAACAGAAGCGGAATCATAGCAGTCTGGCCTCCATCAGGCCGCGCAGCGCGTTGCCAAGCAGGAACCCGCCTTCGAGATCGCTCAAAGTGAGGTCAGCCTCCCGTGCGCGGCCCCCGTCGATCAGCGAGCGGCGCAAGACACCGGGCAGCAGGCCTGAGGCGAGCGACGGCGTGAGCAGGACCCCGTCGCGCTCGACGAACACGCTGGTGAAACTGCCCTCGGTCACCAGCCCGTCGTCGCGCACCAGCAGCGCCTCTGCCGCCTCGGCCTCGTGCGCTGCGTCGCGCGCGGCGTCGTAGAAATCGCGGTCGGTGGTCTTGTGCCGCAAGCGCCAGTCGCCGGGTTCCACCGGCAGCGGCAAGGCGATGCACGCCAGCGGCTCCGCCAGGTCTGCAGGTAGGGGTGCCGCCTCAAGCGCCAGTTCGCCACCGCGCGACGCCAGCAGCCGCAACCGGGCGGGACCGTCGAGATCAAAGCACAGCGCCTGGATCCGGTTGCGAGCAGCGTGCCGGTCGAAGGCGAAACCGAGCTCGGCCGCGCTCGCCTTGATCCGTTCAAGGTGCAGTTCGAGGAGCCGCACGCCTTCGTCCGGATGAAAGCGCATCGTTTCGATCAGGTCGCACCCAGGGGCGGCCCGGCGGGCGAAGTCGGCCTTGAGCAGGCTCTCGCGCCATTCCGGCAAGGCTTCGCTGTCGGCGACGATGGCCGATCCCACGCCGAGAACCGCCGTGCCCTGACCGTTCTCGATCTCGGTCAGCCGCAGGGTTCGAATCGCCACGTTGAACGCCGCATCCCCGCGCGCGTCGATGCGCCCCATCGCCCCGCAATAGGGGCCGCGGGCGTCCCGCTCGACTTGGCCGATGAGTTCCATCGCGCGAACCTTGGGCGCGCCGGTGATCGATCCGCAGGGAAACAGCGCGCGCACCAGATCCATCGCGCCCTGCCCCTCCGCTAGCCGCGCGCGGACGGTGGTGACCATCTGATGGACCGTTGGATAGCTTTCGACCGCGAACGGCGCGTCGACGTGCACACTGCCCGGCTCGGCCACCCGCGACAGATCGTTGCGCATCAGATCGACGATCATCAGGTTTTCGGCCTTGTCCTTGGCCGAGGTGGCGAGTTCCGCCGCCAGCGCCTGGTCGGCTTGCGGATCGGGCGAGCGCGGCCGCGTACCCTTCATCGGCTTCGCCTTGGCCTCGCCAGCTTGCAGGCTGACAAACAGTTCGGGCGTAAGGCTCAGCAGCCAATGCTGGCCGTCGAACACCACACCGCCGTATCCAGCCCGGGCCTGGCTCCGCAGTGCGGCGTAGATCGCCAGCGGATCGCCGCGAAAACTGCCCGCGAGCGGAAAGGTGAGGTTCGCCTGATAGATGTCACCCGCGCGGATCGCCTCCTGCAACACGGCAAATGCTGCCCCATAGCCGCCGGCCGACAGCTGCGGCACAAGGGGGCCAAGCGAAGGGGTGCCGTGCGCGCGCTCGACCAGCCACACCGGTACCTCTCCGGGCGCTATGCTCTGGGAATCGTCGAACAGCCCCAGCCACACGAGCGGCCCGGCGGCCCCGGTGCGCGGGGGTGCGAGCGGGGCAAGCTTCGGCTCCAGCGCCAGACCGGCTTCGTAGGCAATGGTCCCGGCCAGCGTTCCGCCCTGCCGCCGCGCCTGGTCGGCGGCTTCCAGTACTGCCGCAACGTCTTCCGGTCGATGCGCGACGAACACCGCGCGCGGGTTCTCGAACAGTTGCGCGTCGGCCGCGCCGCCGGTCCGTGCGTCATCGAGCAAAACGAAAGGAGCGTGCCCCGCCATGCCATATGCCTTAGCGCGTCGTGCCCGGCTGTCGAGGGAGCTTGACCGCGCCGGGGCGCGCTGCGCAGACAGCGCATGCAGGCATAGCGGGAGTGCAACCGGAGTATGGGCCAGATTTTCCTCGGGCTTGCCGACAACGGTGAACGGCAGGTGCTGGAGCTGTCGCGCGCCAATCGGCACGGGCTGATCGCCGGCGCCACCGGCACTGGCAAGACGGTGACGCTACAGGGATTGGCGGAAAGCTTCTCGGCCGAGGGCGTCCCGGTGTTCCTGGCGGATGTGAAGGGCGATCTGGCGGGCATCGCCCTGCCCGGGTCGCCGAGCTTCAAGAACGCCGCCGTGCTGGAGGGCCGCGCGCGCGACCTGGGCATGAGCGATTATGCCTATGCCGATAATCCGGTGGTGTTCTGGGATCTCTTCGGCCGGCAGGGCCATCCGATCCGCACGACGATCTCGGAAATGGGGCCGCTGCTGCTCGGCCGGCTGCTCGGCCTCAACGACACCCAGCAGGGCGTGCTCGACATCGTCTTTCGGTACGCCGACGAGCAGGGCCTGCTGCTGCTCGACCTGCCCGACCTGCAGGCGATGCTGGCACACACCAGCGAAAATGCCAGCGAGTTGTCCGCGCGATACGGCAACATCACCAAGCCGAGCGTCGGCACGATCCAGCGCCAGGTTCTGAGCCTCGATAGCCAGGGCGGAGCAGAGTTTTTCGGCGAACCGGCGCTGGAGATCGTCGACTTCATCCGCACTGACGACCGCGGTCGGGGGGTCATCAATGTGCTCGCCGCTGACCAACTGATGCAGAGCCCCAAGCTCTACGCCACGTTCCTGCTGTGGCTGCTGGCCGAACTGTTCGAGACACTGCCCGAGGTGGGCGACCTCGAAAAGCCGCGGCTGGTGTTCTTCTTTGACGAGGCGCACCTGCTGTTCGACGAGGCGCCCGCAGCGTTGCAGGACAAGGTCGAACAGGTGGTGCGCCTGGTCCGGTCAAAGGGTGTCGGCGTCTATTTCGTCACTCAGAACCCGGTCGATATTCCAGAGAAAGTTGCCGGGCAGCTGGGCAACCGGGTGCAACATGCCCTGCGCGCCTATACCCCGCGCGACCAGAAGGCGATCCGCGCGGCCGCTGAGACCTTTCGCATCAATCCGGCGCTCGATGTGGCGCAGGCGATCACCGAACTGAAAACGGGCGAGGCGCTAGTTTCCACGCTGCTGGAGGACGGCGCGCCGTCCGTCGTGCAGCGCACGCTGATCAAGCCGCCACACAGCCGGCTGGGGTCCCTGGAGCCGAAAGAGCGGGCGATCATCCAAGCGGTCAGTCCCTTTGCAGGCAAGTACGACGAGCGGGTGGACCGCGAAAGCGCGGCCGAAGTGCTCGCGCAGAAAGCGCAGGATGCCGCCGAAACCGCGCACGAGGTCGATCGGGTCGGCCGCGAAAAAGTCGGCCAGCGCGAACGGCTTCACACAGGCATCTGGGGCAAGGCGGCCAAGCGCGCGGCGGGCGCGGCGATGGGATCGGGCGCGTCGATCGCTGCCGGCGCGATCCTCGGGAAAAAATCGCGCGCCAGCCCCATGAAAACCGCGGCCAGCTCGGCCGCTGGGTCGATCGCGACCGACCTTGCCGGGCCGTACGTCGGACGGTTCGTGCGCAATCTCATCGGCGGGCTGATGCGCTGACGGGACCGATCCCGGCATCGCGGCGTTCCATCCGACACGTGCAGCTGACATTCGCCAGTTACAATATCCACAAGGGCGTGGGGAAGGACGGGCGGCGTGATGCCGACCGCATCCTGGCTGTGCTGCGCGAACTCGATGCCGACGTGATCGCCCTGCAGGAATGCGATCGCCGCTTCGGCGCGCGCACCAGCGTGATCGAACGCACCGCGCTTGACGACACCCCGTGGCAGGTGCTGCCGGTGGCGCAGCGCCCGCAAAGCCTTGGCTGGCACGGCAACGCCTTGCTGGTGCGGCGCAAGTTCCAGGCGCTGGAAGCCCACGCGGTCGAACTGCCGAAGCTCGAGCCGCGCGGTGCCGTGCGCGGCGATTTCATGGTCGAAGGCGTGCGCCTCCGGGCGGTGGGCGTGCACCTCGACCTGTCGGGCCTGCGCCGACGCGACCAGATTCGCGCCGTGCTGAAGCACGTGGATGGCTGCGCGGAGGCGTGCCCGACAGTGTTGATGGGCGACTTCAATCAGTGGGGTGCGGGCACTGGCGCCATGCGGGAGTTGGCGCATGGCTGGCACTCGCTGGTGCCCGGCCGCAGCTTTCCCGCGCATAACCCGGTCGCGCAGCTCGACCGGATCGTCGCCTGCACCCGGTGGCGCGTGATCGCGCAAGGCGTGCATCACAGCGCTTTGGCGGCGAAGGCATCGGATCACTTGCCGGTGTGGGCCACGCTTGAGCTGCCGACGAATTAAGCGCCTGCCCGTTTTCTAGGCATTTCCCATCCTGCGGATAGGGCCTCGTCGTCGCGTCGCGATCTGGCACGGCTTTTGCTGAGCTAGCGATGTCGGACTTTCGCGTCCGGCGGCAGCAGGGAGGCAAGGCGTGAAATACATCATCGCCGTGATCAAGCCGTTCAAGCTCGACGAGGTGCGCGAGGCGCTCTCCGCGATCGGAATTGCGGGAATGACCGTGTCGGAGGTCAAGGGCTTCGGCCGGCAAAAGGGGCAGACCGAGATTTACCGGGGCGCCGAATATTCGACCAACATGCTGCCCAAGGTGAAGATCGAGGTCGCGACAAGTGATGCGCTCGCGCCCCAGGTGGTCGAGACCATCGAGCAGGTCGCCCGCACAGAGGCGATCGGCGACGGCAAGATCTTCGTGCTCGACTTGGCCTCCGCCACCCGCATCCGCACCGGCGAAACCGGCGACACCGCGCTGTGACCCGCGCCTCACCCGATCTTTCGACCTGGACCATGAGGGGAACCCAGATGATCCGTAGATTTCTGACCGGCGCGCTCGTGACGGGCGGTTCGCTGGTCGCCGCTACCGCCGCCTTCGCGCAAGACGCGGCGCCCGCCGCTGCGGAAGCGGCCGCCGCAGTGCCCAATCCGGGCAACAATGCTTGGATGATGATTTCCACCGTGCTGGTGCTGATGATGATCCTGCCGGGCCTCGCGCTGTTTTACGGCGGCCTGACGCGGTCGAAGAACATGCTTTCGACGATGACCCAGATCGGCGCGGCAGCCTGTCTGGCGATGCTGATCTGGGTGATGTGGGGCTATGGCATGGCCTTTGGGCCGGAAGGCAACGCGTTCATCTCGTGGGGCAAGTTCTTCCTCGCCGGTGTCACCTCGGACAGCACCGCCGCGACGTTTTCGGACGAGGTGATCAGCGAGTACGTCTTCATCAGTTTCCAGATGACCTTTGCCGCGATCACCGCTGCGCTGGTGCTGGGCGCGACCGTCGAGCGGATCAAGTTTTCGGCGGTGATGGTCTTCACCGCGATCTGGCTCACCATCGTCTATTTCCCGATCGCGCACATGGTGTGGGCGGGCGGCGGCCTGTTCTTCGAGATGGGCGCGCTCGATTTCGCTGGCGGCACCGTGGTGCACATCAACGCCGGCGTCTCGGCGCTGGTGGCCGCGATGATGCTGGGGAAGCGCAAGGGCTATCCGGCCGAGCCTATGCCGCCGCACTCGCTGACCCTTACGATGGTCGGCACCGGGCTGCTGTGGGTGGGCTGGTTCGGCTTCAATGCCGGCTCGGAACTGGAAGCGGACGGCACCGCCGGCCTGGCGATGATCAACACCTTCGTCGCCACCGCTTCGGCCGCGCTGTTCTGGATGCTGACCGAGCGGGCAGTGCTCCACAAGGGATCGACCCTGGGCTTCTGCTCGGGCGTCATCGCCGGGCTGGTCGCAGTCACGCCTGCCGCCGGCAATGTCGGGGTGTTCGGAGCGATCGTGCTCGGCGCAGTCGCCTCGGTGATCTGCTTCTTCGCGGTGTCCAAGCTCAAGCCGATG
Organism: Altererythrobacter sp. TH136; assembly: GCF_007065885.1. Taxonomy (NCBI): domain Bacteria; kingdom Pseudomonadati; phylum Pseudomonadota; class Alphaproteobacteria; order Sphingomonadales; family Erythrobacteraceae; genus Altererythrobacter; species Altererythrobacter sp. TH136. Next base: position 1,588,637 of record NZ_CP041409.1, on the reverse strand, counting down.
TTCGGCTATGACGACGCGCTGGACGCATTCGGCATCCATGGGGTGGGCGGGATCATCGGCGCGATCGGCACCGGCATCCTCCACGATCCGCTGTTCGGCGGACCGGGCGACGGTTCGGTCGGCATCGGCGCGCAGACGCTGGTGCAGGTGCAGGCGGTCGGCATGACCATCGTCTGGGCGGCGATTGGTACCGTGATCGCGCTGACCATCGCCAAGCTGGTCACCGGCCTCAGGGTATCGCCCGAAGTCGAATATGACGGCCTCGACATCGGCGAGCATGGAGAGCGCGCCTACAACTAATCCACCAGTTTGGCGAAGCCGGGGCTTCCTCTCCTTTACTCCGGCTTCGCCATCCGATGTTCCTCCTGCGAACACCGCCTTCACACGGGCCGGAGCTTATCCTCCGGCCCATTTTTTGTCCGCGATGCCAGGGGGCGTCGGGCTGGCTTCAGGCTGCGAGCGCGGTCTTCACGAAGTCGGCACAGCGTTCGCCGATCATGATGCTGGGCGCATTGGTGTTGCCCGATACCAGCTGCGGCATGATCGAAGCGTCCGCAATCCACAGCCCGTCGATCCCGCGCGCTTTCAGCGTCGGGTCGACCACCGCCTCGTCGTCGGCGCCCATGCGGCAGGTGCCGACTGGGTGATAGACGGTATCGGCGCGATTGCGGATCAGCGTGTCGAGCGCGGCATCATCGTTCAGGTCGATTGGGTAGCGATCGCGCGGCTTGAATGCCTGCATCGCCGGCGCCTCCACGATGCGGTGCGACAGCCGCACGCCTGCCCGCAGCACCTCCATGTCGCGTTCGCTGTCCAGGAAATTCGGATCGATGGCCGGCGCCGCGCGCGGATCGCCGCTGCCAAGGCGCACGGTCCCGCGGCTTTCCGGACGCAGCACACAGGCATGCAGCGAAAAGCCGTGTCCCTTGACCTTGGTGCGGCCGTGATCTTCCAGCATCGCCGGGACGAAGTGCCACTGCACGTCGGGCGCGGGCGCGTCGGGCATGACCTTCCAGAACCCGCCGGCTTCCGCGAACGGCGTGGTCAGGATCCCGGTGCGCTTGCGCCGATGCTCGAACACCGCCTTGGCCATGCGGATGGTGCCTTCGAGGCTGTCGCCGAAGAACCCGCGGTCGTGGCTTTCCCAGCTCGACACGTAGTCGATGTGATCCTGCAGGTTGCCGCCCACCGCGGGGCGGTCTGCCTGTACCTCGATGCCGTGTTCGGCCAGGTGAGCAGCCGGGCCGATGCCGGAAAGCATCAGGATCTGCGGACTGTTGAACGCGCCGGCAGAGAGCACGACTCCGCCCCGTGCGTGGATCGTGCGCTCCTTGTCTCCGACCAGATAGGTCGCGCCGGTCACCCGGCCGTCGGCGATTTCGAGCCGCTTGACCGTCACCCCGATGCGCACATCCAGATTGCGGTTCTTGCGCAGCGGCTCGACATAGGCGCGGGCGGCCGACCAGCGTTCGCCGTCCTTTTGCGTCACCTGGTAAAGGCCGAACCCTTCCTGCTTCGACCCGTTGAAATCGTCATTGCGCGGCAGCTGCAGTTGCGTGGCAGCCTCGACGAAGGCCACGCTGCCCGCATTGACATGGTGCTGGTCGCTCACGCTAAGCGGTCCGTCCCCGCCGTGGAAAGCATCGGCCCCGCGTTCGTTTTTTTCGGCACGCCGGAAATACGGCAGGACGTCATCGTATGCCCAGCCGGTGCATCCCTGCGCGGCCCAGTTGTCATAGTCCCACGCGTTGCCGCGAACATAGAGCATCGCGTTGATCGCGCTCGACCCGCCGAGCCCGCGCCCGCGCGGCTGGTAGCCCGTCCGCCCGTTGAGCCCCTTTTGCGGCACGGTATCGTAGCGGTAGTTCGATCCTTGCGGGATGAACGGCATGAACCCCGGCGTCTTCACGCGCACCGAATTGTTGCGACCGCCAGCCTCCAGCAAGCACACGGTCTTGCCGCTTTCGGCCAGCCGTCCGGCAACCGCGCTGCCGCCGCTGCCCCCGCCGATCACGATGACGTCAAATTCCTGCATTCACCCTCTCCCTCAAGCGCCAGGGTTAAGCAGCCTCGTGGTGTTCCGCAATCGGGTTTTCGGGCGCAACCGATCGGCGGCGGGATTCCCACCGAGCGCGGATCATGCCGCTGGTCTCGCGGCTCCCATCGTGGCTCCAGCCTGGTTCACGGATCAGATAGGAGAGCTTGTGCCGCCATGGCGCGCGGCGAACATCGCGGACGATGCCAATCCATTCGTGAAACACGGCGTTCAGCAGATTGAAGCTGCCGAGCTGCCGGACGATGCCGTACCGGATGCGCTCGTCATCGGTTTCGGGCTCGAAAGTGCCGAACAGCTTGTCCCAGACGATGAACACGCCGGCATAGTTGCGGTCGAGATAACGCGGGTTGGTCGCATGGTGCACCCGGTGGTGCGACGGCGTGTTCATCACCGCCTCGAACCAGCGAGGCATCCGGCCGATCGCCTCGGTATGGATCCAGAACTGGTAGATCAGGTTGAACCCCCCGACGATCGCGATCATCCCGGGGTGAAAGCCCAGCAGCACCAGCGGCAGCTTGAAGGCGAAGCCAAGCGTCAGGAACCCGGTCCAGGTCTGCCGGAGCGCGGTCGACAGGTTGTAGTGCTGGCTGGAATGATGGTTCACATGGCTCGCCCAGAACCACCGCACGCGGTGACCCGCGCGGTGGATCCAGTAATAGGCCAGGTCATCGAGCACGAAGCACACCGGCCATGCCCACCACTGCCAGCCGATGTCGAACAGGCGGAACTGCCAGGCCCACAGGAACAGCGCCAGAAACGCGCCGCCGGTCAGCAATCCTGCCACCGTGCTGCCCAGTCCGAACGCCAGGCTGGTCAGGGTATCGCGCGGTTCGTACGCCTCTCGCCGCAGCCGCCGCGCCCAGATCATCTCGATCACGACCAGCAGGACAAAGCCCGGCACTGCATATTCGGTGGGTGAGAAGTCGGGCATGAGAACGCCCTTATAGCCGCCTCAGGCTCGCAGCCCAAGCCGGAGCCTGATCTCCGAGATCCAGTATCACGCGATCAAAGCGCCGTTCGCCGGTACCGACTTCAAGCAGATGGCGGTCAAGCCGGACGTGGAGGTGGTTGTCGAGCAACCGCGAAGCAAAGTGTGCTCCGTGTCGCCGCAGCAGCATGACGCGCCCTTGCGCGTTGCGGGCGAGCCCGCCCACTCCCGCCCGGTCCAGCGCGATCTCGACGGGATCGAAACCGCACAGCGCCTCCTCGGCGAGTTCGCGCAAGTGCGCCTCGTCGCGGATGCGGGTGTCACCGCCGAGGCCCAGTCGGTGCGCCAGCCAGGCGAGTGCGAGGATCGCCAGCAGCGAGCCGCCGAACTGCAGCAGTTGGCCGCTCATCGCCGGGCGGCAAGAGCGTCCATTGCGGGGCGCACCGGGGAGACGTCATAGCCGGCTTCGGCGGCTGCCGCGGCCAGCGTTCCGGGATCGTCGCCAAGGCTCGCGCGTGCCAGAGCCCACAGCAAGGTGGAGCGGGTGCCTGAACGGCAGTAGCCCAGTACGGTGCCGTCTGCCCGCTCGAGGGCTTCGGCCAGTTGCGCGACCTGCGGATGGCTGAAGCCAGCGTGAGTGATCGGGATTTCCAGGTAATCGATGCCGGCTGTCAGCGCGGCAGCCTTGATCTCGGCACCAGGCGTCTGGTCGTCACCTTCGCCTTCGGGGCGGTTGTTGACGATCAGCTTCACGCCCTGTTCCTTGGCCGCGGCCACATCGGCGACGGTGATCTGGGGGCTGGCGAGCATCTTGTCGGACAGGCGGCGGAACTGGCTCATGCCCGTGCCTTCCGCTCACGCCGGCGCCGCTGAAATATATTGAGCATCTCGACACCGACCGAGAAGCCCATGGCAGCGTAGATGTACCCCTTGGGAACGTGGAAGCCGAACCCGTCGGCGATCAGCACCAGACCGATCATCACCAGGAACGCGAGCGCCAGCATGACCAGGGTCGGATTGTGTTCGATGAACCGGGCGAGCGGGTCGGCGGCGACCATCATGATGGCGACGGTGATCACCACCGCGGTCACCATGATCGGCACTTCGTCCGTCATGCCCACGGCGGTCAGGATCGAATCGACCGAGAACACGAGGTCGATGGCGATGATCTGGATGATTACGGCACCGAACGTCGCCTTGGCGGCCGTGGCGATCCCCGGCGTCTTGTCGAGGAGGTCGCCCGAGTTGTCTTCCGGCTCCATCGAGTGGTGGATTTCCTTGGTCGCCTTCCACAGCAGGAACAGTCCGCCCGCCAGGAGGATCAGGTCGCGCCCGGAGAACGCGGTTTCGAAGGTCGCCTCGCCGTATTCGTTCGCGGCGCCGACCAGGCCCAGATCGAACAGTGGCTGGGTGAGCGTCACCAGCCAGCCGATCAGCATCAGCAACCCGATGCGCATGATCAGCGCCAGCGCCAGGCCGATCCGGCGCGCCTTGGACTGCAGATGCTCCGGCAACTTGTTCGACAGGATCGCGATGAAGATGAGGTTGTCGATCCCGAGCACGACTTCGAGCGCGATCAGGGTCAGCAGGGCCAGCCAAGCGGCCGGGTCGGAGAGTAGTGCCATCAGGTCCATGGATTGGGTTCATGGCGGCAGGCCGGGCTCTGCGCAAGCGTCGCGGTTTGGCCGAATTGACACAATTATGCGGCATCGGGGCGGCGCGCGGTTAAAATGTTCGCGTGAGAGAGACTCTTGCGCTATGCAGACCGCTTGATCGACGGGGAGGTCGGCCGCCTTGGTAGCCGCCCGATCCGGCCCGGCGCGCTCCGTCCGCGCCTGCCGGGTATAGGCGAAACGGGCGGCGAGGCAGGCGAAGGTACGTTTCAAGACATGGGTTATGATAAAGGGCGGCGCCGCGGCAAGGACAAGCGCGACGGGTTTGGCGAAGACAGCTTCGATCCGTTCGGCGGCGGTGGCGGCGGTGATTTCGGCGGCGGAGACCGGGGCGGTTTCGGCGGCGGTGATCGGGGCGGCTTCGGCGGCGGTGGCAGCAGCTATGGCGGCGGAGACCGCGGCGGCTTCGGCGGCGGCCAGCGCAGCGGCGGCTTCGGCGGCGGTGGCGGCGGTGGTCGCAGCTTCGGCGGCGGCGGCGGCGGCGGTGGCGGTGGTGGCGGCTTTGGCGGCGGCAACCGGATGCCTCCGCAGGTCGTCGGCACCGGTAAGGGCACCGTAAAGTTCTTCAACAGCCAGAAAGGCTTCGGCTTCGTGGCCCAGGAAGGCGGCGGCGAGGATGTGTTCGTGCACATCAGCGCAGTCGAGCGGGCCGGGCTTGCCGGTCTTGGCGAGGGCCAGGAATTGGCGTTCAACCTGGTCGATCGCGGCGGCAAGATCTCCGCGCAGGACCTCCAGATCGTCGGCGATGTCGTTCCGGTGACGGACCGTGGTCCGCCGCGCGAAGACCGCGGTGACCGTGGCGGCGACCGGGGCGGCGATCGCGGCGGTTTCGGTGGCGGCGCGGGCGCAGGTGCCCCGCGGCGCGAGTTGACCGGCGAAAAGGCGACCGGCACGGTCAAGTTCTTCAATTCGATGAAGGGCTTCGGCTTCCTGGTGCGCGACGACGGCCAGCCGGACGCCTTCGTGCACATCAGCGCGGTCGAACGTTCGGGCCTCTCGGGCCTCAACGAAGGCGAGAAGTACGAATTCGATCTCGAGGTCGATCGACGAGGCAAGCACTCGGCGGTCAACCTGGTGCCCGTACAGGGCTGATCGTCGGCGGACCCCTGGTCGTTTGACCAGGATCGCGCCCACCTCTAACGGTGCAAATGGCGGCCCCCACCACAGCGGCGGGGCCGCCATTTGTCGTTTCGCTTGCTCAATCGAAGGAACGCCCACGCGATGTCGATCACCCCGCTGATGCCCGTTTACCCCCGGAGCGGTGTGCGCCCCGTGCGCGGCGAGCACTGCCACCTGATCGACGAGGACGGCACCCGCTATCTCGACTTCGCCAGCGGCATCGCGGTCAACCTGCTAGGCCACAGCCACGAAGGTCTGATCGGCGCGATCCAGCGCCAGGCGGCAACGCTGATGCACGTGTCGAACCTCTATGGCAGCCCGCAGGGCGAGGCGCTGGCGCAGCGGCTGGTCGACCTTACCTTTGCCGACACGGTGTTCTTCACCAACTCAGGCGCCGAGGCGGTCGAGTGCGCGATCAAGACCGCGCGCGCGTATCACCAGCACGTCGGCAACGATGACAAGTACGAACTCATCACCTTCAAGAACGCGTTCCATGGCCGCACGATGGCGACGATCAGCGCGTCCAATCAGGACAAGATGCACAAGGGCTTCCTGCCGCTGCTCGCCGGGTTCAAATACGCCGAGTTCGACGACCTGGAGAGCGCCAAGGCTTTGATGGGCCCGCACACCGCCGGGTTCCTGGTCGAACCGATCCAGGGCGAGGGCGGCATCCGCCCAGCGTCCAACGCGTTTCTGCAGGGCTTGCGCAAGCTGGCGGACGACAACGATCTGATGCTGGTCCTCGACGAGGTGCAGTGCGGCGTGGCCCGTGCAGGCACGCTCTACGCCTACGAGCAGTATGGCATCGAACCCGATATCCTTGCCACCGCGAAGGGCATAGGCGGCGGTTTCCCGCTGGGCGCGTGCCTGGCGACCGAGAAGGCCGCGCGCGGAATGGTCATCGGCAGCCACGGGTCCACCTATGGCGGCAATCCGCTGGCCATGGCGGCAGGCAACGCGGTGCTGGATGTCGTGGGTGACGAGGCTTTCCTCGCCGAGGTACGGGAGAAAGGGGAGCGGCTGCGCGGCCGGCTCGAACAATTCATCGGCAACTATCCCGAACTGTTCGACTGCGTGCGAGGCAGGGGGCTGATGCTCGGCCTGCGGATGAAGGTCGAAAGCCGCCCGTTCTACATGCACCTGCGCGATCGCCACCAATTGCTGACCGTGGCGGCCGGCGACAACACGCTGCGCATTCTCCCGCCGCTGGTGGCAGGGGAAGAGGAGTTCGACGAATTCTTCGAGAAGCTCTCTGCTGGCGCGGCGAGCTATCAGCCGCCGCAAGCCGCCGCCTGATGACCGTGCGGCACTTGCTCGACCTAAGCGATGCCGGGGCGGATGCGATCGGAACGATGCTGGCCGATGCGCACGCGCGCAAGGCTGCCCGGGCAGGGTGGGCGAAGGGCAGGGCTGACGCCGATGCCCCGCTCGCCGGTCACGTGCTGGCGATGATCTTCGAGAAGAACTCCACCCGCACGCGCGTCAGTTTTGACATGGCGATGCGCCAGCTGGGCGGCAGCGCGCTGATCCTCGATTCCGGCACGACCCAACTCGGCCGCGGCGAGTCGCTGGCGGACACTGCGCGGGTGTTGAGCCGGATGGTCGATGCGATCATGATCCGCACCGATGACCATGCCAAGATCGAGGAGCTGGCCCGCCACGCCTCCGTGCCGGTGATCAACGGGCTCACCGACCGGTCGCACCCATGCCAGATCATGGCCGATCTTCTCACCATCGAGGAGCAGGGCAAGCCACTCGGCGGTCTGGAGCTCGCCTGGCTGGGCGACGGCAACAACGTGCTGCACTCGATACTGGAGGCGGCGGGACTGGTCGGGTTCAACGTCAGGGTGGGTACGCCGGAAGGCTACGACCCGGACAATGCGTTCATCGAACAGGCCCGCGCGGCAGGCGCGGTGATCACCCTCACGCGCGATCCCGCCGAGGCCGCGCGCGGGGCTGACGTCGTGGTGACCGACACTTGGGTGTCGATGGGGCAGGCTTCAGCGGCGGACAAGCTTGCCGCGATGACGCCGTATCAGGTCAACTCCGCGCTGATGGCCAGCGCCAAGGCCGATGCGAGATTCCTCCACTGCCTGCCCGCGCATGTCGGCGAGGAAGTGTCGGCCGACGTGTTCGAAGGACCCGCTTCGGTGGTGTTCGACGAGGCCGAGAACCGCATCCACGCGCAGAAGTCCGTCCTGCTATGGTGTGCGGGCAAGCTGTAGGGCTACGGATTGCGCCGCGGCTGACCGCCCCCATATGGCGGCGATGACTGAAGCCCCGGAAACGTTCGCCGATCAGCTGCTCGGCTTCTCGATCCCGTCGCGCCACGCGCGCGGACGGGCGGTTCGTCTCGATGGCGCGCTGCAGGAAATCCTGTCCGCGCACGCCTATCCACCCGCGATCACGCACTTGCTGGCCGAAGCGCTGGTGATCACCACGCTTGTCGGAGGCCTGCTCAAGGACGGTGGCGAGGACGGCGACGGCGGCCAGCTGACGATGCAGGCCCAGACCGACGGCGGCGTTGTGCGATTGCTCGTCTGCGACTGGCAGGGTGGAAGCCTGCGCGGCTATGTCGATTTCGATGCCGAACGCCTGGACGCACTGGGCGCCAACCCGTCGCTCACCGCCCTGTTCGGGAAGGGCTATCTCGCGGTTACCTTCGATTTGCCTAAGGCCGGCGGTCGGTATCAGGGGATCGTTCCGCTTGAAGGAGCGACGCTGGGCGAAGCGGTCGAAAGCTACTTCAGTCAGTCCGAACAACTGCCGACGCTGATTCGCACCGCGGTGCGTGCGGGGACTGCGGGCACGGTCGCTGGCGGCCTGCTGGTGCAGCATCTGGCAGAGGGCGAGGAAGGGCGCGAGCGGCTGCACGTCCGGCTGGACCATCCTGAGTGGGAACACGTCGCCGTACTCGCCGGCAGCACCCGGCACGACGAACTGATCGACCGCAATCTGTCGCTCGAGGCGCTTGTCTGGCGGTTGTTCCATGAAGAGCAACAGGTGCGCGTCGAGGTGGGCGCACGCGTGTCCCGCGGATGCCGCTGTTCGACTGAACACTATCGCGCCGTCCTTTCGCGCTTTCCCGAGGACGAGCAGCTAGCTATGCGAGACGAGAACGGGGTCATCGTGGTGGACTGCGCGTTCTGCTCGCGCGCGTTTCCGATCGATCTCGCGCCTGCGCAGGGCCAACGGTTCGTCGATGCGGCGGAACGTCTTAACGCAGATGCGGTTCTGTGATAGAACTGCGCGAGTCGGCAAACTCTCGGGCGCATGATGGAGTTTTTTCGATGCGACTGAAGACCGTGACCGGTCTGCGATCCGCCGCGATCGCCGCGGGGATCGTCTATGCCAGCGGCTTGATCACGCCCGCGATTGCACAAGCGCCTTCCCTGGCGATGTTGAGCGCGCTTAACGATGGGCAGTGGGAAGTTCGTTTCCGGGACGGCGCGCCGGCGCGCCGCGTATGCGTGCGCACCGGGCTTGAACTGATCCAGCTTCAGCACGGGCAAAGCGGGTGCAGCCGGTTCGTAGTGGAAGACGGCGCGAAAGTGGTGACGGTGCAATACACCTGCCGCGGGAATGGCTACGGGCGCACCAGCGTGCGGCAGGAAACAACCAGCCTGGTGCAGATCGACAGTCAGGGCATCGCCGATGGGCTGCCGTTCCAGTTTTCTGCCGAGGCGCGCAGGGTCGGCGCCTGCCGTTGAGCGGTTGCAGAGCCGTGCGGCTGCGACTAGCGGCCCGGAATGAACCTGCACAACAAGAACGCGGTGGTCCTGCTGTCGGGCGGGCTCGATTCGATGGTGGCAGCCGGCCTTGCGCGTGAGCAAGGCTTTGCCATCCACGCTCTGACGATCGACTACGGGCAGCGCCACCGGCGCGAACTGTCGTCAGCAGAGGCGATCGCTACCGCGCTCGGCGTGGACGCCCATGTGGTCCTGCCGCTCGATCTGCGCCGGTTCGGCGGTTCGGCGCTGACTGCCGATATTGCCGTGCCCAAGCAGGGCGTGGGTGACGACATTCCGATAACCTATGTGCCTGCCCGCAACCTAGTGTTCCTGGCGCTGACCATCGCCTTCGCCGAAGCGAGCGGCGCGCACGATGTGTTCATCGGCGTCAACGCGATCGATTACTCGGGATACCCGGACTGTCGCCCCGAATTCATCGCGAGCTTCGCCGAGACCGCTCGACTGGGCACCAAGGAGGGCGTCGAAGGGCGTCCGTTCACCATCCACGCTCCGCTCCAGCACATGAGCAAGGCCGATATCGCGCGTGAGGCCGATCGGCTTGGCCTCGATTGGGGGCTGTCGTGGTCGTGTTATGACCCCACTCCCTCCGGAGACGCCTGCGGCTCATGCGACAGCTGCAGGCTGCGGCGAAAGGGCTTCGCGGACGCGAGTTTGATGGATAGGGTCGATTATGCCGGCGAATAACCGGCCGTGTGGGGGAGAGACATCTTGAGCGAGCCGAACGCAACCGCCGCTGTTGGGGCCGACGACAGCACGGTCCCGGCCTACAGCTGGTACGCGCTCGGCGTGCTGGTGCTGATCTACGTGCTCAATTTCGTCGACCGTCAGATCCTCTCGATCCTGGCCAACGACATCAAGGTCGACCTCAAGGTCGACGACGCGTTTCTGGGCTTCCTCTACGGCACGGCGTTCGCGATCTTTTACGCGCTGTTCGGTATCCCGCTCGGCAAGCTGGCCGACAGCTGGCACCGCGTCCGGTTGATGAGCATCGGCCTCGCCCTCTGGTCGCTGATGACCGCCGTATCGGGGTTTGCGAAAAACGCGGGAGTTCTGACCGGGGCCCGGATCGGGGTCGGCATCGGTGAAGCGACCGCCGGCCCATCGGCCTATTCGCTGATCTCCGACTGGTTTCCCGCTCGCCTGCGCGCCACCGCGCTCGCGATCTACTCTTCGGGCCTGTACATCGGGGGCGGGGTGTCACTGCTCATCGGCGGCCTGATCGTCGAAGGCTGGAACGATGCCTTTCCCGTGGGCAGCCGACCCTTTGGCCTCGCCGGCTGGCAAGCCGCGTTCATTGCCGTTGGTCTTCCCGGCTTGCTGCTGGCCGCGTGGGTGCTGACGCTGCGAGAGCCCGCGCGCGGCGCGATCGACGGCATCCCCACTCCGCCACACCCCGCGCCGTTTCGCGAGTTCTTCGATGAACTGGTGCAGATCATCCCGCCATTCACCTTGATCGGGGCGTTGCGGCGCGGGCCGGCCGCGCTGGCCCTCAACTTGCTCGCCGCTGCGGGTTTTGCGGTGGCGGCGGTGCTGCTGACGCGGTGGGTCTACGCCGGACCGGGCAAGATCATTCCCGCCGTTTCCGACCAGTGGCTGTTCCTAGGGGTCGGTTATTACGCAGTGTTCAGCTGGGCGAGCGGGCAGCGTGCGCGCGATTTGCCGACCTATCGTCTCACCTGGGGGTCGCCTGCATTCCTCGCTACGATCCTCGGCTACGGTACCGTATCGTTCGTGTCGTACGCGGCGTCGTTCTTCGCCGCGCCGTATGGGGAGGTCGCTTTCTCGATTCCGAAGACCCAGCTGGGCTGGCTGGTTGGCGCACCCGCGGCGGTTGCCGGGCTGCTCGGGGTCGTTCTAGGCGGGCGCATCGCCGATTGGCTCTTTGTGCGCAATCCGGCAGGGCGTCTGTACGTGGTCGTGTTCGGCCTGCTGTCGCCGGTCCCGGCGATCTGGATCACGTTCACGACGACCAGCGAGACCGTATTTTACGTCACCGCCGCGTTGTCTCAGTTCTTCGCCGCGAGCGCATTGGGCGCAGCGGCGGCGACCAGCCAGTCGCTGGTCCTCCCACGCATGCGGGGAGTGGCAACGGCCACGTTCTTCCTGGCGACTACGCTTGTCGGGCTGGCCTTGGGACCGTTCCTTGCAGGGTGGGTTTCGGCGTCGAACGGCGGGAACATCTCGCTTGGTGTGCGCTCGACCTTATGGGCAGTGCCGGTTGGCCTGGCATGCCTGATCGTCGCAATCCGCCTCGTTCCCGCCGCAGCTTCCGGCATGCTGGCGCGTGCCGGGGCGGCGGGGGAGAATACGATCAGCCCGGCGTGACGACGCCGCAGGCGATGCGGCCGCCTGAGTTGCCCGACGGGTCTGTGCGATAGTCGTCGGGATCGGCGTGGATCACGACGGCGGTCCCGTCACTGTCGAATAGCCATGCGCGCACCTGATCGGGGGTGCCCGCAAGATCGGCGGTAAGCGTCCCGCTGCCGCCCGCCTGCACGACGATGTTGGGCAAGTCGCCAACATGCTGCCCGCCAGGCGCGAGCGAGCCATGCGCGCGGTTCAGGGGATTTAGATGGCCGCCCGCTGACGTGAAGTCGGGCCGTCGACACGCGCCGGTGGTGTGCAAGTGGATGCCATGGGTTCCGGGGGAGATTCCGGTCGCTCCTGCCAGCAGTGACACCTGGCTCCCGGTGGCTACCACGCGCACGGTTCCGGCAGGGCGGCCATCGGCGGTGGTCAAGGACGCGCGCGCGAGTTCCTCCTGCGGGAGGTCAGCTATTGTGCTGCATCCTGCGAGAGCGAGCATACCGGCTCTCGCGACTAGAACCTTGAGCGAGACCATTCGTCCATTCTCCTGCGCTTGTGCTTAGGGAACCAACGAAAAAGGGGCCGGATTGCTCCGGCCCCCCAATCTTTTCGGCTGATGCCGAAGCTTACATGCCCGAACCCGGACCGTAGGTGACTTCCACCCGACGGTTCTGAAGCTCGCGCACGCCGTCCGCGGTGGGAACGCGCGGCTGCGACTCGCCGAACGCTTCGGTAGCGATCCGCGTGTCGGGAACGCCACGACCCGAGAGATACGACCGGACAGTCGCGGCACGACGCTGCGAAAGGCCAACGTTGTACTGGGCCGAACCCGAACGGTCCGCGTGACCGGCAAGCATGACCGAAGCCGAACCGCAGTTGGCGTAAGCCGAAGCAGCGTTGTTCAGGATGGTCGCGGCTTCCGGAGTGATGTCCGAACGGTCCCACTCGAAGAACACGATGTACGGGCCCTTGTTGCAGACCGGCGTAACCACGGCCGGCGGCGGCGGCGGAGGAGGCGTCACGGGCGCCGGGCGAGCCGGGCACGTTGCATCCATCGGCAGCTGCGTGCCATCCCAGCAGGTCTGCATCGGGGCAGGAGCGCCGCCGAAGTTGAACCCGATGGTGCCGAGCAGCGAGTGCGAACGCCACTTGCCGCTTACGTCACGGCCAGCGCTGTCGACCATGTCGAGTTCAGCGGTGTTGAAGAAGCGATACTTCAGACCAACGTCGATGGTTTCGGTCAGCGGAGCGCGAACGCCAGCGAGAAGCTGCCAGGCGAAGCCGCTGTCGGAATCGTCGAGGAAGCCGGCGCCGCTGCGCTGGCCCGAGACACCGTCGAACTTGGTGCGAGCAACGCCGACACCGCCGCCGACGAAGCCCTGAAGGCCATCGTCCGGACCGAAATCGGCCAAGGCATTGACCATGAAGCTCAGCGCGCTCGAATCACCGTCCGAACCGATGGAGGTGTTGGTGAACGTGCGGCCCGGTCCGGCTGCGATCGGAGTGCTGCCGACGGTCAGAGTCGAAATGTCGGCCGCACGGTAGCTGCCTTCCGCCTCAAGCCGCACGAAGCCGAAATCGTAACCGACGATGCCGCCGAAGTCGTAACCCTTGTGGTGGTCGACGCGAACGGCGTTCGGCGCAGCACCGATGTCGAGATCGATGTCTTCGACGATCATGGGACCGCCGTCGAGTTCGACGTACCACGCACCGTCACGCGCGAGTGAAGGCGACGCAATGGCAGTAGATGCCAGAGCCAAGCCAATGACGAGTTTCCGCATTATGTAATTCCCCTTTTTAGCGAATTTTGAGCCATCGAGCGGCCCGATTTCTAACTTTTCCCCACCGATGAGGCAAGCGGGCATTGAGGCCAAACTGTTGCAGTTGCGCATCGGTTTAGTCTCAACCATCTAATAATCAGGTGTTCTAGCCCTCCTGGTTCCGCCCGAACGCCCCTTTTTGATATCTGTTCCCGTCAGTTCGACGGAAGGATTGCGGACCGTTGCAACAAGGCAACAATCGCCCCGATCGCCAGGCGCGCCTCGACATCGACAGTCGCTCCGCCCGAAGGCAGATCCGGGATGGGCTCGCGACGCTAGGCGTCTCGGAACAGCAACAGCTGCCCGGTGGATCGGTCGAAGGCGCGCATGCCATCGCGCGGCGCTGCAAACACCCATGCGCCGCCGGCAAAACAGGCGATGCTTCCCGCGCGTCCTGCAAACGCCCCCTGTGGCGCCGCGCCGACGAGCCAGCAATCCCCCTCCTCCACGGGGTCCGACGGCGGGGCTGCGGCTTCCCCCAAGGCGGCGAGGATGCCGCTTTCGCCTTCCACCATCACGCTGCGCACTTCGCCCAGCGACGCCCCGACCAGCGCGATCCGCGCGGCGGGATCGTGGCGGGCCAGGTTGCGGACCCATTCGGCGCCCGCGCGGGTCTTGCCGAACCCGCGCCCGGCGCAGATCAGCCACACCCGCCACGGCCCCTGCGGCGGCAGTTGTTCGTCGCGCGCCCAGATCTCCCAGTGCCAGCTGCCCAGGGCGGCCAGCTCGTGCGGCTTCAGTTCCTTGTCGAGCACCAGCCGGTCCTGCAGGCCGGCATCGTCCGCCCGCCGGAACCAGGTGCCGCGGCTGCCGCGGGCGTTACGCTCCATCGCCGGCCTGCACGTCTTCAGGCTGGGGAACGACAATCCCGGCGCGCTTGGCGGCGAGTTCGATTGCGTGTTCCTGCCGCGCGCGCATCTTGTCGATCTTGGCGTTGATCGAGGCCATCGTGGTGACCTCGTCCGACAGCGAACGGCGCGCCTTTTCGCGCAGGACGGTGTCGCGGTGAGCGGAAATGCACTTGAACGCGGTGCCGATGTCGAACCTGCGCTTGCTCCCGTCGGGCAGCTCGTCCTCAAGGCGGCCGGTGCGCAGCCGCTCGAGCAGTTCCATCTCCAGCGTGTCGTACCCTTCGGCGAGCGCGGCGTACCACCGCTGGGCGAACTCCGGATCGGCCCGGCGCTTCTGGTACACCATCGTCTGGCTGACGTTGGCGGCATCGGCCGACGCCCTGATGTTCGACGTTTCCGCCAGATGGTTGAGGAAAATGTCCGGCCAGTTCTTGGGCGCATTGTAGAGCCGTCTGCCGGTGCTGTCGGTTGCCATGTGCGTAAATTCCCGTCCCGCGCGGCAGCCCAACGCTAAACGGGCGGTCCCCTTGGAAGGGCCGCCCGTTCGAATCACACTATCGCGATGTTCCTTGTCACTAACCAAAGAGCGTGACGATGTCAACAATAAAGTGCCAGATAGGTTCTAACGTCGACGCGATTGTGCCATCTCGCCGCATCGCCTAGAGGCGCGCGACACTCGGGCAAGAGAGACCCCCATGCTGCGCAGCCTGTATAACTGGACGATGGAAAAGGCCGCGCATCGCCACGCGGTATGGTGGCTGGCGATGTTCGCGTTCGTGGAGGCGAGCTTCTTTCCGATCCCGCCGCACCCGCTGCTGGGGCTGATGTGCCTCGCCGAGCCCAAAAAGGCGCTGCGCTTTGCCGGGGTGGCGACGATCGCCTCGGTGCTGGGCGGCCTGCTCGGTTATGCGATCGGCTGGGGACTTTACGACACGCTGGGCACGCAGATCCTCGACTGGCTGGGCCTCACGGAAAGCTTCCCGGTCGCGGTCTGCTACCTCAACGAATACGGGTTCTGGCTGTTCGTCGCCAAGGGCGCCACGCCGATCCCGTTCAAGCTGCTGACGATCACCGCCGGGTTCATGGGCATGCACCTGGCGCTTTTCCTGGCCGCCAGCCTGGTCAGCCGCGCGATCAGCTTCATGATCGTGGGGGTGCTGTTCCGGTTCTTCGGTGCGCCGATCAAGCGCTTCATCGACAAGTACCTGGGCGCGGTGACCGCCGCGTTCGTGGCGCTGGTCATCGCCGGGTTCCTGGCGGTGACGATGCTGGGGGGCGAGGGCGAGGCGAAGGCCGACAAGTGTTCGGGGGCAGTCACGGTCCCGAACCGCTAGAGCGCCCCGGCCGTGACGAACGCGCCCACTGCGATGACCACCGCGGCGAAGCCTCGATCAAGGAGGTTCTTGCGGGCTGCCAGGCGCTTGCCCGCGATACGCCCGGCGATGGTGCCCGCGATCCCCCCGGCGACCAGCCAGGCGACCAGTATCCAGTCGACATAACCCGACAGGGCATACGATGTGGCGGTCGTCGCGTCGAGCGCGGTGACGACCACCAACGAGGTGCCGACCGCGATCCCGATGGGCATCGCGGTCGCCGCGATCAGGCCCGGGACGATGAGGAACCCGCCGCCGATGCCGAAAAAGCCCGCCAGCAATCCCACCGCCAGGCCGTAACCTGCCAGCCGGGGCATGAGGTGGCGGGCGCTGGCAGCTGACAGCCGCACGTCGGGGTTCGCGCCGCCCTTGCGGCCGCGCAGCATCAACCCGCCGACCACGATCATCAGCGCGCCGAACGTCGCCAGCAGCGCATCGCCGTCGATCGCCTTGCCGAGTTCCGCGCCGAGCGCCGCGCCGATCATGCCCGCACCCGCGAACACGACCGCGCAGGGCCACTTGACGTTGGCCGCGCGTGCGTGACCGGCAAGCCCCGCCGCGGCATTCAGGGCGACCGCGACCGCGGCGGTGCCGATCGCCGCATGAGGGCTGTCCACCCCGACCACGTGGATCAGCAACGGCACCGCGAGGATCGATCCGCCGCCGCCGACCAGCGCCAGGACCAGCCCGATCAGCGCGCCGCTGAGCAGCGCGAGCCCGATGGTCGCCGGGTCCATCGGATCAGGCTTTGACCGGAGAGCGCCGGTTCCACGGCATCATGGCGAGCAGGTTTGCCATGCCGCACCAGCCGGTCAGTCCCGCGAAGGTCAGCCCCGCGCCGACGAAGGCCTACAGGGCCAACCATGCCGGGGCGATGATGAGGCCGAGGATCACGCCGGCCAGCACCAGCAAGCCCGCGGTGATCTGCACCTGGCGCATGATCTCCAGCGGCGCGCCCGCGGTCTCCTCGACCGGAAGCCCGGCCTTGCGCCAGCCATCGAGACCGCCTTCCACTATAAACGCCTCGCCCGGTGCAGCGGCCGCCAGCCGGTCGCTATTGGCCGTCGTGCGCATGCCCGACCGGCAATGGAACACCACCGGTCCATCGTGAGTGACGGTCGTGAGCTGGTCGAGCGGGCGGTTCTCGGCGCCCGGCAGGCGAACCCGGGCGAATTCGTCGGCGCTGCGGATGTCGATCAGCCGGGCGCCGCGTGCCACCGCATCGCGCGCCTGGGCCGGGGTCAAAGTCTGGCAGGTCATGGCATCAATCCTTGTCTGAGCAGTACAGGCGGTACAGCGTCGCCATCAGGTCCTCGCAGCGCGGATCGGCTATGCGGTACCACGCCGCCTGCGCCTCGCGCCGGAACGCCACCAGTCCCTCGTCGCGAAGGCGGGCCAGGTGCTGCGACAGCGCCGACTGCGACAGGCCGACCTCTCCGGCCAGCGCGCCGACAGTCATCTCACCGTGTTCGGCAAGCTTGCACATGATCATCAGCCGCCGCCGGTTTCCCAGCGCGCGCAACAGATCGGCAACTCCGGCCGCGTGACGTTCGAAGCTGACGAGATCGAGAGGGGGATGAACGAGCTTTTCCATTAGGACTTACTAAATAAGCAAATGCTTATATATGTCAAGGGCAATGGAGGCCTGCATGACCAAACCCCGGATCGCCGCATTTTTCGATGAACCCACCAACACGGTAAGCTATCTCGTGTCCGACCCCGCGACGGGGCGGGCCGCGGTGATCGATCCCGTGCTCGATTTCGACCTGGCGAGCGGAGAGGCCGACGTGCGTTCGGCCGACGCGATCCTCGCCGCCGCCAGCGAAGGCGGGCTGGCGATCGACTGGGTGCTGGAAACCCACGCCCATGCCGATCACCTGTCGGCCGCACCGCATATCAAGGCCCGCACGGGCGCCGCGATCGGGATCGGCGAACACATCAAGGACGTGAAGAAGATCTTCCGGCCGATGTTCCAGGCGGATGACCTCAAGACCGATGGATCGGATTTCGACCGCTTGTTCCGCGACGGCGAACGGTTCGCGATCGGCGGCGTGGAGGTGGAGGTGCTGCACGTGCCCGGCCACACGCCTGCCGATGTCGCATACCGGATGGGCGATGCGGTGTTCGTCGGCGATACCCTGTTCATGCCAGACTACGGCACCGCGCGAGCAGATTTCCCCGGCGGGGATGCGCGCCAGCTATACCGCTCGATCCGCCGGCTGCTCGACCTGCCGGGCGACACCCGCCTGTTCCTGTGTCACGACTACAAGGCGCCCGGACGCGACCAATACGCCTGGGAGACCACCGTCGCCGATCAGCGCGCCCGTTCGGTGCATGTTGGCGAGGCGGTGAGCGAGGACGAATTCGTCGCCATGCGCGAGGCGCGCGATGCGACGCTCAGCGTGCCGCGCCTCCTGCTTCCGTCGGTGCAGGTCAATATCCGCGCGGGACGCCTGCCGCCTGCCGAAGACAACGGGGTGAGTTACCTGCGCATCCCGGTCAAACCCGTCAGCCGGGCAATCGCGGACTCGCTGGCGACGGGTGAGGCACCAGCGGCCGGCTAGCGCCCCCTTGTCCCTGGCGATCCGGGCTCAGATGATCCCGACCGAATTGCCCGCGCGTTCGAACATGCCAAGGATCGTCTCGACCTCCTCGGCGGTGTGTTCGGCACACAGCGAACAGCGCAGCAGCGTCATGTTGGCGGGTGTGGCCGGCGGGCGCGCGAGATTGACGTAGAGGCCCTCCTTCAACAGCGCCTCCCACATCATCGCGCCGCGTTCCAGATCGGGCATGATCACCGCGACGATCGCGCTCTGCGGCTCTGTGGTGCCGAGCTGGAAGCCGAGCGCGGTCAGCCCGCCGTGGAGGCGCTTGGAGTTCTCCCACAGGTGCGCGCGCTTGTTGCCGCCGTGCATCAGCTTGCGGATCGATGTGGCGGCGGTCGCCACCACGCTGGGCGGCAGCGAGGCGGTGAACACGTAGGGCCGGCACACCAGCCGCATGATCTCGAACTTGGGGTGATTGGACACGCAGAACCCGCCGACCGTGCCGACACTCTTGGAAAAAGTGCCGATGACGAAATCGACGTCGTCCAGCACGCCTTGCGCTTCGGCCACGCCTCGGCCGTGCTCGCCGATGAAGCCCATCGAATGCGCCTCGTCCACCAGCACCATCGCGCCGTGCTTCCTGGCCACCGCGACCATCTCCTGCAGCGGAGCGATGTCGCCTAGCATCGAATAGACGCCTTCCAGGATCACCAGCTTGCCCGCGCCGGCGGGGATGCGGCCCAGCCGCTTGTCCATCGCCTCGATGTCGTTGTGCTTGAACGGCACCACTTCGGCATCGCCCAGCTTGCACCCGTCCCAGATCGATGCGTGGCTGTCGATGTCGAGGACGATGTAATCGCCCTTGCCCGCGATCGTGCTGATGATGCCCAGGTTCGCCTGGTACCCGGTGGAAAAGACCATCGCGTGGTCCATCCCGTAGAATTCCTTGAGCGCGTCCTCGCACTCCCGGTGGCCGCGATAGGTCCCGTTGAGCACACGGCTACCCGTGGTGCCCGAACCGAATTCGTCGAGCGCCTGCTTGCCCGCGGCGATCACGTCGGCATCGAAGGTCATGCCCATGTAGTTGTAGGTGCCGAGCAGGATCGTATCGCGCCCGTTGCAAATCGCGCGGGTGGGGGAGAGCACCTGCTCCATCACCAGGTTGAACGGATCCTCCTGCCCCGTCGCCAGCAGCCCTTCGCGCATCGCGATCAGGGGGTCGAACTTGGAGAACAGGTCGCGCGCGCCCCCGTCCAGCCCGCCGCCCTGAAGCACGCCCGGCTGGTCGGGTTGCGAGACGCCCTCGCTCATCGGTCCTGCATCTCGGCGACGGCATCGACCAGGTTGCCCCAGCTCTCGATCTCGGCCTGCTGGTTCATCGAGATGATGATGTCGAATTCGTCCTCGATCGCGGCGACGAAATCCATCACCGTCAGGCTGTCGAATTCCAGGTCGCCGGCAAAGGTCGTGTCCTCGTCGATCTCGACGTTCTTCTTGTTGAACGGTTCGACAATGGCGCGGATGCGGGCGTCGACTTCGGCTCGGTCCATGGGTGGGGTCATATCCTGTATAACGGCGCGCAGCGCGTGCCACTGCACTGCGGCGGGAAAAAGGCTCCCCGCTACTGCGATATGGGCCACGCTTGTCAAGCTTCGCGGCCCCTGGCGCTCGATGGCGCGCCGCCGGCCAGCCTGGCGGACGAGAACCCGGGCCTTACAAAAAAAACGGGGCCCCGCAGGGCCCCGCTTCATATCAGTAGGGTCGAAAGCGCTCAGGCGCTGACCGAATCGTCGTCGCCGCCGATGCCGACGATGCCGATGATCACGGCGACCAGTGCAAGGACGACGAACAGTGCGGTCCGGCCTTCGCTGGCGCCTTCGGCCTCGACGGCAGAGTCGGACGACTGGGCCATCACTGGCGCAGCCGAGAGTGAAAGCGCTGCAGCCGCGGCCGCAACTTTAACAAGACGCATTTTTGAATTCTCCGGTTTTTCGAGGGGCCGCGCATAGTCGATTTCCCTCGCAAAGCCAACTCATTAGCGATGCAAATGAGCCACACCTCCCGGCTGACAAGTACCGACGTCCCCGCGCGCCATTTCCGACGTGATGACCAGCGCGCGCCGATCTTGGCGCTTTATCCTTCGACCAGCCCCCGCACCGCCGCCATGAACGGCCCGATCGACACCGGTTTCGACAGATATCCGCTGGCGCCCGCGTCACGGATGCGGTCCTCGTCACCCTTGCCGGCGTAGGCGGTTACCGCCAGCACCGGCGTGGTGTGCAGCCCGGCATCCCGCCGCATCGCGGTGATCAGGTCGACGCCCGAGACATTCGGCAGCTGGATGTCCATGATGACGAGATCGGGCGCGAACGCGCGCGCGGCGTTCAGCACCAGCTCGCCGTCGGCCACCGGCTCGACCTCGAACCCGCTCGCCCGCAGCACGTCGCAGAACAGCTTCCGGTTGAGGTCGTTGTCCTCGACAACCAGAATTCTCTTTGCCACTGCGGGCGCTCTCCCCATCTACCGGTGCGCGTTGCACGTGCCGCGCTTAGGTCGCATCGAGGATACTGACAATCACCGCCGAAGCTTCGCATCACGCAGGAGACGCCGACACCCTGGCCCTCTCGGCGCTCGCCTGGGTGCTCGCCGACCAGGACCGCGCCGACCGCCTGCTGGCGCTGACCGGCCTCACGCCCGAGGTGCTGCGCGAGCGGCTGACCGATCGCGCGGTGCTGGCCGCGGTGCTCGAATACCTCGCCGGGCACGAACCCGACCTGGTGCTGGCCGCCGACGCGCTCAACGTCACGCCCGACCGGCTGGTGCGCGCGAGCCAGGAACTGTCGGGCCATGGACTGTCCAATGATGGATTCGCCCGATGAGCCGCCCGCTGGTGATCTCCGACTGCGACGAAGTGCTCCTCTACATGGTGACGCACTTCAAGGACTGGCTGGAGGAAGGGCAGGGCGTCACCTTCGACATGATCGGCAACGATTTCGCCGGCGCGATGCGCTGGCAGAAAACCGGTGAGGTGGTCGAGCCGACCGAGGTGTGGGGTTTCCTGCGCGGGTTCTTCGACACCGAGATGCACCGCCAGAAAGCGATCCCCGGCGCGGTCGAGGGGATCAACGCGCTCAGCCAGCAGGCTGACGTGGTGATCCTGACCAACCTGACCGACCGCCACCGCGAGATGCGGGCGGAGCAGCTCGCCAACGTCGGGATCAACGCGCGAGTGTTCACCAACCAGGGGCCGAAGGGCCCGGCGCTGAAAGCCATCATGGACGAATACGCGCCCAGCCGCGCGGTGTTCATCGACGACCTGGCGCAGCACCACAAATCCGCCGCCGACACCGTGCCGCACCTGCGCCGCCTGCACCTGTGCGGGGAGCCGACGCTGGCGGGGCGCATCGCGTGCGCGCACCAGGCCGGCGACGCCCACGCCCGGATCGACGCGTGGGACGAGGCCCTGCCCTGGCTGCTGGGCGAACTGACCGATCAAGCAACCGAGGAAGCGGAACCCGCATGAGCATTGTAGACCGTCTGGCCGAACTGAAGATCACCCTGCCGCAGGCCGCCGCGCCGGTGGCGGCCTATGTCCCCGTCGTGATCTCCGGCAACGTGGCGTACGTTTCGGGCCAGCTCCCGTTCGTGAATGGCGAACTGGTCAAGGGCCGGCTGGGCGAAAGCGTGCCGTTGGATGACGGGGTCGCGGCGGCGCGCGCGTGCGGGCTGATGATCCTGGCGCAGCTCAAGGCGGCGCTCGGCTCGCTTGACCGGGTGGAACAGGTGATCAAGCTGGGCGCGTTCATCAGCTCCACGGCCGATTTCCAGGATCAGCCGCGCATCGCCAACGGCGCCAGCGAGCTGATGGCGGACGTGTTCGGTGACGCCGGCAAACACGCGCGCAGCGCGGTCGGGGTGCCGGTGCTGCCGCTGGGTGCCGCGGTCGAGGTCGATGCGATTGTCGCTATCCGCGATTGACGCCGTGCTGGCGCCCGCGCCCGATCCGGCGCGGGTCCGCTGGCTGGGCGCACACGAATACGCGCACCGCGGGGTCCACGCCGCGCTGGCGGTGGAGAATTCCCCCTCCGCGTTCGCCGAGGCGATCTTCCGCGGCCTGGGCATCGAATGCGACGTCCAGGTCAGCCGGGATGGCGAGGCGCTGGTGTACCACGACTGGGAGCTGGACCGGCTGACCGGCGAAAGCGGGCCGGTCGCCGCGCGCGACGCGGCCGAGCTGGAAACCATCGCGCTGCGGGGGAGCCCCGACAGCATCCCCACGCTCGCCCGGCTGCTCGCGCAAGTCGCCGGACAGGTGCCGCTGCTGGTCGAGATCAAGTCGAAGCGCGGCCGCGATCCGGTGCCGCTGTGCCGGGCGGTGCGGCGCGCGCTCGAGGGGTATCGCGGTCCCGTAGCGGTGATGAGCTTCGATCCGCGAGTGCCAAAATGGTTCAAGGATCATGCTCCGCTCACCGTGCGGGGGCTGGTGGTGACGGAGGAGGACAACCGCGGGGTGCGGGGGCGCCTCGGCCGGCACCTGGCCCTATGGCACTGCCGACCCGATTTCCTCGCCTACGATGTGCGCGATCTGCCCAGCCGCTTTGCCGCCGCCCAGCGCGCCCGCGGCCTGCCGCTGCTCGCCTGGACGGTCCGCTCGCCCGAATTGCGGACGCGGGCCGCGCTTCATGCCGATGCGCCGATCGCCGAAGGCGCGGGGCTGGAATGAGCGAATTGATCGCGCGGATGGCGGGCTCGGTCGGTGAATTGCCGGCCGCCCAGTGGGACGCGCTGACGGATGGCGGCAATCCGTTCATGTCCCACGCCTTCCTCTCCGCGCTTGAGGATTCGGGCAGCGTGGGCGAGGGGACCGGCTGGCTCCCCGCCCCGCTGGTGATCGAGGACGGGGTCCAATTGGTCGCGGCGCTGCCGGCCTATCTCAAGGGGCACAGCCAGGGCGAATACGTGTTCGACCATTCGTGGGCCGATGCGTGGGAGCGCGCCGGCGGGCGCTATTATCCCAAGCTGCAGATCGCCGCGCCCTTCACGCCGGCCACCGGCCCCCGCGTGCTGACGCGCGATCCCGCGCTTGCCGGGCCGCTGCTCGGCTTCGCTGCGAAGTTCATCGAGGGGAACCATCTCTCGTCCGGGCACGCTACCTTCATCGAACCGGCGCAGACCGCGCTGTTCGAACAGGCCGGCTGGCTGCTGCGGCGCGATACACAGTTTCACTGGCACAATCGGGGCTATGCCAGCTTCGACGATTTCCTCGGAGCGCTTGCCAGCCGCAAGCGCAAGTCGATCCGCAAGGAACGCGAAGCGGCGCAGGACGGGGTGACGATCCGCCGCCTGACCGGCAGCGACCTGCGCGCCGAACACTGGGATGCGTTCTGGCTGTTCTATCAGGACACCGGCGCCCGCAAGTGGGGGCAGCCGTACCTGACGCGCGTGGCCTTCGACCTCATCGGCGAACGGATGGCGGACCGGATCCTGCTGGTGCTGGCGTTCGATGGCGACCAGCCGATTGCGGGTGCGCTCAACTTCATCGGTTCAGAGGCGCTTTATGGCCGTTACTGGGGGGCTACCCAGGACCGGCGCTTCCTCCATTTCGAGCTGTGCTATTACCAGGCGATCGACGCCGCGATCGAACTCGGCCTCGCTCGAGTGGAGGCCGGCGCGCAAGGCCAGCACAAGATCGCCCGCGGGTATGAGCCTGAGGAAACCACCTCGGCGCACTGGATCGCCGATCCGGGGTTCCGGTCGGCTGTCGCCGATTTCCTCGAACGGGAACGGCAGGGCGTCGCGGTCGATGCCGAATGGCTCGCCGGGACAACGCCGTTCCGCAAGGGTCCCGTGCCCAACCGTTAGGCAGCCCGGCGCTGGCCCGCGCTGAGCCACTGGCGGGCGCGGCGTTGCGCTTCGGCGATTTCGCGGGCGGTCATTTCGTCGGACACGTCGGCCCGGCACCAGGCGGCTTCCTCGTGACCGCGCGATGCGGCGAGGTTGAACCACTTGTGCGCCTCGATCAGGTCGCAGGTGACGCCGTGGCTGCCGGTCGAGAACGCAACGCCGAGGTCGTAGTACGCCGACGTGTCGCCCTGTGCCGCGGCAGCCAGGCAGTGTGCCACCAGAGCGTCCACCGGCGGCGCGGCGATGCTGGCGGCACCTTCGATCTTGATCAGTTCCATGATTTCGTCCCCC
The DNA here is from genome assembly GCF_007065885.1 of Altererythrobacter sp. TH136. Lineage (NCBI taxonomy): Bacteria > Pseudomonadati > Pseudomonadota > Alphaproteobacteria > Sphingomonadales > Erythrobacteraceae > Altererythrobacter > Altererythrobacter sp. TH136. The sequence goes on along the minus strand of NZ_CP041409.1, from coordinate 1,564,017 downwards.
AAACCGGCAGGCTCCCCAGCCGCCGTGTCCGCAATTTCATCCGCGCATGGTCAACAAATCGTTAACGGCGCGGCGGGAAAAGCGACCGGTGATGCCCGGGACGTTATGCGCGGCTTAAGCTTGCCGCCATTAGGGGCATCCATCCGAAAGCGTGCTTGTGCGCGTTCGGACGCATCCCTATAGGCGCGCCAACGCCACGGGGGTGGCTCCTAGCGACCGGCACGTCCGGTGCCTTGCGGAGCGGGACGGCGAACGGAGAGGACATCGATGGCCACTGCGGCAAACGACATCGACGTACTGGAAAAAGCGCGTCGCGCGCTCGCGCCCGACTATGCGCCGTCAGACGACGAACCGTACATGGGGCCGGCGCAGCAGGATTACTTCCGGCTGCTGCTGCTCGAATGGAAACGCTCGATCCTGTCCGCGTCGACTGCGACGCTGCAGTCGCTACAGGATGGCCCTCTGCGCGAGGCCGACCTTAACGACCGGGCCTCCAGCGAAACCGACTGGGGCATCGAGTTGCGCACCCGCGATCGCCAGCGGAAATTGATCGCCAAGATCGACGCCGCGCTGCGCCGGATCGATGAGGGCGAATACGGATACTGCGAGGTCACAGGCGATCCCATCGGTCTCAAGCGACTGATCGCACGTCCGGTCGCGACCATGACGGTCGAAGCACAGGAAGCGCACGAGCGGCGCGAAAAAATCTCGCGCGACGACTGACTTGACCCAGTCGATACGGGCTGCCGCTTAAACTTTCCTTAGCCGGTCGCGGTTAACCCACCGGCAGGACAATGCCGCGGTCGCGGCGGCGCGGCCAATACTTGCGAAGGAAACAGCCCTCCCGATGTCCGGCGTCGACACCCGTCATATCAACCGGGACAGCTTGTTCCTGATGGCCGACGTGCGGGTTGACGGGGACCATGCGAGTCACCGGGTCAAGGTCCGCAACCTGTCCGCTGGCGGCATGATGGCCGAAGGCGAGTTGGCGGTGGTGCGCGGCGCCCGCGTGACGATCGAACTGCGCAACCTGCCGGTGATCGAAGGCAGCATCGCGTGGGTGCAGGACAACCGGTTCGGCATCGCTTTCGCGCACGAGATCGATCCCAAGGCTCCGCGGACCGCGGTGAACGCCAGCGGCGACCTCAGTACGCCGCGCTACGTGCGGCCCGCTTCCATCTTCCCCAACGGGATCCCGATCACCGACCCGGGCCCCTTGCGTAAAATCTGATCCGCTGGCCAACGGCGCTGACGCAGCCGCCCGGACCTGCTACCCCCCCCGCCGATGCGTGTTCGGGTGCGATTGGCGATACTTGCGGGGCTTGGGCTGCTCGGCGCTTGCGGGGCGTCCGACGACGGTGAGACGCTGCAGATCGCGTTCATCGGCGAGCCCGGCGATCTGCGCGACACGGGCTTGCGCCTGTCTCCGCCCGCGCAGCAACTCCGCGCCGCCACGGCCGAAGGGCTGGTTTCCCTCGACGCCCCCGGCGAAGTGATCCCCGCGCTCGCGGAGCGCTGGATCGTGACCGAGGACGGGCTCAGTTACATCTTCCGGTTGCGCAATTCCGATTGGCGCGACGGTACCCCGATCCTTGCCGAGGATGTGCGCGACTCGCTGAACCGGACGATCCGTGCCCTGCGCGGAACCTCGCTCGGGCTCGATCTCGCGCCCGTATCCGAAGTGCGCGCTATGACCGGGCGGGTGATCGAGATCCGGCTGTCCAGTCCGGTGCCTGACTTCCTCCAGCTTCTGGCGCAGCCTGAGCTGGGCGTGCTGCACAAGGGAGCGGGCGCCGGCCCGATGACGCTGGAGCGCAAGGGGGCATTCGCGCAACTGGAATTGCTGCCGCCCGAGGCGCGGGGCCTGCCGATGCGGGAAAACTGGCGTCGCGGTACGCGCGAACTGACCGTGCGCGCGCTGCCCGCCGAAGATGCGGTCGCGGCATTTCGCGACGGCACGGTCGAGCTGGTGCTCGGCGGCCGCCTGGCAACCCTGCCGCTGGCCGATGTCGGGCCACTGTCTCGCGGGACGGTGCGGCTGGATGCGGCGCAGGGCGTCATGGGGCTACAGGTCGTGCGGCCCGCGGGGCTGCTCGCTGACCCCGCCCGCCGCGAGGCGCTGTCGATGGCGCTCGATCGTGAAACCCTGCTGGCGCCGTTCAACGTGGCGGGCTGGCTGTCCAGCACTAGGATTGCGCCGGCGGCGACGGCGGGCAACGCCCCCGAGCGGTGGGCGGGACTGACTCTTGAGCAGCGCCAGGCGATCGCCCGCCAGCGGATCGCCGCCGTCCGCGGATCGGACCCCGCGACCGTTCGCGTCGCCCTGCCGCCGGGACCGGGATCGCGGCTCTTGTTTGGCCAGATCGCCGAGGATTGGGCCGCGATCGGGGTAACGGCGATGCTGGCGCAGGAAGGACAAGCGGCTGACGTCGAGTTCGTCGACACGGTCGCGCGCATGGGCGGGCGCGCCTGGTATCTCAACCAGTTCGCCTGCCGAGTGCGGCGCGCGCTCTGCTCTGCCGAGGCAGACCAGTTGGTCGCCGCCGCCGCGGCAGAGCCCGACCCCGTTGCGCGCGGGACCATGCTGGCCGAGGCGGAGGAGCGGCTGACCGCCCTCAACGCTTTCATCCCGCTGGGCGCGCCGGTGCGCTGGTCGCTGGTGCGCGGTGACATCGACGGGTTCGTGGACAACCGCTGGGGCCTGCATCCCTTGTCGCCGCTCGCCTTCGGGGCCACATGATCCAGGCAAAGGAACCGCCGATGGACCAACCGAACCGCACGAAAGCTCGCCCGATGGGCATCGACCTGCCGATCGGCAGCGATCCCGCATCGGTGCGCCGGCGGATCGAGGCGATGGAGCAGTTGCTGGAGAGCAGCTTCGCTCTCCCGGGGGTCGACCGCCGCATCGGGCTCGATTCGCTCGTCGGACTGGTGCCGGTGGTGGGCGATTTTGTGACCGCCGCCATGGGCATGTGGATCGTGTGGGAGGCGAAGAACCTGGGGCTGCCCAAGTGGAAGCTGATGCAGATGACCGGCAACGTCGCGTTCGATACGGCAGTGGGTTCGATCCCGGTGCTGGGGGACGCGTTCGACTTCCTGTTCCGGTCCAACAGTCGCAACCTCAAGATGGTCCGCCGCCATCTGGACAAGCATTACCCGGCGCTGCGCACGATCGACGGGTAGTTCCGCGGCGCGTCGCTTTCGCGTAGGCGGCGTCGATGGCCAGCGAAGTCACGTATTCGAGCTACCTCGACCTCGACCGCATCCTGTCGGCGCAGCATCCCAGCTCGGGCGCGCATGACGAGCTGCTGTTCATCATCGTCCACCAGGCCAGCGAGCTGTGGCTCAAACTGTGCCTGCATGAACTGAACGCCGCCCGGGCGGAGATTGCCGCCGATGACCTGCGGCCGGCGTTCAAGATGCTGTCGCGCGTGGCGCGGGCGCAGAACCAGCTGATCTCGTCGTGGGATGTGCTGAGCACGATGACCCCGGCCGATTACTCCCAGATACGCCCCCACCTCGCAAGCTCCAGCGGGTTCCAGAGCGCGCAGTACCGGCTGATGGAGTTCCTCCTCGGCGGGCGAAACCCCGACATGGTGACGATGCACGAGGCGACGCCGGGCGTTGCGGCAGCCTTGCGAGCCGAACTCGCCCGTCCGAGCCTGTATGACGAGGCCGTCCGCCTGCTCGCCAGGCGCAGCTTCGCTATCCCCGAGCCCGTGCTTGTGCGTGAGCATCAGCGCGGCTGGACGCCGTCGCCCGAAGTCGAGGCGGCCTGGGCGGCGATTTACCGCGATCCGGAACAGTACTGGGATCTCTATGAACTGGCTGAAAAGCTGGTCGACCTGGAATACCACTTTCAGCGCTGGCGCTTCGGGCACCTGAAGACGGTCGAACGGATTATCGGCTTCAAGCGTGGCACCGGCGGGACGGCGGGGGTGGCCTATCTCGGAGGCGTGCTCAAGCAGGTGTTTTTTCCTGAACTGCTGAGCGTGAGAACCGCGATCTGACCGGGCGGCCGCGTGGCAGGGCCGGGCGGAGCGCTGCTCAGCGCTTGGGTTTGCCTTCCTGTTTTTCGTCCTCTCGCGCGTGCATGTCGGCCCACAGCTTGCCGGTGCCGGCCTCCAACGAACGGTTCACGAACTGGGATGCGACCAGCCATCCCTTGATCGGGCGCAAGGGGAGCAAGCATCCCAGACTCATCAGGGGGATCGCGATAGCCACCAGGAGCGGAACGGGAACCTCGTGCGCGACCTGCAGCCAGACGATGAAGAACAGCAGCGGGAACGCGACGAAGGTCAGCGAGAAGAACGCGGGTCCATCGTCGGGTGACGCGAAGCGGTAGTCCAAGCCGCAAACTTCGCACCGGTCGCTGATCTTGAGCCATGACTTGAACATGTGGCCGGTGCCGCAGCGCGGGCACAGACCCTTCCAGCCCGACTTGAAAACCCAGGCCCAGTCGACCTTGTCATGTTCATCCAAAATGCGGCTCCGTCATCCTGTCCGCTGCACATGGGCACGGTGTGCTGCGGCTGCCAGTGGACAAATCGTCCATGGCGGCGGCTGATCGGGGGTGAATGAACCGGGGCCGGGCGACAGGCTGGGCAAATACTTGGACCAGCCCGTGCTGCACGTCGCTCAGGCTTCCAGCTCGATGTCCCAGTAAAGCCAGTCGCGCCAGGTTTCGTGCAGGTATCCGGGCGGAAACGCCTTGCCATGCTGGTGGAGTTGCCAGCTGGTCGGGCGGATTGGCGGAACGCGGGGGTGCATCTGCGCCTGGGCGGGGGTGCGGCCGCCCTTGCGCATGTTGCACGGGGCGCAGGCGGTGATGATGTTCTCCCACGTGGTGCGCCCGCCCAGCCGGCGCGGGACTACATGGTCAAAGGTCAGGTCGCGCTCGCTGCCGCAGTATTGGCACGCGAACCGGTCCCGCAGGAACAGATTGAAGCGGGTGAAGGCGGGAAACTCGCTCGGCCGCACGTACTGCCGGAGCGCGATCACACTCGGGATCTGCATGTCCAGGTTGGGCGAATGGACGCAGCGTTCATAGGCGGCGACGATGTCCACCCGTTCCAGGAACACTGCCTTGATCGCGGTCTGCCACGGCCACAGGCTGAGCGGATAGTACGACAGCGGGGTGTAGTCCGCGTTGAGCACCAGCGCCGGACAGCTATCCAGAGCGCGCGCAGGGTCTTCCTCGACGCTGCGGAAGCGGGCTGCTCGCTCGATCAGTTGGGCATTGAACACGTGGGTGCTGCGCCTCCGATTGATCCATCGGAGCATTTGCCCGCGAATGCGTCAACCCGGTGAAGGTTCGCCCATCCACAAGCACGTCCGCCGGTCGTTGGGCATCGCGCGCCGCTGCGCTAACGACGTCCTACGATGGAGGTCACCCGGTTTGCGCCCAGTCCCAATGGCCCGCTGCACCTGGGTCACGCCTATTCGGCAATCGTCGCGCACGACCTCGCGCGGGCGCGCGGCGGGCGGTTCCTGCTGCGGATCGAGGATATCGACGGCGCCCGCAGCCGGCCCGAACTGGCCGCTGAATTCCGCGCCGACCTCGCCTGGCTGGGGCTGGAGTGGGAGGATGTGCCGGCGCAGTCGGCGCGGCTGCCACGCTATGAAGCGGCGGCGGAGCGCTTGCGGGAAATGGGTTTGTTGTATCCCTGCACCTGCACACGAGCCGAGGTTGCGGCTGCGGCCCGCGAATCCGGGCCGGAGGGGCCGGTCTATCCCGGCGCCTGCCGCGCAAGCTCGGCCGATCCGACCGGCGCCGCCTGGCGGCTCGACGTGGCGCGGGCAATGGCGCGGACCGGGCCGCTGGAGTGGGTGGACGAACTTGCCGGCCCGCAGCAGGCGCGGCTTGAATTGCTTGGAGACGTGGTGCTGATGCGCAAGGATGCACCGGCGAGCTATCACCTGGCCGCGACGGTTGATGATGCGGCCGATGGCGTGACCCTCGTCACCCGGGGGCGGGACCTGTTCGCGGCGACCCATGTCCACCGTTTGCTGCAAGCACTGCTCGGTCTACCGGTGCCGCGGTGGCATCATCACGGCTTGCTGGTGGAGCCCGATGGCCGCAAGCTCGCCAAGCGGCGCGGCTCACCGGGACTTGATCAGCTACGGCGTGCCGGCAGAGATGGCATGGTCCTCGCAAATAGCCTGCGCAATCACCGTTTCCCCGCTGGCATTTCGATCGATCGCGCCTAGATTGGACCCATGAACACGCTCCTCATCATCATCCTCGTCGTCCTCATGGGTCTGGTGGTGGTTTCGCTGGTGCGGGGGATCGTGGCGTTCCTGCAATCGCACAAGGCGGACATCGACGCAGGCGGGCAGCGGCAGCAAGACATGCAGCTGTTGCAGAACAAGATGATGTTCAACCGGATCAAGTATCAGGCGCTGGCCATCGTCGTGGTGGCGATCATCATCTCGATCGCTCGCTGACCACCCAACTCCGCCGCACATGGTCAAGCTCAACAAGATCTACACCCGCACCGGTGACGATGGGTCGACCGGCCTCGTCGATGGCTCGCGCACGGCCAAGCACTCCGCGCGGATCGAGGCGATCGGCGCCGTGGACGAGGCAAATTCCGCGATCGGTCTTGCCGCGGCTGCCGCGGCTGCCGTGGCGGCAGGGGAGCGCGGGGAATTGTCCCGGATTCAGAACGACCTGTTCGATCTCGGCGCGGACCTCGCAACGGCGGGCGACGATTTCACTCCGTCCGATATGGTACTGCGGATCGTGCCCGGCCAATCAGAATGGCTCGAGACCCGCATCGACGCCGCGACTGAGCGGCTGGCTCCGCTGACCAGTTTCGTCCTGCCTGGCGGTAGCGAGGCGGCGGCGCGGACGCACGTCGCGCGGGCGGCCGTGCGCCGGGCCGAGCGGGCGATGACCGCGCTGGCCGATCATGAGCCGGTGAACCCCGCTGCGCTTGCGTACATCAACCGGCTGTCCGATTATCTCTTCCAGTTGGCGCGGCTGTTCAACGATGATGGGCGCGCCGACATCACCTGGATTCCGGGCGCAAACCGCTAGCCAAGCATTCGGGCCGCCGCTAACCCCCCGCCTTTGCTGCAAGTGCGAAGGAGTTTCAGGCGGTGCAAACGATCGGTATTATCGGCGCGGGGCAGATGGGTTCCGGCATCGCCCAGACGATCGCGCAGCACGGCATGAAGGTGCTGCTATCCGACATTGACCGGCCCGCCGCAGAGCGCGGTAAAGGGGCGATCGACACGGCCCTGACCCGGCTGGTAGGACGCGGAAAACTTCAGGCGAACGAGGCCGAAGCGATCTTGGCTCGGATCGAGCCCGTTGCCGATCTCGCTCCCATGGCGGCGGCGAGCTTTGTGATCGAAGCGGCCACCGAGAACGAAAGCGTCAAGCAGGCCATCTTCGAACGCGCCGGCAAGATTCTGGGCGCCGATGCGATCATGGCGAGCAACACCAGTTCCATCCCGATCACCCGCATGGCCAACTGGACGCCCGACCCGGCTCGCTTCATCGGCCTGCATTTCTTCAACCCGGTGCCGGTGATGGGCCTGATCGAGGTCATCCCCGGCCTCGCGACCTCCTCCGATACGATCGCCAGGACCCGCGCCCTGGCAGAGGAGCTGGGCAAGGAAGTGGTCGAAGTGCAGGACGAGCCCGGCTTCGTGGTCAATCGGATCCTGGTGCCGATGCTCAACGAGGCGGTCTTTGTCCTGGGGCAGGGCACCGCGAGCATCGAGGACATCGACAAAGGCTGCCGGATCGGCCTCAACCACCCGATGGGGCCACTCGAACTGGCGGATTTCATCGGCCTCGACACCTGCCTCGACATCGTGCGGGTGCTGTACACCACCACCGGCGACAGCAAGTATCGGCCCGCGCCGTTGCTGATGAAATACGTCGAGGCGGGGTGGCTCGGGCGCAAGACGGGCAAGGGGTTCTACGACTATTCGGGTGAAGCGCCGGTACCGACGCGCTGAGCGGGAACGGCGGGGCTTCATCGACGGTTGAACGGCCAAAGGAGTATCACCCAGATGGCCACCGATCCCAACCTCGCCCCCGAAACCCACAATTCCGAACAGGATGACGAACAGGAACAGGCTCAGACCGTTGCCGACCAGGCGAACGCGCTGCGCAAGGGCGATCCCACGTCCAGCATCAAGGTAGGCGGCGGCGACGTCCAGGATCTGGTCGACCACATGCGCGATATGGAAAGCTCGGGCCGAATCGACATGGGCGCCTATGAAGGCGAAGAAAACATGGACGATAACGAGGACAAGTACGGCGAAGACAAGAAGCCGGACCCGGACCTTCCGTCAGACGGCACGTACTAAAAACTTTAATCCCTACGGTTCAGCCGCAGGGACTTCGTTGGAAACGATCACCACCTCGTCAGACGGTTCCTCGGCACTCATGTCGTCGGGGATGAAATCGTCCGCCGGGGTGGGGTCCTCCCCCACGGCGGGGTCGATCAGCTCCTCGTCGGAAGCAAGCTCCATCGCGTCCGGCTCGTCCATAATCTCGGCAGCTGGCTCCTGTGTGGCAGAGGAAAACTGCTCCGCTTGAGCGCGCGTTTCGGCCAGTTGGCCGGCCGCTTCTTGGATGGCGCCGCTTTCGCGGTCGGTGCCTACGAGCTTGGTCACGCCCGCCAGGGTCAGGCAGACGAACAGCAAAGCGAACCAACGGTTGCGAAACATGTACCCGCGCATGAACAGCCGGTTACGCGCAACAGGTTAAGCTTCGCTTGCGCCGGCTTCCCGTTTGAGATCGTACAGCAATTCAAACGCTTCGCGCGGCGTCAGCGCATCGAGGTCGAGCGCCTGGAGTCGATCGCGCAGCGCGTCGCATTGCTCTTCCGCGGCCTCCGCAGCCGCGGCGAACAAGGGCAGGTCTCCCAGCCCGGCGGCGAGGCCGCCAGTTTGCGCGCGACCTTTCTCCAGCTTGTCGAGCACCGCCTTGGCCCGTGACACTACCGCCGGCGGCACCCCGGCAAGGCGCGCGACCGCCAGGCCATAACTGCGATCGGCTGGACCCGTCGCCAGCTCATGCAACAACACCAGGTCGCCCTTCCACTCGCGCGCGCGGACGTGATGCAGCGAGAGCGCATCGCAACTGTCGGCGAGGCGCGAAAGCTCGTGATAGTGCGTAGCAAACAGGCAGCGGCTGCGATTGCTCTCGTGCACCGCTTCGGCAACCGCCCAGGCGAGGGCAAGCCCATCGTACGTCGAGGTGCCGCGACCGACTTCGTCGAGGATCACGAATGACCGCTCGGTCGCTAGCGCAAGGATGGCGGCGGTTTCGACCATTTCGACCATGAAGGTCGATCGTCCGCGCGCGAGGTTGTCGCTCGCCCCCACCCGGCTGAACAGGCGGTCGGTCAGCCCCACGGTCGCACTCGTGGCCGGGACGAAGCTGCCGGCCTGCGCGAGCAGCACGATCAGCGCGTTCTGGCGCAGGAAGGTGGATTTGCCGCCCATGTTGGGCCCGCCGATCAACCAAAGCCGGTCGGACTGCGACATCAGGCAATCGTTCGCGACGAACCGTTCCCCGCGCGCTGCCAGTGCGGCCTCGACAACCGGGTGGCGCCCGCCCTCGACGCGGAGCACCGGCTCATCATCCAGCTGCGGGCGGGCCCAGCCGCCTTCGGCGGCCCGTTCGGCATGGCTCGCCGCCACGTCGATCCGCGCCACCGCAGCGGCGGTGCCGGCGATCGTTTCGCGCGCGGCGGTGACCTCTGCCACCAGTTCCTCGAAGTGCGCGTCTTCCGCGGCCAGCGCATGTCCGCCCGCCTCGGCGATGCGGCTCGCTTCCTCATGAAGGCTCAATGAGTTGAACCGCACCGCGCCCGCCATTGTCTGGCGATGGGTGAACCCGCTCTCGGACGCCATCAACGCATCGGCGGCGCGCGCGGGCACCTCGATGAAATAGCCCAGGACCCCGTTATGCCGAATCTTGAGCGCGGCGATGCCCGTCTCCGCGCGGTACTTGCCTTCCAGCGCGGCGATCGCCCGGCGAGCATTGCCGGACGTGCGGCGCAGATCATCGAGCGCAGCGTCGTAGCCTTCGGCGATATAGCCGCCTTGGCCACGCTCGGTAGGTGGCGCGGGGACCAGCGCGCGGTCGAGCAGATCCGTCAGCGCGCCGTGCCCGCCAAGCTTGGGAAGCAGCGCCTCCAGTAGAAATGGACGGTCGGCTTGGCGCGCGAGGTGATCGCGGATCCTGCGCGCTTCGTTCAGCCCGTCGCGCACCTGGCCCAGATCGCGAGGGCTGCCCCGGCCGGCGACGACCCGCCCGAGTGCGCGGCCGATGTCGGGCAAGGCCCGCAGGGCAGCACGCAGGTCGGCGCGCAGCAACGGGTCGGCCTGCAGCCATGCGGCGAACGCCAACCGTTCCTCGATCGCATTCCGCGCGGTGAGCGGTGCCGAAAGATCATCTGCGAGCTGACGGGCGCCGGCTCCGGTGACGCATCGGTCGACCGCTGCCAATAGCGAGCCCGCGCGGCCGCCTTGGGTGCTCTCGGTTATCTCCAGGCTCGCCCGGGTTGCCGCGTCCATCGCCAGCGTCGTGCCGCTCTCGCGCGCCACTGGCGGCAACAGCAGCGGCAACTTTCCGCGGCCGGCATGTTCCAAGTAAGCGATCAATCCGCCCGCCGCGGCCAGCATCGCTCGGGAAAACTGGCCGAACCCATCCAGCGTCCCGACGCCGTGCACGCGGCACAGCGAGGCGGCCCCCCGGTCGCTTGAAAAGCCCTCCCGCGAACACGCGATGACCCCTTCGGGCGCCCCGTCCCATCCTTCGGGCGCGACCGTTTCGCTGGGAGAGAGCCGCGCGAGCGACGCGCCCAGATCACTCGCCGCGCACTCTTCCAGCGCCATCATGCCGGTGGAGATATCGACGTGCGCGATGCCGCAGGTGCCGCGCAATTCGCACACCGCCGCCAGCAGGTTCGCGCGGCGCGGCTCCAGCAGCGCCTCTTCCGTGAGCGTCCCCGCGGTCACGAAGCGAACGATCTCGCGGTTGACCAGCGCCTTCGATCCGCGCGCCTTGCGGGCTTCTTCCGGGCTCTCGGTCTGCTCGGCGATGGCGACCCGGCAACCCGCCTTGATCAGCCGCGCCAGATAGCCTTCCGCCGCGTGCACCGGCACCCCGCACATCGGGACCGGCGCGCCGTCATGTTCGCCGCGGCTCGTCAGCGCGATGTCGAGCACGCCCGCGGCGGTCCGGGCATCGTCGAAGAACAACTCGAAGAAATCGCCCATGCGGTAGAACAGCAGGCAGCCCTCCGCCTGCGCCTTCAGCGCCTGGTACTGCGCCATCATCGGAGTTGAACCGCCCGCCACCGGGCGGCGTTAGCCCGAGGCAGCGCGATTCGAAACGGGGCTATCCCCGGTTGCCCCCTGTTGCGGGTGCCCGAGTTCCGTTACGGCGCGGACGAGCGACAATGAAAGGTGCCACCTTGGCCGACGAGAAGCCCACCGCCTTCACCGCGCGCGAGGCGCTGTTCTACCACGAGACGATCCGCCCGGGAAAGATCGAGATCGTCGCATCGAAGCCGATGGCGACCCAGCGCGACCTCAGTCTGGCATACTCCCCTGGCGTGGCAGCACCCGTACAGGCGATCGCCGACGATCCGGCGAATGCAGCCAGGTACACCGCGCGATCGAACCTGGTCGCAGTAATCTCCAACGGCACCGCCATCCTGGGCATGGGCAACCTGGGCGCGCTGGCGTCGAAGCCGGTGATGGAAGGCAAGGCGGTGCTGTTCAAGCGCTTCGCCGATGTCGACTCCATCGACATCGAACTCGACACCGAAGACCCCGAAAAGTTTATCGAGGCGGTCGCGCTGATGGAGCCGACCTTCGGCGGCATCAACCTGGAGGACATCGCCGCGCCCGAATGCTTCATCATCGAGCAGGCCTTGCGCGAACGGATGAACATTCCGGTCATGCACGACGACCAGCACGGCACCGCGATCATTGCCGCCGCCGGCCTGATCAACGCCTGCTACCTGACCGGGCGCGATCTTAAGGACGTACGCATGGTGGTGAACGGCGCGGGCGCCTCCGCGCTTGCTTGCACCGCGCTCATCAAGGCGTTGGGAGTCCCGAGTGATCAGGTGATCGTGTGCGACCGTTCGGGCCCGATCTATCCGGGTCGCGACGGCGTCGATCAATGGAAGAGCGCGCACGCCACGGCGACCGAAGCTCGCAGCCTGGCCGAAGCGCTGGTCGGGGCAGACGTGTTTCTCGGCCTGTCGGCCGCAGGCGCGCTCAAGCCCCAGTGGGTCGAGAAGATGGCCGACCGGCCGATCATCTTCGCCATGGCCAACCCGGATCCCGAGATTCTGCCCGAGGATGCCAAAGCCGTGCGTCCGGACGCGATCATCGCGACCGGGCGGTCGGACTACCCCAATCAGGTCAACAATGTCCTCGGCTTCCCGTTCATCTTCCGCGGCGCGCTCGATGTGCAGGCGACCGCGATCAATGAAGAGATGAAGATCGCCGCCGCCGAAGCGATCGCCAGCCTGGCGCGCGAGCGGGTGCCGGACGAGGTTGCCGCCGCGTACGGGGTGAACCACAAGTTCGGTACCGACTACATCATCCCGGCCCCGTTCGATCCGCGATTGATGGAGGTGGTTTCATCCGCAGTGGCACAAGCGGCGATGGATACCGGCGTTGCCCGGGCCCCGATCACTGACATGGCGGTCTATCGCCAGAGCCTGAAGGCGAGGCTCAACCCGACGACCTCGGTTCTCACGCGGGTGTACGAGAACGCCAAGGCTAATCCCAAACGGGTGGTCTTCGCCGAGGCCGAGGAGGATGTCGTGCTGCGCGCCGCGATCCAGTTCCGCGATTTCGGCTACGGCACCCCGATCCTGGTCGGCCGGACGAAGGCGGTGGTCGACAAGCTGCATATGCTGGGTGCCAGTGATCCCGGCGGTTTCGAGATCCAGAATTCGGCCGACAGTCACCTCGTGCCGCCAATGGTGGATTACCTCTACGAGCGGCTTCAGCGCCGGGGCCGCACGGAGCGCGATGTGCGGCGTCTCGTGAACCAGGAACGCAATGTGTTCGCCGCGCTGTTGGTTGCGCTGGGTCATGGCGATGCGGTGATCACCGGGCTGACCCGCACCTTCGCCCAGAGCATGCGCGAGATCGGCATGGTCCTGAATGCCAAGGAAGGCGCGGTGCCCTTCGGCGTGCATCTGATGATCGGCAAGAGCTACACCGTGTTCCTCGCCGACACGACGATCAACGAACGCCCCAGCGCCCCGCAACTGGCGCACATCGCCCGCGAAACCGCCGCCGTCGCACGGCGACTGGGCCATGAACCCAGGGTCGCTTTCCTCAGCTATTCCACGTTCGGAAATCCACCGGGGCAGTGGCTGGACAATATCCGCGACGCGGTGGCGATCCTCGATGCGGAGCAGCCGGGCTTCGAATACGAAGGCGAGATGGCACCCGACGCCGCGCTCAATCCAAAGGTCATGGCGCTTTATCCGTTCAGCCGCCTATCGGCGCCGGCCAACGTGCTGATCATGCCCGGTCTGCAATCGGCAAACCTGTCGGCCAAGCTGCTGCGGGAACTCGCCGGAGCAACGACGATCGGACCCATGATGGTGGGCATGGAAAAGCCGGTGCAGATCGCGCCGATGACCGCAATCGCGCCCGACATCCTGACGCTGGCGGTGTTGGCGGCGGCGGGCGTGGTCGGGTGATTTATTCGCCGCCTTGAGGCGATCCCTTAACCCTCGTGCGGGAGGGAGGGGGAATGGCCAAGCTCAACCGACCCAAGCTCGCGACCCACTATTCCGGCCCCCGCGCCGGGCCGCGCGATTGCGTCAGCCTGGAGGGGCGCTGCCGCGTGGGCGAGGGTGAGGCGACCCGGATCGCGGTGCTGGATCTCGATAGCGGTGGCTGCCGGGCCAAGGGCATCACTGCCGCCGTGACCAAAGTCGATCCACTGCGGCTCTGGCTGGGCGAAATCGGACCGATCGCGGGCCGGCTGCGTTGGGCCAAGCGCGGCAGCGTTGGCATCGCGTTCGACGAACCACTGGACGAGATGACGCTCGCCCGGATCGTGGAAACGGCCGCGCCAACTCCAGTGGCCGAGGTCATCCCGCTACGGCGGCGCTTGCCGACAGCAGGCTGAAACAGCAACGGCCGCCCCCCGACGGGAGCGGCCGTGCCGAAGCTTGCAATTAGCGATTATTCGCCGTTTGAGCCGAAGTCAGACTGGCTGCGCTGCGACCGATCGCCTGACGAAGAACGCTCACTGTCGGAGCCGGCATCCCATTCTTCTTGCGAAGCCTGGTCGGCCCGCTGGCTCTCTTCGCCAAAATCGCTACCGGCCTGGTTCGAACCGCTTTCGCCGGGCTGCTGACCAGACTGCTGGTTCTGCTGCCCCTGCTGGGGAGGCTGCTGGCCGCCGTATCCGGCACCGCCGGACTGCTGCTCCTGCTGGTCGGACCGCTGGCTGCCGGACTGCTGGTTTTGCTGTCCGCTCTGCTGCCCGCGACCGTCGCTGCCGCCGGATTGCTGGCCCTGCTGGCCTGATTGCTGGTTTTGCTGACTGTTGTCGTCCCGCTCGTTGTTCATGGCTCTCTCCTGCTCTTATTTTGATGTGTCCGCGTGTGCCGGACATACCAATCGAACGGGCGATGGAGCGGGAAGGTCCGCTGCTTGCGCCAAAAGGTTAACGCTCTGCGCCGGAGCGTTTACGACCTGGCAAAACGAAGGCGGCGCCTCTATCGCTGGAGACGCCGCCTGCAAATAATCTGTTCAGCTCGATCAGGTGATGGCGTGCTTGAGCTGGCTCATCTCGTCATGACCGGCTTTGACCGACTGCCACGCTTCCTCGACCGCGGAACGGGCCTCAACCGGCAAGTCGGCGTTGCGCAGCGCGGTCTCGAACTTCTCTTTCAGATAGTCCTCGCCGCGCTCCACTTCCTTGACGATCGCCTCGTCATCGCGGCCAACAACCGCTTCCTTGAGATTGATCCACCCGCGGTGGATCGCGGCGGTGGTGCTGCCGTCATCTTCCGGGTTTCCGCCGAGGCGAGCGGTCGCCGCCTGCAGCTTGGTCACGGCCTGCTGGCGTTCCTGAGCCCGCGCGTTGAACATCTGGGTATAGCGCTCGTTGGTCGTGTCGGCGGCTGCCTTCTGGTAGCCGTCGACCGAATCGATGAGCGTCGCGGTCAGCGTCTTCAGCACCGTAGTGTCACCGGCATCGTGGCCGTTGTCGTAAAAGTTGCCGCTGCCGCTCTGGCCGGTGCGCGTATAGCTGTCGTTTTCCATCGTCGTGCGATCCTTCTGAACAATTGTTTGGGGGCTTGGTTGATGAAGCGCGCGTCAAGCCGCGTTGTTCCGGCTGGCGTGTCACCGCGCGGCGAGCCGGTGTGGAGGCGCGCCGCGCGGTGCGAAGGGTACGTCCCCCGGCCTTAGGCTCGTGAGCCAGCCTGTTCGTTCTCCACGCTCGTCCCATCGCCGCGACCCGTGCCGAGTTCGGCGTCATTGTTGCTGGCGCCGGGCGCGCGTTGTTCGCGCGACTGGTTCTGCTGCTGCTGCTGCTGCTGTCCGCTAGCGCGGTCCTGGTCCGCGAAGTCGCCATTGGTCCCGGCGCCCTCATTGCCCGCTTCCGCAGCAACTGGGACCGATGCGGCGGTGGTGGTGCCGCCCTGCTGGTCCTGAAGCGAGCCCGACTGGCCATCGCCCTGTTCGAACTGTCCGCCGCCCTGGCTGCCGCCCATGCCCACTTGCGCGAACTGGTTGGGGCCGTTGCCGGGAGTCTTTTCGCCTTGATATGGCATGATGTGCGTCCTCTCGTGTCTTGCCCGCGGTTGCGGGCGCATGAGGACAAGGCTTCAGGGCTGAAGGCGGTTCCAATCTTGCGCTGTGGTGCAGGACGGCGGCTCGCCGGCTACCTAAGCGGTCAGTCGAAGATGTCTTCGAGCCAGCTTTTGCGCTTCTTGTAAGGCTTACCGTACGGCTGCTGGCCATAAGGCTGTGCGTAATGCTGACCAGTGTGCTGGGTGTGATGCTGGTCATGCGCGGAATACCCCGGCGCGCCGCGCTGCGGCTGCTGAGGCGGTGGGGGGGCGGCATCGGCGGCGCTGCGCTCGATGATCTTGTCGAGTTCCCCCCGGTCCAACCACACGCCGCGGCACTGCGGGCAATAATCGATCTCCACTCCTTGCCGATCGCTCATCGAAAGCGGCACCCGGCAAACCGGGCAGGACATGGCGGCGACTTCGGCTTCGGTGCGCATAGCGTTCCTCTCGCGTTGTTATCACCTACGAGATGGGGGGGTAGCCCGGCGGGATCAAGCAATCCGCCCTGCCGCTGGAAGCGGGGCGACGGCTAAGGCAGGGGCTTCAACCAGTCAGGAACCAGGTCGCGCCGCCGCCGATAGCCGACACCTGCAACACTACGATGGCGAACAGATGGTCGGAGAAGGGCTGCTTGCGGGTCTTGTGGCGGAACACATGGCGTCCGGCGTAGGCACCCGGCGTGCCGCCCCAAAACGCCAGGGACAGCAAGGTGCGCTCGGGAATGCGCCGGAGGCCAGCTTCGGCTCGCCGCTTGTCGACCCCGAAGGACGAAAAGGCGGCCAGATTGATCGCTCCCAGCGCAAGGGCGCCGAGCGGCACGAGATGAGGCCCAATCGGCGCGTCCATGAGCGCGTCATGGTGTGATGATCTTGCAAAATGGTTGAGCGCCCCCGACCAACGCGCGTGACCAAGGCAAGGCGCGGGTGTGCCGCCGATTGCAGGGAGTGCGCCGGGGTGCCAGAACTGGGCCCCATGATCCGCTACCTCGCTTCGCTGTGCGCCGCCACGTTGCTCACCGGGTGCGTCACCACGCCCGCGCCATCCGGTCCCCAGACTGCGTTTTGGAGTGCGCTCGCCAGCCATTGCGGCAAGGCGTATGCCGGTCGTCTGGTAAGCAATGAAGCGCCCGACGCGGCGATGCGCGGGATGGACCTGGCGATGCACGTGCGCCGCTGTGAGGACCACCGGATCGAAGTTCCGTTCCACGTTCGCCAGGCTGACGGCAGCTGGGATCGGTCGCGCACCTGGATCTTCACTCGCGCCGGGAACGGGAGCGGGAGCGATAGCGGCCTGCGCCTCAAGCACGATCACCGGCACCAGGATGGCAGTAGTGACGTGCTAACGATGTACGGCGGCGACACTGCCACCCCGGGTACCGCCCGTGCGCAGGATTTCCCCGTCGACGACGAAAGCATCGCCCTGTTTCGCCGCGAAGACCGCGCGGTATCGGTGACCAATGTGTGGCGGGTGGAGGTGGACCCCGCGGGAACCCCCAACGCTCGCTTCGCCTACCAGCTCGGCCGCGCGGCACCCAACGCGCGGCATTTCCGGGTCGAATTCGACCTCACCCGCCCGATCGCCCCGCCGCCCGCGCCGTGGGGTTGGTGAGGTAGAATAAAGACTGGTTCGCCGGTTCGGTCTCGAAGTTGATTTATCGCTGAACCCGCTTCCGCCATCGAGACCGAGGTCTGAAATCAGCGTGTGCTGCTGCATAATCCCGGCGATGAGGTACCGTCAAAAGTCGTAGATCAGGGCGACGCGTGTCAGGTGTTACTCCGCCGCCACGGCCCCATCGTTATCCCCGAACAACCCCGGCTCGCTCGCCAGCTCGGCGACGTCGTTCGCCCCGTCGGCCGCCTTCGCCTTGCGGCGCGAGTCGAAGCTCGTCCACACGTCGCCCCAGTTGCCGCGGGTGGCGGCCTTGGAATACTCGGTCGCGCGGGTTTCGAAGAAGTTGGCGTGCTCCACCCCGTTCAGCAGCGGGGCGAGCCAGGGCAGGGGGTGATCCTCAACCATGTAGATCGGCTGGAAGCCGAGCTGCCCCAGCCGCCAATCGGCGATGTAGCGGATGTAGCGCTTGATCTCCTTGGCGCTCATGCCCGGAACCGGACCCGCCTCAAACGCCAGGTCGATGAAGGCGTCTTCCAGCCGCACCGTCTTCTGGCACATGTCCATGATGTCTTCCTTGACCGCCTTGGTCAGGCACTGGCGTTCCTGGGTGAAGGCGTGGAACAGGCGGGTGATGCCTTCGCAGTGCAGGCTTTCGTCGCGCACGCTCCAGCTGACGATCTGGCCCATGCCCTTCATCTTGTTGAAGCGCGGGAAGTTCATCAGCATGGCGAAGCTGGCGAACAGCTGCAGCCCTTCGGTAAAGCCGCCGAACATCGCCAGCGTGCGGGCGATATCCTCGTCCGTGTCGACCCCGAACTGCGCCAGGTAGTCGTGCTTGTCGCGCATTTCCTGGTATTCCAGGAACATGCCGTATTCGCTTTCGGGCATGCCGATGGTGTCGAGCAGGTGGCTGTACGCCGCGATGTGGACCGTCTCCAT
Source organism: Altererythrobacter sp. TH136 (assembly GCF_007065885.1). Lineage (NCBI taxonomy): Bacteria > Pseudomonadati > Pseudomonadota > Alphaproteobacteria > Sphingomonadales > Erythrobacteraceae > Altererythrobacter > Altererythrobacter sp. TH136. Next base: position 1,545,643 of record NZ_CP041409.1, on the reverse strand, counting down.
GTTGGAGAACGCGGTCAACATCATCTTGACCTCGGTCGGCTTGAACACCCGGCCGTACTTGTCGTGGTAGCAATCCTGCACCTCGATATCGGCCTGGGTGAAGAAGCGGAATATCTGGGTGAGCAGGTTGCGCTCGTGCTCCGACAGCTTCTGCGCCCAGTCGCGGCAATCCTCGCCCAGCGGCACTTCTTCCGGCAGCCAGTGGACCTGCTGCTGGCGCTTCCAGAAGTCGTACGCCCACGGATATTCGAAGGGCTTGTAGGTCTTGCGGGCTTTGAGCAACGACATGTTGTGGCTCCGGGGTCTTCTGCGGTGATCAGGCGTGAGCGGTTAACATAGTCATTTTGGCCGCCGATTCGACAGGTAATCTGAAGATTGATGCGGGGATAACCATCCACTGGAACGCACCAGTGAGGGCGACGTTAGGCGGTTAACGGTCGGCGTGGTTTCGAGCCCACCTGACCGCATGAGGGAAACGCGGCTCGCCTGCTTTCCCCTTTCGCGGGTTGAGTACCGCACCCCTCGCGCTCCCCCGGCCATCCGGGGGAGCGCATTGCGTTTGGCCCCGGCTCTCTCAGGCAGAGCATTATGCGTCATTCCGCCATCGCGGGAGCCGAGCGGCGCGGCGCGCGTTGGGCAAGCGAAGGAGAACGAAGTCATGTCCGAACTCGAACCCGACGACTCGCGCGACGTCACCAACACCCAGAACCGCGCTCCCGGTGAACCACCACGCACTGGCCCGCGCGAAGACCAGGCCCGCGCTGCTGCCGGCCAGCAGACCAGCGAGCAGCGCCAGGACCAGGCAGGCGGCGAACGCGCGATCGAAGGCGACGCCGAAGGGCACCCGGACCGGATGGGCGCGTTTGCCGGCCAGGCAGCCGCAGACCAGTCTGCGGCGCGCGAGCCTGCCGAAAGCGATCGCTGGGCGGACAAAGCCGCCGACAACGCCTCGACCACCGACCAGTAAGGAACATGCTATGACCGACCACAGCAACATTCGCGAACACATGGAAGTCATCGGCGCCGATGGCGTCCACGTCGGCACCGTCGACCGAGTTGAAGGTGATCACATCAAGCTGACGAAGCGCGATTCAGCGGCCGAGATCGAAGGTGCGCAAGGTGGCACGCACAGCGGCCATCACCATACGATCCCGCTGGGCCTCGTCGCCGAGGTCGAAGGCGATAAGGTGCGCCTGAGCGCGACCGCCGCCAACGCCGCGAACTTCGTCGAGGAAGCCGGCGAGTAACACGCACGGGCCGGCGCTCCTGCGGGGTGCCGGCTCCCCCGCAGGCGTTCAGTTGACCGACCCGGCCCGCCCGTTACGGGGCCGCCGGCGATAAGTCGCTTCCATTGAAGCGACGCCGCAGTCCCACTACCGTTATTGGCAGGCGAGACACTCGTCGTAGTCGGTGGTCGGCAGTTCGTACTTCGGCGCCTCAGCAGTGTTGTCCGCTTCCACCCCGCCGGCGAATCCGGCGCGTTGGACCGACTTCGACCGCAGGTAATACAGGCTCTTGATGCCGCGCTCCCACGCCTGGAAATGGAGCATCGCCAGGTCCCATTTGTCGACGTCGGCCGGGATGAACAGGTTCAAGCTCTGCGCTTGGTCGATGAACGGCGTCCGGTCGGCCGCGAATTCCAGCAGCCAGCGCTGATCGATTTCGAAGCTGGTCTTGTAGACCGCCTTCTCCTCAGGCGTCAGGAAGTCGAGATGCTGGACCGATCCGGCTTTCTCCAGGATCGAGTTCCACACGTTGGTGGAGTTCTTGCTCTTCTTGTCGAGCAGCTTTTCAAGGTACGGATTCTTCACCACGAAGCTGCCCGACAGCGTCTTGTGGGTATAGATGTTGGCCGGGATCGGCTCGATGCAGGCGCTGGTGCCGCCGCAGATGATCGAAATAGATGCGGTCGGCGCGATCGCCATCTTGCAGCTGAACCGCTCCATCGCGCCGGCGTCGGCCGCATCGGGGCAAGGGCCGCGCTCTTCGGCCAGCACCATGCTCGCTTCCTCGGCCTTGGCGGCGATGTGCTTGAACATTTTCAGGTTCCACACCTTCGCCATCGGGCTTTCGAAGCCGATGTTCTTCATCTGCAGGAACGAGTGGAAGCCCATCACGCCCATGCCGACACTACGTTCGCGCATCGCGGAGTACTTGGCCCGCGCCATCTCCTCCGGCGCGCGGTCGATGTAGTCCTGCAGCACGTTGTCGAGGAAGCGCATGACATCCTCGATGAACACCTTGTCGCCTTCCCACTGCTCCCAGGTTTCAAGGTTGAGCGATGACAGGCAGCATACTGCGGTCCGGTCGTTGCCGAGGTGATCGACGCCGGTCGGCAGGGTGATTTCCGAACACAGGTTCGACGTCGAAACCTTCAGCCCCAGTTCGCGGTGGTGGCGCGGCATCGCGCGGTTCACCGTGTCCGAGAACACGATGTACGGCTCCCCGGTGGCGAGGCGGGTCTCGACCAGCTTCTGGAACAGCGAGCGCGCATCGACGGTCGCGCGCACTTCCCCGGTCTTGGGGCTGGTCAGGTTCCATTCGTCACCGGCCCGCACCGCTTCCATGAACGCATCGCTGACCAGCACCCCATGATGCAGGTTCAGAGCCTTGCGATTGAAGTCGCCGGACGGCTTGCGGATCTCGAGGAACTCCTCGATCTCCGGGTGCGAGACGTCGAGATAGCAGGCCGCCGAACCGCGCCGCAACGAACCTTGGCTGATCGCCAGCGTCAGCGAGTCCATCACGCGGACGAAAGGAATGATGCCGCTAGTCTTGCCATTGAGGCCGACCGGCTCGCCGATCCCGCGCACGTTGCCCCAGTAGGTGCCGATCCCGCCGCCCTTGCTGGCGAGCCAGACGTTCTCGTTCCAGGTGTTCACGATGCCGTCGAGGCTGTCGCTCACCGAATTGAGGTAGCAACTGATCGGCAACCCGCGATTGGTGCCGCCGTTCGACAGCACCGGGGTGGCCGGCATGAACCACAGCTTCGAAATGTAATCGTACAGGCGCTGCGCGTGATCCTGATCGTCGGCATAGGCATCGGCCACGCGCGCGAACAGATCCTGATAGGTTTCGCCCGGCAGCAGGTAGCGATCGTCCAGCGTTTCCTTGCCGAAATCGGTCAGCAGCGCATCCCGGCTGGCGTCGGTCGCGATGGTGAACCGGCGATCGGCGATCTTCTTGCTGTCGTTGTCGTCCGCTTTGGCCGCAGCCTGCAGCGCACCGACCATCGCAGAGGCCGCAGCATCGGCGGCTATCCCGGCCACCAGTGCGTCGCTGCCCTTGTCGTGCTTGTCCATCGTCATCGCCGCCTTGCTGGTGGGAGCCGCGTCGGCGCCGGCGGCCGCGTCGACCGAATCGGCAGTCGTTTCATCGAGCCCCATGGCTGCCTCATTCCCAGTCCTGAAATCCATCGCCTGCCCCGCTCGCCGTATGTTGGAAACTTCAGGCACCGGCCCGATGTTCCGTTTGTGTTCGATTCGACGAACGAAGCGTCCGCCTACCATTTCCGGGGGTTCGAAGGGCGAGAAACTTTTCCCCAACTTGTCCCCGGGCAGTCCCGCCGAGAGGCTGCAAGACGCGTTGTTCGGTGCAGACGCTATGTGGGGAGCGCCGCCGCCAGAAACTAGGTCTTGTGGGTACCCCTTCGACCCCAACCACTAGATAGTGAATCAACGGGGTCGCGGGTGCAAGAGGGTGAAGGCCCGGTTTACTCTCTTCGGACCTCAGTAGCCCCGGTGTGTCATACGACCGTAACGCCGCGACGCGCGGGACTCCGTAGGGTGGCGCGGAGCGCAAGAGCCAAACCGCATCCTCAGAAAAAATTTTTGTCCCCAGCCAGCTTAGAGCGGCAGCGACCGAGGTGACCTCCGCACAGTCTGCCACTCTGAAAGTGTCCTGCTTCCCTGCCTTCGCCAAGTCAGTTGCCTAGGCCGCTAAAACGCGCGCTTTATCATCAGCTTATCAAAATTCCGGCGTGGAGTTGCGGGGAACGGAACCGGGATCGGTCCATTTCGCCGGAGCAGCACTCATCAGGGGCCTACCAAATGGCGCGAGACGATCACCGACAAACAGGCGCAGATCACGCGAATGGCGCCCCGAAGGCCACGGCCCCCGCCGACATCTCCCTCGTCGGGTCCATCGACGAAGTGATGGCGGAGAAGCTACGCGACATGCTCAATCAGACGGAAGACGGCGACGAGCCGCTCATCATCGACATGACCACGCTGGGGGGAGACCCCGAGATGGCACGGCGCATGATCGCCGAGGTCGACGCGGCGCGGAAACGCTTGAACGGCCGCCGGTTGGTGTTCGTCGGCAAAACCGTGGTCTATTCGGCCGGCTGTACCTTCATGGCGGCGTTCCCGCCGGAAGATCGTTACCTGACATCCGACACGACGTTGCTGATCCACTGCCGCCAACTTCAGCAGACGATCGAACTCGACGGACCGATCCGGATGCTCCTGCCCAAGCTCGAAGCGATGATCCATCAGCTCGACACGGGCATCGAGCTGGAAAGGGACAACTTCCAGCGGCTGATTGACCACACCGATGTGAAGATGGACGAACTGCTCGAGAAGGCGCTCTACAACTGGTATGTCGGCGCCGAGGAAGCCGCCGCGCGCAAGCTGGTGGCGGGTATCGTCTAGCCGCTAGCCTTCAGCCGAGTTTGACAGGCACGCGCGCGGCTCATCAGCCGCTTCGCGGGCCAACGCATTCTGACGGTCGCCCGGGGCAATACGCGCGGTGACGCACGGCACCGGGAGCAGGCGGACGGCCAGCAGGTACGCGGTTTCCGGCGCCGGATAGGGACGTTCGGCGACCTGGTAGCGGACGATCAACGCGTCAGGCCGGAATTCTCCAGCCGGCGGCGCGCGCCACTCGGCTGCGGAGCCGAACGAGCTGAAGCCGCCGCCGCCGATCGCCGCAGTGTCCAGCCGCGTTGCCTGACCGCCGGGCGCCACCACTTCGAGCGACTGCCGCGCATCGGAGTCGCTGATGCGCAAACGCCAGCCCGCCGGTCCTTCGCATACCGTTTCGGTGAAGGGCATCTCCTCGCGGCTCGCTCGCGTGACCGGACAATCCTTGAGCGACGTGTACCGGATGACGCGCGATGGTGCATCGTCCGCGGCGGTTGTGACCGATGACGAGACTTGCGGGGAGGCTCCCAGGCCCCGCCCCGCCGGTTCGGCGGCCTCCGGCGAGCACCCGGCGAGCATGGCGGCGACCACGACGGGCGATAGCCCAATTCGAAGGCTCACACCTGCGCCTTAACATGCCCGGCGATGGCGTCGGCGATCTCGTCGACCAGCTCGAGCGGCAGGTCATGGCCCATCCCAGGAATCGTCTTGAGCCGGGAGTCCGCGATATGCGCCGCGGTGTCCTCGCCGCCGGCCAGCGGGACCAGTGGGTCGGCCTCGCCGTGGATCACCAGCGTGGGGGCCTTCACGCTTCGCAAGCGCTCGCGGCGGTCGCCATCGGCGACGATCGCGGCGAACTGGCGGGGCATCCCGGCAGGATAGAAGCTGCGCTTGATCAGTGCGCGCGAGCGTTCGCGCACCGCAGCGGGATCCGCGCGAAAACCAGGGCTGCCGATCGCCTGCGACACCTTCACGCCGTGCTCGACCAGCACGTCCTCATCCATCGATGCGGGACGCTTGGTGAGCGCGGACATCGCCTCCCGGGTAGCCGAGGGCAACTTGCGATGTCCGGTGGTCGACATGATCGAGGTGAGGGTGAGCACGCGTTCAGGATGCGAGAAGGCGATGTGCTGCGCGATCATCCCGCCCATGCTGGCGCCGACGATGTGGGCTTTGGCGACGCCCAGGGCATCGAGCAGCCCGACGCCGTCCCGGGCCATGTCGGCCAGGGTGTACGGCACGCGGGGCGTGAAGCCGAGGCGGCTCAGCAGCATCAGTCTAACCATGCCGGGGGCCTTGGCCCCGTCCATCTTCTGGCTCAGCCCGATGTCGCGATTGTCGTAGCGGATCACGCGAAAGCCGCGCTCCACCAGCGCGTCCACCAGTTCCTGCGGCCACAGGGTCATCTGTGCGCCGAGACCCATCACCAGCAGGATCGGCGGCGCGGTGGGGTCGCCGTGATCGTCGTATTCGATGGTGAGCCCGTTAGCCTGGACTTGCGCCATTCGTCGTTCCCCTCAAGGTATCAGGACGGTATCGCGCGCCTCCGGCAGGGTCGCCGGATAATCGAGCGTGTAGTGCAATCCGCGGCTCTCGTGGCGCTTCAGCGCGCTGCGCACGATCAGGTCGGCGCATTGGTGGAGGTTCCTCAGTTCGATCAGGTCGGTGGTGACGCGAAAACTGCCATAGTAATCCTCGATCTCCCGGCCTAGCAGGTCGATCCGGTTCTGCGCCCGCTCCAGCCGCTTGGTGGTGCGCACGATGCCGACATAATTCCACATCATCCGGCGGATTTCGGTCCAGTTCTGCTTGATGACCACTTCCTCATCGGAATCGGTCACCCGGCTTTCGTCCCATTCGCGGATCGCTGGCGGGTGATCGAGGGTATCCCACCGCGCCAGGATATCGCTCGCCGCTGCCTCGCCGAACACGAAGCATTCGAGCAGCGAATTGGACGCGAGGCGGTTGGCGCCGTGCAGCCCGCTTTCGGTGCACTCGCCCGCGGCCCATAGCCCCGGCAGGTCGGTGCGCGCGGCAAGATCGATCAGCACCCCGCCGCAGGTATAGTGCTGTGCCGGCACCACCGGGATCGGCTCGCGCGTCATGTCGATGCCCAGCGTCAGCAGCTTTTCGTAGATGTTCGGGAAGTGGTGCTTCACGAACTCCGGGCTCTGATGGCTGATGTCGAGGTGGACACAGTCGAGCCCGTCGCGCTTGATCTCGCTGTCGTTGGCGCGGGCGACGATGTCACGCGGCGCCAGCTCCGCACGATCGTCGTAATCGGGCATGTAGCGGTGCCCGGTCCGGGGATTGAGCAGCACCCCGCCTTCGCCGCGGACAGCCTCGGTGATGAGGAAGTTCTTGACCTCGAGATTATAGAGGCAGGTCGGGTGGAACTGCATCATCTCCATGTTGGAGACGCGGGCGCCCGCCCGCCACGCCATCGCGATCCCGTCGCCGGTTGCGCCCCTTGGCGCGGTGCTGAACTGGTACACCCGCCCCGCGCCGCCGGTCGCCAGAATTGTGGCGCGGGCGACGTGCGCCTCCACCCGCCCGCTCGCCTCGTCGAGCGCGTAGACCCCCCACACCCGGCCCGATCCGGAGAACTGTTCTGCGTTGCGCCCGGTGATGAGGTCGATGCACGCACGGCCCGGCAGCAGGGTGATGTTGGGATTGGCCTCCGCCGCCCTGAGCAGCGCTTCCTGCACCGCCCAGCCGGTGGCGTCGTTCACGTGCACGATCCGCCGCTGCGAATGCCCGCCCTCGCGGGTCAGGTGCAGTGCGCCGGCTTCCTGGTTGAACGGCACGCCGAGCTCGACCAGCCGGTCGATCGACTGCGGCGCGTGCTCGATGACGAATTCGACCGTTTCGCGCCGGTTGAGCCCTGCGCCGGCGATCATGGTGTCGCGGATATGCTCTTCAAACGTATCGCCTGCGTCCAGCACCGCGGCGATCCCGCCTTGTGCCCACGCGGTGCTGCCGCCGGTCAGCGACCCCTTGGCGAGCACCAGCACGCGGCGGCTTTCGGCCAGCGCAAGCGCGGCGGTCAGCCCGGCGGCGCCTGAGCCGATGACGATGACGTCGTGCGAAGCGGTCATGGCTGCGTCATGCCCGCGCGGGGGAGGGGCCGCAAGTGCACGGGGCTTCATCCGATGGCGGCGCAAAATGAACGGTTCGGCGCTAGCCCGTATCGCGGCGCGCGGGTGAGGCTAATCCGGATCGGGCAGGGGATGAGGGACGGGAAGGGTTAGCGAGAATGAAGCTGGCGCATATTTCGTGCGCGTTCGGTCGGCATAGCGTCGATCAGAGCGCGATTCGCCGCGTGCATGGCGGTCATGTGGGCAAATGCAGGTCCTGCGCCACGCCGCTGGAAGAAAGTTCGCCGTTCCGGTGGACCAAGCTGCACATCCGCGACGCGGGGCTGGGCGGACGGTTTCTGGGTTAAGGCGCGCTCTGGTCTGGTGCAGAAGTCAGGCTGACGAACACATCTTCGAGGTCAGCTTCGCGGGTGGTCACGTCTTCGATTACGAAGCCCTGGGTCTGCACCAGGCCGAGCACCTGCCCGGCGGTGATGGTGTCCTTGTCATAGGTGATCTCGACCGTCCGGTCGCCCTTCTTCTCGGACTTCTTGAAGGCCGGGTGGACAGGCGGCGCGGCCATGTCGCGATCGACCGTGATCTCGACCACTTTTTCCGCCATCATGCCGACCAGTTCGCGGGTCGGCTTGTCGGTGATCAGTTCACCATGGTTGATGATCGCGATCCGGTCGCACAACTGCTCGGCTTCCTCGAGATAGTGGGTGGTCAGCACCACCGTCACGCCTTCGCGGTTCAGGCGGGTGACCAGTTCCCACAGCTGCCGGCGCAGTTCCACGTCGACGCCGGCGGTCGGTTCGTCCAGCACCAGGATCGGCGGCGCGTGGACCATCGCCTTGGCCACCAGCAGGCGGCGCTTCATTCCGCCTGACAGCGTGCGGGCATAGGCATCGCGCTTGTCCGCCAGACGCACCGCATCCAGCAGCGCTTCGGACTGCCGCTGCGCGCGCGGCACGCCATAGAACCCCGCCTGGTTCTCCAGCACCTCGAACGGAGTGAAGAACGGATCGAACACAATCTCCTGCGGGACGATCCCGATGGAGCGCTTGGCGTTGCGCGGGTGCCGGTCGATGTCGAAACCCCAGATGTCTGCGGTGCCCGACGTCTTCATGACCAATCCGGCGAGGATGTTGATCAGCGTCGATTTGCCCGCCCCGTTGGGGCCGAGAAGGCCGAAAATCTGCCCTTCGGGCACATCGAAGCTGACGCCCTTCAGCGCGAGTTTGCCTTCGTCGCCGTTAACGCCGGCATAGCGCTTGACGAGGTCGCGGATGCGGATCGCAGGTTCGGTGGCCATGACGCGCGGCACTAGGCCCGTTGCCCGCCCCTCGCAATGGCGGTATCGGCGCGTCCCGAAGAGGACTTGGCATGAGCATTCCCCCGCCCGAACTGACCCTGGTCGATGACCGCCGTGTGGCCTGCGACGGGGCCGATGCGATCCGCGGCGGGCCCGGCTTTACGCCCACTGCCCTGGGGCATCCGCGCGTGTGGCTGGAAATCGACGAGCATGGCTATGTCGATTGCGGGTATTGCGACCGCCGTTTCGTCCTGCGCGGCGGTCCGGCGGATGGCGCGGATCAGGCGACCCTCAACGACATCTCGGAGGGCGCTGCCCCCTAGCGCCAACCGTTCGACGCGCCCATATCGGGGCCATGACACCCGATCCGCACGCGCTGCTCTACGCCGATGGCAAGCTCACCCCTGATGAGGCGAAGGCGCTGGCCGCCGAGACCTTGCGAATCTGCGACGACGGGGAACTGTACCTTCAGTTCGCCGCGACCGAAGCGTTTGTGTTCGATGACGGCAGGTTGAAGACCGCCAACTATTCGCGCGATGCCGGGTTCGGCCTGCGCGGCGTGTCGGGCGAGATGACCGGCTTTGCCCATGCCAACGAGATTTCCGCCGCCGCGATCCGGCGCGCGGGCGAGACGCTGCGGCTGCTCGATCCGGCGAACGCTGCGCGTCCCGCGCCGCCGGCGCGCAGCAACCGGCATCTCTATACCGACGCCAGCCCGCTCGACGCGGTGCCGTTCGCCGACAAGGTGGCGCTGCTGGAGAAGATCGACGCCGCTGCCCGCGCGCGGGATCCGCGCGTGGTGCAGGCGACCGCCAACCTCGCTGCGTCGTGGAGCGTGATCGAGATCGTTCGGCCCGACGGCTTCGTCGCGCGCGACATCCGCCCGCTGGTGCGGCTCAACGTGTCAGTCGTGGCCGAGGCCAACGGCCGGCGTGAAACCGGCAGCTTCGGCATGGGCGGGCGCTATCTCTACGATGCGTTGTTCGACGAGGCGAACTGGTCCCGTGCGATCGACGAAGCGGTGGCGCAGGCGCTGACCAACTTGGAAAGCGTGCCGGCGCCCGCCGGCGAGATGACCGTGCTGCTCGGCCCCGGCTGGCCCGGCGTCCTGCTGCACGAGGCGGTCGGCCACGGGCTAGAGGGCGACTTCAACCGCAAGGGCACCAGCGCCTTTTCCGGACGCATCGGCACGCGCGTGGCCGCTCCGGGCGTGACGATCGTCGACGACGGCAGCATCGTGGACCGGCGCGGCTCGCTTTCGATCGATGACGAAGGCACCCCTACACAGGAAACCGTGCTGATCGAGGATGGCATCCTGAAAGGCTACATGCAGGACCGCCTCAACGCCCGCCTGATGGGCGTGGCCGCAACTGGCAACGGGCGGCGCGAAAGCTATGCCCACGCGCCGATGCCGCGCATGACCAACACCTTCATGCGCGGGGGCAACGACGATCCGGCCGAGCTTCTGAGCCGGGTCAAAAACGGCATTTTCGCCAAGAGCTTCGGCGGGGGGCAGGTGGACATCGTCAGCGGCAAGTTCACCTTCAGCTGCACCGAAGCGTACAAGATCGAAAACGGCAAGCTGGGCGCTCCGATCAAGGGCGCGACCCTGATTGGGGATGGCCCAAGCGTGCTCACCAAAGTGCGCGGCATCGGCAACGACATGGCGCTGGACGAAGGCGTCGGGATGTGCGGCAAGGGCGGCCAGAGCCTTCCCGCCGGTGTCGGCCAGCCGACCCTGCTGGTCGAAGGGCTGACCGTTGGCGGCACGGCTTGAGCAAGTCAGCCCCGGTTCAGTCGACACGTGCTATTGGCCGCGTCATACCAAGGAGGTTGTTCGGATGAAGAAGATCGCACTCGCGCTCGCGGCGGCTGCCACCATGGCGCTGGCCGCCGGGCCTTCGACCGCTGGTGAGCGCCTCTCCCGCGATGCCAAGTTGGCCAAGCTGCTCGAAGGTAGGGTCGCCGGTGAGCCGCGCAGCTGCATCAACACTCGGGTCAACCAGAATTCCGAAGTGATCGACGGAACCGCCGTGGTCTATGGCCGCGGTCGGACGATCTGGGTCAATGTGCCGGAGAACGCGCAGGATCTCGACGACAACGATGCGCTGCTGATCCGGCAATTTGGTCCGCAACTGTGCCGGCAGGATATCGTGACGACCTTCAACCCGTTCGGCGGGTTCTACACCGGTAACGTGTTCTTGGGCGATTTCGTCCCCTACACCCGCGTCGACTGACATCACTGGACATCTGCCAGACGGCCGCCCAGTTCTGCTGGGCGGCCGTTTTCGTTCATGCGGCGGATAAATCAGCGGGAGACAGGGATCATGGTGAGCGCGCAGGAGCCGGTCGGCTCCCCTTTCGGATATCGGTCGACCGCGATGGAGGTGGCCCAAGGGATCGACCTTGCCGGCCGCCACGTGGTGGTCACCGGCGGATACTCGGGGATCGGGACCGAAACCGTGCGGGCGCTGGCTGCTGCCGGGGCCGAGGTGATCGTCGGCGCGCGCCGCAGCGGGCAGGCCGAGGACGTGCTGCGAGAGATGGACAGCGATATCACCATCCTCCCGCTTGATCTCGCCGATCCCGGATCGATCGACGCATTCGCCGCGAGCGTCGCCGAACGGTGGCCGCGGGTCGACATCCTGATCAACAATGCCGCGGTCATGGCAAGTCCGCTGACCCGCGATACGCGCGGCTACGAAGGCCAGTTCGCCACCAATCACCTGGGCCATTTCCAGCTCACTGCGCAATTGTGGCCGCTGCTCAAGGCGGCGGACCGCGCGCGGGTGGTGGCGCTGTCATCGATCGGGCACCGGCTGAACGGCCTCGACCTCGACGATCCGAATTTCGAGCGGCGCGATTACGACAAGTGGCTGGCGTACGGGCAAGCCAAGAGCGCCAACGCCCTGTTCGCGTTGCAGCTCGACAAGCTGGGTGAGCCGTTCGGCGTGCGCGCCTTCGCGGTCCATCCCGGGGGGATCATGACCCCGCTGCAGCGTCACCTGTCGATCGAGGAGCAGGTAGCGATGGGCTGGATCGATGCCGAGGGTAACGTCAACGAGCGCTTCAAGACCGAAGAGCAGGGCGCATCGACCACCGTCTGGGCCGCGACCTCCCCGCTGCTGGAGGGCAAAGGCGGGCTCTACCTCGAAAACTGCGAGGTGGCGGCACCGGCGAGCAAGGACAATCTAGGCGGCGGCGTGTACCCGCACGTACGCGACGAGGCGCTGGCCGAGCAGCTGTGGGCGAAGTCAGAAGAGCTGACCGGAGTGCGTTTCAGCCCGTGAAAACCGCCGCGCGCGGGGCGCGGTTTATTCCCACTCAATCGTGCCGGGGGGCTTGCTGGTGTAATCGTACACCACCCGGTTGACGCCCTTCACCTCGTTGACGATCCGCGTCGCCACGCGGCTGAGGAACGCGGCATCGAACGGATAGATGTCGGCGGTCATCCCGTCGGTGCTGGTCACCGCGCGCAGGGCCAGCACGTGATCGTATGTGCGATAATCGCCCATGACCCCGACCGTGCGCACCGGCAGCAGCACCGCGAACGCCTGCCAGATCGCATCGTACAGACCGGCGGCGCGGATTTCCTCGAGGTAGACGGCATCGGCCTTGCGCAGGATGTCGCACCGCTCTTTCGTGACCTCTCCGGGGATGCGGATGGCGAGGCCGGGGCCCGGGAACGGGTGACGGCCGACGAACACCTCGGGCAGGCCGAGCTCCCGCCCCAGTTCGCGCACCTCGTCCTTGAACAGTTCGCGCAAGGGCTCGACCAGCGCCATGTTCATCCGTTCCGGCAGGCCGCCGACGTTGTGATGGCTTTTGATGGTGACCGAAGGGCCGCCGGTGAAGCTCACGCTCTCGATGACATCGGGATAGAGCGTGCCTTGGGCAAGGAAATCGGCCCCGCCGATCGCCTTGGCCTCGGCCTCGAACAGGTCGATGAACGCCTTGCCGATGAACTTGCGCTTCTTCTCCGGGTCGGTTTCGCCGGCGAGGCCGGAAAGGAACATCTCCTCGGCATTCACGTGGACCAACGGGATGTTGTAATGGTCGCGGAACAGGGTGACCACCTGCTCCGCCTCGTTCAGCCGCATCAGTCCATGATCGACGAACACGCAGGTGAGCTGTTCACCGATCGCCTCGTGGATCAGCACCGCCGCGACTGCGCTGTCGACCCCGCCCGACAGACCGCAGATGACCTTGCCGCTGCCGACCTGGGCACGAATTTCTGCGATCTTGGTCTTGCGGAACTCGGCCATCGTCCAGTCCCCGGCCAGGCCGCAGACGTGGCGCACGAAATTGGCGATCAGCTTGCCGCCGTCGGGCGTGTGGACCACTTCGGGATGGAACTGGGTGCCGTAGTACTTGCGGAGTTCATCGGCGATCACGGCGAAGGGCGCACCGTCGCTGGTGGCAACGATCTCGAACCCTTCGGCAAAGCGCGTGACCTTGTCGCCGTGGCTCATCCACACCTGATGGCGCTCGCCTTCGCTCCAGAGGCCGTCGAACAGGGCGCAGGGCCTGGTAACGGTGAGGAACGCGCGGCCGAACTCCCCGCCTTCACCTGTCTCGTGCCCGGGCCGTACCTCGCCGCCAAGCTGGTGCGTCATGACCTGCTGGCCATAGCAGATGCCCAGGATCGGCAGGCCGCTGTCGAAGACGATCTGCGGCGCGCGCGGACTGCCTTCTTCGGGCACCCCGGCGGGAGAGCCGGACAGGATGATCCCCTTGGGTTGGAGCCGGTGGAAAGCCTCCTCAGCTGTCGTGAACGGAGCGATTTCCGAATAGACTCCCGCTTCGCGAACCCGCCGGGCGATAAGCTGGGTCACCTGACTGCCGAAATCGACGATCAGGATGGAATCGGGCAGGGCGGAATCGGGACGGGGGTCTGATTTCATGGAGAGCCGATATTCGGTTCGCGGGGGCACTGTCCAGCGCGCCGGGTCCCAGAACGCGCTGATCTTGGAACTTCGGCGAGGTTGCGCAAGACGCAACACCTCACGCAGTTTACTCATTTGTGAAAAGCCGAACGTAACATTATTTCCGGCCGCGAACCGGGTCCGCCAGTCCTCTCCCCCTAGCGGCGCACCCGGCCAGCGTCCCACGATTCCTCTCCCGGATCCTGGAGGCGCGCTTCGCCCCCGCCCACCCAGTGGCGGCCCGCGATTAGATACGGAGCGGCGGCCTCTCTCTCCCCGTCGCCGCCGCTCCGTTTTCTTCTGCTTCGATTATACAGCCGCAGTGCGCATTCACGCAAAGCCTGGGCGGCGTGGCGCGTGCGTTGCGCCCGGGTCACGAGCCAGTTGCGCGGAACGCAACAGTTGCCGCGTTCTTCTCATTTGTGGAAAGCGCTGCGAAATATTATTTCGCCGGCAGCGCAGGGCATCGGCAGCGGTTTGAGCTGCGGTGCGCCGGCGATCAAACACTCAACAGGGACATGCAACCATGCGCTTTGCATCGCACATTCTGGCGTTCTTCGCCGCGGCGACCATCAGCGGTCTGACGCTTACCGCCACGATCGTCTGAACGCCCATCTTCGTTTGAAGACAAAGGCCCGGGGTATCCTCGGGCCTTTTGCGTTGGCGGTCAGTCGATCGTCAGTTCCGCCGCCGCGCGCGTCCGTAGTTCGGTTTTCAGCAACTTGCCGATGTGGCTGCGGGGCATCTCGTCGATCGGTAGCAGGGCCGCGAGCCGCTGGGTCTTGCCCAGCTTGCCGTTGGTTTCGGCCATGATCGACTGCACTGCTTCCGCCGGCGTGCCCGGCACCAGTCGCACAAAGCCCACCGGCGTTTCACCCCAGCGGCGGCTCTCCATCCCCACCACCGCGGCCTCCTGCACGCGCGGATCGGTCTCGAGCGCCGCCTCCAGATCGCTGGGGAAGATATTGAACCCGCCCGAGATGATCATGTCCTTGGCGCGCCCGACCAGTTCGACGAAGCCATCCTGATCGATGCGGCCGATGTCGCCCATCCGCTGCCAGGTCTCGCCGGTGTCCGGATCGGTCCAGTAGCCTTCCCGCGTCTTGCCGGGCTGGTTCTTGTAGCCCGACATCATCGTTCCCGATCGCCCGACGAGGTTGCCCGGCGTGCCCGGCAACACGGGCCGATCTTCGTCGTCCAGCACCTTCAACTCGCTTCCCGGAGCGGGGCGGCCCACGGTATGGAGCTTGTCGGGAAATTCGTGCGCCTGCAGCAGGCAGACGACGCCGCCTTCGGTCATCGAATAGATTTCGATTAGGCTGCCCGGCATCCGCCGCAGCACCTCGCGCTTCAATTCGGCCGAGAACGGGGCAGAGGTGCAGTATTTCGCGACCAGGCTGGACAAGTCGAAGGTGTCGAAGCTCGGCTCGTCCATCAGCCGCTGGTACTGGACCGGCACCAGCATGGTGACGTTGGTCCGGTCCGCCTGCGCGTGGGCGAGCCAGCGCTTCGTGTCGAACTTGCCCATGATCCGCACCGTGCCGCCCGCCAGCAGCGGGGGCAGGAACGCGATCATCGTGGTGTTCGAATAGAGGGGGGTCGACGCAAGGCTGATGACCTGTTGCCCGCCGGAGCGGAACGCCTGTGCGGTGCCGGTGAATTGCCGCCAACGCATCTGGTGCGAATGGACGATCCCCTTGGGGATGCCGGTGGTGCCGCTGGAATAGATGATGTTGAACGGGTCGCTTTCAGTCGGCGCGAACGGCTCCGCCCGCGTTCCGGCAGGTGCCATCCAGGCATCCAGCTCCTCGTCCAGCACGATATGCTCGAGATCCGGCATGAAAACGGCGCCCAGCTCGGTCAGCTTGGCGCGGTCGATGAACAGGTGCCGTGCGCCGCTGTCCGCCGCCATGCCCTTGAGCTGATCCGCGCTGGCGCTGGTGGTGAGCGGCGCCGCCACGCCGCCCGCGCGCACCGCGCCCAGGAACGCCAGCGCGTAGGGAATCGTCGAGGTGCCGAGGATCGCCACCGACTGGCCGCGTTCCAGCCCACTCGCCTGGAGCTTGGTGGCAATCCGTTCGATTTTCTCGTTAAGCGCGTGCCAGGTCAGCTCTCCCTGCTCGTCGCGCAGGGCGATCTGGTCCGGTTGGACCGCCGCCCAATCGGCGATGACCTGCGGGAACGAGCCGAACGGTTCGCTCAGTCGGGCGGCGATGTCATTCTCGGTCACTTGCTTGCCAGCGCCTTCACCAGGTCGAACAGATAATCGCGCGCGGTGTAGACCGCCTTCACCTCGACCCGTTCGTTGAGGCCGTGCGTGCCATTGCCGTCAGGATCGGTCCAGATGCTGGGCACGCCATAGGTCGGGATGCCCGCTCCGCCGGTGTAGACCCCGTCGGTCGCGCCGGTCGACATCGTGGGAATCACCGGGACGCCGGGGAAGTGCTTGGCGGCGAGCTGCTCCATCGGCCCGATCAGCGCGGGGTCGAGCGGTGGGCTCTTGGCGAGCGGCTTGTCATCTCGGCCGTACGCGATGGCAATGCCGGGATTGCCGATCACCGCTGCCAGTTTGTCCTTGATCTCAGCCGGAGTGTGGCCGGGGAAGATACGGCAGTTGACGTTCGCTTCGACCCGCTGGGGCAGGGCGTTAAGCGCGTGTCCGCCGTCGATCATGGTGGCCACGCACGTAGTCCGCAGCATCGAATGAAGCGACTTGTCCCGGTTGACGATTCCCATGGCGGACGCGTCGTTAAGGTCCTTGGTCAGCGCGACCATCGCCTTGCCGATGTCATCCTGGCGCAGCGCGCCTGCCTTGGCAAAGAACACCCGGGTAGTGTCATTGAACTCTGCCGGAAACTCGTGCGCTGAAATCTTGTCGAGCGCCCGCGCCATATCGTAGATCGCATTGTCCGGGGGCGGAGCCGAGCTGTGGCCGCCCGGGTTGGTCGCGGTCAGCTTGTAATCCTGGTACACCTTCTCACCGACCTGGATGGTCTGCACCAATACCTTGCCCTTGCCGTCGGTCCGCCCACCGCCAGCTTCGTTGAGGGCGAAGGCGGCATCGATCAGTTCGCGCCTTTCAGTTGCAAGGTACTGCGCCCCGTTGAACGCGGTGTCGGTCTCCTCGCCGCAGGTCAGCGCGAGCTTGATCGTGCGGGCCGGCCTGGTGCCCGCCTCCTTCATCCGGATCAGCGTGTCGGCCCATACCGCGGACTGAAACTTGTCGTCGATGATGCCGCGGGCGTAATAGTAGCCGTTCTCTTTCACCAGTTTGAACGGGTCGCGTTCCCAGTCGGCGCGCTTGGCCGCCACCACGTCGATGTGGGCGAGCAGCAGCATCGGCTTCAGGGTCGCCGACGTGCCGGGCAGGATCGCCACCAGCCCGCCGTCCTGCGGGTGCTCGGGCACGGAAAACGAGATTAGCTGATCGTCGGTGAAGCCGGCGGCTTTCAGGCGGGTGGCGATCTGTGCGGCAGCCTGGGTGCAGCTGCCTTCGCCGACCACGGTGTTGGTCTCCACCAGTTCCTTGTAAAGCTCGAAGAACTTCTGCTGATCCGGGCGCAGCGGACCCATCGTGCCGGTGGCGACTTGTGCCGCTGCCGGACTTGCCAGCAGCGATACCGCCACCGCCGTCAGAACTGCCTGTTTCATCACCCGTCTCCCCTGCCGATTCGGCCGTGTTTTAGGCAGGAAACGCCTGTGGATGGAAGGGGCCGTCGCGGGTTCCTAAAGCGGCCCCTGATGCCTATATAATCGGCATGGACGACAGCACCCAGAACAACGCCTCCGGCAATACCGGAACCAACGCCTATGGCGCTGACAGCATCAAGGTCCTCAAGGGCCTCGACGCGGTGCGCAAGCGGCCGGGCATGTACATCGGCGACACCGACGACGGATCGGGCCTGCACCACATGGTGTTCGAGGTCAGCGACAACGCGATCGACGAAGCGCTGGCCGGGCATTGCGACCTGGTGCTGATCGAACTCAACCCCGATGGCTCGGTTTCGGTCGAGGACAACGGTCGCGGCATTCCGGTCGACATGCACAAGGAAGAGGGCGTTTCGGCGGCCGAGGTCATCATGACCCAGCTCCACGCCGGCGGTAAGTTCGAGAACACGTCGGACGACAACGCCTACAAGGTGTCGGGCGGTCTCCACGGCGTGGGCGTGTCGGTGGTTAACGCGCTGTCCGAATGGCTCGAGCTGACCATCTGGCGCGACGGCAAGGAGCACTGGATGCGTTTCGAACACGGCAACGCCGTGGGGCCGCTGGTGGTGAAGGGCGAGGGGCGCGACCGCAACGGCACCCGCGTCACCTTCATGCATTCCAACGACACGTTCAAGAACGTGACCGAATACGATTTCGACAAGCTGGAGCATCGCTATCGCGAGCTCGCGTTCCTCAATTCAGGCGTCCGGATCAAGCTGCGCGACCTGCGGCACGAGGAGCCGGTCGAGCACGATCTGTACTACGAAGGCGGCATCGCGGCGTTCGTGAAGTACCTCGATCGCAACAAGGCGCCGCTGGTGCCCGAACCGATCTCGGTCAGCGCGAACAAGGACGGCATCGGCATCGACGTCGCGCTGGAATGGAACGATTCGTACTACGAAAACGTGCTGTGCTTCACCAACAACATCCCCCAGCGTGACGGCGGCACGCACCTGGCCGCGTTCCGCGCCGCGCTGACACGTACGGTCAACGCCTACGCCGAACGCACCGGACTGCTGAAAAAGGAAAAGGTGAGCCTGACCGGCGAGGACATGCGCGAGGGGCTGACGGCGATCGTCTCGGTCAAGCTGCCCGATCCCAAGTTCGGCTCGCAGACGAAGGACAAGCTGGTCAGTTCCGAAGTGCGCCAGCCTCTGGAAGCGCTGATGAGCGAGAAGATGTCGGAGTGGCTGGAGGAAAACCCGGCCGATGCGAAATCGATCATCCAGAAGATCGTCGACGCTGCCGCCGCGCGCGAGGCGGCCCGCCGCGCGCGCGAGATGAGCCGCAAGGGCGCGATGTCGGTCGCGTCGCTGCCCGGCAAGCTGAGCGACTGCCGCGAGCGCGATCCCGCCAAGTGCGAACTGTTCCTGGTCGAGGGCGACAGCGCCGGCGGATCGGCCAAGTCAGGGCGCGACAGCAAGTACCAGGCGATCCTGCCGCTACGGGGCAAGATTCTCAACGTGGAGCGCGCGCGGTTTGATCGGATCATCAGCTCAAGGGAAGTCGGCACGCTGATCCAGGCGATGGGGACCGGCCTGCGCGACGAGTTCAATCTCGAAAAGCTGCGGTATCACAAGATCGTCATCATGACCGACGCCGACGTCGACGGGGCGCACATCCGCACGCTGCTGCTGACGTTCTTCCACCGCCAGATGCCCGAAATCGTCAAGGCCGGGCACCTGTTCATCGCCCAGCCGCCGCTGTTCAAGGTCAGCAAGGGCCGCAGCGAGGTGTATTTGAAGGATCAGGCGGCGCTCGACCGCTACCTGGTGGATGGCGGGATGCAGGGGCGGGTGCTCGAAACCGCGGAAGGCGCGCGCACTGGCGAGGACCTGCGCAGCCTGGTTGAATATGCGCTGCGCATCCGCAGCTTGCTGGGCTTCGTGCCGCGCAAGTACGATCCGGCGGTGATCGAGCAGATGGCGCTGGCTGGCGCGTTCGATCCGGAACTCGATCCGGCAGGCCGGATGGCGGCGCTGGAACGGGCCGCTGCCCGGCTGGGAGCGGGCGATCCCGAAGCGCAGTGGAGCGTGCTTCGGCGCGAAGACGGTTCGATCCTGTTCGCGCGCGCCTGGCGCGGCGTCACCGATGCGCACGAGATTGAAGCTAAGTTCATCGACAGCGCCGAGGCGCGCAAGCTGCACCGCCTCGCCGCCGAACACGCCGATGCCTTTGCAAACCCCAGCCGGTTCGCCCGCGCCTCGTCCGAACCGGAGCCGGAACCGGAGCTGGAAACCGACGCCGAAGTCGGCGCACAAGAGGTTCAACCTGACACCGGCGCCGCCCCGGTGGTTACCGACGGGGCCATCACGCGCCCGTCGCAGCTGCTCGACGCGGTGCTCGCTGCTGGCCGCAAGGGTCTGTCGATCAGCCGCTACAAGGGGCTGGGAGAAATGAACGCCGAGCAATTGTGGGAAACCACTCTCGATCCCGAAAACCGCGCGTTGCTGCAGGTGAAGGTCGAGGATGCTGACGTGACCGACGAGATTTTCACCCGCCTGATGGGCGACGTCGTCGAACCCCGCCGCGAGTTCATCCAGGACAACGCCCTGAACGTGGCCAATCTCGACGTGTGATCAGGTTGGGACCGGCTCCCGCTCGCGCCCGGCCGGTTCGCTTTCGCTGACAAGTTCGCCGAACAGCGCTTCGTAGTGGATCATCGCCTGGCGCAGGTCCTCGGTGGTGGCCTGGCCAGTGACGGCGCGGTCGGCGATGTCGTGGCCCGCTCGGTAGTGACGCGCGACTTCGCCGTGATCAACCGTCAGGCTTTCGTAGCGCGCATCGAAGTCGTCCACCGGGTACCCGCGGGCGCCCATGACCTGGCCGATCACCCGGTCCGCATCGCCGATGGCGGCGGCGGGATCGTCGACGAAGCGTGACTTGGCGGCGTGCCATTCAGCGGTGAAAAGGGTGCGATCGGCATCTGCGATGGGGCGCAGTTCCAGCTTGTGGACGCGTTCCTCGCGCGCGATGAGTGCAGCTTCCGCCTTGCTGCGCGCGCCGTGCTGGTGCAGCGTCCGGTCGTATTCGTCCTTGCCGAAGCGATCGCGCAGTGCCGATGTGCGACGCGAGCGGTACAGCCACCACAGAACGAACGCGGCGACGAGCACCAGTGCCAGCATGGCAACCAGAGCAAGTGGGTCGAGCGACATAGGCGGCTCCTCGGTTCAGCCCTCCCGACCCGGAATCATCTAACTGCCCGGCGCTCGCGGGGTTCCGCTCCGGTCGGCCGCAAACTCGTGAAAAACAAACCGATTTGCCCGGAACGAAATGGCGGCGGGCGATTGCGTCTTGAAGGGGTCACCTTGAGTGTGCAGTCCCGGCGCATGATCCGTCAGTTTCTCGCCATTCCGCTCGCCCTTGGCCTCGCCGCCTGTGCGACCGTTCCGCGCCCCGTGTCCGAGCGGGCGCCGGAACCCGTCACCGTCCGCATCATCGGTCTGAACGACTTCCACGGCGCGCTGGAGCCGGTTCAGCGGCCGATCACCCTGGAAGACGGGCAGGGCGGCCGGCAGGAGGTTTACGCAGGCGGGGCTGCATGGCTCGCCGGTGCGGTGGCCCGGCTCCGCGCGCAGAACCCGTTCAACATGGCGATCGGCGCGGGCGACCTGATCAGCGCCAGCCCGCTCGCGTCCTCGCTGTTCCTCGACGAGCCGACCGTGGGCGTGATGAACCGCGTCCGCCTCAATTTCACCAGCGTCGGCAATCACGAATTCGATCGCGGGTGGCGCGAACTCAAGCGCCTGCGCGAAGGCGGCTGCGAGAAGTTCACCCTGCGCCAGCCGTGCGCGGTGGAGCCGGACTATAAAGGCACCGACTATCCCATTTTGGCTGCCAACGTGCGGATGCCCGACGGCTCCACGCTGTTCCCCGGCCACGGCATCAAGCGCTTCGGCTCCGGCGCGGATGCGGTCGCGGTCGGGGTGATCGGACTGACCCTGAAAGGCACCGCGCAGATCGTCGCGCCGGCGGGCATCGAAGGGCTGACTTTCGAGGACGAGGCGCAATCGATCAACGCGCTGGTGCCCCGTGTGCTGGCCGACGGGGCGGACGCGGTGGTGGTGGCGATCCACCAGGGGCTGGTGCCGGAAACGGGCGACAGCTTCACCGGTTGCGGCGCGATGGCCGGCGACTTGCGCGCCATCCTGGAGCAGCTCGATCCCCGGATCGACCTCGTCATCTCGGGCCATACCCACAAGGCGTATGTGTGCGATTTCGCGCAAGTCGATCCGGCTCGCCGGTTCACCGTCACCAGCGCCGGTTCGGCGGGCACGCTGCTGACCGACATCGCGGTGACCATCGACCCGCGCCGCGACGATGTAACCGCGATCAGCGCCCGCAACGTGCCGGTGCAAAGCGCGGGAGAGGGCCGTCCGGTCAATCCGGGCTTCGAAGCGTTCGAACCGGATGCCGAGGTCGCGGCGTATGTCGCCCGGTATGTCGCCGCCGCGGCACAAGTCGCTGACCGCCCGGTGGGGCGCATATCTGGTCCGGCGCGGCGCGGCGGCGCGGGAAGCAGCCTGGGCAACCTGGTCGCCGATGCGCAATTGGCGGCGACGCGGGGGGCGGGCGCGCAGGTGGCGTTCATGAATCCCGGTGGCATCCGCAGCGATCTGACCGCTCGTGAGGGCGGGGTGGTGACTTTCGGCGATATCTACGCGGTCCAGCCGTTCGGCAACACGCTGGTGACGATGAGCTATACCGGCGCGCAGTTGCTCCAGATTCTCGAACAGCAGTTCGCCAATCCCAACGAGCCCAAGATCCTGGCGGTCAGCGACGGGTTCACGATGACGCTCGATCCGGCGAAGCCGGCAGGGCAACGGGTGGTCCAGGCGGCGCTGAACGGGCAGCCGATCGATCCGGCGGCCACCTACCGGATCACGCTCAACAACTTCATCGCGGCGGGCGGGGACGGGTTTGCGGCCTTCAGGCAAGGCACCGATCCGGTGGTCGGCCCGCTCGATCTCGATGCGATCGAGCAGTACCTGCGCGCCGGCGACGTGATCCAGGTACCCCCGCCCGGGCGAGTGACGGTGGTCGGCGAGTAACGGGGGTCGGCGGCAGACCGCCGCGCCAGAGCTCAGGCGGCGCGCAGCCCGCTTACGCCGCGCGCGCCGCCATCGGCTGCGGATAGTCCCGCGAACAGCGTGTCGACGATCTGGCCCAGCTTCTCCTCGCTCAGCCGCTCATCCATGAAGATCAGCACTTCGGCCAGGGTGTAGGGCAGCACCATCTGGTTGATCAGGCTCAACGCGCGGTCGATCGCCAGCCCGTCGAACGCGCCTTCGACCTGCGCCTGGGCGATCAGTTCGCACAGGTAATGGTCGGCCAGGTCGACATAGCCGCGGATACGCTCGAACTGCGCGGCGCCCAGCTCGCAATAGGCCTTGAACGCGGCTGGATTGGCCCGGTAGCGTTCGCGGTTGAGGCGAAAGCGGCGGGCGAAGAATTCGTACATCTTGCGGTTGGGCGGCAGGTCACTGGCGAGCACGTCTTCCATGATCGCGGTGTGATCGACGAACCAGCGCTCGACGATGGCATCGAACAGCGCGCTTTCATCCGCGAAGATCGCCTCCACCCGCGCGCGGGGCATCCCGGCAAGGGTCGCCAGCGACCCGATGCTGATCGCATCGCCGCGCTCCTCGATCATCCGCTCGGCCACGCGGATGAGCCGTGCCTCGTCGTCGGCGTGATCGGCCCTGATGTTCATGTGAAACGCTCCCGCCTTCTGCGGTGCATCTAGGCGCGGACCCTTGCGAGGTGAAGAGGCGAGCTTAACAAATGGTCGAAGGTTACATCCGGAACACGCCGAACGCTGGCCTCTCCGCGACAGGTGCTTCCAGCGTGGCGGCGAAGGCTAGGCCGAGGACGTGGCGGGTCTGCGCCGGATCGATCACCCCGTCATCCCACAGGCGCGCGGTGGCGTAGTAGGGATTGCCTTCGTCCTCGTATTTCTGGCGGATCGGCGCCTTGAACGCTTCGGCCTGGTCGGGCGTCCAGGTATCGGCGTCACGGTGGACGGTGGCGAGCACCGAAGCCGCCTGCTCGCCGCCCATCACCGAAATGCGCGCGTTGGGCCAGGTAAACAGGAAGCGCGGGGAATAGGCGCGGCCCGCCATGCCGTAATTGCCCGCGCCGAAGCTGCCGCCGATCACCACGGTGATCTTGGGCACGGTGGCGGTGGCGACCGCGGTCACCAGCTTGGCGCCATGCTTGGCGATGCCTTCCGCCTCGTACTTGCCGCCGACCATGAAGCCGGAGATGTTCTGCAGGAACAGCAACGGGATGCGGCGCTGGCAGGCGAGTTCGATGAAGTGCGCGCCTTTGACCGCGCTTTCCGAAAACAGCACCCCGTTGTTGGCGAGGATCGCGACCGGCATCCCCCAGATGTGGGCAAAGCCGCAGACCAGGGTGCTGCCGTACAGCGCCTTGAATTCGTGGAACTCCGACCCGTCGACCAGCCGCGCGATCACCTCGTGCACGTCGTAGGGAGCGCGGACATCGTCGGGGATCAGGGCATAGAGGTCTTCGGCGTCGAACTTCGGCGGGCGCGGATCCTTCAGCGCGATATCCCGCGCGGCGCCGGTGTTGGCACCCAGATGGCTGACGATGTCGCGCACGATGGTGAGCGCGTGCTCGTCGCTTTCGGCCAGGTGATCAACCACGCCTGATTTGCGCGCATGAAGGTCTCCGCCCCCCAGGTCCTCGGCGCTGATCTCCTCGCCCGTGGCGGCCTTCACCAGCGGCGGGCCGGCGAGGAAGATGGTGCCCTGTTCACGCACGATCACCGATTCATCGGACATGGCGGGCACATAGGCACCGCCGGCAGTGCAGCTGCCCATCACGCAGGCGATCTGCGGGATGCCGGCCGCGCTCATCTGCGCCTGGTTGAAGAATATCCGCCCGAAGTGGTCGCGATCGGGGAACACCTCGGCCTGGTAGGGCAGGTTCGCGCCGCCGCTGTCCACCAGGTACACGCACGGCAGCCGGTTCTCGAACGCGATCTCCTGCGCGCGGAGGTGCTTCTTGACCGTCATCGGGTAATAGCTGCCACCCTTCACCGTCGGATCGTTGGCGACAATCATCACCTGCCGCCCCGACACGCGGCCGATCCCGGCGATCATCGAGGCGCCGTTCACGTCGCCTTCGTACATGCCGTTGGCGGCGAGCTGTCCGATCTCGAGAAACGGCGAACCCGGATCGAGCAGCCGCTCGACGCGCTCGCGGGGGAGCAGCTTGCCGCGCGACGTGTGCCGCTCGCGGTGCTTCTCCGGCCCGCCAAGCGCGGCCTCGGCAACCTTAGCGCGCAGCTCGTCCGCGAGGCTCTCGTTATGCGCAAAACGCGCCTTCGCCTCGGCACTCTCGCGGTCGAGCTTGGTGGTCAGGGCGGGCGCGGTCACCCGGCGGCGCCGATCAGTTCGCGGCCGATCAGCATGCGGCGGATCTCGTTTGTGCCGGCGCCGATGTCGAGCAGCTTGGCGTCGCGCAGGTAGCGTTCGACCGGCCAGTCCTTGGTATAGCCCGCGCCGCCCAGCGCCTGCACCGCCTCGCCCGCCACGCGGAAGGCGTTCTCGGATGCGAGCAGGATCGCGCCCGCCGCATCGAAGCGGGTGGTCTGGCCGGCGTCGCAGCTCTTGGCGACCGCATAGGTATACGCGCGCGCCGATTGCAGCGCGACGTACATGTCGGCCACCTTGGCCTGCATCAGCTGGAACGCGCCGATCGGCTTTCCGAACTGTTTGCGTTCGCGCAGGTACGGGATGACCGTGTCGAGGCACGCCTGCATGATGCCGAGCTGCAACCCGGCGAGCACCACCCGCTCGTAATCCAGCCCGCTCATCAGTACGCCGACCCCACCGTGGAGCGGGCCCATGATGTTTTCTTCCGGCACTTCGCAGTCGTCGAACACCAGTTCGGCGGTGGGCGAGCCGCGCATGCCCATCTTGTCGATCTTCTGCCCGATGGAGAAGCCGGGCATGTCCTTTTCGATCAGGAACGCGGTGATGCCCTTCGATCCTTCGCCGGTCTTGGCATAGACCACCAGCGTATCGGCATAAGTCGCATTGGTGATCCAGAACTTGGTGCCGTTGAGGACGTATCCGCCCTGTACCGCCTCCGCCTTCAGCTTCATCGAGACGACGTCCGACCCGGCGCTCGCCTCACTCATCGCCAGGCTGCCGACGTGTTCGCCGCTGATCAGCTTGGGCAGGTACTTCGCCTTCTGCTCCGGATTGCCCCAGCG
The DNA here is from genome assembly GCF_007065885.1 of Altererythrobacter sp. TH136. Classification (NCBI taxonomy): domain Bacteria; kingdom Pseudomonadati; phylum Pseudomonadota; class Alphaproteobacteria; order Sphingomonadales; family Erythrobacteraceae; genus Altererythrobacter; species Altererythrobacter sp. TH136. Next base: position 1,519,730 of record NZ_CP041409.1, on the reverse strand, counting down.
GCGGATCTGGTTGACGCACAGATTCGAATGCGCGCCGTAGCTGAGGCCCACGCTGGCAGACGCGCGGCTGATCTCCTCCACCGCGATGACATGTTCGAGGTAGCCGAGGCCGAGGCCGCCCCATTCCTCCTCCACCGTGATCCCGTGCAGGCCGAGCGCGCCCATCGTGGGCCACAGTTCGCGCGGAAACCAGTCCTCCCGGTCAGCCTTTGCGGCCAGCGGCGCGACCTGTTCATCGGCAAAGCGCGCGGTTGCCTCGCGGATCATCTCGGCGCTGTCGCCAAGCTGGAAATCGAAGTCGGGGGTCGCGCGCAAATGAGGTCTCCGGGAGCTGGTGCCGCGCGCATAGACGAGCCGCGGGCTCCGGCGCAAATTGTTCAAAAGGCGCGACTTGTGCGTTCATCAGGTTCGCGGCGCAAAGTCTTTGAGGTGCGGGCGTTTTTAGGCTAGAACCTGCTCTGGATCGCCGCTCAGACATGACCTTGGACGCAACCGCCACTCGCGCCTCGGGCGCCAACCCGGTCGTCGCGCCATGCGGCGAGGACGAGCGCGCCTTCGTGCTGGCTGCCTATGGCCTCGATGCGCTGCAAGACGACGCGGAGTTGTCGGCAATCGCCCATTTCGCCGCCCAGCTGTGCAACGCGCCCACCGGCGTGGTCACTATGGTCGAGAGCGAGCGGCAACGCTTCATCGCCCGGGCCGGCATCGACGAACGCGAAACGCCGCGCGCGGTCAGCTTCTGCGCCCACGCGATGCTGGGCAGCGAGCCGATGGTGGTGGCCGATGCGCGCAGCGATCCGCGGTTTGCCGATAACGGGCTGGTCAAGGGGCCTCCCCACATCCGGTTCTATGCCGGAGCGCCGCTGGTTTCGGGCGAGGGCGTTCCGCTCGGCGCACTCGCTGTCATCGATAGCGAGCCGCGGCCCGGCGGCTTGACCGAACTGCAGCGGCAGGGGCTGGAAACCATGGCCCAGGCCGTGATGTGCCGCCTTTCCGCCTTGCGGGCCGAGCGCGAATCGCAGGCACGCGCGTTCGAAAGCGCGCGGGCGATGCGCGAGATCGCCGATCTGGTGCCCGGAGTGGTCTGGTCGGCCGACAGCGCTGGCAAGTTCGATTATTTCAACGTGCGCTGGGAGGTGACCACTGGTGCGCCTCCGCCGACCGACCTCTCGGATTGGCGCCACACGGTGCACGCCGACGATACGGAGCGGACGCTGGCGGCGTGGCAGACCAGCTTTGGCGGCGGCAAGCCGTTCGAAAGCGAATACCGGCTGAAGCAGGCGGATGGCAGCTGGCGCTGGACACTGGCGCGCGCCCTGCCGGTGCACGACCGCCAGGGCGAGGTGATCCGCTGGTACGGCACGCTGACCGATGTCGATGACGGCCACCGCCAGTCGGAAAATCGCGATCTGCTGGCGCGCGAGCTGTCGCACCGGATCAAGAACATCTTCGCGGTCATCGCCGGGCTGGTGTCGCTGCGCGCGCGCCAGGCGCCCGAAGCGGCCGAATTCGCGCAGGGCCTGGTCGGCACGATCCACGCGCTGGGCCGGGCGCACGATTACGTCCGCCCGATGGAAGGCGTGAAGGGCGACAACCTGCGCGGGCTGCTGACCGAGCTGATGGCGCCATACGATGACGGCAACGGGCGGGTGGCGATCGTTGGCGACGACTGCTCGATCGGCCCGCGCGCGGCCACGCCGCTGGCGCTGGCGTTCCATGAACTGGCGACCAATTCGGCCAAGTACGGCGCGCTGTCGGTCGAAGGCGGATCGGTGCGGATCGAGATCGACTGCCCCGATGGCGGCACCGTGGCGCATATCCACTGGCGCGAGAAAGACGGCCCCTCGGCCACTGATCCCGGTGACGAGGGGTTCGGTTCACGCCTGATGAAAAGCGCGATCGAGGGGCAGCTCAGCGGGAAGCTGGAGCGACGGTTCGAAACAGGCGGGCTCGAGGTCGATCTGTCGGTGCCGTTCGCGTCGATGCACCGCTAGACCGCGCAGGTCAGCCTCCGCGGCGCCACACTTGGGTCTGGCAGAACGGGCCGATGCAGCCTTTCACCTCCAGCCGGTTGGCATCGAGCCGGCGCAGAACCGATCGGTACGATTTGCCCGCCTTGGGATCGTAGATCGTGCCCCGCCAGACCGCGCCGTCCTCGCTGAAGCCGGTCAGGATCGGCAGCCCGAGCAGTTTGCGGCTGCGCAGCGCGGCGTTCGGATTGTTGACATCGCGCTGGTCCAGGCCCTGCGGCGGCGGGGTCAGGAACCGGTCCAGCCGCCCGCAGAGGGACTTGCCGCACGGGGCGATCCGGACGACCCCGTCCTTCGCGGCCGTGACCCAGGTGCCCGCGATCGGTTCGGCGGCCGCGAGGGGCGTGGCCGTCAGCAACGCCGCGGCCAGGATGGCAAGGCGCATGCCGGTGTCTTTCAAGCCAGCGTCTTTCAAGCCAGTGTCCTTCATGTCTCGTCAAAGCCCGCGCCGCGCGGCCAGCCCGGTGCGGCAAGGCCCATGACCTTGAACAGAGTGCCCATCTGATCGCCGGCGATCAAGCGATCCCGGGACGCGAGCACTTCGCCGCGCAAGTGCGGGGCGCGCACACAGAGCGCCTCGGCGCGGGTTTCGATGCCGAGCGCGCGCAGCCAGTGCCCTTGCGTGACGGTGCCCATCCACTGGGCCCCCCGCGAGGCAGCCACCCGGGCGAGGGTCGCGAAATCGACGTGTGCGGTGAGATCCGCTGCGCCCGGCATCGCGAGGGGGTCGACCTTGCGGTGCCGCGCGACCGCCTGCAGGGTCGATCCACCACGCATGTCGGCGTGGCCGTAATCGATCAGGAGCGCACACCCGCCCTGCGCAGCGAGACGCCCGGCGATTTCATAGACGATCGCGGCCGACGCGGGCGATGTCTCGATGATCGCGCCCTGACGCGCACCGCTCCATTCTGCGGGCACCGCAGCGTCCATCGGCACGCTGCCGGCGACGTAGACCAGCTTGTCGCCATCCAGCCCGACCGACCGTTCACGCCAGCCCTCGGCCGCGCGAACCAGCTGCCGCACCGGGAGGGCGTCGAGAAATTCGTTGCCGACCACCAGCACCGGGCCGGTCATCGGCACAGTGGTCAGATCGTCGTGGAAATGGGCGTGCGGCACTGCCTCCAGCTGCACTTTCTTGAGCGCGGGCGAGCCTTCGACGAAGTGGACGGCGGGCACCAGACCATAGCGCTTCATGGTGCGCAGCGCGTCCTTCGCCAGCGTGCCGCGCCCGGGGCCGAGTTCGACGTAATGGACCGGTTCTTCCCGGCCGGCGCGGATCCACAGGTCGGCGAGCCACAGCCCGATCAGCTCGCCGAACATCTGGCTGATCTCGGGCGCGGTGACGAAATCGCCGTCGGTGCCGAGCGGGTCCTTGGCGGCATAATAGCGCGCGTTGGATTCAGCCATGTAGTGCGCCAGGCTGATCGGTCCGTGCGTGCGGATCAGCCGGCGGAACACCTCGGCCAGCGGCATGGAATCATCGGCCATGCAGTGGGTTCAGGCGGCGGCGGGCCGGGTCGCCTGCGTCCCCAGCGGCGGCCGCATCAGCGCGCGCGCGGCGATCACCACGCCCAGCACGATCAGCGGGACGGTCAGCCACTGGCCCATCGACAGCCCCGTCTGCCGTGCGAGCTCGGCCAGCTGGGCATCGGGTTCGCGGTAGAATTCAACCGTGAAGCGGCCCAGCGCGATGCCCGCGGTGAACACGCCCACCAGCAGCCCCGGGCGCCAGCGGGCGCGGGTTTTCCAGAACAGCAGCAGCATGATGACGATCAGCACTGCCCCTTCCAGCGCCGCTTCGTACAGCTGGCTGGGGTGGCGCGGCAGGCCGAGGGGGTCGGTCGGGAAAATCATCGCCCACGGCACGTCGGTCGGGCGGCCCCACAGCTCCCCATTGATGAAATTGGCCAGCCGCCCGAACATCATCCCGAACGCCACGTTGACCGAGATGTAGTCCGCCGTGCGCAGGAAGCTGATCTGCCCGCGCCAGCAGACCCACGCGATCGCCGCCAGCACGCCGAGCACGCCGCCGTGGAAGCTCATCCCCCCGTCCCACAGCCGCAGCAGGTCCCAGCTGGGCGTCTGCCCCGGGGTAAAGTTGGTGAACATCGACGGGATGCCGGTATCGCCGCCCGTATAGAACGCGGCATAGCCCAGCCGTCCGCCGATGATGATGCCAAGGGTGCAATAGAAGAACAGGTCGTCGGCATGGCGCTGCGCCATCGGGCTGCCCGGCGCCTTGATCATCCGGCCAAGGTGCCAGTAGCCCAGCATGATGCCGGCGAGATAGGCGAGGCTGTAGAACCGAAGCTCGAAGAAGCCGAGGCTGATGCCCTTCCTCAGGCCAAGATCCTCGAACCGGATAGCCTGCGAGGCGTCGGCCAGTAGTGACAGCAGCACGTTTGATCCTTAACCCTGGCCGCTTCCCCACGCGGGGCTTCGGCCGTCCGCGCGGGTCTTTGGCATAGCGCGGCGCGCGGTGAAAGCCCGGCGCCAAAACAGCGGAAGAGGAACACCATGCTGACCGAGCTCGATCGAGACATCCAGCGGATCAACACCCAGCTCACCGGAGCAGGGCAGATGTTCGAGACGAAGCAGGTCGAACGGCGCGGGGTGGAGATGCCCGCGTTCGTCAACGCGCCGCCCAGCATCGCGCATTACTTCGCGCACTTCGTGCAGCAGCATAAGGATACGGTGTTCATCGTCGACGGCGACCAGCGGCTGACGTTCGGCGAGATGTATGCCGCCGCGGCCAGCGTCGCGCACGGGCTCGCCACCCGGCACGGGATGAAGCGCGGCGACCGCGTGGGGATCGCGGCGCGCAATTCGGCGAACTGGATCGCCGCCTACATGGGCGTGCTGATGGGCGGCGGGTGCGCCTCGCTGCTCAACGGCTGGTGGACCGGAGAGGAACTCGCGTTCGGGATCGACCTGTGCGAATGCTCGATCGTGCTTGCCGACCGGCAGCGTGCGGAGCGGCTCGCGGGGGTCGCCCACGGCGCGAAGGTGGTGGTGTTCGACCACGACGGGCCGCCGGCGGTGGGGCTGGAGCCGATCTGGGCCGAAGGCGACACCGCCATGCGGATGCTCGGCGAACTGGGGCCGGACGACCTGGCGACGATCCTCTACACCTCAGGCTCGACCGGCTCGCCCAAGGGCGCGTATTCCGACCATCTCGGCAAGGTCAGCGCGGTGATGAACTACATCGCCCAGACCGCCACCATCGTGCAGCTGTTCACCGAAAAGGGCGAGATGCCGAGCGTACAGCCGAGCGCGCTGGTCAACGTGCCGCTGTTCCACGTGACGGGCGAAGTGCCAGTGTTCCTGCAAAGCTTCGCGATGGGGCGCAAGCTGGTGCTGATGCCCAAGTGGAACGCGACCGAGGCGCTGCGCTTGCTGGAGAAAGAACAGATCACCTACTTCGTCGGCGTCCCGCTGATGAGCTTCGAACTCGCCACTCACCCGGACCGCGACAAGTACGACCTGTCTGCCTGCAAGACCTTTGCCGGCGGCGGCGCCCCGCGCCCGCCGGAACACGTGACCAAGATCAAGGAGGCGTTTTCCGAAGGGTTCCCGGTGCTCGGCTATGGCCTCACCGAAACCAACGGGGTCGGCTGCGGCAACATGAACGAGAACTATCTCGCCAAGCCGGGTTCCACCGGCACCGCGTCGAAGCCGCTGGTGGACCTCGCGATCCTCGACGACGCCGGGCAGCCGGTGCCGCAGGGGCAGGTGGGCGAAGTGTGCATGCGGTCGGCGTGCAATTTCCTTGGCTATTGGCGCAACGAGGAAGCGACGGAAGCCGCGTACACGTCGGACGCATATTTCCGCACCGGGGACCTCGGCTACGTCGACGAGGACGAATACCTGTTCATCGTCGACCGCAAGAAGGACATCATCATCCGCGGCGGCGAGAACATCGCCTGTATCGAGGTGGAGCAGGAAATCTACGCTCACCCCAACATCGCCGAATGTTCGGTGTTCGGCCTGCCGGACGAGCGCTTTGGCGAGGTTCCGGCGGCGGTGTACCGATCGAAGGACGGGCGCGATGTCGATCCGGAGGACCTGACCGAGTTCCTTGCCGAGCGGCTGGCGAAGTTCAAGATTCCGCAGCACCTGTGGCAGGTGAACGAAGCCCTGCCCCGGCTCGGCACCGAAAAGATCGACAAGCGCGCGCTGCGCACCCGGTACACGGAGGAGATGGAGGCCGCTTGAGCCAGCTGCGCATCCCCAACCAGCGTGCGGTGGTGAACCGCCGCGCGCTGTCAGGCGCAATCGCCGAGCTGGCGAGCGGGGGCAAGGATGCGCGTCCGCGGATCGTCGCCGTGCTGAAAGCGGCGCTGGAGGCCGGCCGCGCCGAACTCGACCGCCGCCTGACCGAAAAGCCGTCGGCAGGGCACGAGATCACCGGTGGTCACGCGTTCCTGATCGACCAGCTGGTGCGCACGATCCACGATCACGTGATCGCGGACGTCTATCCCGCCAGCAACCGCTCCACCGGGGAGCGGCTGACCCTGATCGCGGTCGGCGGCTATGGCCGGTCGGAAATGGCGCCGCATTCGGACGTCGACATCGCTTTCCTGCATCCCACCCGCAACGCGCCGTGGTGCGAGCAGGTGATCGAGGCGATGCTCTATTACCTGTGGGATCTGGGGCTGAAGGTCGGCCATTCGAGCCGGTCGGTCGACGAGATGATCCGCCTGGCCCGGGCTGATCTCACCATTCGCACCGCGCTGCTCGAAGGCCGCTACGTCTGGGGCGATCAGGACCTGTACGACGAGGCGATGCGCCGCTTCGCCGACGAGGTGGTGAAGGGCACCGAGAAGCAGTTCGTCGCCGAGAAGCTGGAAGAACGCAACGCGCGGCACAAGCGCATGGGCGACAGCCGCTATGTCGTCGAACCCAACGTCAAGGACGGCAAGGGGGGCCTGCGCGATCTGCAGACGCTGTACTGGATCGGCAAGTACATCCACAAGGTGCGGGTCGCGGCCGAACTGGTCGACGTCGAGCTGTTCACGCGCGACGAGTACCGCAATTTCCGCCGGGCCGAGGCATTCATGCTGGCGGTGCGCTGCCACCTGCACACCATCACCGGGCGGGCCGAGGACCGGCTGACCTTCGACCTGCAGCGCGCGGTCGCGGCGCGGATGAATTTCGCCGACCGGCCCGGCAAGAGCGCGGTCGAGCGGTTCATGCAGTTCTATTTCCTGCAGGCGAAGCGGGTCGGCAGCCTGACCGGCGTGTTCCTGGCGCACATCGACGAGCAGTTCGCCAAAAACCGTGCGCGTAAGGGGTTCCTTGCTAGCTTCACCCCGCGGGCGCGCCTGCTCAAGGGATTCCGCGTGTTCGGCGGCAAGATCGCCGCGCCGTCCGACGACTGGTTCCGCAAGGACCCGGTCCGGCTGATCGAGCTGTTCCAGCTGGCCGAGGCCAACAGCCTTGATATCCATCCCGAAACCATGCGCCAGGCGGCGCGCGATGCCGGGTTGATCAAGCCCGAGGTGCGCGACGATCCGCGCGCCAACGCGCTGTTCCTCGATGTGCTCGCCGGCCGCCACGATCCCGAAGGCGTGCTGCGGTGGATGAACGAGGCGGAGGTGTTCGGCCGGTTCGTGCCCGATTTCGCGCGGGTGAACGCGCAGATGCAGTTCGACATGTACCACCACTACACGGTCGACGAGCACACCATCCGCGCGATCGGCCTGCTCTCCCGGATCGAAAAGGGGGAACTGCAGGCGGATCATCCGCGCTCGACCCGGCTGATCCACGAAGTCGCCAGCCGGCGCGTCGCGTACGTCGCGGTGCTGCTGCACGATATCGCCAAGGGGCGCGGCGGGGACCATTCGGTGCTCGGCGGCGAAGTGGCCGAGGCGCTGTGTCCCCGCTTTGGCCTCGACGCGGGCGAGACGGATCTTGTCGCCTGGCTGGTGCGCCAGCATCTCCTGATGAGCCGCACCGCCTTCAAGCGCGACCTGACCGATCCCAAGACCATCGAGGATTTCGTGTCCGAAGTGCAGAGCGTCGAGCGGCTGCGGCACCTGATGATCCTTACCGCGGTGGACATCCGCGCGGTGGGGCCGGGCACCTGGAACAGCTGGAAGGGGCAGCTGCTCGGCGAACTCTACGACGCGGCCGAAGAGCGCCTGCGGCTGGGCCACATGAAGCATGGGCGCAAGGACCGGGTGGCGGCGAAGAAGGATCGCGTCGAGGCCTTGCTGGGCGACAAGGCCGGGCTGCTGCGGCTTTATGCCGACCGGTTCGACGACAGCTACTGGATCGCCGAGCCGGAAGACATCGCCGCGCTGAACCTGATCCAGTACGGGGTCAGTCACGAGGATCAGGGCCACCTGTCGATCCAGTGCGAAGTCTATCCCACCCGGGGCGCCACGCTGGTGACGGTGATCGCGGCCGATCACCCGGGCCTGTTCTACCGCATCGCGGGCGGCATCCACCTGGCGGGCGCGAACATCATCGACGCGCGCATCCATACCACCCGCAGCGGCTGGGCGGTCGACAACTTCCTGGTGCAGGACCCGCAAGGACGCCCGTTCAGCGAGCCCGCGCAGATTGTGCGGATCGAGCAGGCGATCGCCGATGCGCTGGCCAACCGCACCGCGCTGGTGCCCCAGCTTGCCAAGCGTCCGCTGCCGCATAGCCGCGCGCGGGCATTCGATGTGCGCCCGGTGGTCCGGTTCGACAACCAGGCTTCGGGCCGGTTCACGGTGGTCGAAGTCAATGCCCGCGACCGCGCGGCGCTGCTCAACCGGCTCGCCCGCGCCCTGTTCGAAAGCCGCCTGCTGGTGCTCAGCGCGCACATCACCAACTACGGCGAGCGCGCGGCGGATACGTTTTACGTCACCGACCTGACCGGGGGGAAGATCACCGCTCCCGCCCGCCTGAAAGCGATCGAGGCGGCGCTGCTGGACGCGGCCAGCGACGAACGGCAGGCGGAGCTGGAGAGCGCCTGAGGCAAGCCGGGCGGGATACAGGCTAGCGAAAGGGCGCGTTTGCTAAGCAGCGCCATGTTCGCAGCCACTCATTCGCTTCAACCGGATCGCCGGAAGTTCCTCGCTGGCGCGGGCATCGCCGCAGCCGGTCTTGCCATTCCGCTGGCGTCGAGCGCCTCGCGCTGGGCCGCGCCCAAGCCGCTGCCGCCGGTGGCTGCTACGCCCGTTCCCGCCGCACCCGACCTTGCCATGCCGCGCCTGTTCCCGCGCGCGCTGGCGGCGCTGGATGCGCACGGCGGCCGGATCTCGCACCGCGACCGCGTCGGAGTGGTGGACTTCGCGCAAGCGTCGCGCGAGCCGCGGTTCCATCTGGTCGACCTCGCTAACGGGGACGTGACCAGTCATCTGGTCGCGCACGGCAGCGGGTCCGATCCGGATCGCAGCGGCTGGCTGCACCGGTTTTCCAACCAGCCAGATTCGAACGCCTCGTCGCGCGGCGCTTTCCTCACCAGCGCGGAGTACGTCGGCAAGCACGGCCGGTCGCGTCGGTTGATCGGGCTCGATCGCGACAACAACATGGCCGAGCCGCGCGCGATCGTGATCCATGCCGCCGACTACGTCAGCGAGGCCATGGCCGCGGCGCAGGGGCTGATCGGCCGCAGCCAAGGCTGCTTCGCGTTCACGGCCGATGCCTTGGGCGATGTCATGGACCGGCTCGGGCCAGGCCGCCTGATCTTCGCCTGGAAGTAGCGCCTAGTCGCGCGTCCCGAACAGCGCGGTGCCGACGCGCACGTGCGTGGCGCCGAGCATGATCGCGGTCTCGTAATCGCCGCTCATCCCCATGGAGCGCCCGTCCAACCCGTGGTCGCGCGCCAGCTTGTCGAGCAAGGCGAAGAACGGTGCCGGCTCGATATCGGCAGGCGGCACGCACATCAGGCCGATCACGGGCACGTCCGCCTCGCGCGCCTGACCGAGCAGGGCGGGCAGGTCCTGCACCGGGCAGCCGCCCTTCTGCGGCTCGTTCCCCACATCGACCTGGACGAAGCACGGCACCTGTCGCCCAACCTTGTCGTAGGCCTTGGCGAGCGCGGTCAGCAGGCTCGGCCGGTCGAGCGAGTGGATGCAGTCGAACAGGTGCGCGGCGTCCTCGGCCTTGTTCGACTGAAGCTGACCGACGAGGTGCAGCTGAGCATCGGGCCAGCGTTCACGCAGGGCGGGCCACTTCGCGGCTGCTTCCTGCACCCGGTTCTCACCGAACACCCGCTGGCCCGCCTCCAGCAGCGGCGCGATCGCTTCGGCGGGGTGAGTCTTGCTCACCGCGACCAGCGTGACTTCGGCAGGCTCCCGCCGCGCCAGCGTGGCGGCGTGGGCGATACGGTCGTGGATTTCGCTGAGGCGCAACGCTGCATTCATGGTCCGATGCGCTATAACGGCGGCATGGGCATGCGCCAGTCTCTCTCCGATCTGTGGCTCCTGTCGGATCCGCGCAACGACGAGTTGCTGCCCCGCGCGCTGCGCGCCTTGCCGCGCGGTTCCGCGTTCATCTTCCGCCACTATCACCTCGATCCCCGAAGCCGCCGAGCCCGGTGGGACGAGCTGATGCCGCTGGTGCGCGAAGGCGGGTTGCTCGCGCTCCTGTCCGGCAGCGACGATCAGGCGCGCGAGTGGGGCGCGGTCGGCAGCTACGGTCCGCCCGAAGCGGTCGGCGAAGCGCCCGAACTGCTCCGCGTGGCGACCGTGCACGACGCGAACGAGATCGCGCACGCCAACGCTTCCGGCGCCGATGCGGTGATGCTGTCGCCGGTGTTCGCCACCCGCACGCATCCCAACATCACCCCGCTTGGCCCCGAACGGTTCCATGCGCTCGCGGCGCTGGCGGAAATGCCGGTGATCGCGCTGGGCGGCATGACCTTCGAACGTGCCCGCGAGCTGGGGTGGGGCCGCTGGGCGGCGATCGACGGACTTGCGCTCAAACAGGATTCCTGACGCCGCGCACCGCTGACGTCATGGATTCTTGACGCCCGAGTCCCCGACCTGCGATAACCGCCCCAGACGGGTTAGGGGGAAAGCGGCAATGGCGACACGGGCAATCGGGCCAGGAACGGGCAGGACGCCCGTGGCCGATTGGCGCGCGGCGTTTCGCCGCAGCTTGCGCCGGGCCGCGCAGATGACCGGCGCCGCCGCGCTGTTCGGCGCGATGCTGTTCCTCGGCCTCGCGCTCGCCAGCTACACCCAGACCGACCCCAGCGGCTCCACCGCCGCCGCTGGCGATGACGTGCGCAACTGGATGGGCGCGAGCGGGGCGTGGGTTGCCGAACGCGTGTACTTCCTGTTCGGCGCGACCGGGGTCCTGCTGCTGCCGCTGCTCTACGTATTCGCGCGCAAGCTGTGGCACGATATCGAGGACGAGGACGAGGATCTGCGCACCCGCTGGTGGCGGCCGACCCTGCTGCTGCTCGGATCGATGGCGCTGATCGGCACGGTGCTGGCGCTGGCGTTCGACCGGCCCGGCGGCTCGCTGCCCGCGTCGCTCGGCGGGATCACCGGACTGCTCGGCGCCGCGGGGATCGAGGCGGTCGCGAGCCGGCTGGGCGAAGGCATCTCCGGCTGGGTGATCTTGGCACTAGCGCTGGTCGCGCTCGCGGGAGGAGTGATCGGCGTAACCCGCGTATTCGCGCTCGACTGGGTGCAGCTTCTCACCCTGCCGCGTTTCCTGAAGCGCGCGCCGGCGCTGCCCGAGCGGCTGGCGGAGGTGGACCTGCCGTTCATGCCCAAGCCGCGCGCCAAGCGTGAGGCTGCCGCACCCGACGAAGCGCCGCAGTTCACTGAACGCCGCGCCCCTGAGATCGCGGAGCCGAGCCTCGCCCCGCGCCCGGCGAAGCCCGCCGGCAAGACTGCGCAGAAGGACCTGTTCGCCAGCTATCAGCTGCCCAGCATCGACCTGCTCACCGACCCTCCGTCGCAGGCCGCGCCCAAGCTCGACAAGCTGGCGCTGGAGCGCAACGCGCGGCTGCTGGAAACCGTGCTCGACGATTTTAACGTCAAGGGCGAGATTACCGCGGTTCGCACCGGCCCGGTGGTGACGATGTACGAACTGGAACCGGCGCCGGGCATCAAGGCCAGCCGCGTGATCGGTCTCGCCGAAGACATCGCCCGCAACATGAGCGCGATCAGCGCGCGCGTGTCCTCCATCCCCGGCAAGACGGTGATGGGCATCGAGTTGCCCAATGCCGACCGCCAGACGATCGCCTACAAGGAGCTCGCCGGGTGCGAGGCGTTCGTCGATGCCAAGGGCACGCTGCCGATCATCCTGGGCAAGGACATCGCCGGCGAACCGATCGTGGCCGATCTGGCCGCGATGCCGCACCTGCTGGTCGCCGGCACCACCGGGTCGGGCAAGTCGGTCGGGCTCAACTGCATCCTCCTCAGCCTGCTTTACCGCTTCACGCCCGACGATTGCCGGCTGATCCTGATCGACCCCAAGGTGCTGGAGCTGAAAAGCTACGACGACATTCCGCACCTGCTGTCGCCGGTGGTAACCGAGCCGTCGAAGGCGGTCCGCGCGCTGAAATGGGCGGTCGAGGAGATGGAGCGGCGGTATCGCTGGATGAGCAGCATCGGCGCGCGCAACATCGCCGGCTTCAACGAACGGGTCCGCACCGCCAACGCGAAGGGCAAGCCGCTCGGCCGCCGGGTCCAGACCGGGTTCGATCCCGACACCGGCGAAGAGCTGTTCGAGGAAGAGCAGCTCGAATACACGGCGCTGCCGCAGATCGTGCTGATCGTCGACGAACTGGCCGACCTGATGGTGACCGTCGGCAAGGAAGTCGAAGTGCTGATTCAGCGGCTCAGCCAGAAAAGCCGCGCCGCCGGCATCCACCTGATCATGGCCACCCAGCGCCCGTCGGTCGATGTCATCACCGGCGTGATCAAGGCCAATCTGCCGACCCGCATCAGCTTCAACGTCACCAGCCGGATCGACAGCCGCACGATCCTGGGTGAGCAGGGCGCCGAACAGCTGCTGGGCAAGGGCGACATGCTCTACAAGCCGGGATCGGGCGCGCTTCAGCGTGTCCACGGCCCGTTCGTGTCCGACGACGAGGTGGAGCGCGTGGCTGAACACTGGCGCGGCCAGGGCAAGCCCGATTACGTCGACGCGGTGACGGAGGAGCCTGAAGAAGGCATGGGCTTCGGGTTCGATGACGAGCTGACCGCCTCCGACAATCCCGAAGAGCGCAAGTACCGCCAGGCCTGCCAGATTGTGTTTGAACATCAAAAGGCGTCGGGTTCGTGGCTCCAGCGCCAGATGGGCGTCGGCTACAACACCGCCGCCAAGTGGATCGAGAAGATGGAGGAGGATGGCTTCGTCGGCCCTGCCAACCATGTCGGCCGGCGCGACATCTACCGCGACAAGGATGGCAATCCGCTGTGACCTGACGTTACGTCGGCCGGGGGGGCTGCCGAGAATTGTAACGCAACAGCAACAGTTCGCGCAAAAATCACACACTTGCGCAATTTAGTACGCGTTCCCGCGGCATGAATGTAATTTCCCGTCAAACCAGGGAGGTCATCTATGTCACGTCAATCCTCACGTCTGCTCGCATCGGCCTCGGCGCTGATCGTCGCATCGGTCGCGCTGCCGGTGGCGGCGCAGGATGTGCCCAACGAAACGGCGGCTTCGGCGGCGGGCGAGGCAACCCCGCAAGAACAGATCATCGTCACGGGCACCCGCCGGACGGATCGCACCGTGGCCGACAGCCCGGTGCCGATCGACGTCATCGGCGGCGATCAGCTGACCGACAACGGCTACACCGACACCAACCGCATCCTCAACCAGCTGGTGCCCAGCTTCAACTTCCCCCAGCCCGCCATCACCGACGGCACCGACGCGGTACGCCCGGCGACGCTGCGCGGCCTGGCGCCGGACCAGACGCTGGTGCTGGTCAACGGCAAGCGGCGGCACACCTCGGCGCTGCTCAATCTCAACGGCTCGGTCGGACGCGGTTCGGCGGCGGTCGATCTCAACACCATCCCGCCGATCGCGATCGAGCGGATCGAGGTGCTGCGCGACGGTGCCTCGTCGCAGTACGGGTCCGATGCGATCGCCGGCGTGATCAACGTCCAGCTGCGCAAGCGGGAAGGCAACCGGGCGCAAGTCACCTATGGCAAGTACATCACCACGATGGACGATGTGCTGCAGCAGGGCGGACCGGTGCTGGGTGCGAACGGCCAGCCGGTGCTCGACACCACGGCCGGCGCGGGCGGCGTCTACCAGCTGACCGACACCGGCCGCGAACGGAAGCGGCGCGATGGCGGCACGCTGACGCTGGCCACCGCGCTCGGCCTGCCGGTCGGGCCCGGCGGCTATCTCAACGTCGCGCTCCAGTACCAGGACAAGAACCCGACCAACCGCTCGGGCGCCGATCCGCGCCAGCAGTACCCCAGCCTGGCCGGCGGACTCGCCGATCCGCGCGAGCAGACCATCGACCGCTATACGCACCGGTACGGTGACCCGCAGACGACCGACTTCACGGCGTTCATCAACGCGGGCTACGAACTGTCACCGGCGGCCGAATTCTACACCTTTGCCAGCTACAACCGGCGCGATTCCGAAAGCGCCGGCTTCTATCGCCGCGCCAACGATGCGCGGAACCGCAATTTCTCGGCCTCCACCACCGCGTTCGTGCCGTATTACGCCGATGGCTTCCTCCCGCTGATCACCGGCGACATCGAGGATATCGCCGCCGCCGCCGGCATCCGGGGGACATTCGGTGACGAATGGAACTACGATGCCAGCGTGGTCTACGGCACCAACCGCTTCCAGTTCGGGGTCGAGAACAGCTTCAACGTCAGCTTCGGCGAAGCGAGCCAGCGCAAGTTCGATGCCGGATCGCTCCGCTTCGGCCAGACGACGGCGAACCTCGATCTGCAACGCACGTTCGATTTTGGCATCGGCAGCGGCGTGTCGGTCGCGTTCGGCGCCGAATACCGTGACGAGAACTTCCGCATCGTGGCCGGCGATTTCCAGAGCTACGCCGGCGGTCCGTTCGCCCCGGCTCCGCTGTTCGCTCCGGCCGGCGCGCAGGTGTTCCCAGGCTTCCGCCCTGCCAACGAGGTGGACGCCAGCCGCAATTCGAAGGCCGCGTATCTTGAGTTGGAGACCGACCTGTCGGACGCGCTGACCATCCAGCTGGCCGGACGGTACGAGGATTTCTCCGACTTCGGTGACACCATCAACGGCAAGGCCGCCGCCCGGTTCGAACCGATCGACGGCATCGCTCTGCGTGGGTCGATCTCGACCGGCTTCCGCGCTCCTTCGCTGCAGCAGCAGTTCTACGCCACCACCTCGACTAATAACGTCAACGGCGTGCTCGTCGACATTCTGACAGTGCCGGTGAACAACCCCGTCGCGGTAGTGCTGGGTTCGCAGCCGCTCCAGCCGGAAAAGTCGCTCAACTGGTCGGGAGGCGCGACGTTCTCGCTGATCCCCGGGCTCAACATCACGGCCGATTACTACAACATCGACATCGATGACCGGATCGTGGTGACCGAAATCCTGCAAGGCGCGGCGGTGGTTTCGCTGCTGCAGCAGAACGGCTTCAACAACGTCAGCTCGGCGCGGTTCTTCGTCAACGGCATCGACACCCGCACCCGCGGTTACGAGATCGTCGGCACCTACCGCGTGCCCGACATGGGCCTCGGCAACCTGTCGCTGACCGCGGGCTTCAGCCACAACAAGACGAAGATCACCGACGCGGCCGTCCTGCCCACCTTGCCGGGGCTGACCCTGTTCGGCCGGCAGGAATCGCTGCGGCTCACGCGCGGCCAGCCACGCACCAAGCTCAACGTCGGGTTCGACTGGGATTCGGGCATCTTCGGCTTCACCGCGCGGGCCAACCGCTTTGGCGAGGTGCTGATCCCCGGCGTGGATGCGGCGCGCGACCAGGTCCTGTCCAAGCAGTGGGTGACCGACGCCGAACTGCGCGCCAAGGTCATGGACCGGCTGGAACTGGCGGTGGGCGCGAACAACCTGTTCGACAGCTACCCCGACCGGGTCCGCTTCGGTCTCGACGGCGGGCAGAACTACGGCCTCAACGGGTACTTCATCCCGTTCAGCCAGTTCTCGCCATCGGGCTTCAACGGCCGCTTCGTGTACGGGCGCGTCAGCCTCGATTTCTAGGCCGCAGGCCAAGTAGCAAAAAAGCCCCGCCGGTCCGTGCCGGCGGGGCTTTTTTTGTGAGGCGCGGGCGACGCTTACTTCAGCCCGTCGGCCGTCATCACCGTGCCCTGAGTGGCGTTCTGCCGCGCGGTGGCCTGCACATCGTCGGGCGCGGCGACGAAGCCGACCTTGGCGAGCGGGCCATCCTTGCCCCAGCTCATGGTCCACTGGGTGATGAATTCGGACAGGCCGGGGATCACGCCCACGTGCTGCTTCTTGTAATAGACATATAGCGGCCGCGCGCCGGGGTACTTGAAGGTCGAGATGTTGTCGTACGTCGCCTCGACCCCGTTCATCGGCTGATCCTGCAGCTTTTCACCGTTCTCCTCGAGATACGAGAAACCGAACACGCCGACCGCGTTGGGATTGCCTTCGATCTTCTGGACGATGAGGTTGTCCTGCTCGCCCTGGTCGACATAGGCGCCGTCCGACCGGACTTCGGTGCAGACCTGTTCGAACTTGTCCTTGTCGCTGTCCTTCAGCGCCTTCATCGCGGGGTCGCTTTCGCAGCCCTTGGTGAGGATCAGTTCCTTCAGCGCGTCGCGGGTGCCGGAGGTGGAGGGCGGGCCGTAGACCAGGATCGGCTTGGCGGGCAGCGACGGGTCGACATCGGCCCAGGTCTTGGCGGTCTGTTCCTTGCCGTACGGCCGGGCGGCGAGCGCCTTGTAGACGATCTCGGGCGTCAGCGGCAGCACGATGCCGCCCTTGGCGGATGCGAACGCGATCCCGTCAAGCCCGACCTGCACCTCGACCACGTCGGTCACGCCGTTCTTCTGGCAGTCGGCGAACTCGCTCGCCTTCATCCGCCGGCTGGCGTTGACCATGTCGGGGGTCGCCTGGCCAAGGCCGGCGCAGAACAGCTTGATACCCCCGCCGGTACCGGTCGATTCGATCAGCGGGCTCTTCATCCCCTGGTTGGCGGCCACGTAATCTTCGGCGACCTTCTTGGCGAAGGGATAGACGGTGGACGAGCCGACCGCGCGGATCGTGTCACGCGCGCCGCCCGCGCCGCCGGAGCTGCCGCAAGCGGCGAGGGTGAGCGCCGATACGGCGGCGAAGGCGAAAGTCTTGAGGTGCATGTGTTGGGCCCCTTGGCAATGGATCGACCGCCCCTGTGGGGGCGGCGTGTGACAGGCGGATGACAGCCGCGTGATGATCAGAAGTCGATTTGCGCGCGCATCCCCAGCGCGTCCACCGCGTAATTGCGCTTCCCGCCCGCGGCCGGCAGCGCGGCGCGCGAATAGACCAGGTGGCCATAGCTGGCCATGAACCGGGTATAATCGGTCGGTGTCCACACCAGGCCCAGCTCGTACCCGTCCTGCTTGCCGCCGATCACGCCCGCGTCGACCAGATCGAGATAGTCATAGCGCAGGTTGACCTGCACCGCCCCTAAACCGCCCTTGTCCACCGGGCGCTTGGGCTTCACCCGATCGAACACGCCGCCCTTGTAGCCGCGGCTGTCGCCCCGGGTCAGGAACACGCCGGCTTCCACGTAGCCGCCGAAAAAGGTCGGGTCGGTCAGCGCGCCGGGCCGGTTGACCCGTTGCCAGTGCGCCTCGCTCGCGATGTGGACCGGGCCTTTGAGGTATGCCGCTTCCAGCCCGTAGCCCAGCTCGCGGGTGGCCGCGAGATTGCCGGTGTCGATGAAGCGGATGTCGGTGCTGTGGATCAGCGGCCCCACGCGATAGCGCACGCTGGATGCCGCATCGTTGAGTTCGCGGTAGTGGACCGATCCGCCAAGGTGGAGCTGCGCCCCGCCCAGTTTCGGCATGAATACCGCCCGGCCATCGACCGAAAGCGCGTTGTTTTCGTCGTCTTCGAGATCGGCCACGTTGTCGGTGAACACGCCGCCCTGCAGCAGCACGTCGCCGGCGCTGTAGGAAGCGCTGAGGCCCAGCCGGCGTTCGAAGCCGAACGCGGTGTTGACCGCCGCCCGCTCCGTGAAGCTGGTGAACAGGTCGCTGGTCATTTCCTCCAGACCCCAGAACGGCTTCTGATGGCCGAGGGTGAGGCCAACCTGTTCGGACGCCTGATACGTCAGGTAAAGATCGGTCACCTCGACCGAGCTTGCGGCCACATCGATTTCCGCCCGATAGCCGAAGCCGCCCGGCATTTTGCCCTCGACGCCGAGGTACGCGCGGCGCAGTTCGCTGCTGAAGCCGGTGCTGGCATCGGTGACGCCCGCCGGGCTGCTGACGGTGCCCGCGTCAAGCTGGATCCGGCCGCGCGGTTTGAAGCTCCACCCGCTGGCGGTGCTGACCTCCGGCGCGCCTTTCCACGCGACGTCGGTCGCGGCCGCCGGTTGGGACGGTGCAGTCGCAGCGGCGGTGGCGTCAGCAGGGGCCGGCGGCGCGGCCTTGGCGGAGGCGAGTTCAGCCTCCAGCGAATCGATGCGGTCCGCCATCGCCGCCATCTGGGCGCGCATCGCGGCAAGCTCGCGTGCCACCGCCGCATCCTGAGCCGCGGCGGGAGTGATCCACCCACAGGCGATGGCGAGCGCTGCGGCTGACAGCGAGAGGCGTGCGATCGTCACGTGAGCGGGCTCCCTGATGAAGCTTTTGTGAAACTTTCCCGACCGCATTACGGCGTAAGTGTGACAAGTGCATGACGCATGTGCGGGATTGGCGGCGCCGGCGCCTCTTGCCGCCCGATGGTTGCAACTGTAACGAGCGCGCGCACAAAAGGAGAGCACGGCGATGCGCATCGGCTGCCCCAAGGAAATCAAGAATCACGAATACCGCGTCGGCCTGACCCCCGAAAGCGTCCGCGAACTGACGGCCCACGGGCACGAGGTGTGGGTGGAAACCGGCGCCGGGCTCGGCATCGGGGCGGATGACGGCCAGTACCGCCAGGCGGGCGCCCTGATCCAGGACGGGCCCGATCCGATCTTCGCCCAGTGCGAGATGGTGGTAAAGGTCAAGGAACCGCAGGCGGTCGAACGCGCCAAGCTGCGCGCGGACCAGGTGCTCTACACCTACCTGCACCTGGCCCCCGATCCGGAGCAGACCGCCGATCTGGTGAAATCGGGCGTGACCGGCATCGCGTATGAAACGGTGACCGGGCCGGGCAACACCTTGCCGCTGCTCAAGCCGATGAGCCAGGTCGCTGGCCGGATGAGCATCCAGGCGGGCGCGACGGCACTGGAAAAGGCGCACGGCGGGCGCGGTGTGCTGCTGGGCGGCGTGCCGGGCGTGCTGCCGGGCAAGGTGATGGTGATCGGCGGCGGCGTGGTCGGGTTCAACGCCGCGCAGATGGCGGTCGGCCTGGGCGCCGACACCACCATCCTCGACCGCGATCCCGAGGTGCTCGAACGGCTCGGCACCCATTTCGAAAGCCGCGCCAAGACGCGCTTCTCCAACCAGGCGAACATCGAACAGATGCTGTGCGAGGCGGACCTCGTCATCGGCGCGGTGCTGATCCCCGGAGCGGCCGCGCCCAAGCTGGTCACCCGCGACATGCTGAAGTGCATGAAGCCGGGCGCGGTGCTGGTCGATGTCGCGATCGACCAGGGCGGCTGTTTCGAAACTAGCCATGCCACGACTCACGCCGACCCGACGTACGTGGTCGATGGCATCGTGCATTACTGCGTCGCCAACATGCCGGGCGCCGTGGCGCGAACCAGCACGTACGCGCTCAACAACGTGACCCTGCCGCACGCGCTGAAGATCGCCGAACTCGGCTGGCGTGAGGCGCTGCGGCGCAACCCGCACCTTGGCGCGGGACTCAACGTCCACGCCGGCAAAGTGACGTATCAAGCGGTGGCCGAGGAACTGGGGTACGAATACGCCTCGGTCGGGGACGTGCTCGCGGGCGCCTGATCGGTCAGGCCGGCTTCCATCCGATCTCGGCGAATTTGGCCGAGCGGGGGACGTCGGCCATTGCCTGCGTGATGGTCATCGTCTCGCCCGGGGCGAGCGACGACTTGGGCGGGGCGATCTCCCAGCTGTAGACAATCCGTTCGCGCGCATCGCGCAGCACCACCAGGATCGACGGCACGGTGCGGGTTTCACGCCCGACGTTCTTCACCGTGCCGCTGGCGCCGAAGTATTCGGTCCCGTTCGGTAGCGTGCGCCGCTCCTGCTTCTGGCGGGGGAAATCGAGCACCAGGTCGGGCTGGCCCAGCGCGAAGGTCGGCCGGCTGACGGGCACCCAGTCGGGCAGGCCCCAGTAATTGACGGCCGCCACCGTGCCCAGCGCCAGCACCGCGAACAGCGCGGCGGCGGCGGTCCACACCTTCGCCAGATTGCGGCGCGGACGGAACGGCGGGGCATAATCGAACTGCGAGATTTCCTCGCCGTAATCCTGCGCGGCGGGCTCGGGTGCCGGCGTGGTTTCGACCACCGTGGGCGCGGGCGCCTCGGCAGGATCGTCGTAGATCGGCGGCTCTGGCTCCTGTTCTGGCTGAGACCCGGTTTCCGGCGCGGAGACGATGCCGGACCGGGCTGCTGTCGGCGGCACCGCCGAGGCGCACGGCGCCGGAGCAGCGGCTGGGGGTTCCGGCGACGCTGCGGGGGGAGGCGCGCCCTCCAGCTCGGGGCCATCCTGAAACCAGCTGTGACGGCATTTGGCGCATCGCACCGTCCGCCCTTCCGCGCCGATGGCGCTGTCCGGCACAACGTAGCGCGTCGTGCAGGCGGGGCAGGAGATGATCATGGTAAAGAATCTGACGCAAGCGGGGCGCGTGCACAAGATGCGCCGCCGTGCATCACCCTGCCATACGGCTTTTTTCCACATGGAAGCCGGTCTATAGCGCTTTCGCCGATGATTACCGCGCGATATTCCCCTTTTGTACTTGGTGCCACGCGGTGAATGCCGATGGGGGCGAGGTGGTCACGTTCGACAACGTGGGGCTGCGATACGGCACCGACCGCGAAATCCTGAGCGATGTGTCGTTCACCCTGCACCCCGGCGGCTTCTATTTCCTCACCGGGGCGAGCGGCGCGGGCAAGACCTCGATGCTCAAGCTGCTGTACCTGGCGCAGCGTCCCTCGCGCGGGGCGATCCGCATGTTCGGGACCGATGTCATCACCGTCCCGCGCGAGCGGCTGCCCGCGTTCCGGCGCCGGTTCGGCGTGGTGTTCCAGGACTTCCGGCTGATCCCCCACCTGTCGGCGTTCGACAACGTGGCGCTGCCGCTGCGCGTGTCGGGCGTGCGCGAGGCGGAGCTTCGCAAGCCGGTCAGCGACATGCTCGACTGGGTCGGGCTGACGCACCGGGCCGACGCGCGGCCCGCAACCCTGTCGGGCGGCGAGCAGCAGCGCGTCGCCATCGCGCGCGCGGTGATCGGCCGGCCCGACATGCTGGTGGCGGACGAGCCGACCGGTAACGTCGATCCCGAAATGGCGCTGAAACTGCTGCGCCTGTTCGAAGCGCTCAATCGGCTCGGCACCACCGTGGTGGTCGCCACCCACGACGTGCACCTGCTGCGCAAGGTGCCGGATTCGCTGATCATGCGCCTCGACAAGGGACGGCTGTCCGATCCCACCGGGGCCCTGCGCTACCCGCCCCGGCGCGAACCGCGCGTTCAGGCGCTGGCGTGAAGCGGCCGCCGGTGCTTGCCCGCGCGGTGGCGCGCAGCCTCGTGCCGTTCGGCGGCGAACGCGCCGCCGCGCTGGTGCCGCACGCGCGCCTCGCCGGGCCGATGCCGTGGGTGATCGCGATCATGGTCGCGCTGACAGTGATCGCGGGCGCCGGCGGGTTGGCACTGAGCAACCTGGCCGACAGCGCGCGGACCGAGTTATCCGGTGCCGCGACGGTGCAGATCGTCGAGCCGCTCGCCGCCGAGCGTGACCGCCAGACCCGCGCCGCCGCGCGCGCGCTGGCCGGCTCCCGCGATGTCGCCGCCGTGCGGGTGGTGCCGCAAACCGAGCTCGACGCCCTGCTCGATCCCTGGTTGGGCGGCGCGGGGGACGAGGCGGTGCCGGTCCCGGCGCTGATCGACGTGGAACTGCGCGGACCCGCCACCGCGCAGCGCCTGGGCGCGCTGCGCCGGTCGCTGGCGGCGGTCGCCCCCGCCGCGCGGGTCGACGCGCAATCGGCTTGGCTGGGCCCGGTGTTCACCGCCATCTCCTCGCTCCAGTGGCTGGCGATCGCGCTGGTCGTGCTGCTGGCGCTGACCAGCGCGGCGGCGGTGTGGCTGGCGGCGCGCAGCGCGCTCGGCGGCAATCGCGGGACTATCGAAATCGTCCACCTGCTGGGCGGCACCGACGCGCAGATCGCCCGCATCTTTCAACGGTCGGTCGCCTTCGACGCCGCCGCGGGCGGGGCGGTCGGGCTGGGACTGGGGCTGGTCGCGGTGGTGGTTCTCGGCCGGCAGTTCGCGGCGCTGGGGTCCGGCATGGTGGCGGGCGGCGGGCTCGGCACGATCGACTGGCTGCTGATCGCGGCCATCCCGGTGATCGGCGTGATGATCGCCATGCTCACCGCGCGGCTGACGGTGCTGGGTGCATTGAGGAGAATGTTGTGATCCGCCGCACGCTGGCCTTTGTCCTGCTACTGTACGCATTCGGCTTCCTGTGGTTCGCCGCCGCGTTGCCGCAGCCTGCCGACGCCGGACGCACCGACGCGATCGTGGTGCCGACAGGCGGGCCGGGTCGGATCGACCGCGGGCTGGAACTGCTGGCAGCGCGCCAGGCGAACGCGATACTGGTCACCGGGGTCGACCGCGAGGTGCGCCCTGCCGAGTTCGCCGCCGAGTACAAGGTTCGCGCCCAGACCATGGAATGCTGCGTCACCCTGGGCTTCGCCGCCGTCGACACGCGCGGCAATGCGGCGGAAACCGCTGCGTGGATGGACCACCACGACTACCGCTCCCTGCGGCTCGTCACCACCGACTGGCACATGCGCCGGGCGGCGGGTGAGCTGGAATCGGCGCTGCCCGCCAACATCAGCGTGATCCGCGACGCCGTGCCCTCGCGCCCGCGGCTCGGCATCCTGTTCCTGGAATACAACAAGCTGCTGGCGAGCACCGCGGCGCGCCTCTGGCCGCAAGGGACCTGACGATGGCCGTGCTGCGCAGCCTCCTGTTCTACCTGTTCTTCTACGTCGGCTCGATCGGCTACACCTCGGGCTCGCTGCTGATGCTGCTGTTCAGCCAGAAGGCGTTCCGCAAGGTGGTGCGGGGCTGGTCGCAGTATCACCGCTTCTGCGCCCGCGTGTTCCTCGGCATCCGCATCCGGGTCGAGGGCAGGCCGCCGGAAGGGGCCGCGTTCTACGCCATCAAGCATGAGAGCTTTTTCGAAGCGATCGACCAGCCCGCACTGCTCGTGAACCCCTCGGTCTTCGCCAAGGAAGAACTGTTCTCGATCCCCCTGTGGGGACCATCGGCCCGCGCGTTCGGACTGGTGCCGGTGGCGCGCGACCAGGGTCCCAAGGCGCTGCGGGCGATGATCTCGGCCGCCAAGGCGCTGGTGGCCGAAGGGCGTCCGCTGGTGCTGTTTCCTGAAGGCACCCGCGTGCCGCACGGGACCGAGCCGCCGCTGCAATCGGGCTTTGCCGGCTTGTACAAGCTGCTCGGCCTGCCGGTGGTGCCGGTGGCGGTGGACAGCGGGCCGTTGTATCACCGCAAGTGGAAGCGCAGCGGCGTGATCACCTACCGGTTCGGCGAAGCGATACCCGCCAGCCTGCCGCGGGAGGAGGCCGAAGCGCGGGTCCACGCGGCGATCAATGCGCTGAACCGCGAAGGTCAGTGATCGCTGCGGCCGAAGTCGGGCCGCGCATCGTCCTGCCCCTGCTCGACAATCGAGCGGCGGATGTCCCGGGTACGAGTGAACAGGTCGAACAACGCCTCGCCGTCACCCCGCCGGATCGCACGCTGCAGCGCGGTGAGATCCTCGGTGAAGCGGCCGAGCATCTCCAGCACCGCCTCGCGGTTGGAGAGGAACACGTCGCGCCACATCGTCGGATCGCTCGCCGCGATGCGGGTGAAATCGCGGAAGCCACCGGCGGAATACTTGATCACCTCGCCCCGGGTCACGTCCTCGAGGTCCGATGCGGTGCCGACGATAGTGTAGGCGATCAGGTGCGGGATGTGGCTGGTGACCGCGAGCACGAGGTCGTGGTGCGCGGCGTCCATGATCTCGATATCCGCGCCCAGCGCCTCCCAGAACGCCGACAATTTCGCGACCGCCGCGGGGTCGGTGTCGGCGGCAGGCGTGAGGATGCACCAGCGATGGCGGAACAGGTGCGCAAAGCCCGCATCGGGCCCGCTGCGCTCGGTGCCCGCGACCGGGTGGGCGGGGATCACGCAGACGCCAGGCAGCGCGCGGCGCAGCGCCTCAGCGACCGCCGCTTTCGATGAGCCGACATCGCTGACTATCGCATCGGGCATCAGAGCGCCGGTAAGATCGGCGGCGGCCTGCTCCATCGCGCCGACCGGCACGCAGAAGATCACCAGCTCGGCGCCAGCGACCGCGTCGGAGGCGGTGTCGCACACCCGCGCCACCAGGCCGCGTTCGGCGGCGCGGCGGCGCACGTCCGGATCGGCGTCAAACCCGGTGGTGTCGCAGCCGGGCAAGTTCTCCTGCACCGCCAGCCCGACCGAGCCGCCGAGCAGCCCGAGGCCGATCACCGCAACGCGCGAGAAGCTCATCCCGCGCGCTCGGCGGCTTGGGCGATCGCGGCGACCACCGCGTCCATCTGGTCGGGAAGGCCGATCGTGATGCGCAGCGCATTCGGCAAGCCCTGGCCCGGCAGGTGCCGCACCGCGAAGCCCGCCTCTGCGATTGCCTGCAGCGCGGTTTCGGCGCGCAAGTTTCCGCCAAACGTCACCAGCACGAAGTTGCCCTGGCTCGGCACCGCGCGAACGCCATGGTTGCCCAGCGCTTCGATCGCCGCAACGAACCGCGCCCGCTCGGCGGCGTTGACGGTGCGCGAGCGGCTGACCCACTCGTCATCCGCCAGCGCGGCCAGTGCGGCCGCCTGCCCCTGGTTCGTGACATTGAACGGCCCGCGGATGCGGTTGAGTTCGCCCACCAACTCGGCCGCGCCGGTCGCCCAGCCGATCCGCTCACCCGCAAGGCCGTAGATCTTGGAAAAGGTGCGCGTCACCAGCACGTTTTCGTGCGCGGCCGCGAGCGCGAGCCCGCCGTCGTCGTCCTGCGGCGCAAGGTATTCGGCATACGCCTGATCCAGCACGAACAGCACGTCAGCGGGCAGCCCGGCGTGGAGCCGCGCCACTTCGGCGCGCGGCAGGAACGTGCCGGTGGGATTGTTCGGATTGGCCAGCAGCACCACCCGGGTTCGGGGTGTGACCGCGGCAAGCAGTGCGTCGACGTCGCAGCCATAGTCGGCATCGGCGGATTCGACCGGCAAGGCCCCGCAGCGGCGGGCGGCGATCTCGTACACCGCGAAGCTGTAGCGCGGGAACAGCACCTCGTCCCCCGGACCCGCGAACGCCTGCACCGCCAGGTTGAGCAATTCGTCGGAGCCGGTCCCGCAGACGATCCGCGCCGGATCGATCCCGTGCCTAGCGCCCAGCGCCTGCCGGAGCGCGGTGGAATCGGGATCGGGATAGCGGCTGGGGGACGGCGCGCGGGCCATCGCCTCCAGTGCGGCGGGCGGCGTCCCGAGGGGATTCTCGTTGGCCGACAGCTTGACCAGCGGCTGCCCGCCCGCGCCGCTTGCCTTGCCGGGGACATAGGCGTGGATCGCGGAAATCCAGGGCTTGGCGGTGGGCCGGCTGTTCATGCCGGCGCGTCTAGGACAGGCGGGGAAAGGCTGCATCAAAGAAAATGCGGCCCTTCGACAAGCTGGAGGCAAGCGGTTAGAGGCAACGACCCTCCCTCCAACCGGTGATCCCGCTGCGATGGCCCCGACGACCGCTTCCCAAGGCTTCACGTTGCCCCAGCCGTTGCCCCTTGACGGCGGGCAGGCGCTGGACGGCGTCACCGTCGCTTACCAGACCTATGGCGAACTGGCGCCGGACCGCGGCAACGCGATCCTCCTGTGCCACGCGCTGACCGGCGACCAGTATGTCGCCAGCGCGCATCCGACCACCGGCAAGCCGGGCTGGTGGGAACGAATGGTGGGCCCGGGCAAGCCGATCGACACCAATCGTTTCCATGTGGTCTGCGCCAACGTGATCGGCGGCTGCATGGGCTCGACCGGCCCCGCCAGCCTGACACTCGACGGCCGGCAGTGGGCCAAGCGCTTTCCGGTGATCACCATCCGCGACATGGTCCGCGCGCAGATCGCCCTCCTTGATGGCCTCGGCATCGAGCGGCTCCACGCGGTCGTCGGCGGGTCGATGGGCGGGATGCAGGCGCTGAGCCTCGCCGCCAATTTTCCCGACCGCGCCGAACGGGTGCTGGCGATCGCCACGACCGCCCGCCATTCGGCACAGAACATCGCTTTCCACGAGGTCGGCCGCCAGGCGGTGATGGCCGATCCCGACTGGCAAGACGGGGATTACTACGGCACCGGCCGGGCCCCCGACAAAGGGCTGTCGGTCGCGCGGATGGCGGCGCACATCACCTACCTGTCGGAAGCCGGACTGACCGAGAAATTCGGCCGCAACCTGCAGGACCGTGAAGCGAAGACGTTCGGATTTGACGCCGATTTCCAGATCGAAAGCTACCTGCGCTATCAGGGAACCGGGTTCACCCAGCGGTTCGACGCCAACAGCTATCTCTACATCACCCGCGCGATGGACTATTTCGACATCGCCGAAGAACACGGCGGGATGCTCGCCAGCGCGTTTGCCGGGACGCCGGCGCGGTTCTGCCTGGTCAGCTTCGATTCCGACTGGCTCTACCCCACCGCCGAAAGCCGCCACGTGGTCCACGCGCTGAATGCAGCGGGCGCCGCGGTCAGCTTCGTCGAGCTCAACGCGCCCTTTGGTCACGACAGCTTCCTGCTCGACGTGCCGGCGCTCGACCGGGTGGTGGCGGGGTTCCTGGGATGAGCGCGCTGCGGCCCGACCTGGCGGTGATCGCCAGCCATGTGCAGCCGGGCACGCGCGTGCTCGACGTGGGGTGCGGCGACGGGGCGCTGATGGCGGCGTTGCAGGACCGGGGCTGCGACGCGCGGGGGATGGAGGTCGATCCCGCGCTGGTCGAACGCTGCGTGGCGCGCGGGCTGAGCGTCATCCAGGGAGACGCCGACCGCGATCTGGCCGACTATCCGGACAAGGCGTTCGACTACGCGGTGCTAAGCCAGACCTTGCAGACCGCCGCGCGGCCCGACCGGATGCTCGACGAACTGCTCAGGGTCGGGCGGCAGGCGTACGTCAGCTTTCCCAACTTCGCCCACTGGCGCACGCGCGCGGCGCTGGCTTTCCAGGGGCGGATGCCGGTGACGCGCCATTTACCGGTCAGCTGGTACGAGACGCAGAACATCCACCACGTGACCGTGGCCGACTTCCGCGAGCTGATCGCCGCCAAGGGCGTCCGCTGCGAGCGCGCGTGGTACTTCGCCGGCGACCGGGCCATTGGCGCCGCCGCTGCCAACCTGCGCGCAGAGTACGCCCTGTTTGAACTGAGCCGATGACCGAAGACGAACCCAATCCGTTCGACCGCCTGCTGTTCGAAGACGCGCCGCCCCCGCCGCCGCATCTCGCCGCGCTCGGCGAAAGCTTCGTCGCGCGCGCCAAGCCGCGCTTCCGCAACTTCCGGGTCGATCTGGAGGCGATCGAGGTCGCCGCCTCCAAGGCCGGCCGGGCGGGGGAAATCTCCCCCGACGACGGCGCGCAGCTGTTCCTCGATCGCGGTGACAGCCTCTCGCTGCCGCTGGTCCGCCGCTACATCGAAGCGTGCGAGACCGAGCTGGTGGCGCGGTGGTTGATGGCGCTGCCGAGCTTCCATTTCACGGGCTGGGCGACCGTGCGCAATCTCACCGCACTCGATGGCATGGTCGCGGCGGGCGAGCCGGCGCTGGCGGTCCGCGTGGTGCGCAAGCATCTGGAAAAGACCTTTGCCCGCGCACGCGATTGCTGGCGGCTCGTCGCCCGCAAGCGCCCTGCCGGGCTGGCGGACGAGGCGGCGGAGCGGTTCGACCGCGCGATCGCCAAGGCCCGTTGGGAACTGCCCGGCCAGATCGAAGGCGCGCGGATCGAGATTGCCGAACTGGCTGCCTATGTGCGCGATCACGGCTCGCTGGAGGACAACCGCGCGATCGATACGATGCTGGCCGATCTGGAAAAGGTGCGCGCGCGCTTCACCCAGGCGTAGGTTCGGCTATGGCACCCGCCATGACCGTCACCCGTTTCGCGCCGTCGCCCACCGGGCACCTCCATGTCGGCAATATCCGCACCGCGCTGCACAACTGGCTGCTGGCGCACAAGTCCGGCGGCAGGTTCCTGTTGCGGATCGACGACACCGACGCGGAGCGCAGCCGCGAGGAGTATGTCGAGGCGATCCGGGCCGACCTCGCGTGGCTGGGGCTGACGATCGACGGCGAAGAGCGCCAGTCGGCTCGCGCGCCGATCTACCAGGACGCTTTCGAGCGGCTGCGCGCCGCGGGCCGCGTTTATCGCTGCTACGAAACCGCGCAGGAGCTGGAGCTGAAGCGCAAGATCCAGCTCGGGCGCGGGCTGCCGCCGATCTACGACCGCGCGGGGTTGGCGCTGGACGACGCTGATCACGCGCGATTTGCCGATCAGGGCGTGGCGCCGCACTGGCGCTTCAAGCTGGACCACGGCGCGCCGATCGAGTGGCTCGACGGCATCCGCGGCCCCCAGCATTTCGAACCCGCTCAGCTGTCCGACCCGGTGGTCCGGCGGGCCGACGGATCGTGGCTGTACATGCTGCCGAGCGCGATCGACGATATCGAGATGGGCGTGACCGACGTGCTGCGGGGCGAGGATCACGTCAGCAACACCGCCGCGCAGACCCAGATGTTCACCGCTCTTGGCGCCGAGCCGCCGCGCTTCGCGCACGAGGCGCTGCTGGTCGGGCGCGAGGGCAAGCTGTCGAAGCGGCTGGGCTCGCTGTCGGTGGGCGCCCTGCGCGACAGCGGGATCGAGCCGCAGGCGGTGACCGCGCTGCTGGCGCGGCTCGGCACGTCGCTGCCGGTGGAGCCCATCGCCGACATTGCGGTGCTGGCGGATAGCTTCGACTTGTCGACATTCGGCCGCGCGCCCGCGCGGTTTGACGAGGCCGAACTCGAGCGGCTCAACCACGCGATCGTGCACCAGCTAAGCTTTGCCCAGGTGGCCGACCGCCTGCCTGCCGGGATGAGCGAGGCGGCGTGGCTGGCGGTGCGCCCGAACCTTGAGACCGTCGCAGACGCATCCGATTGGTGGCAGGTCATCGCCGGACCCGTCGCAGCGCCCGCGCTGGAAGCCGACGATCGCGGCTTCCTCGCCGAGGCCGCCGCGCACCTGACCTGGAGCGACGACCCGTGGGGCGCGCTCACCGGCGCGCTCAAGCAGGCGACCGGCCGCAAGGGCAAGGCGCTGTTCATGCCGCTGCGCCAGGCGCTCACCGGGCGCGACCACGGACCCGACATGCACGCGCTGCTGCCGCTGATCGGCGAGAAGGAAGCGCGCCAGCGGCTGGAGCGCGCGGCTGCCGGCTAGACCACGGACCGGCGGGCGTGCTTCGACAGCTCGTCGCCCGACAGCGTCACCACGTGCAGCAGGTTGGTGCTGCCCGGGGTGCCGAACGGGACGCCGGCCAGCGCGATCAGCTTGCTGCCCGCCTGGCCGATGCCGCTGCGCAGCGCCATCCGCTTGCCCTTGGCGATCATCTCTTCGAAACTGCCGATGTCCTTGGTCGAGACCGCCTGCGCTCCCCACAGCAGCGCCATGCGCCGGGCGGTCCGGACCGACGGCGTGAGCACCAGCATCGGCACGCTAGGCCGTTCGCGCGCCACCCGCCGCGCGGTGCTGCCCGAACCGGTGAACACCACGATCGCGGCGATTGACACGGTGTCGGCGATCGTCATGCAGGCATGGCTCAAGGCGTCGGCAGTGGTCCGGTCGGGGGGCGTATCGAGGAACCGCACCCGCGACAGGTACGCATCGTCCCGCTCCACCTGGGTGGCGATCCGGTCCATGATCCCGACCGCTTCTTCCGGCCATTCGCCCGCCGCCGTCTCGGCCGACAGCATCACCGCGTCCGCCCCGTCATAGACCGCGTTGGCAACGTCGGACACTTCGGCCCGCGTCGGGGTGGGGCTCTCGATCATCGATTCGAGCATCTGCGTCGCGACGATCACCGGCTTGCCAGCGGTGCGGGCGGCGTTGACGATCCGCTTCTGCAGCGGGGGGACTTCCTCGGGATCGAGCTCCACGCCCAGATCCCCGCGCGCGACCATGATCCCGTCGCTGAGCTCGATGATCTCGTCCAGCCGGCGCACGGCAGAGGGTTTCTCGATCTTGGCGCACAGCGAACCGTAGCCGCCCATCAGCCGCCGCGCCTCTGCCAGGTCCTCCGGCCGCTGGACGAACGACAGGCCGATCCAGTCGCAGCCGTGCGACACGGCGAAGGCAAGATCGCGCCGGTCCTTTTCAGTGAGCGCGGGAATCGGGATTTCCGCGTCGGGCACGTTGACGCCCTTGCGGTCGGAAATCACCCCGCCGACCTCCGCCGAACACAGCACGCTGTCGGGTTCCGCCTTGATCACCTTGAGCCGGATCTTGCCATCGTTGATCAGCAGGCGCTGACCCTTTTGCAGGACCGCGAACAGCTCCGGGTGCGGCAGCTCGACCCGGGTTTCGTCGCCCGGTTCGGGATTGCGGTCGAGGGTGAAGTGGCCCGAGTGGCGGATCACCGCCTGTCCGCCCTTGAACTTGCCGACCCTAAGCTTGGGCCCCTGTAGGTCGGCGAGGATCGCGATCGGGCGGCCAGTCGCCTTCTCCAGGTCGCGGATCGCCTTGATCGTCGCCGCGTGATCGGCATGTTCGCCGTGGCTCATGTTGACGCGAAAGGCATCGGCGCCCGCGCGCAGCAGCTTGTGGAGCATTTCGGGCGCACTGCTCGCCGGGCCGACGGTGGCGAGAATCTTGACCTTGCGGTTGCGCGGCTGGAGTTTCTGCATAGGCGTGCGCCTAGGGCAGGCGGCCCGACCAGTTCAAGCGCCAAGACAGGATCGCGATGACCCAGCCCGACCCGCTCGATCAGCTTGACGATGCCCACGCCGCGGCGGCGTTTCGCCGGCTGGTGCGCCACCTGCGCCACCGGACCGATGCGCAGAACATCGACCTGATGGGCCTTGCCGGCTTCTGCCGTAACTGCCTGGCGGACTGGATCGGCGAGGCTGGGTTCCCCGGCGACAAGGCGGCCGCCCGCGCGTTGATCCACGGGATGCCCGCCGATGAGTGGAAAGCGCGCCACCAGTCACCCGCCACGCCCGAACAGCTCGCGCGGATGGAGGCGAGCCTCAAGCTGAACGGGGACGGATAGAGAACTTTTCCACCGCACCTTCAAACCCCCGGGCGGGCTGGCTATCGAGCCGGCAACCGATTCTCACATTCTACCGGAGCCTAAGTGAAATGGCCGATGCCACCGACGACCGCCTGCGCCTGCTGATCGAGCGTATCGAACGCCTCGAGGAAGAGAAGAAAGGCATCGCCGACGACATCCGCGACGTTTACGCCGAGGCCAAGGCGGTCGGCTATGACGCCAAGATCATGCGCCAGGTCGTGCGACTCAGGAAGATGAAGCCCGACGACCGGGCGGAGATGGAATCGATCCTGGAGGTGTACAAGAACGCGCTCGGCCTGGGCTGAGGCCTGCGCGCGACGAAGCGGCGGAACGCGGGCGGGGGAGCGGCGGTTGGGATGGGTGAAAGGACACTCATCCCGATGACGCAAGATACCCAGGACCTCGAAACCGTCGACGCCGCCCACGTCGAGGAAACCAGCGAAGAACCCCGGATGCCGGGGCATGAAAGCCAGATGGACGACAAGCCGGACTGGCAGCCGCGTTACCCCGGCTCCGGGCGGCTGGAGGGCAAGGTGGCGATCGTCACCGGCGGCGACAGCGGCATCGGCCGCGCGACCGCGATCCTGTTTGCGCGCGAAGGCGCCAAGGTCGCGATCGCCTATCTGGAAGAGGACGACGACGCGCAGTTCGTCGCCGACCGGATCGCGGAGGAAGGCAGCGAGGCGCTGCTCCACCGCGGCGATCTGGGTGACCCGGCGGTGGGGCAGGCGCTGGTCGACAAGGTGATCGAGAAGTGGGGCCGGCTCGATGTGCTGGTCAACAACGCGGGCGAACAGCATCCCGACAAGGACATCCGCGACATCACCGTCGAACAGCTCCAGCGCACGTTCCAGACCAACATCTTTTCGATGTTCTACCTTGTCCAGGCGGCGCGGCCGCACCTCAAGGAAGGGGCATCCATCATCAACTGCACCAGCATCACGATGTACGCGGGCGAGAAGGAACTGCTCGATTATTCCAGCACCAAGGGCGCGATCACCGCGTTCACGCGGTCGCTGTCGGCCAACCTGATCGAGGACGGCATTCGGGTCAACGGAGTGGCGCCGGGGCCGATCTGGACCCCGCTCAATCCATTCGGCGGTTCCTCGCCGGAAAAGATGAAGACCTTCGGCGAGGACACGCCGATGGGCCGGCCCGGCCAGCCCAACGAAGTTGCCCCTGCGTTCCTGTTCCTGGCGTGCGAGGATTCCAGCTACATGTCGGGGCAGGTGCTGCACCCCAACGGCGGGACGATTGTAAACGGGTAGGCGTCAACGGATAACGATCACTCCAGTCCCAGCAGCATCAGGGATGCGAACAGGGCGTTGTGCAGCGCGTGCAGGCTGATGTTGGTCAGCAGGCCGTGCTGCACGCGCACGAACCCCAGGATCAGGCCCAGCAGCAACTGGGGCAGGACCAGCGGCAGCATGGCGGCCATCGATGCCGCGCCCGCGCCCGCGAAATTGGACAGGTGGATCGCGGCAAACGCGAGCGTGCTGGCATAAAAGAACCAGGCGAAGTGCCGCTGGAACCAATGCAGAGCGTCCCGCTTGCGCAGGGCGAACACCGTGAGCGCGGCAAGCAGCAGCACCCCGCCGCCGGCGGCGATCGACCAGACGGCGACGCCACCGCTGCCGGCCGCTCCCGCCGCGGCGCCGCCCGCCACCAGCGCCGCGCCAATCACGCACAGCAGGCTGCCGATGATGTGGCCGGGCCGACCCGATAACCAGCCACGGAACAGTATTTCTTCCCCCACCGGGGCACCCACCAGCATGAACGCGAGCAGCGCGGGGGTCAGCTCCAGCCCGCCGAGCATGTGTTCGGGCAACTTGAAACCCAGCGCCGTCGCCGCGCCGATCGCGGCCAGCACCAGCGCCATCAGCAGCAGGTCAAGCACGAGCAGGGGCACCAGCGCGCGCAGCGATCCGGCCACCGACAGTTCGGCCCGATCGGGCAGCCGCGGGCGGCGCAGGAAAGCGGCGAACGCGCGCCATTGCGCCGGCACCCAGCCGCGGCCCGAACGCTGGCTGGTCGCTGGCGGCAGGGCGCCTCTTGTGGGTTGCCCGCTCATGCGGCTAATGCGCCCCCGTTCCATCTCACACTGGTCAAGAACGGACTTATGGCAGGCCATTCCAAGTTCAAAAACATCATGCACCGCAAGGGCGCGCAGGACAAGAAGCGCTCCGCGATGTTCTCGAAACTCAGCCGCGAAATCACGGTGGCCGCCAAGATGGGGGCGCCCGATCCGGACATGAACCCCCGGCTGCGGCTGGCGGTGAACAATGCCAAGTCGCTGTCGATGCCCAAGGACAACATCCAGCGCGCGATCGACAAGGCGAGCGCGAACGAAGGCGATGACTACGAGGAAATCCGCTACGAAGGATACGGCCCCGGCGGCGTCGCCCTGATCGTCGAGGCGCTGACCGACAACCGCAACCGGACCGCGACCAACGTGCGCACCGCGTTCGCCAAGAACGGCGGCAATCTCGGCGCCACCGGCGCGGTGAGCCACGGGTTCGAGCGCAAGGGCATGATCGAGTATCCGGAAAGCGCGGGCGATGAGGAAAAGGTCCTCGAAGCCGCGATCGAGGCGGGCGCGGACGATGTGGAGAGCGGCGAAGACGGTCACACAATCTGGACCGACATGGAAGCGTTGCACGAAGTGGCCGGCAATCTGGAAAAGGTGCTCGGCGAACCGGAATCGGTCAAGCTGGCGTGGAAGCCGAACCTGACGGTCGACGTCGCGGAAGGCGACGCGCCGACGCTGTTCAAGCTGGTCGACGCGCTGGAGGACGATGACGACGTGCAGACCGTGTGGGGCAACTACACCGTCAGTGACGAGATCGCCGAGACGCTCGGCTAGATGTGGGCGCTGGTCGCCAGGGCGCTGCTCGCCGGGGCGATGATCGCCGCCATCTCTGAAATCGGCCGGCGGCTGCCCGCGACTGCGGCGATCGTCGCCTCGCTGCCGCTGGTGTCGGTACTGGGCATGATCTTCCTGTGGCATCAACGGCCCGACGCGGAGAACATGGCGATCCATTCCGCGGCGACCTTCTGGTACGTGCTGCCCAGCTTGCCGATGTTCCTGATCATTCCGGTGCTGTTGCGGGCGGGCGCGGGCTTCTGGGGTTCGCTTCTGGCGGGCTGCCTGCTCACGGTGGTGCTCTATCTCGCCATGATGCATTTCGGCCCGCGGCTCGGGCTGCGGCTCTGATCATCCTCGGCCTCGATCCCTCGCTCAGTTGCACGGGCTGGGGCGTGGTGCGGTCGGAGGGTTCGCGGCTGACGCATGTCGCCAACGGGCAGGTGCCGACCGATGCCAAGGCGCCGATGGCCGAGCGGCTGCACCACCTCCATGATGCGGTCGCCGCGCTGATCTCGGTCCACGCCCCCGACCGCGTCGGGATCGAGGAGGTGTTCGTGAACAAGAACCCGCAATCGACGCTCAAGCTCGCGCAGGCGAGGGGCGCGGTCCTCGCCGCCTGCGGGCGGGCGGGCGTGCCGGTGCGCGAGCACGCAGCGCGGCTGGTCAAGAAAGCGGTGGTCGGCACCGGCGCTGCGGAAAAGGCGCAAGTGCAGGCGATGCTCAAGGTGCTGCTGCCTGGCGTCGCAGTCGCCGGGGCCGATGCCGCCGATGCGCTGGCAGTGGCGATTGCCGATGCGCATTTGGGGGGATGATTTTCCTACTCGGCGCTGCTTTGCTAAGCCCGTTTCCATGAGCTTCCCCGCTGCCCTTCCTGCCATTCGAATAAGAGGCACGGGCGAGCTCGGGATTTCTGGTCCAGAACAGTGTGACACGTGTGACACTTCTCCCACTGGCGGAGGGGGCAGCGGCTGATGTTCCTGGTCGTCTTCCGCAACCGCAAGCGCGCCGACCTGGATGCGGCCGCCTACTCCGCAGACGCCGACGAGATGGCCCGCATGGCCGCCGCCCAGCCCGGCTACCGCAGCTTCAAGTCGTACACCGCCGACGACGGCGAGGTGGTCGCGATCAGCGAGTGGGACGACGAGGCTTCGGCGCGAAGCTGGGGCCGCCTTGCCGAGCACCGCACAGTGCAGCACAAGGGCCGGACGAGTTACTACGCCAGTTACACGCTGTTCGCCTGCGCCGACCCGCGCATCCACCACTTTACCGGACCAGGATCATGACCATCGACTTCTACGGCATTCCCAACTGCGACACGGTGAAAAAGGCGCGGAGCTGGCTCGACGCCAAAGGCACGGCGTATACCTTCCACGACTACAAGAAGGAGGGCGCCCATCAGGACCGCCTGCGGGCGTGGGTCCAGGCGGTGGGCTGGGAAAAGCTGCTCAATCGCGGCGGCACCACCTTTCGCCAACTGGAGCCGGCGCAGAAGGAGCACCTCGATGCCGAAAAGGCGATTCGCCTGATGGCCGCGCATCCGTCGATGATTCGCCGTCCGGTGATCGAATGCGGAGACGGCCTGCTGGTCGGCTTCGACGAGGCGGAATGGTCCGCGAAGCTCGGCTGAGGTTCGTCGCGGCAACGATACGGTAAGCCCCATGCGCATCTTCCTTGCATTCGCCGCCCTGGCGCTCGCCATGCCGGCGCAGGCGCAGCTGATCATCGCGCATCGCGGCGCGAGCGGCGAGCGGCCGGAGCACACGTTGGCGGCGTACGAGCGCGCGATCGATGCAGGGGCGGACTTCATCGAGCCGGATCTGGTGGTGACCAAGGACCTCGTGCTGGTCGCCCGGCACGAGAACGAACTGTCGGACACCACCGATGTCGGCTCGCGCGATGAATTCACCGATCGGCGCCGGAGCAAGGAGATCGACGGTCGGCTGGTCAACGGCTGGTTTGCCGAGGACTTTACCCTGGCCGAGCTGCGGACGCTGCGCGCCCGCGAACGGCTGCCCGACCTGCGCCGCGCGAATGCCCGGTACGATGGCCTCTATCAGGTGCCGACGCTGGCGGAGATCGTCGCGCTGGTCCGCGCCAAGGAGGCCGAGCGGGGGCACCGCATCGGGCTCTATCCCGAACTCAAGCATCCCACATTTCTGCTTACCCAGGGAATCGACAGCGTCGATCTGTTGGTCACGGCTCTCCGCAAGGAAGGGCTGGATACGGCCGATGCGCCGGTCTTCATCCAGAGCTTCGAGGTGGCCCCGCTGAAGCGGCTCGACAAGCTCACCGACGCGCGGCTGGTGCAGCTGGTGTCGGCGGAAGGCGGGCCAGCGGACGAGGCGGCGGCTACCTATGCCGACATGCTCACGGCGACAGGCCTCGGAGAGATCGCCAAGTACGCCGATGCGATCGGCGCGGAGATGCGGCTGATCGCGGGCGCCGATGGCAAGCCGACCGGTCTGGTCGAACAGGCGCACGGCGCCGGCCTGAAAGTCCACGCCTGGACGTTGCGCAAGGAAAACGCTTTTCTCCCCGCATCGCTCAGGACGGGCAGCGATCCCGCCGTAGCCGGCGATTACGCGGCCGCCTGGGGCGTGCTCGCCGCCGCCGGGGTCGACGGGGTGTTCACCGATGATCCGGCTTTGGCGGCGCCGCTCAGGCGGTCCGCACGGCCGTGACGATGTAGTTCAGTGACAGGTCGGGCGAGAGGTGCAGGCCTTTCCCCGGCGAGAAGGCGATGCCCCGCGGCTCGCCCATCGTCAGCCCGGCGTCCGCTAGCAGCGCGCGCAGTTCGTCAGGCGTGATGAAATCGTCCCACCGGTGCGTGCCGCGCGGGATCATGCCAGCCGCCTCGGCCGCGTCGACCAGCAGCAGCTGCGAACGCCGGGTGCGGTTGGGGGTGGAGAGGACCATCAGGCCATCCGGCGCGAGCCGCGCGCCCAGATCGGTGACGAACGCCGACTTGTCGGCGACATGCTCGATCACTTCCATCGCGGTGACGAGATCGAAGGCGCCGTCGACCAACCCCACCTCCCCCGCCAGATAACGGATGGGGAGGCCGACACCCTCGGCATGCGCCTGCGCGACCGCCGCGTTCTCGGGCGCGGCGTCGATCCCGGTCACCGCCGCGCCCAACCGGGCAAGCGGTTCGCACAGCAATCCCGCCCCGCACCCGACATCGAGCGCGGTCCGGCCAGCGAGCGGACGCACGGCGTCCTGCGGGACCTGCCAGTGCCGGTCGATCGCGTCGCGGATGAAGCCCAGCCGCACCGGGTTCAAGCGGTGGAGCATGGCGGACGAACCCCTGGGATCCCACCAGTCGGCCGCCAGCCGCCCGAAATGTGCGGCCTCTTCGGCGCGGATCGTCAGCCCCGCCTGCTTTGGTCGGAGCAAAGAATTGATATCGGCAGGCTCGGTTGCATCGGTCATGCCCACTGCGTAACAGCGCGGCCGAGGCACTTCCAGCAGAGGCGAACACAGCTTGGCGCGGATCGTGATGAAATTCGGCGGCACGTCGATGGCCGGGACCGAGCGCATCCGCCGCGTGGCCAACATCGTGCGCAAGCAGGCGGCGGGCGGCAACGAGGTCGCAGTGGTGGTCTCCGCAATGGCGGGCGAAACCGACCGGCTCGTAAATTTCTGCCGCGAGGCCAACCCGCTTTACGACCCAGCTGAGTATGACGTGGTGGTCGCGAGCGGAGAACAGGTTACCAGCGGCCTCCTCGCCCTGACCCTGCAGGCGCTGGGCTGCCGGGCGCGCTCGTGGCTGGGCTGGCAGGTGCCGATCCGCACGATCGAGGCGCACGCCAAGGCACGGATCGAGGATATCGACAGTGATGCATTGCTCGCCAGCATGGCCGCGGGCGAGATCGCGGTCATCCCCGGGTTTCAGGGCGTCGGCCACGATGGTCGGGTAACCACGCTCGGGCGCGGCGGTTCCGATACTTCCGCGGTCGCGGTGGCGGCGGCGATCGGGGCGGACCGGTGCGACATCTACACCGATGTCGACGGGGTCTATACCACCGATCCCCGCATCGTCGCCAAGGCGCGCAAGCTGAAAGCGGTGACGTACGAGGAAATGCTCGAACTCGCGAGCGTGGGGGCCAAGGTGCTGCAGACCCGCTCCGTCGGCCTCGCGATGAAGGAGGGCGTGCGGGTGCAGGTCCTCTCGAGCTTCATCGGCGACGACGCGGTGCCCGCCGACGAGATTCCCGGCACGATGATCGTCTCGGAAAGCGAGATGGACGAAATATTGGAGAGAGGCGAAATGGAACGCCAGCACGTCACCGGCATCGCGCATGACAAGAACGAAGCCAAGATCATCCTCACCCGCGTGCCCGACAAGCCCGGCGCGGTGGCGCATATCTTCGAACCGCTCGCCGCAGCGAGCATCAACGTCGACATGATCATCCAGAACGTAGGCCGCGACAAGGGCGAGACCGACGTGACCTTCACCGTCCCGATGACCGACCTTGCGCGGGCGCAGGCGCTGCTGGAGGACCGGCGCGACGAGATCGGATTCAACCGGATCATCACCGACAGCAAGATCGCCAAGATCAGCGTCGTCGGCGTCGGCATGAAGAGCCACGCGGGCGTTGCCGCGACGATGTTCAAGAGCCTGGCCGAGCGGGCGATCAACATCCAGGCGATCTCCACCAGCGAAATCAAGGTCAGCGTCATGATCGACGAGGACGAGACCGAACTCGCCGTGCGCGTCCTCCACACCGCCTATGGCCTCGACGAGAGCGACGACGCAGCCTGAGGAACCGGCAATGAGCCATACGGCCACGATCCTGCTGCTCGGTTCCGGCGAGCTGGGACGCGAGTTCGTGATCTCCGCCAAGCGCCTTGGTGCGCGCGTGATCGCCTGCGATGCCTACGACAACGCCCCGGCGATGCAGCTCGCCGATGCGCGCGAGGTGTTCTCGATGCTCGACGGCGCGGCCCTGCGCGCCGTGGCCGAGAGACATCGGCCCGACTTCATCGTGCCCGAGATCGAGGCGATCCGCACCGAAGTTCTCGCCGAGCTGGAGCGGGAAGGGCTGACCATCGTGCCGTCAGCCCGCGCGGCGCAGCTGACCATGAACCGGGACGCGATCCGCGATCTGGCGGCGGAGGAGCTGGGCCTCGCCACCTCGCGTTATCGCTATGCCGAAAGCCTAGAACAAGTGCGCGAGGCGGCGGCCTTCACCGGCTTTCCGTGCGTGATCAAGCCGGTCATGTCGTCGAGCGGCAAGGGCCAGTCGACGGTCCGCTCGGCTGATGAGCTTCAGCCCGCCTGGGACACGGCCGTGGCCGGCATGCGCGGCGACCGTGCGCGGGTGATCGTCGAGGCGTTCATCGCGTTCGATTACGAGATCACCCTGCTCACGGTGCGCCACCGCGGCGGGGTCAGCTTCTGCCCGCCCATCGGCCACCGGCAGGAGCGCGGCGATTACATGGAGAGCTGGCAGCCAATCCCGATGTCGGACGCTGCGCTCGCGGAAGCGCAGGATATGGCCCGCAAGGTGGTCGACAATCTCGGTGGCCACGGCTTGTTTGGCGTCGAGTTCTTCGTCTCCGGCGAGCAGGTCATCTTTTCGGAGCTCAGCCCGCGTCCGCACGACACGGGCATGGTCACGCTGGCGAGCCAGAACCTGTCCGAATTCGACCTCCACGCCCGCGCGATCCTTGGCTTGCCGATCCCGCAGGCGATCCGCGCGCGTCCTGCCGCCTCGGCGGTGATTCTGGCTGACCGCGTCAGCGAGACCCTGTCTTACAGCGGGCTGGCGGAAGCCTTGGCGGAGGACGGCACCGACCTGCGGATATTCGCCAAGCCAACCAGCCGCCCGCATCGGCGCATGGGCGTGGCGCTCGCGACGGCGAACGGCATCGACGAGGCGCGGCGCAAAGCGCGCGATGCCGCTGCCAAGGTCGCGATCCACTACGGCCCGTGATGGTTGCCGCACGGTCTTCGCGCGCCTAAGCGCCTCGCCATGAACAGCTATTCCAGAACGCACGCACTGATGGCGCGCGGCCGCGCGTTCCTTGGCAGCGAGCATGCCATCCTGTGCGGCGCGATGAGCTGGGTGTCTGAGCGCAATCTTGTCTCCGCGATCAGCAATGCCGGCGGGTTTGGCGTGATCGCCTGCGGGGCGATGACGCCCGAACTGCTCGACGCGGAGATCGCCGCGACGAAAACGCTGACCGATAAGCCGTTCGGGGTGAACCTCATCACCATGCACCCGCAACTGACCGACCTGATCGCGGTGTGCGGCAGGCATGGGGTCGGGCACGTGGTGCTGGCCGGCGGGATCCCGCCCAAGGGCAGCGTGGAGGCGATCAAGGCTTTCGATGCCAAGGTGATCGTATTTGCGCCGACGCTGGCGCTCGCCAAGAAGCTGCTGCGATCAGGCGGTGACGCGCTGGTGATCGAGGGGATGGAGGCTGGCGGCCACATCGGCCCGGTCTCCACCAGCGTGCTGGCGCAGGAATTCCTGCCTGAACTGTCCGAGGATCACCTGGTGTTCGTCGCCGGCGGGATCGGGCGGGGCGAGGCGATCGCCGGATACCTGGAGATGGGCGCGGTTGGGGTCCAGCTCGGCACGCGCTTCGCCTGTGCCACTGAAAGCATTGCGCACCCGGATTTCAAGAAGGCTTTCTTCCGCGCCAGCGCGCGTGAGGCGGTCGCCAGCGTGCAGGTCGATCCGCGCCTGCCGGTCATCCCGGTCCGCGCGCTCAAGAACAAGGGCACCGAACTGTTCACCGCCAAACAGCGCGAAGTGGCGCAGGCGCTGGATGGCGAAAGCCTGGAGATGGCCGAGGCGCAGCTGCAGATCGAGCATTACTGGGCTGGTGCCCTGCGCCGCGCGGTGATCGACGGGGATATCGAGAACGGCAGCCTGATGGCGGGCCAGTCGGTCGGCATGGTCAAGGCGGAAGAGCCCGTGGCCGGCATCATGGCCCAGCTGATGAGCCAGTGCGAGGCCGCGCTCGCCCGCCGCTGAGCTCAGGCCATCGGCCTGGGCTCCCACAATTCGATCTTGCGCCCATCGGGGTCCATGATGTGCGCGAACCGGCCGTTCGGTTCATCCAGGATTTGCATCACCGGTTGCACCCCTTCTCGCGCGCATCGCTCCAGCATCGCCGCCAGGTCATCGACCATCAGGTTGATCATGAAGCGTTCTGCAGACGGCGCGAAATACTCTGTCTCTGCCTTGAACGGGCTGAACACGGTGCCGGAGCCCGGATGCGCCGCCGCGGTTTGTGGAAGGAATACCACGCCGCCCCAATCTTCGAAGGGGATGCCCAGCACGCGGCCATACCACTCGCGCGTCGCCGCGGGGTCGTTCGCCTTGAAGAAGATGCCGCCCACCCCGATCACCTGAGCCATCACCCGATCCCTCCTGAAAGTGCGGCCATCCTACTCGCTTGCGGCACAGCCGCTAGAGCGCATCGACCAGCATCCATATACCGACGCCCACGAACAGGGCGGCAGCCGCGATGCGCACGGCATTCAGCGACACGCGCCTGATCAGCGCATTGCCGAGCAGCACGGCCGGCACGTTGGCGATCATCATGCCGATCGTGGTTCCAGCCGCGACTGCCAGCACGTCGTGATATTGGGCGCCCAGGGCAACCGTGGCGAGCTGGGTCTTGTCCCCCATTTCGACCAGGAAAAAGGCGACCAGCGTGGTGAAGAACGCACCGCGCGCGGAGACCGCCGGCGCATCGCCCTCTTCGAACTTGTCAGGCACAAGGGTCCACAGGCCCATCGCGACGAAGCTGAGCGCCACGATGATGCGGAACGTCTGCCCCGCAAAGAAGTCCGCCGCCAGGCTGCCGGCCCAGGCGGCGAGAGCATGGTTGAGAAGGGTCGCCACGAAGATGCCGGCGATGATCGGCAAAGGGCGGCGGAAGCGGGTGGCGAGCACGATCGCTAGCAGCATGGTCTTGTCGCCGATCTCGGCGAGCGCGACCAGAGCAGTGGAGGTGAGCAGGGGTTCCAGCACTGTCGTGTTCCGGTGCCGGGCGGGTGAGACAAGCAACGGCACCGCGGCCCACCCGCCCGGCTTGGCGGGGGCGCAATGCCATTGGTCTTGCCTGGATCGCGCAAGGGCGGCCGTGGCCGCCGTCGCAATCCCCCTGCCGCCATGACCTCTCGGTCAAGTATGTTGACGGCGGGGCGGACACCGCGGGCGATGTCCTTCGGGCTACTCCCCAGATGACGGGGGCGCGATTAGAGCAACCCCCGCCTCCCGTCGAGTCTTGCTTGCATCAGGCGAACGCGTCTTTCTTGACGGTGATCACCTGCGCGTAGGTGAACTCCTTCAATCCCTCAACGCCGTACTCGGCGCCAAAGCCTGACTGCTTGTGCCCGCCAAACGGTGCGAACGGCGACAGGTGCAGGTATTCGTTGACCCAGACGGTGCCGGTTTCCAGCTGTTCGGCGACCTCGACACCCTTGGCCGGATCGGCGGTCCACACCGCGCCGGCGAGGCCGTATTCCGAGTTGTTGGCCCGCTCGATCGCTTCCTCGGTCGTTGCAAACTTCATCAGCGGCATGACCGGGCCGAACTGTTCCTCGGCCACGATCCGTGCATCCTCCGGCGGATTGTCGAGGATGGTGATTGGCACGTAGTAGCCGGTGCCCGACGGGTCGACATCGCCGCCGGTCAGGAACTTGTAGCCGTTGTCCTTGGCATCCTGGATCAGCTCACACACGCGGTCGAACTGCTTCTTGTTCTGGATCGGGCCGACGCCGGTGCCCTGCTGCGCCCCGTCGCCGACGGTTACGTTCTTCGCGTAATCCGCGATGGCCTGCGACAGTTCGTCGTAGATATCCTCGTGGATGTAGATGCGCTTCGCCGCGACGCAGATCTGGCCCGCGTTGGAAAAGCTCGACCAGAACAGCTGTTCGGCGACCTTGGACACATCGGCATCGGGCAGCACGATCGAGGCGTCATTGCCGCCCAGTTCCAGCGTGATGCGCTTCAGATCCTTGGACGCGCCTTCCATGATCTTCTTCCCCGTTGCGGTGGAGCCGGTGAAG
This sequence comes from Altererythrobacter sp. TH136, assembly GCF_007065885.1. Classification (NCBI taxonomy): domain Bacteria; kingdom Pseudomonadati; phylum Pseudomonadota; class Alphaproteobacteria; order Sphingomonadales; family Erythrobacteraceae; genus Altererythrobacter; species Altererythrobacter sp. TH136. Next base: position 1,476,269 of record NZ_CP041409.1, on the reverse strand, counting down.
GTGATCTTGTCGATGTCCGGGTGCTCGGTGATCAGCGGGCCAAGAGTGTCTTCGCCGGTGATGATGTTGACCGTCCCGGCGGGCACCACGTCCTTGATCAATTCGGCGATGCGCAGCGTGGTCAGCGGCGTGAACGGACTGGGCTTGAGCACGATGGTGCAGCCCGACAGCAGGGCCGGCGCGATCTTCTGGATCGCCATCATCACGGGAAAGTTCCACGGCACGATCCCGCCGACCACGCCCACCGGCACGCGGCGGGTGCGGCTAAGGCGCTGCTCGTCGTCCTGGTTGATGACTTCATCGAGGTTGAGCGTCGATTGCGCGGCGGCCATGCCGGCGGCACCGAACACCTCCATCTGCGCCTGCGCGTGCGGCTTGCCCTGCTCGGTCGTAAGCAGGCGGAACAGTTCGTCGGCGTTGTCCTTGATCGCGGCGGAGATGCCCTGGATCACCTTGCGGCGCTCGTCGATCGGGGTGGCCTTCCACGTCTTGAATGCCCGGCGGGCAGCGGCCACCGCACGGTCAAGTTCCTCCTTGCCGCACGAGGGTACGAGCGCGATCACCTGCTCGTTGGCGGGATTCAGCACCTCCATCGTCGCGTCGGTGGTGATGAGTTCGCCGTCGATCAGGCAGGGATAAGTCTCGGGCATCGGTCTCTCCGCTAGTCAGTGGAATCGGTTTCGCGCGGCAACCTACCATGCCGATGCACAGCGCCAAGCGCTTATTGGCTGCGGCCATACCGCCTAAAGCCGGTATCGACTTTCCCCGCGATGTCTTGTTGTGGACCCATCGCCGGGCGCTGCTAAGCTGGGCGAAACAGACAGGAGAGACCGGCGATGTGCGACGAAACCGATCTGGAACAGTTTGCCAAGCGGGGCATGACCCGGCGCGGGTTCGCGGCCACCGGCGCGCTGGCCGGGCTGGCCGCCTGCACCTCGCTGGAAAGCGGCGCCGGCGCGAGCGGCCTGACCGAAAGCATGGTCACCATCCCCACCGCCGACGGGATCATGGACGCGTTCTTTGTACACCCCGCCAAGGCAGCGCCTGCGGTCATCCTGTGGCCCGACATCGCCGGCGTGCGCGAAGCGAAAAAGGTCATGGCGCGCCGGCTTGCGAGCGAAGGCTACGCGGTGATCGTGCCGAACCCCTATTTCCGCGACGTGACCGCGATGCAATTCGCCGATTTCGCCGATTTCGTGGCGAAAAAGGGGTTTGAGAAAGTGGCGCCGTGGCGCGCCAAGGTGTCATTCGAAACGATCACCCGCGACGCGCGCGCGCTCACGGCCTGGCTCGACGGGCAAAAGGCCGTGGACCGGACGCGGGGAATCGGCAACCAGGGCTACTGCATGACCGGCAGCTACACGATCTACAGCGCGGCAGCGGCGCCCCAGCGGATCAAAGCGGCGGCGAGTTTCCACGGCGGCGGTCTGGTGTCGGACAAACCGACCAGTCCGCATCGCATATTGCAGTCCGGTGCCGGCTACCTGATCGCGATCGCGCGCGACGATGATGCCAAGCAGCCGTCCGCGAAAACCGAACTGCGCCAGGCGTTGACCGCCTCCGGCGCGGCGGGAGAGGTCGAGGTGTATCCTGCCGACCACGGTTGGTGTGTGCTCGATAGCCCGGCCTACGATACGGTCCAGGCCGATCGCGCCTGGGGCCAGCTGCTGGCGCTATACGCGCGCCAGCTTTAGGCAAACTCCTCGGTATCGACCGAAGCCTGCGCCGCGGGTGAGTAACGCGGGCCGCTGACGCTATCGTGGTTGATCAGCGCGCCCGCCTGCTCCAGCAGGCCCGCGGGCACGTCGAGCGACAGGGTGGCGAAGTTCTCCTCCAGGTGGGCGCTGCTGGTGGTGCCGGGGATCACGTGCACGTGAGGCCCCTGCGCCAGCAGCCAGGCGAGCGCGAGTTGCGCGGGAGCGATGCCCGCTTCCGCTGCCAGCGCATCGAACTGGTCGATCAGCGCCCGGTTCTTGGGCCAGTTGTCGGGGTCGAAGCGAGGCATCGTCCGCCGCAGGTCCTTGTCCCCAAGCGTGCCGGGATCGCGCAATTCGCCGCCCAGCGCGCCGCGTGCCACCGGCGAAAACGCCACGAACGCGATGCCGAGTTCACGCGTGGTCTCTAGCACTGCGATCTCGGGGTTGCGGGTCCACAGCGAGTATTCGGTCTGCACGGCGGCCATCGGGTGCACGGCATGGGCTTCGCGGATGTGATCGGCGCCCCATTCCGAGACGCCATAAGCGCCGATCTTGCCCGCTGCGATGGCTCCCGCCAGCGCCCCGACCATGTCCGCCACCGGCACCTTGCGGTCCAGCCGGTGCATGTAGAACAGGTCGATATGGTCAGTCTTCAGCCGCGCCAGGCTCTCATCGAGCGAGGCGAGCATCGCTTCGGGGCGGCAGTCGATCCCGCGCCCCGCACCCTGCACGACGATGCCGGTCTTGCTGGCGAGCAGGAAGTCGCCGCGCCGGTGCATGATCGCTTCGCCCAGCAGCGTCTCGTTGCGGCCAAGGCCGTAGATGTTTGACGTGTCGAAGTGATCGTAGCCCAGGTCGAGCGCACGCTCCAGCAGGCGGATCTTGTCGGCGTGCGGCGGCGGATCTCCATAAGCCCACGACAGGTTCATGCAGCCGAGGCCCACGGGGTGGACCATGCGACCGGCGAGTGCGCGCTTCTTCATGCGCACGCTCTATCGTGCAGCGTTGGGAGGGGGAAGGACTAGAAGTTGCCGCGCACCGACAGGCTGAAGATCGGTCCGATCAGGCGGTCGCGATCCTCGATGAAGGAGATCGGGGTCACCCCGCGAAGGCCCGTGTAGACTTCGCGGTAGCGGCGGGACCGGGCGTTGAGAATGTTATCGACCGCGGCTCTCACGGTCAGCCCGGCCACGTCCTTGTTCTCCACAAACACGCCCGCGAATACCGGCCCCTCCCAGGTGCGATCGACCGAATTGCTGCGATAGCGCGGTTCGAAGTGGGTGTAATTGGCATCGGCGCCGAACGCCCAGTCGGTCTGCGGCATGTCGTAGCGCAAGGCCACGTTGAGCTGACGGGTGGCGAAATTGCTCCACTGGCGATTCTCACCAGTGAACGGATCGCGCAGCCCGGATTCCTGGATCACACCCGTCACGTCGAGCTTCAGCCCCTTGAGCCCCATGGGATCGAACTTGATGGTGCTGGTGGAAATGAACGCTGCCGCCCAGCTCTTGGCGATGTTACCGACCGCTTCGCCGCCGCCAGCGACGGGGATGATGTCCACGTAATCCTCAACATCGCGGTAGATCAGGCGGAACTGCTGGGAACCCCAGGGGCCCTGCTTTTTGTTGAACTCGGCTTCGTAGCTCCAGTCCTGCTGCGGCAGCAGGTCGATGTTGCCTTCGTTGGCATTCCCGTCGTTGAGGAATGCGCGGGCCAGGAAGTTGTAGAAGTTCAGCTGCAGCACGCGGCGGCGGATCTTGAGCGAAGCGTCGAAGTCCTCGCTCGGTTTCCAGGCGAGGGAAAGCGTGCCCTTGGGCCGGAAAAACGAGCGGGTCAGGCCGTTCGCCCCGGTCTGCGCGATGGTCGAAGTCTCCGCGCCGCCGATCAGCTGGAACGACAGCGTATCGGTCAGCTTGCGGCCGAAACTCAGCAGCGCCTCGTAGCGGTCTTCCTTCACCCCGCCGGTCCCCTCAGGGAACGGGATTTCGGTGAACTCGCCCGAAGGGGCGAGCACGAACAGGCCCGAAACGTTATCCAGCGTGTTGAACGCCGCTTCACCCGAAAGCTGCCAGTCGCCGCCGAACATCTTCCAGCTGTATTCGCCCCGCGCGACGGTCTCAGCGAGGTTGCCGGTCTGCGTGAAGCGATCGCCCACGGCAGCGCTGCCGTCGTCGAATTCGGTCAGGGTCTGCTGCAGATAAGGCTCGTGACTATAACTCCGCAGGCCGATCAGCTTGAGCTTGCCGGGGCCAAGGCCGAACTCGTAATCTCCGCCCAGCTCGTAATTCCAGGTGTCGTTGCGCTCGATCAGGGTACGAACCCGGTCCGGCAGCCCCGTCGGCTGGCGCAAACCCCGTTCGTCGTAGCGCGAATAGGTGCGCTGGTAGTGCGCGTTTGCGTGCGCCACGCTGCCGCCCGCGCCGTTCCAGGTCACTTTGCCCGAAATCTTGGGTGCATCATAATTGCTCGTCCACGTATCGGACCGCAGTTCGGTAAGTACATTGTCCCGATCGAGGATCCGCGTGGGCCCGCCCGCCGCGCTGCGCCCCGCATCGCTGTTGTCGATGCCGGCTTCGTACTCGAGCGCCCCGCTGCGCCCGCTGACCGACACGCTACCACGGGTAAACAGCGGATCGGCATAATGCGCGCGCACCTGGCCGGTCCAGGCAAACTGCCCCGACAGAGCGTTCGACTGATACACGATGTTGGCGACCTGGCCCGACAAGCCGGGGATATCGAGGGTGGCGCCATCGACGATCTCGATCCGCTCCACGTTGGTGGCGGGAATGCGGGTAAGCAGGTTGAACAGCGATTCCGATTTGGTCGAGGACCGCTTGCCGTTGAACAGCACGTTGCCGGTCGCCTGGCCCAACCCGCGCAATTGCTCGCTCTCGCGAATATTGAAGCCGGGAATCTGCTGGATCATGTCGGCCGCGGTCTTGGGCGCGTAGCGGGCGAAATCAGCCGGCGTGTAGACTTGCCGGCCCGCGGGCGCCTCGGTGGGCGAGGCGACCTCGGTCGACTGGGGCGGGGCGGCGTCACCGGTCTCCACGTCCTGCGCCGCAGCCGGCGACACGAAGGCTGCGCTGCACAGCAACGTGGCAGCCACGGTCAACTTCATAGATCTGTCTCCATCGTGCGTCGCCGCACTTCTTCCCTGCGATTCAGCTACTTCTCTTGGTGATGGCGCGCGCTACACGCTCGACGAGCGGCAGGTTTCGTTCGACGACGGATGTAGTCGATCGACGAGCAACAGGAAGCGTGGGGGCAGCTTGCGGAGGATGTGACGCGCGACGGCCGCAGTCCGGTTTTGCTTGCGGGCAGGCCCTCGGACGCTACGATATCTTTCGCTCAAGGAGGAAATTTTGGCCCTTACTCTTATCCTGATTGTCGCCGTGCTGGTGATCTTCCTGCTCAGTTCGGTGCGAGTGGTGCGGCAGGGGTATGTCTATACGATCGAGCGCTTCGGGCGCTTTACCAAGTCGGCCAATCCCGGACTGCACATCATCACCCCCTTCGTCGACCGCGTCGGGCAGAAGGTGAACATGATGGAGCAGGTCCTCGATATTCCGGGCCAGGAAATCATCACCGCCGACAACGCGATGGTGGGGGTCGATGCGGTCGTGTTCTTCCAGGTGCTCGATGCCGGCAAGGCGGCGTACGAGGTGCACAACCTGTACGGTGCCATCATGGCGATTACGACCACCAACCTGCGCACCGTGATGGGTTCGATGGATCTCGACGAAACGCTGTCCAAGCGTGACGAGATCAACGCGCGCCTGCTGGGCGTGGTTGATCATGCAACCTCGCCCTGGGGCATCAAAATCACCCGCGTGGAGATCAAGGACATCCGCCCGCCGCTCGACATTTCCGAAGCGATGGCCCGGCAGATGAAGGCCGAGCGCCTCAAGCGCGCCGAAATCCTCGAAGCGGAAGGCGAACGCGCCAGCCGCATCCTGCGTGCGGAGGGTGAGAAGCAGTCGGCGATCCTGTCGGCCGAGGGCAAGAAGGAAGCCGCCTTCCGCGACGCCGAAGCGCGCGAGCGTTCGGCCGAGGCGGAGGCGCAGGCTACCCGCGCGGTCTCCGATGCGATCGCCCAAAGCGGCAACCAGGCGATCAACTACTTTATCGCTCAGGAGTATACCAAGGCGGTCGGCAAGTTCGCCACCAGTCCCAACGCCAAGACCATCCTGTTCCCGGTCGAGGCCACCCAGCTGATCGGTTCGCTCGGCGGTATCGGTGAACTGGTACGAGAAGCGATCAAGCCGGCCGAAGGCGCACAACCCCCCGCTTCGCCGCCAAGCAACGGCGTCCCGCTTCCGCGCCCGCGCACAGCCGTGCCCCGTACTGGGGACGATAACCGCTGATGGACTGGCTGACCGATATCGATGCTGCCTGGGCGTGGATCGCCTTCGGCCTCGTCCTCGCGGGTCTCGAGATGATCGTGCCCGGCGTGTACCTGATCTGGCTCGCGCTCGCCGCGCTCGCCACCGGCGCGCTGACGATGGTGTTCGATTTCGGCGTGCCGCTGCAGATTGTCGAGTTCGTTTCCCTGTCGCTGATCGCGGTTTTCACCGCCCGGCGGATTTTCGGCGAGCAGCCGATCGAGAGCAGCGATCCCTTGATGAACGACCGGCTGGGGCGGCTCGTGGGCCAGACCGGCACCGTCGCACAGGCGATCGAGCATGGCGAAGGCCGCGTGACGCAAGGGGACAGTCAGTGGCCCGCGCGCGGCCCTGAGATGGCTGCCGGGACGCGCGTCCGGATCGTGGGATCCGATGGCGGCACACTGATCGTCGAACCGCTCACGCTGCTCGCTGATGAAGGAACGTCCCCGCCCAGCACGAGTGCGGGTTAATGGACGGTGGCTTAGCCGGCGACCTGGGTTAGCCGACAAGTTTCTCGTTAAAACGCCCGTGCCTGCGATAGCGGGTCATCCAGCGATCCAGAAACAGCCCGAGCGGCCGCGGGACGATACCAAAGGCGTCGATTCCGGGCAGCGCCCCTGACGGGCGATTGCCAGCCTGCAGCAGCGTCCACTGGTCGGTGTTCATTGGCGTCCCCGGAAGCATGGCGAATAGCGCTGAGACGCCGTCCGGGAGCGGGATGAAGGTGCGATCGCGCCTCTGGCTGGCGGCGATCCGGCGGTTCAGGTCGAGCATGGTGATGCTCTCGGGGCCGGCGATCTCGTAGATCTTGCCGCCATAGGTTTGCGGCGCGCCCAGCGCCACCGCCACCGCCTCGGCCGCGTCATCCACGAACAGCGGCTGCAGCGGCGCATGAGGGGCGAAGACCGGCAGCACTGGCAGCGCACCGATCAGCCGCGCGAACATCTGGACGAAGTTGTCGTCTTCGCCGAACAGCACGCTCGGCCGCAGAACCGTCGCTTGAGGAAAGGCATCCAGGACGAACGCCTCACTTCCCGCTTTCGCGCGGGCGTATCCGGCCGGAGAGCTCGCGTCGGCCCCGATGGCGCTGACGTGAACCATCGCCTCGCAACCAGCCGCCGCTGCCGCCTGCGCGATGTTGCGGGCGCCGCCGCAGATCGTGCCCATCACATCGCCCGAGAACGTGCCGACCAGATTCACCACCGCATCCGCGCCAGCAATCGCCTGCGCAACGCTGTCAGGACGGGTCGCATCGCAGCGCGCAGCCTGAATCTGGCCGAGCTGCGCCAAAGGTTTGAGGTGATGGGCGGTTTCCGGGTGGCGGCTCGCCACGCGAATCCGGGCGCCACGCCCCAGCAGGGCACCGGCCAGGTGGTTGCCGACAAAGCCGCTCCCGCCGACGATCGTGACCAGTTTGCCATACAGGGGATCGCGTCGTGACATGCTTTCATCGCCTTGGGAGTAATTCGCTCGCGCCCTGCCGCAATCGCTTCCCTGCCGCAACCGGCTTGCAACGCAAAGCACGAGTTGACAACCGCGCCCGCCCCCCGCTATCGGCCCCCGCCTACCCGGCGGCCGGACGCAGTTGACCAGCCGCCACGTGTGCCCAGATGGCGGAATTGGTAGACGCACCGTCTTCAGGTGGCGGCGCTCGCAAGGGCGTGGAGGTTCGAGTCCTCTTCTGGGCACCATTTGTTCTTTCGCTGGCGTTCGCCAGCGGTCGACAAACCCACTGTTTTCGTGTAGAAATTTCTCCAGTTTGATCGCTTGCGTTCGCTGACGTTCATTTTCGATCTGGGGGCCTCGGGGGCCTTTCTTTGCCCGAGGCCCCACCTGAAAATGACGCTTTTGGCGCCGATCTCGATGGAGAGGCCCCTATGGCTCTGACCGATCTGCAGCTGAAGCAGGCGACCCCGCGCGACAAGGACTGGAAGCTCGCCGACAGTGGCGGGCTGTATATCCTTATCCGGACCAACGGCTCGAAGCTGTGGCGGATGAAGTATCGCCAGGACGGGCGCGAGAAGAAACTTACCTTCGGACGCTACCCCGAGGTGGGCCTACGCGAAGCCCGGCTGAAGCGCGACCAGGCACGGGTCGAAATCGGCGGCGGCGGCGATCCGGCACGGCGCAAGCGCGAGGAGAAAGTCGCAGCGCTTATACGAGCTGGCGACACGTTTGAGTCAGTGGCGCACGAGTTTATTGCCAAGCGCGAGGCCGAAGGGCTGGCGATGGCAACCCTGGTGAAGATGAACTGGCTAGCCGCCGTGCTCAACAAATCGATCGGCCGGCGCCCCATTGCCGAAATCACCCCACATGAAATGCTCAGCGTGCTCAAGAAGCACGAAGGCCAAGGGAACTACGAAAAGGCCCGGCGGCTGCGGAGCTTTGGCTCCCGCGTATTCCGCTTCGGTGTGGCAACGCTACGCTGCGAACATGATCCCTGTGCACCGCTCCAGGGGGCGCTGATCGCCCCCAAGGCCAAGCACTACGCCGCCATCACCGACCCGGCGGAGCTCGGCGGCCTACTGCGGGCAATCGACAAGTACGAAGGCAACTACACCACTCGCTTCGCGCTCCAGATCGCGCCTCACGTGTTTGTGCGGCCGGGCGAGCTGCGGCACGCGGAATGGGACGAACTCGACATTGCAGCATCAGTATGGCGGATCCCGGCTGGCAAGATGAAATCGCGCCGCCCGCACGCGGTGCCGCTGTCGCGCCAAGTGCTCGCAATCATCGAGCAGATCCGAACGGTAAATGGTGGGTCGCGCTTCATCTTTCGATCGATGCACGCACGCGGTCGGCCGATGAGCGAGAACACAGTCAATGCAGCACTGCGGCGGATGGGATACTCAGGCGACGAGATGACCGCTCACGGTTTGCGCGCGACCGCTTCGACGTTGCTCAACGAGTCCGGCTTGTGGAGTCACGATGCGATCGAGCGCGCGCTCGCGCACCAGGACCACAATGCCATCCGCGGCATCTACCATCGCGGTCAGCACTGGGAGGAACGGGTGCGTATGGCGCAGTGGTGGAGCGACTACCTTGATCAACTGCGCGGCACGCACTGAGGACTCAGGCGTCTTCCTTGACCGCCGTGAGCCCCGCGGTGAAGGCTTCTTCGGCCGGTTCGATTTTGATGAAACGCCACGCGTGCCAGCCGCAAGCAGGCGGCCAGTGGGCTAGATCCTCCAGCTCGACGCCATAGTCCGGGCCGCTCGAGCTAACGCTTGCCACCCGGTAGGCGCGACCGGCCTTTACCCATGGCTCACCGATGCGGATGATTTTTTCCGGCAACGGTTTGTCGTCGATGCAGATGACAAGGTCGTTGGGTGCAAGCGGATGCATATGATCTTCTCCTCGCGGTGTCTGGGAGAAGGACTTCGATGCTAGTCGAGGTGCCCCGTTTTATTGCCACTCGGCCGCATCCCCATTCGGGAACCACCTTACCCGGGCGGGCAGGTTGGCCAAGGCCGAAGCCCTGCTCCAGATGCTTTGCCTTAGGTACTGCATCTGGTGACTGCGGTCAACATTGAACACACTGGAATCCCACGGGAATCGCCGAACAGTGAACACGAGTCGAAGCTTCGGTGCGATGACGAGTTCTTCGTTGAAAGGACATGCGATGCGCCAACTTGAACAGATCCTGGTTTCCGTGGACGACGCTTGCGCGCTTCTCGGGGGAATCGGTCGCACAAATCTCTACGCGAGACTGGCACGCGGGGAGCTCGAGAGTCGAAAGCTCGGAAAACGGCGACTCATCCTGGTCGCTTCCATTGAGAAGCTCATCGCAAATTGCGAGGACTAGCCCGTGTCTCACCGATATGGTGCCGGCCTCGAGCAGTGGCACCACTGGACCAACACGCTGCCGCTTGCGGAGCATGTCCTGCCCGTGGTGGTCGACCCGGCTGTGCCGATCTCGCCTGACAGCAACATGAAGGCACTGGGCAAGACGCCCAGCCAGATCAACTTCCGCGGCGAGGCGTCGGGGTTCGCGAAGTGGACCGACCACCGGTCGACCATGAAGCAGATCGGCAAGTGGGAGCTGGACGAGCGGCTGGGCATCTGCATGCAGAGCCGCGACGGCGGGCTACGCGCGTTCGACATCGACGTGCATGGCCCGAAGCGCAGCGCCAAGATCGTCGCCGCGATCGAGGGGCGTTTCCCGCACCTCAAGTTCTACCGCCGCAGCCGCGAGGGCACGGGCAAGGTGCTGCTGCCCTTCAGGCTCGAGGGGCTGCTCACGAAGCGCGTGCTGACCGTCAACGGCGGCATCATCGAGATACTCGGCGATGGCCAGCAGTGGATCGCCGACGGCGCCTACATCAAGGACGGCAAGGTCGACGGGCGCTACCTGTGGCCGGCTGGCAGGCCGCCGACGATTGACGACGTGCCGCTGCTCACGATGGCTGAGCTGGACGACCTGTGCGCCCTGCTCGAGATGCTCTTCGCAGAGGGCGAGGACGGCTGGTCGATCGCGCGCGAGCGCCGCCAAGGCACCGGTGAGTACACCGGGCCGCCGAGGGACGACGAGATCGGCGCGTGGCTGGTGCAGCACTGGGAGATCACGGGCGACAAAGGCGACGGCACGCTGTTCGTGCGCTGCCCGTGGGTCGATGGGCACAGCAGCGACAGCGGGCCGAGCGAGACGCAGTACGCGCCGCCCGACGAGCGGTTCGAGAAGGGCCACTTCAAGTGCCTGCACGCCAGCTGCCAGAACAGGACCGATGCCGACTTCCTCGAGGCAATGGGGTTCGCGCACGACATGAGCGACGCGCCTGACCTGCCGGCCGAGATCGAGACCGCGAAGGGCAAGGAGATTGAGCCTGCGAAGCCGCGATACATGCTCAGCAAGCAGCAGCTCAAGGAGAACCGGGCGTACAACCACCGGCTGTTCCTGCAGGACGTAGAGAGCAGCGGGATCGAGATCAGCTGGGACGACTACACGGCGCAGCTGGTGTGGCGCAGCAAGCGGTCCAACAGCCTCGCGTGGCTGCCGTTCAAGGACGAGCAGTACCAGATGATCGTCGAAAAGATGGATAGCCACGGTTTCGTCCCCCAGACCGCGGCCGCGATCCGCTCAGCGGTTAACGCACACGGGGTGAGGCACCGGGTCGACACCCTGATCGACTGGGTGGGCGAGCTGCCCGCGTGGGATGGTTTGCCGCGGATCGAGCGGTTCTGGCACACCTATGCCAAGGCCGCTGATAATGCGTTTACACGCGCTGTCGGGCTATACTCGTGGACCGCGCAGGCGGGCCGTGCGCTAGCCCCGGGTTGCCAAGCGGACATGGCTCTCATCCTCGTGGGCGGGCAGGGCGTGCGCAAGACGAGCTTGGTGAGGTCGATCGCGCCGGGCGTGAAGCACTTCGCCGAGATCGACCTCACCGACCGTGACGACGACACCACGCGCAAGATGCGGGGCAAGGCGGTGGCTGAGCTGGGCGAGCTGCGCGGTCTCAGGGGCCGCGATCAGGACAGCACCAAGGCGTTCGTCACCCGGCGCGAAGAGGAGTGGGTGCCGAAGTACAAGGAGTTCCCCGACACCTTCCAGCGCCGGTTCATCTTCTACGGCACCACGAACGAGGACACGTTCCTCGCCGACGCCACGGGTGAGCGACGCTGGTTGCCGTTCGAGGTGGGCGCTGCGCTCGACGTCGAGGGCGTGGAGCGGGACAGGGACCAGCTCTGGGCCGAGGCGGTGGCGTTGTGGCGCAAGAACGGGATCATGTGGCAGGAGGCCGAGCGGCTGGCGATCGGCGAGCACAGCAAGTTCAAGGACATGGACCCGTGGTTGCCTACAATCGCGCGCTGGCTGCTGAATGGTGACGAGCTGGCGATCGCCCCGGTCGACCGGCCGTACACATGGGGCACTGAGGACGTGCTGGTGGGCGCGCTGGGGTTCAAGACCAGCCAGCTCGACCAGCGGCTCAAGACCCGTGCCGGCAAGGCGCTCAAGGTGTTGTACTGCACGCACAAGAAGGTGCGCGCTCTGGGCGGTAGTCAGGGGTACATCGCCTACCGCGATAAGATCGAAGCCTTTCTCGGGGAGGGCGAAGATGACCTGTTTGGCTGAATGTTCCACCCTGTTCCAACCTCGTTCCACCCTCTGGGAGCGTAGGGTGGAACGTGCTAAGTGGCTGAAAATAAAGGCGTGTTCCATTGTTCCACCCTTAAAGATATTTATACTAAGTACACCTGCGCACGCATTGAAAAAGGTTAGGAAACAGGGTGGAACAGGGTGGAACAGAGTGGAACATGTGTTATATTTCAACAACTTACGCTGTCGCGCGACCTTTTCGGTGAAGAGATCAATGTTTACAGCGCTAACATTGAGGGGCGAATTGCGATGAGCGACGTCTATCAGCCCAGCACGCCTCGCGAAGCGTTCGAGGTCGCCACCTGCTATGGCAAGGTTAGGCAGGCGTCGCCGCAGGTTGCGCAACGCGAGTCCGCGTGATGCGGAGCGGCGAGCGATAGATAGTCAGTGCAATCTTCAAGCAGCGATTAGGAGCGCCTCAGTGGACTCAACTTTTCGAGGTAGATTGCTCTAGCCGAGACTCGATCGCAATTGCCCAGCCTCTCGCCAGAGAATGCAAGGACCGTTCAGGGCCCTAAAGGCACAAGATGCTTAGGCCGACACTCGCCGAAGCTTAGGCAGCGCAGATGAACCGACACGAGCAGGGAAGATTCATATATCTCGCTGTTGGGTAGATTGGAGGGGCCCAATGAGGGCCTCGACAAGGAGGATGTTTGCCTCTTTCGGATCGTATATCAGTCTCGCTGCAGGACCGCTAATCATCAAGCGGCGTATCGCCGGCTAGGAAGGCTCAGGCAGGACTAAAGCTTCGACCTTTGACCTGCCGCATGAAGACGACTGGTCTCAACTGCGCGATTTTTTGAACTCAAAGGCTCAGTCGCCAGTACGCACCTAGTGTGTGCACGTTTCAAGAACACATTGACGAGGTTCAGTCGTGCACAAACAGTTGAGTGCATTAGTGTGGGCATATGGGCGTTATCGAGCATTTTCAGGTGTCAAAATCACCCGGAATGCGCACGAAATGCGTATATCCCGATATCATTCAGAGGCGCATATGGTTCCCCGAAAGGACCTAGTGCTATGACCCACATCGACCCAACGATACTCCGAGCGCAGCGCAAGAAGCTCAGAATGAGCATGGCCGATCTCGCTCAGAGGTCAGGCGTGAACAAGACGACCATAGCCCGGATCGAGCGTGGCGAGATGACTAGCAATCGCCGTTACACCGTTGCCCGCCTGTGCGCCCACCTAAAGCTTAACGCGGACCAGCTCGCTGGCCTCGTCCCACTTGAGGTGGCGCCGAGCGTTACGCCTGAGCAAGCCAAAGGCCAGCTTAACGCAAGGGTTTCCAATGGAACCCGAAACGCCCTGGCCCTCGTCGCCAAGCGGTACCAGGTGAGCGCCGGCCACATCATCGAGTTCGCGCCGCTGCTGTTTCATATGATGGCCTCGGAAAGCCTCTGTCACCGGCGCCGGAACCTCGCTCAGCTGCGCCAGGCTCGCGATGCCGTCTCAGCTCTCGAGAGCAGCTTTGGGCACCTTTCTGGCCGCCTGGTGGATGACTACACGGCTGACGAGATCGATCGCCTTGAGGAGCGATCAATCAACGGGAAGGACATCGTCGGACGTACCCTCGTGGATGGCGATCATGCCGAGGATCCGCTGGCATGGGATTATATCCACGAAGATCAGAACCCGTTCGTCGCCTTCCTGCGTAACCGCCTCGGTAGCGCGCAGCCGTTCACCGATTCCTCGGACACCTTGGACGGCTGGTCAGGATGGCGGAGCCCAAGCTATTCGATCTGCCGCGAAGAGGCGTTGACCTACTTCGATGGCGACGAGGACGCGGCCGACGCCCTGTTGAACGGCGTGTTCGCGATAACCGAACTGCCAAAGGACCTGCGAGAAGCCGAGGATCCCGCAGCACGAACCGCCTGGGCGAGATCGAAAGCGGAAGCCGCGGGCATTGCCGCTCAGGAAGCCATGGCGAGGCTGGAGGAACGCCTCGCCTCTCTCAAGATTCAACTTTAGGACGATTACCATGACTGCGACCACAGTGGACCGGCTGCGTCTCTCCGATCATCGTCTGACCCGGCATGCCGGAAAGCGGGCCAAAGAGCGCGCGATACCGCCCTCGGTAATCGACGCACTGCTCGATTTTGGCGATCGCACTTCCGCAGGCGGAGGCGCTGAGACGTGTTTCTTCACCAAGCGCTCTTGGCGGCGATTTGCCGCTTATCTAGGGCACGAAGCCCGTCACTTCGAACGGTACCGGGCCACTTATGCAATCGTGGCTTCATCTGGCGAAGTGGTCACGACTTGCTGGAGGCACTAGACCTCCCCAGGACTGATGGTCGCAATTCGAGGTCAGAGCAGATGCTCTGTTCTCGTCCCCCACTCTCCTGTTAGCGCACCGTCGTGCCGGTGGCCGAAAGCGGCTGCAGTACTTCTTGGGCACTCACACTGCCTGGTTAACCCACTGAAGTACAAGCTCTTGATGCATGGATCACAAATTCCAGGCCCCGTCGTAGGCCCCATTAGCAGTATCACCCGCAAGCAAACCAAATCTCACCTGGGTCCTCGTTTGATTTGATCACCCAGCGCCATGCCGTCTCCTCGCGTCATATGGACGTCCTCGTGCTGAGAGCGACGCGCGGAACTCGGCATGGGTAGGCCGCGGGCGGTTTTGGTCGCGCGGGTTTGCCCGTCAGAGCCCCTCTTCTGAAAGATGGTGCATTTGCTTAACGGCAGCCTTCAGTCGGTCCGCTCCTATCCCGGGGAGTAGGCGCTCAAACTCCTCCGCAAGAGCAGCGTAATACCATAGGGTTCCCGCCTTCTCGCCGGTGAACCGGTCGAATACCACGTTCCCAAGGTTATCAAGATCGTCGCAGATTGCCCTCGCGTTGTGCGTTTTGTCAGCGAGTGATACCAGAAGAGAACGCTGCGGTTTCTCCGACAAAGACGCAATGTATGCCTCCTTCCGGGGACGCCAATTCTCCCGACCTGACCGGTCAGCGTTCGGCTCTCCATCCGTGCAATGTGCGACAATGGTCGCCACGTCCTCGCCAAACCTCAGCCGAATATCGGCTAGCCGGTCGGACCCACCCTGATCTTCGACGGCATCGTGAAGTAGGGCGGCGATCGCCTGCTCCTGGTCTGCTCCAAGCTCGAGTGCGATCGAGCAAACCCCCAGAAGGTGAGCCACATAGGGAGTGCGTGAGCCCTTTCTACGCTGCGCCCGGTGCGCGTCACTGGCGTAGACCAGAGCCTCATCAAATTGCTGTCCGAGTGATTCTTTGTTGTTCGAGCTGTTCATTGTTTTCTGAGAATGTCCGTTAGACTTCACGAGCAGAAATGGAAGTTGAGTTTATAAATAGCCGGCCCTCTTCGTAGCGCAGCGTGATCTCGTGACCCGTCAGCTTCGGGACCAAGCGTCTAAGTGATGGACCATGTGCTGCAATGGGCGAGGGCCACATGCCGGTCGCCGGAACGTCCGATGCAAGGAAAGAGCTTCGGAAGGATAATCCACCGGGGGCGGCCAAAATGAACACCTCGGGCTCCAGAAAAGCGCCCTTCAATTGCAAACCTGCCCTTGTTCGTACAAATCCAACAGCTTGGGCGAGTTCGAGCTTGTCGGCTACTGCGCGCCATGAGATCGCTTGTATGTCACCCGGGTCATCCATGAGTTGCCATACTCAAGGTTACTCGTTGTTTGCGCGTGATCGAATTGAGTTCTGAAACCAGCGGTGGCACGTCGCTCTGCCACGCCAAGCGTTCTTCAACGTTGGTACGATTTGTCGCGATCCATGAGAGAGCCTGCGCAACATCGTAGAGTGATGTCGAGGGCGTTGCAGAACCTGGCACGGCGCAGGTTTCCCGCAATTCCCTTTCGGAGGGCAAGCCACTCTGGAAGGGGTGGGCGAACTCGGCATCATATCCGGTACGGCAGATGTGGAGACAGCGCGCGGCCGCCTTCTTCCCCCATTTTGCTGCCAGCGGCCCGTCAGCCCAAGTGGGCAGTGCGGCCGGCGCAAACGTGGCTTCTGACCATTGGTTCAGACGCTTGCGGTCGACATTTGCGAGCTTCAGCCCATCAGTGACGGCATGTTCGAGCTGTCTTAGGTCCAGCCGTTCGTCGTGTACGTCCGCGATCTTCGCGAGGGTGTTCCCAATCACCAATCCGTTTGCGCAGACAAAGCGGAACCAGCCGACGAGGAGGGTGAGGCGGCTCGACCCTTCAACTGAGTTGAAAATCTCAATACGCAGGCTGAGGGGGTGCCCATCAGCTGGAGTGATCTGGAAGTCATCACCGAGGAAAAGGCTAAGATGCATCCACTCACCCAGGGCAGATAGCTCCAGCTCACACCAGAGGCGTTCATAAAACAGGTCGAGTCGCCTGAGAATATCGGCGCAGCGGTCCCCCAGCTCCTGATGCTGGACCAGATAGTATCCCGGAGAAACTACACCCACCGGAATGGGGTGCTCCCAAGGATCGATGGGTGTTCTGATGACCGCGCGAAGGCTGGGGTTCGGCGGACCTCCACCGGCTGAGAAAGGATGCACCTCAAAGCTAGGGATTTGATCGCGGAGTTCAGACCAATTCCCGCTAGCTCGTAGGACCTCGCGCCCGCGCCAGCGCGCTCGACTCGGCTGCAGACCTGATGTGACGGCGTCTATGCGGGATCCCTTTCCAATTGCGGCATCATCGATGCACAATTTCGATACTGGTAACGATCAGCGTGGCAGCGGCCACAACGAGCCAACCCCAACGCGAAACCCTGGTCGCTCGCACGCTCCCGGTTGTCGCGAGGATGACCATATTGCTGACAAGGATAGCAATCAGGAGGCCGCACATTGTGCCGAGCCCTGCGAGCCACCCGAACACACTACCAGACCAGATTGCAATGCTGATGAGCGCAAACCAGTGGAGGTAGTGGTCTTGCTTCATTTGTTCGACGCGGCGATCGAAGTTTTGTTCCACTGTTTCCTCAGTCGACCAAGCGGCAGTGCGGCCCGATGGCAGTGCGACCGACAGCTCCTGTAGAGCATACTCCGTGGTTATATGCTCTTCAATGGGGTTCCGTCTGCGTCGATGGCGCTCCGGACGGTCCTTGCGGACAACCTCAGACGGCTTCGGGTGGAGCGTAGTCTCTCACAAGAGGATTTGGCGGACGCCGCCCAAATTGACCGAACCTACATCAGCGCGCTCGAGCGCTGCAGATATTCAGCGTCGCTGGATGTACTCGAGCGCCTCTCGGCCGCCTTGGGCGTTGAAGCCCACCGATTACTTTAGCCCGCCAAATGAAGCATTATGGCTTTAAGAGCTCCCGACACTCTTGAAGCGGAATGACGCTCCGGTGGGGCGTGAGGTGGGGCCCTTTCGTACAAAATCCCGCTCCAGCCGACTTTGCTACCAGTCCCACAACAGGAACCGCTACCGCTGACCGGCGGACGCAGCCCAGGAAAGTGCCGCATTCCCCGCGCTACCTCAGTGATTTCGCGGGTAGGGAGGGCTAAGGAAGCACGAAGGACGCACCGGATGATACTCGCAAGGTCGGTAAGATTGCCAGATCTGAGTCCTGAAGCCCGCCGGAGTGACAATGCGATGACTAGGCAAGCCAACCGGCTGGGCTCAAAGCTTGCTGCCTGGGTACTTTCGCTCGGAATCGAGGGCGTGATGCCGAATCTTGCGTGCGACATCACTTCATCAGCCAAGCGTGCGTTACCGGCTCAACCCAGCGATCACACGGGCACACACAGGGCATGCAACCAAGGACGTGCTTCGAGATCATGAGCACTTCGGAGAGTTCGTGGACGTTCTGTCTGCCGAAACCGAGCTCATTCCGCGGTTCGTGCTCCGAATAAGTCTGCTCAGTAACCTCTTTTAATCGTCGTCGATGTATGATGGGGCAATGCCGGGTTACAATCACCATTCCCATTGTGTATGTGGCTGGTGCCAGAATAGACGAGCCTCGAGTGGTGTACGTGAGAGAAGGCAGGCGCGGCCGAAGGTCTCCTTCGATAGTGTGACGATACCCAATGCCCGATGCCAAGTCTGCCATGAGAGAGTCTTCTTTTACTGGAACGACACCGGGAGTAGGGTCTTCTTCGACGAGCTAGGTCCGCCATGGCCGAAGCACAGTTGCACTACGACGCAGCCCCCCCCCGTCACGAACGGGGCCCCAGTCGCTCCGCCCAGGGTCGAGGTCGCGCATTGGCGAGGCGCCGGTTGGGTCCCGGCGACCTATCAGAGAAGCAAGCGTGAGGATCACTGGAATGTCCTCTATCTCAGTCTACTGGAAACCGGCGAACTCCTGAGGGTGCTCACTGACACATACCGCCCGCCGCGAGGGGAAAGCCTCATATACCTTCAGCCCTGGGATCCTCAGTATTGCACCACGCTCGAGTTCTTGGATGCCTACATGTCTCCCCAGAGGATCCGGGGGTGGAAGTATGACAAGTGGTTCATGAAGAGTCTGGCGAAGGCACTTAACCCCGCTCATCGTCCTAGGCCCGGCGAGCGGAGCAAACACTAGTAGACGAGAAATAAACGGAAATCGCCAAGATCATAATCGCTCAAGGCAGATCGAGCTTCGTGCTGTGAGTATGGGAAAAGGGGCTGAAGGGGTTGGGTACATCATTCGCTAACATGAGCCACGAAGAGGTCGCTGCCCTTCGTCAGACTGATGCTGCCGTTGCAGTCCTTCACGAACTCCAGCGAAGCGGGAAGCGTCTCTCTTTCCCGTGGTTAAGGGGTAAAATAGGACGAGATAGGGATCTGTGGCATCAGCTTGGCCGCGGCACATCGATCCTGGGTTCAACGGAGCAATTGGATCAGTACCTGTATTCCTATGGGCCGATGATCGCGTGCCAGTGGGCGGCACTGGGAAAGGGTATCAGTCTGACAAGTGCCCCTGTGCGGCTCGTAGACTACGGGTGTGGGCAAGGGCTAGCAGGCCTCCTCCTGTATGATCAGTTCGGTGACGCCTTTGCGACTATGCTCAGGAAAGTCGTTTTAGTTGAACCCTCGCCCGTTGCACTTGTACGCGCAGAAGCCATCTATCAGAATGTCGCCCCTGATTCCGAGATGTTTTGCGTCAACAAGGGTTTTGATGAGGTCACGTTTGGGGATTTGGAGGTTGAGGAAGGCTTAGCCACTATCCATGTCTTTTCAAACGTGCTGGACATCAAAGGTTTCGACCAGTTCCGCTTGTTGGGCGAGATTATGACTGACGGGGTCCATACAATCCTTGCTGTAAGCCATGACAGGGATTTCGACGGCGGGACGGAACGGATCCGCAGCTTGAAGGCAGCACTCGAAGATCCAAGTCACGCAGACGCACTCACCGTTTCTCACTCTGAGATGGCAGAGTTCCGCTGTGGGCCCGGGGACAAGTATCCGGTCGTTTCGTGGCACGTGGAGGTTGAAGTCCGCAGCAATGGGTGACCTTTTTGAACCTGCGTTGATCGACCCGCCGTTCTCCTTTCCCAAAGGGAAGGGGTACTTGATCGCACCGAACTCCGAGTCAAACGGCTACGATCTCACAGTGCCAAACGGCAGTATATTTTATGCTGGTAACTACTTTGAGCCTCGAATTAGCGACCGCATGGTCGAGTATCTTCAGGAGACGGATGGACGAGACTGGCGCTCTATAGACTGGCGCCAGATCCCTCCGGAGCTAATAGAAGAAATTAGATTCACTAACATCAAGTGGAAGCAGGACTGGATAAACTTCTTCGGCAAGCGCAAGCCTCTGCCCCGGCTGACCTCTTGGTATGGTGATCCTGGGAAATCTTACACCTACTCGGGGATCCGCTCAGAGCCTAACGAGTGGAACAAAGGTCTCCTCTACGTGAAGGAGGCGATAGAGAAGTGCGCCAAGGTCCGGTTTAACAGCGTTTTGCTGAACTGGTACAGGGACGGGCAGGATTCTTTGAGCTGGCACTCTGATGACGAAAAAGAGCTTGGGCAGCAACCAGTCATCGCGTCCGCTAACTTTGGTGCGGAGAGAGATTTTATCATTCGGAGGAAAGACGACAATTCACAAAAAATCACTTTTCCGATGCGCCATGGAACTCTGTTAGTCATGAGGGGCGAACTACAAAAGTTCTGGGAGCACTCAGTACCGAAGCGTAAGAATGTGCGAGGATCTCGGTTCAATCTCACGTTCCGGCGAATCGACCCGGCTGACTGAATTGTGAGGGTCAGCCTCCGCACAGCCTGGACTTGGTCCAACCCTGGTTTTGATCGCTTCGGCTGACGCACCACGAGCAGTCGTACTTCACTGCGAGCACCGACATCATTGTCACGCCGTAAGCGACGAGGCACCGGTGGAGATCCCCGCACGCGTCGAGCGGATCAGCCCGGTACTCGCTGACCATCAAGGACACGAACTGGCGTCGACGCTTGCGTGTGCACTGCCCGATACCTTTCCAGCGACAATGCGGGAGGGCCTTGGAAGTGGGGGTTGCAGCGGGTGGTGCAACGCCTTTCAAAGGGTGATGCCGCGGTGCTTGCGCTGGCGCTGCATTCGGCGAAAAGCGGTTGCAGATGAGTGGCTTTGCCGCCGATCGCCGCTAATGTGAGGTTAGCGGATCGGGGCTGACGCGCGAAACGAAGTGCATGGTCAGCTCTTGCGTGCCAAGCAGCACATGAAGCTACTCAGGGGGCCGAGTTGAATCAGACTACCAATTTCGAGGCATTTCTCGCATCATGGCGTGAGGACATCATTGCCGGACAGCCATCTACAGTCGAGCTCGGCCGGCGCTTTGCTCATAAAATCGTGACGCAGTGGCTTGATGCGCCAGATACAGGGATGGAGCTAGTCTACTGTGATGGAGCAGGCGACGGCGGTGTGGACCTCGCCATTCTCGACGTAGGTCCGGAAGACGAAAACGAGGGAGAGCAGGGTCATACTTGGTATCTTGTGCAGAGTAAGCACGGGAGCGCCTTTCAGGGCAGCGCCACCCTGATTATCGAGGCGCAGAAGGTGATCGACACCCTGGACGGACGGAGGACGAATTTAAACTCGCTCGCTGAGGGGCTGCTGGAGCGACTGACGATCTTCCGCTCACAAGCGGGGCCCAATGATAAAATCGTACTTGTTTTTGCAACAGAGCGCCCATTGGGTGAAGGCGAAAGGAAGACGCTAGATGACATCCGCGTGCTCGGAAGACAGCATCTTGGCGGAATGTTCGACGTGGAGTCAGTCTCTGTGGAGACTATCTTCATGCGGTTGGGCGATGACGTAGTCGACCCAGAGAGCTGCTTCGCTGTCACTCTTCGTTCCCACGCGGTTCCATCAGGCAGTGAGTTGCTCGTTGGCTCGACTACTTTGGTTGATCTTTATGAATTTCTCCTCGGATATCGCGATGCAACAGGGGACCTAGACCAGATATACGAGAAGAACGTGCGACGCTTTCTCGGAGGGCGAGGCAAGGTAAACAAAGGAATGCAAGACACTCTCCGGGACGCGCCCGAGCGGTTTGGACTTTATAACAATGGCATCACCATTGTTGCTTCTGACTGGAGCCAGGAGGGAGACGCTATAGATCTCGTCGATCCATATATCGTGAATGGGTGTCAAACCTCACGAACGATATGGGAAGTCTTTCACCGCCGTTACAGCGCTGGCGGGACTGGCGTAAATCCCGAAATCGAGGAGTGGAAGGCGCGGGCCGCTGATGGAGCTGTAGTCACCAAGATCGTCAAAGTGGGGGCCGCGGGAGAGCAGCTATTGCAGGCGATCACCCGTTACACGAACAGCCAAAACGCAGTCCGTGAAAAGGATTTCCTGGCACTCTCCAGCGACTTCCGGAGCTGGCAAGTCGGGATGGCAGAAAGCTACGGCATATACTTGGAGGTGCAACGTGGCGGCTGGGACTCTCAACGCGCACTTCAGAACGCCAATCCTTCAACCCATCAGTTTCAAAAACACGTCAATGCGGCCGATCTGATCAAGGTGTTTGGAGCAGGTTGGCTGGGCGAAGCCGGTACGGCCTTCGGCAAAAACCCACCTTTTCTTCCAGAGGGAGCTGTTTTCAAACGAATCGTTGCCGCGTCTGATGAAGGAAGTTCACCTTTCGGAATCGAGGATCTCTATTCTGCCTACCTGCTGCAGGAAGCGGCTGATGCTTACGGCTTTGGTCGGGGCGGACAGATCAGTCGCCGCCAGAGCCGCTTCTTGTTCTACATGGTCGCCGTTTACTTGTTGCGAGACGTGTTGAGTAAAACTGGCATGGCTACCGACAATAGAACTACCTCAGAAGCCATGGCCAAGGTACTCACCGACACGAGTGCGCGTGAAGCGCTGCTCCAAGAGGCTATCGAAGTGATCGATACCTACTTCACTCAGGGTGGCGACCAGAGCGTTTTTCAGGAACCCTCGCTAGTCAATACATTTAATAGTGATCTGAACTCCTTCCTCAAATCTGAGAAGCTGGGAAAGAGTATGGACTTCGCCCCGCGCTTATTCGAAGCGCTTGCGCTTGCCAAAATGGGGATGGGTAAGTCATTCGGCGGACAACCGTCCGCCCGCCAATCGATTAACTCAGCTCTCGCCAACGGATAGGCGATCTATGCATAATGGAGCGCTATTTGCCGCATATTTTATAAATCATTACAACGAAATATCTGAAGAACCATGTATAGAAGTAAAAAGTGATTGATTTGCTAGACCATAGCGGATGGTTTGCTAACATATCCCGCGTGAAGAACCTCGGGTTCCGACTTGTTGAGGGATCGATCCATACATCTCAGACCATACTCGCTGCTAATGCTGCGGCGTTGATCTCAGCTGTTGGAACAGAATCTGATCTATGGAGCAGGGAAAGAATTGCGGAAGTAATCGTTACTGACAATCTCTTCGGCAAGCGCACCGAGTCCGCGAAGTTGGGAAGCTTACGAGACATGGTGGCGTTATATGGTTTCGATCGGCCCCCACCCTTGACCCTCGCCTTGCTGGAGCTTTGGAAATCTTCGCGTAACCATCACCTGTTATTAGGGGTGGCAGGGGTAGCCCGCGATCCGGTCCTGCGATCTTCGGCCGCGGTGATCTTCGCCGCAGAGCCTGGGCAAAAAATCACATATCGCGAGATGGCTTCCTATTTGGAGACGAGATATCCAGGCCGCTTCAGTGCTGGCACTTTGCGCGCGGTAGGCGAAAGGTGCGTATCATCTTGGGCTCAGATGGGACACTTAACCGCCAGCCGGGCTCGCTGCAGGATCCCAGCAGAGCCTGATCCAGCGGTAGCGGCCTTTGGTGTTTTCCTTGCGATCTGCGCGGGTTACGCTGGAGTAGCGGTTCTATCGTCGAGCTGGCTCAGAATGCTCGACGTCGATTATGAGCAAGCCTTAAGCCTGCTTCGTCGTGCTGAGGCTATGGGCGACCTCCGCCTTCGCATGGCGGGACACGTGTTTGACATCGAATTAACCGGGCGACTCGCTACGATCGCAGCCCCAGCGGAGATGGCGGATGGCCTCCTTTGAAGAGATAATGAGTGCCTACCGCCGGCATCTGTCCCTGCCGTGGGCCAGCAATCTCTCAGATGCTGAGCGCACTTGGATACTGTGGTACGCTCCAGCCCTGGAACGCAGGATCACGGCCCAGGCCATCGAGTTCGAGCAGGCGGCTCGTGAGGCCGGCTACGGCTGGCGTCAGGTTGAGCTTTCCTCCTTGATCCCGTCATGGCTCGCGACCAACCGCCACGCACGGCGCCTGATGAAGCGGCCGAACGAGATCGCGGCGCTCTCGGGTGACCTGCTCTCGCACCTGACCCAAGCCATCAGGACCCAAGCTGAGGCACAGTCCGAGCGGGACATCTTGGCCCTGTTCGGGGCAGGCGCGCTTTTCGGCCTGGTGAGCGTCGCCTCGGTGATCGAGACGGCGGCGCCCTTCATCAGAGGCCGGCTGCTCGTAGCCTTCCCCGGCGTCTACGAAGGCGGCCGCTATCGCCTGTTGGACGCGCGCGACAGTTGGAACTATCACGCTACGCCTATTCCTCCGACCTCTTATCTTTGAGCGACTATGATCAATCGCGACGTTTTCGCCATCGACCCGGCCTCATACAAGCTGGCCAACCAGGGTGTCGCGAAGCTCTCATTCCCCCCCATAGGCGACGATTTCCGGACGCTTCAGGCCGAACTCAGCAGCTTTGTCTGCGACGGCGCTTATTCGACAGGGCTCGTGCGCATCTTGGAGGGCTTCAACCGCGCATCGGCGGCGCAGAGCGATATTCCCGGCGTATGGGTTTCCGGCTTCTTTGGATCGGGCAAATCGCACCTCGTCGCCATGCTCGGCGCGTTGTGGACGAACATCGGGTTCCCTGACGGGTCTACGGCCGAAGGGTTGATCCAGGAATTGCCGACGGAGGTAAGAGCCGCGCTGGCGGAGCTTAGGGCGGGAGCCCGTCGTTCCGGCGGAGTGCTCGCTGTCGGCGGAACTATGGGGCGCGGCGCCTCGGATCCGGCCGCCGCCATCGCTGGTTTCGTGCTGCGGGGCGTCGGCCTACCGGACGATCCGCGTGCTGCCGAGGTTGCTCTGTGGCTTGCCCGAGAAGGTTTGCTCGACTCCGTGAAGGCGCGACTCGGTGACGATTTCGACGCCGAGCTGCGGGCCTTCGTCCTTTCGGAGGAGCTCCAGGCCGCGATCCTGCAGGAGCGGCCGAGTCTTGCGGCGAACAACGATGCGCTGTCGGATAAGCTGGCAGCACAATTCCCGGACCGTTCCGGCCAGTCCATGTCCGTCGACGACATGGAGCGGCTGATTGGCGAAGCGCTGCGCCTGGGTCGCAAGGAGATCCCGCTAACCCTCGTCATCCTCGATGAGCTGCAGCAATTCCTCGGCCAGAACCAGGAACTCACGCTACGCGTGCAAACAATCGCGGAGCGTATGTCGCAAAAATTTGGCGGGCGCCTGCTCCTGGTTGCTACCGGCCAACAGGCCTTGACCCAGGTTCCCTACCTTCAGCGAATCCTGGACCGGTTCCCACTGCAGGTGCAGTTGCGAGAGACCGACATCGACTCGGTTATTCGGCAGACGGTTCTTGCCAAAAAAGCGGAGGCGCGGCCTGCGCTGGATGGAATGCTGGCAAGCGTCTCGGGCGAACTGCATCGTCAGTTGCAGGGTGCGAAGATCAAGCACAGCTCGAGCGACGACGCCGACGCTCCGCTGGATTGGCCGTTGCTGCCCGCGCGACGAAGGCTTTGGGAGACGATCCTGCGCGAGCTCGATTCTACCCGGATGCGGTCAAGCCTTCGCGGGCAACTGCGCACCACCCTCGACGCCGCCCGGGAATATGCCGAACGACCGCTCGGCCACGCGGTGCCGCTCGACTTCCTTTATCGCAGCATGGCAGCTGACGCGCTCAACGCAGGCGAGCTGCCACGCGAAACGTGGGAGCGGATCGAACGGCTCCACAATGGCGAGGCCGTAAGCAGGCTCAAGGCGCGGGTGCTGATGGTCGTGTTCCTTCTAGCCCGGATAAGCAAAACGGTTGAGATCCACGGAGTCGCCGCGCGGGCGGACGTGATCGCGGATCTGCTGGTGGAGGATCTTGGCGGCGAACACGCGTTGCGCGGACAGGTGCCGGAAACGCTGGCCCAGCTAGCCGCGGATGGCGCCGTAATCGAGATCGGCGGGGCGTATCGCCTCCAGACCAAGGAAAGCGCAGATTGGGATGCCGCGTTCAAGGGCGAGATGCGAGCGCGGGAGACCGATCCTTCCGCAATCGTCCGCGTCCGGCGTGAAATGATCGTGACCGGGCTGGACAGGAGCCTCGCCGAAGCAGGCAGCGTCACTCAGGGCGCCACCCGAGAAACCCGGTCCGTCCGGCGCATCGGAGCGGATGATCCGGCCCCCACCAACGCAATCGTCGTGCGTCAGCATATCGGCTATGACGTGAGTACGGCAGCGGCGATGAAGGAGATTGCGGCAGCCGCTCCGGCGGATCCTACGATCCACCTCATCGTCGAGGCTCTCGAGCAGGAGGCGCTCGCAACCGCGCTCAAGACCCGCGCGGCGGCGGAAGCGGTTCTGGCACAGCGCGGCCCGGCAGCGACCGAGGATGGCCGTGAAGCCCGGGCCGCGATGCAGGCCCGCCTGCAGGCGGCGGATCGCGACGCGGCTGAGATCGTGAACCGGGCCGTGCAGCGTGCGCGTATCCTCCTTGCTGGGGGCGCCGAGGTTGAGGGCGCAACGCCCGCCGCGGCCTTGAAGACTGCCGCAACACGAGCTGTGCAGCGGCTCTACATCAATTTCGACCAGGGCGACCATGCCGGCTGGCCCGCCGCCTACACGCGGGCAAAGGCGGGCGCTCCGGATGCCTTGAAAGCTGTCGATCACGCCGGTCCGCCGGAAACCCACGCGGTTGGGCAGGCAATCCTAAACGCCGTCGGCGCGGGGCGGCGCGGGATCGACATCAAAGCGGACCTCAATTCGCCGCCTCACGGCTGGTCCGACGATGCCATCGATGCCATGCTTCTTATGCTCGCCCGCGACCATCTGGTCGTTACCGGCGCAGACGGGCAGGCTGTCGCCACCCCCACGTCTCTGCCTCGCGCGACTTTCCGTGGCTGCTCCTTCCGGCGCAATACCCGGCCGGTAACGACGCCCGAGCGGCTTCGCGTCCGCAAGCTTCTTAGTGAAGCGGGCGTGCACTTCACCGCGGGACAAGAAGGGGACGCCCTGTCCGACCTTTTCCAACGCCTCGACTCGCTCGCTTCAAGTTCCGGAGGGGAGGCGCCGGCGCCTGCCGCTCCGCGCTTCGAAGGATTGGACGAGGTGCGTGCCCAAGGCGGCGCGGCCCGTCTAGGCGCAGTTGCCGACCATGCCGAGCAATGGCGGGCGATGGTACCCGCTTGCCGGGCGGACGCGGCGAAGATCGCGGCGCGGCGCCCGGTTTTCGCCTTGTTGAAGCGCCTCGTGGGCCAAGGTGCTGCGGACCAGCAGCCTGGGCTTGACGCGATCGTCGCCCAGCGCGCTCTGATTGCCGAGCCGGATTCAGTTTCTCCGTTGATCAACGCGGCGGCGGACGCGCTGCGCACCCATGTCAATAAAGATCAAGCGGCGTGGGCGGCAGCGTGGAACGGGGCCGAGCACGCGCTGCACAACGACCCAAATTGGTCGCGGCTCAGCCCCGATCAGCGACGCGACATCCGGCAACGCAATCGCTTGCTGCCGCTCGATCCGCCGAAGGTCGGAACCCCGCTAGAGGTGGCGGATTCGCTGGATCAATGCTCGCTTGCACAGCGCCGGGCAGAGACGTCGGCGATCAAGGGACGCGTAGAGGACGCGCTCCTGGAGGCGGCGCAGGTCTTCGCTCCCAAAGTGAGATCGGTCCCGCTCAGCCGGACGACCATCGAGGATGAGGCTGCGCTCGATGCCTGGCTCGTCAAGGTGCGTGCCGATCTGCTTGCGGCGCTGGCCGACGGCCCCGTCCGTCCGGGCTTCTGACGATGCCGACGCTGGCGCCCGCAGATCGCCGCACCTTGGAGCGTGCCGTAAAGGAAGCCAGGATCGTTGCTGAAGCTGCGATCCGCGAGGAGGTGGTCCGGCTCGGCATTATCGCCGACCGCGCACCGGACCATGTCCATGCCGATCGGGACCTCGCAGCGCTTCGCCGGGCGCTGCGCGAGCACGCCCGGGCCCTCGGGGACCGGGTGGCCGCCGACGGTTCGCTCGACCGCCTTACCGAGGCGGCAGCCTATCTGCGCTGGCACCGGCTGCTGTTCGTCGGCTTTCTCAATGCGCGCGGGCTGCTGCGCCACCCGGACGGCGACCCGCTGACCCTGGACGATTGCCATGCTCTTGCAGCGGAAGAGGGGGCAAGCGACGGCTGGTCGCTCGCGGCCCGCTACGCCGCCCACATTTTGCCGGCGGCCTTTGCGGAGAACGATCCGGCGGTGCAGCTGACGCTTGCGCCTGAGCATGAGGCGCGGCTGCGGCGGATCGTCGGCGAACTTCCCGCGGAAGTCTTTGCCGCGACGGACGCGCTTGGTTGGACCTACCAATATTGGCGCGCGGCGGAAAAGGACGCGATCAACGAGCGGAGCGTCAAGATCGGGGCCGACGAGCTGCCGGCGGTGACCCAGCTTTTCACCGAGCCCTACATGGTTGGCTTCCTGATCGACAACACCCTGGGCGCCTGGTGGGCGGGCAAGCGCTTCGCCGCCGATCCTGCGCTGGCGCAGGCGCCCGACGAAGAGACGCTGCGCGCGCGGCTGACGCTGCCTGGTGTGAATTGGGCGTGGCTGCGCTTCGTGCGCGAAGGGGAGGACGGGCCCTGGCGTCCGGCGGCGGGCACCTTCCCTGGTTGGCCGGAGCAGGCGGCGGCGA
This sequence comes from Altererythrobacter sp. TH136, assembly GCF_007065885.1. Classification (NCBI taxonomy): domain Bacteria; kingdom Pseudomonadati; phylum Pseudomonadota; class Alphaproteobacteria; order Sphingomonadales; family Erythrobacteraceae; genus Altererythrobacter; species Altererythrobacter sp. TH136. Next base: position 1,447,813 of record NZ_CP041409.1, on the reverse strand, counting down.
TCAACATGCTTGATCCGTGCTGCGGATCGGGCCACTTCCTGACCGAAGCTCTGCCGGTCCTGGTAGCATTACGCTGCGCCGAGGACGAACGGCTGGACCCGGCATACGCGGTCGCGGCAGTGCTACGCGACAATCTCCACGGTTTGGAGATCGATGGTCGCTGTGTGCAGATCGCCGCCTTTGCGGTGGCGCTGGCCGCCTGGGACGTCGGCGGCTGGCAGAACCTGCCCAATCCGCACATAGCATGGGTCGGATCAATGCCGTCCTATACACGCCAGGAGTTCGAAGCGCTGGGCAACGGCGACTCCGACCTCCGGCGCTCGCTTGGTGCACTCTACGACCTCTTCCGCCAGGCGCCCTTGCTCGGCAGCCTTATCGAAGTAACCGGCAGCCTCGACCTCGTCGACCGCGCCAACCTTGACGGCGTCGGCGCCGCCATGGCCCGCCTCGCAGAACGGACGCGCGAGAGCCAACCGGGGCGAGCGGAGGGGGCCATCGCCGCGCGGGGCATGGCGGATGCGGCGGCTTTGCTGGCGCGAAGCTGGGTGCTGCAGCTTACCAACGTCCCGTATCTTGGGCGCGGGAAGCAGAATCCGGACTTAAAGGCGCACCTGGAGCGGCATTTTTCGGATGCCAAAAATGACTTAGCCACCGCAATGACGGTCCGCATGCTCAGGGGGGCCACGCCGGGCGGCAGCGTGGCAGCTGTGACGCCTCAAAACTGGTTGTTTTTAACAAGTTACAGGCGCCTGAGAGAGCGGTTGCTTGAACAAAGCACGCTGAACCTGCTCATCGGCTTGGGCTCTCGAGCTTTTGCGGCGATCAGCGGCGAGGTTGTGAATGCGGCGATGGTTGCTCTCACCGCCTCACGTCCAGGCGAGTTGACCTGTGCTTCAGCTATGGATTTGAACGATGCTAACAATCCCGAAGCCAAAGCTAGCCTCCTCCACGGGGGGCAGATCAACATCGTTGCTCAAGATGCCCAGCGCGGCAACCCGGACTCTCGCATATCCATGGAACAAGCGACGGTAAGTACACTGCTTGGAGCCCACGCGTTGAGTTATGCAGGCGTGAACTGTGGTGACGAGAGTCATTACGCGCGCACCTTCTGGGAGGTGACTGAATTTGGCTCAACCTGGTCACTGCAAGGGGGAGGTGCTGACAAGGTTTCTCCATGGTCAGGCTGCTCTTACGCACTGTTGTGGGAACGCAACCAGGGTAGACTCAGGGCCGAAGTTGAGGAGAAGCTGGGCATTGCCGGCGCTGCTGCTTGGCTGCGTGGAGCAGCAGGTTGGGGACGCCGCGGTGTGTTGGTTCGCCTAATGAGTGATCTCCCAGCCTGCCTTTACGAAGGGGACCTGTGGGACGGTAATTCGGGTGCTATCATTCCCGGTGATCCGCAGAACTTAGCCGCCATTTGGACCTTCTGTTCGTCTTCCGACTTTGAGCGGTCGGTGCGGCGGATAGACCGTAAGATGAACGTGACCCCAGCAACACTGGCGAAAGTCCCCTTTGACCTCGCCCATTGGAGCGCCGTCGCAGCGGAGCGCTACCCCAACGGCCTGCCCGAACCTTACTCTGACGACCCTACTCAGTGGCTGTTCCACGGACACCCTGCACAGGCGGAGACGGGGACTGGCCTCCACGTCGCGCTCGCCCGTCTCTGCGGCTATCGCTGGCCGGCGGAGAGCGATGCGGAGATGCGGCTGTCCGACGAGGCGCGGGGCTGGATTGCGCGGGCGGCGGAGCTTCCTGATGGTGATGCCGACGGGCTGCTGCCGCTGGTCGCCTGTGGGGGCGAGGCGCCGCTGGCCGACCGGTTGCGCGCCTATCTGCGGGCGGCGTTCGGCGCAGAGTGGTCCGCGGATCTCGAGACGAAGCTGGTCGTGGAGGCGGATGCCCAGCTTGGCGGCACGACCCGCCGTTCCGCCGCGACAATCGACGACTGGCTGCGCAACCGCGCCTTCGCCCAGCATGCAAAGCTGTTTCACCAGCGGCCCTTCCTTTGGCAGGTGTGGGACGGGCGTGAGGACGGCTTTTCCGCCTTTCTTCACTACCACCGCCTCGGCCGCGCCGCGCTCGAGAAGCTGACCTACACCCTGCTGGGCGACTGGACCGCCCGTTCCGATGCCGATGGCGAAGGCGGCCGGTCGGAAGCCGCGCGGGCGCTTCAGGCCAAGCTGCGCGCGATCTTGGAAGGCGAGGCGCCCTATGACGTCTTCGTGCGCTGGAAGCCGCTCGCGCGCCAGCCGCTCGGCTGGGAGCCGGACCTAGACGACGGCGTGCGGATGAACATCCGTCCCTTCGTAGCGGTGCAGGTGCTGCGCGCGCCGATCAACATCCACTGGCGGAAGGACCGCGGCACGGATGTCGCTTCCGCGCCCTGGTACGCCTTGCATGGAGGCGAGCGGATCAACGATCACCACACTACGCTCGCGGAGAAACGTGCAGCGCGCGCGCGGAGCGGCTAAGCCGCTTTCGATGACCATCAGAGCCCCCAATGCCGCGCCGCCCGGCGATCCCAGCGCGCTCGACGCTTTGGTCGAGGCGATCGCGACGGCATCGCGCTGGAACGATGCGGTGGAGGCGCGGCCTGCGGCCCTTCTCTGGTGCGATCCCAAAGGCGAATGCGCCCCGCTCCTTCCCTCGCTGCGCACGCGCCTGCCGCACCTGCTGAGCTTTGGCGCCTTCGACCCGGAAACGCGGACGGGCCCGGCGATCTGGCTTCGTGCGGCGGCGGCAGGCGCCTGGCCGGATGTGACGTTCGGCCCCGGCGCGGTGCCGGTGGTCTGGGCGCCCGAAATCGGACGCGACCAGCTTCGCGGGACGGAAGGGACACCACCGGCACTCGCGCCGCTCGTCTGGCTGGCCATCACCGGCAACGTCTGGGGCCACCGCAACGGCCGGGACTGGACGCTGCGGGCGCTGCTCCAGAGCGCACTGAAGCTGGACATCGCGGAGGATGGAGCGACTCGCCTCGCGCTGGCCCGGGCAGCGCCGCGCCTGCTGGCGAGGCCGCTCAGCGAGATCGGGCAGCGCCGCTGGGACGCCGACGCGCTGGACGGCCTGCTCACCCCCGATCTCGATGCGGACCTCCTTGACTGGATCGACGGCACGCTGGACGCCGTCACGGACCCGGAGCGTTTCGCCGCCTTCGCAGGCAAGGCGCAGCGAGAATTCGGCTTCGATCCGAGCACGCAGAGCCGGGACGCCGCGGCTCAACGGCTGGCTGAGCGGAGCGGAGCGTGGGGGCGCCTGTGGGACCGCTTCGGCAAGTCGCACGGATATGCCGGCGTCGTCCATCTTCTCATGGTGCGGGAGCCTCCTGCGGACTTTCTCGCGGACACAAGCGCCTATCCGAGAGCCAATGAGCGCGGCGAAGATCAATTGCGCAACGCTCTGAACGGGCTGAGCGCGCTGGACCTGCCGGCGGCACGCGCCCGCATCCTCGAGCTGGAAGATGCCCATGGCTTGCGGCGTGGATCGGTGTGGGCACAACGCGGCCTGGCGCCACTCGCCTGCGCGCTAGAGCATCTTGCGGCGATCGCGCGGGCCGCCGCCCTGCCGGGCGACGGCGCGGCGCCGCTGGCGGGCGCTTATGTCTCGTCAGGCTGGCGGGTCGACCGCGCCGCGCTCGCCGCGATTGCGGCAGCGCCGCGGGAAGTCGACCGCGCGGGCGTCGTGGCGGCGTTGCTGGCGATCTACAGGCCCTGGGTGGAAGACGGCGCCTGCGCTCTCCAAGCGATCGCCCGCCGGGGCGCGCTCCCATTCGCGCAGCCGGCGGCGTTCGACTCCGATTGCGATACGCTGATCTTCGTGGACGGGCTGCGCTTCGATCTCGCCGCCGAGCTTCACGCGCGCCTCACCTTGTCCGGGGTCGAAGCAACGCTCGGGTGGCGCTGGTCCGGCTGGCCGACGGTGACCGCGACGTGCAAGCCGCTCGCCACCCCTGTCGCCGAGCAGCTCTGCACGGGCCCCGCCGATCCGGCCTTCCGCCCGCTCTTGCCGAGCGGCAAGCCTGCCGACAAAGCGGGCGTGGATGCGCTAATGCGCGGCGCCGGATGGGTAATCGGAGGCTTTCCGCTGGGGGGAGAGCGCTGCTTCATCGAAACGGGGACGGTGGACGAAGACGGGCACAAGCTTGGCGCCCGCCTTGCCGACACGATCGAGCGGGCGCTGGACGACGCTCTCGGCGTAGTGCTCACGCACGTTCGGGCCGGGCGATCGGTGCGGGTCGTGACGGATCACGGGTGGCTGCTCATGCCCGACGGGCTGGAGACCGCGGCACTGCCCGCCGGGCTGGTGGAGCCCGATGGAAAGCGAACCCGCTGCGCCCTTGTCAAGGAAGGTGCAGAGGTGGGGCTGCCGCGCATCCCGTGGACCTGGAACGGCGACATTCATGTCGCCGCCGCTAGCGGCGCGCGCAGCTTCTACAAGGGATATGAATATGCCCATGGCGGGATCAGCCCGCAGGAATGCGTGCTTCCGGTCCTCGACATCGGTGCGGGATCTGCGCGGCGGCAGGCACGGGTCGCCGAGGCGGAGTGGACGGGCCTGAGGGTGCGGATCACGGTCGAGGATGGCGGCGAGCAGATCGTCGACCTGTGCGCCGAGAACGGCGCAAGCCTGCTCCCCGCGCGCCGCGGGTTGAACGCCGAAGGCAAGGCGTCTCTCGTCGTGCGGGACGACCATGAAGGAAAGCGCGCGCGGATCGTGGTGCTCGACGATGAAGGCCTTGAGCTGGCCGAACGGTGGACGGTGATCGGGGGAGCGGAATGAGCGGAATGAGCCTGGACGCGCTGGATGTGAAAGCGGCCGAAGCCTTTGAGGGGCTGCTGGTGCGAAAGGATTTGGTCCGCCGGTTCCGGGGACAGTTCCCCGTTCCGACCTACGTCGTCGAGTTCATGCTCGGCCGTTACTGCGCCTCCACCGACCCGGTAGAGATCGAGGAAGGGGCGGAGATCGTGCGCGAGCAGCTGGGTGCCCGCACGGTCCGCGCAGGAGAGGAGGAATTGCTTAAATCGAAGTCCCGCACGCAAGGATCGACGAAGCTGATCGATGTCGTCACGGCCCGGCTGGACGCGAAGACCGACAGCTTCCTCGCCTCTCTGCCCAGCCTCCAGCTCGCCGACGTGCGCATCGACGATTCAATCGTCCACGCTCACGAGCGGATGCTGACCGGCGGATTCTACGCCGAGGTCGAGCTGGGCTACGACGCCTCAATTGCCCAGGAGAAGAACGGCCGCCCGTTCGACATTCGGACGCTGCGCCCGATCCAGTTGTCGAGCCGCAACGTGCTGGACAGGCTCGCCGCCGGCCGGGCGAAGCTGACGACGGACGAATGGAAAAACCTTCTGATGCGCTCGGTCGGGCTTGAGCCGGAGATGCTGACGCAGCGCGCGCGCGACCTGATGCTGCTTCGCATGGTGCCGTTCGTGGAGCGCAACTACAATCTGGTGGAGCTCGGGCCGCGCGGGACGGGGAAGAGCCACCTCTTCCAGCAGGTCAGCCCCTACGCGCATCTGATCTCCGGCGGCAAGGCGACAGTGGCTCGGATGTTCGTCAACATGGCGAACGGGCAGCGCGGTCTCGTTTGCCAATATGACGTGGTCTGCTTCGACGAGGTGAGCGGCGTTTCCTTTGACCAAAAGGACGGCGTCAACATCATGAAGGGCTATATGGAGTCCGGCGAATTCTCGCGGGGACGCGAAAGCATCCGGGCAGAAGGTGGAATCGTGCTCGTTGGCAACTTCGACGTCGATGTTCAGCATCAGCAGCGAGTTGGGCATCTCTTCAGTCCGCTCCCACCGGAAATGCGTGACGACACCGCCTTTATGGATCGCATCCATGCTTATCTGCCAGGTTGGGACCTTCCGAAGGTTGATCGTTCGATCTTTACGGACCGGTTCGGATTGGTTTCTGATGTGCTTGCGGAAGCCTTCACCCGGCTTCGTGCACAATCCCGAGCGGACGCAGTCTCGGGCCGAGTATTCTATGGCGGCGCGCTTTCCGGCCGGGATCAGAATGCCGTCAACAAAACAATCTCGGGTTTGCTGAAGCTGATCCAGCCCGATTCAAATGCCTTGGTCTCCGACGACGAACTGGAGTGGGCCGTGAAGCTTGCCTTCGAGTGCCGCCGCCGGGTTAAGGAGCAGCAAAAGAGGATTGGATCGGCAGAATTTCGAACCACCCAGTTCAGCTACCAGCTTGGCCTTGACGGCGTCGAAACGTTTGTTGCGACGCCTGAGCTGCAGTCGGACACAATGATCAACGCAGACCCCTTGCCGCCGGGACAGGTATTCGCAATCGGGGAGGGCGGCGACGGTGCGGGGCTGTACCGCATTGAGGTGACGGAGACATCCGGCAGCGGTGTTCGGATCCTCAACCAGTCGCCGCCAGCACCCTTTCGCGAGTCGGTGAAAATCGCGGAGCAGAATCTTTACGCGCGTGCGAAGGAGCTGGTGAGCGATCGCGGACCCAAGGAACATGAGTTCTCGTTACAACTCCGTGCATTAGACAGCGCACGTTCGGGCGCTGCTCTGGGCGTGGGCGTCCTGCTTGCACTATGTTCCGCCCTCCTGGGGCAATCTTGCGTTGGCGGCCTCGCTGTGGTGGGCCACCTCACTCTCGGCGGATCACTCGAGCCGGTGCATAATCCCGTGGCTCTGGTCGAGCTGGCGCTGGAGAAGGGGGCCACTTTGGTTCTGGTTCCTGTATCAGCTAGGCGCCAGCTCCTGGACCTTTCCGACGATGTCGCGACGCGCGTACAGGTGGTCTACTACCTCGATGCGGTGGATGCCTTACGGAAGGTGATCTCCGGTTAGATCTTTTTCATTCGTCCTATCGAAGACGGGATGTCGAGGCCGCCTCCACAGGCATCATTCAATGGGCGTGGCCGTGCTTGCCTGGTGATTACCGCTCAACTCAGGAGCCGGGAGAGATAGGCTCATCCCACCTAGAAAACGACGCTGAACCAATGATTTAGGTGGTGGACGCTGTTGGGTTCGAACCAACGACCCGCTGATTAAGAGGTACCGGTCCCAGTCAATCCCTTGATTGCAGATCCAACTAAGCTGCACGCGGGGCCCCTAAAGGGGGCACTCCTGCGTCTGTCGGATTACTCGCGGGTGACGTTGGGAGTGCGGTAGTAGGACTCGAGTTGAGCATGACCGGTGGCTCACCTCAGACAATACTCGCCAATCAGCTACTTCTTACGGCGGAAGGACCAGACAAGCGTCGAGAGGGCGGTGCAGAGGGTAGCGATGGCGAGCACCATCTGGGGATCAAGGTACATAGCTGAGCCTCTCGAATCATCTTGACGGGCAGCTATATGTTCACACAATGTTCCATGTAGGAAAGCACTCAGTTGACGGAGGTGGTCTGTCGTAGTTGATCGTATCGTTCCGCGACCTGCCTCCACATCGCCACTCCGGCTGGGTCACCGGCTTTTGCCAGCCGCGCAACCTCCTGCGCGATGTGAGCCGGACCTTCGTCACCATGCGTTCTGTCGAGCCAGAGGGCGACGCCCCAGAGTTCTTGGTCACGTGTCATTTGAGCAGCCAGGTGAGTGCCTGCAACGCGGCAATCAGCATCAGCCCACCAAGAGTCCAAGCTTCGATACGAAGCCGCCGCTCTTTATCGAGGCGCATGATCTACTCCGTACATAAGACGGAGCATTGGCTAAGCATCAGTAGAAGCGCAATCCACGTGATCGCCGCTAGCTGCGTAAAGCTGGCTTCAATGTTTCAGGTTTAGCCTCAACCAGATGACCCGCGCACCTCTCTTCCTTCTGCTCGCGACCCTTCTTGCAGCCACCGGCCCGGCCCCGGTAATCGGCACAGCTCAAGTGGTCGACGGCGATACTTTGAGGATCGGCGACACCAAGGTCCGCCTGTTCGGGATTGATGCCCCGGAAACAAACCAGCAGTGCACTCGGGAAGGAGCGAGTTGGGGGTGTGGCGAAGCATCTGCGCGGCAGCTGCGCTCCCTTGTTGAAGGGCAGCAGGTCGCTTGTTTGGTGCGGGGGCTCGATAACTACGGCCGCAGCGTTGCCGTTTGCTCAGCACGGGGAACGGAGCTCAACCGCACCATGGTAGCCGCGGGTTAGGCGGTGGCTTTCCGCAGTTACAGCAGCGACTACGCTGCAGACGAGGTGCGCGCCAAGGCCGATCGTGCCGGCATCTGGAACTCCAGCTTCGTCCTGCCTCAAGATTATCGGCAAGCTGCAGCTTCCGCGGCCCAAGTGGCGCCCGTGGCGCGCGCGCGATCTCCCTCGGCGCGTGTTGCTCAAGCGCCAGCCGTGATGGGCCGCTGTGCAATCAAAGGCAATCACAACCGCAAAGGTCAGTGGATCTACCATGTCCCGGGAATGCCCTACTATGAAGCGACGCGTGCCGAGGAGATCTTCTGCAGTGAGGCGCAAGCTCTAGCCGCCGGGTACCGTCGCGCACTTGTGCGCTAATGTGCTTCCGCTCCTGGCCCGGTTGCAGACTGACTGCCTGCGTCGCGCTTGAGCGCTAGAACGGAAAATCAGCTTTCGACACATTGCAGACGGTGAGACAGACCCAAGCGGTCGGCTGCTTTGCACCCAAGACCGGCTGTTCCGTTCACCGAGTGGCTTTCCTCAAAGTGGCCGCTCGGTGAACTAGCTAGTGGAGGAGGCGCAGGAGGACTTGCGTACCCCCCCGCAGGCCTAGAAGCGAACCCGTCCGGTGACGCCATATCGCCGCGGCGCACCCAGGAAAGCGCCGTATGTGCCGGACTGCAGAGGCTGATCGACGATCACCTGGTAGTATTCGGAGTCGGTGAGATTCTGCGCGAAAAGCTCGAGTGACCACGCTTCGCTCACCGGCTCGATGCCGATCCGTGCATTAACGATGGCGAATGGCTCCTGGATTTTGAGAGGATCAAGGTTCGAGCCGGTGTTGTATCGGGAGGTCCACTTGATCGAAGCGGAAGTGGTCAGTTGGAAGTTGTCGCTGACTGGCTGCTTCGAGGTGAAGCCGCCGGTCACGTTCCACTTCGCCGCGTATGGCAGCCGACTGCCGGACAATCGCGTGAGATTGGGCAAGGGCGGCGGGAAGTCACCGAATCGGGTATCGGCGTATGTGACGCCTGCGTTCAGGGAGAGCCCCTGCACGCCGGTGTTCCATAGCAGATCAAGGTCGACACCCTTCGAAACCACCTTGGGGATGGAGGTGACCACGAAGCTCACGCCCGTGTAGGTGTTGAGCTGAAAATCGGTGTAGGTCTGATGGAACGCGGCAGCATTCGCGAGGACTCGGCGGTTGAACAGCGTCGTCTTTGTGCCGAGTTCGTAGCTCTCCACCTTCTCGGCTGCGAACGACGTATCGGGATTGATCACCCCGGGGCTGAAGCGCGCGCGATCAAGATTGAAGCCGCCCGATTTGAAGCCGTTGGCGTACGATGCGTAAGCCATCACTTCAGGCGAGAAGCGGTACTGGATCTTGGCCGAGCCGGAAAAGCGGCTCTCCGGCCGACGCTGGTTGGTTGTCACGTTGTTGAATGCACTATCGGCATTCGGGGCGCAGATTGCCGCCCGGGCGGCAGCCGGGATGGGCCGCGCCAGCGCCGCAGCGCAAGCGTTAGCCGGTGCGGTGTTGCTGTAGACCGACGTCACCTCTTTGACTTCATCGGTGTAGCGCAGCCCCAGCGACAGGTCCAAACCCTCTGCGATAGTAATGGTGTTGTCGGAGAACACCGCGAATGAGCGGGCTTTGTAGTCGTGGAAATCATTCTGACCGGTTCCGGCGACGAAATTCGTGCCGACTGGAAGACCCGTTAGAGCGGAGACAGTATTAGGATTCGCTCCGCCCGATAGAAGCAGGCCGAAGTACCGCTCGTATGCGGTGCCGAAGAAGGTGTTCTGCCGGCTCTTCAGCCGCTCGTCGGCGAAGAATGCGCCAAGGATCGAATTCAAACGGTCGCTACCGTATGCCAGACGGACTTCCTGACTGAAGACTTTGAACTGGTTCGAGTTACCTTCCCCTTCGCGATACCAAATATCAGCCGACGAATAGTCGATGTCGATGGCGTTGTTCGACTTGTAATAGCGGTAAGCGGTGATCGATGTGAGATCGATTGCCTCCGACAATTCCCAGTCCAGCTGTCCCGAAACACCGCGGTCGCGGATACGGAAGTCGGTCGGTCGGTTGGCATAGGTAAAGCGGTCGAATGGGTCGCCGCGCAGAGTGCCGGCGTCGCTTGCCAGAGCGTCGACGATGGCAGCGGTTGGGCCTGCGATCGAAGGCGCATTGACGCAGCAGTCCTCATCGCGCTCCGACCAGTCCCCGATGAGCTTGAAGTAGATCGTATCTGACGGTTGAAACAGCAGTTGGCCTCGGACGGTCCAATTGTCTTCGTTGTCGGACATGGTGCTCGTGCGCGGCCCAGAACCAGTGCTCAGATCCCAGTAGCCGTCGCGCTTGCGTTTCAGGGCAAAAATGCGGCCTGCAACGACATCGCCAATGATCGGGCCGGTTGCGGCCGCGGAGACGCTCCAAGCGTTGTAGTTGCCATAGCTACCGACGATTTCCGCCGAGGGACTGAAGCTGGGCGCAGCAGTGACGACGTTGATGACGCCGGCCGACATGTTCTTGCCGAACAACGTCGATTGCGGGCCCTTCAAGACCTCAATGCGTTCAAGCTCGCCCAAGTCTCCGAAAGCGACGCCGCTACGGGCACGGTAGACGCCGTCGACGATTGTGCCGACGGACGATTCCAGCCCTGGATTATCGCCCAATGTCCCCACGCCGCGGATGCGGATCGAGGTTTGCGCCGGGCTGGTCGATGAAGTGACGTTCAGACCAGGCGTGATGGTCTGAAGATCCTTGATGTCGCGCACCCCCGAAGCCTCGAGCTGCTGCGCATTCAATACCGACACAACGACCGGCACATCCTGCAAGCTCTGTTCGCGCTTTTGGGCGGTGACGATGATCCCCCCGACGCCATCATCGACGCCAGCGGGTGGCTCTCCCAGGCTTACGCCCGGGTTGCCGGGAGTAGCGGGCGTTTCGTTCTGACCAGGCCTGTCCGCGCTGGCAGCATCCTGAGCGGCCGCAGGCATTCCGATCGCAGATGCCAATGCAGCGATCGACACAGTGTGCAGAAACTTCATCAGGACAATCCTCCTTGGCACCTCTGCCCGCTGCGCGGCTTTGATGCCGCTTCAGCATGCTCGCCCGCGAGGTGGGCGTTGCACGAGCAGTCTAGCTCGCCGCGCGCCAGATAAACCACCTGTCAACAGTGACAGGCGGCGGGCTGAGGACGCGGCGTTGAGGAAAGGTGCGCAGCGTGGCACGATCAGCATCATGGCCGGACAAGAACTCTCGAGCTGGGACAACATCGACGCCCTGGCTCGCGCGGTTCGGGATGCCGGGCGGGCACTCGGCTTCCCCTTCGTGGCGGCGCAAAGCGACCTGGGCGACCCCCAGCCGATGTCGGACAGGAACTGCGAGCCCTATGCGGCTACCGTATTCGACTGGCCCGGTCACTCCGAAGCGTACTGGCAGGACCGCAGGTTGGCACTCAAGTCTTCGTTCCTGCACGCGGCGAGGATCTGCGCCGAGCCGATGTGGTACCATCGTGGGCAGATCGGCAGCTGGCGCCCGACCGTTTTGCTCGACCAGATCGACTGCTCCAAGGTCACCGCGCAGTTCGGGTTTACCGCAGCGATCATCGCGCCAACTCACTTGCCCGGCGGTCGCATCGGCGCGGTCGTATGGGTGACGCGCGAGGAGGTGGACCTGCCCACCATCTTCAGCCGGGAATCGGAGCGATTGTTCGCCCTCGCCTTTCGGTTCATCGCAGCCCATGCGGAAGCTTCGGCTCCACTTCGGGCTCACAGCGCCGTCGGCCAACTGACCGGGCGCGAGGTCCAATGCGTACGTTGGGCGGCAGCCGGCAAGACCAATACCGAGATCGGGATGATCCTGTCGCTGTCGGTGTCTACCGTGCGTTTTCATCTGCGAAACGCAGGTGCGAAACTGGGTGCAGCATCTCGCTCCCGGACCATTCAACTTGCGACCGGCCACGGCTTCCTGGGGGCGCGAACCTGACCATTCGGTCAGTTGGCGCACGGACGTGTTCGGGCGACACTTCTGATTATGGATCATCTACTGAGCGCCGACGACCGGGCCTTCCGGGACGAAGTACGCCAATTCCTGCAGACCGAGCTGTTGCCGGAAGCCCGCAGGGCCACTCGTCTCGCGACAAGCGTCTTCACGCATCCAGAAATCTCACTGCCATGGCAGGCAAAGCTCGCAGCGCGCGGCTGGGCGGCGCCGGACTGGCCTGAACAATTTGGAGGTCCGGGCTGGAGCGATGTGCAGCGGTTTATCTTCGCGGATGAATGCGCGCGCGCTCAGGCACCGACACTGGCGCCGATGGGGCTGAAAATGGTGGCGCCGGTGATCATGCACTACGGCAGCGAAGAGCAGCGAGAGACGCTGTTGCCGCGCATTATCTCGGGCGAGGATTATTGGTGTCAGGGTTATTCGGAGCCCGCGTCTGGATCAGACCTCGCTTCGCTGCGGCTAAGGGCCGACCGCGACGGCGATCACTACGTGCTGAACGGCTCGAAGATCTGGACCACGCATGCCCATTTCGCCAACCGGATGTTTTGCCTGGTTCGCACGAACTCCGAAGGTCGCCCGCAAAGCGGCATAACGTTTCTGCTCGTCGACATGACCACTCCGGGCATATCAGTGGCCCCCATAACCACGCTGGCAGGCGAACACGAGTTCAACCAGGTCTTCTTCGACGACGTTCGCGTTCCCGTAGGCGATCGGCTGGGCGCGGAGAACGATGGATGGACTGTCGCCAAGCACCTGCTGACGTTCGAGCGTTCGGGTCGTTACTCTCCAGGGCTGAGGGCGCATCTTGCGCTGATCCAGGAGGCGGCGGAGCAAACCGGCTGGATCGATCTACCTGGAAACCGCGAGCGGCTGGCGCGTGAGGCGATCGCCGCCGATGGCTTGCGCGCGATAGAACTTGCCGGCCTCTACGCGGATTCAGGCGGCGCTGGCGCGATACGTCCCTCCATGCTGAAAATCCTCGGCACTGAAGCCTCGCAGCGGCTCGATCTGCTGGCGCTCGAGATTGCTGCGGAGAGGGAGGTCGATGAAGTACTGCCGTCGGCCATGCCGCGGTTTCTCAACAACCGTGCTGCGACGATCTACGGCGGGTCGAACGAAATTCAGCGCGACATTCTGGCGCGCGCAGTGGTTGACGCTGCGCTTTAGCTGACCATGAGGCCGGCATAGCGGCGCAAGTGCGCCCGCCCCGTGCCGTCGCCTTGCGCCAATGATGAAGCGCGGCGAAACAAGCGGCCGATCCGCAACTCCTCGGTCAGCCCCATCGCGCCGTGAATCTGCACGGCACCGCCACCCACGATCCGGATGGCGTCTTCACAAAGGACCCGGGCTGCGCTGACGGCTTTTCGACGCGCCTCATCGTCGTCGTGATCGATTAGATCGATGGCGTAGCCGGCCATGGCGATCGCCTGTTCCAGCGCGAGCCGCATGTCCACCATGCGGTGCCGCAGCACCTGAAAGGAGGCAATAGTTACGCCGAACTGCCGTCGCTCTTTGGAAAAAGCGACCGTGTCAGCCAGCAACGTTTCGCAGAGACCCGACATTTCGGCGCAATGGACGATCGCCAGCGCATCTTCCGCCCAACCACTCCGTTGTTGCTGCCTGGCCTGGTTCGTCACGTGCGCAGCGGAAGTCGCCAGCGGTCCGGCATCGGCGACACAGGCGCCAAGCCGCGCGGCAACCCAGTGTTCGGCCCACGGCAGACATATGCCCGCCTGGCCAAGGGCTCGGGCGACGATCGCGGCTTCGCGCGTTCCCGTGCCGAGACCGCCGGTCTCTACGCTGCGGCCCAACCCTTCGAGGCCGAACGCCTCGATTGCTGTCTGCCAGCCGGGGGAGCCGTCCGTCGCCAGCCGTGCCAGGAAAGGGGTGAGGCCGGCGTCCATTGCGCGCTGGTCGTCAGTGATCGCAAAGGTCATCGGCTATTGTCAGTTCACGTTGCGGGCATAGCCTGCCCAGTACGGCTCACGCAGGGCGCGTCGCAGGATCTTGCCAGAGGGATTGCGCGGCAAGGTATCGACAAAGTCGATCGACTTGGGGCACTTGAAGCCGGCGATGCGCTCCCGCGCATGGGCGACGATCGAAGCGACATCCGGCTCCACACCTGGCACCGGCACGACGATTGCCTTTATTGCTTCGCCCCACCTGGGATCCGGTATGCCAATGACTGCAACGTCGAGGACATGCGGGTGGCCGTACAGCGCGCTTTCCACCTCTGCCGGGTAGACGTTCTCGGCGCCCGTGATGATCATGTCCTTCATCCGATCCTGGATGAACAGGTAGCCTTCATCGTCGAGGAGCCCGGCGTCCCCGGTACGCAGCCAGCCATCACCGATCAGCGCCAGGCCCGATTCTAACGGGCGCTTCCAGTATCCTGCCATCACGTTGGGAGAGCGGATCGCCACCTCGCCAACGGTATTCGCGGGGAGATCTTCAAGTTCAGGGCTGAGGATGCGCAGTTCTACGCCTGGCAGAGCCTTCCCGGCGGCAGACATCTTGTGGACCCGGTCAGGGCGATGATCTTCCGGCGGCAGAGCGACGACGGAACCCCAGGTTTCGGTCATTCCGTACACCTGGACGAATTCACACCCCATTCGCTCTACCCCCTGCTTCAGCAGGTCGAGCGGAATCGGGCTGGCGCCATAAGTGAAGGTCACCAGCGACGAGAAGTCGGCGTTCTCGGCAGCGGGATGTTGCAGCATCATTCCCAGCGCTGCGGGCACCAGGAACATCCTCTTGATCTGGTATTGGCGGATAGCCTCGATGACTGCGCCAGGCTCGAATTCCCGCTGGATGATCAAGGTCTGGCCGGCGTTCACGGCAAGGAATACGCCGCCGACACCGCCAATATGGCCATAGGGCATGGCAATGATGGTCGTGTCGCCGGGTTCTGCCAGGAGATAAGTGACGCCCGAGGCGATCTGATTGGCGCGTTGACGTATGCCATTGGCGTGAGTCAGCAGCACGCCTTTCGGCTTTCCCGTCGTGCCGGAGGTATAGAGCTGGAGGACCACGTCGTGCTCGTCCACAGTGACCTCAGGGGGCGTGCTGCTCTGCCGATCGCGCCAGGCAACAAAGCTCTCACCGTCGCCGCTCGCCTCGTCGATGATGATGCTGGTCACCCCCGGAGGAGCGCAGGTTTCGAACTCGGGTTCGAGGAACACGGCGCCGGGCGCTGCATCGGCGAGGATCCATGCCACTTCCGGTGTTGCCAAGCGCCAGATCACTGGCACGAAGACCATGCCAGCCTTTGCTACTCCGAATGCCAGTTCGATAGCATAGTCGCTGTTCTTGCCGACGTAGGCCACCCGATCTCCCGGCTTCAGCCCCAATTCCGCCAAGCCATTGGCAATCTGCTTCGCATGCTCTTCGAACGTCGCGTAATTGGTGACCCGGGTACCGAAGACGAGCGCCTCGTCATTTGGTCGCAATCGGGCGTGCTCGGCTAATGCTGCACCGAAAGTCTCAGGCAGTGTAGGTCGCTGCATACTCACCCCAGTCCGCGCCTCACGATCAAGTCGCCGGAGGCTGCCAAATGGTGGTTATCCTATGGTCGTGGGGAAGCGAAACTAACACCTCTGACAGGCGACGGCAGGCTCATGCCGATCGCCTCTACCTCGTGTTCGACGGGGTTCGGCACCAGCCGTGCGAACAGTCGGACCGCGCCGAGATCCGGTCGCGCAAGGTGATCTGGAGACTTAGTGGAGAAGGCGGAGCTTACACCGCACTAAAATTGTGGTGACTCCGCGTGTATTCGACCGATCCGGGTTGCGCCTGCCGCGCAATGAATTTCGTAGCAGGCGACGAACAAGGCGCTTCTTTCAGCGCAAGATGCACTCGGTCTCGGCCACCTGCCTTTGCTTTGCAGAGTGCGGTGTCAGAGCGGTGAGAGAGCTCGTACAGCGTGTCGTCCGATGCCATCTGCGCGACTCCGAACGACGCGGTAACCGTTTGGCCAATGCCCAACCCAAGGAGAGGCTGGGTCGATAGGGACTGGCGCAAAGCCTCGGCGAATCTGCGGCCAGCACTCAAGTCAGTTTTGGCAAGCAGCACGGCAAATTCTTCGCCACCAAGTCGAGCAACGATGCCGTCTTCCCCTGCCGCTTCACTCAGCCGTGCCGCGAATTGGACGATTACCTCGTCCCCCGCTGTGTGGCCAAAGGTGTCGTTCACCGCTTTGAAGTGATCGAGATCTGCGGTTATCAGCGTCAGTTGCTTACCCTGCCGTTGCGCCTCGGCAAGCATTTGGGCGCCATGCACCTCAAGTCCTCGCCGGTTCAGCACGCCTGACAGCGGGTCGGTTTGGGACTGGGCCGCCATCTCGGCCGTGGCATCTCTCATCATCACAAGCAGCAGGACGAGCGCCAATGCGATGAGCGTGACAGAGGCGGAACTTTGCGAGATGGCGGCATAGGTACTTGCCATGTAATCCTGCGGCGTGCGTGCGGTGCCAACGAACCAGGCAACAGCTGGCTTGAGCAGATAAAGCAAAGCCGCAAGGCTACTCAGTGCCATCAGCAGTAAATCGAGCGGCTGGCGCTGCCTTGAGCGGAAGATTACCCAGCCCACAAAAAACTGCATGACAGCGTAGGGGAGTTGGTAAAGCAGGGTTCTCAAGCCGGAGCCGTAGGGCAGGGTGAAAATTACCGGAGTGGTAACCAGGCTGGCAATCCAGATGGCGGTGATTGCCGCCCGCGGAGGCGACAGCCGGTAGTGCTGCGCAACGCCGATCAGGCAGCACGTTGTGGCCGCTAGAAATGCCAGGTATATTCCGATCGAGACCGGTACCGGATCCGCTTGCCAGCGCAGCTCAAACTCCAGCGCCACGTACACCATGCCCAATGCGTAGCCAGCCGCTAACCAGCCTGCGCCGCGGGCGGTGCGGTTCGTCGCCGAGACAACGCCGAACGCCACGGCGAAGATGGCGCCGATGAACATGTTGATGCCAAGGATGAAAGCGGCTGTCATCGACCCCTCGCCATGCGAAGGAGCGGCTTTGACCTGTTTCATCCCAACGTCTGGTTAAAGTGAGTCACGCAATCGTGCGGCTCGCAAATCCAATCACCAGCTGAGCAGAGCGCGGAGCGATCAGTGCATGTCTGCTCTTCAGCCGATTCCTAACAAAACCGGCCATTCCGCTTCCGGCCCAGCTCCGGACGTTCGGATCGACCAGCGGGAACGGCAGCAATTGGGCCGATTGCGGACTGGCAGCTCTTGGCTGCGAATCTCGGATAAGCTGCCGGCGAACTCACGGCTTGTAAGGTAGCCAACTGCCCGACCGTCATAGACTCCAGTCGCCTCGGAAGCGGCAGCCCGCAGCCGGTGAACCATTGCTCCAGCCGCTCGTTGCCTAAGACCAACAGGCCTTAAGGAGATCAGAGATGAACGGCGAAGACCATAGCATGAAGATGGGGTGGAGCCGTTTCGCGGCGATGATAATGACGTCGGTCGTGATCATGTTCTTGCTCATGTATCAGTTGGTCTACAGCAGCGAACACGTCACCTTCAGCCTCAATCGGCTGCTCTCTTCGGTCATCATGGGCGGCGTCATGACTGCCGTCATGCTGGGCTTCATGTGGAGGATGTATCAGCCAACTGCTGCGAAAATCGCGGTGCTGGCAATCGGCCTCGTGGCGGCTGGCGTACTGCTGGCGCTCAACCGGAGCCAGGCCCTTATCGACGACACCCGATTCATGAAGTCGATGATCCCGCACCACTCGATCGCGATCAACAATTCACGAAAGGCACAAATAAGCGATCCTCGCGTGCGGGAGCTGGCGGACAAGATAATCGAAAGCCAGGTCCGGGAGATAGCTGAGATGAAGATGCTGATCAGCGACATCGAGGCGAACGGCGAAAGAGGCCTTGAACCTCTTCCAGCACGTCCAGCGACGCTCACAGTTGAGATGAAGGCCGAAGCAAGACAGGCAATTCAGTAGCCCCGTCAAGCTGCAGGGAGTCTTCTCGCGATGTCGAGCCGCTTCATTTGAGCGAATACGAGCAGTTGCTAAAGGCATCGTTCTAGCTGGCACCTCGCTCCGTTCATCTCAGTCCAGAGCGCATGTTCGCATGAGTGGGAACATCTGTGGGCCCCTTGCCTTCGAGAAATAGCCTCACGGGCTCATCTAACCGACAGGAGAACACGATGCACCATATGCAAGAGATGATTGCCACCCACCCCAGCGTTCAGGGGAGCACGAATGACGCACTGATCCGCTGCCTCGAAGAATGTTACTCGTGCGCGCAGACCTGCATCTCCTGCGCTGATGCCTGCCTAGCGGAGGAGATGGTGGAGCAGCTGCGTCAGTGCATTCGCCTCAACCAGGACTGCGCCGATCTGTGTCTAGCTGCCGGCACCGTGGGCATCCGCCGCACGGGAAGCAACGAGCAAGTCATCGCCGCGGCTATGCAAGCGTGCGCAATTGCCTGCAGGGCGTGTGCAGCAGAGTGTGAGAAGCACGCCGAGATGCACGAGCACTGTCGCATTTGTGCAGAGCACTGCCGGCGCTGCGCCGAGTCATGCGATCAAGCGGCGCAGTCACTTAGCCGCTAATCTCCCGCACCCGCTGAGAGCGCTCCACGGGGCCGCTCTCAGCGGGTGACTCAGATGTCTTCAACTCCCCAGCCATGAGCAATCAGCAAACCGTGCAGCCGCTTACGGCGATCCTGCTCTGAACCGACCTCAATCGCAAACTCATCCTCCGGTACAACTGGCTGCCCCCGGGAGCGCAGTGCATCGAGTGATGGAATCGGAAGAGGGGCGCCCACTGGTTTTGTGAAGTGCTTTGGGAGCGCCTCAAGAACGTTCACAATCGCGGAGCGCGCCGAGTTAAGAATCACTTCTGGTGGTCGGAATCGGTCTGGTACACCGTGCGCTGCGATCATCAGAACTTGATCGAGCCGAGCCAGGCCGACGATCGGCGACTTCCCTGCCTCATCTGAATGGAAGTACTGGAAGACCGGGTAGGCCAGATACTGTTGGCTGAGTTTCGTCAGCTGGCTGGCGATGCTGTTTAAGGGCAGTGACAACCCTGAGTAGCTATTCCCATCCCACCCAGCGGCAACGGCCTCTGCCGGAGTGTTCCCTAGCCCTCGTACTTCAGCGGCAAAGGCGCGCGCAGAGACCGCTGCCGATATGACGGATATCAGATAAGTGATCGCGAGCGTCGCCGTGAACAGTCCGGTGCCTGACGCGAGAGCAGTAGCGACCTGCCAGCTCCCCCCGCTCGGGGAGAAGTCGCCGTTCCCTAAGGTAAAGATTGTGTATCCAACGAAGTAGATGCGGTCGCTGAAGTCTGCGACTGCTTCTGTCGAGCTACTCAGTAGCGACGGTGGGTATGACCAGAACACCAGGAACCACCCAGCCCACAACAGGGACAACCAGGTGGCCACAGTGATCGTTAAAACCAGCGGCCCGGCCATGATCATCAGTCGGTGTGAGTTGATCAAGCTCACGAGACGCCAAGCAAGATAGGAGGCGGCACGGGCTATCGGACCGGCGCCACCCCCGACCCAGAGGGTGGTCCAGATGGTATCGATTAGAGCCGCAATTACGACGACGACGCCTGCTGTGAGACAGAACCAATCCAACTTGTGACCTCCTTCCGCGCACTGCGGCGGCCCGGCATAGCGAATCGCCGGTCTAGCCCCATTCGTGACAGCTCTGCCGGAAGATCTTCTCGCAGAGCAAACCTTGCTTGAGCACCTCACGTTGCTGGGTGTGATGCCTCCCAACCGCGGCGTCGATCATCTCTTGGTCTTCACAGAAGAAACGATGCTTTGCGTCAATCGATCAGGCCATCGAAGGATCTCAGTATCGGACACGGGCCGGTGCTGCCTTCGCTGCACTTCTCTGCCAACGCGCGCAGAGCGTCCCTCGCCTTATTGAGCTCCGCCACCTTTCCGTCGAGTGCTTCGAGGCGCCCGAGCGCCAACTCGCGGGCACGGCTGCGATCCTGCGTTGAGTCGAGCGCTAGAAGCTCCTTGATCTGTTCAAGGGTGAACCCGGCCACCTGTGCCTGCTTGATGAACTGCAACCGACGCAGGTCATCGGCCCCATACCGGCGAATGCCCGTTTCCTGTGCGGGAACCTTGAGAAGCCCGCGCCGCTGATAGAAACGAACGGTTTCGACACCAACTCCACCGGCAGCAGCCAAACGCCCAATTGTCAGTGAAGATATCTCTTGACTCTGTACCATAGTACGCAACCTATATCGGTGCCGACGAGATCACAAGGAGACGTGAAATGTCGGACATGAGCGACCATCCGGCCCCCGTTAACAAGGCGGTCATTTACCGCATGGTGATGCCGAAACACACCTGCCCATATGGCCTGAAGGCGATCCATGTTCTGAAGCGCGCCGGCTACGAAGTGGAAGATCACCACCTCACCACACGCGAGGAAACGGACGCGTTCAAGGCCGACCATGGCGTTGCGACTACGCCGCAAGTCTTCATCGGCGGCCGGCGGATCGGCGGCTACGACGATCTGCGGCGGCACCTGGGCAAACCAGTCGCTGACCCTAAGGCGACGAGCTACCGTCCGGTCATCGCGCTGTTCACCATGACGGCGCTGATGGCGGGCGCCGCGAGTTTCGCCGTGACGGGCAGCCCCCTTACCCTCCGCGCGGCGGAGTGGTTCATCGCCTTCTCGATGATCGTGCTGGCGTTGCTCAAGCTGCAGAACATCGAGACTTTCGCGACGATGTTCCTCAACTACGACCTGCTTGCGAAGCGGTGGGTGCCTTACAGCTACATCTACCCTTATGCCGAAGGCCTCGCCGGAGTTCTCATGGCCGCGGGAGCGCTGACGTGGCTCTCCGCGCCGCTCGCGCTGTTCATCGCCACGATCGGCGCCGTCTCAGTGTTCAAGGCGGTCTACATCGACAAGCGTGAGCTCAAGTGTGCCTGCGTTGGCGGATCGAGCAATGTACCTCTCGGCTTCATCTCGCTGACCGAGAATCTGATGATGATCGCGATGGCCCTCTGGATGAGCTTCGGGGCGCTCGCGATGCTCCCGCTGAGCATGCACCCTTGATCGCTCGAATGGATTGGGTCGCAGGTTGGCTCACACAGTCAGCTCACGTACCGAAGCAGTTTAAGGTCTTCCGCAGCCGCCGTTGAGGCCTGTTTCCCACCATCGAAATGGCCTAGCGAGACCGGCAGTTGCTCCGTCTCAAAAACGGCTTGACTCTGTACTATAGTACATATGGTATTAGGGTCAGCACAATGACCACGCTTCGTTTCCGCGTCTACGTGCCGGAACCATCTTGCCAAGGTAGAGTTAGCGCCACAGGAAAATGATCATTCCGTCTTCCTGGACCCGCCTCCGAAGGCTTCTTGCGGTGTTTGCCGCGCTCACGCTTATGTGGGGGCCCTTGGCTGTTCAAAGCGGCGCCGCGATGGCGATGGCTCCATCGAGTCACCTCGAGCAGATGCAGAAGGGCGGGGAGTGCCACGACGAGAAGTCTGAGCCGAAAGGTCATGCTGGAGCCAAAGTGTGCTGCGCAGCGATGTGCTCTGCGCTCGCCGTGCCGCCGATTGCCTTAATGGTTGGCAGTAGCATAGTTTCCGCTGTTCCCCACACAGTGCTCAGTGAGAACGGGCCAAGCTTCATCATTCATTTGCCCACGCCGCCTCCGCGACGTGCGTGAAATCGACCTTCACGATTTCACGAAAGGCTTCAAGATGAACAAGATATTTGGTGCGATCGCCTTGACGATCGCTCTGCCGACTGTCGCTCACGCGCAAACACCTTCCGCTCCCGCAGCTGAAAAGGGCTGCTGCGCGAAGATGAAGGCCGAGGGCAAAGAATGCGGCTGCTGCAAGGGAATGGACCATTCAAAGATGGACCATTCCTCGATGGGCGACGCCGCTAAGCCTGCCGATCCCCATGCTGGCCACTCTGGCCCAGCTGCGGGTCAAGGCGCCGCACCGGCAGGCCACAAGCACTAGTCGCTGATGTTGCGCGGAGTGGTCTGAAAGGGCCGCTCCGCGCACTGGCGCGATTCTGCACTGTGTCTCCTTCGAGGAACCAAGATGATTGATAAGCTCGCTTTTGAGCGGCGGCAGTTTCTGCGCGCCGTGGCACTCGGCGGAGCCGGCGCTGGTTTTGCAGCCGCTCTGCCCGCATGGGCGCAATCCGGCAGCGCGGGACTCGTGGCGCCCCTGCCCACCGTCACCGGAACCGATATCGCCCTGACGATCGGTCCAGTGAACGTGCGCGTCGATGGTAAATCCGGCCGCGCGATCGGCGTAAATGGGACAGTTCCGGCGCCTCTTGTCAGGCTCAAAGAGGGCCAGCGCGTTCGGTTGAGGGTGCGCAATACGCTAGATGAAGAAAGCTCAATCCATTGGCACGGTCTGCTGGTGCCGTTCGCTATGGATGGGGTGCCGGGGGTAAGTTTCCCCGGGATCATGCCGCGCTCCACCTTCGACTACGAGTTTGATGTGATTCAGTCTGGTACCTACTGGTATCATTCGCACTCCGCCTATCAGGAGGAAGATGGTCTCTACGGGCCAATTGTAATCGATCCAGCCGGTCCTGACCCAGTCGCTTTCGACCGTGAGCATGTCCTGGTGTTGTCCGATCACAGCCCGCTTAGTGGGGCGACTATCTACAAGAAGCTCAAGCAGATGGGCGGCGGGTACTTCAACATGCAGCGTCTGACGCTTTCCGGGTTGCTGGCTGGTCGCGATCTCCCAGCTGAGGAGCGCCGCGAATGGGCAAAGATGCGCATGGACCCCGCCGACATCGCCGATGTCACGGGGTCGACATATACCTTCACGGTCAACGGCCACGGGCCCTTCGACAACTGGACCGCGCTGTTCCAGCCCGGCGAGCGGGTACGCCTGCGGATCATCAACGCGGCGGCCCAGACCAACTTCAATGTGCGAATTCCGGACCTCCCGATGACGGTGGTACAAGCTGACGGCCAAAACGTGCGGCCGGTCACCGTGGACGAGCTCCAGATCGGCGTCGCTGAAACATTCGACGTGGTCGTCAATCCACAGGACCGGGCCTACACCTTTGTAAGCGAGTCCATTGATCGCTCTGGCCTCGGCCGAGCGACCTTGGCCCCGCGCGAGGGCATGTCGGCTCCAGTACCTCCCCTCCGGCCACGGCCCCTGCTCACCATGAAGGACATGGGCATGGGCGACATGAGCGGGATGGAAGGGATGGACCACTCCAATATGGCGGGCATGGCGACGGATGGGCCGAACCAGCCCAACGTCGCCGTAGTGCGCGGTGTTGATCCATCCGCGGAGCAAAACGCTTCACGTAAGCTCTCGCAGCTCACCGGCTGGAGCGGGCCCACCGACCACGGGGCGATCGCAGCAGCAACAGGAGGAGTCGCAGCCGCGGCAGCGATGCCTGCGGCGGGCGCGGCTGCTATGACTGGAATGGATCATGCGGCAATGGGCCACTCGGCCGCGAGCGCAGGATCCGCCGCAACGGCAGCCACGCCAGTGGCGGGCGCGAGCATGGCTGGGATGGACCACAGCACTATGCCCGGGATGACTGGGCAGGGCGAAGCCATGGCCGGCATGGATCACGGTTCAATGAGCATGCGTGATTTCCGCAATGCTCCTCAGGTGGACAAGAACCCGGGCGTCCAGAGCATCTCGCCGATGCCGACGGACCGCACCGCGGAGCCGCCGCAGGGCCTTGAGGGGATGGATCACCGGGTCCTGACCTATAGGGATCTGCGCGCCCTAGATCGCAATCCAGACGTCCGGGCCCCCTCGCGCCAGCTCGAGGTGCACCTGACTGGCAATATGGAACGCTACATGTGGTCTTTCGACGGGGTGAAACTTAGTGAGCCCGCTGAGCCGATCCCCTTCCGCCTTAATGAGCGTGTTCGCGTGACATTGGTCAACGATACGATGATGCCGCACCCGATCCACCTTCACGGACATTTCTTCGAGCTGGTAACGGGCCACGGGGCATACGGGCCGCGCAAGCACACGGTGAACGTTCCACCCGGCGGCAAGATGACCTTCGACGTCACCGCCGATGCCGCGGGTGACTGGGCGTTCCACTGCCACAACCTCTACCACATGACTGCGGGAATGATGCGCGTCGTCACCGTCCGCCCCCTCCAGGGAGACACCCAAAATGACCTCGTTTCTTAAGCTCGCGCTGACGACTGCGGGGATGCTTTGGCTGGCTTCCCCGGTCGGTGCGCAGAGTGAAGTGTCGACTGCTCAACCCGCGGCGGCAGGCGCGACGTGCACGCCCGAGCACGCGGCGGCGGGACATTGCACCCCCGCACCATCGAACGCACGGCCGCCACAGTCTGCGCCACCCTCGCCGACATCCGCGGCAACGCCGGTAGCCGCTGCATGCCTTCCCGAGCACGCCGCCATGGGCCACTGCACGGCGGCGCCCGTCCAGAAAGCGCCTGCCGCGCCGGTCCCAACAACGGCGAGACCGGCTGCGACGGGGTTCCAGACCACTTGTTTGCCAGAGCACGCGGCGATGGGGCATTGCACAACGCCGGCCGCTCAGTCCTCTGCACCGGCTCAGCCGGCTTGTTTGCCGGAGCATGCCGCGATGGGGCATTGCGCTACTCCGGTCCCGAAGCGCGCCGCGCCAGTTCAGACCGCTTGCTTGCCTGAACATGCAGCCATGGGGCATTGTACGACCCGGCCTGCTCCGGCGCCCCCGCCGGCGTGTCTGCCGGAGCACGCGGCGATGGGGCATTGCACGCTTGCGTCTCCGGCGCCGCAAGCCCCCCAACAGCCCGCATGTCTGCCCGAGCACGCCGCGATGGGTCACTGCACACCTGCCGCGTCTCAGGCGCTGGAAGGCACCGATCTGCCTGCAGGAAATGCCCCGGCACCCATGGTGCCGGTCGCCAACGCTGCCGACGCTTTCTTTGGCACTCCGTCCATGGAGATGGGCCGTCATCACCTCAACGAATTCCATGGCGGCCAGAAGCTGTTCCAGGTGCTGGCGAACATCGCCGAGTATCGCGCGGTCAAGGGTGCTGACGGCTACGGCTGGGAAGTGGAAGGATGGTATGGCGGGGACATAAACCGCCTTTGGCTGAAGACCGAGGGCGAGGGAGCCTTCGGCGATAGTGTCGAGAGCGCCGAAGTGCAGGCTCTCTATAGCCACGCGATCGGTCCCTACTGGAACGTGCAGGGCGGCCTTCGCTACGACTTCAGGCCCAACCCCTCCCGGGTGTATGCGACGGTCCAGCTCGAAGGGCTCGCGCCGAGCTTTTTCGACCTTGAGGCGGCCTTGTTCCTGTCTAACAAGGGCGAGCTCATGGCCCGCGCTGGTGGCTATTACGATCAGCGGATCACCCAGCGGCTGATCCTGCAACCACGTTTCGAGTTCGACCTGGCGGCTCAGAACAGTCCAGAGATCGGCGTCGGAGCAGGCCTGTCGGAGGCCGAGCTGGGTGTACGCCTTCGGTACGACATCCGCCGCGAGTTCGCTCCGTATATCGGCGTTCAGTACCAACGTGCCTTCGGAAGGACCGCGCGATATTTGCGCGACGAAGGCGAGGATGTGGGCGGCTTCCAATTCCTCGTTGGCATTAGAACTTGGTTTTGATGGAGGTGACGATGCGATTTTCCTATTTTCTTTGTGCGGCTATGGCGGCGTCGAGCGTCGCAGCGTTCGCCCATCCAGGTCACGACGCCCAACCGCAACCGGCGTTGGTAGACCCCGTCGCCGCTGACAAAGCGGCGATCCAGACCGTCCTTTCGCGCTACAAGAGAGCCTTGGAGACGTTAGACGCACGCGGCACTGAGGACTTGTTCGCCCCGACTTCCGCAATCTACGAAACCGGCGGCGTCGAAGGCACCTATGCCAATTACCTCGCCCACCATCTCGGGCCCGAGCTGGCCGAGTTCAAGTCGTTCGGCTTTTCCGATTACAAGGTCGACGTGCATCTCCTTGGAAAGGAGGCTGCCCACGCCATCGAAACCTACAAATATCGTATCGAGACGAAGTCGGGCGAGGTCATCGACCGGCTCGGGGTCGCCACCAGCGTGTTGATCAAGGAGAACGATCAATGGAAAATCGTCATGATGCACAATTCCGGCCGGCGTCCCAAAGCGTCTTGAGTTACCTTCATCCGGCCAAGGCGCTGCAAGGACTTCGGACTTGGGCGCTCGTGCTGCTCGCAGCCGTGGCTATTTTTTCTGCACCGGCAGCGGCCCATAAGGATGAAGATCATTCCAAAGCGCAGGCAACCCAGCCTGCGGGATCACTGACCGCCCCGGGGGATCCGGCGGCCCCCAATGGCAACGATGGATCACGGCATAATGGGGGGCATGCAGATGGAGGACCCGTCGCAGATGCTGTTTGTCGAGCGGTTCTTTAATTGGCTCGGACGAATTCATCCGTTCCTCGTGCATTTTCCGATCGCCTTTTTCCCTGCGGCGCTGTTGACAGCCATCGTCGGCCGCCGACGGCCATCTTTCGCGGCACCGGTGCAGTTCCTGGTCATAGCAGGGGGCATATTGGCTCCCTTTTCGGCAGCTACTGGCTGGCTCGGCGGGTTGAGCGCGGACCCTGAGCCGATACTCGCATACCACCGGTGGCTCGGGCTCGCGATTGGGCTTGGCGGCTTGGGCCTAGCTATTTGGGCTTGGCGGCGTCCTTGGGAAGACCGCGGCGCAGGCATGATTCTCGCGCTGACAGTCATGACCGTCGCAATCGCGGTGCAAGGTTTTTTAGGTGCGGGCCTGACCCATGGGATTGAACATCTAATGTTCTGAGGAGACGTGCGATGCAGAAGACACAAGAACATGGTTCGATGAACCATCGCGATATGAAAAACGCCTACCCCATGCTCTGGGTAAACCTGATCCTGGGTGCTCTCATCATGTACCTCGGCATGTTCGCGATGATCTGGAGCGGGGGCGAGTTCGTTCAGAACATCAACTTCGTTTACATGGCGCTCATCATGTGGGCCCCAATGTCGGCCGTCATGCTGTGGACCATGCGGTCCATGTACCCCAAGCGCAGATTGAACCTCACCCTCTACGCGCTGTTTGTATTGGTGTTCGCTTTCTCGCTGTGGGGCATGCGCGACCAGGGCTTTGTCGGCGACCGCCAGTTCCTTCGCTCGATGATCCCGCATCACTCGGGCGCGATCCTGATGTGCGAGCGGTCAAGTCTCACGGACCCTGAAATCCGGTCCCTGTGTGATGGAATCGTGCGATCTCAAGCCGAGGAGATTGCCCGAATGAAAGCAATGCTCGCCCGAAAGCAGGGGTCGTGACCGTAACCTCCGAAAACACCCGCCGTAGCGTGCTTGCGGGCATTCCGGCGGCGGGCGCGCTGCTGATCTTTGGATGTGGGCCGGCAGAACGCGCCGAAGGCAGCAAGGCTTCGGGCGAGGGATCTAGTAGAGCCGCGATCAACGCGACCGCGATGACCGTCTATCGCGACCCCAATTGTGGGTGCTGTAAGTCGTGGGCGGAGAACGCCCGTCGTGCGGGATACAAGCCTACCGTCGTCGATCGCCAGGATATGCCTGCAATCAAGGTTAAGCTTGGCGTGCCGGCCGATCTCGCCTCGTGTCACACCACTTTGATTGCAGGTTATGTCGTGGAGGGGCACGTTCCGATGGCGGATGTGAAGCGCCTGGTTGCCGCGCGGCCAAGGGGCGTCAAAGGGATCGCAGTCCCAGGAATGCCGATCGGCTCGCCGGGCATGGAAGCGCCAGACGGGGCCACCGAAGACTTTACTGTCATGGCGTTCGACGAGGCGGGCCGCGCAGTGCCCTTTACAACCTAGGAGCCAGAAAATGAACGCAAAGAGTCTGATGGCGATCCTAATGAGTGGGGCGCTTGCGTCCGCTTCAGCTGCGGCAGCTCACGATTTTTTCCTGATACCTCAGCAATTCGAAGCGGGGACCACTGACCCTGTTCACATTCAAGCGACAATTGGATCGACCTTTCCGACGCCAGAGAATGTCGTTCCCGCCGACCGAGTCGAGTCGCTGCGTGCGATCGGCCCGGGAGACCCGCAGGTCGAAGTAGTCGGACAAGGGCCAAAGGCGCTGGAACTGCATTTGCGTGGCGCGAAGGACGGGGTCGTCGCGGTGGCCGTCACCTCCAAGCCGCGTGAAATCGAGTACAGCGAAGATCGAGTGCCCCTCATTCTTGAGGAGTACCGGGTCGCAGCGGCTGCTGTCGCCGCGGTGGACGCGCTTCCCCGCCCTCGGACCTGGCTCGTCACCTCCCGCCGCTTCGCAAAAACATTCCTATGTGTGCAGACGTGTCAGGATCGTGCGGCAGTCGATCGGGCGTTCGGAGCCGGATTGGAAATCGTGGGGCAAAGATCGTCGAATGACCACTTTCGCTTGTTGGCCGGCGGCCAGCCACTCGGCGAGTATCCGGTCGATCTGGTAACTTCAGACGGGAAGCGCCTGCACCTTATGACCGACAAGAAGGGCGACATTCACCTGCCATCCCAATCACGAGGCACAATGATGCTGTTTGCGGCAAAACTTGAACCGCCTGTAGGGCAAGGCCGTTTCACGCTCGACCTTACTTCGCTCACTTTCAAGCGGAGCTAAGGCGCCTGATCTGCTTTGCCGACTAAAGACCTTGGAGAATTGAGATGAAGAAGCATTTCCTTGCAGTTGCCTTGGCAAGCACGGGCTTACTACTGGCCTCTTGCGGCTCCAACGATGAAGGGGCCCCAGCGCCTGAGACTGAGTCGACGGACCAGGCCATGGCGGCTGACCCCAACAATCCGTTCGTTGAGGCCGAAATGGACATGAACGAAAAGATGATGGCCGCGGTGGGCACCGACGCCGGCGATAGCTGGGCCAAGAAGATGATCGTGCATCATCAGGGCGGGATCGACATGTCGCAAATCATGCTGGAGCAGAACCCGAACCCCGATGTCGAAAAAATGGCGCGAGAGGGGATCGCGAAACAGCAAAAGGATATCGAGGATATCCGCAAGCTGACGAAGGACGGCACGCCCGATCAGAAAAGCGCGGACCTTTACCGGCCGGCCATGATGGACATGCACGAGAAGATGATGGCCGCGAAGGGCGCCGATGCTTCCGAGACGTTCATGCGCAAGATGCTCGAGCATCATCGCGGTGCCGTCGCCATGTCAGACGTCGCCCTGCAAAACGGCGTCACCGGAGCCCTGCGCCAGCAAATCCAGAAAACCATGGACGAGAATCAGAAGGAAGCCGAGATGGTGGAGGCCATGCTTGCCGGAAAAAGCCACGCGGAAGCGATGGCTGCCTCAGGTGCGAAATCCGCAGCCCAGATGAAGGCGGAGCCGGCTCCGGCCGATAAGCCGAAGGCAGCCGCTCCCCGGCCGACGGTAGCCGCGGCCAAGCCCACGCCGAAGCCCACGAAGGCAGCTGGCGGGTCGAGCACCCCGACCCCTGCAGCGACCCCCACGTGCCTACCTGAGCACCGCGCTGCGGGCCATTGCTGAACGAAGGTGCCCTAGCCAGGCGATAAACAGCGGACCCTACTTAGCTAAACGAGAAAGGGCCGCCTGGGTGACCCAGGCGGCCCTTTCTTTAAAGGCGTATGACGTTCCGGCCAGATGGGGCAGACGCCGCGTGCGTTGTGGTACAATCACCAACCGCGATCGTGCTGCCGCTCATGGCGGTCTTCCAAGCGATGGTGGACGCGATGTTCTTGGCGTTCCAGGCGCCGGTGTAGCCGGCGATCCGCTTTCCGCGAGATGCCGTAGTAGTGGGCGGCAGCGTGTTGCTGTTCCAGTCGGTAATCTTCTCGCGCATGCTGGCGCTCTAGCTTCCGGTGCTGGCGGTACTCACGATCAGAGTAACCCTCGTCGTTGGCGACAGCCGGCACAGCCCCGGTGACGGCAATGGCGGAAAAAACGATCATCAGGACTGATTTGCGCATGACACTCTCCTTAAGCGGAGAGATATTGCGGCGAGGTGCCTGAACCGCCCGTGGATGAAGCGGACAGCCCAGATTGGGTCAACTACTGCGTCCTACCTCGCGGCTCTGTAGTCGGCGGCGGCGCCAAGCATTGTAGCCGAGCCTGCTGGGGAAAAGAACGATCCCAGTGAGGATTACGATGAGCCCGAGCGTTGTTGCGGCGATCAACAAAGGTGTATTGAAGTCCTCGTGGTTCTTGAAGTCCATGATGTGGAGCGACCACAGGAAATCAAATACGCGCCATAGCGTTGAGCGTCTCGCGGTGACCGCTCCAGTGTCCTGTGCAACGTAAATCGCCCGCGCAGCCTCGTCGTTGAAATCAATTCTCCACGCAGGAAGAGCGCCCCGGTATTCGGTCGACTCGGTGCTCACGAGGCTCACCTGAGCTGCCTTGTGGTCCCCGATGTAATCCGCATCCGCCACACGCATCGCAACGGACGCAGGAAGCGGGGAGATTTGCTGCCCAGATTTGAGATCATAAAGGCGAGCCCGTCCCTCATGCGGGGCGATCAGGGCGACCGGTTCTCCCAAGAGGGTTTTGATCTCAATCCGCGAACCAGGCTCGGCCCCAGATATTCGATCAAGGCCGTCCGCAGCTTCTTCGATGCGAACCACCGGTGGAGGCTTCATTGCCGTCACGTGTTCGGAACGAACGCGCTCGACCGGGGCGACCGCGAAGAATAGGCCGCTGATGAACCAGAACAGGATCTGGATCGCCATCAGGAAAGCAAGCCATTTATGGACTTTGCTTGCTACCCGTGCAGCCTTCGACATCCCCTGACCCCTTCATTCCCGTTCCTGGCTCGGCAAGCTGCTGTCTCAAGAGAGGCAGCATGGCAATGGGGAGTCCTTAGTTAACCGTCTGTTGGCATCCTCCTGTTACTTGAGTTGGAGGTCGGGCGAGAGCAAAGCGATGAGCGTCAGAGGCGAGATCTGTTATCGGATCAGCAAGGCCCTGATGCGCCCACCGGAAGTCAGCGGAACCCAAAAGGACCAGTACAGCGAATGGCGGGTCGAGGAGATGGTGCGCAGCTGGTCGCACTTCTCCAATCGTTCGATCGACGGCAAGGACGTCTTGGACTTCGGTTGGGCGATGGGCCCCTATCTCTTCACCTGGCCCAGACAGCGGCACCCAGCTCAATCGTTGGCGTCGACCTCGACGAACGCGCGATTGCCCGCGCACGCACCGCACTCACCACATCGCGTCGGGAAAATTGGTCCTGCATTCCCGAATTTCTCTTGAGCGAGCCAACCCGCGTTCCCGTGGACGATACCAGCGTGGACACGATCCTCGCCTTTGATTGCGTCGAACACATCATGGACCCTGAAACTATCATGGCCGAATGGCGGCGCGTTCTTCGACCAACTGGACGCGTTTTGATCGAATGGTGTCCCTTCAAAGGCCCTTGGGGGCCTCATATGCACAACCTGATCCCGATCCCGTGGGCCCACGTCCTTTTCGGCGAGCAGGCGCTCTTCGAGTGCGCCGAGCGCATTTACGAAGATCCACAGTACGTGCGGCGACACTGGGTCTTCGATGAAAACGGCACTCGGCGGCCGAACAGCTGGCGAACTCTGCGCCGCTTCTCGCAAGCTGGATACATCAATCAACTCGATGTATCGGGTTTTCAGCATATCGCCCGTGAGGCCGGGTTTTCGGTCGAGCGGTTTGACGCAAAGGGCATTGGTGCGGAAGGCATGAAGCGAGCCTTGGGCCAGGCCTTACTCGCCGTGCCTTGGGCTAAAGAATATGCGACAAGCTTCGTCGTATGCGAACTGGTCGCGGCTTGAGGGACTTCTCTGGCTGCACTGGCTACCTGGAAACGCAGGAACCTCAGTTTCTTGGGTTCGCCTCCTCTGACCAAGCTTCTAGCGTTGGCTGTCTGTTACGTCCGCCACGCCGAATACAGGGATATGGACCCGGCTGGAGTGGGAACGGCGCGACGGCGTGGTCTTCGGGCGGACAGGCCCGCTTAGCGAGGACCGCAAGGCCGCTTTCGGGAGCGTTCAACGAGTTCCGGAACGACCGATATTGGGCGCAAAGCAGTCATCCGTCCGATCGATTCGGCAGAGGGTTTTGGCGATACGGGACTCGCACCCTATTCACCTTTAGGGCAATGGGGCCACTGTCGGGGCTTCATCAAAATTTGGACCCGAATTAGTGACTATAATCAGATTTTTAGTTGACGAAAGCGAGTCCTCTTCTGGGCACCACTTGTTCTTCCGCCGGGATCCGTCGGCGGTGAGCACACCCTCTCGGTAATAGCACAGAAGTTTAGCCGCCTTGGTCGCTAGTGGGCGGCCCAAAGATACTTTGGCCGAAACGAGCCTTTGTCTGACGCCACTTGGGTGGCGGCTCGCGCTCGGCTGCAATTCCGAACACGGGATCAAGGGGTCGCTTGACCACTTTGTTCTACGTTCCCCTCAGCCATGTATTTTCGCGCAAAGCGCGCTAAAGCTGGCCCTTCACTGCGTGCAGGTCGAAGGGAAGATATGTCCAAGAAGTTCGCACTCGCATCTGTGTTGTTGGCAAGCGCTGCAGGCATTCAGGCCCAGGATCCTTCGCCCCCGACAGAGTCGCCGAGTGAAGCGGCCACGCAGCACGCCCCGCCTCCCGCGAGCGTTCAAGAGGCGGTTCGGGACAGTGACGCAGACGCCTGGGATGTCATGGCGCCGCGCGGACTGGAACTGCGCAAAGTGCCCATCAACACCAGCGAAGGCACCTGGATGAATGTGGACGTCTCGCCCGACGGGACACGCGTGGCGTTCGACATGCTGGGCGACATCTACGTCATGCCGATCACGGGCGGTTCTCCGACCCGTATTGCCGAAGGCCTGGCCTACGAGCAGCAGCCGCGCTGGTCGCCCGACGGCAGCCGCATCGCGTTCGTTTCGGACAGGGCCGGCGGCGACAACATCTGGATCATGCAAGCCGATGGCTCGGACAAGAAGCAGCTGACGAAGGAAGATTTCCGGCTGCTCAATCAGCCGAGCTGGAGTCCTGACGGTCGCTACATCGTGGCCAAGAAGCATTTCACCACCACCCGCTCGCTCGGAACGGGAGAGGTCTGGCTCTATCATGTCGACGGCGGCAGCGGCGTGCTGCTGGTCAAGCGGACCGACGAGAAATTCCAGAAGGAGCTGGGCGAACCGACCTTTTCCCCGAATGGCAAACACGTTTACTTCACCCGCAATATCACCCCGGGCGGGACGTTCGAGTACGCGCAGGATTCCAACCGGGGTCTGTTTGCGATCGAGCGATACGAGCTGGATTCAGGCGAAACCCACCGCGTAACGGGCGGCAACGGGGGCGCGGTCCGCCCGAACCCTTCGCCCGATGGCAAGCACCTCGCGTTTGTTCGGCGAGAGCGCGCCAAATCGAAGCTGTTCGTCCGCGAGCTCGCCAGTGGCAATGAACGCAAGCTCTTGGACCTGCCCGACCAAGACATGCAGGAGACCTGGGCGGTGACCGGGGTCTATCCGAACATGGACTGGACGGCGGACAGCAAGGACATCGTTCTCTGGTCCGGCGGAAAAATCCGACGTGTGCCGGTCGCAGGCGGACCGCCGCAAGATATTCCCTTCCAGATTGCCGACGACCGCGTGGTTGCGCGGTCGCTGCATCCGCAGGTGGAGGTGGCACCCGATACGTTCGACGCCAAGATGATCCGCTGGGCGCAGGTGTCCCCGACGGGCGATCAAGTCATCTACGAATCGCTCGGGAAGATCTGGTTGCGCCCTGTGAGCGGCGGACAGCCGCGCAGGTTGACCCGATCGGCGGCCGACCGGCTGGAAGCGTGGCCGAGCTGGTCGCGCGACGGACGCTCGATCGCATTCGTCGACTGGACCGATCAGGACCTGGGCCGGATCATGGTCGCACCCGTCGCCGGAGGCACCGCGCGCGTGGTGACGAGCGAACCCGGGCATTATGCGCGTCCCGTGTTCTCGCCCGACGGACGGACCATAGCATTCAGTGCCGGGTCCGGTGGTGGCATTACCGCTGACCGCTGGAATCGCGACGAGGGGAGCTACACGGTCCCGACGAGTGGAGGACGCCCGCGCCTCGTGAAGCGGGGGGCGGGGAACCCACAGTTCGGCGCGACCTCCGATCGTTTGTTCATGACCATGCGGGCAAGCGATAAGCTCCAGTTCGTGAGCACGGATCTGGCTGGTGAGGTGCAGAGGGTTCATGCCTCGGGCGACCTGACCAGCAGTTTCCAGGTTTCGCCCGACGGCCAGTACGCGGCGTTCCGCCAGAATTACGAAGCGTATCTGATGCCGCTGCTGCCCGGTGCTCAGGACGTGACGGCAGCCACGGAAAAAGGCGCGTTGCCGGCGGTTCGTCTCAGTCAGGGCGGCGGCGACTTCCTTCATTTTTCAGGCGGCGGGCAGCGCGTCCACTGGAGCATCGGACCCAAGGTCTACAGCGCTGATTCCCGGAACATCTTTCGCGGAAGCTACGAGGTTCCCACATCCGCTATCGATCTGTCGCGTACTATGCGGGCGGCCAAGCCGACCGGCAGCGTGGCCCTGACAGGCGCAAGGATCGTCACCATGCGCGGTGACGATGGAGGCATCATCGAAGATGGCGTGATCCTCGTCCGCGGGGACCGGATTGTGGCGGTCGGACCGCGCGGGCAGGTGACTGTGCCGGCAGACACTCCCACCGTCGATGTGGCCGGCAAGACGATCGTGCCCGGCTTCATCGACGCACATGCCCACGGTCCGCAGGGCGAGAACGGCCTGGTGCCCCAGCAAAACTGGTCGACCATGGCCAACCTGGCGCTGGGAACGACGACCATCCACGATCCGTCGAATAGCGCAGTCGAGATTTTCGCTGCCAGCGAGATGCAGCGCGCCGGCATGATCCTGGCGCCGCGCATCTTCTCGACCGGAGAGATCATCTACGGCGCAAAGGCGGCCGGGGTTTTCGCCGAGATTGGTAACTTCGAGGACGCGCTCGGGCACGTCCGTCGTTTGAAGGCCCAAGGGGCGATGAGCGTCAAGAACTACAACCAGCCGCGCCGCGAGCAGCGCCAGATGGTGGTGGCCGCAGCGCAGGCGGAAAACATGCTGGTCGTTCCCGAAGGGGGATCTTTGTTCAGCATGGACATGAGCCTGATCCAGGACGGCAACGCCACGGTCGAGCACAACGTGCCGGGCAGCGTGTTCTACCGGGACGTGCTGCAGATGTGGACGCAGACTGACGTCAACTACACCCCCACGCTGGTGGTGACTTATGGCGGACCCGGCGGCGATCCTTACTGGCGCGCCCGCACCAACCTGTGGGAGCATCCGCTGCTGACCGCGCATATCCCTCCAGGAACCCTCGCTGCCGCCGGCGCGCGCCGCGAGACCGCGCCTGAGGAGGACTATGCCGACACGTGGGCGGCGCGCGAAGCGCGCAAGCTGGCCGACCGGGGGGTCGAGGTGAGCATCGGCGCCCACGGGCAGCAGGACGGCATTGCCACGCACTGGGAGATCTGGAGTTTCGTCAAGGGCGGGTGGACGCCGCTTCAGGCGCTGCAGGCAGCCACGGTCAATCCGGCCCGCACGCTGGGCATGGAACGCGACCTCGGAACGCTGGAAGCCGGCAAGCTGGCCGACCTGGTGATCCTCGATGCCGATCCGCTCGAGAACATTCGCAATACGGAAAAGGTGAACAGCGTCATGCTGGGCGGGCGGCTGTTCGACTCCAGGACATTGAACGAAACGATCACTGGTGACCGCCGACGCCAACCTTACTGGTGGGAGGGCAGCAGCCAACCTCTACCTGGAAAAGAAAGCGCGGCTCAGCACGAGCATTAGGCTGCCCCCGTGACACTCGATTTGACCGCCTCGTCGGGGGTCATCTACCACCGTTTTCTCCAAAGAATTCTCGTCAGAAACAGTCAGGAGCCAATCGATGGTCCGCGTCATCCGCCTAGCCGCAATTTCAATGGGTGCGCTCGCTTTTTCTGCTTGCGTTGCGCAGCGCGAGGAAGTTGCGAGTGCGCCAGCCGCTACCCTGCCGCAAGTGCAGGACATCGATACGCTGTTCGCCACCTACGACCAGCGCCAGCTCGAACTGTCGCCGTTGTCCAAGGCTTATCGCGGTATCCGGGATGACGATTACGGGGACTGGGGCGACTTCTCGGATGCGGGCGAAATAGCGTCGCAGACGCTCCTGCAATCGACCGCGGCGACGATGCGGGCCAACTATTCCCCCGCTACCCTGGCGGCAGACGATGCGCTCAGCTATCGGTTGTTCGATGCGATGGCCCAGCGCAGCGCACGCGCATTCCCGTTTCGCGAATATGGCTACATCTTCGATCAGATGAACGGCGCGCAGAGCGATCTGCCCGCTTTCCTCATCAACATCCACTCGGTGGCGAATGCGGGTGAGGCTGCCGCCTACATCGAGCGGATCGAGGGAATTGGCCCGGTGCTCGACACGCTCACAACCGAATCTCGTGAGCGCGCCGGACGCGGCGTCATGCCGCCGAAGTGGGTCTATGCGTACGTGATCTCCGACATCCAGAACCTTCTTGAAGCAGGCGATAGCAACGCAATGCTGGAGGATTTTGCCGGTAAGGTCGGCAAGCTGAGCATCGCGCAAGCGGAGAAGACCGCGCTTGTGAACCGGGCGCAGTCGGCGTGGAACAATTCCACGCGTCCCGCCTACGAGCGCCTACTGGCGGAGATGAAGCGTCAGGAGGCGATCGCCGGCGCGACTGACGGGATCTGGCGGTTCCCGGAAGGCGCAGCTTATTACGGCGCGCTGCTGGCTAATTACACCACAACAGATCTGACCGCCGGTCAAATTCACGACATCGGCCTGCGCGAGGTCATGCGCATCCACGGCGAGATGCGCCAGATCATGCGCCAGGTCGAATTCGAAGGCACGCTTCAGCAGTTTTTCGAGTACGCGCGCACCGACCCGAAATTCTATTTCACCTCGCGCGAGGATTATCTCGCCGCGGTGCAGGCGGTGCAGGATAAGGTTGAACCCGCGTTGCCGCGCTACTTCAGCACCTTGTCGAAGGCGCCGCTGGTCGTGAAGCCGGTCGAAGCGTTCCGCGAGCAAAGTGCGGGTAAGGCATTCTACCAAAGCCCCGCACCCGACGGTTCACGGCCGGGCACCTATTACGTCAACCTCTACAGTTTGGAGGACATGAGCCGCAACGAGCTCGAAGCGCTCTTTTATCATGAAGGCTTGCCGGGCCACCACCTCCAGCGGGCGGTCCAGACCGAGCTGGGCGAAAACATCCCCGCGTTCCGCCGCTTTGGCGGGGTCACTGCATATACCGAAGGCTGGGGGCTTTATGCGGAGGAACTGGGCAAGGACATGGGGTTCTATACCGATCCTTATTCGGACTTCGGACGGCTGGGCATGGAATTGTGGCGAGCGGCACGTCTTGTGGTTGATACCGGCATCCACTCGAAGCGCTGGAGCCGTGAGCAGGCGATCGACTATCTGAAGCAGAACACTCCCAATCCCGACGGCGACATCCGCAAGGCGATCGAGCGCTATGTCGTGTATCCGGGACAGGCCACTGCCTACATGATCGGCAAGCTCAAGATCATGGAACTGCGTGAAAAGGCGCGGAGCGAGCTTGGCCCGGGCTTCGATATTCGCGAGTTTCATGATGTCGTACTGAGGTCCGGCCCGGTGCCACTCTCGATCCTGGAAGAGAACGTCGACAACTGGATCGCAGGCGAGCGACGCGAGTAAGCACGATTTCGCCCCTGCTGTTCGGTTTTAAGGGCGAGGTGATCGTCTCGGGCCCGTGGTGGGCGTGCTGGTCGAAGTGCCCGTGATGCTGTCTTTGGTCGCATTCGCCAATCGGTTTTTCGGGATAGCCCGTCAGAGTGGCGCGCGGCATGACCGTGCTGCGCTGAACCCTATGACGGCAGTTGCGTCCCAAGGTGGAACAGGGACGGCGGGGCGCTTGCGGATCGGTCATGGGCTGGCATTTGGTGGTCGAAGCAAGGGGAACGTCCGATGATCCGCAAGTATGCATTCGTTGCCGCCAGTGTGCTGGCACTCAGCGCCGCTCCGGCGCTTGCTGATCCGATCACCCTGGATGCGGGGGACGTGGGCACCAGCTTCACGCTGAACTACAACGGTTTCGCGGATGGCGCCGTGGTGGACGGCCTAACCGCATCGACCTCGTTCACGCTCAAGAGCGTCACCGATACGTCGTACAGCTTTGATTACACGGTCGCCAACACCACCAGCGGCGACTTGAGCTCGAGAGTGTCGAGCTTCGCGTTCGACACCAATCCCGACATTTCAAGCGCCACCAGCACCGGCACGTACAACTACACAGTTCTGGATTCCAATTACCCGAACGGCATCGGCAACGTTGACGTTTGCTTCAAGGGTGGCGCCAGCAACAGCTGTGCGGGCAACAGCGGCGGTGTGACGACGGGCGACCCCGGCACGGGCTCGCTGACGCTCAACTTCAGCGATCCGATCAGCGCGCTCACGCTCGACAATTTCTTCGTGCGCTACCAGTCGATCACAGGTGCGGGCAACATCACTTCGGCTAGCGGCGCGGTGACCAGCTCTTCGGGCGGAACTCCGGTGCCGGAGCCGGGAATGCTGGTCCTGTTCGGCATCGGCGCTGCAGCGGTCGCCTTTGGTCGCCGGCGCAAGGCGGCACCGGCGCGCGCGTTGCAGCCATCCTTCGCGTAAGCACGGGGCGGGCCCTTGCGCTCGACACCCGTTGATTTCGGTTCAGTGCTTAACTTCCTGCGCGATTGGCGGCCGCGAGGTGCCCGGCAATAACCTGATTGCCTGGCGCCAACCGCGCCGCCTTGCGCAGCAGGTCTCGCCCTTCTGACGGAGCGGCACCGCTTTCGATCATCAGCCAGCCGGCCGTGTCGAGCACCGAGGCATTTTGCGGCGCAAGAGCCAGCGCCTTGCGGGCCAGGCGCAGTGCCTGGTCCGCGTTGCCGAGCTTGCTCTCCGCAAAAGCCAGATTGTTCAGCACCATGACGTTGGTGCTGTCGGTGACTTCCAGAATTCGGCGATAAGCCTGGGCTGCCTGGCCCCAGTCTCCTCGCCTTAGTGCAGCATCGGCGATCGCGAGTCTGCCCCCGATCCCGCGCGCCGAATAATCGCGCGCCTGGGCCGCGTAGCGGCTTGCTTCCGGAAGGCCGGCTTTGTTCGCCGCGCTGGCGATGATCGCAAGATCTTCGGCGCCTGCAGTGCCACGCTCG
This sequence comes from Altererythrobacter sp. TH136, assembly GCF_007065885.1. Taxonomy (NCBI): domain Bacteria; kingdom Pseudomonadati; phylum Pseudomonadota; class Alphaproteobacteria; order Sphingomonadales; family Erythrobacteraceae; genus Altererythrobacter; species Altererythrobacter sp. TH136. The sequence goes on along the minus strand of NZ_CP041409.1, from coordinate 1,408,580 downwards.
ACGAGCGGCTTCAGGGTCGCGACGGCTTTGCCTGGGTTGCCCGACTGCAGTTGCGCCGTCGCCAACAGACGATTGGCGAGGCGATGGCCCGGATCGTGTCGCAAGAACGCCGCCAGCTGAGTTGAGCCCTGATTATGCAGGCCCAGTTCGATCAGGGCCTGCCCGTAGAGGAGTTGCGCCTGGGGGAGCGCGGCCATCTTCCCTTCCAGCGGCTGGATCATGCGGCGGACGCCAGCCCAATCCTTGTTCGCCGCGGCGAGGCGCGCCTGGAGGTAGACCAGAGCGGGATCGCCAGGTGCGCGCTCGGCCGCCTGTTCAAGCAGCGGTGCCATGTCGGTGACGCGCCCGAGGTCTCCCAGCGACGCGATGCGTCCGATCAGCGCGGCGCGATTCTCGGGCCAGCGCGAATTGGCGGTTTCGTAAGTCGCCAAGGCATCGGCGAACCGTCCTTGCGATCCGGCCACTTGCCCCGCCGCCAGATGGGCTTCGAGCACATCGGCGTCTTCTGCCAGAGCGGCTTCCGCCAGGCGCCGGGCACCGGAACCGTCACCTCGCAGGAGCAGGAAACGGGCGTTCTCCGCCATGAGCCGCGCCTTCGGACCGTTGCTTTTGCTGCCGGCAGTGAAGGATTTCGCCGCCGCCGCCGCATCCCCATCGCGCATTGCGGCCAAGGCTCTCACGCGCCAGGCCTCCGCGGTGGCCTCACCCTGGACGGCGGCGCGCGCGGCCCGGGTGTTCCCCCGCAACAGCTCCGCCTCGGCCCGCAGGATCGGGGCATCTTGCGGCAGGGCCTTGAGCGCAGCCAGACGATCGAGCGCGCTCAGGGCGGCTTCACCGTCGCCAAGTTCCAATTGGGTGCGGGCCAGCAACGTGAGGGCTTTGGTGTCTTCCGGCGCAGCGTCGATCGCCGTGAGCAGATCCAGCCTTGCTTCGCCAAAGCGGTGGTCCGCAAAGCTATCGTCCGCACGTGCGAGACGTTCGGCGGGGCTGGGGCCGCAACTAGCGAGGAGGGCGATGACGGGGGCGCCGAGCAAATACCAATGGTGCTTCATGCGGCCCGCCTATGCCAACTCCCCAAACATTTCGTGAAACCGGCATCGCGAGATCGTCGGGCTTCCAACTGCTTCCGTCGTCGCGCCGCTTGTTGAGGTGATCGGTTGCTTCTACGGAATGTTCGACATGCCGATCGACGAAGATATCATCGAAACTCCCGACGGGCCGATGACCTGGGGCGAATGGAAAAAGCGCAACCCGGTGCAGATTCCGTCCCGGCGCACCAAGGGCAAGAAGCTCCCTGTGAAGGTCAAGCGCTTCACCGACGACCGTTGAACCGGCAATCGGATCTCGCCGCTCTCGGGTGGAAGGCGTTCTACGCCGATCAGGTCTCCCCGGAGGAGGCACGCCATTGTGTCCCGGTTCGGGTGATGGCTGTCCATCGCGGAGAGATTGCGATCGCAGGGGCGGGCCTCGAACAAACCGTTCCCTCGCACCTCGCCAGTTCGCGGGGAGAGGAAGACCGTCCGGCGGTCGGCGACTGGCTCCTAATCGACCATGAAACCCACGAGCCTCAGCGCATTCTTGACCGGGCAAGTCTGTTCAAGAGGCGATCGGCGGGAGCGCATCGTCGCGTTCAGCTGATCGCGGCGAATGTCGACACCGTGTTCATCGTCACGTCCTGCGACGACGATTTCAACGTGGCCCGGCTCGAACGCTTTCTCGTGCTCGCCGGTGAGGTGGGCGTGCGACCGGTGGTGGTTCTGACCAAGATCGATCTGACGGAAAGCGTAAGCGATTATCGAATTGCGGCAGAGAGTCTGCAGGACGGTCTGGAGGTGGTGACCGTCGACGCGCGCAATCCTGACCATGTGGCGCGGCTAGCGGCCCTGTGTGCCAAAGGTGAGACCGTCGCGCTCCTGGGTTCTTCCGGGGTGGGCAAATCCACTCTCGTGAATACGCTGCGGGGGTCGGACGACATCGCCACTCAAGCGGTAAGGGTGCATGACGGCAAGGGGATGCACACCACCACTGTACGGCAAATGCACCGTCTTGCGCACGGCGGGTGGCTGCTCGACACGCCCGGCATGCGGGAGTTTCAGATCGCCGACGCCGCGACGGGTCTGGCCGAGGTCTTTGACGACATCGTCAGCTTGGCCCGGCAGTGCCAGTTTCGAAATTGCCGCCACGGAACCGAACCCGGTTGTGCGATCAGCTCGGCGGTCAAGGCGGGAAAGCTGACCGCCCGCCGCCTGGAGCGGTGGCGCAAGCTAGCGGCCGAAGATGCGGACAACTCCCTGACCAGAAAAGAACGCCCCGGCGGTTACAGGTAAGCGGCAGGCTCCGGTGGGGGGTGAAGGGGTAAACCGGACGAGATTTTCTATACGGTTGATCGGCCGGAAAATTAGCGCGCGCTTCCGATTTTCAAACACACACTTTGCAGGTGCCTGAGACGCTACTGCTCCCGCTGCGTTTGCAGAAGTCAGTTGCATGATCTGGTATGTCAGGGCGTCAGTGCCGGGACGGATGCTGCTGCCGCCGACCCCTCTCCATCCGTTCCGAGCACGCGGTACAGGGTCACCTTGTTCTGCAGTTCGGCAAGCCGGATACCCACCTGCTGTTGGCGCGCAGCGAACAGGCTTCGCTGAGCGATAAGGCTGTCGAGAAAGCTGTCGATCCCGTTGCGGTAGCGCGCCTCGGTCAGGCGCGCGGTGGTGGCAGCGGCCGCGACGTTGTCGCTGGCAGCCTTTCCCCGCGCCAGCAGAGTGCCTTGATCGGCGAGTGCGTCGGCGGTTTCCCGGAAGGCTGTCTGGATGGTCCGCTCATAGACCGCGATCGCCGCCTCGCGCTGGGCTTCGCTGACCTCGACGTTGGCGCGGCGGCCGCCGGCGTCGAAGATGGAATAGGCCGCATCCGCACCGCCGGTAAGGTTGAAAGCGCCCCCAGTCAGCAGACTTCCCAGTGAACTGCTGGCGAGGCCGAGAATTCCGGTCAGTGAAACGGAGGGGAACAGTTGCGCCCGGGCAACTCCGATATCCGCATTGGCCGCGCGCAGCAGGAATTCCGCCTCGATGACATCGGGACGCCGCAGGAGGACGCGCGAATCGAGCCCCGCCGGGGCCGCGGCGAAGCTGGCGGTGATTTCATCGACGCCCGCCGGCAACAGCGCCGGGTCCACTTCGGCGCCCACCAGAAGTCGCAGCAGGTTCAAGTCCTGCGCCAATGCTGCCTGCTGCTCGGCGATCGCGCGTTCCGCGCCCGCGAGCACCTGCTGCGCCTGGCTCAAATCGGTTCGTGGAGCGACGCCACCCCGTAAGCGCAGCTCGGTCAGCCGCACGCTTTCGCGGGCATTAGCAGCGGTCGCTTCAGCGATCGCGAGGAGGTCGCGGTCAGCCGCGTATTCCGTCCAGGCTTGCGCGACATCGGCGATCAGGGCGATGCGGATCGTCCGTGACGCCGCCTCGGTGGCGAGAGCGCGGTCGCGCTGTGCCTCGGTCGCGTTGGCAAGCTTGCCGAACAGGTCGAGTTCGAAGGCCGATATCCCTCCCTGGACGGCGTATCGCGCCCGCGTGTCGCCGTCACCATTCTCGTCTCCCCCCGTTGATGCGGAGCCGCTGCGCGAAACGGTGACGCCTGTGTTCAGTCCCACCGAAGGGAACTGTCCGGAACGCACGACGCGCACCCTGGCCCGTGCGGCCGCAAGGTCGGCGAAGGCGATGCGAAGGTCGCGATTCTCGGACAGCGCCACTGAGATCAGTTGCTGCAGCCGCGGGTCGCGAAACACATCGGTGTAGAAGACCGCCGGAAGCGCCGCCTCGCTCTGCGCCAGATACGCGTCCCCGATCGGCCAGCTCAATGGGATTGGCGGCTGCGGGACCGACGCAGGCGGGGCGAGCGAACAAGCCGAAGCAAGCAGGCAGGCGCTTGCGGCAAGGGTGCGGATCGACGGGTTCATGTCGCCGGCGCCTCATTGGTCTCGGCCCGGCTTTGCAATCTGGCGCGCGCGGCGGCGATCCCGTCTCGCACGCCGCGCCGCACCATGACGAAGAAGAGCGGAATGTAGAATATCGCCAGCAGCGTTGCCGCCAGCATGCCGCCGATCACCGAAGTTCCGATCGCGATGCGGCTGTTGGCTCCAGCGCCGGTCGACAGCGCCAGCGGCAGCACGCCGAAGATGAACGCGAAGCTCGTCATCAAGATCGGACGAAGGCGGATGCGTGCCGCCTCCAGCGCCGCATCGATCACGCGCGCGCCCCGGCGTTCCGCCTGTTCGGCGAACTCGATCATCAGGATGGCGTTCTTGGCGGCGAGGCCCATTGTGGTGAGGAGCCCGATCTGCAGATAGACGTCGTTCTCAAGGCCTCGCAACGAGGCGAACAGCACTGCGCCGAGCAGGCCCAGCGGGATCACCAGCAGAACTGCCACCGGGATCGACCAGCTTTCGTAAAGCGCGGCGAGGCACAGGAACACTACCAGCAGCGACAGCGCGTAAAGCAGCGGCGCCTGGCTGGAGGCGTTCCGCTCTTCATAGGATGCGCCCGACCACGCCACGCTGGTGCCGGGGTATTTCCCGGCGAGCGCAGCGATCTCGTCCATCGCCTGGCCAGAACTGGTACCGGCGCCCGCCTGGCCGGAGAACTCATAAGTCGGGACGCCGTTAAATCGTGAAATGCTGGGAGGAGCGGACGACCAGTCAAGCTCGGCAAAAGCGGAGAACGGAGTCATCTGGCCGGATGCCCCGCGCACGAACCATTGGCCAAGGTCCGACGGCTGCGATCGGTAGGGCGCATCGCCCTGCACATAGACCTGCTTCACGCGGCCCTTGTCGATGAAATCGTTGACGTATCGCCCGCCCCACGCGGTCGATAGCGTGGAATTCACCGAATCCTGCGACAAGCCATAGGCGGCGAGCCGCTGGGCATCGATGTCGACTTTCAGCGTGGCAAGATCGGGCAGGTCGGACAGGCGCACCTGCTCCAACGTACCAGCGCCGTTGGCATCCGCCAGCAGGGCATCGCGTGAGGCCGCGAAGCGGTCGCGCGGCAGCCCGCCGGTATTGGTAAACTGCATCGAGAAACCGTTGGATGAGGACAAGCCGCGGATCGCTCCCGGCACGTTCACGAACACACGCGCATCGCGCAGGCCGCGCATGGCCGCGCTGGTGCGGTCAGCAATCGCCTGGGCAGTGTTTTCTTCGCCCGTCCGCTCGTCCCAGTGCTTCAGCCGCATGAAGCCGAAACCCTGGTTCTGGCCGCCGCCGCCGCGTCCGCCGCCCGCCACCATAAACAGCGTGGAGATGTTCGCGCCCTCAGTCTCCATCAGGTAATTCTCGATCGCCCTCGCGGTTTCCTGAGTCCGCGCGAGTGTGGCGCCCGGGGGGAGCTGGTAATTGATCGACACGCTGCCCTGATCCTCATTGGGCAGAAACCCGCTGGGCAGGCGCAGGAACAGTAAGGCCATGATCGCCACCAGCACCGCATAGATGCCGATGAACAGCCAGCGACGGTCGACGATCACGCTGATCGAATCGCGGTAGCGGTTGGACAGCCGCTCGAATCCGGAGTTGAAGCGCTCCTGAGCCCGCAGCAGCATTGCATGGGCGCGCCGGTGCCGCCGGGCCAGCCAGCCGCTCTGGTCGGTGTCCGCATCCTTGCGCTTCAGCAGATTGGCGGTGAGCGCCGGGCTTAGGATCAGTGCCACGAGCACTGAAAGGACCATGGCCGAAATGACGGTGATGGAGAACTGACGGTAGATCACACCGGTCGACCCGCCGAAAAAAGCCATCGGCAAGAAAACCGCCGAAAGCACGAGCGCGATGGCGATCAGCGCGACCTGAAGGTCCTTCATCGACTGGACGGTGGCCTCACGGGGGGTCATGCCCGGGTTTTCTTCCATCAGCCGCTCGACGTTTTCGACCACGACGATCGCGTCATCGACCAGCAAGCCGATCGCCAGCACCAGTCCGAACAGGGTGAGCGTGTTGATTGAAAAGCCCGCGATCGAGAAGACCGCGAACGTTCCAAGCAGGACGACCGGCACCGCGATCGCGGGGATCAGAGTGGCGCGCCAACTTTGCAGGAACACGAACATCACGATCACAACCAGGAGGATGGCCTCCAGCAGCGCCTTGACGACTTCGTTCACCGACAGGCGGATGAACGCGGTGGAATCGTTGGCGTAACTGATCACCAGCCCGTCGGGCATGCCCTGTTCAAGCCGTGAGACCTCGGCCTTGATCAACTCCGCGGTCTGCAGTGCGTCGGCGCCGGGGGCGAGCGAGATCGCTATGCCCGCACCGGGATGGCCGTTGACGCGGCGGTTCGAACTGTAACTCTGCGATCCCAGCTCGACGCGGGCCACGTCGCCAAGGCGCACGGTCGAGCCATCGGCCTCGGTCTTGAGAATGATGGTGCGAAATTCGTCTGCGGTCTGAAGCTTGGACAACGCCGTCACGGTCGCGGTCAGCATCTGCCGGTCGGGCGCAGGCAGGCCTCCGATCTCGCCGGCCGCGATTTCCGTGTTTTGATCCTGCACGGCGTCAATCACGTCGCTTGGCATCAGCGAAACCGCAGCCAACCGTTTGGGGTTCAGCCAGATGCGCATCGCGTTCGACGCGCCATAGACATTGACGTCGCCAACCCCGTCGATCCGCGACAGCGGGTCCTGAATGGTCGACGTCAGATAGTCCGAAACGGCATCGCTCGAGCGGGTCTCGGTCTCGTCGTAGACCACCACCAGCAGCAACTGATCGGGGCTGGACTTGGTGACCCGCACGCCCTGTTGCTGGACCTGCTGCGGCATGCGCGAGATCGCCGCTTGGACTTTGTTCTGGACTTGCACCTGCGCGATGTCGGGATCGGTGCCCTTGGCGAAGGTAGCGGTGATCGACGCGGCACCGTTGGAGGACGATTGGGAACTGAAGTAGAGCAGCCCGTCGAGACCGGTCAGTTGCTGTTCGATGATCTGCGTGACGCTGTTCTCGACCGTTTCGGCCGACGCGCCAGGGTACGTTGCCCGGATATTCACGTTGGTGGGGGCGATGTCCGGATATTGCTCGATCGGCAGCGTGTAGAGCGCGCCCAGTCCCCCGAGCATGACGATAATCGCCAGAACCCAGGCGAATATGGGCCGTTCGATGAAGATGCGGGACAAGCCGTCAGGTCCCGCGGCGATTGCCGCCGCCAGCCCCGGCGGGAGGCACGGCGATGCGTTGCGCTGAACCTGCCGCGACCGGCTTGACCTCGGTCCCGGATTTCAGGCCGTTGAGCCCCTGCACGATGACGCGTTCGCCGGCTTTCAGCCCGCCGGTGACGACCCAGTTCTGGCCGGACGTCCGTTCGGTTTGCACCACGCGGCGCATCGCCTTGCCGTCCCGGCCGACCACGAAGACAAAGGCGTCGCCGTTGAAATCGCGCTGGAGCGCAGCCTGCGGAACCAGGAATATCCCGGTCTCGACCGCCTGATCGAATTCGGCGGTCACGAACATGCCGGGCAACAGCAGGCCTTGAGGGTTGGGGAACCGCGCGCGCAAGGTGACGGTGCCGGTATCTTCGTTCACCGATACTTCGGAGAACTGCACGGTGCCGCTTGCCGGGTATAACGATCCATCGTCGAACTTCAGGCGCACGGTGGTGCTGCCGGCGGCGGTGCCACCATCGGCCGCCGCCAGCGCCCGTCGCAGGCGGGTGAGGTCGGCTGCAGACTGCTGCATGTCGACATAGACGCTGTCGGTGCGCTGGATCACGGCCAGGGGTTCGGCCTGGTTGCTGCTGACCAGCGCGCCCTGGGTAACGAGGGGGCGGCCAATGCGTCCGCTGATCGGCGCAGGGACGCTGGTGAAGCGCAGGTTGATTTGCGCGGTATCCAGGCTGGCCCGCTGCTGGGCGACCGCGGCACGGGCCGAGCCGGCCGCGGCGGCGGCGTCGTCGTATTCCTGTCTGGAGATCGCCTCCATTTCGGCGAGCGGCTTGAAGCGCGCGGCACGCGCGCTCGCGGCGCGGGCATTGGCTTCGGCGCTGGCAAGGGCGGCGCGCGCTTCGGCGGCGGCGGCACGGTACAGGCTGGCATCGATCTGGAACAACGGCTGGCCCGCGCGAACGAAACCGCCGGGCTGGAAATTGATCTGCCGGACCAGTCCGGTGATCTGCGGGCGAACCTCGCTCGTCTCCTGCGCGACCACGCGGCCTGCCGGCGTCGCCGGGATCGCGGCACTGCCCGGTTGGGCCACGATGATCCCCACCGTGGGCGCTGGGCGACCGCCGGCGTCGTCCTTTCCCCCACCCGAACATCCGGCAAGCGCGAGCGTGCAGCCCAGCATCAGCGACATGCGACGGCGGTTCGCCACGAATTCAGACATACTTGCTTCGCACCCGGTTCTTCTGGGCGTTTGCGGATGGCAGTCCTGCTTGCAAGCATGAAGGTGTATTAAAGTGCATCACGCGAGGTCTGCGGACGATCCTCGGATGCGGGCGCGGGAGAGTTGCAGCATCCGTGCAAACGCCCACGCGACCCTGACAAAGTATCCGCCCACCCGGTGGCAGCGCGCCGATGCATCATTGCTTCTTGCGGAAAAGACATGTCAGTGAGGGCGGCGTTTTATTTCGGAACATAGCGCAGTAGGAACCCGACCCTGACAAAGGAGATCACCATTGAAGCGCGCAGCCCTGTACGTTTTTTCATCCATTCTGGCGCTTTCTGCGGCGCCGACCGTTGCGCAGTCTTCGGCAGCTCCCGCCCAGGCGACGCCCGTGCCCGCTGAAGATCCGTTTATCTGGCTTGAGGAAACTCGCAGCGAACCGGCGCTCGCCTGGGTCCGATCGCAAAACGAGCGGGTCGATCAGACGCTGGCGCGCGATCCGCGCTACGCCCAGCTGCAGCGCGAGGCGCTGACGATCCTCGATGCGAAGGATCGTATCCCCGGCGTCAGCTTCACCCCTTATGGCCTGGTCAACTTCTGGCAGGACGCCGCCAACCCGCGCGGTCTGCTCCGGGTGACGACCCTGGAAAGCTATCGCACCGACAATCCATCGTGGGAGACGATCCTCGACGTCGATGCCCTTGCCAAGGCTGAGGGCCGCGAGTGGGTTTACAAGGGCATGACCTGCCTGCCGCCGGCGGGTACCCGCTGTCTGGTCGCGCTGTCGGACAGCGGCAAGGACGCGACCGAGCTGCGTGAATTCGACGTGACGACACGCACTTTCGTCAAGGACGGTTTCTTCCTGCCCGAAAGCCAGGGCGGGGCGCAGTGGGTCGACCAGGACACGTTGCTCGTCAGCCGAGATTTCGGTGGCGGCACCGTGACCGAAAGCCAGTATCCTTTCACCACGCGCGAATGGAAACGCGGCACCCGGATCGAGGATGCACCGGAAATCTATCGCGGCGATGCCAAGGATGTGTCGTCAGGCGCCAGTCTGCTGCGCGACGCGGCCGGCACCGTTCACGGCCGGCTGGCAACCCGCGGCACCTCGTTCTTCGAACGCGAATCCTATTTGTGGAGTGACGGGAAATGGGTGCGCCTCGATGTTCCGCTGAAGGCGGGCCTGGCCGGCATCGTCGATGGACGCGTCCTGTTCTCGACCGATGTGGAGTGGAAGACGGGCGGCAAGACCTTCCCTGCCGATTCCATCGTGTCGGCGGACCTGGAGGCCTTCAAGGCTGATCCGAACGGCGCGCCCAAGACGCTCGTGTGGGCGCCCGGGCCGCGCCAGACACTGCAGGGGAGCGCGATCACCCGCGACGCGCTGTTCGTGAGCTACCTCGACAACGTGCGTGGCCGGGTGATGCGGCTCGATTTCACGGGCGGCAAGTGGAACGCGGCGCCGATCGCCGCGCTGCCGACGAACGCCACAGTCGGCATCGCCAGCGCCTCCGATGAAACCGGCGAGGTGATGTTCTCTTCGACCGACTTCCTCACCCCCTCGCAGCTCTGGTATTCGGACGGCACTGCAGCGCCCACGGTCATCAAGACCAGCCCCTCCCGGTTCGATGCCGCGGGCCTGGAGATCGGCCAGTTCGAAGCGACCAGCAAGGACGGAACCAAGATTCCTTACTTCGTGGTCTCCAAGAAGGGCGTGAAGCTGGACGGCACGACGCCAACGCTGCTGTACGGCTACGGTGGTTTCCAGAACTCCAGCCTGCCGGTCTATTCGGGCACCATCGGCAAGCTGTGGCTCGAAAAGGGCGGCGCTTACGTTCTCGGCAACATGCGCGGCGGCGGTGAGTTCGGGCCGGAGTGGCACCAGACGGCCATGGGGGCGAACAAGCAGCGCACCTGGGACGATTTCATCGCGATCGGCGAGGATGTGGTGAAACGCGGCATCACCAGCCCCCGGCGCCTCGGCATCATGGGCGGCAGCCAGGGCGGCCTGTTGGTGGGAACAGCGTTCACCCAGCGCCCTGACCTGTTCAACGCGGCCATCGTGCAAATCCCCCTGTTCGACATGCTGCGGCTTACGGAAATCGGCCGCGGCGCTTCGTGGGTCGGCGAATACGGCGATCCGCGCATCCCGGAACAGCGCAAGTGGATCGAGGCATACTCGCCCTATCAAAAGCTGGTGAAAGGGGTGGACTTCCCCATGCCGTTCTTCTGGGCCAGCACGGCCGATGATCGCACTCACCCCAGCCACGCGCGCAAGGCGGCAGCCCGGATGAGCGCGAACGGCCAGCCTTATTACTATTATGAGGACATGACCGGTGGGCACTCGGGCGGGGTCGACAATGCGCAGCGCGCCAAGCTGCAGGCGCTGCAGTATGTGTACCTGATGCAGCGGCTGGTCGACTAACCCGAGTAAGGACAGGAGAATTGCGCCGGGAGCCGCCGGGCCTGAATTCGTGAGATCTCTTCCGGGGATCTTGCTTTGCAGGCCGCGACATTCGCTCCCGGCGCTCGCCGGCCAGGCACACCGGGGAACTGTGGTGCAGACAGAAGGATGACCGGGTGAACGACGCTGCTCAAAGCCCCGCTAACTTGTTCGAAAGCCTCGGGTTCAAGCGGATCATCAGCAATGCGGATGGACGTGCCGCGCTGGAATACCAGGCCGGACTGCACATGTGCCACTCCGGCGGCGTGGTGCAGGGCGGGTTTGTGACCGGCTGGATCGACTCCGCCATGGCGCACGCCATCATCGGTCTGCATGCCGATCGCGGTGAGGATGATATCACCCCCGTGTCCCTGGAACTGAAGATCAGCTTTTTCGCGCCGGCCCGGCCCGGCCCGGTGGTGGCCGAAGCCTGGGTCGAGCGCGAAGGCCGTTCGACCTGTTTCATGGAAGGCCAACTGACGGATTTGTCCGGGCAAGTCCTCGCCAAGGGAAGCTCAACCGTGCGGCTGCTGTCTAAGTCGCGCATCATCGCGGCGTCGGCCGCGGCGATCGGCGGGAAGTGATCATCGCGATCCGCGCTGTGCGCAATCCACAGCCGACAGGTCGACAACCGCGACATTGGGGCCTTAGGGCGCGGTCATGGCTGTCATCGCAACGATCATGAACACCCGGACGGGCCGCGCGGTTCAGACCATGAAGTTCGAGCGCATGCCAAAGCCGTGGGCCACGTTCACCCTAGAAAACGGCCGGCAGGTAACGGCCGAGCGCATCGATGTTGGCAAGCCGGCTCCAGGCAAGTTCTCGGCGCCGGTGGATGTGTGGGTGTCGCTCGGTGACGATTGACATGCTGGGCACGCAGCAAGCTCTCGCCGGCTGAAAGCTGCGGAAAACCCCTGATGGCGCGGTGGGCTGCCGGGCAAGCCTGCTAGGACGCGCATGTGCAGAATCAGATCGATCTTGGCGCCGATGCCGCGGGCAAGTCTGTCACCCTCGACGTCGAGGAGCTGCTTGCGACCAGGTTGCTGGTGCAGGGCAACAGCGGCTCGGGCAAATCGCATTTGCTGCGTCGGCTGCTCGAGAAAAGTGCAGGGATCGTCCAGCAGATCGTCATTGATCCCGAAGGCGACTTCGTGAGCCTGGCTGAAGCGTTCGGCCACGTGGTCATCGACGGAGCCGCCTATTCCGATACCGAAGTTGCCCGCCTTGCCGCGCGAGCGCGCGAGCACCGCGCGTCAGTCGTCCTCGCCTTGGATGGGCTGGAAATCGATAACCAAATGCGCTGTGCGGCGGTCTTCCTGAGCGCATTGTTCGACGCTCCCGACAAGCATTGGTATCCAGCGCTCGTGATCGTGGACGAGGCGCAACTGTTTGCCCCGTCCGCATCGGGTGACGTCAGTGACGAGGCTCGTCGCAGTTCGCTCGCCGCCATGACCAACCTGATGTGCCGGGGCCGCAAGCGTGGTCTTGCCGGGATCATCGCCACCCAGCGGCTGGCGAAACTGGCGAAAAACGTCGCTGCCGAAGCGTCCAATTTTCTGATGGGCCGGACCTTCCTCGACATCGACATGATCCGGGCGGCAGACCTGCTGGGTATGGAACGGCGGCAGGCGGAGCAGATCCGGGACCTCGAGCGTGGTCACTTCGTGGGGCTCGGCCCCGCGATCAGCCGCCGCCCGGTGACCGTGCGAGTGGGTGACGTGCAAACCCGCGCCAAGTCCACCGTAGCGGGGCTGACGCCGCCACCGCTCGCCACTGGCGAAGACATGGCAAGTCTTCTTCACGCCCCGCCAGAGGTTCCGCCGGCTCAAGCGGAATTGTGGAGCGCGGCTGCGCCAAACCGCGCGACGGCCGCTGCGCTTCAGGAGCATATCGCCGACCAGACAGCCCCGACACCCGGCTATCCGGAAGTGACGCTGTCCGGTGACGAGTGCGCCAGCGTCATGCGCGAAGTGTTGGACGAGATGAGCGGCGAGGATGGCTCGACGTTCCTTCCGTCGGCTACCTTGTTTCAGGACTTCACGGTGCGCTGCCGCATGCGCGGCCTGAAGGATCATGGGCTGGACGCCGCCCAGTTCCGAAAGAGCTTTGCGCAGTCGCTCGCAGGGGTGACCCTGGACGACCCGCATGGACAGGACGCGCGCCTGCTCGCGCTAGCAGAAACAATTCCCGAAGAGCTTCTCACCCCATTCCTCGCGATCGGAAAGGCGGCGATCGACGGCAGGCCGTGTCCGGATGACGAGGCGCTTGCCATTCTCTACGGCACCCGCTCGGTAGGGCGCGCGAGGCGGATGCTGGAGCATCTCGAAAAGACCGATCTCGTGGTCGTGCGAACGGACTACGCAGGGCGGCGGGCGGTCGCGATTCCCCAGCTCAATCTGGCGACCGCGCTGGCTTAGGTGCCGATCCGGGGCGGCTAGGCGCGCCAGACGGACGGGTCTCCCTCCTGTGCGATCAGGGCCAGGCCGTGCGCGATCGAGGTTAGTTCACCTCCCGACATGATCCGGTCCTCCGCGAAACGGCTGGTGAAGATTCGTCGCACCGCGGGCACTAATGAAGTGCCTCCTGTCAGAAACACCCGATCGATTTCGACCGCGCTCACCCCCGCATCGCTCAGCGCATCACTCACCGCGTTCGCCATCCGGGCGATGTCATCGGCAATCCAGCTTTCGAATTCACGACGGGTGACCATTGCCTCGATCTCGACGCCGGCGCCGGTGAATTGGTAGGTGGACTGATCGTTCTGGGTCAAGTCCGCTTTCAGGCGCGTCACCGCGTCGTATAGCGGAAAGCCCAGCTCGTTCTCGATCATGGCGATCATCCGTCCGATCGCTGCCGGGTCCAGTGCACTGCGCTGAAGCCGGCCCAGTTCGTTGAGCGTGCGCGGGTTGCGCATGAGCGCCAGCTTCGACCAGTCGGAGAAGTCCGCGAAGAAGCCGGGCGGGATTTCGAGTTCCTTGTCGAACGAGCGATAGCGGCCGCCTTTGCCCAGCAAGGGCAGCACGAGGCGATCGACGATCCGTTGATCGAACCGGTCGCCGGCGATCCCCACGCCTGCGTGCCCCAGTGGCTTGCAGCGCTGCCGAACCCCCGGCTCTTCCACTCGGACGATCGAGAAGTCACTCGTACCCCCGCCAAAATCCGCCACCAGAAGAGTCGCAGGCTCGGTCAGGCGGGATGCATAGCTGAAGGCTGCGGCCAGCGGTTCGTAGACATAATGGATCTCGCCCGCGAACCCGGCGAACATCGCATCGTAGCGTTGCCGGGCAAGCACCGGATCGGAACGGGCGCCTGCGTACTGAACCGGACGCCCGACGACGAGACGGTCGAGCCGATCGAGCGAGCCCCCTGCGTGAATGGCCAGCTTCTCAAGGTACAGTTGGCCCAGGTCTTCGAACCGATAGGGGCGACCAAACACGACGGCACGGTCGAACGAGGGCGTGGCGGCAACCGACTTGAACGACTGCAGGAAGCGGCTGTCTGACGGATATTCGAGATACTCGTGAATTGCGAACGGCCCCGCCTCCGCCGCGAGTCCTCCGCGCACTGCGGGATCGCGCCAGAAACACAGCGCGGACCTGTAGACTTCCACCGGTCCGCTCGGCCCTGCCAAGGACACGAGACGCGGATCCTCGCCGAATTGGCCAGCCACCGCGGCAACACTGTTGGTGGTGCCGAAGTCGAGGCCAACTGCAGCGCCGGCTTGGGTTAGACTCATGGGGTCGGGTAAGCCTCTGTTGTGCAGGGCGGCACCCGATGCGCCGCGCATGGGCGGCGCACAAGGGGTGACCTTCGACTGACGCCAGCAGAGGCACTGGCCAGAGGTAGCGCTGTCGGGATTGCGCCGGCCAACCTTGGTGGCGGCTAACACCATTAATCCTGCCGATTCGAATGAACGGAATGCTGGCCGACGAGTAAGACCAACCGCTACGAAGCATAGATAGAAGGCTTGAGGGACGGAACCGGTCCCAAGGCGTGTGTAGGGGAGGCCATGCGCGAATGCATCACAGCTACCCCGCCTCGCGCCTTGACCTTTGCCCATGCGCAAGGGGCGCCCGGCTCAGCTTGCATGCCTGTGCTACGTCTAAAACCCGGCCGCCATTGCCGTCCTTAGTGGATAGCGTGAAAATAAGATTGACGGACGCTACTCCTAGCATCCACCTTGATGCCCAAGCCGGCGCGGGATTCGTGACACGGCAAGTGGAGGAGATGACGGATGCGCGCGGGACACCTGTTGCTATCGACTTGCGGGATTGCGGCGCTGTCGCTCTCGTCCATGGCTCATGCGCAATCAGCCGAGCCGGGCGCCATCGCTTCCAATCCGAATGTTGGCAACGAAGCTGCCGAGCAGCAGATCGTCGTCACGGGCAGCTATATCCGCGGCTCGGCTGAGGACTCTGCCGTCCCCGTCGATGTCATCACTTCCGAAGAGCTGGTACGGCAAGGCTCACCGACCGTTGTCGAATTGCTGAAGGCGTTGCCTTCGTCAGCCGGCGTGATCGGCGATTCCAATCAATTCGGTGCCGGCCAGACCACCGGTTCGGGAAGCGTTAACCTGCGCGGCCTGGGTGCGCCGCGCACGCTGGTCCTGCTCAATGGCCGCAGACTCGCGCCGGCACCCACGCTGGTGGGTTCGGTGGATACCAACCTGTTGCCGCTGGCGGCGGTCGGCCGGGTCGAGGTTCTCAAGGACGGCGCCGCGGCCCTGTACGGTTCGGACGCCGTTGCCGGCGTGGTCAACTTCATTACCCGGACGGACCTGGACGGCCTGGAGGCGAGCGCGGGTTACAGCTTCATCGACGGGTCCGACGGAGACTACAACTTCGCGCTCAACTGGGGCGCTCAATTTGATCGTGGCAACGTTCTGTTGTCGGCGGCGTATCGCCACCGCTCGGAACTCAGCGTCCGCGATCGCGACTTCGCGCAGCTGGACTACTTCACCAACCCGCAGGGGGGTTTCACGCCCTTCGGCAATCCGGGGACCTATACCCCGATAACTGCAGCGGGAAGCCCGGCCGGCCTGTTCGTCGACCCGGCTTGCACCCTGATTTCCGGCCCCGTGGTGCCCGCTTCGACCGGTGCGCCCCAGTGCGTGTTTCGGTACACCAGCTTCGACAATCTGGTGGAGGATGAAGACCACTATCAGGTGTTCGGCCAGGTCAATTACGAGATCTCCGACGGAATCGATTTTCATATCGAAGGTCTGTGGGCCAGCCACGATGTGCCACGCGAGAACAGCTCGCCGTCCTATTCGCCCGTGCAGTTTCCCACCGCCGCCATCAATGGTCGCAACCTGGTCAGCGCCGGTTTCTTCATTCCCGCGACCAATCCGGGCTTGCGAGCATTGCTGAACAGCTATCCCGCGAGTGCGCTGGGCGGCGCAGTGGCTGCCAACCAGGCCGGGATCAACGGTGTCTCGACCACCATCCTGTGGCGCCCGCTGGGTGTCGGCGGCAATCCGCTGACCGGCGGGGAGGGGAAGGAAGACAAGCGCTATTTCGAAGGGTTCCGCGTTTCGGGCGGGATCACCGCGGAACTGGGCGGATCGCTCAAGCTCGATACCGCCGCGACGTACATGGAGAATTCAAGCGACATCGCGACTCCGGACATCGTGGTTTCGCGGCTGGAACTGGCCCTGCGCGGTCTCGGCGGGTTCGGCTGCAACGTCGCCGCCAATACTCCCGGGGCCAACGGCTGCCTGTACTTCAACCCATTTTCGAGCGGCATCGCGGCAAGCCAAATCGACGGGCGGGTCAACCCCAATTTCGTGGCATCGACTGCGAACAGCCTGGAAGTGATCGACTACCTGTTCGAGGATTATGCATATCGGAGCACCAGCAAGCTGTTCGTGATCGATACCGTGCTCAGCGGTGAGGCGGGGATCAATCTGCCCGGCGGGCCGATCGGCTTTGCGGTCGGCGGACAATACCGCCGCAACACCAGCCAGCGTGATGTCGACGCCCTGCTCGATGTCGCCCAGTTCCCCTGCGTGGACAGCGAATTCAACGGCAACCAGATTTGCCCTGGCCGCCAGAACGGCGTCTTCAGTTTCTTCGGTCCGCTCGACAATTACTCGTACTCGAGCGATGTCTATGCAGCATTTGCCGAGCTCCAGTTGCCGGTGACCGATACGATCAATGCGCAGGCGGCCGTCCGCTATGAAAGCTATGGCGGCGATATCGGTTCGACGGTCAATCCGAAGCTGGCGGTGCGCTGGCAGCTGACGGACTGGCTGGCGCTGCGTGGGTCGGTCTCGACCACATTCAGGGCACCGCCCCAGACGTTGCTGGTCCCCACGCCCACGACCACTTTGGCGTTCACCGCCGCGGTGGGCGGCTACCGCGCTTACGATACCTTCGGCAATCCGGATCTGCAGCCCGAAACGGCCGACGCATATAACGCGGGGATCATCGTCCAGACCGGGGGCTTCAACGCGACCATCGATTACTATCGCTTCGATTTCCAGGGCGGACTCGACAACGAACCCGGCACTGCAATGGTTGCCGCGCTGTTCCCGACCGGGGTGACCGACGCGGCGGCGTGCGCGGCGGCTGCACAGAACCCCGGTTTCCTGTCGCGGTTTACCTTCAACAACAACGTGTGTTCGCGGGGCAATCTGCTGCGCACACGGCTCAACCAAGTCAACGGACCCGATATCCGCACCTCCGGCATCGACTTCTCCGCGAGCCTGCGGGGCGACCTGCTGGGCGGCCGTGCGGTGATTGGCGTCGATGGTAGCTACGTCATCGAATACCAAGCGGGCGACTTCCTGGTGGAGGGCGTGCTGGTGTCGGAAGGCGATGATTTTGCCGGTCAGCTCGATTACCTTGGCTACGGCTCAATCCCGGATTTGAAGGGTCAGGCATACGTGGAATACTCCACCGGCCCGCACACCCTGCGCGGGACCGTGCGTTACGTCGGCGGCATGACCGATAGCCGGGGGCCGACGACGTTCACCGCCACCAGCCCGCTGGGCAAGGAGATCGACGAATTCGTCACCGCCGATCTTAGCTACACGCTCGACATCGAACCGCTAGATACGACGCTGTCGCTGACCGTGCAGAACATCACCGACGAGGATCCGCCGTTCGCGCGCCTCGATCTCAACTACGACCCGTTCACCGGCAATCCGCTGGGTCGCGTGATCAAGGTGGGCATCCGGAAGAAGTTCTGAGGCCCGCAGGTGCATAGCTGGAGATTACGATGAGCATAACCCTTGCGCTCGCGCTGATGGCCCCTGCGGCGACTGCTTCCGCCAGTCCCGCGCCGGCCCCCGATTACCGGCAGGATGCCGCCTGGCTGTGCCGCCCGGGCCGGACCGATGCCTGCGCGGACAATCAGGACGTGACGTCCGTGGCCACGGACGGCCGGACCCAGGTTGAGCGCTTCAAACAGGCCGATGAGCCGGCCTACGATTGCTTCTATGTATATCCGACGGTCTCGAACGATCCGACGCCCAATAGTGACATGGAGATCGGGCCCGAGGAACGACGCGTGGCCTACGCGCAGGTGGGCCGCTTCACCGGCCAGTGCCGCGTGTTCGCGCCCATGTATCGCCAGGTCACGCTGACCGCGCTGCGCTCGGCGATGCAGGGGCAAGCGCTGGCGGCGGACCGGGCGATGCCGCTGGAGGATGTCACCGCAGCGTGGCAGGATTACCTTGCGCGTGACAACCAGGGGCGCGGCGTGGTCCTGATCGGCCATAGCCAGGGGTCCGGTGTGCTCAAGGCCCTGATCGCGAAGTCCATCGAGGGGCGCCCGGTGCAAAAACAGATCATCTCGGCGATGCTGATCGGCACCAACGTGGCGGTTCCGAAGGACGCTGTGGTCGGCGGTGATCTGAAGCAGATGCCGATTTGCACCAGCTCCAGCCAAAGCGGCTGCGTGGTGAGCTACGTCACCTTCCGCAAGGATGCGCCGCCGCCCGCCAACAGCCGGTTCGGCAAGAGCCCGGGCGAGGGTCTCAGGGTCGCTTGCACGAACCCCGCCGACCTGACCGGCCAGCGCGCGGTGAGCGATGCGATTTTCACCTCCGGCGGTCCGGGCGATTCCGCACAGCCAATGACGGCCTGGGGCGAGGGGGTGACTGTCGCCACTCCGTTCGTGCGGACGCCGGGGCTCATTGCTACCGAGTGTGTTTCGCAGGACGGGTTCGATTATCTGGCTGTGACGGTGAACGGCGATCCGGCCGACGCGCGAACCGATACTATAACCGGCGACGTCGTGGCGGGCGGATCGGTGCTCAAGGACTGGGGCCTGCATCTGATCGACATGCCGGTGGCGATGGGCGACCTCTTGCGTTTGGCGGATAGCCAAGCGGATGCGTGGCGGAGACAGCAGGGGGGCAAGTGACCGACACGGCGGTGCCGGCAGTCCCGCCGGCAGTCGAAGACCCCGCGCGTATCGTCGAGATGGCGGCGCGGGGGATGCTGGTGTCGTATTGGGCGCGCCAGCGGGGCGATGCTCCCGCGGTTCTCTCGCCGCGCGGAAACCGCACGTTTGAAGAGTTGAACGCCAACGCCAACCGGCTGGTCCACCTGCTGCGAGGTGCGGGGCTGAGCGCGGGATCACCGGTCGCGCTTCTGTGCGGCAACATTCCCCAGTTCATCGAGACGGTGGTCGCCTGCCAACGCGCAGGCTTCCGCTACACGCCGATCAACTGGCATCTCGCGGCCGATGAAGTCGCCTACATCCTTGATGATTGCGATGCCGAAGCGCTGGTGATCGAAGCGCAGTTCCTGGAGAAGGTCGCCGGGGCGCAGACGCCGCTTCTGAAGGCTCGCTTATGCGTCGGAGGGTCAGCTGAAGGCTTCGCGGACTTCGATCAAGGGCTACAGTCGCAAAGTGGCGACGATCCCGCCGATCCGGTCCTTGGCAAATCGATGCTTTATACTTCGGGCACCACGGGCCGTCCCAAGGGCGTGATCAAGGAGGGCGCCCCGATCCTTCTGCCACAAGGCGAAGGCACGCGCGCAAATTACCAGGCCGGCGACGTGCAGTTGCTGTGCGGCCCTGCCTATCACGCGGCGCCGCTTGCGTTCGATATCGCCATCCCGCTCGCATCGGGCGCGGCGGTGTCGATGATGGAACGCTTTGATCCGGCCGAGGCGCTCACCCTGATCGCGCGTCAGCGGGTGACTCACAGCCACATGGTGCCGACGATGTTCCAACGGCTTCTCGCGCTGCCGCCCGAGATCAAGCAACAGGCCGACACCTCCAGTTTGCGGCTGGTCATCCATGGCGCGGCGCCGGTGACGCCTGAAGTGAAACGGGCAATGATCGACTGGTGGGGGCCGATCTTCTACGAATACTATGCCTCGACCGAAGCGAGCGCCAACATCGGCATCACATCGGAAGAATGGCTGGAGCGGCCGGGCAGCGTGGGGCGCTTGCTACCCGAATTCGGCGCATGCGTGCTCGACGAGCAAGGCAAGCCATGCGCCCCGGGGGTGCCGGGACAGGTCAGCTTCCGGCAGCCGGCTACGGGCCGGGTCAGTTACTTCAAGGCAGACGAGAAGAACCGGGAAGTGTTCTCGGGGGATTACTACACCGTGGGGGACATCGGCTATGTCGATGAGGACGGATACCTGTTCCTGACCGGCCGATCCGCGGAGACTATCATTTCGGGCGGGGTGAACATCTATCCGCAGGAGATCGACAACGCGCTCCAGCGCCATCCAGCGGTGCGCCAGAGCTGCACGGTGGGCGTGCCCAGCGTTGACTGGGGCGAGGATGTCCGGGGGGTTGTCTCGCTCAATCCCGGCTACGAGCCGTCGCAGGAACTGACAGACGCACTAATCGCTATGGCAAGAGATACGCTGGCACCTTACAAAGTTCCTAGAGAAATCGACTACTTGGACGACATCCCCATCAGCCCCGCGGGCAAGACTGAAAGGCGAAAGGTGCGTGAACACTACTGGCAGGGACGCGCCCGCGGGATCTGATCGAATCTGTTGACACGCGCACCACAAAAGTAGAGCATCGCAGCCTGTTCAGACGTCGAGGAGAATTGCGATGACGTACGCCGCGGGCCGGGTGATCCACGATGCCGACAGCCACACTATGGAAACAGGAGACTGGCTGGCTCCGTACCTCGACGCGGATTTGCTGACGTCGCTGGGCGCGCTCTACGGCGATCCGGAAAGCGGGTCGCGCATCCTCAGCATCATCGACAGCTCGAAAGCCCGCAAGGCCGATCCTGCTGCCGATGCCGAAGCGCGGGCTAATATCATCTCCGGGGCGAAGGGCTGGGCCGGATATGGTGCCTTCGATACCGAGGAGCGAGTGAAGGCGCTCGACTGGCTTGGTTTTGGCTCGCAGTTGGTCTTCCCGACATTCGGCCTCGGACTCGTCCGCCGCGCCCGTGATCAGGACACGCTGTACAAGGCCGCTTATGCGCTTAACTGCGCTCAAGCCGATTTCTGCGCCGCCGATCCGCGACTGGTGTTTGTGGCCTTCATTCCGCTCGACGATCCAGCCAGGGCGCTGGAACTGCTCGGCTCCGCGATCGAGCGCGGGGCGGGGGCGGTTCTCGTCCCGGCGAATGCTCCGGGAGGAGAGCGTTCGCCGGGTCACCCGGATTACGACCCGTTTTGGTCCGCGCTGGTCGAGAACGACATCCCGTTCACGCTGCACATCGGCCCCGGCACGATGACTCAACCCAAGGCGTTCCACAACAATGGCCGCGCGCGATCGCCCGACCTCCATGGGGGCGGCGAGAACCTGCGTTTCGCTGACTACACCTGCCTGTGGTACGCGCCCCAGATCTTCCTCACCGCGATGATCTACGACGGAGTGTTCGAGCGCTTCCCGAAGTTGCGCGGAGCGGTTGTCGAATCCGGAGCAGGGTGGGTGCCCGATTTCCTGCGCCAGCTCGACTATGCCTATCGCTCGTTCAAGCGGACCGACCCTTACCTGCAGGAACTGACCATGAAGCCGTCGGAGTACATCCGCCGCGCGGTCAAGTTCACGCCTTTTCCCGATGAAGACGTCGGGTTGATGATCCGCGACGCCGGGCCGGACCTCTTCATGTTCTCCAGCGATTATCCTCATCCCGAAGGTACCCGCGATCCGCTGGGCAAGTTCGAGCGGACGATGGAAGGGATCGACGAGGACGCGCGCGACCAGTTCTTCCGTCGCAATTACGAGCAGCTGCTCAACATGCCGGGCCAACCGGCCACGTTGGCGGCCGCCTGAACCCGATCCGGCCCCGCATTGCCCGGTCGATTGACTAGGCGTAACGAGGCCGGGTGACCGGGACGCCTTCATCCCCCGCGGCAGCACCGCCCGTCGCGCGGCGAAAGTCGGCGGACGATCGCCGTTCGGAGATACTCCGCGCGGCGGTCGACCTCATCGTGGAGACGCGTGCGCTTCCCCTGTCGATGAAGGCAGTGGGAGATCGCATAGGCGCCAGCCGAGCGCTGGTTTACGCTCACTTCTCCGGACCTGACGCTCTCACCGAAGCGATCCTGGTGGACCATTTGGGGCGCCTTGAGGGGACGGGGATCGTAAGTGCAGCTCAGACCGGTGAAGTCACAGATCGCGGCACCCGTGCCGCCGCGCTATACCTCCAGCACGTCGCCGAGCACGGACCGGTGATCCACGTGATCCTGCGCGACGCGCCGCACGGGGTGACGCTATCGCGGTCTGTGACCGCGCCCCGTAACCGTGCGCTCCGGGCGCTGGCACGGGCGGCGCGTGCGCAACTTCGTCTGTCCAGCGCCGAAGCCATAGTGCTGGTCGAACTGCTGATCGCAGTGCCTGAAGAACTCGGTCGGCTGGTCCATGGCAGGGAACTCGCGCTCGACGATGCATTGGCCATTTGCCAGCGTCTTGTGCGAAGCGGCATCGAGGCGATGCGACCCGGCTGAGGCCCTGATCAGCCCTCTTCCCAAGCCTCGTTGCTGCGCGCGCCCGCGAGGATGATCGCCAACGAAATCCGTTCGGCCACCGCAAGATCGGTCCGCCCCGAAGCGACTAGACCGCCGGCACGCAATGATACTGCGGCCAAAGCGGCGGTCGACCCGTTGGCGACCGCACGCTTCATCGCAAACTTGCCCGACAAGACCTGCAGGATGGGTTCACGAGCGCGCGCGGTCGCCGAAGCGCGCTCCGCTCGCAGTGCCTCTCGAACGTCGGAATTGCGCAGCAGCATCTGCAGCAAGGGGCCGCGTTCGACCGCCTCGTGCAGATAGCTTACGGTCGAAATGACGATGCGCGCGATGCGGTCGTCCCCGCGAACGACTCGCGACCGGCGCCGCTCCTCAAGAATGCTCAATTCCCGCCGCGTTAGCGAGAGCAGGAGATCAAGCCGCCCTTGAAAGCAATTATGCGCCTGGGCCTCGCTGATACCCGCTTCGCGCGCCACTGCTTTCAAGGTGACCTTTTGAACGCCGTCTCGCACGGCGATTGCCGCCGCCGTATCGAGCAATTGATCGTGGCGATCGGCCGGCGCAAGCCGGGTTCTTCGCCTGGGGCGCAAGGTCTCGCCATCGCCAACCGAGTTTTCGTCTGGCGCCGTTTGCTGGGCATCCATCGGGGGCCGGGCGCCGCGCTGTGCGATCGGTGTGGCCCAGTAGGACCGGGAGGGGCGAGGAATTCCTAGCCGATCACACAACTTGGCCAATCCATTGGCCGACAGACCGAACTCCTTTGACGCCATGGCGAGCGGCCGAGACCAGACCGCGTCATATACGGCTTCTCGGGAAATCTCTTCTCCGTCCGCGTGGGTCATTGGGTCTCTCGGTTGACCAACACGCTCTAACAGATCGCCCATCGACGACAATGTCCCGCCCTGAGCAGGCGCGACCCTGTTAAAGTAGGTACAAGGCTAAACCTGCCGAAGGCTGGCAGCTTCCCGGGCAAGCTTTTCGATCACCCCGCGATCCGGCGCCCCGGGTGGGGCCACCCAGCTGCCGCCCACGCACAGCACGGATGAGATGGCCAGCCACTGGCCCGCGGTGTCCGCCGTGATGCCCCCGGTCGGGCAAAAACGGCAGTGGGCAAACGGCGCGGCCAGCGCCTTCAGCGCCTGCGGTCCGCCCGCTGCCATGGCGGGGAAAAACTTGAAATGGGTGAGGCCCAGGTCAAGTCCGCGCATGATGTCGCTGGCCGTGGCGACCCCAGGCAAAAATGGCGCGCGAGCGGCGATGGCAGCCTTTGCGAGGGGTTCGGTCAAACCGGGAGCGACGATGAACTCGCTCCCCGCATCGAGGGCGAGCGCCAGCTGCGCTGCGTCAAGCACGGTTCCCGCCCCGACAAGCGCGCCCGGCACCGACTTCATGGCGCGGATCGCTTCCAGCGCTACCGGCGTCCGCAACGTGACCTCGATCACGGGCAGCCCGCCTGCCACCAACGCTTCCGCGAGGGGAACCGCATGCGCAAGGTCGTCAATCACCACCACCGGGATGACCGGGGCAGTCCGCATGATCTGGTCGATGGTCAACATCCCCATTTCGACAATTGATGATCTGCCGAGCCCGCATTCGGCGTTGCGTCCGGGCTAGAGAAAGTCCTGCTCACAAGCCGGCCGCCGCCAGCATCGCGCTGGCACCGTGTTCGGCGGAGTCGGCACGATCGCGAAACATCCCGAACAGTTCCCGGCCGGTCCCGTCCTGATCTTCACGCATCGTCGCGGCTTCGCGCCCTGTCAGATCCGAGGTGGTCGAGAGGACGCCGGTCTCCGCGCACAGCCGCACGATGTCGCCATCGCGCAGCAGTGCCAGCGGACCACCACCCAGCGCTTCGGGCGTGCAATGGATCGCGGCAGGCACCTTGCCGCTCGCCCCGCTCATGCGTCCGTCGGTGAGCAGCGCCACGCGATGGCCGCGATCCTGCAGCAGGCCGAGGACCGGGGTCAGCTTATGCAGTTCCGGCATGCCGTTGGCGCGGGGGCCCTGAAAGCGGACGACCACCACCACGTCGTGATCCAGTTCGCCCGCCGCGAACGCCTGCGCGACGGCGACCTGGCTGTCGAATACCCGTGCCGGCGCCTCGATCGTCCACCGCGCCTGATCGACCGCGCTGGTCTTGAAGGTTGCACGGCCCAGGTTGCCCTGAACCAGTCGCATGCCGCCTTCCGGCGCGAACGGGGCAGTCACTGGACGCAGGATTGTCTCGTCCCCGCTAGGCCCCGGGTCGCGCCAGGCAAGATCCTCGCCATCGAGCCAAGGCTCGAGCGCGTAAGCGCCGAGGTCGTCGCCATGCACGGTCATGATGTCGCGGTGAATCAGCCCGGCATCGAGCAGTTCACGGACCACGAAGCCCAGCCCACCAGCGGCCTGGAAGTGGTTCACGTCGTCCGCGCCATTGGGATAGACCCGGGCGATCAGCGGCACCACCTGGCTGAGTTCCGCCATGTCGCTCCAGTCAATCTGGACGCCCGCCGCGCGCGCGAATGCCGGGATGTGAAGCGCGTGGTTAGACGATCCGCCAGTGGCCAACAGGCCGACGGTCGCATTGACGATCGATCGTGCGTCCACGCATCTGTAAAGGGGGCGGTAGTCGGTGCCGGTGCGGGCGATCGCCGCCAGCCGGTGGACCGCAGCGCGCGTAAGTGCCTGCCGCAGCGGTGTTCCTGGATTGATGAAAGCCGATCCAGGAAGCGCCAGGCCCATCAGGTCGAGCATCATCTGATTGGAGTTCGCGGTGCCATAGAACGTGCACACGCCCGGCGAATGATAGCTCGCCGCCTCGCTTTCCAGCAATTCGGCGCGGGTGGCCTTGCCCTCGGCAAAGAGCTGGCGGACCCGCTGCTTTTCCTTGTTGGAGATGCCGGTCGGCATGGCGCCGGCAGACAGGAACATCGTCGGCAGGTAGCCAAACCGCAGCGCGCCGATCAGCAAGCCGGGGACGATCTTGTCGCACATACCCAACATGGCCACGCCATCGTACATCGCATGGCTGAGGCTGACCGCCGTGCTGAGCGCGATCACGTCGCGGCTGAACAGCGACAGCTCCATGCCATCGGTCCCCTGCGTCACCCCATCGCACATCGCCGGGGTCGCGCCCGCCACCTGACAGGTCGCACCAACCTCGCGTGCCCACACCTTCATCTGCGGGGGATAGGCGCCGAACGGCTGATGCGCGGAGATGGTATCGTTGTAAGCGGTAACGATGCCGATGTTGGGACCGGCGCGGCTGGCGATGGACGGCTTGTCCTCCCCCGTCGCGGCGAACCCGTGTGCCAGGTTTGAGCATCCGAGGGCCATGTTGCGATCCGCGTGCGCTTCGCCCTCCCTTTCCATCAGGTCGATGTAGCGCCGCCGGCTGTCAGCCGACCGCTCGATGATCCGCTGGGTGACGCGGTGGACCGTGTCGTTCAGGTTATTCATGCCGGTCACTCATGCCACGTCACCCCGTCGCGCTCCGCCAGTGCAATGGCTGCACTTGGACCCCAGTTGCCCGCGCCATAGCTCCTGGGTTCGAGCCCGCTGTCCGCCCACAGCGCCCGGATCGCGTCGACCCAGCCCCATTGCGCTTCCACTTCATCGCGGCGCACGAACAGCGTCTGATCGCCCTCGATCAGGTCGAGCAACAGACGTTCGTACGCGATCCGGTGCACCGCGCCCGCGAGCGCATCGGGCATCGAGATGTCGAGCGGGACGGGACGCAGGCGAATTCCTTCGCGGTCAAGGCCGGGCACCTTGGCCATCAGCGACATGTGAATGTTCTCTTCCGGCTGGATGCCGATAACCAGTTGGTTGGGCTTGGTCTTCGCGCCTCGGCCGGAGAAGATCGAGAACGGCACGCAGCGAAACTGGACCACGATCTCGGTCACCCGTTCCGGCAGACGCTTACCCGTACGCAGATAAAACGGTACGCCCTTCCAGCGCCAGTTATCGACGTGCGCCTTGATCGCGACGAAAGTTTCGGTCGCGCTGTCCTTGCCGAGTTCTTCGTCGTAGCCCGGCACGGCCTCGCCGGAGATAGCGCCTGCGCGGTATTGGCCGGTCACGGTCTCGCCTTCCGCCACCTTGCGCAAGGAACGCAGCACTTTCACCTTTTCATCGCGCACCGCGGTGGCGTCGAAGCTGGTCGGGGGCTCCATCGCCACCAGCGCGAGCAGCTGGAGCATGTGGTTCTGCACCATGTCGCGGAGCGCGCCGCTGTCGTCGTAATACGCGACGCGGCTTTCCAGACCGACAGTTTCTGCCACGGTGATCTGCACGTGATCGATGTAATTGGCGTTCCAGATCGGTTCGAACATGATGTTCGCGAACCGCAACGCGAGCAGGTTCTGGACGGTTTCCTTGCCGAGGTAGTGGTCGATGCGGAAAATTCGGTCTTCAGTGAAGGCGGCCGCCACCGCGTCGTTGATCTCGCGGCTGCTCTCCAGGCTGGTACCGAGCGGCTTTTCCAGCCCTATCCGCACGTTGTCGCCGGTGAGACCGGCCGACTGCAAGCCGGCGATGGTCGCCTCGAACAGGCTGGGAGCGGTCGACAGAAAAATCGCCAGCCCCTGCGCCGGCGTGCCCAACTTCTTGGCCAGCGCATCGAACCCTTCGAGGGTGGACGCGTCGAGCGACTGGTAGCTCAAGCGCTCGAGAAACGCCGCCATGCCCTGTCGTCGCCCCTCGGGCAGGTGTTTTTCCAGCGCGGCCCGTGCAAAATCGCGAAATTCGGCATCGCTCATCTGCGACCGCGCAGTCCCGACAATCGTAAGACCCGGCGCGAGCAGCCCGTCCTGGGCCAGCGCACACAAGGACGGGAGCAACATGCGCTGTGACAGGTCTCCCGTCGCGCCGAAGAGCAGAAGTCGGTCGGCGGTGAACATCATGTGGTCCGTTTTTCCAGATCCCAAACAGCGCAGTCACCGCAGGATTTACATCAGGCAATCATGGAGGTTGCCGGGCGATTCCTGATGATGACCGGTTACGAGCACAGTTGTTCCCTCAACCAGTCCGCACTGTCCTGCAAAGCTTGGTCGGCCAGCGCCGAAATGCTGACTGCTTCAAGGAAACTGTGCGTAGCACCCCGATAGACTTTGGCCACCACCGGAACCCCGGCAAGTTCGAGCCCCCTGGCCATCTCGTGGTTCTCGTCTGCCAAGATATCGCATTCGGCGATGCACAGGAAAGCGGGGGGCAGGCCGGTCAGATCGGCCAGCAATGGCCTTGCAAGCGGGTCGTCCGATCGGTCTTCGCCGCGATAGTTGCGCCAGAAGGCATCCATCTCGGCGGCTTCGAGCATGTAATTCGCGCTGGAGTAGCGGGCATGGCTGCCGCGCACTTCTTCGTCGAAGGCGCCGTAGTTCAGGATCATGCCGCGCGTGAGCGGTTCGCCGCGGTCGCGGGCGCGGATCATGCTGGCTATCGACAGATTGGCGCCCGCGCTGTCGCCGCCGATGGCAATGCGAGTGCTATCGAGGCCAGCCTCGGCACCATCGGACATCAGCCACCCAAGCACTTCGCCAATTTCCTCCAGCGCCCTCGGGAAACGAGCTTCGGGCGAGAGGCTGTAGTCTATGCCGACCACTGCACAGCCCGCCCGGCCGGCGTATTCGCGCATCAGGCGATCGTGTGTGTCGAGACTAAAGGTCGTCCATCCGCCGCCATGCAGGTACACCAGCGCAGGCAGCATTTTGCCTGCCGCCGGACGGTGTATCCGCACGCGCACCTTGGAGGGGCCGACGAGCCGTTGCTCGGTTGCGGCCATCATGGGTCCACCCTCGCGCCATGGTGCGCGGACGATTTCAGCCGCGGCCCGTTGGCTGGCCAAATCAGTCGCGCCGTCGCCGAGCACTTCGGCAAAGCGCTGGCTGACGCGGCGCACGAACTCGCGCACGTCCGGATCGATGTCATCCCCGTTCAAGCTGCAGCCTTTCTGCGATGGGCACGCCGGGCCGCTACTCGCGACTTGCGCTTCTTCCACCAGATGTAGAGTCCGGTTAGCGATTGCAAAAGCGTGGCCAGTCCCAGCACGAACACCAGTGCGACAGTGACCGGTCCGAAAATCTCCCCGCTGTGAAGCGGATAGACCACCCTGATCGCCTTGAGGCCCATCGTGTCGGTGTACGGGTCAACCTCGTGGCGGTAAGCGCCGGTGTCGGCGTCGACGTAATAATCGACCGGTCCCAGGTTCGAGTAATCGAGCACCCCATCGGGTGAGAATTTGACCCCGTAGAAGTTCCAGTCGGGCAGATAGAGCATGGTGGCTGGCTGCCACTCCAGTCCGGTCCGATCTGCATGCGCCTGGGCTGCGGCGAGCCCCTCAGCCAGCGTCAGCCTGGGATCGGCGGGGTCCCGCGGCGGAGGGTCGCTGTCGAACAGATCATGTTCGAGTGGCCACATCTTCGTCACCGCCGGCGCGTAGAACTCTCCGAAGAAGTTCAACGCGGCGGAGGTCGCGGCCAGGATCAGCAGGAAAGGAAACAGCCACAGCGCGCTTGCCCGATGCAGATCGAGCAGCAAGCGTGGCAGCTTGCTCGACCGACGGAACTGCCAGTTGCGCCACCACGAGCGCCAGAACCCACCGCGCTCTGGAAACGTGAGGTACAAGCCAGCCAGTGACGACAGCAGCCACGCAACGGCGACGGCGCCAAGGAACCACCGCCCCGGAGTTCCGGCCACCAGGTCGAAATGCAGATCAGCCACCCCTTTGATCAGGTGCCGCCTGTCAATCCCGGCGTCGCTGCTTCGCCCGCCGACAAACGCGCCGCTCGCAGGGTCGACGAACACTTCATCGTAAGTCGTCGCCGGTCGGCCCGGCTTGGCTGCGACCGACAGCGGGATCGTGCGTTGCTCGCCGGGATGAAGGGGGAAGCTGAGAATCTGCAGATCGGGATTGGCAGCTGCCCAGCGCGAGACGGCGCGAACGCTCGCTTCAGCGGTCTCGGCGGTGCTTTGCGCATAAAACAGATCGGGGTTCAGGGCGCGGTCGATCGGTCCGCGGAACACCAGCACGCAGCCGGTGAGCGAGGCGATTACCAGGAACGCCAGCGTGGCTAACCCCGTGTATCGGTGGATCTGCAACAGCGCAGCGCGCAACATGTCCGGGTTCATCCTTGTTCCGCGTTGTCGAGGCGGCTGCCAGTGCTGGAACGCGAATGAAGACCTACAGCGATGGACGGCTATTGCAATCGGTTTGCAATAGCATATCAGGCGAACCTGACGGGCGGCGGCGAGGATGCGCCGCTGTGTACGCGATTCGGTTCGATGTCGGCAGCGGACGAAGGTTCTGAGCCGATGCGATCTATGGACACACGAAGGGGGCGCTCGATGCGCAAGGTCTCAAGTCTTACCTCGAGCACGGCGCTGGTTTCCGTGGCATCGATCCTGTTCGTCTCGGCTCCGGCAAACGCACAGGACGGTCCGAGCGAAACGCCCGGCAGCGGGGGAACCGAAACAGTTGCGACCACCGATGCAAACGGTGAGCGGATCATCGTTGTCACCGCGCGGAATTATGTTCCGCAGGGTGCGTCGACCGCCACCAAAAGCGACATTCCGCTGGTCGAAACCCCGCAGTCGATCAGTGTCGTGACCCGTGACCAGATCGATTTGCTTAACTTCATCGATGCGCAGCAGGCGGTCCGTTACATCGCTGGGGCCACCGGCGAAAATTACGGACCCGATCTGCGGTTCGATTTCATCCAGGTTCGCGGCTTTCCGCCCAAGCAGTTCATGGATGGCCTCGCGACCCCGGTCACGACCACGATCTTTTCGAACGGCATTGACCTTTATGCCTTCGAAAGCCTCGACGTCCTCAAGGGACCGGCCTCGGTTCTTTATGGCAGCGCCCCCCCGGGAGGCATCTACAACCAGACCACGCGCCGCCCGTCGAGCGACTTCGGCAGCGAAGTTTCGCTCAAGTATGGGGAGGACGATTACAAGCAGTTCGCCATGACCGCGACCGGCGCGGCGACTGACTGGCTGGACCTGCGCGGCACGGTGATGGTCCGCGATCGCGACGCCGAACGCGATTTCGTGCGCGCCAAGCGGGTCTATGCAGCGCCCGCCGCGACTGTGCATCTGGGACCGGACACCAGACTGACGGGCCTCGCGTATTATCAATATGACGAGGTGAACGGCGACACCAACGGCTTCCTGCCGGTGGAAGGAACGCTGCTGCCCAATTCCAACGGCCCGATCCGTCGCGACGTCAATCTGGGTGAGCCCGATTACAACCGGTACGAACGCACCCAGTGGGGCGCGGGGTTCGAGCTGGCTCATGATTTCGCCGGTAGCTGGAACGCCACAGTCAATGCGCGATGGTCAGACTACGCCGAAACGCAGGATGTCATCTACAACGCGTTCCTCAACGCTGATGGCCGCACGGTCACCCGGTCGATCTTCCCCTACGCCGAAGACGTGAACGCGTTCGGGGTCGACGCCCGCGTGGCGGGCAAGTTCGGCACCGGAGGCATTGAGCACAATCTGCTCGCCGGCATCGATCACCGGACAGTCTCCAACGAAGCCTACTTCGGCTTCCTGTTCGCCGCCGGCGGCACGATCGACATCTACGATCCGGTCTATGGGGCGGAGGCGCCCTATCCGCGGCCCGCGATCGATATTCCGTACACCGACCAGAACCTCAATCAGACGGGCGCCTACATGCAGGACCAGCTCGCGATCGGCGGTCTGCGCCTGTTGCTGTCGGGTCGTTACGATTGGGTCGATCTGGAAACCTTCGGCGCTGCGTCCGACCAGCACAAGTTCACCTGGCGTGCGGGCGCGAGTTACGTGACCGCGTCCGGCCTGGTGCCGTACGTATCGTACGCGACATCGTTCGAGCCCACACTCGGCGTCAGTGCGAGCGGTGCTGCGTTCCGGCCCACCACCGGTGAGCAGATCGAGGGCGGCATCAAGTATGATGGACGCGCCCTGGGTCCGGACGTCGACCTCCTCGTCACGGCGTCGTTGTTTCAGATCAAGCAGCGAAATGTCGCGAGCGCGTCGTATGGCCCCGTCACCGCGCCTCCGCTGGGTTCCACTCAGAGCGGGGAAGTCGAAGTGCAGGGCGCAGAGCTTGAGTTCGTGGCCCGCCTCCGCAACCAGCTCGCGCTCAACGGCTCGCTGTCTTACACCGACAGCGAAGTGACCGAGAGCGAAGTGGCGGTCGAGATCGGCGCGCCGCTGCCGGTCACGCCCAAGTACAAGGCTTCGCTGTTCGCCGATTACACCTTCCAGCGCGGGGCGCTGGGCGGGTTCGGGTTCGGTGCCGGCATCCGCTATACCAGCAAGAGCGCAGGCAGCCTGCCGGGTCCGTTCAACCCGCTGGTCTACGTGAGTGACAGTTCGACCCTGTTCGACGCGATCGTGCACTACGACTTGCCGGAATGGCGGTTCGCGATCAACGGCTCCAACATCTTCGACAAGCGCTATGTCGCGCGGTGCGCCGGGCCGAATAACTGTACGTTTGGCGCGGGCCGGCAGGTTATCGGAACCGCGACGTACAAGTTCTGACCGCACGGAAGGTTCGCATGATGACAGGCCGGCAACTGGTGCTTTCGGTTGCCGGCGTTGTTCTGGCCGTGTCACTTTGCGGGACTGCCACGGCCCACGGTCCTCCGGGGCTTGAGACCGCGCCGCCTGTGCAAGTGGCCGACCGGCTTGCGCCGGTCGAGCAGCGCGTGTCGGGGCTTCCGCCCGTGCCGCCTGCGCAGCCCGGCCAAACGCTGCCCTTGCAGCCGACCCGGACCATCGCGTTCGAGGTGGATGAGGCGACCGGACTGCAGCCCGATCTGTCACCCGACGGCCGGACGCTGGCGTTCGCGATCCTGGGCGACATCTACGTGCTCGGCGCCAATGGCGGGCGGGCACGGGCGATTACTCATGGCCTGCCGGTGGACACTCAACCGGCGTTCTCGCCTGATGGCCGCTGGATCGCTTTTCTGTCCGACCGCTCGGGTGCGGAGAACTTGTGGGTCATGCGTCCTGACGGCAAGGATGCGCGCCAGGTCACGCTGCACGATGACGATCCGATCTTCGTCTCGCCTTCCTGGACCGCCGACGGCACCGGGCTGCTGGTCTCGCGGTACTGGCCTGACCGGAACGCGTATGAACTGTGGCGCTATCCCGTGTCCGGGGGCGCGGGCGAAGTGGTGGTGGCAAACCGGACGCAGGGCACCGGCGGGCCGGTCCAGCACGCACTCGGCGCCGTCGCCTCGGCGGACGGCAAGTGGTTTTACTACGCCGCGCGCGGCGGTGATCTCGACTTCGCGGAGCCGGTCGAGTGGCGCATCGCGCGCATGCCTGCCGCTGGCGGCGCGGCCGAGACGCTGGTCAAGGCTGTCGGGGACGTCCGCCTTGGCAAGGTGCAGGCCAGCGCCTTCCGTCCCGCCGTCTCGCACGATGGCCGGCTGCTTGCTTACGCCGAACGGCGCACCGGACGAACGTGGCTGCGGCTGCGCGACCTTGCTACGGGCGCCGAGCGCGACCTCACCCAGCTTGACCCGGACTCGCTACAGGCGTCGTACTGGAGCGACATCGCGCCTCGCATGGCGTTCACGCCCAACGACGACGCGGTCGTATTCACGCGAGGCGGCAAGCTGGCCCGTATTTCACTGCGCGATGGCACGGTGGCCCCGATCCCGTTCACCGCGCAAGTCGAGCAGCAGCTCGGACCTTTGACCCACGCACCGGCCAGAGTCGAAACCGGACCGGTACGGGCGCGTATCGTGCAAACTCCCGCGCTTTCACCCGACGGGCGCACGTTCGCATTATCGGCGCTCGGGCGGGTCTACGCGATGCCGGCGTCAGGCGGGGCTCCAACGCCGGTTGCCGACGGTCTGCCTCCGCAGTTCCATCCCTCGTGGTCCGCCGATGGCAAGCGTCTGCTGTTCGTTACCTGGACCGCGCTTGAAGGGGGCCACGTGTGGGAGGTGCGACCCGGAGAGGGCTCGCCGAAGCGGCTGACCAGCCAGGATGCGTTCTACACGCACCCCGTTTACACGCCGGATGGCGGCGTGGTGGCGGTTCGCTCTCCCAGCGCGGAGCGGCGGGCGCGCTATGTTGAGTTCGGCCAGATCCGTGAAGCAGAGCTGGTCTCGCTGACCACCGGCGAAGTGCTGGCCCGCGGTAACCTGGGCGGTCAGCCGCACTTCCTGGCGGACGGCACGCTGCTGATCAATCGAGCCGACGGGGTCCACGACGCAAAGGACGACCGGCTTGCCGCGCGGGTCGTCGGGCCCAATTGGTATTTTGCCGAGGGTCCGGCACCTGCCGATGACCTTCGCGTCAGCCCTGACGGCCGCCAGGCCTTGGCGCAAATCGCGCAGCAATTGTACCTCGTTCGCCTTCCGGAAGATGGTTCATCCGTCGACCTGTCCGACCCGGCCGCATCCACACAGAAGCTGACGAGCGAAGGCGCCGATTATTTTGGCTGGAGCGGCGATGGGCGCGAGATTTTCTGGTCGCTCGGCCCGACCATCTGGCGGCGTCCGGCCGCTGGCGGCGCAGTCACGACCGTCGACGCCATCGTCACGATCCCGCGCGACGTTCCCGCAGGGCACCTGCTGTTGCGCGGAGCCACCGTGCTGACGATGGGCGCAGCAGCAGCGGTCGAGAACGCGGACCTGCTGGTCAAAGACAACCGGATCGCGGCCATCGGGCCGCGTGGCTCGTTTCCAGTGCCGCCGGGCACGCAAGTGCGCGACATCGCCGGCCGGTATGTCATTCCGGGGCTGATCGACGTCCACGATCACGTGGCCGACATTCGCCGCGACGTGCTGGATTTCGCGCCCTGGGGTCCAGCGGCGAACCTCGCTTATGGCGTCACCAGCGCGTTTGACCCGTCGACGCTCACGATTGACATGCTCGCCTATCAGGATGCGCTGGATGCCGGCCTTGTTGTCGGCTCGCGGATCTTCTCAACCGGGACCGCGATCTTCGGGTTCAACGATTTCCGGTCGCCTGAACAGATTGACGCTGTCCTGCGGCGGTATCGGGACCGGTATGGCCTGACCAACGTCAAGATGTATCGGTCTGGCAACCGCCGGGTACGTCAATGGATTGCCGAGCGCGCACGGGCGCTGGGATTGCAGCCCACCACCGAAGGGGCGCTGTCGGCCAAGCTCGGTCTCAGTCATATCCTCGACGGGTTTGCGGGCAACGAGCACGCCATCCCGCCGCCGGTGCTGTACGACGATTTCGTGCAGCTGCTGGCGCGCAGCGGCACGAGTTATGACCTGACGTTGCAGATCACGCACGGCGGCTACCCTGCGCAGGATTTCTTCATCGCGCGGGACGCACCCCACGGGGATGCGAAATACGCCCGGTTCGCGCCAGCGTGGTTTCGCGATCAAAAGCTCTGGCAGCGGGAATGGCGCGACCCGTCCGCCTATCTATTCCCCACGATCGCCGCCAGCGCGCTGGCCGTGAAGCGGGCAGGGGGCCTGGTGTCGATCGGTGCGCACGGAGAGGTGCCGGGCCTGGGCACCCACTGGGAGATGGAGGCGCATCAGATGGGCGGGTGGACCCCGGCGGAAATCCTGCGATCCGCTACTATCGACGGCGCCCGCACTATCGGGAGAGAAGCGGATCTGGGGTCGATCGAACCGGGCAAGCTGGCCGATCTGGTGGTGCTCGACAAGGATCCCCGGACCGACATCACCAACGCGCGCGCGATCGCCTGGGTGATGAAGAACGGGCGGCTTTATCACGGCGATGACCTGGCCGAAGTGTGGCCCGATTCGAAGCCGCCGCCGGTCTTCTGGTTCAGCACTGCCGGAACTTCCGAGGCGACGGAACGATGAACCCGCTCGCTTTTTCCTGATAGTGCGGCGACATGGGTAAGCGCGCGCCGTTATCCGCGCGAGCTTGCGAAGCGGGATGCACGATGCGGTTGGCCGATTGCCATAACACGGAGGACTTTCGGCGACTGGCGAAGCGGCGCCTGCCGGGGCCGGTGTTTCACTACATCGACGGGGCCGCCGATGACGAGGTGACCAAGGCCCGCAACACTCAAGCGTTCGATGATTGCGATCTGGTCCCCAGCGTCCTCGCCGGGGTCGAACATGTCGACATGCGCACCACGCTGATGGGCAAGGAGATAGCGCTCCCGTTGTTCTTCTCGCCGACCGCTCTCCAGCGCTTGTTTCACTGGCAGGGGGAGCGGGCAGTCGGTGCCGCAGCCGAAAAGTTTGGCACCTGGTTCGGCATCTCAAGCCTGGCGACGGTCAGCATCGAAGAGGTCGGCGCCACCGTGAAGGCACCCAAGCTGTTCCAGCTCTACGTGCACAAGGACGAAGGGCTCAACCGCTCCATGATCGAGCGGTGCCAGGCGGCGGGCTTCGATGCGGTCGCGTTGACGGTGGACACGATCGTCGGCGGCAACCGTGAACGGTGTCTGAGGACCGGCTTCACCTCGCCGCCGCGGTTGACGCCCGGATCTGCACTCAGCTTTGCCGCTCACCCTCGCTGGACAATGGATTACCTGTTGCGCGAGCCGTTCTCGTTGCCAAACCTCGAAACGCACGTCTCGCAAGGAACCAAGGTGGCGACCTCGATCGGCGACTACTTCTCGACGATGCTCGACCAGTCAATGGACTGGAAGGCGGCGGAGCGTATCCGCGATCAATGGGGCGGGCAGTTCTGCCTGAAGGGGATCATGTCGGCCGCCGATGCCCGGCGGGCGGCGGATATCGGCGCAAGCGCCATCATGGTATCGAACCACGGCGGCCGGCAACTGGACGGCAGCCGCGCTCCGTTCGATCAACTGGCCGAGATCGTCGATGCCGTAGGCGACCGGATAGAGGTGATCTGCGACGGGGGCATTCGCCGGGGCAGCCACGTGCTGAAGGCGCTGTCGGTCGGCGCCCGCGCCTGCTCTGGGGGAAGGCTCTACCTCTATGCCCTTGCCGCGGCGGGACAGGCGGGTGTCGAACGAGCGATGGGCAAGCTGCGCGACGAGATCGAACGCGACATGAAGCTGATGGGCGCGCGCGCACTGGCCGATCTCGATCCCTCCAACCTTCGCTGGCGGCGCTAGCCCCAAACAACCTCAGGAGAGCATTTTCATGCCGGCTCTACGCACGGATATCGATCCCGACGGTCTGCTCGAATACTCGGTGGTGTTCACCGACCGATCGCTCAACCACATGAGCACCGCGTTCCAGACGGTGATGCACGACATTCACGAGACTCTGTGCGGTGTTTACCACGCCGATCGCGCGGTCATCGTGCCGGGCGGCGGATCGTACGCGATGGAAGCGGTCGCCCGGCAGTTCGCCACGGATGCCAGCGTGCTGGTCATTCGCAACGGCCTGTTCTCCTACCGCTGGTCGCAAATCTTCGCCAAAGGTTCGATCCCGCGTGATGAGACCGTGCTGCGGGCCGTGCGAGTGGGGGACGACGGCCAGGCGCCGTTTGGGCCGTGCCCGATCGAGGATGCGGTGGCCCGGATCGCGGCGGCCAAGCCTGACGTGGTGTTCGCACCGCATGTGGAGACGGCGTCCGGCATCCTGCTGCCAGATGACTACATCCGCGCACTCGCGGATGCGGTTCATCGCCATGGCGGTTTGCTGGTGCTCGACTGCGTGGCATCGGGCTGCATCTGGGTCGACATGGAGGCGCTGGGCGTCGATGTGCTGATTTCCGCCCCGCAGAAAGGCTGGTCCGCCCCGCCGAGTGCCGGACTGGTGATGCTGCGCGAAACCGCCATCGAACGATGCCGCGCCAATCAGTCGACGAGCTTCGCGGTGGACCTTGGCCGGTGGCTGGAGATCACCGAGGCCTACCTTGCCGGCGGCTTCGCCTATCATGCGACGATGCCGACCGATGCGTTGCGGACCCTGCGCGACGCGATGGCCGAAGCCAGACGTGTCGGCCTGGATCGTCTTCAGGCGGCCCAGTGGGAACTCGGCACGGATGTCCGCCGGATGTTGGCCGCGCGCGGCTTCCCCTCGGTTGCTGCGGCTGGCTTCGAAGCGCCGGGCGTGATCGTGTCTTACACGCGTGATCCCGACATCCAGAACGGGAGAAAGTTTGTTCATGCGGGCTTCCAGGTGGCGGCGGGCGTGCCGCTGATGGTCGATGAGGGACCGGATTTCCGGACGTTCCGCATCGGCCTGTTCGGCCTTGATAAGCTGACGGACGTCGCCGGCACGCGTGACCGCTTGGCGGCGGCGCTGGCGCAGCTGGGCTAGGAAGGTGGCGCCAACAGGCGAATGCCTGTTCTAGCGGACCTGCCGCTTCTCCAGCTTCCGGGCCAGGGTGCGGCGGTGCATCCCCAGGCGCCGGGCGGTCTCGGAAATGTTGAACCCGGTTTCGGCGAGAGTCTCGTTGATCCGCTCCCACTCCCAAGTCTTGATGGACGTGGCTTGGCGGGTGATCGGCGCGTCGATGTCGCCGGCGGTACGGCCGAACGCCGCTTCGATCTCGTCCGTATTCGCAGGTTTGGGCAGGTAATTGGACGCGCCCAGCTTGATCGCCTCGACGGCGGTCGCGATACTGGCATAACCGGTCAGCACGACGATCCGCATCTCGGCGTCATGCGCCCGCAAGGTGCGCACGCAAAGCAGGCCGGATTCGGTCCCCAGCTTGAGATCGACGACCGCGTAGGCCGGGCGTTCGGTCTGCAGCAACACTTCCAGTTCGCTGCTGCTGTGCGCGCATGACACGGTGTAGCCACGCCGTTCGAAGGAGCGGCTGAGCGTCCGGGCGAAGGTCGCATCGTCCTCCACGATGATCAGGGATCCGGGTTTCATCGCGATCAAAGCTCCTTCTGCGAAGCGGCGGGGAGCATCGGCAGCAACAGGCGGACCACGGCCCCTCCGCCCGCCCGGTTCTCAGCCTCCAGCCGCCCGCCGAGCCGGCGGACGACGTTGACGGTGAGGAACAGGCCAAGGCCGTGTCCGGGTCCCTTGCTCGACTGGTAGAGCTTGCCGATGCCGGCGAGTTGCGGCCCGCTGAATCCGGGTCCGGCGTCACTGACGGCGATCACCAGCCAGTCGTCCAGCCGGCTCCCTTCGAGCATGACGCTGCCGGGGGAGGCTTCGCCGGCATTTTCCAGCAAGTTCCAGATCGCCTGCCGCAGCGCCGGCTCGGCCGCGACCCGCACGTCCTGCAGCTCCGCCAGATGATATTGGAACGGAATCGACGGATGCGCCGCGCTCCACTCGGCGGCGATTTCCTCAAGCAAGGCGCTTACCTCGGCAGCGCCCATCGCCTCGCCGCGCGCCTTTCCGGCGGAATGCAGGATGTTGCTGACGATCTCCTTGCACCGCCCGATCTCCGCCTGCGCTTCTGCCAATTCTTCCCGCAGCGCCGGGTCAGCAGCCAGGCGGGGATCGCGTTGCCAGTCGGCGACCAGAACCGATAGCGACGACAGCGGCGTGCCGAGTTCGTGCGCCGCTCCGCTGGCGAACAGACCCATGCGGACGATCCCGTCTTCTTCCGCGGCACGCTGGCCGAGTTCCGCTACGAAGGTCTCCCGCGCGCGCAGATTGCGGCTGATGCGGGTGATGAACAGCACCAGCAGCACCGCCACCATGACGAACGCGATCCACTCCCCAAGCAGCCGCAAGTCGCCGATGCCGCCGACATTCGCCGGCAATTTCAGTGGGAGATGGCGCACGCTCAGGAAGGCAAACGCCAGGCAGCAAGCGCCGGCCAGGGGCGCGACCATCGCCAGCGGCAGCAGGATCGCGCCGAGCACGACTTGGAGCAAGTACAGCGCGATGAACGGATTGGTCGCGCCGCCGCTGAAATAGAGCTGCGCGGTCAGCGCCGCCATGTCTAGCGCCAGCGCGAACAGGAACTCTCCCGGCACCACCGGCCAGCGACCGAGGCTGAGCGTGAACAGCAGATTGGCGCCGCCAAGCGCGCCCGCCACCGCCAGCATGGGCAGCAACGGCAGGCGGACGCCCAACCCGAAGTGCGCCACCAGGATGGCGATGACCTGCCCCGCCACTGCGATCCATCGCAGCTGGATCAGCTGACGCATGTTTTCCGCCGCAGCGGCTTCGGGCGAGCGACCTCCGGCGTGGCCGCTGCGGCGGAGGGTCAACGCAAGGAGCGGGGTGTCCATCAACGCCCGTCATCGCGCGAACGCAGCACCAGCGCCAGCCCCACAAGCGACAGGGCGGCCAGAGCGAACCAGGTGAGCGCATAGACCAGATGCGCGTTGCGGAAGCGGACCACGGTCATCCCGCCGACCGGCAGCCGCCCGGGAGTCGAGCCGGAATCAGCGTCGATAAAGAACGGCGCCACGGGTCCCAGCCTGCGCGCCTTGGCGATCGCTCCCACGTCGCGCGAGAACCAGCGGTCCTGCCGAGGGTCATTGGGTCGCAGAAAACGTCCGTCCGGCTCGGCCATGCGGAGCAAGCCGGTGACCGTGACCTCACCGGTTTGCCGGGATGCAGCCCGGTTCGCGGGAGAGTCAGCCTCACGAGGAACGAAGCCGCGATTGACCAGGATCGTGCCGGTGGCGGTGCGCAGCGGGGTGAGCACCCAGTAACCCGGGCCCCGCTCCGTCAGAGCATCGACCAGTGTTTCGCTTGCGTAATCGAACGTCCCGCGCACAGCCACATGTCGGTACTCGTCACGCTCCTGCGTTATCGATCGCCATGCCTCCGGAGCGGGAGCAGGACCGGGCGGAGCGGACACACGCGCCTCGACCCGCTCGATCAAAGCGAGTTTCCAGGCCAGGCGTTCGATCTGCCAGATACCCAGCCCGCCGAACAGCAGCGCAAGGAACGAGCACAGCGCCAGGAGGAAGCGGCGCTTCCCCCGGTTGGCAGTCACGGTGTGTAGCTCGCCTCGCCAGTGGTCATGCCGGGCATCATGTTGGTGTTGAGGTGGTACATGATCCACACCGACCCGGCGATGACGATGAACAGCAGCACTGCGGTGAAGACATAGGCGATTAGCGTCCACCCGCCCTCTGCCTGGGTGTTGACGTGCAGGAAGCACACCGTGTGCACCAGTATCTGCACCACCGCCATGACGATGACCGCCACTGCTGTCGCGCCCGGGGTCAGCACGCCGGTCATCACCAGCCAGAACGGGATCGCCGTGAGAACCGCCGATAGCGCGAAGCCGATCAGATAGCTCTTCCTGCTACCGTGGCCGTAGCTTTCGTCATGAGCGGAGCCATGCCCGTGCGAAGCGTGATCGACCGTGTTCATCGCACCATTCCCAGCAGATAGACAAACGTGAAGACGCCGATCCACACGACGTCGAGGAAGTGCCAGAACATGCTGAGGCACAGCAGCCGGCGCCGGTTTTCAATCGTGACGCCGCGCTGGGCGAGTTGCACCAGCATGACGCCGATCCAGATGATGCCGATCGTCACGTGGAGCCCGTGTGCGCCGACGAGCGTGAAGAATGCCGACAGGAAACCGCTGCGCTGCGGCGTGGCGCCTTCGGCGATCAGCTTGGAGAACTCGTACATCTCGACGCCGACGAACGCGATGCCCAGCAGGCCGGTCACCACCAGCCACAGCTGCACGCTGCGGGCTCTGCCGCTGTCGAGCGCCAGC
Source organism: Altererythrobacter sp. TH136 (assembly GCF_007065885.1). Taxonomy (NCBI): domain Bacteria; kingdom Pseudomonadati; phylum Pseudomonadota; class Alphaproteobacteria; order Sphingomonadales; family Erythrobacteraceae; genus Altererythrobacter; species Altererythrobacter sp. TH136. The sequence goes on along the minus strand of NZ_CP041409.1, from coordinate 1,367,351 downwards.
ATCGCAAAGCCATAAGTGATCGAACTCACCAGCAGGATCGCGGTGTTGAGCGCCACCAGCGGCAGTTCGAAAATCTCGCGCGGGACAGGACCGCCGGCATAGCTGGTGCCGATTACGCCATACGTCGCGAACAGGGCCGCGAAGAGGAGCGCGTCACTCATCAGGTAGATCCAGAAGCCCAGTATGGTCGGGCTACCGGCGTGGACGTGATGATCTTCTTCGGTGACGTAGAACCGGGGCGCGTCGGTCGCTGGATCGTGGGGGATACTCGCCATCGTTCAGGCTCCCGCAGCCAGCAGCGGGCGCTGCCCGCGTTCGGACCGCTCCACCTCGTCCGCCGGAATGTAATAGTCGCGGTCGGTGTTGAAAGTGTGCGCGATGGAGATGATTGTCAGCGCGGCGAACGCCAGTGCCGCGAGCCACCAGATGTACCACACCATCGCAAAACCAAGCACCGTCGCGAGGCCGGACAGGATCACGCCCATCCCTGTGTTCCTTGGCATGTGGATCGGCAGGTAACCGCCCTCCGGCTGCTGGCAGCCGCGCCGCTTCATGTCGTACCAGGCGTCGAGGTCATGGACGACGGGCGTGAAGGCGAAGTTGTACGCCGGCGGCGGCGAGGTGGTCGACCATTCCAGCGTGCGGCCGTCCCACGGATCGCCGCTGTTGTCGCGCAGCTTCTCGCGGTTCTTGATGCTGACCGCGATCTGGATGACGAACGCCGCGATGCCGATGGCGATGATCACCGCGCCAATGGCGGCGATGACGAACCACGGTTGGAGCGTGGGATCCTCCAGATAACGCGTGCGGCGCGTCGTGCCCATCAGGCCGACGATGTAGATCGGGGTCCACGCTACCCAGTAGCCGACCACCCACCCCCAGAAGTGGATCTTGCCCCAGAACGGATCGAGCTTGAAGCCGAAGGCCTTGGGCCACCAGTACTCGATCCCGGCAAACAGTCCGAACACCACGCCGCCGATGATGACGTTGTGGAAGTGTGCCACCAGGAACAGCGAGTTGTGCAGCACGAAATCTGCCGGGGGCACGGCCAGCAGCACCCCGGTCATCCCGCCCACCACGAAGGTCAGCATGAACGCGATGACCCACATCATCGGCAGCTCGAACCGGATGGATCCGCGGTACATCGTGAACAGCCAGTTGAAGATCTTGGCGCCCGTGGGGATCGCGATCACCATCGTCGCGATGCCGAAGAAGCTGTTGACGCTGGCGCCGGAGCCCATCGTGAAGAAGTGGTGCAGCCACACCAGGTAGCTCAGGATCGTGATGACGACCGTCGCGTAAACCATCGACGAATAGCCGAACAGGCGCTTGCCGGTGAAGGTCGAGGTGATCTCCGAATAGATTCCGAACACCGGCAGGATGAGGACGTACACCTCGGGGTGGCCCCACACCCACACCAGGTTCCAGTACATCATCGGATTGCCGCCGAGATCGTTCGTAAAGAAGTTGGTGCCGAGATAGCGGTCGAGCATCAGCATCGCGAACGCGCCGGTCAGCACCGGGAAGATCGCGATCGCCAGCACCTGGCTGCACAGCGCGGTCCAGCAGAACACCGGCAGCTTCATCATGCTCATGCCGGGCGCGCGCATCTTGATGATGGTCGTGACCATGTTGATCGCGGACAAGGTCGTGCCGACGCCAGCTATCTGCAGCGCCCACAGGTAATAGTCCGGCCCCACCCCGGGACTGTTCTGCAGATTGGCGACCGGCACGTAGTTGAGCCACCCCGCGGTCGAAAACTCCCCGATGAACAGGGACACCATCACCAGCAGCGCGCCCGCGACCGTCAGCCAGAACGAGAGGCTGTTAAGGAACGGAAACGCCACGTCGCGCGCGCCGATCTGCAGCGGCATGACATAGTTGATGATCCCGGAAATCAGAGGGATCGCCACGAAGAAGATCATGATCGTCCCGTGGGCGGTAAATACCTGGTCAAAGTGGTGAGCGGGGAGGTAGCCCTCGTTGCCGCCGAACGCGATCGCCTGCTGCGCCCGCATCATCAGCGCGTCGGCAAAGCCGCGCAGCAGCATGACGACGCCCAGGATGATGTACATGATGCCGATCTTCTTGTGATCGACGGTGGTCAGCCATTCGCGCCAGAGCCAGCCCCACAGCTTGAACCTGGTGACGGCGGCCAGGATGCCCACGCCCAGCACCACCACCACGGCAAAGGTGCCGAGCAGGATCGGCTCGTGAACCGGGAAACTTTCCCAGGTGAGGCGGCCGAAGATGATCTTGGCGAGCGAGGCATCGAACACTGGGCTTGGCTCCAGGAAAATCAGGCGTTGGCATCAGCGCGGGCGAACGGCGCCGATCGCGGATCGAGAGCGGACATGTCGCGGTTGCGCGGGTCGTTCGGACGGGTCGCGCCACCGGCATCGGCAGGATTTGCCGGCTTGGTTACGTTGGCGCCGGAGCCCTTCTCACTTGGCTCCCTGAGCAGCGCGCCCTCCGCCTTGGGACCGTGCATCGGCATCGAATTGCCCCGCTGCGGCATGCCTGCGCCGGGGCGTGTCTCGTGCGGATGGCCGCCGCCCTGCTTCCGGTCGTATTCCATCAGGTCCGTCATGCACGGCGTGCCGGGCTCCACGCAGCGCTCGAGGACGCGGCGGTAGAGGTCCTGGTCCACCGACCCGAAGAACATCGGCGGCACCTTTTCGCTGGGCTTCGCGAGCTGGGAATAGGATGCCAGATCAAGCGTTCGGCCCGATGCTTTGGCCTGCGCGACCCAGTTGTCGAAGGCGGCTTGGTCCATCCCCTTCAGCTGGAAGCGCATGTTGGCAAACCCGTGGCCGCTGTAATTGGCCGAAAGCCCTTCGTAGCTGCCTGGCCGGTTGATCACCGCGTGCAGCGTGCTCTGCATCCCCGGCATCACGTAGATCATGCCCGCCATCGTGGGCGCATAGAACGTGTTCATCATATTGGTGGAGGTGAGGTCGAACCGCACTTGCCGGTCGACCGGCAGGGCCAGTTCGTTGACTGTGGCGATCCCCTGTTCGGGGTAGATGAACAGCCACTTCCAGTCGAGAGAGACCACCTGCACGCGCAGCGGATCGGATACCGGAGCGCGCGCTTCCTGTGCGTTCGCTTTCATATCGAGCGGGCGGAACGGATCGAGCAGGTGCGTGCTCGACCAGGTCAGCGCGCCCAGGATGATGATGATCAGCAAAGGGACCGACCAGATGACCAGCTCGAGCGAGGTGGAGTGATCGAAATCGGGATCGTACGTGCCGCCGGCGCCCTTGCGATATCGCCAGGCAAACACGACGATCAGAAGCATCACCGGCACGATGATCAGCAGCATGAGGCCGGTCGAGATATAGATGATATCGCGCTGCTGGCGCGCCACGTCCCCGGCGGGGTTGAGCACCGCGCGATCGCACGCGGCAAGAATCGCGACAAGCGGAATCAGCAGGGCCGCTTTCAGGCGGCGGATCCGGACTGGGATGTGCTGCAGCATGGTCCTCCACTAGCCGGAGAGACATTCCGTCTGACATTGGACATTTTGTCCAATCCCAAAAACCGGCCTGCCGGGTCAATACGCAACCCGCAGTCTTGCGCCCACGCGTTCGCGGCGCAACAAGAGATGCAAGCGAAGGAGAAACCCAAGCGATGACCGCTCCCGCCCCGGCATCCAACTCGGCGCCGCTCGAACGCGATGCCCAGCTTGTGAATGCCCGCCATGGCGACATCCGACCGGGCGATATCGCGATCGGCGTGATCGTCGGCCGCACGAGCGAGTTCTTCGACTTCTTCGTCTACGCGATCGCCTCGGTGCTCGTATTTCCCTCGCTGGTGTTCCCGTACGTCGATCCGCTGACCGGCACCCTCTATTCGTTTCTGATCTTCGCGCTCGCATTCGTCGGCCGCCCGATCGGAACCCTGATCTTCACCGCGATCGACCAGCGGCACGGCCGCGGCGTGAAATTGACCATCGCGCTGTTCCTGCTCGGCGGGTCGACCATGGTGATCGCCTTGCTGCCGGGATACGAGCGGGTCGGCGCGCTTTCGGTGTGGCTGCTGGCGTTCTTCCGCTTGTGCCAGGGCATCGCGCTCGGCGGCGCCTGGGATGGCCTGCCGTCGCTGCTGCAGCTCAACGCGCCGGAGGACCGCCGCGGATGGTATTCGATGATCCCGCAGCTCGGGGCGCCGCTCGGACTGGTGGTGGCGAGCGGATTGTTCGCCTATTTCACGGCGCTGCTGACTCCGCAGGATTTTCTCACCTGGGGCTGGCGCTACCCGTTCTTCGTTGCGCTCGCGATCAACGTGGTCGCGCTGTTCGCGCGGTTGCGACTGGTCGCCACGCCCGAATTCAAGCGCCTGTTCGAGACCCGCGATCTGCAACCGTCCCCGCCGTTCCAGACGCTGCGGAGCGAGTGGCGCACGATCACGCTGGGCGCATTCGCTCCGCTGGCAAGCTTTGCGCTGTTCCATCTGGTGACGGTGTTCCCGCTGTCGTGGGTCACCCTCAGCACAGGCGAGGATGTGGTCCGGTTCCTCATCATTGAAGCGGTGGGGGCGATGATCTGTGTCGTCTCGATCCTGGCGTCAGGCGTGATCGCGGACCGGGTGGGCCGGCGGGCGGTGCTGGGCGTGTCGGCGGCGCTGATCGGTGCATACAGCGGCTTCGCGCCGCAGCTGCTCGGCGCCGGCCCGGTGGGGGAAGCTGCCTACATGTTCGGTGGGTTCGTGCTGCTGGGGCTCGCCTTCGGCCAGTCGGCGGGTGCGGTGAACGCGAGCTTCCCGGCGGTCCACCGTTATACCGGAGCGGCGATCGTCTCTAACTCGGCGTGGTTCATCGGTGCGGGTTTCGCGCCGTTCGTCGCGCTGTTCCTCGCCAGCCGGTTCGGCTTGTGGTCGGTCGGGTTGTACCTGCTGTCCGGCGTGATCTGCACGCTGGGCGCGTTGTATATTAATCGGGAATGGGCGAACCGGACCGCCTGAGCAGCGCCCCGGTTCGCCTATACACTCAGCCAGCAGGCTTGGGCAGAACCCTCAATTCGACCGACTTGGCGGGGTCGAGATAGCGCTGCGCGGCAGCCTTGATCTCCGCCGCCGTGATCCCTTCGAGCACGCGCGCACGGTTACGCCGCCGGTCGAGTAGGTCCGACCGGGTCTGCGCCTCGGACACCAGCGCCACCCAGCTGTTGTTCTCCCGTTCCTGCCGCTGCCAGCGCTCGAGAGTGGGCTTGCGCGCCCGCAGCATCTCGTCGGCAGTGGGAGGATTGGTGCGCAGATCGGCCGCGATCTTGCGCACGGCGGCGGCGACTTCGTCCATCGAAGCCGGGTCTGCCGGGGCCGAAGCGGTGAGATAGCCAAAGCCCTTGTAGGTCAGCGAATCAACGGACTGGGCGTTCGGCGTGTAGGTCGCGCCCAGTTCCTCGCGGACCACGTCGATCAGCCGCAGGCCCATGACCCCGGCCAGCAGGTCGCGAGTCAGCGAATCCTTGAGGTTCTTGCCGTCGGTCGTCGGCCATGCGAGCGCGATCGCGCCCTGGTCCGCCGAACCGCCATGATAGATGGTCTGCGGGGTGCGATCGGCGGTGAAGGTGACCGCCTTCACGCCAGCGGGGTTGGCGGCCGGATCGCCGCGCCGGGGAACCGCTCCCAGCGTCTGCGCCACAGCGGCGATCGCGGCGGCCTCGTCGAAGTCGCCCACCAGGCCAATCTCCACTCCGCCGCTTGCCAGTTGCGGCGCCAGCGCGGCCTTGACTTCGTCCAGGCTGCGAGCGGTCAGGTCTTCGGGGTTGCCGAACCCGAACCGGGCGTCCCCGCCCGTCAACTTGAAGGGCACGGCGATGCTCGCCAGCTGCGACGGATTGGACGCGATGTTCTTGGCAACGACCGGCGCAATGCCGGCCCACTGCGCCTGGGTGGCCGGGTCGTACGCGGGATCGGTCAACTGGGCGGCCAGCAGCTTCATCTGCAGGTCGAGATCGGCCGAGGTGGTCGCGCCCGAAGCGACGATGCCATCGGTATCCACGGCCAGACCCACGCCGACCTGGCGACCTGCGGTGATCCGGCGCAGTTCGTCGACGTCGTGCTTGCCCAGGCCATTGAGCGAGGTGAGCACCTGGCTGGCGACGGTCAGGCCCGGCTTGTCCGCCGGAAACACCTGCGCGCCGGGTCCAACCTTGGCGTACCAGGCGATCTTGCCAGGTTCGAACGCGGTCTTCTTGAGGTTGAGCTGCACGCCGTTGGCGAAGCGGACCGAACGGATGCCGAGGTCGGCGATCGAGGTATCCGAGACTACTTTGCCGGCAGGACCGAAGTCGTCATAGGCAAATGCCTTCGTCGCCTGTTCGACCGGAGCGGTGACAGCGACCTGGGTGCTGGTGGCGAGCGCGCTTTCAACTGCGGCGATGCCTCCGCCGACCTCCTGCTTGGTGGCGACGTGCACCAGCGTCGGGCCGCCGTTCCAGGCCGCGCGGAACGCCTTGCCTGCTTCCTCCGCGGTCAGCGTCGGCTCAAGCGCATTGTACAGCGCCAGGGTCTGTGCCGGTGACAGGTACACGCTGTTGGACAGCGATGCGGTGGCGATCTGATCGGCGATCGCGCCGCTCCGCCGGCCGGCTTCCTGCGCGACCGCGTTCTCCAGAGCGGTGCGGATGTTGGCCCTGGATTCGGCGATCTCGGCCTCGGTGAAGCCGAACTGGATCGCGCGCCGCAGCTCCTGCTCGCCAATGGCAAGCGCGGGCTGCCACTGGCCCTCCTTGGCGACGACGATCGCGGTTGCGGTCCGGGCGGTACGGGCGACATCCTGCACCATGGCCTGGCCGCCGATGATCGGACTGTCCGCGCTGCGGCTCAAGGTCGCGAGGCGGTTTGAGAGGGCCACGCTGGCGATCGCTTCCAGCGTCGCGCGGCGCTGTTCCTCGACCGAATTTGCCGGCACCTGATAGCCAGCTACCCGGCTGAATTCGATGATCTCGGGGATCGACGGGTCGGTGAAGGTCGCAACGACCGGCTTGGCGACGGGGGCGATGGCGGGGGTATAGAGTTCCTTGGCCGGACCCTTTGCCTTCCAGCCCGCGAAGCGCGAGCGGATTTCCTGTTCCATTGCATCGACATCGAAGTCACCGACCATCACCAGCGTGGCGCGGTCGGGGCGATAGTAACCCTCGTAGAACGCCCGCAGATCGGCGGCCGAGATGTTGCCGATCGTGTCCGGAGTTCCGGTCATGCCCGCCCCAAAGCGCGAGTTGGGGATCTGCTTGCCGAGCGAGTCGAGCAGGCGGCGGATCTGCGGCACGTTGCGCACCCGGTACTCGGACAGGATAATCCCGCGCTCACGATCGACGGCTGCCTGATCGATGGTCAGTTCCGAAGCGAGCTCGCGCATGAACGTCAGCGCCCCGTCGACCGTCTCCGCGTTGGTGTTCGGCAGGTCGAGCTTGTAGGTCGTGTGTTCCAGATCGGTTTCGGCGTTGGTGTCGGCGCCGAACGCAAGGCCGAGCCGCTCGAGCCGCTTGACCAACTCGCCTTCGGGAATGTTGGTCGATCCGTTGAACGCCATGTGTTCCAGGAAGTGCGGCGCACCGAACTGGGCGGCCTCCGCTTCCCGCATCCCGACGTTGAAGGCGAAGCGGATCACCGCTGCGCCCTTGGGGGTTTCGTTGTGCCGGATCGCATAGCGCATGCCGTTGGGCAGGATGCCCCAGCGTACGGTGGGATCGGCCGGCAGCTCGGCGCTGGTAAGGCCCCAGGCGGGAATGCCGGTCGTCTGCGACTGAGCGGCGGTCTGCGGCGCGCGATCCGCGTCCTGTGCCGATGCCGGTACCGCAAGGCCGGCGGCGGCAATCGCCAGAAGCGATGCGCGCACGGCGAGCGGCAGGCGGCGCGCGCGGTGCGCGGTCGAGTTGATGTCGGTCATGTGTGTGATCCTCTGCGTCCCCAATAGTGCGCCACAGATGACAGATGACGCGTCCCCCGGCCACCCCTTTGGTCGGCTCGCATCTGCCGTTTGAATAGAACGGGTCCGCTTGATAGGCGCACAAGAGGTTCAACCTCGATTTTCGCAAGGCATCCCATGGCTCAATCGCATCCCGCCGGCACCCGCATGACCGGCGGCCAGATCCTGATCCGCGAATTGCTGGCGCGGGGGGTCGACACGGTGTTCTGCGTGCCGGGTGAAAGCTACCTCGCGGCGCTGGATGCGATCCACGAGGCGGGCGACCGGATCACGCTCGTGGTCTGCCGGCATGAAGCGGGGGCGGCCAACATGGCGGAGGCTTGGGCCAAGCTGACCAAGCGGCCGGGGGTGTGCTTCGTCACCCGGGGGCCGGGGGCGTGCCATGCCGCGATCGGGGTCCATACCGCGCAGCACGACAGCACCCCGATGTTGCTGTTCGTGGGTCAGGTGCCGCGCGACCAGATGGGGCGGGGGGCGTTCCAGGAGGTCGATTACCCCGCGACCTTTGGCGCCCTCGCCAAGTGGGCCTGCCAGATCGACGATGCCGCGCGTATTCCCGAGTTCATCAGCCGGGCTTACGCCACCGCGCTTGGCGGTCGGCCGGGGCCGGTGGTGATCGCGCTGCCCGAAGACATGCTGAGCGAGGCGGTCGAGGCGCCGGGGCAGGGCACCGAGCCGGCCGCTATCCCGGCTGCCCCCGCCCTGAGCGAGTTGCAGGAGTTGCTGGCGACCGCCGAGCGTCCGCTGCTGGTGCTGGGTGGATCGCAGTGGAGCGCACAAGGGCTGGCGGACCTCACCCGCTTCGTCGAGGCGAGCGGCATCCCGGTGACCTGCGGGTTCCGGCGGCAGGATCTGTTCGACAACCGGCACCCCCATTACGTTGGCGAGTCAGCGCTCGGCATCAATCCCCGGCTGAAGGCCCGCTGGCGCGAGGCGGACCTGATCTTGGCGGTCGGCACTCGCCTGGGTGAGATCGTCACCGACAGCTACACCAATCTCGACGTGCCATTGCCGGGCCCGAAGCTGGTCCATGTCCTGCCCGAAGCAAGCGAGCTTGGGCGGGTGTACCAGCCCACCCTGGCGATCACCGCCGACGTCAACGCCTTTGCGAAGGCCGCAGCGGCGCTGGAACTGAAGCCGCGGTGGGACGAGTGGCGCACCTCCGCCCGCGCAGACTACGAGGCGTGGCAGCAGCCGCCTGCGGTGCATGGCCCGGTCGACATGGCTAAGATCGTCGGCTGGCTGTCGGACACGTTGCCGGACGACGCGATCCTGACCAACGGCGCGGGCAACTATGCCATCTGGCTGCACCGGTTCTTTCGCTACAAGCGCAGCGGCACCCAGCTCGCGCCGACCAGCGGGGCGATGGGCTATGGCCTGCCCGCCGCGATCGCCGCCGGCATCCGCCACCGCGACCGCCCGGTGGTGTGCTTCGCCGGGGACGGGTGCTTCATGATGGCGAGCACGGAACTGGCGACGATCGTACGCCACCGGGTGCCGGTGATCGTGGTGGTGGTGAACAACGGCGCGTACGGCACGATCCGGATGCACCAGGAACGGCGCTATCCCGGCCACGTCGTCGGGACCGAATTGGTCAATCCCGATTTCGCGGCGCTGGCGCAGAGCTATGGCATCGGCGGCTGGCGGGTGGAGCGGACCGACGATTTCGCCCCCGCCTTCGAAGCTGCGCGCGCCAGTGGCGAGGCGGCGCTGATCGAGATTGTGCTGCCGACCGCCGAACTGTCGCCGACGATGAAGCTGGCCGGCTAAAACGCCAGTGCGCTGACGAGCGTGCCGGCGGGCAGGGCTGCTTGCCCGGCGGGGCAGCGGATCAGCCAGTCGGCCTCTGCCAGCGGACTCTGTGCGCCGCTGTCTTGATTGCCAAGCGGAGTTAGCCCCGCATCGTCCCACCGGGCGCGGGCGAACGTCTCGCGCTCGTCGGTCGCGGGCAAGGGTGCTGCCAGCGGCAGGGTGCGCCAGCGGTGCGCGTCGTCCGCGCCCTGCAGCCGCGCCAGCAGCGGGCGCAGGAACAGCGCCGCCGTGACCATCGCCGAAGTCGGGTTGCCCGGCAGCCCAAGCACGAGCGCATCCCCCGCGCGACCAAACCACACCGGCTTGCCGGGCTTGATCGCCGCTTTTTCAAACGCGACTTCCAGCCCATGCGCGGCAAAGCTCACCTTGGCGAAGTCCCGCTCGCCTACGGAGGCGCCGCCGGTGACCACCACAACGTCGGCGATGTCCAGCAATTCGCCGGCGAGCTTCTCCAGTCGGCGCGGCTCGTCAGCGCACAGGTCCATCGCGGCCAGATCCGCGCCCGCCTGCTGCGCCAGCGCGGCAACGGCAAAGCTGATCGTGTCGGGGATCGCTTCGGGCCCCTCGCTCGCCTGTCCCGGACGGGCGAGTTCATCGCCGGTGGCAAGGATCGCCAACTTGGGCCGGCGGGCCACCGTGACCTCGCCGCAGTCCGCCGCGGCCGCCGCCACCAATCCGCGCGGGGTGAGGCGGGTGCCCGCCGGCACCAGCACGTCTCCGGCGGCAAAATCGCTGCCGGCGATGCGAATATAAGTTGCGGGACCATAGCCGGGGGTGAAGCGCACGCGGTCCCCGTCGCGCTCCGCATGCTCCTGGATGATCACCCGCGTCGCGCCTTCCGGCACTGCCGCGCCAGTGAAAATCCGCGCCGCCTGGCCCGAACCGATCGCCCCCAGCCAACCCGCTCCGGGGCGCGATTCGCCGACTAGCTGGAGCCACTCACCGGGTGCGGTCGCGGCATCGACCACCGCGTAGCCGTCCATGGTGGAGACGGCGGTGCGGGGCGCGGGCGCGGTCGCGATGACGTCTGCGGCAAGGGTGCGGCCAGCGGCGCCGGCCAGCTGCACGGTCTCCGACCCCAGCGGCGTGGCCTGCCCGATCAGCGCCAGCGCCGCGTCGAACGGGATCGGCGCGGTCACTTCAGGCAATCAGGCGCGGTCGAGCCGCCGCGCCAGCGTGACGCACAGCGCGATCAGCGGGGGCACGAGCACGATCGACAGCACCACCTTGGCCAGCATCTGACCCACGAGCAGGTCGCCGATGGGAAATTCGCCATAAAACGCCAGGGTGATGAAGATCAGCGTATCAACCACCTGGCTCAGGGCCGAGGCGATCCCGCCGCGCACCATCATGCCGAGGCCACTGCCCGCACCGTCGCCGTCCGACCCTTTTCCGCGCAGGGCCGAGAACAGCCACACGTTGAGGAACAGCGACACCCCGTACGCCACCGGTCCGGCGGCCATGATCCGGGGCGTGCTGCCCATCATCAGCGAAAACGCCGCCTGGCGGTCCGGCGGCATGTCGGCGGAGGCGGGCAACTGGAGCACCAGGAAGATCAGCGCGACCGACAGCGCCAGCGGCAGGAAGCCCCAGAACACCATCCGGTCGGCGGTCTTGCGGCCATAAAGCTGCGCCACCGTGCTCGACAGCACCACCAGCATCAGGAACGCAAAGATACCCGCCTCGACCGCGAGCGGCCCCAGCGCGACCTGCTTGTTGCCGAGCACCCCGGCAAGCACCGTCATCCCGCCGTAGAGCAGCGCATAGACGAACAGCGGGCGAGGAATGGCGGGCGCGGTGGTGGCGGGTTCGGTCATGCGGGGGACGATTGGCACCGGGCCGGCGAAAAGAAAAGCGGGCTTGTGGGTTTACGGCCGCTGGAGCCCGGAAGCGGGCGGGCGGCGGCCGACCCCGACACGAGCGTGGCCGCGTTGGGGTTAGTTTGCGGGCCCCGTTGCCGTCGTCGACGTTTCCGCACCCAGTTGCGCATCAGGCAAAGCACCGATCTGGGCAGCCGTCATCTTTGTCTGAAGGTCCTTGTCAGCGCCAGCTACGCGGGTCGTAAGGCCCGTCAAAGGCACCACGACATATCGGTCCGGATTGCTGTCCTCGATTTCAACCAGCAGCCCTTCGACGGCTCCGCCTGCTCCCCGCCGCACTTGCTCGACATCGCCCAGCTCCGTGCCGTCCGCGGTGACGAGGTCTGCATCGAGAAGCTGCCTTTCGGTCAGACCGAGGGCGGCCGCCGCATCGCCCGACGCGGCAGCGCTGGCCTCTGCCTGCTGCTCAATCCGGTCCTCCGTGGCGTCTGCCTGGCGATCAGCGTCGGACCCGCACGCGGCGAGCGCGCAAACGAAAAGAGGCAAGCTGGCGGCGGTGAGCAGACGCATGGGGGTCTCCTGTGAAATGTGGGTGTCAATCAACCGTCCGCGCCAACTCGCGTTCCGACAAAGCCAGCCTCGAGCCACCGTTTCACTCTGGTCCGCGCTCCGGGGCCCCACACACGTCCGAGCTTCAATGCGAAGTGACGATCAGCCAAGCGTGGAGACGCGCCCGAATCCGGTTTCCTAGTCAACCGCTTGCCGCTAACGCGAATTTCGATGCCTCCTGTCCTCACCAGCCTGATCGGGATTGTCGCAATCCTGGCGATCGCCTTTGTCCTGTCCAACGCCAAGCGGCAGATCCGCCTGCGGATCGTGGGCGCGGCGTTCCTGTTGCAGGCGGCGATCGCTCTCATCGTCCTGCGCACGCCGTGGGGCGTCGCCGGCATCCAGGGCATGGCGAACGGCGTCGCCGCGCTGCTGAGTTATGCCAACGAGGGCACCGCGTTCCTGTTCGGGCGCGACAATCCGCTGGCCAACACCTTCGCGCTCGGCGCGTTGCCGGTGATCGTATTCTTCGCCGCGCTGGTGTCCATCCTCTATCACTTGCGGATCATGCAGCAGGTGGTGCGCTGGGTGGGCGGGGCGCTTGGCTGGGTGACCGGGATCAGCCGGGTGGAATCGCTCGGCGCGGCGGCGAACATCTTTGTCGGCCAGAGCGAAAGCCCGCTGGTGGTGCGGCCCTATCTCGCGGCGCTGACGCCGGCTGCGCTGTTCACGCTGATGACCGTCGGCATGGCGGGCGTGGCGGGCACCATCCTGGCGGCCTACGCCGGCCTGCTGGGGGAGGATTACCTGCCGTTCCTGCTCGCCGCCGCGTTCATGTCGGCCCCGGGCGGCATCCTGATGGCCAAGATCATGATGCCCGATCCCGCCGACCCGGCGCCCGAAGCCGAAGGCCGGATCGAGCTGCCCGACGCGCGGATCAGCGCCGAAGGGCCCGCCGCGCTGGTCGAGGGCGGCAAGCCGCACGAGGTCGAGCTCGCCGAAACCTTTGAGGAGGGGCAGAAGCCCGCCAACGTGATCGAGGCCGCCGCGCAAGGCGCGCAGACCGGCGTCAAGCTGGCGGTCGCGGTCGGCGCGATGGTGCTGGCGTTCGTGGCGCTGGTGGCGCTTGCCAACGGGGTGCTCGGCTGGGTCGGATCGCTGTTCGGGTTCGACAACTGGAGCTTCCAGGCGGGGCTGGGCGCGCTGTTCGCCCCGGTCATGTTCCTGATCGGCGTGCCGTGGGACCAGGCGCCGGTCGCCGGCGGACTGTTCGGCACCAAGATCGTGCTCAACGAATTCGTCGCCTTCATCGACCTGGGCCAGATGGACGCCGGCGTGCTGTCCGATCGCAGCCGCGCGATCGTGACGTTCGCGCTGTGCGGGTTCGCCAACTTCTCCTCGATCGCGATCCAGATGGCGGTGACTGGCGGCCTCGCGCCCAACCAGCGGCCCGTGATCGCCCGGCTGGGGCTCAAGGCGCTGGCCGCCGGGTCGCTGTCCAACCTGATGAGCGCCGCGCTCGCCGGCCTGTTCCTCCCCTACTAAGAGACGCCTTCCCCATGTCCGAGATTGCTTCTGTTTCCATCGCCCGCCCGCTCAATGAGGTGGCGGACGAACTGGGCCGTTCTTTCCGCGAATACGGGTTCGCGGTGATCCGCGATCACGGCATCCCCGCCGACCTGATCGCCCGGGCGGAGGAACTCTCGAAAGCGTTCTTCGCGCTGCCGGAGGACGTGAAGAAGGGCTACAAGGTCGAAGGCGGCGGCGGCGCGCGCGGCTATACCCCGTTCGGGGTCGAGCGGGCCAAGGATGCCGAAGTTCACGACCTTAAGGAATTCTGGCACGTCGGCCGCGAATTGCCGCAGGACCATCCACTCGCGCAGTACATGGCGCCCAACGTCTGGCCGAACGAGGTCGAGGGTTTCCGCGAGACCTTCACGCAGCTTTACGCCGCGTTCGAACAGGCGGGTGAGCGGGTGCTGGAAGCGATCGCGCTGCACCTCGGCCTCGACCGCGGCTACTTCAAGCCGACGGTGGAGGACGGCAATTCGGTGATGCGGCTGCTGCACTACCCGCCGCTGGATGGCCCGCACGCCGAAGGCGCGATTCGCGCGGCCGCCCACGGCGACATCAATACGATCACATTGCTGCTGGGTGCGGAGGAGGCCGGGCTCGAACTGCTCAACGCCAAGGGCGAGTGGCAAGCGGTCGACACCCCGCCGGGCGCGCTGGTGGTGAACATCGGCGACATGCTCGACCGGCTGACCAACCACCGGCTGCGCTCGACCCAGCATCGGGTGGTGAACCCTCGCGGAGAGGCGGCGTACCGGTCGCGCTACTCGATGCCGTTCTTTCTTCACTTCCGCCCCGATTTCACGATCGAGACGCTGGACAGTTGCATCGATCCGGCGCGGCCCGACGATCACCCGGCGCCGATCTCGAGCCACGAGTTCCTCCAGCAGCGGCTGCGCGAGATCAACCTCGCCTGATTCGCCGCGCGAAAACCCGGCCCAGGGACAGGTTCCCGCGCGCAAGGCACTTTTTGATCGCTTGTTGCATCGCAGCAACACGTAAAAAGTCGCGTTCTGGCAAGGGTTTGTGCGGGCGATCGGGGTGTCGTGGATAACTTCCGCCACACTGTCACGAACTGGTAACAGAAGACACCTTTTGGCGGTCGGCGGAACCTCCTAGGGGGCGCGCGCCTCCTTCTCCTCTTCTCAGCGAATGCAAGGGATCGTATTCCATGAAGCTCAAGTACCTGCTGGCCGCCAGCGTCGTCAGCCTGTCCGCCGCAGCCGTCTTGCCCGCCCCGGCATTCGCTCAGCAGATCACCTCGGGCATCGAGGGCACCGTCACTGACGCGGACGGCAACCCGCTGGCCGGCGCCACGGTCACGATCACCGACACCCGCACCGGCGCCACCCGCACGATCACCACGGGCGCCGACGGCCGCTTTGTCGCCTCCGGCCTGGTCACGGGCGGACCGTACACGGTTTCGGCCAACGTCGGCGGGTTCGAAGGCCAGTCGGTCAGCGACATCCAGACCAGCCTGCAGGGCAACACCGCGCTGACCTTCGCCCTGTCGAGCGGCGGCGGCGAGATCGTCGTCAGCGGCAGCCGGGTGCGGGTCACCCAGCTCGCCGTCGGCCCGGGCACCAGCTTCACCGCCGAAGTGCTGGAGAACGCTCCCAGCTTCAACCGCGACGTGCGCGACATCATCCGCATCGACCCGCGCGTCAGCCTCGACCGTGACGATGGCGGTTCGGGCGTCGATCGCATTTCCTGCCTCGGCGGCAACGACCGCGGCAACGCCTTCACCGTCGACGGCATCAGCCAGGGCGACGTTTACGGCTTGAACGACACGGGCTTCTCGTCGCGTTCGTCGACCCCCGTGCCGTACGACGCGATCCGCGAGACGCAGGTGCAGTTCGCGCCGTTCGATGTCGATTACGGCAACTTCACTGGCTGCGCGATCAACGTGGTCACCAAGTCGGGTACCAACGACTACCAGTTCGGCGGTTTCTTCGAATACTCGAACAGCGACCTGCGCGGCGACGTGATCGCCGATGGTCTGCCGGTCGCGCCGATCGAGCCTGAGAAGCGCTATGGCGTCTATCTTGGCGGGCCGGTGATCCGCGACCGCCTGTTCGTGTTCGGTGCTTACGAGAAGCAGACCGCCGGCCAGTCGCAGGATGACGGCCCGGCGGGTGCTGGCTTCGCCAACGAACTGGCGGGCGTCACCAAGGCGCAGTTCGACGAAATCTCGCAGGTCATCCGCGATGTCTACGGCATCGACACCGGCCCGCTGGTCTACAACCGTCCCTTCAGCAACGAGCGCTGGTTCCTCCGCGGCGATCTTCAGATCAACGACGATCACCGCCTTGAAGCGACCTATCAGCGCCTCGAGGAATCGACGACCCGCGCCGACGATCTGTTCACCGGCCAGTCCTCGCCGCAAGTCGTGGGCCAGAACACGTTCTACCTGAGCGGCACCAAGTCGAACTACTATTCGGCGCGCCTGTTCTCGCAGTGGAGCGACGTCCTCTCCAGCGAGTTCCGTTACTCGCGTTCGGAAGTGCAGGATCTGCAGGATCCGATCGGCGGCGGCGAAGCGCAGTCGGACAACCCGATCCCGCGCATCATCGTCGGCATCGACAACACCGGGACCACGCCTGACGGTGCGGTGCTTGCCGGCCCGGGCAGCAACCGCTCCGCGAACGACCTGCAGACGACGATCGAACAGTACCGCGGCGTCCTCCGCCTCGATGCCGGCGCGCACCAGATCAAGCTCGGCATGGAAGCGAACCGGGCGGACCTGTTCAACCTGTTCGTGGCGAACGCGACCGGAACGCTGGTTTTCCGCAACATCAACGACCTGCGCGCCGGTTTGCTGTCGCCGGGTCTGGGCAACAACTCGACCAGCACCACGCCGATCAACATCGTCAACGGGAACACCGAAGGCGCGTTCGGCAACGTTTCGGCCACCGGCAACGTCACCGACGCAGGTGCCGAGTTCAAGCGGACGATCTATTCGGCCTTCCTCCAGGACGAGTGGCAGGCGACCGACGCCCTTGCGGTGACGGCCGGCGTGCGGCTGGAATGGTACGACGGTGGCCGCCCGGAACGGAACCCGGTGTTCGTGTCGCGTTACGGCATCAACAACAACGCCGGGTTCAGCGATCTCGACCCGATCATCATGCCGCGCGTCGCGTTCACCTACGACGCGGATGACTTCGCCGTGTTCTCGCGCAGCCAGTTCCGTGCCGGCGTGGGCATCTTCTCGGGCGGCGACCCGCTCGTGTGGTTCGGCAACGCGTTCCAGAACGATGGCAGCGCCTTCGCTCTGGCCAGCACCCAGGCTGCCGGTTGCCCCACCGGGCAGATCGATGTCGTCACCAACGGCACGTTCACCGGGGTGCCGACCTGCTTCCGCAACGCTGCGATCGCAACGGCATCCGCCGGCCAGGGTTTCACCCAGTCGATCGATCCCGACATCAAGACGCCCAGCGTGCTGCGCGCCAACGTCGGCTTCGCTTCGGAGCTGAACTTCGCGCCCAGCGGCTTCTTCAGCGGATGGAATCTCAACCTCGATTACATCTTCAGCCGCACGCGCGATCCGTACACGATCGTCGATCTCAGCCAGACCCCGAACCTGGGTGCAGGCTTGAACGGGTTCACGATCGACGGTCGTCCGATCTACGTGACGATCGATCCGCTGCGGGCCGGTTGCAATGCGAAGCTGACCGACATCACGCCGACGCCGATCTTCACCGGCGTCACCGCCGCTTGCGTCACTACGGCGCGTGAGGACGAGCTGATGCTGACCAACGCAGGCGCGTTCAACAGCCACAATGCCTCGGCGATCCTCTCGAAGAACTTCGACGGCGGTGTGTTCACCGACGGCGGCTCCACGTTCTTCAGCCTGGGTTATGCCTTCTCGGCCGCGCAGGACCGGCGGAACATGTACAACTCGACCGCAACGTCGAACTACGACCTGTCCGCAGCGTTCGATCGCCAGAACCCGGCCGCATCGCGCGGCTTCTTCTCGAGCAAGCACAACATCTCGTTGTCGACGAGCTTCGAGGAGCAGTTCTTCAGCGACCTGTCGACCCGACTGGGCCTGACCTTCGTGGCGCGTTCGGGCCGTCCGTACAGCCTGACCTTCACGGGCAGCGGCGTGTTCAACGATTCGGCATCGGGTGCGGACAACGCGCTGCTGTACATCCCGACCGGCGCGAGCGACCCGAACGTGTCGCCGCTTTCGACGGCGGGCGTGGCGCAGCGGGTGGCTGATTTCGCAAGCGGTCTGAAGTGCGCGCGGGATTACCTCGGCCAGTCGATCGAGCGGAACACCTGCTCCAACGACTGGTACTACGACCTCGACCTGTCGTTCTCGCAGGAGATCCCCGGACCGGGCCGCTTCTTCGGACGCGAGGACAGCATCAAGCTCTACGCCACGATGGACAACTTCCTGAACTTCCTCGACAATGACTGGAACATCCAGCGGCGCCGGGACTTCGCAGGCCGTCAGGACATCGCGCAGGTCACCGGTGTGGATTCGCAGGGGCGCTATATCTTCGCCAATGCGAACACCATCACGGCGAACGCGACCACCGGAGTGGTGCCGTTCGATGACGACAACGGCATCAACGTGTCGTCGTCGGTGTGGCGCCTGAAGGTCGGCATCAGCTACGACTTCTGATCCGGTCGGCTTCGACTTGAACAGCGGCGGCGCTCCTTCTGCGGGAGCGCCGCCGTTTTCGTGTGCGGAGGGCGGTACCGGCGGAACGCCCCTGCCGCGCTTGTCGTTTGATCACGGAATGGCGACGGAGGCTTCCTTTTCCACCATGCCGCGCCGGCCGCGGCCGGCTGCGCTGGCAGCGATCGTGCTGCTGCACCTGCTGGCGATCTATGCGCTGGCGCGCGCGTTTGCCCCGCAGCAGACCGCTTCGGTGGAGCGGGCCGTGCTGTCCGCCGTCACCGTCACGGTCGAGACCAAACAGTACGAGCCCCCGCCCCCGCAACCGGAACCCGACAGCGGGGCTGCGGGGGAAGAAGGGCGCAAGGCGGTTCCCCGCCCGGTCGTGGCGCCCGTGCCCGCCATCACCGTCAAGCCGGCTCCCCCGGCGCCCCGGGCTAGCTCAACCGGCACCGACAACAGCTCGGGCGCGCGCGATGCCGGGACTGGGACGGGGGCGGGCGGCACCGGCACCGGGACCGGGAGCGGCGCTGGCGGCACGGGCCAGGGCGGCGGGATCGCGACCAAGCCCGAATGGATCGGTGGCGCGATCAACAACGCGCGCGACTACCCCCGTCCGGCCGGCGGGCGGCAGGCACGCATCGGGTCCGAAGTCGTGGTCAAGGTGACGGTGGGGATCGACGGACGCGCATCAGGATGCAGCGTCTACAAGCCAAGCCCGGATCCGGAAGCAGACGCGATCACCTGCCGACTGGTCGAGCAGCGGTTGCGCTTCCGCCCGGCGACGGACGCGTCAGGCAATCCGGTAGCGGCGGACTTCTACTGGCGACAGCGCTGGTTCTGACTGTTCGCAGACGCAGCATTGCGGCGCGGTTCGTGCTTCCGGTCGCTCGGAAATGGTGCAGCGCAATGGAACCATCGCGCGCGTCGTTCATTCAGCCATTTGTCAGTTTCCAATCTCAAGGGAGTCGTCACGCCGTATGGACGCACGCCGCGCCAACGCTCTCTTCCCCATGGGTGCCGAGAGCGCCGAGACAGAACTGGTCGCATTCCGATCCCCGCGCGCCCCGCGCCGCGTCGCGCTGGTCGGCAATTTCCCGCCGCGCAAATGCGGGATCGCGACCTTCACCGCCGATGTGACCGAACAACTGGCCCGCTTCCGCCCCGAAGTGAGCGTGGACGTGTGGGCACTCGAAGACCGTGACGCGCCGCTCTCCTACGGCCCGATCGCCGGGACGATCGCGCGCGACGAGCCGGACGATTATGCCCGCGCCGCGCAGGCGATCGACGCCACTGGCGCCGACGCGGTCTGGCTGCAACACGAATACGGCATCTTCGGCGGACCCGATGGCGAGATGGTCTGCGGTTTCGTGGACCGGGTGGCGGCGCCGCTGATCGTCACGTTCCACACCGTGCTGACCGAGCCGTCCGAACGCCAGCGTCGCATCATGGAGCACCTTGTCGGGCGCGCATCCCGGATCATGGTCATGTCGCAGCGCTCACGCGACCTGCTGGTCGAACTCTATGCCGTCTCAGCCGACCTGATCGAAGTGATCGAGCATGGCGCGCCCGATCGCCCGTTTGGGCGCGAGGACGAGTTCAAGGCCCGGCGCGGACTGGCCGGGCGCACGGTCCTGACCACCTTCGGCCTGCTTGGACCGAGCAAGGGCGTGGAATCGGTCATCGAGGCGCTGCCGGACATCCTCGCTCGGCATCCGAACGTGCTCTATCGCATCGTCGGCGCGACCCACCCCAATCTGGTGGCCCGCGACGGTGAAAGCTATCGCGAAGGGCTGAAGGCGCTCGCCGAACGGCTGGGCGTGGCGCACGCGATCGAATGGTCGGAAACGTTCGTCGATACGCCCGACCTCCTCGACCAGCTCGAGGCCTGCGACATCTACCTGACCCCCTATCCCGGCATGCAACAGTCGACCAGCGGCACGCTGAGCTATGCGGTCGCGCTGGGCAAGGCGGTCGTCTCGACCCCTTACGTCCATGCGCGCGAGCTGCTGGCGGAAGGGGTGGGTGTGCTGATTGAACCGCGTTCGGCGAAGGCGATCGCCGATGCGGTCATTGGCCTGCTCGACGACCCGTACGAACTCGCCGCCCTGAAGGCGCGCGCTTATGCCCGCGGGCGCGAGACCATCTGGCCGCGCTTCGCTGCCGCGTCTGCCGCGCTGATCGAGCGGGCGGTGGCGACCCCTGCGCGAAACGCACCGCGCGCGCGGCCATCGTTCCACGGCGTCCGCACGATGACCGATGGGACGGGCATGTTTCAGCATTCGATCGGCATCGTGCCCGATCGGCGGCATGGGTACTGCCTGGACGACAACGTCCGCGCGCTGTTGCTGATCAACCAGGCGCACGGCATCGGCCCGCAGGAACGGCAGTCGCTGGCGATGATCTACGCCGCGTTCATCCAGGACGCGTGGAATCCCGATAAGCGGGCGTTCCGCAACTTCATGCGCTTCGACCGCAGCTGGTGCGAGGATCTGGGGTCGGAGGATTCCAACGGCCGCGCGATCTGGACGCTCGGCCGGACGGTCGAGGACAGCAGCGATCCCGACATCCAGCGGTGGGCGTCCGATCTGTATGACACCGCGCTGCCGTGCCTCGCGCGGTTTGAAAGCCCTCGTACGGTGGCGTTCATCATGCTCGGCGCGGCGGCGATGCTGCGCGCCCGGCCCGGTCACGCGGCTTCGCTCGAGGCGTTGGAGCAGGGCGCGTCCTTGCTGGAACGGTTGCTTGGCGGCGCGCGGCGGCCCGATTGGGCGTGGTTCGAAGCGGTGCTGGGATACGACAATCCGCGCCTGTCGCAGGCGCTGATCGAGGCTGGCGAGGTGCTTGGCCGCCCCGAATGGACCGCCTGCGGGATCGAGACCCTCGCCTGGATCGCGGAGCGCCAGACCGCGCCGAACGGACATTTCCGGGCGATCGGGTCGGAGACGTTCGGCCACCCTTACGCGCAGCTCCCGTTCGATCAGCAGCCGCTGGAGGCGCAGGCCGCCATCGATGCCTCGCTCGCGGCCTGGCGCGCCACCGGCGATCAGCGCTGGCGGACCCATGGGGCGGCGGCGTGGAGCTGGTTCTTCGGCGCCAACGATCGCGGCGTGGTGCTGGCCGACATGGCGACGGGCCGCTGCCGGGACGGGCTGACCCCGCGCGGGGCGAACATCAATTGCGGTGCGGAATCGATCCTCGCGTTTCAACTGGGGCACTATTCCATGCTAGCGCTCGCGCCGGACAGCGCGGGCGATTCGAAGCCGCGAACGGCGGGGGATCGCGTTGACTATCGAGCAGAGGACGGTCCACGGCCCCTTGCATATTCTTGAACAACGGCTTCACGCCGACCCGTCGCGGGTCGTGTTGCGCCCGTTTCACCTGGGATGGCAGGCCGCCGGCGCGCCGGGCAACCGCGCGCAGAAGCTGGTCAATGACGTCGCCGCGCTGAGCGAGGCGCAGGTGCGCCGCGAATATCGCAAGGTCCTGTCGGACTTCAAAGAACGGCATTGGCAGACCGAGACGATCTTCGAGACGCGGTGGCGCGAGCTGGCGACCAATCTCGGCATTCACGAGTGCGATTTCTCGCCCGTTCGCCGCAAGCTTATCGGGGCGTATTTCTGTCACGAATACACGTATTCGGCGGCCGCCCTGATGAACCCGTCGATCGTCCCGCACCCCGATCAGTCGGGCTGCGAGGATGGCGCGGTGCGGTTCGTCATGTCCCTGCGCGCGGTGGGGGAAGGGCACATCAGCTCGATCGTGTTTCGCGAAGGCATCGCGCACCCCGACGGTCATTTCGAACTGTGGCCACAGAGCGCGTTCGCCACGTCGGTCGAGCTGGACGATTCCACGCTTTATGACGCCGACCGGGGCGTGACGGTGCACCGCCACCAGGAAAGCTCGCTGTCGAACACGGTCATCTTCCCGATCACCGAGCAGCAGCGCGGGGGGCTGGAGGATCTGCGGTTGACGCGGTTCGACCACGGCGGCGGCGAGTTCGAATGGATCGGCACCTACACTGCCTATTCGGGCAGCACGATCCGGTCCGAGCTGATGCGGACGACCGACTTTCGCCGTTTCCTGCTCGAACCGATTCAGGGCCGCGCCGGGCGCAACAAGGGCATGGCGCTGTTCCCGGAAAAGGTCGGCGGCCAGTATGCCATGGTCGGGCGGCAGGACGGCAAGAACCTGTTCCTGCTTCGCTCGCGCCGGATCGACCGGTGGGACACCGAAGGCGTCCTGCTGATGGAGCCCAAGTATCCGTGGGAGTTCATCCAGATCGGCAATTGCGGCAGTCCGATCAAGACCGATGCCGGCTGGCTGCTGTTCACGCACGGGGTGGGCGCGATGCGCAAGTACACCGTTGGCGCGGCGCTGCTGGACCTCGATGACCCGTCAAAGGTGATCGGTCGCACCGCCGAACCGGTGCTGAGCGCCGAGAACGCCGACCGGTCAGGCTATGTCCCGAACGTGGTCTATACGTGCGGCGCGCTGCGCACGGGCTCGCGCCTGTTCGTGCCCTACGGCATCTCCGACAGTTCAGTGGGGTTCGCATCGGTCGAAATCGACGAACTGCTGCAACTTATGGTCTGATCAAATGTTAAGGGGGTGATCATGAACACCGCTCTTATTCATCCCGTCATCCTGTGCGGCGGCAGCGGCACGCGCCTGTGGCCGCGCAGCCGCAAGGCCAAGCCCAAGCCGTTCCTCCCGCTGGTGGGGGAGCGCACCCTGCTCGAGGCTACGCTCGACCGATGGCACGGCTCCAGCGACTTCGCCGAACCCGTGATCGTGGCGGGCCAGGGGCACTTGTGCCACTTGGCCGAGCAGGCACCGGCCGAGGCGACGGTGATCGTCGAACCGGCGGCGAAGAACACCGCGCCCGCGATTGCGCTCGCCGCGGCGCTGCTGCCGGCTGACGCGATCCTGCTGGTCTGCCCCAGCGACCACCACATCGCCGACATCGCCAGCTTCACCGCCGCCGCGCGAGCAGCGGCCCGGCTGGCGGGGGACGACTGGATGGTCGCGCTGGGCATCGCACCCGACCGCGCGGAGACGGGCTACGGCTACATCCGCCTGGGCGAGGCGATGGAGGGGGGCCACAAGGTCGACCGCTTCGTCGAAAAGCCGGATCGCGAGACGGCCGAGCGCTTCCTGACCGAAGGCAATTACGCATGGAATGGCGGCATCTTCGCGTTTCGTGCAGGCGCCTTCATGGATGAGTTGGAGCAGCATCGGCCCGCCATGGCCGAAGCGGTCCGCCGCGCGGTCGCCGGGGGCCGGTACCAGGGGCAGGAGTTTCATCCGGCGGCGGACGCCTTCGCCGGCGTTGATGGCGAGTCGGTCGATTACGCCGTCATGGAAAACACCGCGCGCGCAGCGGTCGTGCCGGCAGACATGGGCTGGTCCGACATCGGCAACTGGGAAGCCTTGCGCGATGCGCGTCCCAGCGACGATGCGGGCAACCGGGTGCATGGGCCCGTCGAACTGGTCGAGTGCCGTAACGTACTGGTGGAAACGGACGGACCGCGGGTGTCGGTGATTGGGCTGGAAGGCATCATCGTGGTGGTGGACGGGGACGAGGTTCTCGTCACCAGCGCCGCCGGAGCACAACTCGTCGGCAAGCTGACTGGGGCGGCCAACCAATGAGCCGGGTGCTGCCCACCAAATCGGTCGAGAAGCCGTGGGGCCAGGACACGCTCCCGCCGCCGTTCAGCGCTCCCCACGGGAAACGGATTGGCGAAATCTGGTTCGAGCCACCGCCCGAACTGCCAGAACTGCTGGTGAAATACCTGTTCACCAGCGAAAACCTGTCGGTGCAGGTGCACCCGTCCGATGCGCAGGCCCCCGCCGGGAGCCGCGGCAAGGAGGAATGCTGGCTGGTCCTGACCGCCGAACCGGGCGCGAAGCTGGCGATCGGCTTCACCGAACCGGTCTCGCCTGAAAAAATGCGCGCCGCCGCGCTGGACGGATCGATCGAACAACTCCTCGCGTGGCACGAGGTTGGGCCTGGCGACTTCGTCTACCTGCCGGCCAACACCGTGCATGCGATCGGCGCCGGACTGTCGCTGATCGAGGTGCAGCAGAATTCCGACATCACCTATCGGCTATACGACTATGGCCGCCCGCGCGAATTGCATCTCGACGATGGAATTGCGGTTGCCGAGGGCGGGCCGCACGATCCGAAGCTTCGGCGGCACGTGCCCGATCGGGGCGACGTGACGCTGGCTGACGGACCGCATTTCCGGCTGGACCGGATCGACGGAGAGCCTGACGCGGCCACCGCGGCGCGCTATGCCGGCGGGCCGTTGCTGGTGATCCCGGTCGATGCCCCTGTTACGCTGGCCGGACAGGCGGTCGAGCCGGGCGGCTGCGGTATGGCGGAGCGGTTGTCGGACATCGCATTCAGCGGCGGGCGGGCCTTGATCGCGCAGCCGCTCATGCGTTCCGGTTGACCGATCTCGCGTGAGCGACAGAAACCCCACCGAGCGATGACGGATGCAGCGGCGCAGGTTGATGATTATCCCTCGCCGACATGACTGATTCCCCGGCGAACTGGACCGATCGGCTCCGCAGGTGGCGCCTCCCGGTGCTGGTGCTGGTGCTGGTGTTGCTAGCGGGCGCGGCCATCTTAGCCGCCAAGTCTTGGCGGGCGGCTCCCGGCGATCACTCAAGCCGTTCCATTCACCTGACGCGCAGCGACCAGGCGCAGTTGTCGCGCGAGTTCGCCGAGGTCACCGGGCGGCCGCCCACGCAGGCTGAACTCGATACGCTCATCAGTCGCCGGGTGCGCGAGGAAGTGCTCTACCGAGAGGCGCTCCGGCGCGGCCTCGACAAAGGCGATCCGGTGGTGCGCAAGCGGCTGGCGCAGAAGATGGAGGCGATCGCCGCCAGTGCCGCCGGGACCGGCACGATCGACGATGCCACCTTGAACGGATGGCTGCAGGCCCACCCCGATCGGTTTGCGCAGGACATGAAGCTGACCTTCGATCAGCTCTATTTCACGAGCCGCAGCCGAGCGGTGGTGGCCCGGACCCTGCTTGACGGCGGGGCGAACTGGACCAGGGTGGGTGATGCGATTTCGCTGCCGGCGCACTTCAACGGCGCCAGCCGCCAGACGGTCAGCGACGAGATGGGCCAGGAATTCGCGCACGCGCTGGAAGGTCTGGCGCTCGGCGACGCGTGGCACGGGCCGGTCGAAGGTGCGCTGGGCTGGCACCTCGTGCGGCTGACCGCGAAGCAGCCCGGCGTCATTCCGCCGCTCGCCGCGATCCGGTCTCGCGTGGAGGACGACTGGCGCGCCGCGATGGGCCGGCGGCAGCAGGATGCGGGCTACCAGGCCTTGCGCGACGACTACCGCATCGAGATCGATCGCTGAGGTGAGACGGTCGAGCCAGGCTTTGCCGCGAAAATGGTCATTCATTTCCGGCCGGGGGTTAGCTTGCCATTCACCCGGGCGCGCTTACATTCCCTAGCGAAAGGACGGCGCATCCGATGAACGACGACAAGGACCCGCAAGGCTCAGGCCAGGGAGGCCCCGGCGGCCCCAACCCGTGGATCAAGAGCCTGATGGTGTGGGGCGGTATCTTCCTTGCCCTGCTGCTTGTCGTGTCGATGTTCGGCCAGGCTGCGCAAGCGCCCGGACAGGCGATCCGCTATTCCGAGTTCCGCGAGCGCGTGGTGGCCGGAACGGTCAAGGACGTGTCGATCGCGCCTGAAAAGATCACCGGCACGATGAAGAACGGCGAAACGTTCTCCACCGTGCCGATCACGGGCGATACCGAGCTTCCCCGGCTGCTCGACAGCAGCGGTGTGTCCTATTCCGGCAAGGAAGCCGATCAGCCGAATGTCCTGCTGTACCTGCTGGTTCAGTCGCTCCCGTTCATTCTGATCCTTGGCATCGCGTTCTTCGCGCTGCGCCAGGTGCAGAAGGGTGGCGGCGCGGGCGGCGCGATGGGCTTCGGCAAGTCCAAGGCCAAGATGCTGACCGAAAAGCAGGGCCGCGTGACCTTTGCCGATGTCGCCGGCATCGACGAAGCGCGCGAGGAACTGGAAGAGATCGTCGAATTCCTGCGCGACCCGGGCCGGTTCTCCAAGCTCGGCGGGCAGATCCCCAAGGGCGCGCTGCTAGTCGGCTCGCCCGGAACCGGCAAGACCCTGCTCGCCCGCGCGATCGCGGGTGAGGCGGGCGTGCCCTTCTTCACCATCTCTGGCTCCGATTTCGTCGAGATGTTCGTCGGCGTCGGCGCCAGCCGCGTGCGCGACATGTTCGAACAGGCGAAGAAGAACGCGCCGTGCATCGTGTTCATCGACGAGATCGATGCCGTCGGCCGCCATCGCGGCCACGGTCTCGGCAACTCGAACGACGAGCGCGAGCAGACGTTGAACCAGCTCCTGGTCGAGATGGACGGGTTCGAGGCCAACGAAGGCATCATCATCATCGCGGCGACCAACCGCCCGGACGTGCTCGACCCCGCGCTGCTGCGCCCTGGCCGGTTCGACCGCCAGGTGGTGGTGCCTGTGCCCGATATCGAAGGCCGCGAGAAGATCCTCGCCGTGCACATGAAAAAGGTGCCGCTGGCGCCCGACGTCAACCCGCGCACCATCGCGCGCGGCACGCCCGGGTTCTCGGGCGCCGATCTCGCCAACCTAGTGAACGAGGCGGCGCTGCTTGCCGCGCGGCGCAACAAGCGCCTGGTCGCGATGCAGGAATTCGAGGACGCCAAGGACAAGGTCATGATGGGCTCCGAGCGCCGGAGCATGGTGATGACCGACGACGAGAAGAAGATGACCGCGTATCACGAGGCCGGCCACGCGCTCGTCTCGATGCACGAGCCCGCATCCGATCCGATCCACAAGGCGACGATCATCCCGCGTGGCCGGGCGCTGGGCATGGTGATGCGCCTGCCCGAACGCGACAATTATTCGTACCACCGCGACAAGATGCATGCCGACTTGGCGGTCAGCATGGGCGGCCGCGTCGCCGAAGAGATCATCTTCGGGCACGATAAGGTGTCGTCGGGGGCCAGCTCTGACATCCAGTACGCAACCTCGCTGGCGCGCAACATGGTCACCAAGTGGGGCATGAGCGATAAGCTGGGCCCGCTGCAGTACGAGCAGACGCAGGAAGGCTACCTTGGCATGGGCGGCAGCCAGCGGACGATGGGCTCCGACGAGACCAACAAGCTGATCGACGCGGAGATCAAGGCGCTGGTCGAGGGCGCGCACGTGCGGGCGACCGAGATCCTTAAGGGCGAGGAGGACAAGCTCCACCTGCTGGCCCAGGCCATGCTGGAATACGAAACGCTGACCGGCGACGAGATCCGCGACCTGCTGGACAAGGGAACGATCGACCGGCCCGACAAGCCTGCGGCTCCGACGACCAGGCCGGTTCGTGGGTCGGCGATCCCGAAGTCAGGGCGACGGTTCGGCGGCGAGGCTCCACAGGGCGCGTAACCTAGCGCCGGACGTTGGGGGGCGGCTGCCAGCTTGTCTTCCCGGCTCGCGGCCAGTCCTTCAGCCTTCCGCCCGGAGGAACGCCGCCAGCGGCGTCAGGCTATTCAGGCGCGGGTCCCGGAATGGCGCTGGATGCCGGCTGGGCAGCGGTGGTTGTGGGACGCCTGGCTAGGGCGTCAGCGATGCGCGGCGCCACCGCGATGCCGTTGATCTTACCGACTTGCTCGATCGTCCGCCTGAGATCGGCCTCCCACGGCGCGCCCGGCGGCGTTTCCGCCAGCAGCACCAGCCAGTCGTCGATCGCGCCCTGGTGGTCGCCGCGGACATCGCGGTTCACCGCCAGGAAGTACCGCGCCCGCGCGTCCTTTGGATCGAGCTCCGCCGCCTTGCGGAACGCGGACAGCGCGCGCGGCGGCATGGGGCTGTTGGCGCTCGCCATCACCAGAGCTTCGCCCAGGCTCGACCACAGCGCTGCGTTGCGCGGGGCCGCCCCTGTCGCGCTGGCATAGGCTCTGGCCGCATCGGGGAAGCGGCCGGCGTCGAAATAGGCGAACCCCAGCCGTTGCCAGCCCGCCGCATCGCCGGGATTGGCGCGGGCTGCCGCCTCCAGCGCGGCCAGCGGGTCGTTCGCACCGGGTGTGGCAGATTGGCTCGCACTGCGGTCGGACACGAGCCGCCAGCCGATCGTCCCGGTCGCCAGTACCACCGCGGCGAGCGCCACCCATGCCCCTTTGCCGACCGGTCTGCGCACGCTGTTCCCCTTTGTTCAATGCAGCTGCGAGTAGCAGCGCCGCACATTCCCGGCAAACGCGCCCGCCGGCGTGATATGTGGGGATACCCGAGCGGGTAGGGCAGTGGCCGGCGCGGTTCCGACCAGGCCGGGAGGCGGCGGGGCCTAGCTCCCCATCGCCATCCAGGTGATGATGCCGGCGAACAGCCCGATCGCCACCCACGCGAACAGGCTCAGCGCCAGCATCCGCCAGATGCCGCCCGCCCGGCTGACCCCATAGGTGCCGCGCAGCTGGCGGTACATGTGATACGGCGCATAGAGCAGCAGCAGGCCCCCCGCCGCGCCCGCGTTGACGTAAAACAGGAGGCTGGCGACCGCCACCAGCGCGATCATGAAGCTGATCGAATAGGCCACGAACACCGTGTGGTCGTACCCCCGGAAGCGGCGGTTGAAGGGAAACAGCAGCCACACGAACGGCACGCTCAGCGGGATCAGCATCCAGCTGTATTTGTAGGCGCTGGTCTGCGCCTTGTAGATGGCGAGCTGCGGGTTTTCGCGGACGTGATCGATCGTCCGCGCCAGCTTGCTGTCTTTGGGGATGGGCGATTCGGTGAAGCCGTCTTCGAAGTCGTTCTGTACCGTCCCGACGACCGCCGTCATGGCCTGCTGATCCTCCTTGACCGAACGCAGACGTTCCTCAAGTGCCGCGCGCTCGGCACCCGTGGCCGAGGGGAGCTGCGCCTCGATCTCGTCGATCTGCCGGCGTTTTCGGCCTGCACGGCCTTGGCCTCTCCCAGGTTCGAAACAGCGGGATCGAACCCGCCCAGCATCGAAAACAGCGCGAAGCTGAGGAACACGACGAACAGGAACAGCGCGATGGGGCTGACGTAGCGGGCGCGCCGGCCGTCGATATACTCGCGCGTCAGCTTGCCGGGCTGCCAGGCGAGCATGGGGATAGTGCGCCAGGTCTTGCCTTCGAAATGCAAAACTCCGTGGAGCAGATCGTGGAAGAACGCGCCCAGCGTGCGGTGAACGTGTGCCCGCTGGCCGCACGCGTGGCAGTGCGATCCTACGAGCGGGGTCGCGCAGTTGAGGCAGGCGCCTTCGTGCGTACGGCCGTCGGCCGCATCCCCCCGTTCGCGCTCGACCGCGCCGGCGACTGACGCGCCGGTGCCGATGTCGGCGAGGCCGCCGGCGATCCCTTCGATGTCCCCCGTCATGCGCGCATCTTGCCCCACGCGAACCGCCGCGACTAGCGGGAACAAACATAGAACTTCGGAGGTTTTGTGGCGGTATCAGGAGACGAACCGATGACTGTCCAACACCCTAGCGAACACCCGAAGAGCGAACCTGTCTCGAACGCGGAAAAGGACCCGGCGGACTGGGTCACCGGCGGCGAACCGATGACCGGTGCGCAAGCGAGCTACCTCAAGACATTGACGGAAGAAGCGCACAATCCCGATGCCTACGACACCGAACTGACCAAGGCCGAGGCATCGGAGCGGATCGATGCGCTCCAGGAAGAAACCGGGCGCGGCAGATAACGGATGCCCGCGTAGCGGACACGAAAAGGGCCGCCTTCGCAGGCGGCCCTATTTCATCTGGGCGGAAGCCGGCGATCAGCCGTCGTAATCGCCGCCGACGCTGGTCGAACGCACCGGAGCCGCAGCGGTGATCCGCAACGCTTCGGCCGACTGGCTGAGGCTGCCGATCTCGTCTGCTTCATCCTCGTCATCGGGCAGGATCTTCTGCAGGCCCACGACGACCGATTCGTGCAGTTCTTTCGGACGCACGGTCTGGTCGGCGATTTCGCGCAGGGCGACGACCGGGTTCTTGTCACGGTCGCGGTCGACGGTCAGTTCGGCCCCGCCGGAAATCTCGCGGGCGCGCTGAGCGGCCAACAGGACGAGATCGAAGCGGTTGGGAATCTTGTCGACGCAATCTTCGACGGTAACGCGCGCCATCGGGCACTCCGAATAAACAGGTGTCTGCAGGAAAGCGCGCCAACTACCCGCCAGGCGTCGCCAAGTCAAGAAAATGCCTCTAGGCGCATCGCCGATGGAGTATGTCGACCCGCCCCCGTTCGAGATCGCAGCGCAGGGTCAGAAACTGGTGTTCTACCCGGGCGGCAAGGATCGCCTGGCCGCGCTGCTGGCGTTGATCGAAGGCGCGTGCACTACGATCCGGATGTGCTTCTACATCTTCGCCGAGGATGCGAGCGGGATCGCAGTGCGCGATGCCCTGGCGGCCGCCGCCAGGCGAGGGGTCAAGGTCAACCTGATACTCGACGGGTTCGGGGCAGATGCGCGGAAAGAGTTCTTTGCACCCATGTGCGACGCGGGGGGCAGCTTCTGCTGCTTCTCCCCCCGCATCTCGCAACGCTATCTGATCCGCAATCATCAGAAGATCGTCATCGTCGACGGCAGGACCGCGATGATCGGCGGCTTCAACGTGGAAGACAGCTATTTCGCGCCTCCGGACGCCAACGGCTGGAACGATCTCGGCATTGTGGTGGAAGGGTCAGCGGTCAGCGACCTGTCGCGCTGGTTCGATCAGCTCGACGCGTGGACGGCGAACCCGCGTGCCAGCTGGCGCGCGATCCGGCGCATGGTGCGCGCCTGGCAGCCGGGCCATGGCCCGGTGCAGGTGCTGATCGGGGGGCCGACGCGCGGGCTGTCGAGCTGGGCGAAATGCGTGCGCAGCGACCTGCACAGCGCCGACCGGCTGGACATGCTGATGGCCTATTTTTCGCCTTCCAACCGCGCCCTTCGAGCGATCGGCCGGGTCGCGCGGCGCGGCCACGCCAGGCTGGTGATGGCCGCGAAAAGCGACAACGGCGCGACCATCGGCGCGACCCGCTCGCTGTACGATTTCCTGCTGAAGCGCCGGGCCGAAATCTGGGAGTTCGAAGCGACCAAGCTGCACACCAAGCTGATCGTGATCGACGACAAGAGCTTCATCGGTAGCGCCAATTTTGACATGCGCAGCCTCTACCTCAACCTGGAGGTCATGCTGCGGATCGAGGATCGCGCGATGGCGGATCGATTGTCGGAATTCATCGACCACCTGATCCCCGCGTCGACCGCGATCACCCCCAGCCTGCACAAGTCACGGGCAGGATTGCTCAACCGCGTGCGGTGGAATGTCTCGTGGTTCCTGGTGGCGGTGGTCGACTACACTGTCAGCCGGCGGCTGAACCTGGGGCTGTAGGGCGCCCGCTCAGTCGTAGCCGTAGCTGTTTGCGCCCTCGGCCAGGTCGCTGAAGCGGGTGATCTTGGCTTCGAACTTCATCCGCACCTTGCCGGTCGAGCCGTGACGCTGCTTGGCGATGACGAGCTCGGCGAGGCCGAACACCGGGTCCATCTTACGGGCCCATGCCTCGTGGGCGTCGTGAACTTCCTGCGGATCGTCCGCGGCGGGCCGCTTGGGTTCGGACGCGGCGATGTAATAGTCTTCGCGGAAGATGAACCACACCATGTCGGCGTCCTGCTCGATGGAGCCGGACTCGCGCAGGTCGGACAGGATGGGGCGCTTGTCCTCGCGGCTTTCCACCGCACGGCTGAGCTGGGACAGCGCGATCACCGGCACGTCGAGTTCCTTGGCGAGCGTCTTGAGACCCCGGCTGATCTCGGAAATCTCGTTGACCCGGTTGTCGTTCGCCCGCCCGGTCCCCTGCAGCAGTTGCAGGTAGTCGACGATGATCAGGCCAATGTCGTGCTTGCGCTTCAGCCGGCGCGCACGGGTACGCAGCGCCGCGATGGTCAGCGCGGGCGTGTCGTCGATATAAAGTGGCAACTCGGACAGGCGCTGGCTGGCGAACGACAGCTTCTGGAATTCGTCGCGGCTGAGCTTGCCCATGCGCAGCGCCTCGCTCGAGATTTCCGCCTGCTCGGCCAGGATACGCGTGGCGAGCTGGTCGGCGCTCATTTCCAAGCTGAACAGCGCGACCCCGGCGCCGACCGAATCCTTTTCGGCGATCCCGTCGCGCCGGTCGCGCAGCAGCCGCTCGGCACAATTGAACGCGATGTTGGTCGCCAGCGACGACTTGCCCATGCCGGGGCGCCCGGCGAGGATGATGAGGTCGGAATTGTGCAGTCCGCCGACCTTGTCGTTGATCGAGGTGAGGCCCGTGGTCTTGCCCGAGACATGGCCGCCGGAATTGATCGCCTTCTCGATCATCCCCAGCGCTTTGCGCGTGGCGGAACCGAAGCTGGCGGCCTCGGTCGCGGTGGCGGCGCCCTCAGCGACTTCGAACAGCGCCGCCTCGGCTGCTTCGATCTGCGCCATCGGGGCGACGCTGTCGCTGGTGTCGAGCGCGCCTTCGACCAGGTTGCGTCCCACGCTGACCAGTTCGCGCAGCAGCGCCAGGTCATAGATCTGCTCGGCCAGTTCGCGCGGGGCGAGCAGGCCCTGCCCGTCCGCAGTAAGGCGGGCGAGGTAGGTGATTCCGCCCAGTTCCTTCAACGCCTCGTCAGCCTCGAAATACGGCTTCAGGGTCACGGGGGTGACCACCGCATTGCGGTCGAGCAGCGTCAGGATCCGGTCGTAGACCCGCTGGTGGACCGGTTCGAAGAAGTGCTGCGGACGCAGCGGGGTGGGCAGTTCCTCCAGCACCCGGTTGTCGATCAGCACCGCGCCCAAGAACGCGGCCTCCGCCTCGATATTGGCGGGCAGCGCGCGAACGGGGGACGAATCATTTGCTGGCGCCGCGGGGCGCATCAGGAGGTCGGTCTGGGCCATGCGCCCCTCTTGCTGCATCGCGGCGCCTGCGCAAAGCGCCTTTGCGATCACCACGGCGCACAGCCCTGTGGAAACGCTTGCCGCCAGGGGCGCGGTTCTGCGAAAGCGGGCCACAATGGCCGCGCACGAAGAGACCTGGCGGATCGCCAAGATCACGCTCGACGAGGATACGATCCTCTGGCGCAACGCGGATGTCGAACAGGAACGGCGGGTCGCGATCTACGACCTGATCGAAGAGAACACCTTCAAACCGCTGCGCGCGGTGGCTGCGGGGCATCATGGGCCGTACGCGCTGAAGCTGGCGGTGCAGGACGGGCGACTGGCGCTGACGATTGGCGACGAATCCGGCGAGCCGCTGGAAACGCTGATCCTGGGACTGGCGCGGTTTCGCCGCCCGATCCGCGACTATTTCGCGATCTGCGACAGCTATTACCAGGCGATCCGCAAGGCGACCGCGGCCGAGATCGAGACGATCGACATGGCCCGCCGCGCGATCCACAACGATGCCGCCGACCTGTTGCTCGACCGGCTCGCCGGGAAGGTTGAAACCGATCACCTCACCGCACGCCGCTTGTTCACCCTTATCTGCGTGCTCCATATCCGCGGCTGAGAACTAGGGTTTCGGGGCAGGGGCGCGATTCGTGGCAGGCAGGAAAAAGAGCATCGGCTGGCGCGCGCGCGTGCTCGGTGCATTGCTGCTGGGCCTGCTGGCGGCAGGAGCGTGGGCATGGTGGAGCCTGCAGCACTGGACGCCCGACCCGCGCGACTACCCTGATCAAGGCGCCCAGATCGGCGCCGCCGACGGCGATGTGCGATTCGGCACCTTGAAGGCGCTCGGCGGGGGGTTCGTCTATCTTGATGCTAGCAACGGCGCGCGGGGCAGCGATCCGCGCTTCGCCGCCAATCTGGCTGCCGCGCGCGATGCGGGGCTGAAAATCGGCGCGGTGCACCGGTTCGATCCCTGTGCGATGGCCGATGGGCAGTCGGCCAATTTCGTCGTGCTGGTGCCGCGCGGGCGTGACCTGCTGCCCCCGGCGATCGCGCTCGATGCGCTGGGTGACGAGTGCGGGGTGCGCGAAGCGGCGGTCGAAAGCGAACTGATGACGCTGATCAACCAGATCGAGGCGCACGCCGGACGTCCCGCCATCCTGCAGGTGTCGAAGACATTCGAGGACCGTTATGGCCTCGCCGGGCGGCTTGAACGCAACCTGTGGGTCGTCGGCACGTGGGCACGCCCCAGCTACGCGGGGCGTCCGTGGCTGATGTGGACCGCGAACACCGCGCTATCCACCGAGGCGGCCGACGAGGCGCTGCGCTGGGTGGTGGTGCGTCCGTGAGATTTGCCGGCTAAGGGCAGGGCATGACCGAATCCGAACTCATCGCCGCTGCCCGCACGGCCGCCGCGCAATCCTATTCACCCTATTCCAATTTCCCGGTCGGCGCGGCGCTGCTGTTCGATGACGGCAGCGTGGTGACCGGCACCAATATCGAGAACGCCAGCTACGGCCTTGGCCTGTGCGCCGAGACCGTGGCGGTGGGCAAGGCGATGGCGGGCGGCAAGCGCGGCGGGCTGGTGCAGGTGGCGGTGACCGGCCCGGGCGCCGAGCCGATCACCCCCTGCGGGCGCTGCCGGCAGGTGCTCAACGAACTCGCGCAGCTGGGCGGGACCGATCCCGAAGTGCTGTGCGTGGGGCCAGACGCGGTGAACCGGGTCAAGCTCAGCGCCCTGCTGCCCCACGCGTTCGGGCCGGCCAGCCTGGGCTAGGCCGTCTCCAGCCACTCCAGCAGGCTGGCGAGGCAGTCGCGCGCCAACAGCTTGGTGCGTTCCGGGCTCCACCCCTGCGCCGGATCGGGCAGGTCGTCGTTGTCCTTGAACGGCATTTCCAGCGTCATCGCGCAAGCGCCGAAGCGTTGGGCAAGCTGGTTGGTGCTCATCGACAGGTTGGCCGTGCCGGGCTTGGACTTGGCGTAACCCTTGGCGCTCTGGAAGTCGGGCGTCCGCCGTTCCAGGATGCTCTGGTAGCGGTAGTACCGGTCGCCCAGTTCGTCGGTCCACGACGGGATCCCCTCGAACCCCGCCAGGAACACCGCGGCGATCGCCTCGTCCCCGTGGACGTCCATCGCGAAGTCGACCCCGGTTTCGTCCATCGCATTGCGGATCGCGAGCACTTCGGGCGACTTTTCCGGCGTCGGCTCGTGCCACTCGCGGTTGAGGTTGGTGCCGGCCGCGTTGGTCCGCAAGTGGCCACGTCGGCTGCCGTCGGGATTGCAATTGGGCACCACGTGGAACGCGCACAACTGACGCAACCTGCGTGCCACAGGGTCGGCGGGATCGGTCAGGCACTCCAGCGCGCCTTCCATCCACCATTCGGCCATCGATTCGCCCGGATGCTGGCGCGCATAGAGCCACACCTGAGTGGAACCATCGCCCATTTCGAGGCAATCGAGCGGCTGGCCATCAAGCGTGGTGCCGAGGTGGCGATAGCTCACGCCTTCGGCCGCAGCGCATTCGGCGACGAGGTCGTGGTGGCGCTCCATCGAATAGGGCGCGAAATAGGCGAACCAGGCGATGTCGCTTGCCGGGGTGTAGGTGATCGTCAGCGTGCCGCCGTCGGCGTCCTTGTCATAAGTGGTGTCGGCGCGGCCCCAGAAGTCGCGGTCTTCCGACACGCAGGCGCGGTAGCCGGGCCAGCCTTCGGGGTAGGCGGAACTGGCGAGATCGACGATCCGCAAGGTCAGCTGGCGGCCCTTCGCGCCGGACACGCGGAAGTGGAACCACTGGCGGAATTCCGACTGGTGATCGGCCGGAATCGACAGGCGCGCAGTGGCGCCCTCGATGCCGAGAACTTCGATGTTGCCGCTGTCGAACCGGGCGTCGATGCGGATGGGGGAGTCTGTCTGGGGAGCGTTCATCGCGCCCCGATAGTCGCTCCCGATTCGCCTGGGAAGCCGGAGAACAGCTTCGCCGCCATTTCAGCCGACAGGCGGCGCGGTTCGGCGTCCTTCGACCGCTCGCCCGGACGGGCCTGGGCGCGGCCTTCCCACAAGTGGGTGCCCGCCGTATCCACAATCGTCACGGCCAGCGTGCTGTCCAGCGTGTCGCGAGACTTGTTGCCGCCGAGCAGGAAGCCGAGCCCCAGCCCCAGGTTGACCCCGCTGCGCCGGCCATACCAGCCGCCGCCCGAACCGACCCCCACGCCAACACTGACGCCCGAACCCGACTGCGCGCGCTGGTTCTCCAGCACGAGCTGATCGAGAGTCACTTCGGCCACCCGGGGCGCATCGGCCACGACGGTGAACCCCTGACGGGACAGCGCGGCAGCGACCGCATCGAGCCAGATCTGCGTTTCGAACGTGCCGGGGGTAAGCCCCGCGCCGGCACGCACCGCGATCGGACCCGGCATCGCCGCGCCAACGGTCTGCGCGGTGTGAAAGCGGGTGACCTCGACCGGCGTGGCCGCCGCCGCGGGAGCGGCGAGCGACAGCAACGCGAGCGCAGGCAGAATAGCCTTCTTCATGATGCGAAACCCCTTGGGATGGAGCAAGACGTGGATGTATGCCCCGAATATTGCAGCGTATTTACGCGATCGGGCATGGCCGCGCGATGAACGCCTTGCCGTTTGCGCGCGTTCGCTTACCGCACGCCGCATGACTCACGCGCACGACCCGCAGACTACTCCCGTCCTCGTCACCGGCGGGGCCGGCTACATCGGCAGCCACGCCGTGCTCGCGCTGCGCGACGCCGGATATCCGGTGGCGGTGATCGACAACCTGACCACGGGTTTCCGCTTCGCAATTCCCGATGACGTGGCGTTCTACGAAGGGGATATCGAGGATGCCGATCTGCTCGCCCGCATCTTCGCCGAACGGAACACGCGCGCCATCATGCACTTTGCCGGATCGATCGTGGTGCCGGAATCGGTCGAGAACCCGCTGAAGTATTATCACAACAACACGGTCAAGAGCCGGGCACTGATCGAAGCGGCCGTGACTGCGGGGGTACCGCACTTCATCTTTTCCAGCACCGCGGCGACGTATGGCATCCCGGACACCGACCGGGTGTCCGAAACCAGTCCGCAGGTGCCGATCAACCCGTATGGGTGGTCGAAGCTGATGACCGAGCGGATGCTGGCGGACACCGCCTTTGCCCATCCGCTGAATTACTGCGCCCTGCGTTACTTCAACGTGGCCGGCGCCGACCCCCAGGGGCGTAGCGGACAATCGACCGCGGGCGCCACGCACCTGATTAAGGTCGCGGTCGAAGCGGTGCTGGGCAAGCGCAGTCATGTCAGCGTGTTCGGGACCGACTATGACACTCCTGATGGAACCGGGGTGCGCGATTACATCCACGTCTCGGATCTGGCTGCGGCGCACGTCCATGCGCTGGAGGCGCTGATCGCGCAGCCCGGCCGGTCGCTGCAGATGAACTGCGGCTATGGCCGGGGGTTTTCGGTCACGCAGGTGCTCGACGCGGTGGACCGGCTGACCAACTGCCCGATCGAACGGCGGATCGAGCCCCGCCGCGCGGGCGATCCCGCCAGCCTGGTGTCGGACAACGCGCGCATCCTGGAAACCCTGCCGTGGCGGCCGCAGTACGACGACCTGCCGACCATCATCGGCCATGCGCTGGCGTGGGAAGAACGGCTGGGCGCACTGCGCGGCAGCTAGGCGCTACCCACCCGCGCGCGCCGCCAGCCAGTCGTCGCGGCGCACGAACGCGCCATCCGGCTGGCGGAAGAACGCGGCCTGCTTGCCGGCCGTTTCGGACAGTTCGGGCCAATGCTCCATCCGGTCGGTGCCGAACGTCAGCGACAGGAACACTGATCATTCAGGCAGGGTGCCGACTGCGGTCGAATGCAGGAAGCGCGTGCCGAACACGATGCCGTGGCCCATCCGGTAGTCGTACATCCGCTGCCGGCCGCGGGCATCCTCGTAGGTCAGGCCCATCGCCTCTGCATTGGGCGTGAGCGGCGCCATCAGCGTAAAGGCGTGATTGCCTTCGGTCGCCCAGTCATAGTGCATCCCCAGCGCGTCGCACCGGCTGCGGGTGACGAAGAACCCCGCATAGAGCCGGATTGCCGCGTCATGCGGAATGAACGGGGCAACCAGGCTGGCAAGGTCGAGCCGGTGGTACAAAGCCTCGAACCAGCGGTACGAGGGCTCGTCGGCATGGCTCAGCCAGCGGATGTCGCTGCCCCAGGTGGCGGACGGGCTTTCGGTGTAAAGCCGCACGCCGCTGGTCAGCGCATACGTCTCGCCGACGCATGTCATCGCCCGCGTCTCGGCCGCCAGTTCCGCTAGCTCGGCCAGGATGGCGGTGTCGATATCGATCTCGAGCGCATTGGCCGCCATCAGCCGGGTGTTGAGGAACACCTCTTGCCCCGGCTGGCGCAGCACGTCGCGGTAACGCGGGTCAGGCAAGGACGTGGGCGCGGCCATCGCCGGGTGCCGTGCAGCGGGCGGTACGCGAACGCAAGCGGCGCCTCCTTCGCAGGGTTGACTCGGCGCGGGACCGCCCCTAACCGCCGCGCTTCATTTTTCGAGTGATCCCGGCGTGCCGGGGCAATGGAACCAGCCATGAAAATCCGCAACAGCCTCAAGTCCCTCAAGGACCGTCACCGCGATTGCCGCGTGATCCGCCGCCGCGGCCGCACGTACGTGATCAACAAGACCAATCGCCGCTTCAAGGCCCGCCAGGGCTGATACGCGGCCAGGCGAGCCGTTCGCGGCCGCTGGCGATCTTGAAAGCCCCCGCCGCCGCGGGGGCTTTTTGCGTGTCTTGCCGGCAGACAAAAAAAGGGGTCCCCAGCCAAGGCTGGAGACCCGTCAAAGTGCACCCGAAAGTCGGAGAGGGGACCGGGTGATCGAAAGGATTACCTGGCGTTGCAGCGCGCGAGGTCTTCGGCATCGAGCGCCTTGCCGCCGGCGGTGAAGGTGTTCACCGGGCCCACCGCCTTCACCAGGCGGGCGCAGACGATGGCGGGGCGGCTGGTGCCCTTGCCGGCAGCGCATTCGGTCTCGGCACACTTCCACGCCACCCCGCCTGAGATGGCGCTGGTCTTGGCGGCGGGCGCGGCCAGTTCGGCACGGTAGTACGCGCCTTCGGCAGCATAGGCGGGAGCCGGCATCACAGCGGCGCCAATGGAAAGAGCCGTCCAGGCGAACGCGGCAATCGCGGCGAGGGGCTTGGCGGAACGGGGAAGAGCAAGGGTCATGGGTCGCATCCTGAGCTGAGCTTCAATTGCCAAACGAGTTTCGATTTGATACCCGTTGCGAATCGCTACCTAATCGAAGGCAATTTGAGTTGCAACCGAAAACTTACTTTTCCCTACAAGCTGCGGGTAATGGCGCTACAACATGGGCAACGAGAGGATCATCATGGACAAGATACGCGAACCCTTGCGCGACCTGAATGCCTGCGGCCTGCCCGAGGCACTCGAGGTGATGGGGGAACGCTGGTCGTTCATGATCCTGCGGGCGAGCTTCAATGGGCTGCACCATTTCGAGGAATTCCTGACCGAGCTGGGCATTGCCCGCAACATCCTGTCGAACCGGCTCGCCAAGCTGGTCGAGCACGGCATCCTCGATCGCCAGCCATGCGCCGACGATCGCCGCCGGATCGAATACCGTTTGACCGAGAAGGGTTTTCACCTCCTGCCCGCGATGGTCGCGCTGCGTGAGTGGGGCCAGCGCTATGGCGGCGGATTGGCCGAAGACCCGGTGCTGGTTGACGAGCAGGACCGCCTGCCCATCGGGCCGGTGTCGATCCTCGCGCACGACGGACGGGTGCTTTCGGGCAAGGATCTGCGGTTCGTTCAGCGGGCCGATCTGGGCAAGCGGGCCGATGGAACCCAGGCCCGGCCGGCGGCCGGGTTCGACCGGGCGCAGTCCGACGAGTCCGCCGCGCGCCAACCCCGCGTCGCCGCCGCCCGCTGACCGCTCCGCGCACACCTGACGGCCGCTACATCGTGGTGCGGGGCCGCTTGTGGCGCGCGAGCAACCCCGGCCTCCCGGAAGACGAGCGCGATCTACTGGTACAGGCGCTGATGGCCGCGCGCCGCGCGGTTCGGGACGCCGCCGGAGACGAGACCGCGCGCAAGGCCGCCCGCGCGCAGGTTCACGAGGCCAAAGTCGCGCTGGGTGAGCGAGGCCCAGTCTGGTGGAGCGACGGCGCGCCCGATTTCAACCGCAAGCTGGCGAAGAACACGCCCTATGCCGAGTGGGCCGAGCGGGTCGCCTCCGACAGCTGAGTGCCGCCCCTGTCGCGTCCTTCCTTTTCCCCCGCGCGCGAGCGCGGCTAGGTTGTGCCCGCGTGATTGGGCGAGGGGGTGCTCCGATGAAGAAAGTGCGCTGGGCGGTTGCCGCCGCGGCGATGATGCTGGGCGGGGCGTGGGCTTCCGCCGGGCAGGCGGACCAGACGCCTGGCGCTCGCACCACGATCGCGGCGCTCGACCTGCCGGGCGTCGTCGCAGCGCTCAACGAAGACCGGGCGGCGCTGACCTATTACCTGGCGGAGCTGCATCGGCGCTATCCGGACAAGGTGGAAGCGCCGGACATGGCCGGGCTGCCAGCGCTTGGAGCAGCGTCGGTTGCTGCGCTCCGCGCGATGAGCGACGATCAGGTCGCGAGCGAGATCGAGCGCGTGTCGGCAGAGGTGGACCGGCTGGTGGCCCGGGGGGAAGCGCTCAGCACCCCGGCCGCCGCGCCGCCTCCGGCCCCGGTCTCCCGCCCCGCGGTGGCTGCCGCCAGCGAAGCCGGCAGCGACAATCCGTATTGTTACAAGATGTACGGCAAAGCCTATTCGCTGTGCGCATCCGACGATCGCGGCTGCAAGATGATCGCGGCGAACGACTGGGGCATCTGCAAGAAAACCGGCCGCTGGCCCTGACCGGCAGGCGCCGGGGCAGGTTCACCCACGCCGCTGTTCGTAGCTTATACGAATCCGCACCCACTCGCCCACCAGCACCCGGCCGCCGACCTGCGGAGGGCGGACCTTGAACTGCCATGCCGCGGCCAGCACCGCCCGGCCGATCTGCGACCCCGAGGGATATTCGTCTTCCAGCTCGCAATCCTCGACGCGGTAACCGGGCGCGGTCTTGCAGGTGATGAGCGCCCAGCCGGGGCCGCTCGCGGTGGAGAGATACCCACGCAGCTCGCTGTCGGTCGGTTCGCGGTACCAGCGTGCGCCATAGACCGGCTCCCCGCCCGGCCGGCTGCCGACCCGCTGCGAATCTCCGCTCGACGGGCGATTAGGTGGGCCGATCGGGCCTTGCATGTCGTCGCGCACCACCGCGCGGGCCTTTGCCGTCGAGGGCGCGGGCGCCGCCTCCTGGCGGGGTGATGCCGGGATGATCGTGGCGGGCGGCGGCAATGGGATCGGCTCGCTGGTCGGCCGCGGCTGAACCTCCATTGGCACGATCTCGGGCTGGGGCGCGGGCACGGCTCTGGGCAAAGCGGTGGGCGGTGCCTCCTGCTCGGGCTGCGGGGGCTGGTCCGGAGCCACTGGTTCGGGCGCGAAATCAATTGTCGTCAGCGCCGCGGGAGCCTCTCGCTTGCCCGCCCCGGGGCCCAGCGTAAGCAACGCCAGGAACAGGGCCAGCTCGATCCCCAGCGCCAAGGCCAGACCGCCCGCGCGCCGGCGCAGCCCGGGCCAGCGCGCGTCCACCCGCGCCAGCCACGCGGAGCCGTTCGCCGGGGTTTCAGCGCGATCGGCTGATGTATGCTCGGCAGCGATCATGCGAACTCAGGCCATGCGACCGATTGGCGGCGCGGTCTAGGCGCGCGGAGCGACCCGGCGGTAACTCAACGCCTCGGCCACGTGGATGCGGCCGATCTGCTCAGCCCCGGCCAAGTCCGCGATCGTGCGGGCGACGCGCAGCATCCGGGTATAGCCGCGCGCCGACAACCGCATCGCCTGCGCCGCCTGCATCAGCAGCCCGGGGCGCCCGCCTCGTCAGGGGTGGCGAAGCGGTCCAGCGCCTCCCCGTCCAGCTCGGCGTTGGTGCGCGCGCCTGTCTCGCCCGCGCGGGCGGTCTGGATCGCGCGTGCCGTCGCGACGCGCGCGGCCACTTCCGCGCTGCCTTCGGCGGGCGGCGGCAGCGCGAGGTCGGCGGCGCTGACCGGGTCCACCTCGACATGCAGGTCGATCCGGTCGAGCATCGGGCCGGACACCTTGCTCTGGTAATCCGCCGCGCACCGCGGCGCTCTGGAACAGGCGAGCGCCGGATCGCCGAGGTGCCCGCAGCGGCACGGGTTCATCGCCGCGATCAGTTGCACCCGCGCCGGAAAGCTGACGTGCGCGTTGGCGCGCGCGACATCCACCTTGCCGGTCTCGATCGGCTGGCGCAGCGAATCGAGCACCGCGCGCTGGAATTCAGGCAGTTCGTCGAGGAACAGAATGCCGAGGTGCGCCAGGCTCACCTCGCCCGGCTTGACCCGCAGGCCGCCGCCGGTGAGCGCAGCCATGCTGGCCGAATGATGCGGCGCGCGAAACGGGCGCTGGCGGCTGATCTTGCCGCCTTCCAGGATGCCCGCGACCGAGGCGACCATGCTGGTTTCCAGCGCCTCGCCCGGCGTCAGCGGCGGCAGGATGCCGGGCAGGCAGCTCGCCATCAGCGACTTGCCCGCGCCGGGAGGGCCGATCATCAACAGGTTGTGCCCGCCCGCCGCGGCGATCTCCAGCGCGCGCTTGGCAGTTTCCTGGCCTTTCACCTGTTTCAGGTCCGGGCCGTAGCCCGGCTCCGCGACCTCTCCCGCCGGCGGATCGGGCAGCCGCTGAGTGCCCTTCAGATGATTGAGCAAGCTAACGAGATCGGGCGCGGCGAGGACCGGGACGCCGCTCGCCCAGCGCGCCTCGCTCCCTTGCGCGGCGGGACAGATCAGGCCGGCTTCCTGTTCGCTGGCGTGGATCGCCGCCAGCAGCACTCCGGGCGAGGGGGCGATGCGGCCATCCAGCGCCAATTCGCCAACCGCGATCCAGTCACCCAGCTGCTCGGCGTCGGTCACGCCCATCGCCGCCAGCACCGCGAGCGCGATCGGCAGGTCGTAATGACTGCCTTCCTTGGGCAGGTCGGCTGGCGACAGGTTGATGGTGATCCGCTTGGGCGGCAGCGACAGGCCCATGGCGGCGAGCGCCGCATGGACCCGCTCCTTGCTTTCGCCCACCGCCTTGTCCGGCAGGCCGACGAGGTTGAAGCGCGGCAGGCCGGGCGCGACCTGGCACTGCACCTCCACGGCGCGCGCCTCCAGCCCGAGATAGGCTACCGTCCTGACGAGTGCGACCACGAAACCCCCTGCGGCGCGGGTGATGGCGGAATTCGGGCGCCAAGTCGAGTGGCCGAGCGGTGCGGCCGACGAATTCGCAGGATGGTCAACGAATTCGCAAGCATGGCTCTTGGCAATTCGGCAAGCAGGCGGGGCGCACCTGAGTCCGATGCGCCGGTCCGCGATCCTTGCCGCCAGCCTGTTCGCGATGTTCGCGGCGCCCGGCCACGCGCAAAGCTTCGTCGTCCGTCACACGGTCACGGTAGAGGAATGGGTGGACGCAGGTGCCGAGCGGCTGGTCGCCGCCCGCGCCGCCGCGCTCGCCCAGGGGCCGGCATATGGGCCGTTCCGCGTGATCGACGGGCGCCGCGCTGCGCTGGTCGAAGCGACCGATGGCGCCTCGCCTGACTATTTCGCCGCCTTGCTGCGCGATCACCCGGACATCGCCGTGCTTGAAATGGTCGAGTGCCCCGGAACCGACGATGACGGCGCCAACCTGCGGCTGGGCCGGATGATCCGCGCCGCGGGTATCGCCACGCACGTGCCAGCAGGCGGTTCGGTTCGCTCAGGCGCGGTCGAGCTGTTCCTGGCCGGACGGACCCGCGCGATCGACGATGGGGCGGAGTTCGCGGTCCATGCGTGGCGGGACAGCGACGGGCTGGGTCCGGGCGACTACGGCGCGGATTCGCCGGTCAACCGCGCCTACCTCGATTACTACCGTGAGATGGGCCTGGCGCGGCCGCAGGCGTTCTACGACATGACCAACGCCGTACCGAATGACACCGCCCGCTGGCTCACCGCACAGGACATGCGCGAATGGGTGGGCGAGGGGCAGCCGGGCGGCACGGCGACAACCGCGCCGACTGCGGGCTCCGCGCCGGCGATCGCCTATCTTGACTTGGACCGCCGCTTCCCATAGTGGCGCCCACCTGACGGGCCTCCCGCGTGGGGGCCCTTTGCATTTAGACATCCGAGGATCCGATGAAGCGGACATTCCAGCCCAGCAATCTCGTGCGCGCCCGTCGCCACGGTTTCTTCGCCCGCAAGGCGACCCCCGGTGGGCGCAATATCCTGCGCGCCCGTCGCGCGCGCGGCCGCAAGAAGCTCTGCGCCTGACATCT
This sequence comes from Altererythrobacter sp. TH136, assembly GCF_007065885.1. Lineage (NCBI taxonomy): Bacteria > Pseudomonadati > Pseudomonadota > Alphaproteobacteria > Sphingomonadales > Erythrobacteraceae > Altererythrobacter > Altererythrobacter sp. TH136. The sequence goes on along the minus strand of NZ_CP041409.1, from coordinate 1,322,725 downwards.
ATTCGGGCGCGCCTCCGCGCGCTCGTCCTCGCTGCTGTTCCTTCGGGGCTGTTGCGGGCGGCCGTTCGGCCTTGCGGGCTCCCTGGCCGGGAGCCCGTTTTAGTGCGCCCCGTTGCGCCGGTGTATTAGCCACCTATATCGCTTGATATGACCGTCGAGATCATCCGCAAGCGGGCCGATTTCATCAGCGCGAATCGCGGCATCCGCGTGGCGCGGCCGGGGTTTGTGCTGCTGGCGCATCCCAATGGCGGGCGCGGAACGCGGTTCGGGGTCACCGTCACCAAGAAGATCGGCAACGCGGTGGTCCGCAATCGGATGAAGCGGCGCTTCCGCGAATTGCTGCGCGCGGCGTTGCCCTCCGCCGGTCTCGCCGATCACGACCATGTGCTGATCGGCCGCGATGGGGGGGTGGAGCGCGACTTTGCCCTGCTCCGCGAGGAACTCGCCCTCGCGCTGTCCCGCGCGGCGGCGGGCAGGGGCGATCCCCCGCGCCGGCGCAAACCCCCAAGCTCCAAGCCCCAAAGCGCCGGGCGTTGAAGCAGGCGCTGATCCTGATCGCGCGGGCGTGGCAGTGGGGCCCCAGCCGTATTCTGCCGCCAAGCTGCCGCTACGCGCCCTCGTGCTCCCAGTACGCGATCGAGGCGCTGCAGAAGCACGGCGGATTGAGGGGTGGATGGATGGCCATGAAGCGTATAATGCGCTGCCACCCCTGGGGCGGGCACGGCTACGACCCGGTGCCCTGATGGCCAGACACTACCGCCAGACACGACTAAGCTAGACCGGGATCGATCTCTTTGGACAACCAGCGCAACCTTCTTCTCGCCGTGGTCCTGTGCGGACTGCTGCTGTTCGGCTGGGATGCCGGGACGAAGTGGTTTTACCCGCAACCCGCCGAGAGCGTGAAGACGCAGGAGCGGATCGAAGCGGCGGCCGACAATCCCGGCGCCGTCGTCCGCACCCGCGAGGGCGGCCTCACCAATCCGGCGGCCGAGGCGCTGGAGCGGCGCGATCTCGCCACCGCCCTGAAGAGCCCGCAGCGGGTGCGCATCGCCGGACCCGAGATTGCCGGCTCGATCGACCTCGTCGGCGCGCGGATCGACGACCTGACCTTGACCGCTCACCGCCAGACGGCCGACCGGGATTCCGGCCCGGTGCGCCTGTTCAGCCCCGCCGGCACGCCGGCGCAGCACTTCGCCCAGTTCGGCTGGGTCGGCAATGGCGTGAAAGTGCCCGATGCCAACACGGTCTGGCAGGCAACCGAGGGCCCGCTGTCGCCTGGTCGTCCCGTCACGCTGACCTGGGACAACGGGCAGGGCCAGCGGTTCGGGATCGAATTCGCGATCGACGAGAATTATCTCATCACCGCCAAGCAGACCGTCGCCAACGCCGGTGCCGGGCCGGTCGTGGTGCAGCCGTTCGCGCTGATCAACCGCACCAGCCAGACCGCCAGCATCGACCAGTGGACCATCCACTCGGGCCCGGTCGGGTATTTCGGCAGCGGGGTGAATTTCGGCAACAATTACGAGGACGTGGCGGAGGCCGGAAAGGTCACGCCCGAAGGCGACGCCGGCTGGATCGGGTTCACCGACATCTACTGGCTGTCGGCGCTGGTCCCGCAGTCGAACGCGACGGTCGACGCCGATTTCCGCTCGCTCGGCAATGACAAGTTCCGCGCCGACGTGATCTACAACCCTCTGACCGTGCCCGCCGGGCGCCAGATCGCCCGCACCACCCGCCTGTTCGCCGGCGCCAAGGACAGCCAGGTCCTGGGCGATTACGAACGCGCGGGCATCGCCGGGTTCGACAACGTGATCGACTGGGGCTGGTTCGGGATCATCGAGAAGCCGATCCTGTGGCTGCTACGCACGCTCTACGGGCTGGTCGGCAACTTCGGCCTCGCGATCATCCTGCTGACCGTGATCGTGCGCGGCGTGATGTTCCCGATCGCGCAGAAGCAGTTTGCCAGCATGGCGGCCATGCGCGCGGTCCAGCCCAAGATGAAGGCGATTCAGGAACGCTACAAGGACGACAAGGCCAAGCAGCAACAGGAGATCATGGGGCTCTATAAGAGCGAAGGGATCAACCCGCTGGCTGGATGCCTGCCGATCCTGCTGCAGATTCCCATTTTCTATGGTCTGTACAAGGTCCTGATGGTCGGCATCGAAATGCGCCACAAGCCGTTCGCCTTGTGGATCCAGGATCTCTCCGCTCCGGACCCCGCGCATATCCTCAACCTGTTCGGTCTGCTGCCGTTCACGCCGCCCAGCTTCCTGGCGATCGGCGTGCTGGCGGTGCTGCTCGGCATCACGATGTGGGCGACGTTCCGCCTCAACCCGACGGCGATGGACCCGATCCAGCAGAAGATGTTCTCGATCATGCCGTGGGTGCTGATGTTCGTGATGGCGCCGTTCGCGGCAGGATTGCTGATCTACTGGATCACCTCCAACATCCTGACGCTGGCCCAGCAGAGCTATCTGTACTCCAAGCATCCGCAGCTGAAGGCGCAGGCCGACAAGGACAAGGTCGACCGCGACCGGGCCGTGGCGCGCGACGGGAAGGTCAAGGGGTGACCCCCGAAGACGCGCAGGCGGAGCTGGAGGAGCGGGCGCGGCGGCTGCTGACCGGCAAGGTCGAATTCCTGCTGTCCGCCCCCAAGCTGGAGTTTCTGCCCGAACCGGTCGTGCCCGAAATTGCTTTTGGCGGGCGTTCCAACGTGGGCAAGAGTTCGCTGCTCAATGCGCTGACGAACCGCAAGAGCCTGGCCCGCGCGTCGGTGACGCCGGGCCGGACGCAGGAGCTGAACTTCTTCGAAGTGGGCGAGCCGCTCGCGCTGCGGCTGGTGGATATGCCCGGCTACGGCTTTGCCAAGGCCCCGCTCAACGTCGTCGAACGCTGGAAAATGCTGGTGCGCGATTATCTGCGCGGGCGGCTGGTGCTGAAACGCGCGCTGGTGCTGATCGACAGTCGCCACGGCGTGAAGGACGTCGACCGCGAGATGATGAAGATGCTCGACGAGGCGGCCGTGGGCTATCGCATCGTCCTGACCAAGGCGGACAAGATCAAGGCGAGCGATCTTGCCGCGGTTCACGCCAGCACGCTGGCGGAAGCGCGCAAGCGCACCGCGGCATTCCCGCACGTCCACGTCACCAGCTCCGAAAAAGGCATGGGCATCGCCGAATTGCGCGCAGCGGTCTTGGCTGACGCGGAAAGCTGAGCGGGCGGAACGATTGCCGGGCGGTGACCGTATTCTTCGGCAACCGGGACCCGCTGGTGGGTCGCCGCGCAGGAGACGAGCGCTGCCCCCGCCCACCAGAGAGCACCTGCTGGACCGCTCCCCGTTCGCCGAGCGGCTGAACGGCTTGCTCGCCCACGCGTGGGCACGCGGCTGGTGCGAAGACCCCCCGCTGACGGCCGAGGCGTTATGGGCCAAGGCCTCTCGCGGGTTTCAGCACGCCGACGAGGCCGGTGGCCGCAGTGCCGACGAGGTCGAAGACTTCCGCACCCGGCTGGAGCGCTTGACCGACAGCATCCGCGGTGACGCCGATCTCAATCCGCTCGGCCGGACGATCGCGCATGGCCAGTTGGTGCGGGTGATTCGTCAACGCCTCGCGCTCGGGCGGCTATGGCGCGCCCGGCCCCACCTCCTGGACACCCAACTGGCACCGCCGATCATCGTGGTGGGCCAGATGCGGTCGGGCACCACCCGCCTGCACCGGCTGTTGTCCGCTGACCCACGCTTCAGCTCCACCCGCTTCTGCGACAGCTGGCTGCCGGTGCCAAGCCGGGTCGACCTGCGCCGGTGGCAGGGCGCGGGCGCGCTGTGGTTCGCGCGGCTGCTCAATCCCTGGCTCGACACCCTGCACCCGTTCGGCTCGGCCCGGGCGGACGAGGAACTCGGCTGGTTGGCGGCGGCGCTCGACCATTGTGCGTACGAGGCGCAGTGGAGAATTCCCGCATTCACCGCGTGGAGCGAGGCGCGCGGCGCCCTGCCGGTCTACCGCGAATTCGCCCGAATTCTCGCCACCGATGCCGCGCACCGGCGCAACGCTGCCCTACCGCGGGTACTGAAAGTGCCGCAATTCAGCGAGGATCTGGCCGAGCTGTTGCAGGTCTTCCCCACCGCCCGCGTGATCCGCTGCCAGCGCGATGCCGAAGCGGTGGTGACCAGCGCGGTCTCGCTGTGCGCCAACCAGATGGCGATGCAGAGTGACAGCATCTCGGTCCCCGAGCTCGAGCGCGAGGCCCGGCGCAAGCTCGCCCTGCGTGAAGCGCGCACCAACGCGGCGCTGGCGCGCTTTGCCGGGCGCGTCGCGACGGCCGGATTCGACGCCCTCCAGCGCGACTGGCGCGGCAGCATCGCGGCGATCTATCGCACGCTCGGGCTAGAAGTCACCCCGGCGGCGTGGGCGGCGATGGAGCGCGAATGCGCGGCTGCGGCCAGCGACCCGCACCACCACCATCGCCAGGATCTTCAGCGGCTGGCGCCCCGCCGGCTGGACCCGTCGCTGTCCTGACGTTCGCTCAATCCATCAAAGGAGTCTCACCAATGTCCGATCGCCGCACCGCACAGCTTTACCGCATGATCCTGCCCGACCACACGTGCCCGTTCGGGGTGCGCGCGAAGGAACTGCTGGAAAGCGCCGGTTACGAGGTCGACGACCAGATCCTGTCCTCCCGCGAGGAAGTCGACGCCTTCAAGGAAAAGCACGGCGTCGAAAAGACCCCGCAGGTGTTCGTCGAGGGTGAACGGATCGGCGGCAGCGAAGAGCTGGAGCAATACCTCTCGCGCTAGCGGCTACCAGTCGCCGGGCCCGTGGGTCCAGGCGGTCGCCAGCCGCAGGAACTTGTCACCGCAGTCTCCCGTCATCAGCTCGCCGAATTCGATCGTCTGCGCCAGGCATTCCGCGCTCAGCGGCTCTTCGAACCGCAGCCCGCAGCGGATATCTCCCTTCCACACCACGCGGGCGAACACTGAGAAGTTGAGCCAGCACAGTCGGCCGTCCTCTAGCGGACGCGCCTGCTTAAGGCGGATGCACGCCCCGCTGGCGGAGATGTCTTCCAGCTGCACTCGCGTGTTGGCACCCGGCGTGACGAACCTGGCTGACAGATCGAGCCGATGACGCAAATCCTCCCGCCGGCCGACCAGGATGTCCTCAGCAGCCGGCAAGGACTGGGGGATTGCCAGGTGAGCGATTGGAAGTGGCGCGACCCGTTCCATCGTCAGCGCTGCCTTAAGTCAGCGAAATCGTCGCGGCCGCTCCCGCCGGGCGGCCTGTCAGCCATGACGCATCGCGCCACGGCGGTAATCCTTGATTCGGTCCTGCGCACGAAAACCCTCCAGAGTCCCTGCGAACTCTACGTGGATTTGCCTATGTCGTTCCGCGATGTGTCAGATATTACTGGTTTATTTCAGGTAAACGGCGCGGTGCGGCGGCGCAGGCAGGGCAAGCGTCGCGGGCCGGGCCGCTTACGTCGCGAACAGGCTGGCGAGGCTGGCAAACGCTTTCATCTCGATCGCGTTGCCGCTGGGATCGCGGAAGAACATGGTGGCCTGTTCGCCCGGCTGTCCCTTGAAGCGGGTATAGGGCGCGATCTCGAACACCACGCCAGCCGCCTGCAGCCGCTTGGCGAGGCTATTGAAATCCGCCAGCGTCAGCACGACGCCAAAATGGGGCACCGGAACGCCGTGACCGTCGACGTGGTTGACCGCCGCATCGCGGGCCGATGCCGGGGCAAGATGCGCCACGATCTGGTGCCCGAAGAAATCGAAATCGATCCACTCGGCGCTGGAGCGTCCCTCCGCGCAGCCGAGCAGTCCCCCATAGAACGCCCGCGCCTCCGCCAGATCGCGAACCGGGAAGGCGAGATGGAACGGGCGTAAGGACATGGCGGCTGCCTACCCGACCGGATCGGATTTTCCTACAGCCCCGCTGCCGTGCGAGTGGAGCCAACCGAAAGGATCGCGGGGAAGCGAAAAGATCAGCTGAACAGTGTGACACGTGTGACACCGTTCAGCCTCGACACCTTGGCGATGAACGCCTAGGCCGCGCGCTGGTGGGACTACAGGTGGCGCAAGTGAAGCTGATTATCGGCAACCGCAACTATTCAAGCTGGAGCCTGCGTGGCTGGCTGGCCTGCAAGCAGTCCGGCCTCGCGTTCGAGGAGCTGACCGTCAGCCTCTATGGCGACGAGTGGGAGCAGGTGAAGCGCGATATGGGCGACCTGCAGCCGTCGAGCGGCAAGGTCCCGGTCCTGTGGGATGGCGACGCGGTGATCTGGGATAGCCTGGCGATCCTCGAATACCTCGCCGACAAAGTGGGACGCGACCGCTTCTGGCCCAAGGACGATGGCGCACGCGGCATGGCGCGCGCGCTCGTGGCCGAAATGCACTCCAGCTATCTCGCCCTGCGGCGGGAATGCCCGATGAACGTGCGGATGCGCCACCAGGGGCTGCGCATTTCCGATGACGCCAAGGCCGATATCGTGCGGATCTTGCAACTGTGGGCCGAAGCGCGCGCGAGGTTCGGTCGCGGCGGGCCGTTCCTGTTCGGCACGTTCGGCGCAGCCGACGTGTTCTACGCACCCGTGGTCAGCCGCTTCATGACTTACGGCATCGGCGTGCCCGGCTTCGCGCAGGCATACATGGAGGCGATGTGGGAACACGAGTGGATGCAGGCGTGGATCAAGGCATCCGAGGACGAGCAATGGGTAATCGAACAGTACGACAGTATCTCCGCCGCCTGACCGGCGCGCTGGCTGCGCTGCTGGCGCTGGCGCAGCCGGGCGCGGCGCAGGCGTGGGGCTATTACGGCCACCAGACTACCGGGCGGATCGCACTCGCCAACGTGGAGCCTTCGACACGGACGGCCATCGCGCGGCTGATTGCGCACAACCGCGAACTGGGCACTCCCGATTGCCAGATTCGCGACCTCGCGACCGCCGCGACCTGGCCCGATTGCCTGCGGTCGGAAAGCTGGCGCTGGGGGTATACCTTCGCCTGGCACTACCAGACGGAGCCGGTCGGAGAGCCCTATGACGCCCGCAAGAACTGCAGCGGCGGCGCCTGCGTGTCTGCCCAGATCGAGCGCAACCAGCGCATCCTGGCCGACGAAAGCCTGCCCGCCAACGTGCGGCTTGAGGCGCTGGCGTTCATGGTCCACTTCGCCGGCGACATTCACATGCCGCTCCATTCTGGCGACAACGACGACCGGGGCGGCAACTCGATCGACACCACGTACGGCATCGCGCCGGGCTTCAACCTCCATTCGGTGTGGGACAGCGCTCTGGCGGAACGGGCGATCTCGGGTGCCACACCGCCGCTGGTGCGGCGGTACTCTGCGGCCGAACGCGCCGCTCTGGCGGGCGGCGGCCCCGCCGACTGGGGGCGCGAAAGCTGGGAGCTGGCGGGCCGCTTCGTTTACCCCAACGCGCTGGGTCGTCCGCTGGCCGCGGGCGAAGCCTCGCCCGAAGAAGCGACCTTGACGCAGGAGGCGATCGTCGCGGCGGTGCCGGTGGCCGAGCGGCGCATCACGCAGGCGGGTCTGAGGATCGCGGAACTGCTGGACGCGGCGTTCGCGCCCGGACCCCTGCCGCAACCCACGGCGGCGCTGGCGCGATGACGGACGTCGCGGTCCTGGCCGAACGTCTGATCGCCTGGCCCAGCGTCACGCCGGCATCGGGGCCGGTGTTCGACGAGCTGGCGGCGATGCTGACGCCGCTCGGGTTCGAGATCGAACGCTTCGTGGCGGGCGAGGAGAAGGTCGAGAACCTGTTCGCCCTCCGCCGCGGGCCGCCGGGTAGCCGCCATTTCGCTTTTGCAGGACACCTTGACGTGGTGCCGCCCGGTGAGGGGTGGTCGGCCATGCCCTTCGCGCCCGAACGGCGGGGAGAGCTGCTCTACGGCCGCGGCGCGGTGGACATGAAGGGGGCGATCGCCGCGATGGTCGCCGCGGTGGCCGAAGTGCCGATCGACGCCGGCACGATCAGCTTCATCATCACCGGCGACGAGGAGGGCCCGGCGATCCACGGCACCCGCGCGCTGATCGACCGCATTCGCGCGCGCGGCGACCTTCCCGACCTGTGCCTTGTAGGAGAGCCTACCTCGACCGTCCGGCTGGGTGACATGATTAAGATCGGCCGGCGCGGATCGGTCAACATCTGGCTGGAAGTTGACGGCACCCAAGGGCACGTCGCCTATCCCCACCTGGCCGACAATCCGATTCCCAAGCTGGTGAAGATGCTGGAGGAACTCGGCTCCATCGAACTGGACCGCGGGACCGAATGGTTCCAGGCGTCCAATCTCGAACTGACCGATCTCGCGGTCGGCAACCCTGCCACCAACGTGATCCCGGCCAAGGCCACCGCGCGTCTGTCGATCCGCTTCAACGCGCTGCACACCGGCGCGGACCTGGTGCAGCGGGTGGCGGAGGTGGCCGAGCGGCACGGCGGCAGGGCGCTGGCGATGATCAGCGGTGAGGCGTTCCTGACCCCTCCCGGCGCGTTTTCGGCGCTGGTGGCGGACGCGATCCACGCCGAAACCGGTCTCACCCCGGAGCTGTCGACCACCGGGGGCACCTCGGACGCCCGGTTCCTGAAGGACCTGTGTCCGGTGATCGAGTTTGGATTGCTGAACGCCACGATGCACAAGACCGATGAAGCGGTGGCGCTGGCCGACCTTGAGGTGCTAGCGCGCATCTACACCCGGGTCGCCCGCACGGCGCTTAGCCACGGTTCCGGGGCCACGGTTTAGGGGAGGAAGCGAGTGACGGGCGAAGCGGTAGCGGAGATCGAAGCCGAAGAAGGGGGGCCGGACTATGGCCGCCTGCAGTGGCGCATCGCCGCCGGGTTCGTGCTGGGCTTGGTCGCCGGCATCCTGGCCTATACCTTCGCGCGCGATGCGGCGTGGGTGGAAACGTTGGTCACCTACGTCACCAACCCGCTCGGTCAGATCTTCCTGCGCCTGCTGTTCATGCTGGTGATCCCGCTGCTGGTCAGCGCGCTGGTGGTCGGCATCGCCGACATGGGAGAAGTGCGCGCGCTCAAGAAAGTGGGCCTGCGAACGCTGCTCTACACCATCATCGTGTCCTCGATCGCGGTCGCGATCAGCATCGCGATCACCAACCTCATCAAGCCGGGGGCCGGGGTCGATCCGGCGGAGGCGCGGGCGCTGCTGGCGCAGGGCGGCGAAGGCGCGCGCAGCATCATCGAGCGCTCGGGCGAGGCGAAGACCGGCGTGGACGCGGTGATCGGGATCATCCCGTCGAACTTCATCACCGCCATGGGCGACAACGACATCCTGGCGGTGATGTTCTTCGCGCTGTTCTTCGGCATCGGCCTGCTGCTCATGAGCTCGCCCCGGACCGAGGTGCTCAAGCAGGCATTCGAGGGCGTGTTCGAGGTATCGATGAAGCTGATCGGGCTGGTGATCCAGCTCGCCCCGATCGCGGTGTTCTGCTTCATGTTCAACCTCGCGGCGCAGTTCGGGTGGGACCTGCTCGCTAAACTGGCCGCGTTCGTTGCGGTGGTGCTGCTAGCCTTGGGCCTGCAGATGTTCGGGGTGTTCCCGATCCTGCTGGCGTTCTTCGCGCGCATGAACCCGATCACGTTCTTCAAGGAGACGCGCGAAGCCAGCCTGATGGCGTTCTCCACCGCGAGCTCCAACGCCACCTTGCCGACCGCGCTGCGGGTCGCGGAAACCCGCCTGAAGCTGCCGCCCCGGGTGTCGCGCTTCGTCCTGACGATCGGCGCGACGGCGAACCAGAACGGCACCGCGATGTTCGAAGGGGTGACCGTGCTCTTCCTCGCCCAGTTCTTCGGCGTGGACCTGTCGCTGACCGATCAGATATTCGTCATGGTGATCTGCATCCTGGCCGGGATCGGCACGGCCGGCGTGCCGGGCGGATCGCTGCCGGTCATCGCGCTGATCCTGGGCGGGGTTGGGGTGCCGCCCGAAGGCATCGGGCTGATCCTGGGGGTGGACCGCTTCCTCGACATGTGCCGGACGGTGCTGAACGTGATCGGCGACCTCGTCTGCGCGACCGTGATCAGTGCGTATTCGAAGGACGTGCTGGGGGACGCCGGGGCGGTTCCAGCACCTTCGCTTTAAAGCGGCACAGGTCTACCACGGGGCAGCGCCAGCATTCGGGGGTGCGCGCCTTGCAGGTGTAGCGGCCGTGCAGGATCAGCCAGTGATGCGCATGGCGGCGGAACGGTTGCGGGACCCTGCGGTCCAGCTTCGCTTCGACCTCGTCCACCGTCTTGCCGGGCGCGAGGCCGGTGCGGTTGCCGACCCGGAACACATGGGTGTCGACCGCGAAGGTGTCCTGCCCGAACGCGCAGTTGAGCACGACGTTGGCGGTCTTGCGGCCCACGCCGGGCAGCCGGACCAGTTTGTCGCGGGATGTGGGCACCTCGCCGCCAAAGTCGTCAATCAACATCTGGGACAGGGCGATCACGTTCTTCGCCTTGGTGTTGAACAGGCCGATCGTCTTGATCTGCTCGCGCAGGGCCTCTTCTCCCAGATCCAGCATCTGCTGCGGGGTGGTCACCTGAGTGAACAGCTGCCGGGTCGCCTTGTTGACGCTGACGTCGGTCGCCTGCGCGCTGAGCGCGACCGCAACCACCAGCTGGAAGGGATTGCCGTAGTCTAGTTCGGTCTCAGGATCGGGGTTGTCTTCGGCGAGTCGGCGGAACAACTCGAACACGTCCGCCTTGGTCAAAGGCCGAGCACCTGCGGCATCGTGTAGCGCCCCGGCTCCCGCCCGATCAGCCAGGCCGCGCCCGCCACCGCACCGCGAGCGAAGATCATCCGGTCCTCCGCGCTGTGCGACAGCACCAGCCGCTCCTGCTCTCCGGCAAGGATCACGCTGTGCTCGCCGGCCACGGTGCCCCCGCGGAGCGATGCGAACCCGATCGCGCCCTCGCTGCGTTCGCCGGTGTGCCCGTCGCGCCCGCGCTCGCTGCGGCTCGCCAGATCGATCCCCCGCCCGTCAGCCGCGGCTTGCCCAAGCAGCAGCGCGGTGCCGCTGGGCGCGTCTACCTTCATCCGGTGATGCATCTCCAGCACCTCGATGTCCCATTGCGGCCCCAGCCGCGCCGCGGCCTCGCGCACCAGATGCGCTAGCAGCGTCACGCCCAGCGAGGTGTTGCCGGTCTGGAGAACCGGGATGGCGCCGGCGGCGGAATCGATGGCGGCAAAGTGCCGTTCTTCCAGTCCCGTGGTCCCCACCAGGATCGGAATGCCGGCTCCGACCGCGGCATGGAGGTTCGTCTCCAGCGCGGCTGGCGACGTGAAATCGAGCAGCGCATCGCTGGCTTCGGCCAGGTTCGCGGTGTTGCCCCCCTGGTCCACCCCGCCGGCGCATGTGTGGCCTGCTTCGGCAAGCGCGCGCGCGAGTGCCTGGCCCATGCGTCCGTCACTGCCGATGATGCCGATCCGCGCCATTGCCACTCCCGATTGCCCGTGCTTCATGCGCGACATGCGCTCTATCCGCAATATCGTCATCCTGACCGGCGCTGGGATCAGCGCCGAGAGCGGGATCGATACGTTTCGCAGCGGTGCCGATGGCGGTCCCAGCTTGTGGGAGCAGCACCGGGTGGAGGACGTCGCCACGCCTGAGGCGTTCCGCCGCGACCCGGAGCTCGTGCAACGGTTCTACGACATGCGCCGCGCGGCAATTCAGACGAAGCAGCAGAATGCGGCTCACAACGCGCTCGCTCGGCTCGATGCCGAATGGACCGGCGAATTGCTGATCGTCACGCAGAATGTAGATGACCTGCACGAACGGGCCGGCGCCCGCCGCGTGCTGCACATGCACGGCGAGCATCTCAACGCCTGGTGCACCGCGTGCGACACGCGTTCCCGCTGGACCCAGCCATTGGTCGACCGGCCGCCCTGTCCCCGTTGCGGCGAGCGGTCGCTGCGCCCCGACGTCGTCTGGTTCGGCGAAATGCCGTATCGGATGGACGAGATCTATTCGGCGCTTCGCGCGGCCGACCTGTTCGTCTCGATCGGCACGAGCGGCGCGGTTTACCCGGCGGCGGGATTGGTCCGCGATGCGCGCGAACTTGGTATCGCGACGCTGGAACTGAACCTCGAACGTAGTCAGGGCTCGGCGTGGTTCGACGAGACGCAGCTGGGCCCGGCGAGCGAACTTGTGCCCGCGTGGGTGGAGCAGATGCTGGCGCGATCGGTTAGCTGACGTCCTCGCCGGCCGCCCCGCAGGTCCGGCATCCGGGGTCCTTGGCGACCCGGAAACTGCGCATCGACGGGGCCAGACCATCGAGCAGATGGAGCGTGCTCCACTGTGGTTCGCCCATGGCCGGGGCTACCAGCAACCGGACTGCCTGGAGCGCGGCCAGGGTGCCCGCCCAGCCGGCCATCGCGCCCAACATGCCGTCCTCGGCGCAGGTATCGCAGTCGTCGGCGTCGAACGCGTCGCCGACATAGCAGCGGTAGCACGCCTGGTCGGGCAAGTGGCCGGCGAAGGCGCCGACCTGCCCCTGGAAGCGTCCGACTGCGGCAGATAGCAGCGGGACACTCTCCGCAACGCATGCGTCGGCCACGGCAAGGCGCGTCGCGAAAGTGTCGGTCCCGTCGAGCACCAGGTCAGCGCCCGCGATCATGCCCGGCGCGCTCTCCGCATCGATCCGCCGGTCATGCAGCGTGAGGGTGAGCTTGTGATCGAAGGTGGCCAGCCAGCGGCTCGCGGCGACTACTTTGCCATGGCCGATGTCGCGCTCGGAATAGATCGTCTGGCGATGGAGGTTGCCAAGCTCGACCTTGCCGTCATCGATGAGCGTCAGCCGGCCAATTCCCGCTCCCGCGAGATACTGCAGCGCCGGCGACCCGATCCCGCCGAGGCCGACGAGAGCGACATGCGCTTGCGCGAGCGTGAACTGGCCGGCGCCGCCCACTTCGGGGATGACGATCTGGCGCGCGAACCGGTCCAGACGCTCGGGGGAAAACTCCATGGACAGGCTGTTGGCAGGCTGCGCACAGGCTGTCGACAGGGCTGTGGGCAGCCCTGTGCATGCATTGTCAGCGGATTGTGGAGGGTCAGCTCTCCAGCTGGCGCAGCAGGCTCCGCACGTCGCCATCCATGTCCGCATCGCGCAGGCGCAGATCCTCGATCAGGCGAACCGCGTGGATGACCGTGGAATGGTCCCGCCCGCCGAACTTGCGCCCGATCTCGGGATAGCTGCGCGGGGTGAGAACCTTGGCGAGGTACATCGCCACCTGCCGCGGGCGGACCACCGCGCGCGCGCGGCGCTTGGAGCCCATTTCCGAACGATCGATGCGGTAGAACTGGCACACCGTCCGCTGGATTTCGTCGATCGTGATCCGGCGCCGGTTGGCCGAAAGAATGTCGGTCAGCTGCTCTTCGGCAAGCTGGAGCGAGACTTCCTGCCCGGTCAGCTGGGCATAGGCGATCAACTTGTTGAGGCCGCCGACCAGCTCGCGGATATTGCGCGTGATCGTGCGCGCGAGGAAATCGATCACGTCCTCGGGCACCTCGAGCGGCGCGAAGCGGACCAGCTTCGACTGCAGAATCGATCGGCGCAGCTCGATATCGGCGGCCTGGATGTCAGCCACGAGGCCCATGCTGAGGCGGCTGAGCAGGCGCGGCTCGACCCCGTCCAGGGCCTGCGGCGCGCGATCGGCGGCAAACACCAGCCGCTTGCCTTCAGCAAGCAGCGCATCGATCGTGTAGAGCAGTTCTTCCTGCGCGGATGCCTTGCCGATGATGAACTGGATGTCATCCACCAGAAGCAGGTCGAAGCTACGTAGCCGCGCCTTGAATTCGATCGTCTGGTTGGATTTCAGCGCCTGGACGAATTCGACCATGAACCGCTCGGCGCTGCAGTAGAAGATCCGCGCGCGTGGATGTGCCGTGAGATACGAATGACCGATGGCGTGGAGCAGGTGGGTCTTGCCCTGGCCGGTCGCCGCCTTGAGGTAGAGCGGCGAGAACTGCGGAGCCTCGTTTGCGGCCATCCGCTGCGCTGCGTTGCACGCGAGCACGTTCGCCTCACCCGTGACGAACGCCCCGAAAGTCAGCGTGGGATCGAGCCCGACCGATGAGGTGAACCCGCGATCGCCGATCGTGCCTGCGGCCACCGCGATCATGCTGGTGTCACCGTCGTTCGCCGGACGGCGGCCATCGGCCAGGCTGAGCTCGGGCAGCTTGCGGCGGCCCGGGTGCACGGTGATGCGCAGCTGGCGCACTTCGCCCCGCGCGATCTTCCACGCCAGGCTCAGCCGGTCATGGAAGCGGTCGTTCACCCAGTTGGCGGAAAATTCGGTCGGCAGGTACAGTTCAAGCGTGCCGGTATCTTCGCACAGCGAGCCAACCTGAATTGGCTTGATCCATTGGCTGTGGATCTGATGGCCGAGGTCTTTACGCAGGCCCTGGCTGATGTCGGCCCAATCGGCCGCCAGGTTCACCGCTTCGAGATCTTCCATGCCATTCCCACTGTTGCGCCGCGCGGCGTTGCCGCCGCCGATGATGCTGTCCATCGGATGCCTGTCCCCAATTGCCCGACCGAGATCGGACCGTTTCCCCCCTGGACAAAGCTTCGCCACCACCCGGAATCGCAAGGATTGCCGGGTTTGCCGTGAGTCCAGACCTAAAAGAGCTCGCGCCGTCCAAGCCGCGAACGAGGGCTCTTTTTGAACACCACCGGGCGACTGGCAAGGCCGGCGGTGCAAAAAAAATGAAATATTGGCTGTTGACTCGGTCTAACCGGCAGAGCTGCGTCCAAGTCGTTGAAAATTTTGGGCAAAGCCAATGCATGGCGCGCGAATCGCGGGAATTCCGTCATTTGCATCAGATGCACGAAGCGCAAACGACAACGCCGGCGGAATCACCGCCGGCGTCGTTCGCTTTTGTTCCGCTTATCCGCCCCGGTGTCTGCCGGGGTTAGGCCGAATCAGAGGCCGGCGACTCGCTTGGAGAGGCGGCTCATCTTGCGGCTGGCGGTGTTCTTGTGAAGCACGCCGCGGGCAACGCCGCGCGCCAGTTCGGGCTGGGCAGCCTTGAGCGCATCGGCGGCGGCAGTCTTGTCGCCTCCGGCGATCGCGGTCTCGACCTTCTTGATGAAGCTGCGGATGCGGCTCACGCGGTTGGTGTTGATCTCCGCGCGGGCATTGTTGCGGCGGATGCGCTTCTTGGCTTGCGGCGTGTTGGCCATAAGGGTCCTCGGGTCTGTCCTCGATGGGCCGACGGAGCGCGGCCTGAAGTCTTGTGTTTGCGTGATTGCTCGCGACGGGCGGACCCGCCGGGAAAGGCGCGCCCCTAGCGTCGCTACCCGATTCCGTCAAGCTAGCGCTGGCATTTGGGACAGAACCAGGTGCTGCGGCCGCCCTGTACCAAGCGGGATACCGTGCCGCGATCCTCGCGCAGGCATGCCTCCCCCTCGCGCCCATAGACGGCAAAGCGGGTAGCGAAGTAGCCGAGGCTTCCATCGGGCTGGGCATAATCGCGCAAGGTCGAGCCGCCGTCGTCGATCGATCGCTCCAGCACGTCACGAATGGCCGGCACCAGACGCTCGAGCGCAGCTTTGGAGACTTTGCCCGCCGCCTTGCGCGGGTTGATGCGCGCGTGCCACAGCGCTTCGCACACGTAGATGTTGCCCAGGCCAGCGACGATACGCTGGTCGAGAAGCAGCAGCTTGATCGCCTGCTTGCGCCCGTCGAACGCCGCCTTCAGATGCGCCGCGCTCAGCGTTTCGCCGAGCGGCTCGGGTCCCAGCGCCGCGAACGCCGGCCAATTGTCGAGGGCCGGGGTATCGACCAGATCGACGAACCCGAACCGGCGTGCGTCATTCAGCGCATAGCGGTGATCGGCGGTTTCCAGCACCAGATGATCGTGCTTGTCGGCTTGC
This sequence comes from Altererythrobacter sp. TH136, assembly GCF_007065885.1. Lineage (NCBI taxonomy): Bacteria > Pseudomonadati > Pseudomonadota > Alphaproteobacteria > Sphingomonadales > Erythrobacteraceae > Altererythrobacter > Altererythrobacter sp. TH136. The sequence continues at coordinate 1,306,840 of NZ_CP041409.1, read as the reverse complement.
GACGGATCGATCCGCCAGCGCCCGCTCATACCCAGGTGGAATACCAGCGTGGTGTCGCGATCGGTGTGGATCAGACCGTATTTGGCCCGCCGGCCGAGCCCCGTGACCCGCGCCCCCGTCAAGGCCTGGACCAGCCCTTCGGGGAAGGCCCGGCGCATGTCGGGGCGGTTCAGCGAAACGCGTGCGATCCGGGCGCCGTCAAGCGTTGCAGCCAGCCCGCGCACGGTGGTTTCGACCTCGGGAAGCTCGGGCATCGCCGCTCCTCTAACAGCCTTTGCGCAACCTGCAATTGCCCGGCCCATTCGATCACATCGCCTGAATGGCGAAAACCGGTTCCCACTTGTCGGTGCGATGCTAAGGCGCGTGCCATGAGCGAACCTGCGCGCGACACCGTGTCCTTCGGCTACGAAGAAGTGGACCCCGAAGAGAAAACCCGCCGCGTCGGTGCGGTGTTCTCCGGCGTGGCGGCGAAGTACGATGTCATGAACGACGCCATGAGCGGCGGGATGCACCGGTTGTGGAAGGACACCTTCGTGCGCCGGGTCAAGCCGCAGCCGGGTGAGGCGATTCTCGACATGGCGGGCGGCACCGGCGACATCGCCTTCCGGCTGGCCGACCGCGGCGCGAGCGTGACGGTGGCGGACATCAACCAGGAGATGCTGGACGTCGGTGTCGAACGAGCGCTGGAACGCGGCATCGACGGGCTCGTGTGGAGCCGGCAGAACGCCGAGGACCTGCGGTATCCCGCGCGCAGTTTCGATGCCTACACGATCGCATTCGGCATCCGCAACGTGACCCGTATCGATCGCGCGTTGGCGGAGGCGCACCGGGTGCTGAAATTCGGCGGACGGTTCTTCTGCCTGGAGTTCTCGAGCACCGAGTGGCCGGGGTTCAAGGACGCTTACGACTTCTATTCGCACCGGCTGGTCCCCCGGATCGGCGAGGCGATTGCCGGAGACGCGGACAGCTATCGCTACCTGATCGAATCGATCCGCCGTTTTCCCACCATGCCCGCGTTCGAAGCGATGATCCGCGACGCTGGCTTTGCGCGGACCAAGGTCGAGCCGATCCTGGGCGGACTGGTGGCGATTCATTCGGGGTGGAAAGTCTAGCGTGACCCGTCCGGCAACGCACATCTGGCGGCTGTTTCTGTGGGGCATGACGGCGGCCCGTCATCGCGCGCTCGTGGGGATCGAAACCGATCCCAACACTCCGGCACCGGTGTCGCGGATGGCGCGCCTGGCGCGCTGGGCCGCGCTGACCAGCAAGGCGGGGCAGCCCGACTATGCAGCCGCGTTCCAGAAGATCGGACCGGCGGCCATCAAGCTTGGTCAGTCGCTCGCTACCCGGCCCGATCTTGTCGGCGAAGAGGCGGCGCATAACCTGTTGGCCTTGCAAGACAGCCTGCCCCCGGTCCCATTCGCGGCGATCGAGGCCGAGATCGCGCGCAGCTTCGATGCGCCGGTGGCGTCGCTGTTCGCCTCGATCGACCCGGTCCCGGTCGGGTCCGCTTCAATCGCGCAGGTGCACCGCGCGGTGACGACCGAAGGGCGAACGGTCGCGATCAAGGTGCAGCGGCCCGGGATCCGCGACAAGCTGGCGCGGGACATCGCGACCTATGAATGGGCGGCCGCGCATCTGGAGGCGATGGGCGGGGAGGCATCGCGCCTGCGCCCTCGGCTCACTATCGCCAATTTCAAGCGCTGGACCAACCGCGAGCTTGACCTGCGCCGGGAAGCCGCCAGCGCTTCGGAACTGGCTGACGCGATGCGGGGCTTTGACGGGTACTGCATCCCGACGATCGACTGGGATCGCACCAACGGCCGGGTGATGACGATCGAGTGGATCGACGGCGTCAAGATTTCCGATCGTGCCGCGCTCATCGCGGCGGGTCACGACCTCCCCGCGCTTGCCCGCCGGCTGGTGCTCGCGTTCCTGCAGCAGGCGATCAGCGCCGGGTTCTTCCACGCCGACATGCACCAGGGTAACCTGTTCGTGCGCGCCGACGGAACGATCGTGGCGATCGACTTTGGCATCATGGGCAGGATCGACCGGCGCGCGCGCCAGTGGCTGGCGGAGATCCTGTATGGCCTGACCACCGGCAACTACAAGCGCGTGGCCGAAATTCATTTCGAAGCGCAGTACGTCCCGGCCTACCACTCGGTCGACGAATTCGCGACCGCACTGCGCGCGGTGGGTGAGCCGATGCGCGGGAAGCCGGTCAGCGAGCTCAGCGTCGGGCAGATGCTCGACGGGTTGTTTGCCATCACTCGCGACTTCGACATGCAGACCCAGCCGCACCTGCTGTTGCTGCAAAAGACGATGGTGATGGTCGAGGGTCTCGCCACCAGTCTCGATCCGTCGATCAACATGTGGGAGGTCTCGGCACCGTTCGTGCGCGAATGGATCCGCGACGAACTGGGCCCGGAAGCCGCGCTGGCCGATCGGCTGCGCACCGATGTCGAGACGCTGTTCCGGCTGCCCGAACTCGTCCGCCGGATCGAGGAGCGCTATCCCGCGCGCGGCGGGGCGCCCGAGCCGCCGCCGCTGCCGGTCATCCCGCTGATGTGGGAGCGGAGCCTGGGACGACCGCGCTGGCCCGGTTATCTTCTGGCCGCAGTGGCCGGTGGCGCGGCTGTGGCTGCCGCTTCGCTGGGCGGGTTGCTGACTTGATCGCTCACGTCAGCCGGTGAGGCAGCACGCGGCCGCCGACAAGCGAGAGGATGACCGCGATCGCCTCGACAATCATCGGTGACCAGAACTGCGGGTAAGGCCCGTCGGCCAGCAGGCTGACGAACCGGCCGAGCAGCGCGATGCCGAAGATCGCCGCGGGCACCAGCAGCAAGTCCCCGTTGCGCTTCCACGCGCCCCAGATCATCGCCCCGCCGCCGACGAAGAACAACGCCGGGAAATCGGCCCGCAGCACGGCCAGTCCGCCTGCCCCGTCGGGCGCGAGGTGGAAGCTGGTCACGGTGCTGGCGGGCATCACCAGGAAGCCGAGCCCCATGACAAGGAAGAACAGCCCTTCGATGAAGATCAGGGCGGTCAGGATCAGGCGCATGGTGTTTCCCCCTCGGATTGCAGGTCTTGTGAAGGACGCGCCAAACTTGCGCTAGCGCAATCTTAACCACCGCCCCCCTAGGGCTGGCGCGGATTGTGCGCCTTGGCTATCCTGGCGCAATGGTGGTGATGCGAGGGGTTTCATGCACGAGCTGGTCGGTCAGCGACCGCACCGCGAGCCGTCTCGTTTGAGCGGGCCCAAGGTCCTGCTCGTGATCGGCGGCGGGATCGCTGCGTACAAATCGTGCGAGCTGGTGCGCTTGATCCGTCGCGGCGGGGGCGAAGTCACCTGCGTGCTGACGGAAGGCGGGAGCCAGTTCGTCACCCCGCTGGCGCTGGCGGCGCTGAGCGAGAACAAGGTCTATACCAGCCTGTTCGACCTGAAGGACGAGGTCGAGATGGGCCACATCCAGCTCAGCCGCGCGGCCGATCTGGTCGTGGTCTGTCCCGCGACGGCGGACCTGCTCGCCAAGATGGCGGCCGGCATCGCGGACGATCTAGCCACCACGCTGATCCTGGCGACCGACAAGCCGGTGCTCGCGGTTCCCGCGATGAACGTGAAGATGTGGCTGCACGAGGCCACCCGCCGCAACGTGGCCTGGCTGCGCGAAGCGGGCGTTGACGTGATGGAGCCCGACGAGGGCCCGATGGCGTGCGGCGAGTTTGGCCCCGGTCGCCTGCCCGATCCCGAAGTAGTATGGGCGGAGATCGCCGCGCGGTTCGGCCTGGTTGCCGATTGCGAAGGCGGGCTGGTCGAGGCGCTGGAGCCCGAGGCCGAGGTGGACGGCGGCGGGCGTCTGAGCTCGCTGCTTTCCTCCCTCGTGCCGCGCACGACCGCGCTGCGGCAGCCGTCCGACGGTGACGATGACCTGGCCGCGCCGCTGCCCCCCGTGGAGGAGGACGAGCATGCTCGAACGCCGGATTTGTCGTCCCCGTTGATGGCCAAGAAAGGCAAGGCGCGGGCCGCTCCGCCGACGGACGCCGCGGCCCTCAACCACACGGTGCTTACCGGTGCCGGCGAGCAACTGCCCGAGGCGCTGCCCGATCCGCTATCCGGACAGCCCGACTTCGACATCGATCCGGTGCACCGCCCACTCTACGGCCGCCACGTACTGGTCACGGCCGGTCCGACTCACGAACCGATCGATCCGGTGCGCTACATCGCCAACCGGTCGAGCGGGAAGCAGGGTTTCGCCATCGCGGCCGCCGCTGCCGCCCTGGGTGCCAGGGTCACGCTGATCGCTGGACCGGTGTCGCTGCCGACCCCATCAGGGGTCGATCGCATCGACGTCGAGTCCGCGCGCGAGATGGCCGAAGCGGTCAAGCAGACGCTGCCGGTCGATGCGGCGGTAATGGTGGCCGCGGTCGCCGATTGGCGGAGCAAGGATTACGCGCCCGAAAAGATGAAGAAGCGCGGGTCCGCCCCGCCGGCGCTGCTGCTGACGGAGAACCCCGACATCCTGGCGCAGGTCGCCAGTGGCAAGCAGCGGCCCAAGCTGCTGGTCGGTTTCGCCGCGGAAACCGAGGACGTGGTGCAAAACGCGATCGTGAAGCGCAAGCGCAAGGCGGCGGACTGGATCGTCGCCAACGACGTGTCGGGAGACGTCATGGGGGGCGATGCCAACACGGTGCATATCGTCACGAGCGAGGGGATCGAGGACCTGCCGCCGATGGCCAAGAACGACGTCGCGCTGGCACTCGCCGAGCGGCTGGCGAAGGCGCTCGACAGGATCGATCCTCGCGATGAGTGAGGCAATTGGCGTCGAGGTAAAGCGACTGCCGCACGGCGTAGGGCTGGCATTGCCCGCTTACGCAACCGGCGGCGCGGCGGGGATGGACGTCCTTGCCGCGGAACAGGTGACCATCGCGCCCGGCGCCCGCCACGCCGTTGCCACCGGATTGGCGCTCGCCATCCCGGCCGGGTTCGAAATCCAGGTGCGCCCGCGTTCGGGCCTGGCGCTCAAGCACGGTATCAGCGTGCCGAACGCGCCCGGCACGATCGACAGCGATTACCGCGGCGAGCTTAAAATCATCCTGATCAACCACGGCGCGGAATCATTCGCCATCGAACGCGGAGACCGGATCGCACAGCTCGTGCTGGCGCCTGTCCTGCGGGCGGACTGGCACGAGGTTTCGCAGCTGTCCGACACCGAGCGCGGATCGGGCGGGTTCGGCTCGACCGGTGGACACGCGCGCCTCTCACGGGAGTGAGCGGATGGCGTTGATCTTCTATGCCGAAGACGATTCGCTGATGGGCGAGCTGGTCCAGGCCACGCTGCTGGATGCAGGTCACGCGGTCGGGGTGCTGGGCGACGGCGAGGATGCCCTGCGCGCGCTGCGTCGCCGCAAGCCGGATCTCGCGATCGTGGACATGGCGATGCCGCAGATAAGCGGGTCCGAGTTGATCAAGATCGTCCGCCGCGATCCCGAGCTCTACGCCATTCCGATCCTAGTACTGACCGCCCGGCGATCCGCTGAGGATGAGGCGATCGCTCGCCAGGCAGGCGCCAACGGTTATCTGCGCAAGCCGTTCGAGCCCGAGCGGCTGGTCAGCATGGTCAATCAGTTGCTCGAATGGTCCCGCACCCGCGAGGCGCCCAAGCCACCCGAAGAGCGGGCCCTCTAGGCGCGCAGGCTTTCGAGCCGCTGAAGATAGCGCGCGACGGTGTCGATCTCGAGGTTGACCTCGGACCCTTGGGCCAATTCCCCCAGCGTGGTGACCTCAGCGGTGTGCGGGATGATGTTGAGCCCGAAATGGACCGAGCCGTTGCTCCGATCTTCCACCGAATTGACCGTCAGCGATACGCCGTCGACCGTGATCGAGCCCTTGGCGGCGATGAACGGCGCGAGTTCGCGCGGGGCGAGCACGGTTACCCGCATGGAATCGCCCTCCGGTTCCCAGTTGGCCACCTCGCCTACCGCGTCCACGTGCCCTGAGACGATGTGCCCGCCCAGTTCGTCACCGACCTTGAGCGACGGTTCGAGATTGATGCGCGCGCCTTGGTGCCACATGCCGCGGGCGGTGCGGCTGACAGTCTCGGCCGAGACGTCGACTGCGAACCACGCGTCGCCCGCCTCCCCGCCGCGCTCGACCACCGTCAGGCACACGCCGGCGCAGGCGATCGAGGCACCGATGGTGATCCGATCGGGATCCCACGGACAGGCAATCCGCACCCGCATGTCGCCGCGCTGCTCGACGCTCTCGATAGTGCCGACGGCAGTGACGATACCGGTGAACATCAGGCCTCTCCTTCTCGGACGCGGCGATAAGCGGTGAACTGGTCGCTGCCAACCCGGGCCTGCTCGGTGACAGCCCAGCGTCCGTGAGTCGCTGCCAAGTCGGACACGCCAAGGGAGGTCAAAGCCCGCAAGCCATCGCCGATGACGATCGGAGCATGATAAATCTCCAGCCGATCGATGAGATCGACCGACAGAAATGCCGCCGCCGTCCGCGCGCCGCCCTCGATGTAAAGGTAGTGCACGCCGTCCATTGACCGGATGTCATCGGGCGCGGCGATGGTCTGCGCTCCGTCGGCAGCCTGGCGGCTCAGCACCCACCGCTCCGGCGAGCGATGCTCCAGCCCGGGGAGCCGGACGTCGAGGCGCGGCGCATCCACGCGCCACGTTCCGCCCCCGACCAGGATCGCATCGGCCCGGGCGCGCCGGGCGTGGACATGCGCCCGCGCCTTGGGGCCCGTGATCCACTGGCTGGTACCATCGCCAAGCGCGATGCATCCATCGAGGGACATGGCCAATTTCAAAGTGACATGCGGCCGGCCCAGCCGGGCGCGGGTCAGGTACCCTTCCAGGCTATCCGCTGCAGCGGCGGACCGGACCAGTTCGGCAGCGATCCCGGCGTCGCGCAACCGGGCAAGTCCACTGCCGGCGGTGCGCGGGTCTGGATCCTCGACCCCCACGACCACGCGCGCGGGGCGCGCCGCGACCAGCAGGTCCGCGCACGCTGGCCCCCGTGCCGACAAATGCGCGCAAGGCTCCAGCGTGACGTAAACGGTCGCCCCGTATGCGCGGTCGCCGGCGGCTCGCAGCGCGATGGCTTCGGCATGCGGACGCCCGCCCGGCGCGGTCCAGCCGCGCGCCAGCACCTGGTCATCGCGGACGATAATGCAGCCGACCGCCGGGTTCGGCCGGGTCAGCCCGCGCCCGCGGGCCGCCAGCCGTGCCGCAGCAGCGAGCCACTGCGGATCATCGGGCAGGGCGGGCGGCTCCGCTGGCGCTAGCACTGGGTTGCGCTTGCGCTTCCTGACGGGCGATCTCGCGTTCCATCGCATCCACATCGAGCCCGGTCGCCCGGCCGAGCGCGCGGTAAGCATCCTTCGCCTCTTCCTCGCGCCGGGCCAGCTCGGCCTGCCAGCGGTCCTGTACCGCCTGATTGGCGATGTTCGACGCCTGGATTTCCGCATCGCTGCGGCCATCGGCAAAGGTGGAGATGAAGGTCACCTCCGGCGGCCGGGGCGGGACGATCACCCGCTCCTTGGTGAACTGATACATCAAGGTGAAGGTCATCAGCCCCGCGAGCGCGAGCACCCCGACGCGGATTCGCACGTGCTCGGCGATGGCCGCGGCAATGGCAACTCCCGCGATCAGCGCCAGCGCGGCGCCCACCAGCCAGTCGAAGTCCGCGGCGCGATCGCTCAGCAGCAACATGAGGGACGCGGTCAGCAGCGCAGAGCCGCCGAGGATCGGCCACCGGTATGGATTGGGCCGTTTGAACTCGGTCCAGAAATCGGCGATGCCCGGACCGGGGTTGAGGCGCTGGATGATCCGCATGGCACCCAATCTAGGAGCTGGTTCCGCCTTCGCCTAGCCGAAGCTGGCGTAAAGTGAGAGGCCGTGCGCCTTAATCCATGCGTCTGCGGCCGCGAGGTCGCCTTCGAACAGTTCGCCGAGCGCCGCGTGAAACGCCGGGCTATGGTCGAAGTGCAGGCAATGCGCGACTTCGTGCGCGACCACCGATCGGCGCACCGCATCCGGCGCCTGCACCAGCCGCCAGTTGATTCGCACCGTGCCGTTGGTCGAGCAACTGCCCCAGCGGCGTTGCGCCCGGCTCAGCCGCAGTTGCGGTGTCGGTATCCGCGCCCGGGCGGCGTAGAAGGCGAGGTCTTCGACCAGCAGCGCCTGTGCCGATCGCTCGAGCCAGCGCTGAAGACGCGGCGCGATCTGATCGGCCGGACCGCCGAGGACGATGCGGTGGTCCTCCAGCTGCGGGGTGCGTGGATGGACCGTTCGGTGGTCGATCGCCAGTTCCCCTCCGCGATAGAAGATCGTTCCACCGGCGCGCGGTGCGCGCTGTTCCGGCACCCGGGCGAGCTGGTCTGCCAGCCATTGCGTACGCGCCCGGACGAACCCCAGCGCTTCGCGCTCCGGGCACCAGCGCGGGAGCGTCAGGCGCACTTCGCTGCCGTCCGGCGCAAGGCGCAGGGTCAGGCGCCGGGCTCGCGCGTCGCGGCGCAACGCCACGGGGAGGACCCGCCCCGCTATCTCCACTGTCGGACCGGCCGCATCGCGCGCCAGCCAGCCGATCATGCGTCCGCGTCCTCGTCCAACCGGATCCAGTCCACGACGTGATTTTCGAGCGGCCCAGCCACGGTTTCGCTGATGACCCGGCCCGCGACGCCGGGGCCATCGGCGTGGACCGACTCCCGGTTGCCACTCACGAGATAGTGCCATTCCGCCAGCGGCTGGTTGTCCGCCCGCAAACGATAGGCGCATGTCTCGGGCAGCCAGCTGACCTGTTTGACCAGGCGGGGCGTCAGGCGCATGCAATCGGGCACGAAAGCCTTGCGGTGCCGGTATTCCCCGCACAGCGCGGTGCCGGTGTCGAGCAGCTTGCAGGCGACGTTGGTATGGGCGATCTCGCCCGTATCCTCGTCCTCCAGCTTATGCAGGCAGCATAGACCGCAGCCATCGCACAACGCCTCCCACTCGTCGCGGGAGAGGTCTGCGAGGGGCAGGTTCCAGAAGTCGTCCCTTAGCGCACCCATTTCGCCAGTTCCTTGGCCACGGCGGATGCGCCCTGATCGGTCGGCAGGGTTGCGAGCGGGAGCCCGGCGGGGTCGAACAAGTACGTGATGCCGGAATGGTTCACGAGATAGGCCCCGCCGTCTTCCTGCTCGCCCTTGGAATGATAAACCTTGAAGGCATCCGCAGCGGCCTGCACCTGTTCAGGCGTGCCGGTGAGAGCGACCATCTTGGGATCGAACGCGGCGGCGAACTGGCCGACCACCTGGGGGGTGTCCCGCTCGGGATCGATGGTGATGAAGATTTGCTGGACCTTGGCCCGCAAATCCGGGTGCTCGCGGGCAAACTCCTTCAATCCCTGCGTGGTTCGCTGGACATCCGTCGGGCAAATGTCGGGGCAGTAGGTATAGCCGAAATACACCACCGCATACTTGCCGCGGAAGTCGGCCCAGCGCTTCGTTTGCCCATGCTGGTCGGTCAGCGTGAAATCACCGCCGATCGTTGCGCCCGCCAGGGGAGGCTCGTCCGCTGGCGCGGGGGACTGCTGACATCCCGCGAGAGACAGAAAGAGGAGGGCTGCTGTAAGGAGGCGAGGCATGGCGCGGCGGTTCATGGTCTGCTAACGGGTGGGCGGCAAGGGCGCCGTTGCCGACTGGCGCGTTTACGTAAGGTTTGAAGAGAGGGGCTGAAAGATGCCGGGGGTCGTTTTCCGCAATCTGGCCGCGTTTCTGGCGTTCGGCGCCATGTTCGCTTCCGCGCCTGCGGCGGCACAGATGCGCGATGGCTATAGCTTCCTGAAGGCGGTCAAGGATCGCGACGGGACGAAGGCGACCGAGTTCTTGAGCGAACCGGGTAGCACCCTGATCAAGACGACTGATCAGACCACTGGCGAGACCGCGCTGCACATCGTGGTGCAGCGGCGGGACGAGACATGGACCCGGTTCCTGCTCGACCGCGGGGCGGATCCCAATAAGAGCGACAAGCGAGGCGTCACCCCGCTGGCCCTGGCGGCGGGTCTCGGGTTTACCGAAGGGGTGGAGCTTCTCCTGAAAAGGGGCGCTCGGGTCGATGTCGTCAACGCGTCGGGCGAAACGCCGCTGATCGCGGCGGTGCATCGGCGCGACGTCCCAATGATCCGGCTGCTGCTGCAGCACGGCGCAAGCGCTGATCGGGCCGACACTTCGGGACGCTCGGCGCGCGAATACGCGAAACTCATGGGCGGTTCGGCCGGGGTCACAGCGGAGATCGACCGCGCGGAAGCGGCGCGCAAGGCTGCCCCGCAATCGGAAACTTACGGTCCCGGTCTGTGACGGCGGCGAGCGCTGACCTGACCCTGGACGAACTGCGAGTGGCGCTGGCCCCGGCGATCGCCGATGCGGCCGTGTTCGACGGGTGGACTGACGCCGCGCTTGTATCCGCCGCGCAGATGGACGCGGTCGACGCCGATGTGGCGCGGCTCGCCTTTCCCGGCGGAGCGATGGACATGATTGCGGCATGGGTCGGCAGCGTCGACCTGGCGATGGCGCATGCCCTGCCGCCCGAGACCCTCGGCGCGCTCAAGATTCGTGAGCGCATACGTGCGCTGGTGCAGGCGCGTCTCGCGGCGATTGCCGGACGGGAAGAGGCGCTGCGGCGCGCGCTTGCGATCATGTCGCTGCCGCAGAACGCGGTGCGCGCTGGGAAGCTGGGCTGGGCCAGCGCGGACGCGATGTGGCGGCTCGCAGGCGACACGGCGACAGATTACAACCACTACACCAAGCGGGCCCTGCTCGCCGGCATCTACGCCGCCACCCTGGCGGTATTTGTCGACGATGAGAGCGAGGGAAAGACCTCCACCGGCGCCTTCCTCGACCGCCGGATCGAGGGCGTGATGCAGTTCGAGAAAGTTAAGGCGCAGCTTCTGCGGCCCAGCGGCGAGCGGTTCAGCGTCGCGCGCTTCTTGGGGAGGCTGCGCTACCCGGCGTCCTGATCCACTATTGCAAATCAGTTGCAACTAGCGGCGCGTTTGCCTACCTGCGAATAATGACTCTGGAGGGACTTGAACGCGGTCACCGCGCGCGCATCGTGGCAGTGGACTGGGATCGCCTCGCCCCTCAGGATGGAATGCGACTACGCGCTTTGGGTCTCGACGCGGGCGCGCGGGTGGCGATTGCACATCGCGGCGTATTTGGCGGACGCGACCCGATTGCGGTGATGATCGGCCGGATGACCGTGGCGGTACGCCGGGTCCATGCCTCGGCCATGGAGATCGAGCCGCTGTGAGCCGACTGCGCACTGCCGCGCTGGTCGGCAACCCCAATGCAGGCAAGAGCGCACTATTCAACGCGCTGACAGGCGCGCGCCAAAAGATTGCCAACTATCCGGGCGTCACCGTCGAACGCAAGGCGGGCCGCCTTACGCTGCCGAGCGGAGAACCGGTCGAACTGATCGACCTGCCGGGCGCCTATTCCTTCGACCCGTCGAGCCCTGACGAAGAAGTCACGCGAAAGGTCGTGCACGGTGAATTCGCCGGTGAAGCGACTCCTGAAGTGCTCATCGTGGTGCTCGACGCGGCTAACCTCGAACAGCATCTGGTGTTCGCGCAGGAGGTGATTGCGCTGGGCCGGCCCACCGTGGTCGCGCTCAACATGGTCGACCTTGCCGAACGGGACGGGCTGACGCTTGATCCCGCGGCACTGTCACAAGGCTTGGGCGTGCCGGTGATCCCGACCGTTGCCGTGCGCCGGAGGGGCCTGACCGAGTTGAGCGAGGCGATCGCTAGTGCGGAGCGGCACGCCGAGGCGCATGAGTTGCACCCCCGCGCGCACCTGACGCTTCCCGAACGGCGTCTGGCCGCGGCCAACATCGCGCGCGGCGCAGTGCTGTCGGAAACCGCCCAGCACCGGCTCCACGCGGGTCTGGACCGGGTGCTGCTTCACCCGTGGTTCGGGCCGCTGATCCTGTTTGGCCTGCTGTTCGTCGTCTTTCAGGCAGTCTTCGCCTGGGCCACTCCGTTCGCGGATGGGCTGGAGATGTTCGCGGGCATGATCTCCGATTCGATCCGCAACAACGTCGGCGCCAGTCTGGTGCGCGACCTGGTGACGGAGGGGATTATCGGGGGTGTTGGCTCGGTCGTCGTCTTCCTGCCGCAGATCGTGATCCTGTTCGCCTTCATCCTTGCGATGGAAGCGTCCGGTTACATGGCGCGTGCCGCGTTCCTGATGGACCGGATGATGCAGGGCGTGGGGCTGTCCGGGCGCAGTTTCATTCCGCTTCTCTCCAGCTTCGCCTGCGCCATTCCCGGCATCATGGCGACCCGCTCGATCGCCGATCCCAAGGATCGCCTGACCACTATCCTGATCGCCCCGCTGATGACCTGTTCAGCACGGCTGCCGGTCTATGCGGTGATCATTGCGGCGTTTATCCCCCGCACGGCGATCGGTCCGGAAGGATTCGAAATTATCGGCCTGCAGGGACTGGTGCTGTTCGGCCTGTACGTGGCGGGTATCGTCGGCGCGATGGCGGCAGCGCTCGTGCTGCGGCGAACTGTCGCGAAGGGCGCAGCCTCGGGGTTCATCATGGAATTGCCCCGTTATCAGATGCCGCTGCTCAAGGACCTGGCGATCGGGCTATGGCAACGTGCATGGGTGTTCCTGCGGCGCGCCGGCACGATTATCTTCACCGTCACGGTCGTGCTGTGGGTCCTTCTCAGTTTCCCGCGCGCGGCGCCGGGCGAAAGCCAGGTGGAGGCGTCGATCGCCGGTCAGGTTAGCAAGGGGCTGGCGGTCGTGGTGGAGCCGATCGGCTTTAACCGCGAGATCGCGCTGGCGCTCATTCCCGCGATGGCCGCACGCGAGGTGGCCGTGTCGAGCTTGGCCACGACCTACGCAGTCGACGCCCCTGACGAGGAAGCGGCGGCGCAGGGCCTCGCCAGCCAGTTGTCCGCGAAGTGGAGCTTGCCGACCGCGCTCGCCTTCCTGGCGTGGTTCGTGTTCGCGCCGCAGTGCCTTTCGACGATCGCCGTCACCCGGCGCGAGACGAACGGGTGGAAATGGCCGGCGTTCATGCTCGCGTACCTGTTTGGGCTCGCTTATATTTTCGCCGGCCTCACGTTCTGGACAGCGACCGCGCTCGGCCTTTAGCCAAGCTTCGGGCATAAGCGGCTGACGGCTGGTTGAGGGACGGCGGCGCCGGCCCTACATCGAGGCGAGAATCACTTAACAGGCGCGCCTGCGGATGCAGTCGTGTTTGAGCTGTAGAAGGGAAGCGAGAGAGATGGCGGGCAGCCTCAACAAGGTCATGCTGATCGGAAACCTGGGCGCGGATCCCGAGGTCAAGAGCTTCCAGAACGGCGGGCGCATCGCCAACCTGCGCATCGCGACGTCCGAGAGCTGGAAAGACAAGAACTCTGGCGAGCGCAAGGAACGCACCGAATGGCACACGGTGGTGCTGCAGTCGGACGGCCTGATCGGGGTGGCCGAACGCTATCTGCGCAAGGGCAGCAAGGTTTATATCGAAGGCAGCCTGCGCACCCGCAAGTGGCAGGATCAATCGGGTAACGATCGCTACTCGACCGAGATTTCCGTCGGCGGGCCGGGCGCGGTCATGACGATGCTCGACGGCGCGCAAGGCGGTGGCGGTGGCGGTGGCCAGCGCGGCGGCGGTGGCGGCGGCAATGACTGGAGCGGCGGCAGCTCTTCGAGCGGCGGCTCTTCGGGGGGCGGCTGGAACCAGGGCGGTGCAGCGGGCGGCGCGTCGTCGGGCGGCGGATCGAACTACGACGATCTCGACGACGATATTCCCTTTTGATCGTCCAATGATCACCGGCCGCGCGGGGGACGAGGTGCCGCTAGGTCGGCTTGAGGCCTCTTAGCAGTTCGGCAAGCGGACCTTCGGCTTCGCCTTCAGGGGCAATGCCCGCCTCGCGCCGGACAGCGTCGGCATTTGGCCCTTCGGCGTAAGGGTCGATCGCTAGGCCAAGGCTTTGGGCGACCGCTTCGCCGATGTCGAAACTATCGCCGGTGAATTCGATTTCATCCGGCTCGTCGGCAGGCAGCTCGGCCTCTTCCTCGGGATCAACCGCGCGCACTTCGCGCATGAACCGCAGGCTCAGCGGCTCCTCCACTTTCACCGGAAAGTCATCGCCGGAGACCGCGCACGCCTGAATCAACTGCGCTCTCAGGAAGCCCCGCGCGTCGACAGCATCGCCGTCTGGCTCAAACGTCAATTCGGCGCTGAAGCTGGTAATGCCCACTACGCCGAACCGCGCGGCAAGGGCGGCCCGTTCCCCTTCGTCCGCTTCGATCGTCACGCGCTCGGGCACGGCCGGCCGCACGCGGACCATCCGGGAAAATTCCACGCCGGGATCCTCGGTGGCCATCACCGTGCGATCTTTCCTGCGACCAATTCGTCGTCAGACGTTCGCGCGAGCCGACCGGCGAAGTCCCGCAAGCAACCTGCGACCGCGGCGACATCGCCGCCTTCACGCACGGTCAGGTTGCGCTGTACCGCGTCTTGCAGGGCGGTTTCATCACCAGCGAGCCCTGCGCGGTATGCCGACAGACGCCCCCCCATCGATCCCACCAGCTTGCCCACGTGCTTGCCGACAACCGGATCGCCCACGCCCAGTTCGCGCAGTTGGCCGTCCATGTCGTGCACGAACAGCTCCGTCAGGTAGACCGAGGATCGCAGGAGCGGCGGCGCCGCCTCCATTCGCACCAGCACCGCTGCAAGCACCGCAGTCACCATGTCGAACCGCCCGGGGACCGAATCTTCCACTCCGAATTCGGCGTACCAGACGGGACGACGCGCCTCGTCCACGATCGCTTGCCACAGGGGCCGCAGGTCTTCGCGTTCGTCAGGCTTGCGCGCGAACAGTCGGTGCAAAAGGGTCATGCGCCGTCATGTCGCGTGCATTCACCGCCAATTCAAGCAGCAGGGCACAGGCGGACGCGGTCGCGCGATTGCCAGCGTGGTTCCGCCACCCTAAGGCGAGCGGCGACGGGCGAGACTCCCGGTTAGGACAAAGAGGTTTTCGATGACGGCTGTTCGGTTCCTGGGCGCGGGCGCGCTGGCAGCAGTGGCGCTGGCGATGGGCGGTTGCGCCTCGATCAAGGAGAGCCGCGGCTATATCGTCGACCAGACGCTAACCAGCTCCATCCAGCCGGGTATCGACAATCGGCAGTCGGTTCAGGGTACCCTCGGCCATCCCAGCTTCGAAAGCCAGTTCGGCCAGCCGACCTGGTATTATGTATCGAGCCGTACGGCGCGGCGGCCGTTCTCGGACCCCAAGATTGCCGAACACCAGGTGCTGGCCGTCCAATTCGACGCCGCGGGCAACGTCGCCAATGTGCAGCGCACCGGCCTTGACCAGGTCGTGTTCCTCAATCCGGATGGTGACGAGACCGCGACCGTCGGCCGCAACCGCGGGTTCTTCGAAGACCTGTTCGGAAACATCGGCGCGGTCGGCGCGCCTGGCGCCGGCGGCGCGGGCCCTACCGGCCCCTAACCTCGCTTGAAGCGCACCAGCCGCCCCCCATATGCGGCGGCATGGATGAGAGACATTCGGCGCACGGCCTGACCCCGTGGCATGGAACCACCATCATCGGCGTCAAGCGCGGGGACCGGACGGTCGTCGCGGGCGACGGTCAGGTGTCGATGGGCAATACCGTCATGAAGCCGAACGCGCGCAAGGTGCGTCGGATCGGCCCCAGGGACACGAACGGGGAAGGCGCCGTCATCGCAGGCTTCGCGGGAGCGACCGCTGACGCCTTCACCCTGTTCGAGCGGCTGGAGAAGAAGCTGGAGCAATACAGCGGCCAGCTGATGCGCGCAGCGGTCGAACTCGCCAAGGACTGGCGCACCGATAAATACCTGCGCAACCTTGAAGCCCTGATGATCGTAGCGGACAAGGACGTGTTGCTGGTGCTGACCGGCAATGGCGATGTGCTGGAGCCGGAAGGCGGGATCGCCGCCATCGGCAGCGGGGGCAATTACGCTCTCGCCGCGGCCAAGGCGTTATCCGATTACGAGGACGATCCCGAAAAGATCGCCCGCCGCGCGATGCAGGTTGCAGCCGAAGTGTGCGTATTTACCAATGACCGCGTGACGGTCGAAACGGTCTGAAACTCATGGACAACCTGACCCCAAAGGCGATTGTCGCCGCGCTCGACGAGCACATCATCGGCCAGGCCGACGCCAAGCGCGCGGTCGCCGTGGCCTTGCGCAATCGCTGGCGGCGCCAGCGCCTTTCGCCTGAACTGCGCGACGAGGTCAGCCCCAAGAACATCCTGATGATCGGGCCCACCGGGTGCGGAAAGACCGAGATCAGCCGGCGCCTGGCGAAGCTTGCCGAAGCGCCGTTCGTGAAAGTGGAGGCGACCAAGTTCACCGAAGTCGGCTATGTTGGCCGGGATGTTGAACAGATCGCGCGCGACCTGGTCGAAGAAGCGATCCGGCTGGAGAAAGACCGCCGGCGCGAGGCGGTGCGCGAGGCTGCGAGCAGGGCCGCGATGGACCGCCTGCTGAAAGCGCTCGTCGGCGAGAACGCCAGCGAAGCGACGCGCGAAAGCTTTCGCGAGCGGATCACGCAGAACGCCATGAACGACGTCGAGGTCGAGATTGAGGTCGAGGAAGCGGCGGCCATGCCGTTCGACCTGGGCGGGATGGGCGGCAACGTCGGCATGATCAATCTTGGCGATATGATGTCCAAGGCCATGGGCAAGTCGCCTTTGAAGCGTCGCAAGCTCAAGGTGCCGGACGCGTGGGACAAGCTTGTCGAAGAAGAAGCTGAAAAGCGGATGGACCAGGACGACGTGGCCCGCGTCGCCCTGGCCAACGCCGAGAGCAACGGCATCGTTTTCCTCGACGAGATTGACAAGATCGCGGTGAGCGACGTGCGCGGCGGCTCAGTCAGCCGCGAGGGCGTCCAGCGTGACCTGTTGCCGCTTATCGAAGGCACCACCGTTTCGACCAAGTACGGGCCGATGAAGACCGACCATGTCCTGTTCATCGCGAGCGGGGCGTTTCATGTGGCGAAGCCGTCCGACATGTTGCCTGAATTGCAGGGGCGTCTGCCCATCCGCGTCGAATTGCAGTCGCTGACCGAGGAAGATTTCGTGCGCATCCTCAGCGAGACCCGCGCTAACTTGGTCGCGCAGTACAAGGCGCTGCTCGGCACCGAGGAGGTCACGCTCGAACTGGGCGAAGATGCCGTGCGCGAGATCGCACGCATCGCGGCGCAGGTGAACCAGAGCGTCGAGAACATCGGTGCGCGCCGCTTGCAGACGGTGATGGAAAAGCTGCTCGAAGAACTCAGCTTCGAGGCGGAGGATCGTAAGGGCGAGACCGTGACGATCGACGCGCCTTACGTGCGCGACCGGCTCGGCGCACTGGCTGGGGACAGCGATCTGTCGAAATTCATTCTCTAGCTGGCGGCGTCATTCGCGCGGGCGGTGGCGGCGCTTGCTTCGCGGCCTGTGCTGCCACTACACTCGGCCCGCCAGACGAGGGAGATGGTTATGGCGAGCGGAGGCTGCCACTGCGGTGCGGTGCGCTATACGGTGGACGGAGAGATGCATCACAATGCGGTGTGTCACTGTAGCGACTGCCGGCGCAGCAGCGGGGCGATCATGGTGCCTTGGGCAGCCTTCGCGAAGGACGCCCTTACGGTGGAGAGCGGTACGCCGAGCGTCTATCGATCGTCCGAATACGGTGAGCGGCACTTCTGCGGCCGGTGCGGCACGGGGTTGTTCTACTACAACGAACAGATGCTGCCCGGGATCGTCGATATACAGGCCGTCTCGTTCGACGATGCGGCGGAGCGCGCGCCGCAGGCTCATATCCAGGTTGCCGACAGTCTTCCGTGGGAAGAGTCCCTCGGCACTCTGCCGCGATTTGACCGCTATCCCGGGGCCTGACGGCGGTTATTCCGCGGCTTCGCCCAGGATCTCGCTTTCGGACTGCTGGCGGTTCCACATTTCCGCGTAGAGTCCGCCTTTCCGTAGCAGGGCAGGGTGACTGCCCTGCTCTGCCAGCCGGCCTTGATCGAGCACCAGGATCTGGTCCGCGTCGGCGACCGTCGACAGACGGTGAGCGATGCTGAGCGAGGTGCGATGCGCGCTCACCCGGTGCAGCGTCGCCAGGATGTCCTGCTCCGTGCGCGAGTCCAGGGCGCTGGTCGCCTCGTCGAGCACCAGGATCGGCGGATCCTTGACCAGCGTCCGCGCGATGGCAACGCGCTGCTTCTCGCCGCCCGACAGCTTCAACCCGCGTTCGCCCACCTCGGTGGCGAAACCTTGCGGCAAGCGCTCGATAAGGGGCAGGATCGCGGCGCCTCGCGCTGCTCGAACAATATCCTCGTCGCTCGCACTGCCGAGCGCGGACGGGCGGCCGTAGGCGATGTTGTAACCGATCGTATCGTTGAACAGGACGCTGTCCTGCGGCACGATGCCGATGGCAGCCCGGACGGACGCCTGCGTCACCTCCGAGATATCCTGCCCATCGATCAGGACCCGGCCGGACCAAGGATCGTAAAACCGGAACAGCAACCTGGCGATGGTGCTCTTACCCGCGCCTGATGGACCGACGATCGCCACCTGCGCGCCTGCCGGCACCTCGAAGCTGAGGCCGTGCAGGATAGTCCGATCGGGCTCGTAACCGAAAATCACATCTTCGAACGCGACGGTGGGACGCCGGACGATGAGCGCAGGTGCGCCTGGGACGTCAGCCACTTCGATGTCGGCGTCGATCAGCTTGAACATCGCCGCCATGTCGATCAGTCCCTGCCGGATGGTGCGATACACCATGCCGAGCATATCGAGCGGGCGGAACAACTGGGTGAGGTACGTCTGCACCGCCACCAGATCGCCGACCGACAGGCGCCCCTGGCTCCATTGCCAGACCGTGAAACCCAGCGCGAACAGCATCAGGCCGTTCATGATCAGCGCCTGGGTGATGTTGAGCAGGCCCAGCGAGTTCTCAGACTTGATCGCCGCTTCGGCATAGGCGCCGGCAGCCCGGCCGTACCGTTCCCGCTCCCGCTCTTCAGCGCCGAAGTACTTCACCGTCTCGTAGTTGAGGAGCGAATCCACTGCCCGCGCGAGCGCGGTCCCGTCGAGGTCGTTCATCTGCTTGCGCAGCGCCGTGCGCCATTCGGTGATCACGCGGGTGGCGACGATGTAGATCGCGACGGTGATAGCGGTTGCGATCACCAGGGGCAGGCCGAACAGCGTATAGAAGATCACCGCCACCGCGATCAGTTCAAGGATGGTCGGCGCGATGTTGAACAGCAGGAAATAGAGCATCGAATCGATGCTCTTGGT